>CAVZIQ010000018.1:0-14535 GCA_963775515.1 uncultured Alphaproteobacteria bacterium | reverse complement strand
GCCGGCGGCTTCTCTAAAATTTTACGCAATCTCGCGCCGGGACGTTAGCGCGGCAGCCATAGTGTGCCGGCCACATTCGCAGTCCCGCAGAGCAGAGGATCATCCCGTGGATTTCGGCAAGCGCTTTTCAAAGCATAACAACCGCCCCGCCCCGGTCCGCCAGGAGACCTGCGTGCAGTGCTTCGGCACCGGCCGCATCCGCGAGCGCGGCGACAAAATCATCTGCAAAGCCTGCGCGGGAACGGGACGAACCAGCGTCGAAACGGAGCGCGCATCGAGCGCGTCGCCGGCGTAGGCGCGGCGCCGCAGCCTCAAAGCTTCGGAAAGCCCGAAAAAACGCGGATCGCCGGCCGGCGTGGCTGGCCGGAACAGATCCGGCCATGAGGCAAGCGCCGTGAATGACGCGCCGGTCACGGCGCGTCGCGCTGCCGCGCCGTCAGCCGTTGCTGCAGCAGGCGAACACGATGCTGACGGTGGGCGAGTTGGGAAACGATATCGCCGCGCCGGGAATTGCGCTCGCCGCGGCTTCCAGCGCCGCGTCGGACACGTCAAAGGCGAGGATATCCTCGTCGCTCTGTTCGAAATCTTCGGTTTTGCCGTTCATATCCTGGACCCATTGGCTCGCCGCGGAAAACTCAAAAACACCGCGGCAGTGTAGCATCGCCGCCGCGGCATGCGGAACACCCCGCCCGGCCGCATCGAGCGCTAGACCCCGAACAGCGTCTCCGCATTGCCGTGCGCGATGCGTTCCCGGTCGGCGGCGCTGACCGGGATCTGCTCCAGGAAGGCGCGCGCCGCCGTCATCGAGGCATAGGGATGGTCGGCCGAGAACATGATGCGCTCGACGCCGACTTCCAGCAGCATATCGAGGAAGGCCGCGGGGAAATTGAAGCCGGAAATGGTGTAGTGGACGTTGTTGCGCAGATAGTAGCTGACCGGCTGCTTGAGCTTGGTCACCGCCGTGGACATGCTGTCGAGCCGCGGCAGCATGAACGGCAGCGCCTCGCCGAGATGGCCGATGACGAATTGCAATTTCGGAAAAGCGTCGAACACGCCGCCGAGCACCAGCCGGACGATGTGGACCGCGGTCTCGATGTGCCAGCCCCAGCCGGAAGCGGCGAACATATCGGTCACCGCCGGCGCGAAACCGCCGTATGAAATGTCGATCACGCCTTGCGGCGGCGGCGTCGGATGCAGATAGATCGGCGCATTGAGTTTTTCGGCGCATTCCAGGATCGGCCAGAAGAACTTGTCGTCGAGATAGCGGCCGCGGTTGTGGCCGTGAATGACCGCGCCGACGAATTTCTGCCCGCGCACCCTGTGTTCCAATTCCGCCGCGGCCTTGTCCGGCGCCGCGGTCGGCAGCACGGCCAGCCCGGCATAGCGCTTGGGATGCTTTTTCACCACATCGAGCAGGAAATCGTTGGCTTCGCGGGACAGCGCGATCGCCTCGGCGGCTTCCGATTGCTCGGTGCCGGGCGAGGTCAGCGACAGCACCTGCATATCGATGCCGGCGGCATCCATCTCCGCCAACCGGCCGTCGCCGACGTCGGCGAGCTGGGCGAAAACCTTGGCCAGGCGGCCGCCGGCTTTCTCGGCCTGCTCCTTGCGCTTGCGGCCGGGGCCTTCGAGAAATTTCGGCGTGGTGAAATGCTCTTCGAGCGTTATGGTTCGCATGTTTCCGTTTCCTATGGATGAGTTCAGTTCCCGCTCCCCGGCGGGGCGCGGTGAATCTTAAAATCCGAACAGCTTTTCGGCGTTGCCGTGGGCGATGCGCTCGCGGTCCGCCGCGCTGACCGGGATCTGCTTGAGGAACGCCTTGCCCAGCGCCATCGACTGATAGGGGTGGTCGACCGAGAACATGATGCGCTCGACGCCGACTTCCAGCAGCAGATCGAGGAACGTCGCCGGAAAATTGAAGCCGCTGAAGGTGTAATGCACGTTCTCGCGCAGATAGGACGTGATCGGCTTTTTCAATTTCGTCATGGCCGGCGTCATGTTGTCGAGCCGCTGGAACATCGACATCAATCCTTCGCCGAGATGGCCGATCACCAGCTGCAGATTCGGAAAGCGGTCGAAGGCGCCGCCGAGGATAAGGCGAATGACGTGCACCGCGGTTTCGATATGCCAGCCCCAGCCGGGGCTGGCGAACATGTCGACCAGAAGCGGCGAGAAGCCCGAATAATAGGCGTCGACCACCGCCTGCGGCGGCCGCGTCGGATGAATATGGATCGGCGCGTTGAGCGCTTCGGCGCATTCCAGGATCGGCCAGAAGAATTTATCGTCGAGATAGCGCCCGCGATTGTGGCCGTTGATGACGGCGCCGACGAAACCGCCCGCCTTGACGCGGCGCTCGAGCTCCGCCGCGGCCTTGTCCGGCGCCGCGGTCGGCAGCGTGGCGAAGCCGGCGAACCGCTTCGGGTTCTTCTTCACGCCTGCGGCGAGGAAGTCGTTCACTTCGCGCGACAATGCGATCGCGTCGGCTGCGTCCAGCTGCTCGGTGCCCGGCGAGGTCAGCGACAGCACCTGCATGTCGACGCCGGCGGCATCCATCGCCGCCATTCTCTTGTCGCCGATGTCGCACAACGCTTCGATAAGCCGCGTCGCGCGGCCTTCGAATTTCAGCGCCGCGTTCTTGAGGTCCTGGCCCGGCCCGTCGAGAAATCCCGGCGTCGCAAAATGCTCTTCAAGGGTGATGGTCCGCATGGTTGTTGTTTTCCTCCGGGGTTCCAATTTTCCGCTTGCCTCGAGCGAAAGGCGGCGCGTTTTGCATTCGTTTTTGCTTTAGGCGAGTTGCGTGCTTCCGGTTTGGCTGCGGCGCCAGACGAAGTCCTTGGCGCGGCCTTCGGCGATGGCATAAGCGCGTTCCGTCGTTCCGTTCAAACGCTGTTCAACGAGGCGCCGCGCGTCTTCGAGCGCCGCATCGTCGGCATCCGGCGCGACGCGGACCGGATCGCCGACGGCGATGGCGAAACGGCCGAACGGCAGATTGAGCACGGAGCGGTCCCAGGTCTTCAGCTCGATGTAGCGGCTGGTCGCCACCGCCACCGGATAGATCGGCCGGCCGGACGCGCGCGCCAGCTGCACGATGCCGCGGCCGGCAACGCGCGAGACTTTGGGGATGTCGGCTGTGAGCGCGACATTATAGCCGCGGCCGAGCGCCTCGAGCATCTGCTTGAAGCCGGCGACGCCGCCTTTTTTCAGAAAATCGCGGCCGCTCGTCCCCGAGCCGCGGATCGGCTCGACGCCGAGACGGCTGGCCGCGACCGCATTGAGCTCGCCGTCGCGGTGGCGCGAAATCAGCACCTTGACCAGGTGCTCCTCGCGCTTGAAGAACGGCATCATGAAGTGCTGGCCGTGCCACATCGCGACGATCGCCGGCAGATCCGGGCGAACGCGCACGTAGAAATCGGCAGGATCGATGCCGAATTTGCTGGTGTTCCAAACAAACCGCAAATACTCGGCGGCCGCCGCGCCGATGGACCGTTGCACCCACGGAAAGTCGACAAAACGCTTGAGCGACATCGGCCGATATTGGCGGCTTTTCCGATCAGCCGCAAGGCAATGCGCGGCAACGGCCTCATTCCATTTTGATATGGGCTTCCGTGATCAGCTTGCGCCATTTCGGCTCTTCGGTGCGCAGCCGCTCCCGCAGCTCCTTGGGCGAGCCGGCGATCAAGTCGAAATATTGCTTATCGAGGAAGTTTTTCTTCACCTCCGGATCGGCAAAGATCTTCTGCACTTCGCTGTTGATCTTGGCGACCACCTCGCGCGGCATGTCGGGCGGGCCGTAGAGCGCGAACCACGATACCGCGGCGAAACCCGGCACCGTCTCGGCAATGGCCGGAACATCCGGCAAGAGCGCCATCCGCTTCGGCGCGCCGATGCCGATCAATTTCACCTTGCCGGCGTTGGCCTGCGGCAAGGCAGTGCCGACGCTGACGAACATCAGCTGGATGTGATCGGCGAGCACGTCCTGCATGGCCGGCGCCGCGCCTTTGTAGTGGACGGCGACGAATTTCGTCCCAGTCATGGATTTGAACATTTCCATGTTGAGATGGCCGCTCGAGCCGACGCCGAACGTGCCGTAGTTGAGCTGACCGGGCTTGGCCTTATCGAGCGCGATCAATTCCTTGACGCTGTTGGCGGGAACCGCCGGATTGAGGATCAGCGCATGATTGATCTGAACGAGCCCAGTGATCGGCGTGAACCCCTTCACCGGATCGTAGGCCAGATGCGGATAAAGCGTCGGATTGACGACGAAAGTAGTCTCCGGGCCGATGAACAGCGTATAGCCGTCGCCCGGCTGGTGCGTGACATATTCCGCGGCGATCTGATTGTTGGCGCCCGGCTTGTTCACGACCACCGCTTGCGCGCCCCAGTCGGCGATCATGTGCTGCGCCAGAATGCGGCCGAGCAGGTCGGTAACGCCGCCGGGCGAGGCGGGCACGATGATGGTGACGGTGCGCGACGGATAATTGTCGGCACGCGCCGCGCCGGTTGCAGCAGCCGCCGCGGCAAGGCACGCCAACGCGGCCGCCGCGCGAACCCAATTCTTCATTTTTTCCTCCCCAACGCCGAACCCGTCAGTGATGCATCTCGTCCGTCGGCATAATACCCCACAGATTCGAGGCTGACGGGTCCTTGGCCCATACTTTGGGCCGCTGCGGATTGTCGCGGTGCCAGGGCCGCGGTTCGAAATAGCCGAGCTCCTCGTTCATCCGGTCGAGCTCGGCGAAGGTTTCGGTGATCATGCCGTTCGGCGCACGGTGATAGGCGAACAGATTGTGGCCGATGCCGTGCCGCCCCGGTCCCCACAGCAACTTATAGCCTTTGAGCGACAGGAAATCGCACGCCGTCTGCATGTGGCCCCAGTCGCGCAGCTCGAACGCGGTGTGGAAGTGCCGGTTCGAGCCGGTCTGCATCAGGTTGATGGTGTGATGATCCGGTCCGCAGCGCAGGAACGAGAAGAAGTCGCCCATCCAGTCGGATTCGCGAAAGCCGAGCACGTCGCAATAGAACTTGGTGACGTGCTTGACGTCGGTGACGTGGAAGGCGACGTGCCCGAGCTTAAACGGCACGATGCCTTTGGACTGGAATTTCTGATGCGCGAAGGCGTCGCGCTTGAACACCTCCATGACGGTGCCTTTGGGATCGGCGAACACCAGCATGTCGGAGATCGACGGCTCGGGGTCCTTGCGGCGCTCGGTTTTGACGCCGTGACTCGCGACTTGCTTTTCGAATTCCCCGAGATCGGCGTCGGGCGCGATCTGAAATCCGACGCGCGCGCATTGCGCCTGCGCGCCCTTGCGCAGCACGACGGAATGATGATCGACGGTGGAAGCGAGAAAGACGGCGTCCTTCTCCTTGGCGGCGAGCGTCAGCCCCAAAATTTCGGTGTAGTACTCGGTCTGCCGATCGAGATCGGGCGTCTCGTAGCTGGCATGGGCGATCTTGCTGACGCGGATCATACGAACTCTCCTGCTCTGTTCGCCCCTCCCCCTTGTGGGGAGGGGTTGGGGGTGGGGGTCGTGAGGTCGCGCGCGGCGTCCTCGTTTGCGTACAACCTCCCGACCCCCCACCCTACCCTCCCCCGCACGGGGAAGGGTTTTACTCGCGCGGCAGCGAGCCGATGACGTCGACCATGGCGGCCACGTCGTTGTCGCCGAGCCCCATGTCCATGAAGCGCTGGTAAAGCGGCACGACGCAATCCAAAAGCGGCGTCGCCACGCCAACGTGATCGGCGAAATCCTTGAGCATGTCGAAATAGTGCTGCAGGCTCGGCACGCCGCCCTGCATCGGCTGGAAGCGGCGTTCCGCCATCCACGGCGCGCGGATGCCGAACTGGGTCGAGCCGCCGCTGCCGGTGGCGATCGCCTTGATCATCAGCGCCACGTCGACGCCGGCTTTCAGCCCGAGCGCCATCGCCTCCGCGGTCGCGGCGATGTTGATCGCGACCAAGAGGTTGTTGACAAGCTTGACGCGGCTCGCGGCGCCGAACTCGCCGAAATAGAGACACGAATTGGCAAAGCCCGCGACCACGCCCTCGACTTTTTTGCAGGCATCGGCGTCGCCGGCGAGATAGATGACGCCCTTGCGCGCCGACACCATGCCCGGCGTGCCGGAGACTTCGCCGTCGATGAAAATGGCGCCCTTCTGCGCCAGCGGCGCGATCTGACGCTTTTTGTCCGGAACCGGATGCGAGCCGAGCTCGACGACGATCTGCCCCGGCCGCGCCGACTGCACGAGACCGTGCGGACCGTGCATCACTTCGTCGAGCGCCTCCGTCGACGGCAGGCACGACAGCACGATGTCGGCCTGGGCGCCGACCTCGGCCGAGGAGCGCGCCGCCACGCCGCCGATCTTCTCGAATTCCGCGAGCGAATGGCGGCGATAGCCGACCACGCGATAGCCGCTGTTGATCAGATTCTGCGAGATCGGCATGCCGATCTTGCCGACGCCGACAAAGCCTATGGTCTCCATGAACGTTCCCTCAATTCTTCTTCTGCGTTTCTTTTACCGCGGCATCGCTCGGATTGTCATGTCACCTCGACCGATTGATCGGAGAAATTGACCCGCAGGCCGAGTGAACCCTCCATGATCGTCCATTCCTTCAACTCAAAGCTGCGCAATCCGTTGGTAAAAAACGGGTCGGCTTCGGCGATGGCGCGGGCTTCCTCGGCGCTCGTCGTCCGCAACACCGTGAGACCGTGTCCGCTCGGCGGCCCCTCACCGTCGGCCAGCGGCCCGGAGGCGAAGACGAGGCCGCGTTTTTCAAGCCCGATCATATATTCCAGATGCGCCATCAGAAACGGTTTCAACTTTTCCAGCGGCACGACCGGTTTTGAGATCAGCACATAGAGCTTCCGGCGCAGCATTTTGCGCATCAGTTCCGCAACACGCTCTTCAAAAAACATGGCCTGGTCCTGGGTTTTAAGTTCGTGGTCGGGCGCGGCGGCGCGCGCTGTCAGCCTTGGAGCGCGATCAGAACAGCCGCGGGTGCGGGCCGAGCCCAAGGAAATAACGGCCGATCGCCTCGTAAATCGAGAATTGCGACTGCGCCTGCTGCGACACCGCATGCATGTCGCGAAACCGCCGTTCGAACGGATTGCTGGCGAAAACCGCGGTGGCGCCGGCGGCAAGGTAGGCGGTCTCGACGACCTGCCGGGCCTGCTGGCTGGCATGGATCGACGCCATGCGCAGCCGCACGCGCTGGTCGATCGACACCGTTCCCGATTGCGCCGCCCCCCAGATCTCCTCCCACGCCGAGAGGAAAAACACCCGCGCCGCGGCAAGCTGCGATTGCGCGACGCCGACCTGCGATTGCACCACCGCATTGTCGCGCAGCGGCGAGGTGCCGCTTCCCGCCGTTTTGGTCCGCGCCAGCTCGACGAAAGCATCGAGCATCGCCCGCGCGATGCCGAGCGCGATTGCCGGAAAAGTCGACCCGAACAGCTGATAGATGCTGAATGAATAGAGCGGGCCGTGCTCGCGCCATTCGGCAGGATCCATCGCATGGTAGGCGATGGCGCGGCGCTCCGGCACGAATTCATCGGTGAAAGCATAGCTGTCGCTGCCGGTGCCTTTCAGCCCGACCACGTGCCACACATCGGTGATCGCCGCCCGTTCGCGCGGAACGACCATAGTCTTTTGCACCGGGTTGCCGTCGGCGTCGCGGCGCGGCTGGCCGTCGGCCTCGACGATGAAGCAGTGAGCGGCGAGCCAGGTGGCGTGGCGGCTGCCGCTGGCGAACGGCCAGACGCCGGTGACGCGGAAGCCGCCGTTTTCGGCGACCGCCTTCGCATTGTTGTGGGTGGAAGCGCCCCAGGCCAGCACGCCGCGCGGATTTTTCTTAAAAATCTCCTCGGCGGTCTCCGGCAGCATGCTTTTGGATATCGTCGAGCAGACCGAGGTCTGCGCAACGCACCATGCCGTCGAGGCATCGACCTTGGCGAGCTCTTCGATCGCCTGCACGAAGGCGACCGGGGAAATTTCCTCGCCGCCGAGCGAGCGCGGCACCAGCATGCGGAACATGCGCGCCTCGTGCAGCGCGCCGACGAGATCCGGCGGCAACTCGCGGCCGGCCTCGATGCGCGGCGCCGCCGCCGCAATGACCGGCGCTAAAGCGCGCGCATTGGCGATGCAATCGACCGTTGTCCGCTCATCCATCTCAGCGTCTTCTCCCGTCGGGCGGCGGCCATTTTATCGTTACCGCCGACGCGGTCCATCGCGGCCGTATGTTGCGGACGGCGGATTGAACGTGTGCGGCGGCAAAGCCGACCAAGTATATACAATGTATCGCGGCCGAGGATGAAATGGCGTCATTGCGCGCAAAATCGACGGTTTCCGCCCCCGCGGCGGCGATAGCGGGCGCGATGGTAGTCTTGGCCGCGCTGCCGGCCATGGCCGACGACCAGCAGCTCGACGCCGATTTTGCCAAGCGGATGTTCGCCGGGAGCGTTCCCCAGCCGAAGGCCTATGCCTGCTTCGTGCGTCGCTACGATCCCGAGCACCTCGCGCAACATCCGTTGCAAAAAGTCAGCGTGATGAAGCTCCTCATCAGCACCGAAAAGGATCCGGACTTCCCGAATTTCCAATATTCGTTTCGGCTCGGCGTCAATTTTCGCGATCGTCCGGGCGATTTCGATTCCAGCGGCAATTGCGGCCACGCGCCAACGATCAAAGATCCGGACAACTCCGACATACCGCCCGAGGACCGGGTGACGAGACCCGCCGGCATCGATTTCGAATGCGACGTCGATTGCGACGGCGGCGGCGTCGATGTTGCGCTTGCCAACAACGACAATTCGGTCATCGTCAAGCTCGACCATATCCGCATCTGGCAAGGCAACGCGCCCGACGCGAAAGCCGCCGGCGCGTTGCAAGCCGGCGCCGACGACAAAGTATTCCGGCTCGACCGCACGAGCTTGAGCGAGTGCACGCCTCTCGTTGCCGACCGCAAGGAATTGGCCGCGATGCGGCGTAAACGATAAAACTGAACCCGAGTACTACCGTGGAGAATCCAATGCGCCGACGCAGTTTGCTTCAGCTCGCTTGCGCCGCCCTGCCGATGCCGGCCTTCATCGCGCCCGCCCGCGCGGCGACGGCGGATGCGTCGAAGGTCGTCTATCATCTGGCCGATCTCGACAAGGTCGGTTTCGTGCTCGGCAACATCCGCAATCACTTCATCGGCATGGGCGGCCCCGAAAACGTGACGATCGCGCTCGTGGTGCACGGCCCGGCGCTGAAAGCTTTCCATACCGCCGCGGCCGCGCCCGACACGTCGCACGACGTCGATGAATTGAGAAAGTCGGGACTTGGGCTGAATGCCTGCATCAACACGATGCGGGCGCAAAACGTCACGCTGAAAGATTTGCTGCCGGGTTTTGCCGTCGCCGAAAAGGGCGGCGTGGTGCGGCTCGCCGAATTGCAGGGGCAGGGTTACGCTTACCTGCGCCCATGAAGTGCAGGCGCAGGATCGCGCTTACCTGCGCCCATGAAGTTGCAGGCGCAGGATCACGCTTATCTGCGCCCATGAGACGAAGCGAGGCGCAACGGATCAATCGAGCAGGCTCGTCACTGACACACGAATTGTTCCCCGGAGCGGCCGAAACAGAATTTCTTGCCCACGTTAATGAGCTGAACGCGGCGGTTAACGCCCGAAGTCGGGTGTGCCGGATCGCGCAACTGTTCTTCGCCCATGCCGACCGGCTGCAGAACCGCGGGATTGACCCCAAAGGGATTGACCAATGCGGCGACGATGGCCTCCGCCCGCCGTTGACTTAAGCCTACATTATATATGCGGCCGCCGACCGAGTTGGTGTGACCGATAACCAGGAATCCATAGCCGAGCAGAATCGGATTATGCAGCGCGTCGGCGATCGCACCCACGTTGCGGTAGGACTCCGGCCGGATCGCCGCGGAATTGAAATCGAAATTAATCTCCACGGTAAACTGAGCCAGGTTGGCGAGCTGCGGGAAAGTCAGCGCGCGGGGCGGCAGTGCCCCCGGATAATTGCGGATATTGTCCAACACCGCCTGCCGCATCTGGTCGGCCGTGAGATTGAGGCCGGGGGTGCTGCTGACGGCGGCCAGGCTGTTGGTAATTTGACCTGAATTCAGCCGCGTATCGGCCAACGCGACCGTCAACGCGACCGATAAGATCAGTGCGGAGACGGCATAGATTTGATGCCTGATCATTGCTGAGCCCTTTCCGTGCGCCAGCCGGTGTCGGTGAAGGCCTGGTTGCATGCCGGGCTCATCGCGGCGGGCGAAACGCTAAGCAGACACTCCACGAGATGTGCGTCGGCGTGCGAGGTGCCGCACAATCTTTCGATATCCGCGTCGCAGATGTCGCCGATATTTCGCTGGGCCGCGACGCGACGCGCAATCGACGCGTAGACCGCGACGCGGGCCTGCTGGCACTGCGGCGACGCTACATTCTGGTGCGCATCGAGACAGGCGCGCAACCTTCCGTTGCCGAGCTGAACGCCTTTGCAATATTTTGCCAGATCGGTACGGCAGGCGGCGGCGAGCTGGTCGACCGCGTCGGCGTAGCTCATCGTCTGTGCAGCCGCAGCGCAGACGCCGCCGATTAAGAACGATAACGCCAAGAAAACCGACGCTTGCCTTGTCGCGACCATACGCATTTCCGCCTCCCTCGCCGTCAATTTCGCGGTGCCGGCTACCCGAGTGGCTCGTATATTATCGCATCCCCCACGCGATTGCACAGGTGGGCAACGTGGTTTTTGAGGCTAATCCTCGCCGACCAGATCGCGGCGGCGGCCTTCGAGCGCGGCCGAGTAGCGGCGCAGCACATAGGCCTCGGTGAGGATGCCGATGACGCGCCGGTCCAGATAGGAATCGACCACCGCCAGCGCCTCGGATTCGGCGCGGTCGAATGCGAGCACGGCTTCCTTCACCGCCATCCCTGGAAGCAACATGTCCTCGGAGTGGCGCAGCACATCCTTGATCGACTTGTCGGCGGATTCGGGGGCATGGGCGTCTGCCACCGAAACGAGCCCGACATAGCGGTCGGCCTCATCGACGGCGATTACATAGGCCGTCGAACTCAGCGGGAAAACCTCGCGGAATTCGGCGACCGTCGACGACGCGTTCACCGTCTGGACGTCCTGGCGCATCATTTTTTCGACAGTGAGTTCGCGCATCCAGCCGATATCGGCGGCGCTGCGGATCGTCTCGCCGCGCAGATGGAAGCGCCAAGTCGCGAACGAATAGCCGAACACTTCGCGGGTGACCTGGGCGGCAATGATCACCGCGACCAGCACCGCCGTCGTCAGCCAGAGGTCGCCGGTGGTCTCCAGCGCGATGAACGTCATCGTCAACGGCCCGCCGATCACCGAGGCGGACAGTGCGCTCATGCCGATCACGGCATAGGCGTTCGGATCGAAATAGACGGTTGGCCAGATCATCGTCAGCGCTACCGCCAGAAGGTGGCCGCCGAGCGCGCCGATCAGGAGCGAAGAGAAAAATAGCCCGCCGCGAAATCCGGAGCCCAGTGACGCGATCGACGCGAGTATCTTGAGCATGAACAGGAGCGCGACTGTGCGAAGCGGCAGATCGAGCATGCCGGCGACGCGCAGCGCGCCGTGGCCGGACGACATGATCTGCGGCGATATCAGCGCCATGAGCCCGACGACGAGACCGCCGGCCATGGTGCGCAGGATCGGGCGCAACCGCAACCGCGCGAACATGTTTTCGCTGAACGCCACGCCGCGCATCAGAATGATGCCCAGCACCGCCGCCAGCAGGCCGAGCGTGGCGGCGAGCACGAGATCGTGCGCCACGACCGTCATCTTCTCGGGAGCGACGACGCCCAGTTCGGCCGGTTCGAGCGACCGCGTGACCAGATAACCGATCAGCGCCGCCACTCCCACCGGAGCGAGGCTGTTCGGCGAATAGCTGCCGATGATCAGTTCGAAGCCGTAAAACGCGCCGGCGAGCGGCGCACCGAACGCGCCGGCAATGCCGGCGGCGGCGCCGCAGCCGACCAGAATGCGCAGGTCGCCGCGACGCAGGCGGAATGCGTTGCCGATGCGCGAGGCGATGCCGCTGGCAAACTGCGTATAGCCGGCTTCAAGGCCGACCGAGGCGCCGACCCCGCTCGACCACACCGTCTGCGCCGCGACGATGATACTGCCGAGAAGCGACATGCGGCCGCCATGCAGCGCATTGGCTTCGATCGGATCGATTTCCCGCTCCGGCCGCCACCGCCGGATGATCTCGCTCGCCAGCCCCATGATCAAGCCGCCGACGAGCGGCACCGATAGTGCGAGATAGGGATTGAGCGTGAGCCGCGCCGAAAGCCGCTCGCCATGCTGAAGATTGAAAAACAATTCGTGCAGAAGATCGACGGAGGCGCCCATGCCGGCGACGACGATTCCAGCGATCACGCCGACCAGCGCCGCCAGCGCGACAACGCTGGATTCCCGCGCCCGTACCAGGGCGCGCAGCCGCCGGGGAATTTCGAGTTGCGTCGCGATTTTAGCGATCAAGATGCGTCACCGGTCGAACCAATGGAATGTAGAACGGTCGGAATGCCGGACGAAAACACTTCAGCCGCAGGGTTAATTCCGACACTGGATTCTGCCGGGACTCCTTGTCCCGCCGGCCCGGCACGGTTTGAGCCACGCATTGGGTGCCCGCACACCTTGCCGTGACGGGGAACCATGGCCACATCAATGGGCCTCGGAACTCCGCCAGCCTCGGCCTGTTCGTTACTCGGGCTTTGCCAGGAGCACGCCATGCGCCGCCCGTTCCGTACGATCATTGCGATTTCCGTCGCAGCAATAGTTTCACTCACCGCCATCCCGCTGCTCGCGCAAACAGGCGCCGGTTTACTCGAAGGCTCGGCCGCATTTGGCGACTGGCACGCCGACCGCCCTGGCACGCGGCGGCTGATCAGACCGCAAGATTTGCCGGCGCCTGACCTTGCCAAATCGGTGCGCAATGTCGTCCGAACAGTGCACCGGACCGACCAAAAGCCAATCGTCCCAAATGGCTTTGAAGTCAACCTATTTGCTTCCGGATTGTCGGGGCCGCGCATTATCCGCGCCGCGCCGAACGGCGACGTGTTCGTCGCCGAGAGCGACGCGGGCCGCATCCGCGTGCTGCGCGCCAATGGCGGCGAAGCGGCACAGCCGTCGGTGTTCGCTTCAGGGCTGACTTATCCCTTCGGCATCGCGTTTTATCCGCCTGGACCCGACCCGCAATGGGTGTATGTCGGCAACACCGATGCCGTTGTCCGTTTCCCCTACCGCAACGGCGACCTCTCGGCGCGCGGCGTCGCCGAAACGGTCGTTCCGCGTCTGCCGGTCGGCGGCCATCACACGCGCGACGTCGTGTTCTCACCGGATGGGAAAACAATGTATGTGTCGGTCGGCTCCGGCTCCAACGACGCGGAAGGCATGGCGAAACTCACCGGCATCGAACTGCAAAGCTTTGGGTCCAGTCACCCGCTCGGCGCCACTTGGGGCGACGAAGCCGGCCGCGCCGACGTTCTGGCTTTCGATCCGGATGGCAAGAACGAGCGCATTTACGCGACCGGTATCCGCAATTGCGTCGGCATGGCGATCGCGCCTGCAACGGGTACCGTCTGGTGTTCGACCAATGAGCGCGACGGACTCGGCGACGATGTGCCGCCGGATTACATCACGCGCGTGCGCGAGGGCGCCTTCTACGGCTGGCCGTGGTACTATATCGGCGCCAACGAGGAGCCGCGTCACCCGGGCGAGCGGCCGGACCTCAAAGATAAAGTCACCGTTCCGGACGTGCTGATCCAGCCGCATTCAGCGTCGCTCGGCATGACATTCTACGATGGCTCGCAATTTCCGGCGGAGTACCGCGGCAACATTTTCGCCGCCGAGCATGGTTCGTGGAACAGGTCCAAGCGCACCGGCTACAAGATCATTCGCGTCATCGTGAAGAACGGCGTGCCGACCGGCGAGTACGACGATTTCGCCACCGGGTTCGTGATTGACGATTTCGACGTCTGGGGCCGGCCGGTCGGCGTGACCGTGGATAAGGACGGCGCGCTGCTGATCTCCGAGGACGCGAGCGGCACGATTTGGCGCATCACCTACACCGGCAAAGCCGCGAAATCGCAGTAGCGCGGCAGTTCCACCGAATCGCAGCCTGGAACGCCCGACCGAACAAGGCGTTAGTTCCCCGGAGCCCCGGGCTTGGCGGCATTTCGATATGGTTTCATACGCAGGCGGCGCATTTCCGCATAGCATTTTCAATCTTCAGATTGCCCCGCCGCAATCTGGCGCGATCATCGAAACTAATATCCCCGCCCGCCTCGATGCGCTGCCGTTCGGGCAGTTTCACGTTCTGGTCATCGTGGCGCTCGGCATCACCTGGATTCTCGATGGCCTGGAAGTGACACTCGCCGGAGCGCTGTCCGGCGAGCTTAAGGAAACCTCGGCGCTAGGATTGAGCAACGCGCAAGTTGGTCTTGCTGGCAGCTGTTACCTCTGCGGCGCGGTGCTGGGCGCGTTCTTTTTCGGCTGGCTG
>CAVZIQ010000017.1:0-55168 GCA_963775515.1 uncultured Alphaproteobacteria bacterium | reverse complement strand
ATGTCTCAGTTTGAATTTTAGGGCCCTGGCCGTCTTCCGGGCGCTTGGTTATTATCCCCCAATGGCCCCATCCCTGCCCAAGACCACAGTCTATAAGGCCGTTCTGGCGTTATTTTCCGGACCGCGTTCTCATCCATATGATTCTCTCGATATCGCGGCCACAAGCGAAACGGAGGCTATCGGCAAGGCATTCGAGTGGGCCAGAAACCCGAGCCGCGAAGTGGCATCCGGAACGCGCCTTGTAGTCACCACAGACGGCAAGAGCATCTTTAACGAACCGCTGGATTGGACCAATGCCCCGAGGCCCTAAAGGCGAAAAGCGCCCCGCCGACGTGATCGGCAACGCGGTCCACGTCATGCGGATCGCGACAGGGGAGATTGAGGAATCCTCGCCGAAGTCTGGAAGAATCCGAAGCGGTCATGCGGGCGCTAAAGCGCGGGCGAAGGCACTCTCGCCTGAGAAGCGGAGTGCCATCGCTAAGAACGCTGCGGCTAAGCGTTGGGGACGATAACTGACGGCTTTTAAGCGGCCATAGCCATTTCGCCCCAACTGTCACCGTCAGCATCATCGCTCGTGCTTATGCGAACCCGCACCATTTCAATGGGCGGCAAGACGGTTCCTTCCGCCAATTCGACAATGCACATATTAGTAATTACGGCGGGGTCGTAAGGACGACCCTTGGCGTCCTTATAAAGCAGCGCGCAAATGTTGTGACGCACTAATTTTTCGCACGCACCGCCGACGCCACGGGCATCATTCTCCCACCGCGACACACTTTCTGGCGTCAACTCCATAGCCTTAGCAAACTCCACCTGCGTCATATCCAGCACGCGGCGCAAAAACTTTACTTCACGGCCCGACAGACGCACATGGTTTAGGGCGCGCGATATGGCCGTGGCGCGGCCCAGGCCTTCTTCGTCTGGTATCGCGACCATTTCAGTATTGCACTTCGCACAGCGCAGCACTTGGACGGCATTTAAAACCTTTACGACCACGCCCCCCAAATCCTCCGTGTGCTCTGGGCGCGTAGACTTCTCCATCAGTCCTCCGCACTTCTTGCAACGGTGCATGGTCCTCACTCCTTCCTGACAGTGTTCATTTCTCTATTTGTGTGCCCACGTAGTGACGATCTTTATTTCAGGGGGTTCGGCCTCGTAGGCGACGACAATCGCAGCTATGCGGCGACCGTCGATATCCGTACCTTCCGCTCTCCAGCATTCTTCTCCGTCGGTTTCTTCAACTTTCGATATCGAGCATCGTTTGAGCATGTTGTGCACATCGAGCTTCGCGATATTGTCCTTGTTGCGCTCGATCTCGGCATGATCCGTCCACCAGACCGTCACATCGGATCGTCTGGCGAGCTTCCGAAGCCGAGCTGCTTCGTTCTCAAAGGACATGACCTAAGGCCAAGGGTTGGGGGGTGCAAACGCACCCTTGTTCCAGCTTGACCTATTGTCAAGTTATAAAATGCACCTACATCTCAGTTCGTTCCGTATGTATGCATAAAGATCACAGATTTGAGGCCTCTATTCCATGATCTAAATCAAAATTCCTTGATATATGGTCAATTTTAGAATTGAAACTAATGCTTGCTATATGCCAAAAAACGCGTATAGTCAGGGGCATGAACAAGCTGCCCCTCGAAACCCGCGTCCAAATCCTCTCGATGCTTTGCGAGGGGTCGTCCATGCGGTCGATTTCGCGGGTGGCGACGTGTCGATCAATACCGTTACCAAGCTGCTGGTGGACGCCGGGAAGGCATGCGCAGCCTTCCATGATGAAAAGGTCCGGGGCGTGAAGGCCCGCAAGGTGCAGGTTGACGAAATCTGGTCGTTCACGGCGGCGAAGCAAAAGAACGTCGCCTCAATGAAAAGCCCCGATCGCGGGCGCTGGCGACACATGGACGTGGACGGCAATCGAGGCCGAAACCAAGCTGCTGATTACCTGGCTCGTCGGCGGCCGCGATAGCGAATACGCCATGGCCTTCATGGACGATCTGCGGGATCGCCTCGCCAATCGCGTTCAACTCACCAGCGACGGCCACAAGGCTTATCTGGAGGCCGTTGAAGGCGCGTTCGGCGGCGATGTCGATTACGCCATGCTGATCAAGATTTTCGGCGCATCGCCGGAAAGCATGAAGGGCCGCTATAGCCCGGCCGAATGCACCGGCATTCGCAAAGAACGGATCGAAGGCAACCCCGATCCCAAACACGTTTCGACCAGCTTTGCCGAGCGCCAGAATCTCACCATGCGGATGCAGATGCGCCGGTTTACCCGGCTCACCAATGCGTTCTCAAAGAAATTCGAGAACCACATGCACATGGTCGCGCTCTATACGGTCTGGTACAATTATGTGAAGCAGCACAAGACGCTCAAAGGCTTTCGCCCGCAATGGCTGCCGGAATTAGCGATACGCTTTGGTCAATGACCGATCTTGCAGAAATGATCGATGCGAGCTTACCGAAACCGGGCAAGCGCGGTCCATACACAAAACAGGTGGCGTAGTTGTCTCGAACCGCTCGCCTTGCGTTTTGCCGAATTTTTTTTGGTGCCTTGGCGGCGATCCCGCTCGGTTACCTGCTTATGGCGCTGAATAACCTGAACGGCGATAGCGGTAGCGACTCGATGTTCTTTTGGTTTTATCGCCTGCCCGCTCAACCTGTTGGCTGGATGATCTTTGGCGGGGTGCTAGGGGCGCTTTGGCACGCAATATCCCGGCTTAATTCAAACTGAGACACTACCGAAAATCTCCAGTCGGGGATTGGCGCAATGGACCGCCAATAATGGCGAATTGCGACAGCGGTGCGGCGGTCCGTCGCACCCGCTATTATATTCTTCGTCGAGCCGGGCGGAGCGAGCGGCCCGGCGCAATGGCCGCGACAGGAACGCCATACCACCCGAGCCGTTGGCGGGAGGTGGTATTTTGCCCGGCCGACTCGTTGTCCCAAACGACTAGCCCAGAACGCAACCAAGCAGGTCCTCATGCCAGCGCTGACGATTTCCCCTTATGTGTTACCCATCATCTTGTTGATCGGATCCAACGTTTTCATGACGACGGCTTGGTACTGGTACCTGCGCTACAAGGAAGTGCCGCTTTGGCAAGTTGTCCTTGTCAGTTGGGGCCTCGCCTTTTTCGAATATTGCCTTTCGGTGCCGGCAAATCGTTACGGCAACGCCGTCTATTCGGCGGCCCAGCTCAAGACGATGCAAGAGGTCATCACGCTGTCGGTGTTTTGTGTGTTCTCGGTAGTCTATCTGGGCCAGTCGATTACCTGGAGTCAGCTTATCGGATTCGCGCTCATCGCCGGCGGGGCATTCTTCGTTTTCCGTGCGCCGATCTGATGTGGCCGATTTGAATTAGTATGACCTCGGCAGGCCAAGAACCTTCTCGGCGATGAAGCAGAGAATGAGTTGCGGCGAAACCGGCGCGAGCTTCGGAATCATCATTTCGCGGAAGTAGCGCTCGACGTGATATTCCTTGGCGTAGCCGTAGCCGCCGTGGGTCGTGACCGCAGTCTGGCAGGCTTTGAAGCCGGCTTCGGCGGCGAGATATTTTGCCGCATTCGCCGCGGGCGCGCAGGGCAAGCCGTGGTCGTATTGCCAGGCCGCCTTGAGCATCATGAGGTCGGCCGCTTCGAGCTCCATCCAGCATTCGGCGAGCGGATGTTGGATGGCCTGGTTTTGACCGATCGGCCGGCCGAACACGACGCGCTCCTTCGCATAGGCGGTGGCGCGCATCAGCGCGGCGCGGCCGAGCCCGATCGCTTCGGCGGCGACCAGGATCCGCTCGGGATTTAGCCCGTGCAGAATGTATTCGAAGCCGCGGCCCTCCTCGCCGATCAAGTCCGCCGCCGGTACTTCCAAGCCGTCGATAAAGAGCTCGTTCGAAGTCGACCGCTTTGCGTCCCATTTTCTCGATCTCGCGGACCTCGACGAAGCGGCGGTCGAGCGCGGTATAGAACAGGCTCAAGCCCGCCGTCGGCTTGCGCCCTTCGGCGATCGGCGCGGTGCGCGCGAGGATGAGCATTTTGTCGGCGACTTGCGCCGTGGATATCCAGATCTTCGCGCCATTGACGACGTAAAGGTCACCGCGGCGTTTCGCCGTAGTTTGCAGCTTCGCGGTTTCGAGGCCGGCATTCGGTTCGGTGACCGCGAAACAGGCCTTTTCCTTGCCGGCGACGATCGGCGGCAGCATGCGGCGCTTCTGCTCCTCGGTGCCGTAAACGATGACGGGATTGAGCCCGAAAATGTTCATGTGCACGGCGGAAGCACCCGACAGCCCGGCGCCGGACGCCGTGACGGCTTGCATCATAATCGCTGCTTCGGACACCCCGAGCCCCGATCCGCCGAAACCTTGCGGAATGCAGACGCCGAGCCAGCCGTCGTCGGCGAGCGCGCGATAAAACTCTTCGGGAAATTTTCCGTTGCGGTCGCGCTCAAGCCAATAATCGTCGTTAAAGCGCGCGCAAATCTTCTCGACCGCGGCGCGCACCGATTGCTGAAGCTCGGAAAGGGCGAAGTCGATGACTGGTGCTCCCGGAGCGCGTTCTATTCTTTGGTGTCGGGCTTATCGGGTTGCTGCCGAGCGGGGTCGTCGTCCTCCTGGGATCGCCGGTCGGCGCGGACCTCGGCCGTCTCCAGCGCATCGGCGTCATTGATAAATTGGGCCGCTTCGGCGAGCAGGCTGTCGGCACTGTTGAATTGGCCTTGCTCGCGAGCCTTAAGCGCCATCGCCAGCAAACTTTCGGCCCGTCGTCGCAACAGGTCGGCTTCGCTCATGGCCGCCTCCCAAGATCGTCAATTGGACAAGCGTAACCCGGATCGAGGGGCAGCGAAATCCGGTACTTCTCCGTAGGGAGGAGAAAAAGCCGCCACTACTCCGCCGCCTCCATGCCCTCGGCATCGATGAAGCCGCCGGCCTGACGCCGCCACAGCGCCGCGTAGTGGCCGCCATGGGCGAGCAGCTCGCGATGCGAGCCTTGCTCGATAATGCGGCCGTGTTCGAGCACAACGAGCCGATCCATCTGCGCGATGGTCGAGAGCCGGTGCGCGATGGCGATAACCGTCTTGCCGCCCATCAGCGTGCCAAGGCTCGACTGAATGGCGGCTTCGACTTCGCTGTCGAGCGCGGAGGTAGCCTCGTCGAAGACCAGAATGGGCGCGTTTTTGAGGATCACACGGGCGATGGCGACGCGCTGGCGTTGGCCGCCGGAGAGTTTCACGCCGCGCTCGCCGACATGGGCGTCATAACCGCGCCGGTCATGCCAGTCTTCGAGATCGAGGATGAATTCGTGCGCATGGGCGAGTTTTGCGGCGCGCTCGATCTCCTCGTCGCTCGCCGTCGGCCGGCCGTAGCGGATATTGGCGCGGATCGAGCGGTGCAGCAGCGAGGTGTCCTGCGTCACCACGGAGACTTGCGAGCGCAAGGATTCCTGCGTCAGGCCGGAAATATCCTGGCCGTCGATCAGGATCGAGCCGCCTTCCAAATCGAAGAAGCGCAACAGCAGATTGACCACCGTCGATTTGCCGGCGCCGGAGCGGCCGACCAGTCCGATCTTTTCGCCCGGCGCAATCGTCAGGTTGAAATTCTGCAGCACGCCGGCCTCGCGGCCGTAACCGAAATCGACGTTTTTGAAATCGATGCGGCCGGCGCGAACCGCCAGCGGCTTGGCGTCCACCGCATCGGGCAGTTGCAGCGGCTGCGCGATGGTGATCATGCCCTCCTGCACCACGCCGATATCTTCGAATATCTCGGTGATGCGCATGGCAATCTGCCGCGACATGTTGGTGAGCTGCAGCGTCAGCGGCAGCACCATCGCGATGGCGCCGATCTCGACCTTGCCGTAACGCCACAGCACCAGCACCAGCGCGCCCGATCCGGCGATCAACAGCGCATTGAGCACGTCGAGAATGGCGCCGAAGGCGGTGAGGAGGCGCTGCGCGGATTTGAACAGGTCGATATGGCGATCGACCGCGTTGCGCACATACTGATCTTCTTCGTTCGCTCTCGCGAATAGCTTGACCGTGAGGATGTTGGTGTAGCTGTCGACGATGCGTCCCATCAGTGTCGAGCGCGCTATTGAACTCACCTTGGAGCGCTCACGCATACGCGGCACGAAAAAGTAGAGCAGCGCGGCGTAACTGGTGAACCAGAGCAGGATCGGCACGGCGAGCCAGCGGTCCGCCGCCGCCGTCAAGCCGATGGCCGAGACGCCATACACTATAATGTACCAGACGGTGGTGATGGTCGCGGTCAGCGTCGAGCGCACCGACGGCCCGGTCTGCATCACGCGATTGGAGATTCTTCCGGCGAAGTCGTTCTGAAAGAACGCCCAGCTCTGGCGCACCACGTGCCAATGCGACTGCCAGCGGATCAGCCCGGTGAACGGCGCGGCGATGGCCTGATTGGTGATGAGATAGCGGGTCAGCGTCACTGCCGGCCGCACGATCACCACGACGACGGCCATACCGAGGAGCCAGGGCCAGCCAACCTCAAGAAAGCGATCCGGCGGCGTCTTGGTCACCATGGTGACGACGCGGCCCATGAACCAAGGCACCGCGCTGTCGGACAGCGCGACGAACAGTTCGACCACGAATAACGCGGCGAACAGCCATTTCGCCTGGCGGGCGAAGTGCCACAGGAAGGCGATCAGCCCGGCCGGCGGCTCGGGATGTTCCGGCGCCGCCGTCGGCGACAAGAATTGTTCAAAAAGTGCAAACATTTTCGGATGGTTACAGGCCAAGTCTAGATGGCGTCAACCGCGGCGCCGATCAAGCCGCGCCTCGGCTGCCCAAGGCGTCATGGCAGTGCTGCTGACCTTTTAGCGCCGGCACGCCCATGTCATCGTTAGCTGGGGAAACGCCGAGGGGAAATTCCATGACACGAGCCCGTTTCGTCGGCGCGCTCGTCGCGCTTGTTGCGTTGTCGGCAAGCGCGATCGTCGCTCTGGCTGACGATTATCCGTCGCACCCGATCACCATGCTGGTCGGCTTTCCGCCAGGGGGCCCGACCGATACGCTGGCGCGCATTCTCGCTGACGCGATGGGGCGCACGCTCGGCCAAACGGTCGTTGTCGAAACCGTCAGCGGCGCCAGCGGCACGATCGCGACTGGCCGCGTCGTCCATGCCGCCCCCGACGGCTATACGATCGGCATCGGCAATTGGACGAGCCATGTCGGCTCGCCGGCGCTCTATTCGCTCGATTACGACATCTTGAAAGACCTGCAGCCAATCTCGCTGCTGGCCGCTTCGCCGCTGTGGATCGTCGGCAAAAATGCAGTGCCACCGAAGACGGCATCCGAGCTGATTGCCTGGGTGAAGTCGGATCCCAAGCCGATCACGTTCGGCACCATCGGCGCCGGCAGCGCCGGCCACATGTGCGGTGTCTTTTTCGCGCAGAAGACCGGCGCGCATTTTCAATACGTGCCGTATCGCGGCGGTGCGCCGGCGATGCAGGATCTGATCGGCGGCCAGATCGATCTGTCCTGCCTTGAAGCCTCGCAGACACTCGCGAACGTGCAGGCTGGCCGATTTAAGGCCTTCGCCGTCATGGACGAACAGCGCTGGCCGAAAGCGCCGGACACGCCGACCATGATCGAATCCGGCATACCGGGGCTGTCGATCTCGTTCTGGCAGGGGCTGTGGACGACGAAGGGAACGCCCAAGCCCATCGTCGATCGCCTCGACAAAGCGGTCATGACCGCGCTGGCCGATCCGGCCGTGCGGGCGCGCATCGAGAATCTGGGCCAGGTGATCTTCCCGCCCGATCAGCAAAATCCGGCGGCGCTCGCCGCCTATCACAAGACCGAGCTCGATAAATGGTGGCCGATCATCAAGGCCGCCAACATCAAGATCGATTAGTTGCAGCAAACGCCAGAGGGAACTTCAAAAGGGAAAATATCAAAGACAACACCAGAGGGGGAACGCCATGAAACGCATTGGTCTCGTCGGTGCGCTTTGCGCGCTGGTTTCGCTTACGGCAAGTGCAGTCGTCGCGCGGGCCGAGGATTATCCGTCGCGCCCGATCACCATGATGGTCGGTTTTCCGCCCGGCGGTCCGACCGACACGCTGGCGCGTATTTTGGCCGATGCCATGAAGAAGACGCTCGGTCAGACCGTTGTGATCGAAGACGTCACCGGTGCCGGCGGCACGATCGCCACCGGACGCGTCGTCCACGCCAGCGCGGACGGCTATACGATCGGCATCGGCAACTGGACGAGCCATGTCGGGTCGCCGGCGATGTACCCGCTCGATTACGATGTTCTCAAAGACCTGCAGCCGATTTCGTTGCTGACGTCTTCGCCGTTATGGGTTCTGTCCAAAAACGAGTTACCGCCGAAGACGCCAGCCGAGCTATTTGCCTGGCTGAAGGCGCAATCGAGGCCGGTCACATTCGGGACGGTCGGCACCGGCAGTCCCGCTCAGCTCGTAGGAATTCAGCTCGCCAAGGCGCTCGGCGTGCACTTTCAATTTGTGCCCTACCGGGGAGCCGCCCCGGCGATGCAGGATCTGACGGCCGGTCAGATCGAAATGGCCTGCCTGGAAGCATCGGGCACTTATCCCGGCGTGGCGGCCGGCCGATTTAAGGCGTTTGCCGTCACCACCGACAAACGCTGGCCGAAATCGCCCGACACGCCGACTTTGATCGAAGCCGGCGTGCCCGGCGTCAGTCTCGCCTTCTGGCATGGCCTGTGGGCGACCAAGGGAATCCCGCAGCCGATCGTCGACAAGCTCGACGCCGCGGTGCAGGCCGCGCTGGCCGATCCGGCCACCAAAAAGCGAATCGAAGGCCTCGGCCAGGTCATCTTCCCGGCCGGCCAGCGGAATCCGGACGGTCTGCACGCCTATCAGACGGCGCAGATCGAAAAATGGTGGCCGGTCATGAAGGCGGCCGGTATCAAGGCGAGCAACTGATCGCGCGCGGCGACCCTTGTAGCTGCCGCGCCTAAAGCCGGACGATGACGGCGTGGAGCGCTTGCGCGCGCGCCATGCCGATCGACACCGCGGTCGCGGCGACAAGCAGCGAAACCGCGAGTGCGAGCGTTGCAAATAGTTCGACGCCGACGCGGCGCCGCTTGGCAAGAGTTTTCTCGGCAATCGGGGAGGCGAAACCGACCGTCCCGGTCAGCTCAGTCATCGTCGTCATCCTTCGCGAATCAGATTTGCGTTGCCGCAAGATCGCGTTGGACTTGGGCGATGCAATTGAAGAATAAAGGCGATTCGGTGTTTTTTGGTTAATGCCTGGTTAATGCGGCAAGGCGCGCAAGCGATAAACCCAGTGTGTGTCTTTTGGGCACTGCAGTCTCAAAGCGCCGGCATTGCGGCGGCCGGCTGAATTCCATCGGCACATGGCCCGGCTCGTGGGCGACGCGATCCAGCCAGGCGCGAATCGCGGGAAACGACGCCAGGTCGTAGTCGCATTGATGCGCCACGTGGGTGTAGGCATAGAGCGCGATGTCGGCGATGGTGTAGCGGTCGGCGGCGAAGAAATCGTGCAGCGCGAGATGCTTCTCCATCACGCCGAGTGCGCGATTGCCTTCTTCCATCCAGTCCTCGAGCGCGTGCTGCTGCAGATCGCGGCCGCCCTTGACCAAAGCGAGCCAGAAATAGGCCGCGCCCAGATTGGGTTCGAGGCTGTGCTGCTCGAAGAACATCCATTGCAGGATTTCCGCGCGATCGATGCGGTCGTCGGGCGCCAGCGGCGTGCCGCCGGCGATGTACCAGAGAATGGCGTTCGAACTCGGCGAGGTAGCGGCCCGGCGTCACTTCAAGAAGCGGAATCTGGCCGTTCGGATTCTTGGCGAGGAATTCCGGAGTGTGGCTTTCGCCCTTGATGATGTCGATTTCGACCAGCCGATAGGGAATGCGCAGCTGCGCCAAGGCGAGGCGTGCCTTGTAGCTGTTGCCGGAACGCTGCATCGAGTAGAGCGTGAACATGGCCGCTTTCCAAATTCCCGTGCGGCACTAACCCGCGACTATTGCGGTCTTACGGCTTCAACGCGGCGATGTCATGGCACACAATTGGCGCGCGATATTACGCGTTATGATTTGGCCGGCGAAGTACCGCTTGGACCTGCTGGCATTTTAGCTGGCGCGGCTGAAAAAGCCATTGTCGGCGCGAACAGTTCGCTGCGCCGCAATATCAGAACGAACATGGCGAGCATAATGGGAACGCCGAGCGGAATGAGGCTCACATGTGCGATGGAGCGGGCGACGAGCGGCACCAGCCAGACGCCCGCGAGTAAAGTTTTCTGCCACGGAGCGAAACCGCGAACCAAACCATCTACGGCAAGAAATGCGACGGCCGGCGCCAGCACCATCATGTCATAATCGAAGCTGTAGGGCGTCGCGAGAATCGTCGCGAGGCAGAGCGCCGCAGCCTGGAGCGGATAGGGCGCGGCGCCGCGCCACAGCCGGGCAAGTGCGGCGCCGAGCGCGACGATCGTGACGCCTTGCAGCGCATAGGCAACCGGGATCGGCGCGCCCCACATGCGGGCCCAGGCAAATACGCTTTGGATCTTGTACCAGCCGGTATTGCCCTGTTCGAGCACCACGGTGCGCGTGAAATGTGTCGAGTTCGAGAAATGCGCCCCAGACCGACGCGCCGAAGGTCAGCGTGGTCGCGATCGTCAATATCACGACGGTCGCCGCCGCGGCGCCGAAGCATTTCCAGCGGCCGCTTACGCCAAGCACGATCGGCAGCATGAGGCCATATTGCGGCTTGTAGACGAGGAGACCGAACAAGATGCCGGCGAGAATCGGCCGCCGATCGAGCACGACAAGCGCGCCACCAAGAAGCGCCGCGGTGAGAAAACCATTTTGGCCCTGGCCGACATTGAGCAGCACCGCCGGGAAGGCGAGAGCCAACAGAAGCCACTCAACCGTCATTCCGGAAGCCGCGGAGCGGCTGTCCGGAATCCATAACCACGATTTTCGAAGTCTTGGTCGCGGCGTCCGTTCTTGGGTTTCTGTGGTTATGGATTCCGGGCTGCCGCGGAGCTTGTCATCGGGCCGGCCACTTCGCGCCGGACCCGTTGGCGGGCCCCGGAATGACGTGGCAACAATCGCCCGGATCACCAGCAGATAAAGCCCGAGCGTGGCGGCCTGCCAAACGGCGAGGGCAAGTCCGTACGGCATCCACGCCAGCGCCGCGGCGATGAACAGAAAATACGGCGGGTAGTGCCAGCCATAGAATTGCGTCGTCGCGCCGAAGATCGCCTGCTCGCGGGCGAATTGTTGCGGCGGATCGAACGCCGCATTGGCGTCGCCGCCCAGCACGTAGCTGCCGGCGGCATAGACGTTGGAGAAATCGGTTCCGAGCGGCCGGCCTTGCAGGTCGACGGCGCCGTGCGAGGTCACCACCAGGAACAGAAAGCCGGCCGACGAGGCGATCAGCAGTGCAACCGCGACGAGGCGGATACGCTCGCGCGTGAGCCAGTCGCCGTTCCGCAAAATCGCGCACACCCGGTGCATTTAAGGTCCCTTAAGGCCTAAGCGCCGGCATTAGGCCAGTTGCGGCTTAATGGAGTGTTGCGCGGGAAACGCGCCCCGCCGGAAATGCCGCAGATGTGAGGAAAGTTTGAAGGTTTTGCGCTTGCCTGTGCGCCGCGGCGCCTTTAACAAACACGCGCTTTTAGGAAGAGGAGACTCGAAAATGGCCTTTCTCGCGGACCGGATCACGCGCATCAAGCCGTCGGCGACCATCGCCGTGACGGACAAAGCGCGGGCGCTCAAAGCGGCCGGCCGCGACGTCATCGGCCTTGGCGCTGGCGAGCCCGACTTCGACACTCCCGACAACATCAAAGAGGCGGCGATCAGGGCGATTCGCGAGGGCAAGTCGTCGAAATATACGGCGGTCGACGGCATTGCCGAGCTCAAGGCCGCGGTGTCGCGCAAGTTCAAGCGCGAGAACCAGCTCGACTACAAGCCGTCGCAGATCATCATCGGCACCGGCGGCAAGCAGGTGCTCTACAACGCGCTGATCGCGACCATCAATCCGGGCGACGAGGTGATCATTCCGGCGCCCTATTGGGTGAGCTATCCCGACATGGTGCTGCTCGCGGGCGGCGAGCCGGTCGAGGTCATTACCTCGATGGCGACCGGCTACAAGATGAAGCCGCAAGACTTGGAAAAGGCGATCACGCCCAAGACCAAGTGGATCATCTTCAACTCGCCGTCGAACCCGACCGGCGCGGCCTATAACAAGGCCGAGCTCAAGGCCATCACCGACGTGCTGGTGCGCCATCCGCACGTTCACGTCATGGCCGACGACATGTACGAGCACCTGGTCTACGACGACTTTCAGTTCTTCTCGCCGGCGCAGCTTGAGCCGCGGCTCTACGAGCGCACGCTGACGGTGAACGGCTGCTCGAAGGCCTATTGCATGACCGGCTGGCGCATCGGCTATGCCGGCGGTCCGGAGTCACTGATTAAGGCGATGGCGATGATCCAGTCGCAGTCGACGTCGAACCCGACCGCGGTGGCGCAATGGGCCGCGGTCGAGGCGCTCGACGGGCCGCAGGACTTCATCCCCAAGCACAACAAGATCTTCAAGGAACGCCGCGACCTTTGCGTCTCGATGCTCAACCAGGCCAAGGGCATCCAGTGTCCGAAACCGGAAGGCGCGTTCTACGTCTATCCGTCATGCGCCGGCACGATGGGAAAGATCGCACCGACGGGAAAGAAGCTCGCCACCGACGAGGATTTCGTCACCGAGCTTCTTGAAGCGGAGGGCGTCGCGGTTGTGCAGGGCACGCCATTCGGCGTCGGACCGGCGTTCCGCATCTCCTACGCGACGGCGACGAGCGCGCTGGAGGAAGCCTGTACGCGCATCCAGCGCTTCTGCGGCAACTTGCAGTAAAAAATCCCTCCCCCGCTTGCGCGGGGGAGGATGATTCGCCTTACCCCGTCGGCGGCGCGATCTCGTCGAGACTCTTCTGCCGCGCTTCGGGACCCAACTGGGTCACCGACACCGCCGCGATCACGAGCAGCGTCGCAAGCGCCACGAACACCGTCATCAAGCCGTAGCCGTTTTGCACCCACAGGATCGTCGGCATGATGAACGCGGTTGCCAGCCGGCCGACGCCCGCCGCCCAGCCGAAGCCGGACGTGCGCGCATTGGTCGGGAATACCTCGGAGGCAAAGATCTGCATCGAGTTGCCGGCAACCTGGACGAAGAAGATCATGATGAAGCCGGCCACCATCAGCTCGACCGCGGTGATGGCATTGGCAAACACGATCGCCATCGCGCCGGCGGCAATGAAGGCGCAGACCGACGTGATCTTGCGGCCGTATTTATCGAGCGCGTACATCATGAAGAGGCTGGCGCACGGCACCGCGAAGTTCATGGCCAGCGTGTATTGCAGCGAACTGGTGATTGAGAAGCCCTTCGAGTGCATGATGTTTGGCAGCCAGGCGCCGAGCCCGATAGCGACGCCGAAAAACGCCGTGAAACAGATCATGCCGGCGATGACGCGGGTCGGGAACTGGCTGAAAACAACCGCGAACGGGTCGCTCTTGGTGTTGCTCGCGGCATCGGTCGACAGCGGCTGGGTCGGCCCGGCGATGCCGAGACGGGCGAGTACTTTGATCGCTTCGTCACCGCGGCCGTGCGTCGCCAGATAGCGCGGCGATTCCGGCAGCGAAAAGCGCAGCACCCAGACGATCAACGCACCGACGCCGACGATCACCCACACGCCGCGCCAGACGTTTTCGGGTACCGACATGGAGCTGCCGAGAAGAAGCACAAGCGCCGTACCGATCGGCCAGACGCAGGCGCCGCCGATGAAATGAATGATCGCCAGGATGCGGCCGCGGATGCGCTTGGGAGAATATTCGCCGGCGTAGACGAAGCAGAGCGGTTGCTCGGCGCCGAGCCCAACGCCGGCGATGAAGCGGCAGATAATCAGCAGCGTGACGCTCGGGGCGAACGCACCGAGGATGGTGAAGACGCCGAACAGCAGCAGATTGAACTGGTAGATGAAGCGCCGCCCAAACCGGTCCGAGAATTCACCCTGGCCGGCGGTGCCGACGAACAGGCCGAACACCGTGGCGCTGCCGATGGCCGCAACTTCGGGTCCGGTCGCAAACTTGGATTGAAGGATGTAAGGAACGAGCGAGCCGAACACGGTAAAATCGATAACGTCGAAAAAATAGCCCGCGGCGATGAGCGCAACGACGCGCCGATGCAGCGGCGATATTTTCGCTTCATCCAGTGCGTTGCCGACGAAACCTTCGATGGTCTGGGCGCTGCGGCCCATTTGCGCTGCTGTTACGGTCGCCATGTGATTCTCCCCATATTCTGCCCCGCCGGCTGCTGATGCAGCTCTTTTGCGTAAGTGTGGAAGGGCGCGCGCCCACTGTCAATGCAGGTTCGACCGCGTGCGGCGCTTCGTCAGCGCGTAACGATCAGCCGCCGTCGAATCGCAAAATATAAAGTCCGGCATTGGAGTCGGTGACATACATCAGGCCGTCTTTGTCGACGAAACAGTCGCAGGATTGGATCACTTGCGGCCGGTTTGGCCGCGGATCGAACATGCGCGCCGGATTCGGCGGCACGAAATAGCCGACCTCGCGCGGCTGGAATGGATTTTCGATGTCGTAGGCGCGCACGCCGGCATTGTGCAACGTAGCAAAAATATAGCGCGAGCTCTGGAACGCGCCCGGGCGATTTTCCCAAAGGTTATGCGGGCCGAAATTGCCGCCTTTCTTACAATAATCGGCTTCGTCCGGCACCGGCAGCGTCGCGATGCTCACCGGATTGGACGGCTCGCGCACGTCGAAAATCCAGATGTAGCGCAGTCCGAGCTTGCAGTCGGCGAAGTTTGCCTCGTCGGCGACGATAAGCAGATTGCGGTCCGGCAGCGGCAGCGGCGAATGGGTGCCGCCGCCGAACGGCGGATCCCAATTGCGATGCGAAACCAGCTTGGGCTTTCGCGGGTCGCCGACGTCGATGACGGCAAGTCCGCCGTCGCGCCAGGCGCTGTAGGCGAGATTGCCGGCGACCAGCGCGTGATGCAGCGCATAGCGCCTGCCCTTGGGCCAGGTCGGCGTCTCGCCGCCGGCTGTCCACATGCCGGGCAGCCAGAATTTGCCGACCACTTCCGGCCGTGTCGGCTCGGCCATGTCGACGATGACCAGGATATGGTCGGAAAATTCCGGGAGATGAACGGAGACATAAGCGTAGCGTCCGCCGACATACCAGATGCGGTGGGGTCCAAAGCCGCCCAACGGCAGGAAGGCGATCTCGCGCGGCGTTTCCGGCTTCGCCAGATCGTAGACGCGCAGTCCGCTGGTGAATTTCTGGCCGGCCAGTGCGTCGCCGGACGTTCCGGTGAAATAGGCCTCTTGGCTGACCTGCATGGTCCAAACGCTCGGGCCGTTGACCGCCAACAACAGGTCGCCAAAGCCTTCATGGGTAGCGGTCTGCAAATGATGCGCCCGCGTGTTCGGCGGGCAGGCCAGGAAATTGACGGTCTTTGGATTCCTCGCATCGCGCACGTCGATGACGGTGACGCCGTTGGAAAAGCCGTGGCCGATATAAGCGAAGCCGCGGTTGACCATGACCTGCACGCCGTCGCCACGGCCGCCCTGGTCGCTGTGGCTGAGGAATTCGATGTTATGGCTGGCAACGGCAGTCATGGAACATTCTCCACAATGTCATCCCGGGATCGCGCTTCGCGCGCCCCGGAATGACGATGGTCGGGACAAGCCAAGCCATGACGCGGTACTGTATCGTGAGCGAGCGAGGAAACAAACGATGACTGACGCAGAACACGGCATGATCGCGGTCGACAAGATGGGAACGAAAGTTCTGTTCCTCAATCCCATTACCTATGAAACGGAGGTGACGATCGACGGCTTTCTCAAGACCGTGCATGAGCTCCTGATCGTCCCGGAAACCGGCAGCCAGCCCGCCATGGCTTATGTGCCGATCTACGGCGACGGCATCCACGGCCGCAATCCGAACCCGCAGCATCACCTGTGCGTCTTCGATTTGCACAAGCGCGCGCTTGTCACCACGATTGATCTTGCCCCCTATATCGCGCCGCATACCCTCAAGCTCGGGCCGGACGGCTTCATCTACATCACCTGCGAGAACTCGGCGAAGGTCGTGGTGATCGACCGGGTCGCCAACAAGGTGGTCGACGCGATCGATTCCGGCTCAACCAACGGCCACCGCCTCATCATCGCACCGGACGGTCGGCGCCTCTATACCGAGAACGAGGAGGACGCCACGATTTCCGTCATCGATCTGCCGCAACGGAAATTGCTCGGCAAGATCGCGACGCCGCGCCCGCTCGCCGGCATCGCGATTTCGCCCGACGGCTGCACCGTGGTCGCGGTCGACGACGCGCAGCCGACTTTGTTCTTGATCGATGCCGCCGCCGGCAAGGTGCGCGAAGAGGTCGTGCTCAAGGACGTGCCGAAAGCGGCGCAGATCGCGCGTTATGCGCCGGACAACAGTCTCCTCGGCGTCACCAGCGTCAGCAGCGACACCGTAAGCCTCGTCGATCCATCGTTCCGCGAGCAGACGGCGATCAAGGTCGGCTCGCAGCCGATGGACATGGCGTTCCACGGCGACGAATTATTCGTCGCCTGCCAGGGTGACGGCTCGGTGCATGTCATCGATATTCCGGGCAAACGCCACAAGTCGCAATTTCAAGCCGGCACCGGCTGCGAGTTGCTCGGGTTTTTCTGACATCCGCCCCGCTTCCGCCGAAGCGGGGAGCGCGTAGGCGGAAACGGGGCGGGATGTTCGAGCGCGCGCCGCAGGCACAATTCTGTTCAAGGCCGCAAATCGCCCCTTAACGATGAGCGAAACGGTGCGAGACGCGGCCTTTGATCTCGCTTACAATCCAAGCAGCAGGGCCCATAGGCGGGCCGGGTGAGGGAGTAAGAATATGTTTTCTAAGGGTTTTGCAGCCGCTGTCGTCGGGGCGGCGGTGCTGGCGGCGGCGGTGCCGGCCAATGCGCAATCGAGCCGCGTGCAACTCGGTACGCTCACGTGCTCCGTTTCGGCCGGCATTGGCTTGATTGTCGGCTCGCAGCGCAACGTGAACTGTACCTTCCAGCCGGACGGCGGACCGCCGGAAGCCTATACGGGCACGATGACAAAAATCGGTCTCGATGTCGGTTTTACCACCGGCAGCGCCATCATCTGGGGAGTGTGGGCCGGCACCAACAGGTATGTCGGCATGCTCAGCGGCACCTATACCGGAGCCCAGGCGGAAGCGACCGTCGGCGCCGGCATCGGCGCCAATGCGTTGATCGGCGGGTCGGGCCGTTCGGTGGCATTGCAGCCGCTCTCGGTTCAAGGCCAGGTCGGCCTCAATGCCGCGGCCGGCATCGGCTCGCTGGAACTGCATCTCGCGCAATAATTCGCAGCCTTGGGGATCGCGGCCTGCCTTCACGTTCCGCCGCGGCGGAACGGGCCGCGATGTCACGCCTCTTGACCCGCACCCGCCACGCCTGAAACGATAGTTTCCTGCGGCCCGCGCCCCGACGACGGGCCGCCGTGGGAGGCGGTCATGGCATCTGATGGCGTGGCGGCTAACGGTGTGACAGCAAACGGCAACGGCGGGCGTGTGGCGGGTCCGCGCTGCGTCGCGCTAGTCGGCCCGTTCCAGAGCGGCAAGACCACGCTGCTTGAAGCGATCCTCGCCCGCACCGGAGTGATCGCGCGCCAAGGCAATATCGAGGCCGGCAATACGGTCGGCGACGCCAGCAAAGAAGCGCGCCATCACAAGATGAGCGTCGAGCTGACGGTCGCCACTGCGACTTTCATGGGCGACCCGTACACCTTCCTCGATTGCCCGGGTTCGGTCGAGTTCGTTCACGACATGCGCGCGGCGCTGCCGTCGATCGATGCGGCGGTGGTCGTGTGCGAACTGGACGAGAAGAAAATCCCGCAGCTCCAGCTCATCCTGCGCGAACTGGAAGACCGCAAAATTCCGCGCATTCTGTTCGTGAACAAGATCGACAAGGCCGACGCCGGCGTCCACGACGTTCTGAAACTGCTGCAGCCGGCCTCGCGCACCAAACTGATCTTGCGGCAGATCCCGACTTTCAAGAATGACATCATCTCGGGCTTCGTCGACCTCGCGCTCGAACGCGCCTTTGTCTACAAAGAGCACGCGGCCTCCGAAATCATCCCGCTCGAAGGCGACGCCGCCGATCTGGAAAAGACCGCGCGCTTCTCGATGTTGGAGACGCTCGCCGATCACGACGACGAACTGATGGAGCAACTTCTCGACGACATCCAGCCGCCGCGCGACAAAGTCTTCGACGATCTGCGCCGTGAATTGCGCGAAGGCTTGGTTTGCCCGGTATTGATGGGCACGGCGACGCGGGCGAACGGCGTGTTGCGGCTTCTCAAGGCGTTGCGCCATGAATCGCCGGGCATCGCCGAAACCGCCAAACGGCTCGGCGTCAAGGCTGGCAACGATGCGGTTGCGTATGTGCTCAAGACACTGAACACGGCCCACGGCGGTAAAATGTCGGTCGTGCGCATGCTCGGCGGCCAGGCCGGCGACGGCACCACGTTCCTGACCGAGGACGATGAGGCCGGCCGCGTCGCCGGCGTCTTCAAGCTGGTCGGCCAGACCACCGAAAAGCGCGGCCCGGCCATGGTCGGAGAAACCGTAGCCTTCGCCAAGCTGGAAAAGGCCAAGACCGGCGACACGCTCACGGCGGGCAAGCAAGCGCAGCCGGCGCTCGCCAAGGTCGCGCCCTATCCGCCGGTGCTTGCGATCGCGATTTCCGCCAAGGAACGCAAGGACGATGTGAAGCTGGGCTTGGCGCTCAACAAGCTGGCCGAGGAAGATCCCTCGATCACGATCGTGCACAACGCCGAGACGCACGAAGTGGTGCTTTGGGGCCAGGGCGAGATGCACCTGCGCGTCGCCACCGAGCGATTGAGCGACCGTTATGGCGTCGCCATCGAGCGGCGTACGCCGAGCGTCGGCTACCGTGAGACGATCCGCAAAGGCGTCGAGCAGCGCGGCCGCCATAAGAAGCAGTCCGGCGGTCACGGCCAGTACGGCGACGTCGTGATCGATATCAAGCCGATGCCGCGCGGCGCGGGTTTCAGCTTCGAGGACAAGATCACCGGCGGCGTGGTGCCGCGCAACTATATTCCGTCCGTCGAAGAAGGCGTCATCGACGCGCTCAAGCACGGGCCGCTCGGCTTTCCGGTCGTCGATCTGCACGTGGCGCTGGTCGACGGCTCGTATCACACCGTCGATTCCTCCGACATGGCGTTTCGCACCGCCGGCCGCATCGGCATCGTCGAAGGCCTGCCGCAATGCCAGCCGGTTCTGCTCGAGCCGATCCATCTGGTCGAGATCGTCTGCCCCACCGAGGCCACGGCGAAGATCAACGCGCTGATGTCCGGCCGGCGCGGCCAGATTCTCGGCTTCGATACGCGCGAGGGCTGGGACGGCTGGGACGTGGTTCGCGCCAAAATGCCGGAAGCCGAAATCGGCGATCTCATCGTCGAAGTCCGCTCCGCGACCGCCGGTTCCGGCACGTTCACGTTCAAGTTCGATCACATGGCGGAACTGACCGGGCGCACCGCCGACCAGATCATCGCCGCGCGCCGCGCCGCGGAATGAGATGCCGGAGTCCGCTCGGCGCCGGCTAAATTTCTCCGCGGCATGTTCGCCGGGACCTGATCGACCGCGTTGCGCGCCGCGCTTCGCCGTGAAATTCTCCGGGCATAGCGCGGAGGAATATGCATGTCAGCCTATTGGGTCGCCCGTTCCAAGATCAACGATCCGATCGAGTACAAGAAATACACCGATCGCGTGCCGGCCATCATCGCCAAATTCGGCGGCAAGGTTTTGGCCCGCGGCGGCCGCTTCCAGGTCATGGAAGGGCCGCACAAGTTTGGGCGCTTTGTCGTGATTGAGTTTCCGACTTTCGAGCAGGGCGTCGCCTGCTTCACCTCAAAGGAATACGATGAGGCCGCTGCATTCCGCCGCAACAACGGCGCCGGCGAGGTCGAGACCATCATGGTCGATGGCGGCGACGCGACGAAATAGCCGGTTATTTTCGAGCGAAAAAATTTACCCCGTCTTGATGTTCGCGAACTTGATCACCTTGCCCCATTTGTCGACCTCGCTGGCGATCAGTTTGCCGAATTCGGCGGGCGACATCGCCATCGGCACGCCGCCAAGGTCGGTAAGGCGCGAGGCGATCTTCGGATCGGCGAGCGCGGCATTTATTTCGTGATTGAGCTTGGCGACGATTTCGGGCGGCGTGTCCTTGGGCGCGGCGACGCCTTGCCAGGCAAAGGCTTCGTAGCCCGGCACGAAATCCGCCACCGGCGGCAAATCGGGCAGTGTCGGCAGGCGTTTGGCGCTGGTGACGGCGAGGCCGCGCAGCGCGCCGCTGCGGATGTGACTGAGCGACAGCAGGATCAGATCAAACATGACTTGATCCTGGCCTCCGAGCAGATCGGTGATCGCCGGCGCATCGCCGCGATATGGCACGTGCAGCATGTTGATGCCGGTCATCATCTTGAACAGCTCGCCGGCGAGATGCGGCGTCGAGCCGACGCCACCGGACGCCATATTGAGCTTGTCCGGATGCGCTTTGGCGTAGGCGATTAGCTCGGGAACGCTGTGCACCGGCACCGAGGGATTGACCTCGAGAATGAGCGGATTGAGGTCGACGCCGCCGACGGGGGCGAGATCGTGCGTAAAACTGAAGCTGAGATTTGGATTCAGCATCGCATTGATGACGTTCGGATTCGCCATCAACAAGAGCGTGTAGCCGTCCGGCTCCGCCTTTACGACGGCCTCGGCGGCGACTTGCTGTCCCGCCGAGCCGCGGTTCTCGACGACGAAGGGCTGACCCAGCCGCTCCGACAGCATCTGACCGGTCAGCCGCGCGATGATATCGGCGGCGCCGCCTGGCGGAAAGCCGACCAGGAGATGAACCGGCCGCGACGGATAAGTGTCGGCGCGGGCGTTGCGCAACAGCGCCGGCATTGCGACGGCGCTCGCTGCCAGATTAAGAAATCGGCGACGCGGGAGCTGCATGTTTTTCTCTAAAAGACGGCGGGATTCTTCGAAGATCAGGATAGACGATACGATCGCAGAACATCAACCCGAAAACTGGCCGGTTTTCGGGCAAGATCGCGATCAATCAATGGTGGTTACGCGGCGGCGCGCGGCTCCCCGCCGCCCGGCGGCGGCACCGGCAAGCCGTCGGCGGCATATTCATTGAGCTTGTTGCGCAGCGTGCGGATCGAAATACCGAGCACGTTGGCGGCATGCGTGCGATTGCCGAGGCAATGCTTGAGCGTCTCCAGAATGAGATCGCGTTCAACCTCGGCGACGGTGCGGCCGACGAGGCCGCGCGACACCTGCTCGGCGGCGAAGGCCGCGTGCGCGACGGCGGGCGCGCTTTTCTGCTGGTCGAGCCGAACGCCGTCGGGAGTCAGGATGGCGTCAGCCCCGATCTCGTCGCCGTTCGCCATTAGCACGGCGCGGTGCATGGTGTTTTCCAGCTCGCGCACGTTGCCGGGCCAGTAGTTCAGCGTCAGCGTGCGGCGCGCGTCTTGCGACAGCGGCCGCGCCGTCACGCCGTTGGCCGCGGCGTATTTCTTGATGAAATACTCGGCGAGCTCGATCACGTCGGCGGGCCGCTCGCGCAGCGGCGGGATCTTCAAATTTACGACATTGAGACGGAACCACAGGTCTTCGCGGAAGACGCCGTCGTGCACCGCTTCGGCGAGATTGCGGTTCGACGTGGCGATGATGCGGATGTCGATCGGCACCGGCCGGGTGCCGCCGACCCGATCGATGACGCGTTCCTGAATGGCTCGCAACAGCTTCGCCTGCAGCCGCACGTCGATCTCGGAGATTTCGTCGAGCAGCAGCGTGCCGCCGTTGGCCTCTTCGAACTTGCCGACGCGGCGCGCGACCGCACCGGTGAACGCACCCTTTTCGTGTCCGAACAATTCGGATTCCAAAAGTGTCTCCGGTATGGCCGCGCAATTGACGCAGATCAGCGCCTTCCTGGCGCGGCCCGAACGGGCATGTACGTAGCGCGCCAGGACTTCCTTGCCGGTGCCGGAATCGCCCGTGATCAGCACCGAAGCCTCGCTTGCGGCGACATGCTGAGCGAGCTTCACGACGCGCGCCATGGAATCGTCGCGGTAGATCAGTTCGCGCCGGTCGTCGGCGACGGCCGCCAGCACCGCGGCGATCAGCTCGGCATCGGGCGGCAGCGGGATGTATTCCTTGGCGCCGGCCTGGATGGCCGCGACCGCGGCGCGCGCATCGGTGGCGGTGCCGCAGGCGACGATCGGCGCATGGATGTGCTCGGCTTCGAGGCTCGCGACCAGATCGCGGATATTGATCGCGACGTCGACCATCAGGAGGTCGGCGCCCCGGCCGGAGCGCAGCACCGCGAGCGCCTGGGCGATATCCGCGGCATGAGTGACCTGCGCCCCCTTGTCCATCGCGAGCTTGGTCGCGGTGGTGAGCTGGCCATTAAGCGTGCCGACGATCAAAAGGCGCATCTTGTTATTCCTTCTTCGCTACGACTTCAGCGAATCACGATCTCTCTGCCTTGATAATTTCCGTCATGGTCACACCGAGCTTTTCCTCGACCAGGACGACTTCGCCGCGGGCCACCAGGCGGTTATTGACATAGATGTCGATTGCCTCGCCGACTTTGCGGTCGAGTTCGAGCACGGTGCCGGGCCCGAGCTTGAGGAGGTCGCCGATATCCATGCGCGCGCGGCCGAGCACCGCGGATACCTGCACCGGCACGTCGAAAACGGCTTCGAGATCGGACGCGATGCGGGTGATGGGCCCGTCCGGTTCCGCTGCGAGCGGTGGCGCTTCGACGGCCGAGCCCCCGCCTTCCAGATTGGGTAGCGGAATTTTGCCATCCTCACTCATGCTCGGATCTCCTCAGCATTTCGTGCGGCGCCGCGACATCGCGGCGCGCGCTGACATAGCCGTCAACCGCCGCGCCGATCACCGCGTCGGCGGCGGCGCTGTCGCGGTTGATGCCGCCATCGGCCCACTCGATGCGGCAGTCGCCCGGCGCGATATCGGGTTCGGCGAGCACGACGAGCCGCCCCTCGAAGTTTCGCGCGCGCACGATGTCGGTAAGCTTGTCCTTCGCGGTGGCATAAAGCGCGTCGTTGACGCGCACGGCGATATGCGGCGAAGCAATGAGCTGGCGGAAGCAGTCGCTCGCCAGCGCCGCGATTTCGGCGAACGGCTCGCGCGCGATCAGGGCCGGCGCAAGCTTGCGCGCCACCGCTACCGCGACCTCGACGGCCTCGCATTCGAGCCGGGCCTCGATCGCCGTCAGCGCGTGATTTGCCACGGCGAGACGCGCCGCGATCTGCTCGAGAGCGTCGGCCATGCGCCGGCCGGTCTCAATCTCGGCGTCGCTTTGCGCGTCGGCGTAGCCTCTGCTCCGCGCAGCGACCGCCGCTTCGGCGAGCTTGAGCGCGTGTTCGGCAAGCGTGATCACCGGTTCCGCCGGCTTGCCCTCGGGGGCGCCGGCGAAGTCGGTGTCGAACAGGAATTTTCGTTTCGCTGCGCTCATGCTCGGGTTCTTGCCATGGCTCTCAATAGATCAGCTCTTCTTCGCCGCGGGTTTTGGAGATGACGATCTCGCCCTTGGCCGCGAGATCCTTGGCGAGATTGACCAGGAGTCCCTGCGCTTCGTCGACTTCGCGCAGCCGCACCGGACCCATCGCCTGCATATCGTCCATCAGCATCTTGGCGGCGCGTGTCGACATGTTGGACAGGAAGAACTGGCGCACCGGCTCGGCGGCGCCCTTGAGCGCGATGCCGAGCTTGTCCTTCTCGACGTGGCGCATCAGCGTTTGCGCGGAAGCGACGTCGAGCTTGGTCAGGTCGTCGAATGTAAACATCAGCGTCTTGATGCGCTCGGCGCTCTCGCGATTGTCCTCTTCGAGCGCGGTCAGGAATCGCGTCTCGGTCTGGCGATCGAAGTTATTGAAGATCTCCGCCATGACCTCGTGCGCGTCGCGGCGGCGCGTCTGCGACAGGTTCGACATGAATTCGGTGCGCAGCGTCTGTTCGACGCGCTCCAGAACTTCCTTTTGCACCGCCTCCATGCGCAGCATGCGATTGACGACGTCGAGCGCCAAATCCTCGGGCAGGATGCCGAGGACGCGCGCGGCATGTTCCGGGCCGATCTTCGACAGCACGACGGCAACCGTCTGCGGGTATTCGTTCTTGAGGTAATTGGCGAGCACTTCCTCCTGAACGTTGGAGAGCTTCTCCCACATGTTGCGACCGGCCGGCCCGCGGATTTCTTCCATGATGATGCCGACGCGCTCCGGCGGCAGATAAGACTGCAGCAGGCGCTCCGTCGCCTCATAGGTGCCCATGATCGCGCCCGAGGCCGACATGCGCGAAACGAATTCGAGCAGGAGATTCTCGACCTGTTCGGCGTCTATCGTGCCGATCGTCGACATCAAAACGGAGATCTGACGCAGTTCGTCGTCATCGAGCATGCTCCAAATCTTGGCGCCATGGTGTTCGCCGAGCGCGAGCAGGAGAACTGCAGCGCGTTCCGGTCCGCGCAACGGACGTTTGGTCGGCGAAATATTCGTCGCCTTGCCGGCGAGGCTCGCCAAGGCGCTGGCGATCTCGCTTTGCGCGGTGTCGTGGTGCTTGGCGTCGTGTTTCGCGGGTGCGGACATGGTTGCTATCGAATCAGGCGGCGGCGCTGTCGTTCAGCCAGGAACGGATGATGGAAACCGTTTCGCGTGGATTCTTGTCGGCGAGTTCGCCGACCTTTTGCACCGACTGGGCGTGGACCTGACCCTGGATCTGCGCAATGTCGATCATCTTCGAGGTCTGGCTCGGTTCACCGGCCTTGGCCGGATCGGCGGCTTCCGCGGTGATCGCAGCTGCGGCCGTCGGAGCCGGCAAGCCTTCGCCGGTGGAGGCGCCGGGCGGCAAAGCCGCAAGATTGCGCTCGTCCGGAGCGATGATGCGCCGCACCAGCGGCCGGACCACCAAGAGCAGCACGACGAGCCCAAGCACGCTCATCACCAGCATTTCGATGATGCTCATGATGTCGTCTTTGGTGAAATGCAGCATCGACAGCCAGCCGGTCGGCTCGACGATCGGACTGGCCGGCGTCTCGGCGAAGCGGAGATTGACAACCTGGACCTGATCGCCGCGCTTCTGGTCGAAGCCGATCGCTGAGCGCACCAGCGCCGCGATCTGGTCGAGTTCCTCCTTGCTGCGCGGTTGATAGGTCACGTTGCCCTTGTCGTCCCTGGCGTAGGCGCCGTCGACGAGAACGGCGACTGAAAGCCGATTAAGCCGGCCGCCTTCGATCACTTCGGTCTTGGTGGTCTTGGAAATCTCGTAGTTGACGGTCTCCTCCGACTTGCGGCTCTGGTCGCGCTGGGCGGCCGTGGCCGCGCCGGCGGGCTGGCGCTGATTGGCGCCCGGCAACTCGTTGCCGACCGTGACCTCGTTGCCGTTGCCTTGGTCCGAGGCGGAAGTCTCCTCGCGGGTTTGGCTGGAACGAACGACGCGGCCGTCGGGGTCGTATTTGTCCGAGGTCTGGGTGATGCGGTTGAAATCGAAATCGGCGGCGACTTGCACGCGCGAATGGCCCGGCCCGACGACCGAGGAGACGATCGATTCCACCTGCTCGCGCAAGTGCTTTTCGAACGCGGCCTGCCGCTCGTCGGCGGCGACGCCGCCGGCGGTCGTGTCGTCGCTGGCGCCATCCGCCAGCAATTGGCCTTGCTCATCGACGATCGAGATGCGCTGCGGGCGCAGACCGCTGACCGCGGTGGCGACCAAGTGGCGAATGGCGCGCACTTGCGACGGCTCGAGCGTGCCCCGCAGCTTGAGCACGATCGACGCGGACGGCTCGATCTTGTCGCGCGAAAACAGCGGCCGGTCCGGCAATACCAGATGTACGCGGGCGTCTTGGACTTGATCGAGCGTACGGATCGTGCGCGCCAGCTCGCCTTCAAGCGCCCGCAGATTGTCGATGTTCTGCACGAAGCTCGTGGTGCCAAGCGCGTCGGACTTGTCGAATATCTCGTAGCCGACGCCGCCGCCTTTGGGCAGGCCGTTCTCGGCAAGCGTCATACGCAGCCGCGCCACCTTATCGTGCGGCACCATAATGATATTGCCGTCATTGCGCAGCTGGTAGGCGACGCCCTCGCGATCGAGCTCCTTGGCGATCGAGGCGGAATCGTCCAACGACAGGTCGGTGAACAGCGGCGTCATCTCCGGCGTCGTGACGCGCAGCATGAGGAAGGCGAAGAAGCCGATCAGCGCAATAGTGACGGCGCCCATAGCCGCGATGCGCGGTGCGCCGAGCGTTTTGGCGAACTCCACCAGACTTTGCACCGAGCTTCCCCCGTGGAGCGACGCTAAAGCGTCTCACCCGGCAAGATTTGCCCGGTGGATGGTTAGCACCCGGTTAATAAAGCTCGGAAATGTGCGTAATCCGCAGTCCGCCGTCGCGCACGGCCGCGCGCGGCGGCTAGCTCGAAGCGGCGCAGCCGCAAATCGAATCGATACGCCGGCCGCGGTGGCCGGCGTTGGCAATTCGGTAAGGTCGATTAAGCGCGCGTTACTCGCGGTATTGCTGGATGCGGGTGGTACGCAATCCGGCCAGGCCGTGCTGGTCGATCGAGTACTGCCAGGACAGGAATTCCTCGACCGTCAGCGTGTAGCGGCTGCACGCCTCTTCGAGCGACAGCAACCCGCCGCGGACAGCGGCGACCACTTCAGCCTTGCGGCGGATGACCCAACGCTTCGTCCCCGGTGCCGGCAAATCGGCGATAGTCAGGGGGGAACCGTCCGGCCCGATGACGTATTTGACCCTCGGGCGATGGGGTTCGGTCATATCAACTCTCACAAACTCGACAACTACAGTGGCTGACCTTACGCATGGCCGCTTAAAATTTGCCTAAGCGGCGCACGCAATTAGCCGAAATTCGCTGGGCGAACGCGTTGGACGGTGCTTTTGCTATGGCGATGGCTGAGATCATGGCAGCGCGGGCGGGTCCGTAAGCGGGCGGTACGTGATAGCCGCTACAGCAGTTGGTTCAGATTACTGAGGCTGGTGTTGAGGTTGCCGATCGTGCTGTTGAGGCTGTTGAGAGTGCTGAGACTGCCGTTATTGATCGATTGGACCGCGGTGATCGGGTAGCTCTGTCCGTTCACCGTGAGTTGCGGCGGGCTCTGGCTCAGATTGATTCCGCTGACGGTGCCCTGGGTCTGCGTGGTGACGGTAACCGTCTGACCGCTGGCGCCGGTGGCGTTGATCGCCAGGGTGTACTGGCCGGCAGGCCACGTCACGCCGTTATTGCCTTGGCCGTTCCAGCTATAAGATTGAGTGCCGGCAGTCAGGGACACGGTTCCCGTGTAAGCCGTCTGGCCGCTCGAGTTCGTGATCGTGACATTGGCCGTCGCCGGCGACGGCGAATTCAACGACCAAGTGGCCGGCGAACCGGCCGCAAGGGTCGCGGTCGAGCCGCTGAGGGTGACATTGGCGCCGAGGTATTGCATCGCCGAGCTCGCTTCCGAAGTCTGCTGCAACGAGATCAGCGTCTGCATATTGGTGTTCATGTCGACCTGCTGTTGGACCGAGGTGAACTCGACCAGTTGCTGGGTGAACTGATTGGTGTCGAGCGGATCGAGCGGGTCCTGGTTCTGCAACTGCGTGGTGAGCAAGGTCAGAAACGAATTGAAATTGTCGGCGAGCTGCGCCAACCCGGCGTTATCCGTGCTGGTACTGCTGTTGGTGGTGGAGCCTGGGGTGGTGGTGGTCGGAACTGCAGTGGTCGTCGTCATGGTCGATCCTCAGACAATTGCTGTTCACACTGTGATGTCTATTCCGCCGCCGACGCCGAACCGCGAGTAGATCTGCGTCGTGTCGACGGGGGGCAGGTTTGCGTCGGGAATGACAAGCTGCTGTGCGGGGTCGGGCTGTGCATTGCCGCCGCCGTTGTTTTGCCCGGCGAAAGATTGATCGCGGAGCGAGAATTGCAGGCCGTTCTCCGTCGTCTTTAGGCCGGCGTGTTCGAGCGCGCGTTCGAGCTGTGGCTGCTGGCTTTGCAAGAGCGTCAGCGTCTCGGGGCGGTCGACGGTGACATGCGAAGTCACTTGGCCGCTCGAGTCGACATCGAGGCGCACGTCGATACGGCCGAGTTCCGGCGGATCGAGTCTGATATCGAACTGATTGGACCCGGCCTGCGCTCGGGCGGCGATGGCGATCGGAAGGCCGGCGATCGAAACGGCGGCGGCCGAAGTCGCCGGGCCTGCCGCCGCCGTTGCCTGGGTCGCAGCGATATTCGTCGCGACGATTCCGAAATTTGGCAGGCCGGCGGTGGCGGACTTTACGGTATCGGTTGCCGTCTGCGCGTTCGAAGAAGCTGGCGGCCCAACGGTCAAGGCGGCACCCAGATGCGCTGTGGCGAGGCTCGCGGCCGGCGAAGCGGCGATTTCGCCTTGCGGCGCAGTGGTGTCGGCAGTCGGCGTTTGCGACACCGGCGCGTTGCCGGGCGTCGTCGGGCCGGCGGCGGCGGTCGGCGAAGGACCAGGTTTGCCTGCCCCAATGTCAGCCGTCGCGGTGGTTGTGTTCGGCGCCGGCTGCGTCGTCGGCCCACCGGACTGAGGCGTTTGACCGGGCTGAGCGGCGTGAGAAAGCTGGCCGTCGAGGCGTGACGGATCGGCTTTTCCGCGTGTTTGGGTGCCGATCGCGCCGGTGGCCGCTGTGCCATCGGCGTAGCCCGGCGCGGTCTCAAAGACGGTGTTGGGCATGAGAATTGCCGCAGCGGGCGGCGATGGGCTTGCCGGCGCCGGCGCCGCTGGCGCGACAGTTCCGTTGGCGGCCGTTGCGTTATCGTCGGTTTTCTCATCGCCGGCTGCGTTCGCGGCCTTTTTGTTCGTCGACGCGGGTGCACTCGGCGTTGCAGTGGCGCTTTGCACCTCCGCCGCAACCGCCGCGACCGTCGCGGCTTCCGTCGCTGCGGTCGCTACCGCGGCAGGGGCCGCTGGCGCCGATGACGCCGCCGCCGCTGCTGGCGGTGACGAAGTCGGGTCCGCTGCCGCCGAGGTCGCGGGGTTGGCGCTGTCGTTGCCGGAAGGGTCTTGCGGGGCGGCTGTTGTCGCGTTCGAGGCGACCGTGGCATTGAAATTCGCGGCCGAGTTCGCTTTGGCAGCCGCGGCCCGCTGTTTAAGGCCGTTCGCGACGACGGCATTTACGATCGCGCTATCGCTGGCGTTCGCGTTGCCTACGGCGCCTGTGATCGAATTCGTCGCGTTAGGCACCGCCGCGGCTTGGTTCAAGCCGAAATCGAAACTGCCATTATCTCCGGGCGAGCCGCTCGTCGGCGCCGTCGTCTGTTGCGCCGCTTGCGGCGGATTGGCGGGTGGATTCGCGGCATTTTGGGGCGGGCTCGCCGGCGCCGTCGTGCTGGCGTCGAGCAATGCCGCGAACGGCTGCGGGTCGCTATCTTGGCTTGGCGTGGCTGGCTGCATTCGCGACGGCGGCGAAAACGAAACCGCGGCAGGGAAATCTGACGCTATACTCGGCATACTCGACACGCTCGGACCCCTGGAGCCGACAGCAACTCGTTATCTGCCTGCAACCGGCGGGCCACTGGGGTGGGTCGGATAAAGTACGTAGATTCAATGCGTTAGGTGTCTGCCACGAGAGGCGAAGGCGGCAGCCCTTGCACCGAGGTCGGCAATTTTTACCGCGTGCAATGCCGTGGCGCGGAGGCGGCGGCCGTGGCGGAGTGCAGCAGCGACCCATATAGTAATGGATAAGCGAGGCGGCGGATCATCGGTCGCCGGCCGGGAACACGCGCATGGGGTTGAACATACTCGATACCGAGGGACGGCCATCCGCGACGCGCGTCGTCGTCGCCATGTCGGGCGGCGTCGACTCCTCGGTCACCGCGGCGCTGCTGGCCGACGCCGGCTACGACGTCGTCGGTATCACGCTGCAGCTTTACGATCATGGCGCTGCAACCCACCGCAAGGGCGCCTGCTGCGCCGGCCGTGACATCCATGACGCCCGCGCCGTGGCCGAGCGCATCGGCATTCCGCATTACGTCCTCGACTACGAGGATCGTTTCAAGGAAGCGGTGATCGACCGGTTTGCCGAGAGCTATGTCGCCGGCGAAACGCCGGTGCCGTGCGTGGAATGCAATCAATCGATTAAATTCCGCGACCTGTTGCAAACCGCCCGCGAGCTCGGCGCCGCGGTTCTTGCCACCGGCCATTACGTCGCCTCGCGCGCACTGCCGGATGGCGGTCGCGCGCTATATCGCGCGCGCGAAGCCGAGCGCGACCAGAGCTACTTCCTGTTCGCCACCGCGCGCGCCCAGCTCGATCTGTTGCGCTTCCCGCTCGGCGATCGCACCAAGGCGGAAACCCGCGAGCTGGCGCGTCATTTCGGCCTCTCGATCGCCGACAAGCAGGACAGCCAGGACATCTGCTTCGTGCCGACCGGGCATTATGCGGATGTCATCGAGCGACTGCGGCCGGGCGCGGCGGGCCCGGGCGAAATCGTCGACCTCAACGGTCGCGTGCTCGGCCATCATGACGGCATCATCCATTTCACCGTCGGCCAACGGCGCGGGCTCGGTATCGCCGCTGGCTCGCCGCTTTACGTCGTGCGGCTGGACGCCGCTTCGCGGCGCGTCGTGGTCGGTCCGCGCGAGGCGCTGCGTACAAGCCGCATGCAATTGCGCGACATCAATTGGCTGGGTGACGGCACGATCACCGAAGCGTTGGCGCAACGTCGCGAAGTTTTCGTGAAGGTTCGATCAACGCGGCCGCCGCGGCCGGCTTGGCTGCGCGACGGCGCGGACGGCACTATCGAAGTCGAGCTCATCGCCGGCGAGGACGGCGTGTCACCCGGGCAGGCCTGCGTCTTTTACGACGCGGCCGAAGGCCAGGCGCGCATCTTGGGCGGCGGCGTCATCGCCGGCACCATGGCGACCGCGCACCACGAGCGCGCGCTCGGTGTTGACATGGCGGCCGCGCGTTGACGCGACGCGATGACGGAGCCACTCGATAAAGCCGGCATCGCCAAGGCCTATGCGCGTTGGGCGCCGATTTACGACGTCATGTTTGGTGCGGTGTTTGCTCGCGGCCGCGAGGCATCGATCGCCGCGGCCGAGCGCATCGGCGGCCGCATTCTTGAAGTCGGAGTCGGCACCGGCTTGTCGCTGCCCGATTATGCGTTGTCGAATTGGCTGATCGGCGTCGATTTGTCGGCGCCGATGTTGCACAAGGCCAAGGCGCGCGTCGCCGAGCGCCGGCTGACCAATGTCGATGGGCTCGCGGTGATGGATGCGCAGCATCTCGGCTTTAAGGACGCGGCGTTCGACGTTGTCGTCGCGCAGTATGTCATCACGACCGTGCCCGACGCGGAAGCGACGCTCAACGAATTCGCGCGTGTGACAAGACCAGGCGGCGAGATCATCCTGGTTAATCATCTCGGTGCCGATGCAGGCCTGCGCGCGACTTTGGAACGCTGGTTCACGCCGCTGGCACGGCGGCTTGGCTGGCAGCCGGAATTCGGCTGGCAGCGGCTCGAGGGCTGGGCCGCGCGTCATGGCGGCGTGCGCGTCCTGGAACGGCGGCCGATGCCGCCGCTCGGGCATTTTTCGCTGATCCGGTTTGCGCGGATCGGCGGTGTCGTCAGCTAATTGAGAATTACGTAACGGAAACGATTCAGCCGCGGCGTTCGGCTTCCCAATGGCCGGAGCATGCCGACACCGATGATTGGCCGCTCCATAGGCCATGGCCGTAGTCGCCGGAAAGCTCGCCGGTGCCGGTGGCGCGCTGCCCGCCGGCGCTGACGGTGACGCTGACGCGGCCGCGTGCATCGACATGCCCGGAAACGTTGAACGACGGATCGTCATATGAGACTCTGCCGTTGGCGATATTGAGCGCGTAACGGTAAGCGCGATCGCAGGTGCCGGCATCGGTCACGATCAAAACGCTCCATCTGCCGTCGAATGGCATACGCGCGACGGCGGCCGGCGCGGTCCATAGCGCCGACGCTGCGAGCGCCAACGTTATGAGGATTGCCGGCATGATGGTGCGCATTCGCATAATGAGGCTCCTGATCTCTATCGTCACAGCCGAGAATTGCTTCCCGAGCCAAACGCGACCGCGCTAGGTATTTGAACCTAGCAAAAGCGCAGGCTTGCGCAAAACCAAGTGTTTCAATGTGGTTGCCGCTAGGTTTCTCGCATCGGTATCGGAGACTATGTATGGTGCGCCTTTCGTTTTGCATAGTGGCGGGTGCAGCGCTTTTGCTCGCAGCAACGCCGGCTTGGGCCGCGCCGTTCCATGGCGCTCGCGGTCGCGGCATTCGCCACGGCGAGCCGACCCAGCGCGTTGCCCAATATGAGCCAAGCAGAGCCGCGGCGCCGACGATGCAAAGACAGCCGCGAACGGCGAATCAATTTCCCGCCAGGGCCTATTTGCTGCGCGGCTTTATGAACGTCTTCTCGCTTGGCATGGACGATCTCGCCGTGAAATTCGAGGCCAACGGAATTGCCGCGACGGTGACAAATCACGCCGACGCCGGCGATGTGATCAATCAAATCGTCGCGCGTTACGGAGCTGGCGATCGTGGGCCCATCATTTTGATCGGGCATTCATTCGGCGCCGATGCGGTCGTCGACGTTGCGCAAACGCTGGACCGATCCGGTATCCCGGTCGCGCTTCTCGTTCTCTTCGACGGCACGGCGCCGCACGACGTGCCTGGCAATGTTGCGACCGCGATCAATTTTACTCAGCGCTACGAGCTGACGCCGGCGGTCGGTTTCCACGGCACGATTTCAAATGTCGATTTAAGGGGCGCGGAGGGGATCGATCACTTTACGATCGACAAATCGCCCTCGTTGCAAGCCGAGACACTGAATTATGCGCTGCAAGCGGCATCACCGCCGCCGAATCCTCGGGCACCGCGGCGCTAGGGGGGCTGGCAGCCCTAGCGTTCGGGCGCGCCCGCGATCAGCCCCTGCAGTCCGTGAACCAAAGCCCGCAAACCCGATAGAATTGCACCCGTCGCCTCGCAAAAGTTAACGTCGACGAAGTCGTTACTCCCAGCCATAGCATAAAAGCAACTTCCAGTTGCTAGGCAAACGGGGTCTTGGCGATGAAATCCCGCTTGGAAAGCGGGCTTGAGTGGCATAAATGTGCCTTCTCAGCGCAGACGCGAGCGGTTTTGCCGTGTTGACGGGCGGCCAACGGGTGTCTGACGAGGTTGGCGGAGTAGCTCAGTTGGTTAGAGCAGCGGAATCATAATCCGCGTGTCGGCGGTTCAAATCCGTCCTCCGCTACCAACCCATTCTGTGAAAGCGGCCCCGGCGGCGGCAGCCGGGCGGTTCGATCGCTTGCGGCAAAGATCAATATTGTGTTGGCCGTCACAGCGCGCGCCACTGTGCGGGCAAATCATCAAAGATAGGCAAGTGGGCCTGCCGGCCGACAGTGCCGGCGCCGTTTCTCCGTTTCGCACAGTCAACTCACCTGCGATGGAGCGAGCTATGTGGCTAATTCCGAAAGTGATGGGCTTCGCGCTTGGGACAGTGGTGATCGTGATCAGCGGTATGCAATGCAAAAATGTGTCACCGCATATTTTCCAATACGTCACGGTGACCGTGGCGCACTTCCAGAAGCACGGTTTTTTCGATCATGAGCCGCAGGGCGACTTCAATTTCCAATAGTGCCTTGCGCGGCAGCCGCTTTCGGAAGTACGCGATCTGAAGCGAACGCTTGCGCACCTAGACGAATTGGGCGCCGATTTTCGATTCGCGTCGCCACTTAATCCGGGCGCGACGACCCAATCCGTCGTTTCGGGACGTCAAGAATGTGAAATTACTCGGCACATCTTCCGCGCCGTCGATCACGATCTGGACTCCGGTATCCGACAGATCGATCACCTTGCAGGGCCGCACCGCAAAGCCCCCATCCAAGCGAATCCACGCGTTCGCCACGAGCTTTTTGCGAGGCGCTTTGCGTCGGCGATCCGACGTCGGAGCCGAGCGGAAAAATGAGGCTGCTTTCCGTCCAAACGCTGACAATGTTCTACTCTTGCTATCGACGGCCGCCGGCGCCTTTTTTTCTCGATCACAATGACAATGCGATTATGAGCCGGAACAGATCAACCAGTCGTTCCGGTATGATACGTAGTTTTTCGATGATCTCATCCTTGGTTAGCGAGCGATGAATTGGAATGGTCGATGTTGAGTGCTTCACTCAGCCCGTGACGGCGTAATCGCGCAAAATTTCCGGTTTGAACGCGAGACCGTGGCCAGGCCGCTCCGGCGCGGTGATCGTGCCGTTCCTAATCGGCACCGGATCAATCCACAAATCGTCCGACAGGCCCATGTCCTCGATCCAAAGCCCGTTCGGGATCGACGCGAGCAGCTGCACGTTCAATTCCGGAAACAGATGCGGCGCGATCGTCATGCCCCAGGTGTCGGCGACGGTCGCGATCTTGCGTAATTCAGTCAGGCCGCCCCGCATCGGATCGGGCTGCAGGATTGGCAGGCACGGATTCTCGAAGAACGGCTTGAGGTCGAAGCGCGTGAAATGCGTTTCGCCGCCGACGATGCGCAGGTCGAGCGCTTCGGCGATGCGGAAGTAGCCGGCGAAGTCGTCCGGCACGACCGGCTCTTCGAGCCAATAAACGTCGTAATCCTGAAACCTGCGGCCCATCTGGATGGCGACGTCGGCGGTCCAGCCCATATTGACGTCGATCATGATGGCGATGTCCGGACCCAGCGCTTCGCGCATGCGCCGCACGTTGTCGAGATCGGTCGCAAGATCGGCGGTGTGCGCGACCTGCATCTTGATCGCCTTGTAGCCGCGCTCCTTATAATGCAGCGCCTTGGCGATCATGCCGTCGCCGCCACTGCCGCGGAAGCAGCCGGAGCCGTAAGCCGGCAGTTGCGAGCGGTAGTGTCCCCACAGCCGGTGCAGCGGTAGCTTGGCCGCTTTTCCCACGATATCCCACAGCGCGATATCGAGTGCCGACTGCGCCATGGTGGCGATGCCGCCGCGGCCATAGGTGACGGTCGCGCGCCACAAATCCTGCCAGATCGCCTCGACCGCGCTCGCATCCTTGCCTATCACGCGCGAGATGATGCACTCGTCGAGGCAGGCGACGATGGTTTTAATGCCAAGCCGGAACAACAGCAGATAGCCCATGCCGGTGATGCCGCCCTTGGTCTCGATCTCGAGCACCAGGATGTTGCGGGCGTCGCCAAAGGCATGGCCCTTGAGCCACGGCGTCTCGGGCCACGGCACGCGCAGCATGGTGGTGCGGACGGCGGTGATGGTCAGGTCGGACGCGTCGGTCATGACAAGGATTCGCGGTTGAGGATGGTGGCAGAGTAAATGGCCACTCGCGAATGCTGCGAAAGATTGCGTGCCGCGTCAACATGACGTTCGGCAGGAACAACGCGCCGGACCTTCAGGGCGGCGGGCCGCGCGACGCATCCAACAGTTTAGTCGTAGGCTAACGCCGCAGATTCAATGAATGGCGCGATCCCTACGGGGGGCGCGATGACCCAGCGCGGACTTCGGTTGTCTCGCGCGCCCCACCCTTCTAGATTGCCCGCGCTGGAGCCTTCATGAGACGGCGCGATTTCATCTCGTTGTTCGGTGGTACAGCGGTTGCGTGGCCGGTCGCGGCGCGAGCTCAGCAACCCGAATATAGCCGTTACGTCGGTGTGCTCCAGAGGGCCAAGCGCGATTACGAGAGAATTTCTCATCCAAGCGAAGCCGATCGGTCGAATTACATCACCCGCCTTGTCCGATTGCGCGAAAAGGCCATTGCCGGGAAGACTTACGATTGGCAGGCGATCGGCGACGAAATCAAACAGCATCCCGCGCCGAGCGATTCCGACAGCAAGACTTTGTCGGATCTTCTCGTCGGCCAATGGGAATCGCCCCGGCACGATTATCTTTACAGGGCCGATGGCACATGGACGATGTTGCCGATTGAAGCGGATATCACCCATGGCACTTGGCGCCTTGAAGGCAATCAATACTTTGATGCCGTCGCGACAGAGCCGCCTCTAGAGACCGAATACACCGTCATCCTGATCACCAAAAAGGATTTCGTATTTATGGACCAAACAAATATCTTTTATGAAACGCGTAAATAGGGAGCACAGGGTGGGCATAGCGACCCTCCTACGCTCGCTTTGCGAGCTGCGGTGGGTTTGAGTCCACCGAAGTGCACAGCGCATAGGTGGATGCGTGACCACCTGCTGACTTGGAGTTTGCGCTAAAGCCCGTGTGGGCACGGCGTTGCGCGCCTTTGCCCACCCTACGCTCGCTATTTGAATTGAAAGTTCAAACCGGCACGGACGATATTGTCGGTGAACCGGCTCTGCGCGGTGAACGTTCCGGAAGGAGGATTCGCAATGCCGGCGGTCGAAACACCGGCTATCGATCCAAGGTCGAGGTAGAGATATTCGAGCTTCCAGCTCCAGTTGCTCGCGAGCATGCCTTCGATTCCGGCGCCCAGGGTCCACCCCGCATTCACCTTCGCAATATCCACAGGTACGACTGAGTTAATAACTGGAGGCACAATAACGTTTTCATTTACCGTTCCGGCAAGTTTGACCTCGCCATAGGCCAGCCCCCCGGTGCCATAGATCAACACATGGTCCCACGTATAACCGGCTCGACCCCGCACCGTGCCGAACCATTGGATACTGTTCTCAAGGCTTTCATTCACCGTACCCCTAACGACCCCGCGCACGCCTGGGTCGAAGAAAGCAAATCCCGTCACAAATCCTTGATTCGCCCGTTGGCCGGAACCCTGCCAATCCGCCTCAATACCGAGAAGGCCATGAGACCCGACTTGCCAATTATACCCTACCTGCCCGCCGCCGATGGCGCCCTTGGGCTGGTCGGAATCCAGCACCGTAGCGGTGATGGGGAGGAAGAGGGCGGGATCTACAAAATTAGAATTGTCGCTCGCTTTGCCCCAGCCGTAGCCTATATTGGCGCCGACGTAGAAGCCGGTCCAGCTATAAGCGGGCGCGACGGGCGCTGCGGGCGCCTTGATTGGCATGTCAGCCGCGCGCGCGACGTTGACGGATGCGAACGCAAAAAGCGCAATCGTGCCGGCGAGCAAATATTTCATCCGAGCCCCGCTGTTGTCGCCAATCTATCGGGGGCAGGGGCGTTGTCTTGGGCTATAGTGAAATCGTCATGCCCAAGTGGAAAAGAGAAGCGCTTTAGCGGGCCATGTTGCGGGACGGTCACAGATACATCGCCAATGATATGCCTAGAGTGAAATTGACTGTGCCTAGAGCGCAACCGACTACGCCTAGAGTGAATTGCCCTTCGGTTTGAATTTGTTATTTTGTTGAATGTGAATGCCGGTCCTTGCACCAGCGACAAAGCACATGGACAATAATGCGCCCGGCCAAATCTGTTTCAACACGGATGCGCTGCCGGAGCGTGACCGTTTTCCGATGTACTGCGAGGAAATCGGCCGCCGCTATATTGGGCTGGATTTCCGAACGCAAGATCAATCTCGATTTAGTGCCACGCTCGCCATGCAGCGCGCCGGCCTTGTCGACATCATGCGCAGTTCCAGTGTTGCCATTGACTCTGTCCGCACGCCGCAACTGGTCCGCGATGGCGATGATTCGCTGTGCGTAGTTCTGCTCGAAAGCGGCAGTGCGCATCAGACCCAATGCGGCAACGATCATGAGCTTGCATCTCGTGCGGCTATCCTTTGCGACGCGGGATATGCCGGCGCGTGCAACTTCATTACTGACGTCCAATTCTGGTCTTTGCGGATTCCGCGACGCAAAATCGCGGAATTGCTGCCGCGCGTTACCCGCTTTGCGGGAGCGAAACTTGACAAGGATATAATGGCACAGCGCCTGCTGTTCGATTATCTCCATGCCGCTTTTGATATTCATTTTAACACCGGCCGCGCGACCGCACTTTACGGCGAGCACATTATCGATCTCGTCGCGCTTGCGCTCGGCGCTGACGGGGAAAGGCGCGCGGTCGCGCAGGAGCACGGTGCTCGCGCGGCGCGACGTTCCGCCATTCTGCAGGAGATTGAACTTCGTAGTGGCGACCCGGATCTGAGCGCTGCCACGATCGCAACGCTGCTCGGCGTCACGCCGCGCTACGTGCATCTTTTGCTTGAAGAGACCGGCAAGAGCTTCACGCATCACGTGCTGGAGCGACGACTGGAAAAGGCCGCCGCGCTGTTGCACGATCCGCGCTGGGGGCATCGCAAGATCGCCGACATCGCCGCCGAAGCGGGCTTCACCGACCTGTCCTATTTCAACCGCGCCTTCCGCCGGCATTTCGGCGCGACGCCATCGGATATCCGGGCGAGCGCCGTTAGCCAGGCCTGACAGGAACGAATTGCGCCCAGAGCGAACACGACTGCGCAGGAGTCCGACTCTTTCTCAGAGTGAATTTTGAACGCCTCACGTCGGCAACATGACAAAGCGTCATGGCGACCGATGAGGAGGAACAGCGCGAGCCGTCAGATGGGCCCGGCTCACGCGCTGCGCGCCGCGCCGCTATCCTGCGGGAGATCGAACGCCGCAGCGCCGATCCGGATCTCAGCGCGCTGACAATTGCCAGTCAGTTCGGCATCACGCGGCGCTACGTGCACCTCCTGCTCGAAGAGACCGGCAAGAGTTTCACCCATCACGTGCTGGAACGGCGCCTCGAAAGGGCGGCCGCATTATTGCGCGATCCGCGCGGGCGTTATCGCAAGATAGCGGACATTGCCGCCGAAGCCGGATTTACCGATTTGTCCTATTTCAATCGCGCCTTCCGCCGCCGTTATGGCGCGACGCCCTCGAACATCCGCGCGGCCGCCAAGGCCAAATGAGACCACACAGCCCTTCGATGGATAGCGTGCCCAACTCGGCGTAATCTGCGATGACCCGCAGGATCGACGCCGGAGAGGCTCGTGGCCTCGACTATTAATGTCTCCGCCTATAGCGACGCGCTGGTCGTGCTCGGCACGGCCGGCATCGTGGTGCCGATCGTCAGCCGGCTCGGCTTTTCTCCGGTGCTCGGTTATCTCGGCGCCGGCGCGCTATTGGGGCCGCTCGGGCTGGGCTCGCTGATCGGCCCATTTCCCGTGCTGTTCTGGTTCACTGTCGGCGACGCCAAGGACGTCGCCGGCATCGCCGAACTCGGCGTCGTCTTCCTCTTGTTCCTGATCGGTCTTGAACTGTCGCTGCAGCGGCTGCTCACCATGCGGCGGCTGGTCTTCGGCCTCGGCGGACTGCAGGTGCTTGTCACCACGGCGTTGCTCGCCGGCGTCGCGGCTTATGCCGGAAGCAACCTCTCCGAGGCGATCATTATTGGCTCAAGCCTGTCGCTGTCTTCGACCGCGATCGTGCTCGAACTATTGTCGAACCAGGCGCGCCTGAAAACGAATGTCGGCCGCTCAAGCTTCGCCGTACTGCTCTTTCAAGACCTCGCGGTCATTCCGATTCTGATGTTCATTTCGTTACTCGCCGCGGGTTCGGGCAACTCGGTGCTCGGCAGCCTGGGCCGGGCCTTGTTGCAGGCCGCAATCGCACTCGCCGTGATCGTCGTGTTCGGCCGCGTGCTGTTGCAGCCGCTGTTTCGTCTGGTGGCCGAGACGCGTTCGCGCGATCTCTTCATCGCCACCGCGCTGTTCGTGATCATCGCCGCCGGCGTCATTGCCAATCAGGCCGGCCTGTCGATGGCGTTGGGCGCCTTTGTCGCCGGCCTTCTTCTCGCCGAAACCGAATACCGCAAGGCGATCGAAGCGACCATCGAGCCGTTCAAGGGACTGCTGCTCGGCATTTTCTTCTTTACCGTCGGTATGGATATCGACGTGCGCGAGTTGCTGCGCGAGCCGCTGCTGCTCGCCGCCAGCGTCGTCGCCCTGATCGCGCTCAAGTCGGTGCTGATCATCGGTCTTGCCAAGCTGTTCCGCTTGTCGTGGCCGGTCGCCGTCGAAATTGGCCTGTTGCTCGGCCCCGGCGGCGAATTCGCATTCGTCGGCATCGGCATGGCGGCGGACCTTCACGTCATCGACGGACGGCTGGCGAGCTTCGCGCTCGTCGTCACTTCGATTTCGATGGCGCTCACGCCGCTGTTGTCGTTCGCGGCGCGGCGTTTCGCGGCGCGGCTGCGGGTCGCCGGCGCAGCGCCGTCGGAGCTCCTCGCGCGGCCGAGCGCCGGGCGCAAGCACGCTATCGTCGTCGGCTACGGGCGCGTCGGCAAAGTGGTGTGCGCGCTTCTGAAAGAGCACGGCATTCCTTACATCGCCGCCGATTCCGACGCCTCGACGGTGACACGCGATCGCCGCGACGGTCACGTCGACTTATATTATGGCGACGCGGCGGACCCGAAATTCCTCGAAATCTGCGGCTTGGCCGATGCGGCCGGCGTGATCATCACCATCCATGACCGCGATCTGATCGACGACATTGTTGCCCACGTGCGCGCCATGCGGTCCGATGTGCTTATCGTCTCGCGGGCGCGCGACGCCGACCACGCCCGTCACCTTTATGCGCTTGGCGCCACCGATGCGGTGCCCGAGACCGTTGAGGCCAGTCTTCAATTATCCGAAGCGGCGCTGGTCGGGCTCGGCGTTCCGCCCGGGCCCGTCATCGCCTCGCTGCACGAAAAACGCGACGAGTTACGCCGCACCTTGCAGCAAGCCGCGCGCGACGCCGGACTGAATAAGATTCATTCCGTCAGGGCAAAGACGCGTGCGACCTTGCGACGATAGCAATAGCTTTCTTTGCGGGATCGCGGCGACGGCCGATACGGGGCTTCAGCCCGCGAGACCGGTCCGCAGCTCGGGCGAGGCGGTTTTGGCGGGCGCCACAAGCTTCGGCGCCGCGACCTTCGTCATCGGCGCGTGGCGAGGCGTTTCCTGGCGCCGCGCCACGACCGGGGCGGCGCCACCCGGACGACAGGTTTGCGCATGCGCGGTTTCCAGCACGTAACGCAGCGCTTCGGCTTGGACGCGCGGCGCTTTGTCGATGGTGAGATGATCGATGCCGGGATCGCCGGAGAAATCGACGTTGCTGAGGATGCCGTGGAAGCCGGCGGCCGGCCGCATATACGCGTATTTGCGCTGCGTCAGGTTGATCACGCAGGCGACGTTGCGCGGCGCCGCGTAGGAGCCGGTGCCGTCGACCGGCACGACCAGCGCGACCGGCACGCCTTGCGCATCCAACTGTTGCGCCATCCACATCACCGCGTCGGCGCCGAGCGAATGACCGACCAGCATGTACGGCCCGTGATCGCCGGCGCGATACATCTGCACGATGCGGCCGACCAGGTAGTCGGCGAAGGTATGGTTATAGACGCTGGCGTCGATGCCGTGGCTCTCGATCTGCGCTGCGATCTGATCCATGCCGAGCGAGAAAATGTTCAATAGCCCGCGCATGAGATAAACGTGCGGCCGCGATACGACCTGATGCGATACGATTTTATGCGCGGCGGCTTGGTTTGCGGCGGCCCGTGCCGCGCTTTGCGCGCCGAAAGGCAGCAGTATCAGTCCGGCGAGTATCAGCCCACCGGCGCCCAGGCGGCGCGAAAACGATGATTTTGCAACGGAATAACGAGCGCCCGACATCTCACCGCTCCACGCTACGCCACACAAACTATGACGGCGACTATGGCGAAACAGGGTAAAAATTTCCTTGTGATCAGCGGCTATTCGCCGCTTTTCGGCTGGCGAGTTCGAGCACGATCGGTCGGGTGGCCGCGCGCAGCGGCCCGCGCCGCACGTCGGCAAGCGTATGCAGGAAATCGGCGAACCAGTTCTGCACCGACGCCGCTTTGAGCTTGCGCACCATGGACTGCCAGCGTTCGCGCCGCTCCTCGACAGCCATGACGAGGGCTGCAGCGATTTGCCGCGCCATGCCGTCGATGTCGTGCGGATTGACGAGCAGCGCCGCGTCGAGCTCCTTCGCCGCGCCGGCAAACGACGACAGCACCAGCACGCCCGGGTCGAACGGATATTGCGCGGCGACATATTCCTTGGCGACCAGGTTCATGCCGTCATGCAGCGGCGTGACCAGGCCGACGCGCGCGATGCGGTAAAAGCCCGCCAGCGTCAGCTGCGAAAAGCCCTTGTTGAGGTAGCGGATCGGCATCCAGTCGACCTCGCCGTGCCGACCGTTGATCTCGCCGACCAGGCCGGCAAGCTCGGCCTTGAGCTCGCGATAGGCCTTGATATTGCCGCGCGACGGTACCGCGACCTGCAACAGCGAGACTTCGCGTTTCAATGTCGGTTCGTTTTCGATCAGCCGATCGAACGCCCGCATCCGGTTGGCGAGACCCTTGGAATAATCCAGCCGGTCGACGCCGAGCACCAGCTTGGCGCCGTGCATGCTGTCACGCAGGCGGGTGACTTCGACGCGGCCGGCCGCCTTGCTGGCGCGCGACGAAAACTCGTCGACGTCGATGCCGATCGGGAAGGTCGCGAGCTGGGTCAGTCCCCATTCCGACGCGACCGTGCCATCGACGACGGTGTGACCGCGCTCGGCCTGCAGATAGTCTTCGAAATTCTGGCGGTCCTCGACGGTCTGAAAGCCGATCAGATCGTACGCCAGCATCGCGTCGACCAACTCGGCGTGATGCGGCACCGCCGCCATGGTGCGGCGATCCGCCCACGGCGTGTGCAAGAAAAATCCGAGCGGCCGCTCGATACCGAGCTGGCGCAGTTCCGCGCCCAAGCTCAGGAAATGATAGTCCTGAATCCAGAACACCGCTTCCGGCGTGTTGAAGCGAACTAGCGCGCGCGCCATGAAGGCGTTGATTTCGCGATAGGAGGCGTAATCCTCCGCGGTGACGTGAATGAGATCGGGGCGCGAATGCAGCGCCGGCCACAGCGCCGAATTGGCAAAGCCTTCGTAATAGCCGCGGTAATGTTTCGCCGGCATGTCGACGGTGGCGAGCGCACCGGTGCCGAGCGCCTCGATCCGCGCGAACGAATCCCGGCTCGCGCCGCCCGGCTGTCCGCTCGAGCCGACCCAGATCGCGCCGGAATCCCGCACCATCGGCAACAGCGCCGCGGCGAGGCCCCCGGCAACCGGCTCATCGGCTTTGGCGCGCGCGACGCGGTTTGACACGACGACGACGTTCACGATGATGCTCCAGTAGGGTGACCCGTTAACCGTTCCGGAAGCGCTTGGTTCCAATTTGTGATGCGGTGCAGCGAAGCCCCGAACGAAGCGCCCAAAACCTTTGGATTCAGTGAGGTTTTTTTTAAAGACTTCGTCTGACCGGACGACTTGGCCTGACCGGAAGACTTGGCCTGACCGGCCGTGCCGCGCCGCGCCTAAAGCTGTCCAAAAGCGATCGTGGACAGCAGGCTCACCTCGGCGTGCCGCGAATCGAGCCTGGTGTGCTGCACGACGATCGGCCGATCGGATTCGAACACCGACGAATAGGCGGTGTCGCGCGGGATCGGTTCGGGATCGTTGAGATCGTTGAAGCGCAGGTGCAGCGTGCGCCGTGCCGCGATCGTGACCAGATAAACCACCGGCTCGCGATCGGCGTAGAAAACGGTGATGCATACATGCGCCGCCTGGTCGCTGGCATTCAAAATGCACGCCGTCTCATGCGACACCAGCGCCGGATCGGAAAACGAGCTTTGCGAAGGAATCCAGCCTTCGGCGATGGCCCAGCGGTGGTGGCCGAGAGCGTCCATGATGGTTCGCGGTTGTCTCGCAGCTGAACGATTAATTGAAACGGCGCTAGGGCCGGTCGGTTCCGGCTCTGGGCAGCCTGACGTTTTCGAATGATGAATTTTGCTCCGCTTCAGCCGAGGCAAAGCGCTTGGCTTCACTCAACCCATCCCAAAAGTGCGTTCCACTCCGGGAACTTTCTTACGTATTGCGGCGTTTCTTGCCGGGGCATAACGGGCCGCGCGGGCCCCGTTTGCCTATGCGCGCCATTCATATTGGAATTCACGATGCGCGCCCTCACAGTTGCGCCCGGCACGGCCAATTCGGCCAAAGTCGAAGACATCCCCGAGCCGCCGGAGTCGGACGGCGCTGTGCTGGTGCGCGCGCTGGCGCTCGGCGTTTGCGGCACCGACCGCGAGATCGTCTCCGGATCCTACGGCTGGGCGCCGCCCGGGCAGAAGCGTCTGGTGATCGGCCACGAATCCTTGGGCAAAGTGCAGGAGGCGCCGGCGGGTTGCGGCTTCACAGCCGGCGATCTTGTCGTCGGCATCGTGCGCCGGCCCGATCCGGTGCCGTGTCCGTGCTGCGCCGTCGGCGAGTGGGACATGTGCCGGAACGGCCGCTACACCGAGCGCGGCATCAAGGAGCGCAACGGTTACGGCTCGGATCTTTTCCGCGTCGAGCCGGATTTTCTGATCAAGCTCGATCCGTCGCTCGGCATGAACGGCGTCCTGGTCGAGCCGACCAGCGTCGTCGCCAAGGCCTGGGATCAGACCGAGCGGATCGGCCGGCGCTCGCGCGCGTGGGCGCCGAAGACGCTGCTTGTCACCGGGGCCGGTCCGATCGGTCTGCTCGCCGCGCTGATCGGCGTGCAGCACGGGCTCGACGTGCACGTGCTCGACCATAACGACCGCGGCCGCAAAAAGGAGATGGTGCGCGAACTCGGCGCCACCTTCCATCTCTGTGGTCTTCCCGATCTTGACGGGCCCAAGCCCGATATCCTGATGGAGTGCACCGGCGCGCCGAGCGTGGTGCGCGACGCGTTCGGCCACACTGCGTCCGGCGGCATCGTCTGTCTGGTCGGCGTCTCGGCGCCCGGCCACGATCTGGACATCGATATCGGCGGGCTTAATCGCACCATGGTGCTCGACAACGATACTGTATTCGGCAGCGTCAATGCCAACCGCACGCATTACCAGGACGCCGTCGACGCCTTGCAGCGCGCCGACAAGCATTGGCTCGCCAAACTGATCACGCGGCGCGTGCCGGTCGAGCAATGGACGCAATCGATCCAGCACCAGCCTGACGATATCAAAGTCGTCGTCGATTTTTCCTGACGGGTCATTGTCACAAGCCAGGTCGTCACAAACCATGTCCAATCCGATTGAAGATTATGCCCTGATCGGCGATTGCAAGAGCGCGGCGCTGGTGTCGCGCGACGGCTCGATCGATTGGCTATGCTGGCCGCGGTTCGATTCGGAGGCGTGCTTTGCCGCGCTGCTTGGCACGCCCGAGCACGGCCGGTGGCTGATTGCGCCGCGCGACAAGGCCACGATCACGCGGCGCTACCGGCCGGACACGCTTATTCTCGAAACTCAATTCGAGACGCGCGATGGCGCGGCGACGCTCATCGATTTCATGCCGTTCCGCGACGATCATTCCGAGATCGTGCGGCTCGTCGTCGGCACGCGCGGTAAGCTCCACATGCATACCGAACTCGTTCTGCGTTTCGGCTATGGCGCGGTGGTGCCGTGGGTGACGCGCCTGGAGGACGGCGCGCTGCGCGCCATCGCCGGGCCGGACATGGCGGTGTTGCGCACGCCGGTGCATGTCATAGGCAAGGACATGACCACGATCGGCGAGTTCACCGTCGGCCGCGGCGAGACTATTCCACTGGTGCTGTCCTATGCGCGCTCGCACCGGTCGCTGCCGGACGCGCTCGATCCGACGGCGTCGTTGGAGGCCACCGAAAAATTCTGGACGGAGTGGTCGGCGAAGTGCCGTCCGGCGGGCGAATGGGCGGACGCGGTGAAGCGCTCGCTTATCACGCTCAAGGCGCTCACCTATGGGCCGACCGGCGGCATCGTCGCCGCGCCGACGACGTCATTGCCCGAGCAACTCGGCGGCGAGCGGAATTGGGATTACAGATATTGCTGGCTGCGCGACGCCACGCTGACGCTGCTCGGCGCCATGCATGCCGGCTATTACGAAGAGGCGCAGGCTTGGCGCGAATGGCTCCTGCGCGCGGTTGCGGGCAGCCCCGATCAGCTGCAGATCATGTACAGCATCCGCGGCGAGCGCCGTCTTACCGAATGGGTCGCCGACTGGCTGCCCGGCTACGAGAAATCGGCGCCGGTACGCATCGGCAATGCCGCGCACACGCAGCTGCAGCTCGACGTGTTCGGCGAGATCATGGACGTGCATTATCAGGCGCGGCGCTGCGGGCTGTCGACCAACGAATCCGGCTGGGACGCACAGATCAAGTTTCTCGAACACTTGAGCGCAATCTGGCGCGAGCCGGATCAGGGCATCTGGGAAATGCGCGGACCGGCGCAGCAATTCACCTATTCGAAGGTCATGGCCTGGGTCGCATTCGATCGCGGGATCAAGAGCGTGGAGACGTTCGGGCTCGAAGGTCCGGTCGACGACTGGCGGCGGTCGCGCGAGGAGATTTACGACGAAGTCTGCGAACGCGGCTTCGACAAGAAACTCGGCACGTTCGTGCAGGCCTACGATTCGGACCAGCTCGACGCCAACCTTTTGATGCTGCCCTGTGTCGGCTTCCTGCCGATCGCCGATCCGCGCATGGAAAACACTGTCGCGGCGATCGAGCGGCGGCTGTTCCGGGATGGTTTTGTCATGCGCTACAGCACCGAGGACGTCGAAGACGCGCTGCCGCCGGGCGAGGGCGCATTCCTTGCCTGCAGCTTCTGGCTGGTCGACGTCTATATTTTGCAACAACGCTACGATGAAGCCGAAACCCTGTTTCGGCGTCTCGTCGGCCTATGCAATGACGTCGGCCTGTTGAGCGAAGAATACGATCCGCGGCGAAAGCGCCTCGTCGGCAATTTTCCGCAGGCCTTCTCCCATCTCGCGCTCGTCAACAGCGCCTATAACCTGACGCGCGTGCGAAAGCCGCTGCATCAGCGCGCCCAGGACGAAAACGCGCCGTCGCAAGCCGTCGAGGCGGCCGCCGGCGCCGCGCAAACCGCCGACGCGCCGGCTAATTGACGGCCGGACCCGTCAGCTCAAAAGCGCCACACGCCCGGTCTTGAGTTCGTAAATGCCGCCGACCACGTTGATCTTCTTGTCGTCCACGAACGATTTCAGGATCGGCGCGGTCGATTTCAGTTTCTCGACGTTGAGCGCGACATTGCGGCGGATCGCATTTGGCAGCAGATCGCCGGGTTGGTTTTGCACGGCCTCGACCGCCGGCCGGATCGCGGCGACCAGCGAGGGCAGGTGACCCGGCAGCGTGGTGCCGTCTTTGACCGATTTGATGGTGGCATCGACGGCGCCGCAAGCTTCATGGCCGAGCACCATGATCAGGGGCGTGTTGAGGACCTGCACGGCATATTCGAGGCTGGCGATCATCTCGTCGCTGGCGAAATTGCCGGCGACACGGCAAACGAACAGGTCGCCGCGCGCCGTGTCGAAGCAATATTCAGGAGCGATGCGCGAATTGGCGCAGCTGAGAATGGCGGCGAACGGATTTTGTCCCTTGCTCAGCGCCTCGCGCTCGTGGCGGAAATCGTGTCGTTTGGTCTCGTCCGCGACGTAACGGGCATTGCCCTGCATCAGCCGCTGCAGCGCGGCGTCGGGGGATACGACGTTTTCCGGCTTCGGTGGCGCCTTGACCTTCGCGGCAAAGGCCCGCGGCGCGACCGCGAGGCCGGCGGCGGCGCCCGCCGCAAGTTTCAAAATATTCCGCCGTGCGAATTGCATTCCTCCAGCGGCGGTACAGCGCTCACACATATGTATCTCCTGCGTTGGGACCCGGTTGCAGTGAAGCTTGAACCTTGCTTGACTTTCGCACGACACATTGGCGATTGCCGCAGGCTAGGAATTTCGGCATGCGTTGTAAATTGGGATTCGCCGCGGTCGCACTGGCGGCAAGCTTGCTCGTCGCCGGCGCCGCCGCAGCGGACGATTGGCTGACTTACCAAAACGACCGCTACGGCACGACGATCGAATATCCCGATGGCTTCAAAATGCAGCGGCCGCCCGACAGCGACGACGGCCGGGCATTCAAGAGCGCCGACGGCGCCGATTTCACGGTCGCCGCCTTATATAATGCGCTCGATTTCACGGTCGCCAAATATCGCGACTTCATCGTCAAGAATGTAGATCCCGGATCCGTCATCACTTATGAAACGCGCGGCGATAACTGGTTCGTCATCTCCGGCACCAGGGGCGCCCTGATTTTTTATGAGAAGCATCGTCTGTCTCATGATGCGCAGATGATCGAGGATTTCGTTATGTCCTATCCGGCATCCTTGCGTTCGATTTACGATCCGATTGTCGCGCGGATGGCGAAGTCGTTCCGCCCCGGGAAGGGTTTTCAAAGTCCTTGAGATGAACTGCGCTGATTTGGATCAATCCGTCTTGCCGATTTTGTTGAAACTTAATGTGAGGCTGTGAGTTGTCGGTGCGACCGGCAAATAAATTGATCCGTCGCGTCATGAAAGAGGCAATCGATGAAAATTGTATTCGTTGCGATGGCGCTGTCCGCAGCGTTGGGCGCGTCCGCCGCTTCGGCGCAGGGCGTGAATTTGAGCGGCCAATGGCAATGCGTGGCGGCGTGTCTGGCTCCCCAGGGCAGTTTTGCCTACATCACGCAAAATGGCTGGGACCTCAATCTCGTCAACGAGGCGGGCATGGCATCAAGAGCCTGGGTCGATTATCCCGGTCATATTTGGGTCGACCGGGTGAATCTGGGCGCGATTTACTCCCCTGACGGCTTCGCGCTTCAGTTCGACAACGGAACGGTGTGGCAGCGCGCCCCGGAAATGCCGCCGCCTCCGCCGCCGCGCGGGTAACCGCACGGAAGCTCCGCCGGCGCTTCGCCGATCGATTATTTGCTCAAGCGGCCGCGCTATTTCGTGAGTATCGGATTCGCCGGCGCAGCGGGCTTGGGCGCGGCCGGCGAAATCACGAACGTAACCCAGGCATTCCAGCCGGACGGCCGATCCGCCGCGGCGAATTCGCCATAGCCCTTCAAATTGAGATAGCCCTGCATTCCTCCGACCGGGAAGATGAACCCGATCTGCGGACCAACGCCCAAAACCTGGGACTGAAAGCAGCCGAGGCCATCGCCAAAACCACTGTCGCATCCGATTTCCTTATAGGCGTAACTCACCAGGCCGACCTGCAGCTGCTTGGTCAGGAATTGCGATACAGCCCAATCGAAGTGCATGTCGACGCCGCTCTGATATTCGGTCGACGGATTGACGAGATTGTAGGTAAAGCCGAGAACGCCCGATAATTCCCGTCCGGTCTGCGGATTGAAAGAGGCGTAGCCGGCGCCGCCATCGATTGCGCCATGGCCGATGCCGATATTTGCCAAGCGGTTTGATTTGTAGGTGCCCACTGGCACGTCGCCGGTGAGGTAAGTCATGTAATTGTCGACGCCGCTGTTCCAGCGCAGTGCGAATTGCGGTATAAGGTCCGAAAAACCAAGCACCGAGTTGCTGATGCTGCCGGACTTTATGAACCCGATGTTGCCGCCGCCCGGTCCGGTGATGGTGCCCATCACCGTGCCGTCCAAAGAAGCGCTCGAACCGCCATAGGCCGCTATCAGGCTCGCCGAGGCGTGCCGACGTGAATGCCGACTGGAAGCGCATATTCGCGTTCGAATAAAGTCTGCGCGGCGGGCCGGCGAGGCTGTTACTACGGTTGGCCGAGCTGGCCCAGAGCCGTGACCAGCGGCGCGCTGGACAGCTTGATCAGCCCGCCGTAGGGCTGATCCATCTCGACGATCAAATAGACCGAGCCGGCCACCGACAGCGCGCACACGAACAGTGCGGCAATCACGCTGCTGTTTGGCGGCGCGAACAGGCCGAAGCTTGCAAAAATGGCGGCGAACCAAAAAATCATGACGGTCAGCAACGGCCATTGAATACTGCTGCCTATTCCCTCCACGGCCGTCCAGCGCCCCTCGGCGATATCGCCGGTGAGCTGCAATGCCCGGGTTTTGAGCCACCGCTGGGCGTCGTTTTGCGGCGAAAGATTCAAAATATTGCGCTGGATGACTTCGATGCCGGGCCCCTGGCCGGCCGCCTCGGGGTTGAGCTGTCCCGCATTTTCCTCCGGCCAGATCTGATGCAGCCTCGTCAGGATGTTCTGGCGGAGCAGATCGCGGGAGTCGCGCGTCTCCGGACCGTATGCCGCCAACGTGCGATCGAGCACGATATAGCGGGCCGCGGCGCTGGTCAGCTCGCTATTCTTGGTATCGAAGGAGCTTTTGGCCGAGGCTATCAAGAGACCGACCACCAGCGCTGCAAGCGTGGCGATCATGGCCATGGAGATCCTGATGATGTCCTTGGAATCGGTGCTCAGATGATGTTCGGGCAGAATGGCGCGCAGATACATACCGAGCAAAGCGCCGCCGAAGACGACAGCAAAAACTACACCCCCTATGGCCAAGGCGTTCATGCGTCGCTTAAGAGTTTCTGCGGTGAAAAAACAGCGCCCAGAAATTGTCCCTGCCGATCACGCGGCTGATCTCGCTCAAAAGAAAGAACGGCACCAAGGCAACGGTGCCGATGATTCCCAACGAGACGATCCCAACCAATCCATTGGCGCCGACCTCCGCGATGCTCTCAGCCATCGGCTTGCCGTGCCACATCCCGATCAGCACATGCTCCACGATGTGGAAACAGATCAGCGTGATGGCAAACAAAATCGATTTGAACAGCACAGAATAAATGAGCGGCTTATCGTGGAATCTGTGACCCAAATGAAAGTCTTCGGCGACGAGCATGACTTTCGCAAAAACCAGCGCGTTAACGATGGCAAGGCCATGCGCCACAAAGTTTATTTGATGTTGCGATAGAATTATCGACTCATGGAGGGCCATCATGCCGAACACGATCCAGAGATAGAAAGCCATGAGAGCGAAATCTCGTATCTGATCTTTGGCTCTTTCCTTGAAGTTGGGTTTGGGCTCGGATTTCTCGCCGACTTCGGCGGTGCTTCGATCGGCTTGCTGGGGTTCATTCCGCAATTGAGCCGATTCGGAAAAAAGGCCGGTCACCTCGCCTGCCGCGACCCACGAGGCAAGGCCTGGTTTCCACACCCAATCGTATTGCAGGAGACGTCCCTGTTGGGCGAATTTCGCTAGATCGCCGAAGTGCAGCGGGCCGTATTCCTGATCATTTCTTGAAATATACCACCGGTCGTCGCCGGACGACGCTTCCTGCGTCTTCAACGAGTCCTGGCGTTGAGTGCTCAAGAGCGTAACCCCGCGTGGAGGACCGACCGGGGTCCGCTTCACCGTTCGCCATTATACGCTGAAAACTCTGCAATAGCTGCACGCAATTGGCTGGGAATGCCGGGCGGTGAGTTCCAGGGGCCGCCCGCTCAGCCGCGCCAGTAGCGGTCTTCCCAGCTGCGCGACAGCCGCATGGCCGAGAGAATAAGCCCGGCCATCGAATAGGTCTGCGGGAAATTGCCCCACAGCGCGCCGGTGTGCGGGTCGACGTCTTCGGAGAGGAGGCCGTAGCGGTTGCGGTGCTGCAGCGCGTCGGTGAACAGGTCGCGCGCCGCCTCGCGCCGGCCGAGCGACCACAAGGCGTCGATCAGCCAGAACCGGCAGATCAGAAACGCGGTCGCCGGCATGCCGAAGTCGTCGGCATTGGCGTAGCGCATGACGTGCTTTTCGCGCACCAATTCGCGCTCCATCGCCGCGACCGTGGAGACAAAGCGCGGATCGTCGACTTCGACGACGCCAAGGCCGGGCAGCAGCAGCACGCTGGCGTCGAGATCGTCCGATCCGAACGCCGCGGTGAACGCGCCGCGTTTCTGATTCCAGGCGCCGTCGAGCAGCGCGGCATGGATCGGCTCGGCAAGCCCGTTCCAGTATTTGGCGCGGCCGTCCAAGCCGAGCCGCGTTGCGATGGCGGCAAGCCGCTGGCAGCCGGCCCAGCACATCGCGACCGAGTGGGTGTGGACGCGCTGGCGGCCGCGATATTCCCAGATCCCGGCATCCGGCTCGAGCGCCTTGCTGGCGGCGCGATGGCCGAGGGATTCAAGCAAATGAAACAGCCCTTCATCGCCCGGACGCGGCAATCGGCGATCGAAAAACATCGGCATGGCGGCGAGGATGACGCTGCCATAGGTGTCGTTCTGCACCTGATCGACCGCGGCATTGCCGATCCGCACTGGACCGTCGCCGCGATAGCCCTCGAGATCGGGCGCGGTCTGCTCGTCGATCATCGTCGTCGGCACCACGCTATAGAGCGGGCGCAGCTCCTGGTCCGGCTTCGCCGCGATCGAGATCATGAACGAAATGAACTCCTCCATGGTGCGCGTCGCGCCGATGCGGTTGAGCGCCTGGACGACGAAATAGGCATCGCGCAGCCAGCAATAGCGGTAGTCCCAGGTGCGGCCGGAGGACGGCGATTCCGGAATCGAAGTCGTGTGCGCGGCAATGATGCCGCCGGTTTCATCGAAATTGGAGAGCTTAAGCGTGATGGCGGCGCGAATAATCGCCTCCTGCCAATCGTAGGAGATCGACAGCCGGCGCACCCACTCCGTCCAATAATCGTGCGTGCGTTCGAGAAACTCGCGGCAGGTTTTCTGCAAGTCGCCGGTGAACGGTTCGTCCGGGCCGAACACCAGATGCAGCGGCCGGGTCAGGACGAAGGGGGCCTCGCCGTCGATCATCGACAACGGCGCGTCGGTGGTCAGCCTGATCGCGGTGCTGTCGCTGGCATAGCGGATATGGTTGCTGCCGAGCGACCGATGCGGCATCGGTTTACCGTAGCCGCAGGCCGGCCGCATCCGAATGGTGATGCGCGGCAGGCCGGCGATCGGCTCGACGATGCGAAAGAGCTGCGGCGGCCGAAACACGCGGCCGAATTGCCGAAAGCGCGGAGCAAAATCGGTGATGCGCACTTTGCCGCCGCGGCGGTCGGTCAGTTCGGTTTCGATGATCGCGGTGTTGCGGACATATTGCGATTTGTAATCCGCCATGTCCTCAAGCACGACGTCGGCGTATCCCTTCTCTTGCTTTCCCGACACCAGCCGGCAAAAGATCGGATCGCCGTCGAAACGCGGATAGCACCACCACACGATGCGCGAGCACGGATCGATCAGGGCTGCGGTGCGGCCGTTGCCGACGATCCCGAGATCCAGTCCGTGATCAATCACGCCGTGTTGCGCGGCGGACGGTCGGTCTTGCCCGACGACTGCGACATCAAGCCCATGTTCATTCATTTCGCCGCGCCATTTTCCGTCAAGCCATGTTTCATCGACCCCTGGTCATGGTTCGCAATGCGCGCAAGCCAGGCACGCACCGATTCGGGGTTATCGAAATGTCCGGTGACGTCGGGAACCACGCGGCCGACGGAGAAGCCCAAGCCGCCGAATTGCGAAATGGCGCCGAATACCGGTTCGTCGGTCGTATCGTCGCCGATGAAGATCGGATTGCGGTCCGCGAACGGCGCGCAGCGCATCAGTTCGCAGACGGCATTGGCCTTGCTTACGCCGGCCGATTTGATTTCCACGACCAGCTTGCCGGGCAGGATTTCGATCGAGCCAGGCGCAATGTCGGCGCAGATCTGGTCGACCGCCGCGCGCACCGCGCCGGCTTTGTCGGCTGCGAGGCGGAAGTGCAAGGCGAGCGAGTAGCCCTTGTCCTCGGCGAGGATGCCGGGACCGAGTTCGGCGATGCCGGCAAGCCTGTGCTTCAAAGCAGCGCTCAACGGTTTGGCGCGCATCACCGGCTCGGCGCCGGCGGCGGTGCGCAGTTCCGCGCCGTGGCCGCCGATGGCGGCGAGTTCCATTGGAGCAAAAATCAGATCGATGTCATGTAGCGAGCGACCGGAGACGAGCGCCAAGGCGCCGCCGGTCAATGCGTCAAGCCGCGCCAATGTCTGCCGCAGTCCCGTCGGCACCCAAACCTGCTGCGGCGACGGCGCGAGATCGAGAATGGTACCGTCGATATCGAGCAGAATCGCGCATTTGCGCAAATCCGGAAGGAGCGTCGTTTGCGCAATCCCCATATCGAGGTCCAAAATCTCCAAGCCGTTTTCCATGTCCATTCCTGTCGGGTCGGATATCCGCATTTAATCGACGAATGCAAGGGGCCGAGCCACCGATTTGAGTGGTTTACGCTCGGCCGCAATGCCCCACAACGCTTCCGCCGCGGCGGCGCCCATCATAAAGACGGCGCCGATGACGTAGCCGATGGCGACGCTGCCCCGCGATCCGGTATTGATCAGCATGCCGAACACGAGCGGCCCGGCGATGCCGCCGACGCCGGTGCCGATAGCGTAGAAGAACGCAATCGCCAGCGCGCGAATTTCGAGCGGAAAAATCTCGCTTACTGTGAGATAGGCCGAGCTCGCCGCCGCCGAGGCGAAGAAGAACACCACCATCCAGGCAATCGTCAGCGTCTGCGCCGAAAGGAGATCGCGGCTAAAAAGATCGGCGGTGACGGCGAGCAAAATGCCCGAGATTGCATAGGTCGATGCAATCATCGCTTTGCGTCCGATCGTGTCGAACAGGCGGCCAAGCAGAATGGGTCCCATTACATTGCCCGCCGCGAACGGCAGGATATACCAGCCGACCCGATTCGCCGGCGTATGATAGAAGTCGGTCAGGATGAGCGCATAGGTGAAGAAGATCGCATTGTAGAAGAACGCCTGCGCTGCCATCAGGCTCAAGCCGACCAGCGTGCGTCGACGATATGTTTTGAATAGCGCGCGCGCGACTTCGATAAGCGGCGTGTGGTTGCGCATGCGCAGCCTGACTTTCTGGTCCGCCGGCGCAGTGCCATGCTCGGGGAAGTGCGCTTCGATGCCGCGCATCACTTCGTCAGCTGCTTGCGGCAAGCCATGCGTCACCAGCCAGCGCGGGCTTTCCGGTATCCAAAGTCGCATCACGAGAATCATCAGTCCGATTGTAGCCCCAATCAGGAAAGCGAGCCGCCAGCCGATCGCCGGATTGATGATGGCGGGGTCGAGCAATACTAGCGAACCGGCCGCCCCCACCGCCGCGCCGACCCAGAAACTGCCGTTGATAATGAGGTCGGCCCAGCCGCGGAACCGGGCCGGGATAAGCTCCTGGATTGACGAATTGATGGCGGTGTATTCGCCGCCGATGCCGGCGCCGGTGAGAAAACGGAACAGGATGAAGCTCCACGCGCTCCAGGAAAAGCCCGTAGCGGCGGTCGCCAGCAAATACACAGCGAGCGTGATAGTGAACAGCTTCTTGCGCCCCAGGCGATCCGTC
>CAVZIQ010000016.1:0-38510 GCA_963775515.1 uncultured Alphaproteobacteria bacterium | reverse complement strand
GATCGATTTAACTCCTCGCCTCGCTCTCTTCACGTCAGGCCCGGCCAGAAGAGCGTGGAAAAAAAAATCGTGATTAAAATATGGGGGCAGAAGACCTCGTCGAACATGCAGAGGGGATGTCGGCCATTCGCGAGATCGGCCTGCCGCACCAGCGCCTCGATTTCTGCGGGCCGTTCGGCAATAACCTGGAGGCGGCCTATCTGGCGATGAACCCGATTGGGCTGGTCCCGACGCTCGGCGAGGACGACGGCTTCCTGCTGTGGGAATCGAACACCATCGTGCGCTATTTCGCCGCCAAGCATGAATCGACCCATTCTCGAGCCGGCGGATCTGCGCATGCGGGCATTGACCAGCAAATGGATGGACTGGCAGCTCGCGGTGGCGGGCCCCGCGATTTTGGAGTGCTTCTGGGGCTGATCCGAACGCCGCCGGAAAAGCGCATTGAAGGGCGATAGAGGAATCGAAAAAGAAGACCACGGCCGCCATGACCGTACTCGATCAGCGGCTCGAGCGGACCGGATCTGGCCGGCGACGGCTTCTGGTACGGCGATATTCCCATCGGCATCATCGCCTATCGTTTTCGCCGGCTGGTGCCGGACCGGCCGCCGCTGCCGAATTTCGAGCGCTGGTATGCGGCGATCGGCGAGCAGGACTTAAGGATCAAGTCGCAGCGTGTATTTTCCGTCGTCGCGTGCGGTCTTTCCGTTTTTTTATTTGCCGGTTCGACCGATCTTATAGTTTACTCCCGCCGCGGCGCGCGCGCCTCCCGAATGGGCCGAGACGATATAATCATCGCGCCTCCACGCCGCCTTTTTAGCGGAATGCGGCGGGCGCAGCGCCATTTCGGTCATCGCCGACGCGCCCATCGTCCAGCCGTCGTTGACGTCGCCGAGATCGCCGATGCGGAAATATTTCTTGGCGTAGGGTCCGGAGCTCGCGCCGTAGGAAATGTTGAACATATCGAGCGCCAGGCGCGGAAGGCATCGGCGTCATCGCCGTACGGCAGCGGCACCGCCGTGATCATCAGCAGGTAATTTTTCGGCTTCGCGGCACGGTTTCGCGGCCCCAGGTGCGTATCGCGCGCCCGTCGCCTCGGCGAACCGCGCGTGCAGGCCGAACGCGTTTCGAGACCTTCTTCGTCCAGCGTCTCGATCGATACCGCGAGACCCTGCAGCATCTGCGTCGCAGGCGTGTCAGGAAAGAAGCCGTACTTGTTCATCGTCAGCATGTCGTCCCACGCCCAGGACGACTTTTTCATCTTCGAAGTCTTCGCGGCGGCCAGCGCCTTTCGCTCACCGCATTGAACAACATGCCCGGCGGCAGCATCAGGCCTTCTGGGCGCCCGCGATGGCGACGTCGACGCCCCACTCATCGTCACGATCATCGGCCGAGGCGAGCGGCGAACATGTCGACCATGAACAGCGCCGGGTGACCGGCGGCATTGATCGCCTTGCGGATCGGTTCGATCGGCGACAGGCCGCCGGTCGCGTCTCGTTGTCCGCGCGCAGACCGCCTTGATCTCGTGCGTCTTGTCCTTTCTTCAGGTGCTCTTCGATCTTGCGGCGTCGGCGCCGGTGCGCCGTCGCCGGGATGAACTCAGGCTTGACCCGATTTCTGCGCCATGGTCTTCCATTGCATAGCGAACTGGCCGTCTCTACCATCAGCACGCGATCGCCCGGCGACAGCGTGTTGGCCGCGCCGCTTCCCAGCGCCGGTGCCGGTGGCGGTGTAGATGATCACCGGATTGGTGGTCTTGAAGATTGTCTTGATGCCGTCGAGGCAGCGCTTGGCGAGCTTGGCAATTCCGGGCCGCGATGGTCGATGATCGGGGTATCCATCGCCCGCAGCACGCGGTCGGGCAGCGGCGTCGGCCCCGGGATTTGCAGGAAGTGACGCCCGGCGGCGCGCGAAGCATTCTGCGGCATTTTCGGCACTCCTTCGGACGCATTAATTCGCCCCGGCGGCGCATGTCCGTGAGCGCACGCGGCTTGTGGGGTTGAATAGCGAATGCGACATTCGGGTCAAGTCCAAACGACGTAAACTGTATTCCATTGTTATCGCGTCACTTTTAGGCGTGGAGAAAAAGGTGGCAGCGCGGCTCGCGCCGGGGCTTGAACGCCGGCTGAAGGCGGAAAAGGTGGGCGAGGTGCGCTTCGACGCGTTTACGCGTGGGCGCTATTCCACCGACGCATCGCATTATCAGATCATGCCGCTCGGCGTGGTGGTGCCGCGCTCGATGGAAGACGCCGAACGGACGATAGGAATTTGCCGCGCCGAAGGCATGCCGGTGACGGCGCGTGGCGGCGGCACCTCGCAGGCCGGCCAGACCGTCAACGACGCGCTCATCGTCGATTGCTCGCGGCATCTCACTGGCATCGTCGAACTCGACGCCGCCCGGCGGCGCTGCACAGTCGAGCCGGGCATCGTGCTCGACGAGCTTAATCGCAAGCTGAAACCTTCCGGCCTGTGGTTTCCGGTCGATATCTCGACGGCATCGCGCGCCACGATCGGCGGCATGGTCGGCAACAATTCCTGCGGCGCGCGCTCGCTGCGCTACGGCAATACGCGCGAGAACGTTCTGTCGATCGACGCCATGCTGGCCGACGGCACGCAAGCGCATTTCGGCCGGCTCGGCGACAGCGCCGTCGATGTTCCGAAAACGTTGGTGCGCGATCTTCTCGCGATTGCCGCGCGCGAGGCGGGCGAGATCGAACGGCGTTTCCCGAAAGTGCAGCGCCGCGTCGGCGGCTATAATCTCGATGCGCTTGTGCCGGGGCGAAACGACATCAATCTCGCGCATCTCCTGGTCGGCTCCGAAGGCACGCTCGCGTTCTCGACCAGGATCGAACTGAAACTCTCGCCGCTGCTTGGCCGCCGCGCGGTCGGCGCTTGCCACTTCGGTAGCTTTCACGAAGCGATGCTGGCGGCGCAGCACATCGTCGAACTGGGGCCGATCGGAGTTGAGCTGATCGACCGCACCATGCTCGGCCTCGCCCGCGACATCGCGATGTTCAAGCCGACCGTCGATGCGTTCCTGCGCGGCGATCCCGAGGCGATCCTGTTCGTTGAGTTCGCCGAAGACGACGACGAGAACTTGCGCCGGCTGAAACGGCTCGGCGCGCTGATCGGCGATCTCGGCATCGCCTGGGACAAGAGCGGTGCCAAATGGGGCGGTGTGATCGAGGTACTCGATCCGAAATTGCAGGCCGGCATCACCGAAGTCCGCACCGCGGGGCTCAATATCATGATGTCGATGAAGGAGGAGGGCAAACCGGTCTCCTTCGTCGAGGACTGCGCCGTGCCGCTCGAGCATCTTGCCGATTACACGGCGCGGCTTTCCGAGATTTTCGAGAAAAACGGCACGCGCGGCACCTGGTATGCGCACGCCGCGGTCGGCTGTCTGCACGTGCGGCCGGTGCTCAACCTGCGGCTCGATAAGGACGTCCGCGCGATGCGCGCCATCGCCGAGGAAGCCTTCGCCATGGTGCGCGAGTATAAAGGCTCGCATTCCGGCGAGCACGGCGACGGCATCGTCCGCTCGGAATTCCACGAAGAAATGTTCGGCGCCGAACTGGTGCGCGCCTTCGGAGAGGTCAAGGACCGTTTCGACCCGCACCACGTCTTCAATCCCGGCAAGATCGTGCGGGCGCCGAAATTCGACGACCGCGGCAATTTCCGCTACGCGCCCGGCTACCACGCCGCCGAATTGACGACCGCGCTCGACTGGTCGGCCTATCCGGGCTCAGGCGGCGGATTCCAGGGCGCGGTCGAGATGTGCAACAACAACGGCGCCTGCCGCGCGCTGCAAGGCGGCGTGATGTGTCCGAGCTATCGCGTCACCCGCGACGAGCGCGACGTGACGCGTGGCCGCGCCAACACGCTTCGCCTCGCCATCACCGGCCAGCTCGGGCCCGACGCGCTCACGTCGGACGAGATGGCCGAGACGCTCAAGCTCTGCGTGTCGTGCAAGGCATGCCGCCGCGAATGTCCGACCGGCGTCGACATGGCGCGCATGAAGATCGAAGTATTGCGCGCACGAACCGAAAAGTTTGGCCTGTCGCTGCACGACCGATTGGTCGGCTACCTGCCGCGCTATGCGCCTTATGCGGCGCGGCTGCATTGGTTGCTTAATCTGCGCGACATCGTTCCGGGCGCGGCAAAGCTGTCCGAAGCGGTTGCCGGCTTTAGCGCCGGCCGCAGTCTGCCGAAATGGCGGACGGATTATTACAGAGATACAAACACTACGAAGGGAGCGGGCCGCGAAGTCGTTCTGTTCGCCGACACTTTCAATCGCTACTTCGAGCGGGAAAACATCGACGCTGCGGTCGCGGTGCTGAACGCGGCCGATTATCGCATTCATGTCGCGACGCCGATCGATGGCAAACGCCCGCTGTGTTGCGGCCGGACCTTTCTCTCCGTCGGAAGGGTCGGCGAAGCCCGCGTCGAGGCGGAGCGGACGCTTGCCGCGCTCGCGCCCTTCGCCGAACGCGGCGTGCCGGTGCTCGGTCTTGAGCCGAGCTGCCTGTTCAGCTTCCGCGATGAAATCCCGGCGCTGGTGAAGAGCGATGCAGCGCGGCGCGTTGCCGTAAACACGCTGCTGTTCGAGGAATTCCTGACGCGCGAAGCGGCCGCTGGAAAACTCGATTTGAAACTTTTTTCGATGAAAAGGCGCGCCCTGCTGCACGGCCACTGCCATCAGAAATCCTTCGATACGATGTCATCGGTCGAAGCGGCGCTGAAACTCGTTCCCGATCTTCAAGTCGAAACAATCGAATCGAGCTGCTGCGGCATGGCCGGCGCGTTTGGCTTTCATGCCGATACTATCGAGGTGTCGCGCGCCATGGGCGAGCTGTCGCTGCTGCCGGCCGCGCGCAAGGCGCCGGACGACGCGCTCATCGTCGCTGACGGCACCTCGTGCCGGCATCAAATCCATGACGGCACCGGGCGCGAGGCGGTGCATGTCGCGCGCGTCTTGGCCATGGCATTGCGGCAAACCTGATCGTCAGCGCTCCTGTTCCAGCGCGCTTTCGTGCCAGCGGCGCAGCGCGAGGTGATTGACGAGCGCGAGCAGATAAAAGATCACGATGCCGGCGACGGACAGCAGCAAGAGCGCCGCGAACATGCGCGGGATGTTCAGCCGGTAGCCGGATTCCGCGATCCGATAGGCGAGACCGGAGCCGGCGCCTGCGGACCCCGCGGCGATCTCGGCGACCACCGCGCCGATCAGCGCCAGGCCGCCGGCAATGCGCAGGCCGCCGAGGATATAGGGCAGTGCCGACGGCAGTTTGAGATTCCATAGAATTTGCCCGCGCGTGGCGCCATAGAGCGCGAACAGGTCGGTGAGATTGCGGTCGACCGAGTGCAGGCCGAGCGTGGTATTCGCCAGCACCGGAAAGAAGGCGACGATCCAGGCGCAAGCTAGAACGGCAAGCGGCTGCGGCAGATAGATCAGCAATAACGGCGCGACGGCGACGATCGGCGTCACCTGCAGGATCACCGCATAGGGATAAAGCGAATATTCGACCAGCCGCGATTGGTTGAACAGCACGGCCAAGCCGACACCGCCGACCGCCGCGAGCAGAAAGCCCTCGAATGTGGTGAGCAGCGTGACCAACAGAGATTGGAACAGTAACGCCCAATCGGAGACCAGTGTTTGCAGGATCAGTCCCGGGTCGGGCAGCACATAAGGCGGGATGTTCTCGATCCGCACCACCAGTTCCCAGATCGAGAGCCCGAGCGCGAGCACGACGATCGGTAGCGCGATGCGCAGGATCCGGTCACGGCGTTCGCGCGTTGAGCTTGGCGCGTTCATGCCGCGCCTCCGGCCATCGCCTGCGCCAGCGCTTCCGAGGTGCGGCGGCAGAACGCCGCATATTCAGCGGAGGTGCGAAAGTCCTGATCGCGCGGATACGGTGCGTCGATCTTGATCTCGGTGAAAACGCGGCCCGGCCGCGCCGCCATCACCACGATCCGGCTCGACAGATAGACCGACTCAAAGACCGAATGAGTGACGAATACGACCGTGGTGGAGAGCGCCTGCCACACCTGCAGCAGATCGTTGTTGAGCTTAAAACGCGTGATCTCGTCGAGCGCGGCGAACGGCTCGTCCATGAGCAGCAGTTCCGGCTCGGTGACCAGCGCGCGCGCGATCGAGACCCGCATGCGCATGCCGCCCGACAGTTCGCGCGGAAAGGCGCGGCCGAAGTCCTTCAGGCCAACCCGGTCGAGCGCCGCAACGACCTGCGCGCGCGCTTTGTCTGTGGCAATGCCCCTAAGCTTCAGCGGCAGCAGCACGTTGTTGAACACGCTGGTCCACGGCATCAGCGTCGGCTCCTGGAACACGAAGCCGATGCGGCTTTCGCTCTGTGCCGGTGCCGGGTCCGGCGGCCATTCGACCACGCCGGCGCTGGGCTCGCTCAAGCCGGCGATGATCCGTAACGCGGTCGACTTGCCGCATCCCGACGGACCGAGCAGCGACACGAATTCGCCGGCGCGCACGTTCAGATCGAACCCCGAAAGCGCCCGCGTGCCGCTCGGAAACGTCTTGCCGACGCCGCGCAGCGCGACCAGCGAATCGGCCTGCGGTGCTGTCGCCGACTGCATTATGGCTTCGGCCGCAAGTCGAGCCCGACCTTCTTGTCGACGAATTGCAGCGTGTAGGCCTTGCGGTAATCGACGCTCGGCTTGACGACGCCGGCGCGCACCATTTCGTCGAAAAAAGCCTTCATGCGCGCATCGGTCATGGCGCCGACGCCGAGCGACAAGGCGTCGTCGGAATCGACGATGCCGTACTTTTTCATCGCGCCGACCGAATAGGCCAAGAGATCGTCGGTCATTTCCGGGTTCTGCTCTTTGATCAGCGCATTCCCAGCGCTGTTGTCGTGATAGATGTAGTTGTACCAGCCGATGATCGAGGCATCGATGAAGCGGGCCACCAGATCGGGCTTGTTGTCGACGAGGTCGCGGCGCGTCTCGATCAGCGTCGAGTAGCCGGCCAGGCCTTCGTCGGCGAGCAAAAAGACTTTCGGCGCGAAATGCGCGGCCTTCTCGATCGCGAACGGCTCCGACGTGACATAGCCTTGCATGGCGCTCTTCTTGTTCACCAGGAACGGCTGCGGATTGAAGGTGTAGGGCTTCACCTGGGAATCCTTGAAGCCGTAAAACGCTTTCAGCCATTGGTAATAGGTCGCGACGCCTTCCTGCGAGACGAACAGGGTCAGGTTCTTCAAATCCTGCAGTTTCTCGATGCCCTGATCGGGATGCGCGATTAGCACCTGCGGGTCCTTCTGAAAAAAAGCCGCGACTTCGATCGTCGGGATGTTCTGCGTGACCGCGTCGAAACCTTCCAGATTGTTGGCGGAGAGGAAAAAGTCGATCTTGCCGACCGGCAAGAGGATGCGGTTGTTCGCGTTCGGGCCGCCCTGCCGGATGGTCACGTCGAGGCCGTATTTGCGGTAGGTGCCGTCGGCCAGCGCCTGGTAGAAGCCGCCATGCTCGGCCTCCGCCACCCAGTTGGTGCCGAAGGTGACCTTGTCGAGCGCCTGGGCCGCGGCCGGCCCGGCCGCGGCGCCCGCCGCGGCGGCAATGCTCGTTAACGCGGCGCGAAAAACCATCTTCCACGACATCGGTTGCCCCTTCGGCTCGGTGACGCGAGAATAGGAGAGACCGAGGACATTGGCGAGCGATCCCGAGATGCTGCCGTTGCGCGACTGGATGGACATGACCTGGCAGGACATCGCCGGCGGCGACACCGCGCGCTGGATCGCGGTGCTGCCGCTTGCCGCCGTCGAGCAGCACGGGCCGCATCTACCGCTTGGCGTCGACGCCTACATCGCCGAGGCCTATCTGGCGCGCGTCCGCGATCTTCTGCCGGACGATCTGCCGGCGACGTTTTTGCCGGTGCAGCGCATCGGCGTTTCCGCCGAGCATCTGGCTTTTCCGGGCACGCTGACGGTGTCGGCGACCACCGCGATCGCGGCGTGGACCGAGCTCGGCGACAGCCTGGCGCGGGCGGGGGTGCGCAAGCTTGTCCTCGTCACCAGCCACGGCGGCAATGTCGCGGCGATGGAAACGGTGGCGCGCGATTTGCGGGCGCGGCTCGGCATGCTCGCGGTCACCGTCGGCTGGCATCGCTTCGGCTATCCGGACGGTGCGTTTTCGGCTGAGGAAAAGAAGCACGGCATCCACGGCGGCGACATCGAGACCTCGCTGATGCTGGCGGCGAAACCGGACACGGTGCGCATGGCTCAGGCGCCCAAAGCGACGCCGGAAACCGTGGCGATGGCGGCCGAGTTCAAATGGCTCGGCGCCTATCGCCCGGCCGGCTTTGCCTGGATGACGCAAGACCTGCATCCGAGCGGCGCGGTCGGCGACGCGACGCTGGCGAGTGCGGGGAAGGGCGATGCGGTGCTGGCGCGCGGCGCGCAGGCCTTCGTCGAACTCTTGCGCGAGATCGACCGCTTCGATCTGGCGCGCCTGCGCGACGGGCCGCTCGATCGCGCGTAGCGATCCACTCCGAGTCAATTGTCAAACAGCGCACGCCAGGAAGCGCTATCGCGGTGCGTCCACGCTCCCTCTCCCCGCGCGATTCGGAACTTGCCAGCTAAGGGGGAGGCTCCCGCAGAAAAATGACTTCTTTCAGAGGCAAGAGGCCGCGTGGGGCCGCCGCCATCGCCTCGTAGGAAGCGGTTTGAAACCCGCCCCTACCCCCGCAACGGTGCCAGATTCACCGGCCCATCGAACAAGCTGCCGATGAGCTTCAGCGCCTCAGCAGCGCGCGTGTCGCTCCAGCCGCCGTGCTTGGCGTTGAGCCGGAATTTGTCCTCGATGTCGGCGCGGGTCAGCGACTCCTGCGCGCCGCCGCGCATATAGGGCTGGCGCTCTTCAACCACCGTGCCGTCACGCAGCGTGGCGCGGATGTGGCCGGTGAAATTTTTCGGATAGGGATTTTGCGGATCGATCCGGTAGCGCACCTTGGCGGCGAGCGCGAGGACTGCGGGATCGTGCACCGCCGCATCGGAAAAATCGCTCAAGCCGACATTGCCGCGCACGAAGCCCGCGGCGATGCAGTAAGGCGTGGAAAATTTCCCGGAATAGCCGTTGGCCGGATGCTGCTTTGCCGCAAGCGGCTCCCATAGCCGATGCACGGTGCCTTCGCCGACATCGCACACCATTTCGGCGACGTCGTCGGGCTTGATGCGCGCGCCAAGCCGCCGCGCGCAGTCGATGTAAGGATGCGTCATGGTCCCGCACGGATAGGGCTTGAACGCCAGCGTCTGCGTCACCCAGCGCGCGCCGAAGTCGCCGATCAGCGCGTCGTAATCGCCTTCGGTCGTGCGCGCGAAGCCGTGAAAGAAGCCGTGTACGCCTTCGAACACGGTGCGCGGCCCGGAAAAACCGGCGCGGCCGAGCAACGCCGCGCGCATGCCCGATTGCGCCGCCCAGCCGGCATGCAGCCTTTTGGTCCAGGCGCCTTCGGCCAGATATTCGATGATGCCGCCGGCCATTGACGCGACGGTGCCGAGCGCATCGACCATCTGGCGGGCGTCGAGCTTGAGCGCCGCGCCGACGCCGGCCGCGGCGCCCACGGCACCGAACACCGCGGTCGGGTGAAAGCCCGCTTTGTGGGTCAGCGTCGGCGCCACCAGGCTGAGCCGGCACATGGTCTCGACGCCGACGGCGATCCCGAGCAACATCGCGCGGCCGTCGAGATTTTGCCGCTCGCAAACGGCGAGCACCGCCGGCACGATCACCGCGCCGGCATGGACCGGACCGCCCTCGAAGGTGTCGTCGAAATCCTCGCCGTGGATCGCCGTGCCGTTAACGAGCGCGGCGGCGGCCGCGGAAAATGTGGTGGCGTGGCCGATGGCGGTGCACGGCCCCTCGTCGTCGCAGCCGGCGAGCGTGATTTTTACATAATCCTCGTTGCGCGCGGTGACGGCGAGACCGACGACGTCGATCAAAAGCTCCGTGCATTTCTCGCGCACGGCCGCGGGCAGGTGCGCGGCATCGAGCGCGCAGATCTTTTGCGCCAGATGCTCGGCAATGGCGGTTTTGGGCAGCGCGTCGGAAACCATGTGCACGGCTCGCTGGCGATCAATGGCGGGAACGGCATGTCACCGGAAATCCCTGTCACGTCAAGCGTTTGTTGAACCGGCGAAATCCGCTCTGCGGGCCTCCGGTTCGTGCTCTGCGCCAAGGTCAGAACCATGTCCGCGCCGGCGGCGACTAATCGACAACGGCCGGTTTAGGCCGCAACTTATCGTACCGCCAATCGGGTATTCCTATGCGCCACGCCATCCCCGTTTTCGCCGCCTGCCTGCTCGCTCTGTCGCCGGCGCCTGCGGCGCGGGCCGAGAGCAGCCCCAATGCCGATATCTGTTTCTCGACCGACGAGACGCCTTATTCGCCGGAGCAGCGCATCGCCGCTTGCGGCGCGCTGATCGATACGCTGAAGGACCAGCCGCAGGCGCAGGCCGTAGCGCTGGTCAATCGCGGCGCGACTTATTGGACCATCGACAAGACCGACCTTGCGCTCGCCGATTTCGATCGCGCCACCGCGCTCGATCCGAACAACGCGCGCGCCTTCCGCGAGCGCTCGAACGCCTATCGCGGCATCGGCCGGCTCGACAAGGCGCTCGCCGACGCCAACGAGGCGGTGCGGCTCGACCCCAACGATGCCCAGGCGTTCGACTATCGCGGCAACGTCTTCAACAATAACCGGCAATACGACCGCGCCATCGCTGATTACAACGAAGCGCTGCGGCTGAAACCCGACGACGCGCAGACTTATATGGATCGCGGCGTCGCCTATTATTTCAAGAAGGATTATCAGGCCGCGATCGGCGACTACGACCGGGCGATCAAGCTCGATCCAAAAAAATCGCGCGCTTATACCAACCGCGGCGCCGCCTATAAGAAGCTCGGCCGCACCGATCAGGCGCTGGCCGACGAGAGCGAGGCGATCAAGCTCGACCCGCTCGAGCCGGAATATTTCGACAATCGCGGCCTGTCCTATGCCGACAACGGCGATTACGACCGTGCCATCGCCGACTATAACGAAGCGATCCGGCTCAAGCCGCAGGCGAATTTCCTCACCGATCGTGGCGACTCCTATCATTTCAAGGGCGATTACGATCGCGCCATCGCCGATTACGACCGCGCGCTGGCGCTCAATCCGGGCTTCTATCTGGCCTACAACAACCGCGGCGCCACCTACGCCAAGAAGGGCAATCTCGACCACGCCATCGCCGATTACGAGGAGGCGTTGCGTATCAAGCCGGACCTCGACACCGCAGCCGAGGGCCTCGCCGAAACGCGCCAGGAGCGCGACCAGCGCAATGCCGACGATTCCGACAAGCTATTACCGAGCTTCGACTGCGGCATGGCCCGGCGCGCGGTCGAGAAAGCGATCTGCTCCGATCCCGATCTGGCGCGGCTCGATCGCGAAATCGACGCCGCCTACAAAGCGGCGCTCGCCAGCCGCAACGACAGGGCCGCCAAGGAACTACGCCAAGAGCAGCGTGACTTTCTTGCCGAACGCAACAAGTCGTTCGGCAATCCGCAATATAATTTCAAGCACGAGATGGAATTGCGCCTTGCCGCGCTGCGCGGCATGACCGCGAAGGCGTTGCCCTGAAGCCTGTTCGGTTGAAGCGGGCGCGCTGACGACGATCCGTCATCCTGAGGTGCGAGCGAAGCGAGCCTCGAAGAATGCGGCCCGAGCGCCCGGGCCGTCGCCCTTCGAGGGCCGCTCCGCGGCCCCCTCAGGGTGACGGACCACAGGCGAATAGGCGCTCAATACTTCGCCGAGATCGGCAATTCCTCGGCCGGGAACAGCGAAATCAGGCGGCAGCCTTTGTTGGTGACCACGACCTCTTCCTCGATGCGCGCGGCGGAGTAACCATCCGTCGCCGGGCAATAGGTTTCGATCGCAAACACCATGCCTTCCACGATCTCGGTCGGGTGATCCATCGACACCACGCGCGAGATGATCGGCCGCTCATGCAGGTTCAGCCCGAGGCCGTGGGCGAATTGCAGGCCGAAAGCCGCCATCTCGTCGGGGAAGCCGAACTCCTGCGCCTTCGGGAACACCTCGCAGATATGCGCGGTCGAGGCGCCGGGCTTGATGCGCTCGATGGCGTTGTCGAGCCACTCGCGCGCCATCCGGTAGGCGTCATGCTGCGCCGGCGTGGCGCGCACGACGTTGAAGGTGCGGTAGTAGCAGGTGCGATAGCCCATGAAACTCTGCAGGATGTCGAAGAACGCCTGATCGCCGGGACGGATCATGCGGTCGGTGAAGTTGTGTGGATGCGGGCTGCAGCGCTCCCCGGAGATCGCGTTGACCGCTTCGACGTCGTCGGAGCCGTGGGTGTAGAGGAACTTGTTGACCTCGGCGACGATGTCGTTTTCGCGGATGCCAGGACGCAGCATCTGGTTGACCACGTCATAGGCGCCGTCGACCATGGCGGCGGCGCGATTGAGCAGCGCGATCTCGTCGGCCGATTTCACCTCGCGCGCGCTGAGCATCACCTGCTGGCCGTCCTTGATCTTCAGCCCGGCTTTTTCCAGCTCGAACATCATCGGCGGCTCGATGATGTCGACGCCGATCGGCATCTTGGCGACGCCGGCGTCTTTGAGGATCGAGGCCATCTCCTCGGCATGGCGCTTCATCAAGCCGAAGGCGGGATCGACGGTACCGCGCAGGCCGACGAGGCCGGCCTTGCAGTTCTCCGGCTTGAGCCACGGCGCATAGAGCTTGTGATGCACCGCCGCCGAGCCGAAATCCCACAGGATCGGATCGCCGCCGCGCACCAGCATGGCGAAACGCGAAAGCTTGTCGCGGGCCCATTCGCCGATCTTGGTCGAGGTGACGTAGCGGATATTGTTGTCGTCGAAGAGAAGGAGCGCGCCGAGGTCGGACGCTTCCAGCGCGGCTTGCGCGCGGGCCAGCCGGTAACGGTGCATGCGCCGGTAATCGACGCGCTCCTCGAAATCGACCCCCATGGTGCCGAGCACCGGCAGGTGGCGTCCCCAATTGTAGCGCGGGTTGATGTCCTCGGCGGTGATCTTGATCGGATCGCGGCGGGTAATGTCGTCCATGGCGTACTCCCTGGCGTTATCCGTCGTCCTGAGGTGCGAGCAAGGCGAGCCTCGAAGGATGAGCGGGCACGGCGATTGTCGTTCCTATTGTAACCAATCTCACCGTTTGTCACACGGGTTCTGTAGGGGCGGACTTAAAACCCGCCCCTACGATCCTCGATGTCACGGCATCGGCACTTCGCCGACGTCTTTCGGCACTTTGTAGCCCTTCTGGACCGCGGGGCGTTTGGCGATGGCGGTGTACCAGCGCTTGACGTTGGGGTACCGGCTGAGATCGACGGTCTGCCACTCGTAGCGCGACACCCACGGCCAGATCGCGATGTCGGCGATCGAATAGGCGTCGGCGACGTATTCGTGGTCTTTGAGCCGCCTGTCGAGCACGCCGTAAAGCCGGTGCGCTTCCTTCAGGTAGCGCTCCTCGGCATAGGCCGACTTGCCCTTGTTGTATTTCACGAAGTGATGGACCTGGCCGAACATCGGCCCCGGGCCGCCCATCTGCCACATCAGCCATTCGATGGTGCGGTAACGCTCTTCGCCGGATTTCGGCAGGAGCTTGCCGGTCTTGTCGGCGAGATAGATCAGGATCGCGCCGGATTCCATCAGGCTCAGACCGTTGTCGCGATCGACGATCGCCGGGATGCGGTTGTTCGGTGAGATTTTGAGAAATTCCGGCTTGAACTGCTCGTCCTTGCCGATGTCGACCGCATGCGCGGTATAGGGCAGACCCAATTCCTCAAGCGCGATGGAAATCTTGCGGCCGTTGGGCGTCGTCCAGGTGTAAAGATCGATCACGGTGCGGTTCCTACGTTGGTTTAATTGCAAAAGTTCATAACAAACTCGTCATTGCGAGCGAAGCGAAGCAATCCAGCCTTTTATGCGAAAGATGAATTGCTTCGTCGCTTCGCCCTCGCAATGACGCTAGGCGGCAGTTTTCTTACCCCATAACCGGGCCGAGGCGATATCGGCGCCGTCGCGGATCGCCTTGAGCTTGAGCCACACCACAGGTTCTATGACCCATTCGCGCCGGGTAAAGGTGCCGAAGCCGCAGTCGGTCGAGGCGATGACGCGCTCGCGATCGCCGATCGTCGCGACGGCCTCTTCGATGCGGCGCGCCACCACTTCCGGATGCTCGACGAAATTCGAGGTGGTCTCGACGACGCCGGGAACGAGGATCATGTCTTTCGGAAACGGCACGCGCTTGAGCGCTCCGTATTCGTGGGCATGGCGCGGATTGGAGAATTCGATCGACAGCGCGCCGACCTTGGCCTGGTAAAGCGCCGGCAAAATCTTCTCCAGCGCGATGTCGTGGATATGCGGGCCTTCCCAGTTGCCGTAGCACACGTGCAGCCGCACGCGATCGCGCGGAATGCCCTCGATGCCTTTGTTGATGGCGGCGACGTGGCGTTCGCAGCGCTTGACGAAATCGGCATCCGACAGATCGCGGTACATCATGGTGCGGTCCATGGCGAGGTCGGGCGCGTCGATCTGCAGGATGAGGCCGGCCTCGTGAATGGCCTGATATTCGTTCTTCATTTCGCGGGCGATGGCGTCGAGATAGGCGTCGTGCGATTCATAGTGCGCGTTGAGCATCGTGGTCGAAATGATGCCGGGCGAAGCCGCGGTCATGAATTGCTCGGCGAACGCATGCATATCGTCGGCGATGCGCTTGAAGCCCGCGATCTCGTCGCTGATCGGTTTCAAGTCGCGATATTTGATGTCGGCCTGCGCCTCCGGCGCGCCATGCTGGCTCTTCGGTGGATTGGGAAACCGCCGCATCAGATAGCTGATCAGCTCGGGGAATTCCTCGAACTCGCGGCCGCGGCGACGCTTCGAGACGCCGGCAAATCCCGACATGCGCTGCGGCACATAGGTCTGAAAGCCGATCCGCCGCTGCTCGCCGTCATTGCCGACGTCGATGCCGGCTGCCATCTGTTTGCCGACGACGTGACGGACCGCCTTGTCCATTTCCTCCGCCAGCAACTTCGGATCGTAGCCCGAGCCTTCCTCCTGCAGCACCAGGAGGTCGCTCAGCCGCTCGTTGCGCGGCAAGCTGCCGACATGGGTGGCGAGAATGCGGTCGCGGCTGAAGATCATTACGGGGCTCCGGCGGTCCTTTTGTCGGCCTTGTCATAGCGCAATTTTGCAGCAATGACAGGGCCGTTCAGCGTGCCATTGCCGCCGATTTTTCACGTCGGCATAATGCCTTGTGTGGGCAACGGGTGGGCAAAGACCACCCCGGTCAAGACCCGGCATGAAGAGGAAACGCCGCGATGAGTAGCGCTTCGACCGCGTCCGCGATCCCGCGCGACTACAATTTCGCGGCCGACATCCTGGCGCGCAATCTCGGCGCCGGCCGCGGCGGCAAGATTGCCTTCATCGATGCTGGCGGCGAATACACTTACGCCGCGCTCGCCGAGCGCGTCGAGCGCTTCGGCCACGTGCTGCGCTCGCTCGGCATCCGCCGCGAGGAGCGCATCCTCATCTGCCTTCTCGACAGCATCGAATGGCCGACCGCGTTTCTCGGCGCGATCAAGGCCGGCGTCGTCGCGGTTCCGGTCAACACGCTGATGACCGAGGACGATTACCGCTTCATGCTGGAGGATTCGCGCGCGCGGCTCCTCGTCGTCTCCGAGGCGCTCTATGCCAAATTTGCCGACGCGATCAGAGAAAGCGATTACCTCGAACACGTCATCGTCGCCGGCGACGATTCGCATGGTCATCTGTTGTTTGACGACTTGCTGGCTCGAGCCAAAACGGTGGCCAAAACCGAAGCCGTCACCGCGGCGACGACGCGGGACGATATGTGCTTCTGGCTCTACACGTCGGGCTCCACCGGCCGGCCGAAGGGCGCCGTGCATACGCATGCCGATCTCAAGCTCACCGACGATCTTTACGCGGCGCCGATTCTCGGCATCGGCGAAAACGATATCTGTTATTCGGTGGCCAAGCTGTTTTTCGCCTACGGCCTCGGCAACGCGCTGACCTTTCCGATGTCGGCGGGAGCGACGACTGTTTTATTGCCGCAGCGGCCGACGCCGGAAGCGGTCGCCGATCTCCTGAAAAAGCACCGGGTCACGGTGTTTTATGCGGTGCCGACGTTCTACGCCGCCTTCCTCGCCAGCGCCGCGGCGCCGGAGCGCACGGCACTGAAGCTTCGCCGCTGCGTGTCCGCCGGCGAAGCGCTGCCGCCCGACATCGGCCGGCGCTGGAGCGAGCGTTACGGCGTCGACATCCTCGACGGCATCGGCTCGACCGAGATGCTGCATATCTACGTCTCGAACCGTCCCGACGACGTGAAATACGGCACCACCGGCAGGCCGGTGCCCGGTTATGACGTTCGTTTGGTCGATGACGACGGCAAAATCGTCACGACGCGCGGCGAGATGGGCGAATTGCAGGTGCGCGGGCCGACCAGCGCAATGATGTATTGGAACAACCGCGAGCAATCGCGCGCGACGTTTTTGGGCGAATGGACGCGCTCCGGCGACAAATATATCGAGGACGACGACGGCTACTTTGTTTACTGCGGCCGGCGCGACGATATGCTCAAGGTCTCGGGCATGTACGTCTCGCCGTTCGAGGTCGAGGGCGCGCTGCAAAGCCATCCCGACGTGCTCGAAGCCGCCGTTGTCGGCTGGCCGGACGTCGACAAGCTGATCAAGCCGAAGGCCTTCGTGGTGCTCAAGGCCCCGGACAAGGCAAGCGACGCGTTTGCGCAAAAATTGCAGGACGAATGCCGCAAAAAGCTCGCGGTGTACAAATACCCGCGCTGGATCGAGTTTCGCACCGAACTGCCGAAAACCGCGACCGGAAAGATCCAGCGCTTCAAGCTGCGCGCCGAGGCGGAGGTGCAGTGACTGCCTTTCGGCGGCCTTGCGTTTACACTTTTCGGGTATTACTGCGTTGCCGGTTGGATCGCCGCGGTAGCTCAGCTGGTAGAGCACCGCATTCGTAATGCGGGGGTCGGGGGTTCGAATCCCTTCCGCGGCACCATTCCAGTCACCGGCCGAGTTCTGTCATCCCACTCCTCATGCGGGACAAAGGGCTTCCATTTTTGGGTTCGAATCCCTTCTGCCGCACCACGCTTTCCCCCAAGGTATAAAAGCTCGCAATAGTCGTTATCATCGCTCAAACTTGAAGCGAGGGGAGAGAAACTTGCCTGTGATGTCTGGAAAACGCGCCTTTCTCGATTTGCTCAAGCAGGAGGGCGTCACGGTCATGTTCGGCAATCCGGGCACCACCGAATTGCCGCTGATGGACGCGTTCGCGGTCGAGCACGACATTCGCTACATCCTGGGCCTCCAGGAAGCCGCGCTGATGGCGATGGCCGACGGCTATGCGCAGGCCTCCGCCGGTCTCGCCGTGCTTAATCTCCATGTCGCGCCCGGGCTCGGCAATGCCATGGGGATGCTCTACGACGCGATGAAGGCGAACGCGCCGGTGCTGGTCACGGCCGGCCAGCAAGACCTCGAATACCTCGTCACCGAGCCGGTCTTGACTGCGGACCTGCCGACGCTGGCGCGGCCGTTCGTCAAATGGGCCGCCGAAGTGCATCGCGCCGAGGACCTGCCGCGCTACGTGCACCGCGCGGTGAAGACCGCGCTGGCGCCGCCGACCGGCCCGGTGTTCCTGTCACTGCCCGGCGACCTCTTGAAGAACGACGCCGACATCGACCTGCTCGAACCGACGCGCGTCGCGCCGCGCGTGCGCGGCGACGCCGAGGCAATCGCCGCCGCCGCCGAGCTGCTCGCCAAGGCGGAGCGGCCGCTCATCATCGCTGGCGACGCCGTGGTGCAGAGCCGCGCGCACCGGGAGCTTGTTGCGCTCGCCGAAGCGATCGGAGCGCCGGTCTATGTCGAATTCATTCCGAACAGCGCCTCGTTCCCGGCGTCGCATCCGCTCTATCGCGGTGCGATGACGCGCTCGCAGGCCGGCGTGCGCGAGGTGCTCGACAAGCACGATGTGTTGTTCTCCGTCGGCGGCGATCTGTTCACCTGGTCGCTGCCGTCGGCCGTCGATCCTTGGCCGCCGGGCCTGCCGCTCATCCATCTCGACACCGATCCGTGGCAGATCGGCAAGAACTATCCGGCGCAGGTCGCAATCCTCGGCGACCCCAAGGCGACGCTGCCCGAGATTACCGCGGCAATCGGCGCGCGCATGACCGCGAGCGCCAAGAGCGCCGCCGCGGCGCGGTTGAAGTCCATCGCCGAGACGAACAAAAAAGACCGCGAGGCGTTCCGCGCCAAGGCCCGTGCGCTTGCCGGCAAGACGCCGGTGGCGCCGCTCGCGCTCCTCGAAGCGATCGGCGCGATGCTGCCGAAAAACGCCGTGGTGATCGAGGAGATTCTCCTCGGCGCCGGGCGCGCGCTCGCTGATTACCAGCGACGACGAGCAGAGCTTCTTCGGCCTGCGCGGCGGCGGCATCGGCTGGGGCCTGCCGGCGGCGATCGGCGCCAAGCTTGCGCTGCCCGACCGGCCGGTGGTGGCGATGGTCGGCGACGGCAGCGCCATGTACACGGTGCAGGGCCTGTGGACGGCGGCGCGCTACCGGCTGCCGATCGTCTGGGTGATCTTCAACAATACGAGCTATCGCATCTTGAAGCAGCGGCTCGTCATGCTGCGCGGGCTGGCCGAGCAAGCCGACACTTTCGTCGGCATGGAGCTCAACGATCCGGCGATCGATTTCGTCGGGCTGGCGCGCTCGCTTGGCATCGACGGCGCACGCGCGTCCACCGTGAAGGACGCCACCGACCTGATCGGCAAGGCGCTGCAAGACAACAAAGCCATGCTGATCGATGTCGACATGGAGCGCGGCTACAAGCCGCTCTAATGCCGGAAATGCCGCGTGCCGGTGAACACCATGGCGATGCCGTGGTCGTCGGCGGCTTTGATCACTTCGTCGTCGCGCACCGAGCCGCCGGGCTGGATCACCGCGGTGGCGCCGGCCTCGATGGCGACGAGCAGGCCGTCGGCGAACGGAAAAAACGCATCGGACGCCACCACCGATCCCTTGGTCGCGGGCTCCTTGAGGCCGGCCTCAAGGGCCGCGTCCTGCGCCTTGCGCGCCGCGATGCGCGCGGCGTCGACACGGCTCATTTGCCCGGCGCCGATACCGACGGTGGCGAGATCCTTGGCATAGACGATGGTGTTCGATTTGACGTGCTTGGCGACGCGAAAGGCGAAACGCAAATCGCGCAATTCGGCGTTGGTCGGCGCGCGTTTGGTCACCGGCTTTAAATCCATGTCGTCGACCACGGCGTTGTCGCGCGTCTGCACCAGAAGCCCGCCGGCGACGGTCTTTGCGGTGAGCCCCGCCGCGCGCGGATCGGGCAGGCCGCCGGCAAGCAGGAGCCGCAAATTCTTCTTGGCGCCGACGATGGCGACAGCCTCCGCCGTGGCGTCGGGCGCAATGATGACTTCCGTGAAGATTTCGGTGATGGCGCGCGCGGCGTCCGCGTCGAGCGTGCGGTTGAGCGCGACGATGCCGCCGAACGCCGAGGTTTTGTCGCAGGCAAAGGCCTTGCGATAGGCGTCGATGAGTCTTCCGCTCTCGGCGACGCCGCACGGATTGGCGTGCTTGATAATGGCGCAAGCGGCACTGCGCTTTGGATCGAACTCGGCGACGCATTCGTAAGCCGCGTCGGTGTCGTTGATATTGTTGTAGGAGAGCTGCTTGCCCTGCATCTTACGCGCGGTGACAACGCCGAACCGCACGGCAGGCGCGCGATAGAACGCGGCCGCTTGGTGCGGATTTTCGCCGTAGCGCAATTTTTCGATCAACCGGCCGCCGAAGGCGCGATAGTCCGGCGCGATATCGTCGAGCGCTTGCGCGAACCAGTTGGCGATCGCGGCGTCGTAGGCCGCCGTGCGCGCAAACGCCTTGGCGGCGAACTTGCGGCGCAGTTCGAGAGTTGTCATGCCGTTGTGCATGGTCAGTTCGGCAAGCAGGGCCGGGTAATCGCTCGACTCGACCACCACCGCGACGTCGTCGTGGTTCTTGGCCGCGGCGCGGATCATCGCCGGACCGCCGATGTCGATATTCTCGATGCAGTCGGCAAAATCGCCGCCGCGCGCCACGGTTTCCTCGAACGGATAAAGATTGACGACCAGAATATCGATCGGGCGGATATGGTGCGCGCGCATCGCTTCGGCGTGCTCCGGGTTGGCGCGGATCGCGAGCAGTCCGCCGTGCACCGCCGGATGCAGCGTCTTGACCCGGCCGTCCATCATTTCCGGAAATCCGGTGAGTTCGCTGACATCGAGCACGTTGAGGCCGGCATCGCTCAGCGTCATGCGGGTACCGCCGGTCGAGACCAGCTCGATGCCGAAACCCGCCAATGTGCGCGCGAAGTCGACAACGCCGGTCTTGTCGGAGACGGAGATGAGCGCGCGCGTGGCGCGGCGGAGATGTTCGGTCATGGCAGTTCGATCATGGCACTTGCGACATTATCACAGCGGCAGCCTAGGCTCCTCGTCTTCGCGAGCGCGCCGGATCGCGCCGCTGCCGGCGCCGGCCAGCGCCGCGGCATTGGCGTGCTGCAGGCTCCACTGCACGCGCGAGGCGGTGCGGGCATGGCCGCGGATGACGATCTGCGTGGTGCGGCGCGGGCCTTCGCTGCCGGCAAGATAAACGCTGTCCTCGAGGTCGACGCGGTCCTCGTGGGCGGAAAACGTCCAGACTTCCTTGTTCGGGGTCATCAGCATGACGCCGTGGCCGTCCGTCAGCCGGGTCGCCTTCACTGCGGGATGCAGGTGAAAGCGGATGGCGAATTCGTCGCGCGCGGTGCGGATTTGCGTGCCGCCGTCGGCGGCGAGGAAGACGTCCTCGCCGTCGAGCCGCGTGCCGTCGGCGGCGATGATCAGCATGCGCTCGTGCACGATGCCAAAGCGGTCGGCGTAGCCGTCATGCGCGGCGCGCAGCGCGATCGCCTCGGGCGCGTCCTCGCGGGTCACCGACACCACGCTCGGTCCGCCCAGCATCGCCGCGCCGCCGAGCACGCGGCGAAACATCGCCAATTCGACGAAGCGCGCCGACGACGTGTCGTTGAAGGTCACCGTCGAATGCGCCGCCGTCGCGCGCGCGATCTGCCGCCAGTTCTCGCGTCCGGTGACCGGCATGCCGCAATTCACCACGATCAAGCTCTGCCGCGGCGAGGAAAACTCGAATGACAGGCAGCCGGCATGGGCGTCGAGACTCATCTCGATCGGCGGCGCGCGGCCGGTATCCATGATCAGCACGCCGCCGTTGGCTTCGAGGCGCTGGTAAGCGGAATAGGGCGCGTTTGAAAGCGGCGCGCCGCGGGTTTCGTCGTAGGCAAGCAGCGTGAGGATGAGATCGGCGGGCGTCGTCCCCATGCCGTTGAAATGCGCGAACGTTCCCTCGGAGTGACGGAAGAATCGCAGCATCGGCATCATGCGGTCGATGGCGTTGAGCAGCGCCTGCGGCGGCGAGACGTTGCGCGCGGTGAACGCCTGCCGCAGCGGCAAAAACTCCAGCAGAATCTCGATGACCGCGCCTGGATCGCGACTGACATGGCCGCCGTCGGGCAGGATCTGCCGCTCGATCTCGCGCTGCAGGCGCTCGGTCGAGGATTTGATGTGGCGCGCCTGGCCGGCGATGCACAGCGCGGCATAGGACAGCGCGATCGCCGACTGCAGGCGCGCGACACCGCGCCGCGCGTCGCCCGCGGTATGGCGCAGATAGCGCACCTGGCGCACCAGGCTGCGCAGGAAGCGCCGGTAGAAGCGCACGTCGGCGTCCTGCAAGACGAGCGTCGACTGGCTGAGCCAGGAGATGATACGGCGCGACAGCACGTCCGGGCGCCAGGCCAGCGGATGCCAGGAGCCTTGCAGCGTGATCCACTCGTCGATCAGCGCGCGTGCATTGGCCCGCGTGATGCCGGATTCCGCCGCGCGCAGATGGCGCAGCCAGCCGAAGCCCAACAGCGCCGCCGCCCAGTCGTCGGACGGCGGTTCCATTTCGAAAATCGAGCGGCCGTCGCCGATCACCACCTTGCCGGCGAAAGCGAAACGGCCGGCATAGATTTCGCTGGCGCGCGTGGCGTCCGCGGTGCGCAAGTCCTGCGGCGCGATCAAAAGCCGGTCGGCCTTGAGCGGCAGCACGACCGGCCAGCGCAGGAACGGATGACCGTTGACGCGGCCGGCGACGCGCCGCATGGCGCCGCGAATGAGGAGCCAGGACAACTTCGCATGATTCGCGATGGAAACCCGCGACATCGGCCCGGCTCGCCCCCTTAGAGCATGATCCCGAAAAAGCCTGCCCCGGACTCGATCCGGGGTGGATACCGGTTTTCGGAAAAGATCATGCTCGATCGAATCGTCTTACGCGGCTGCGGAAGCACCCCGCGGCGCGACCATAACGAAACGATGACAGGACGGCCAACTGCCGAATAGCGGTTTGATATCGCTACCGTTTTACCAGCCGCGCGGCATAGAAGCCGTCGAGGCCGGCGAAACGCGAATCGGCATCGGCGAGCTGGCAGGGCAGCGTGCGCAGCGCGCCGTCTTTGCTGATGAACTCGTCGCGGCCGAAAATGTCCGCGGGCGCAATCGGCGCGCGCCGCACGCTGGCATCGCGTTCAAGCAGGCCGGCGACAACGGCCTCGTTCTCCTCGGGCTCGAGCGAACAGGTGCAATAGACGAGCGTGCCGCCGGGCCGCACCAGGGTTGCGGCGCGGTCGATCAAGCGGCGTTGCAAGCCGGCGAGCTGGGCGATGTCGGCTGCGCTCTTGAGCCACGGCACGTCGGGATGGCGGCGGATGGTTCCGGTCGAGGAGCACGGCGCGTCGAGCAGCACCGCGTCGAATTTCCGCTCCGCCGTCCATTCCGCGGCGTCGGCACAGACGAGATCGGCGCGAAGCGACAGCCGCTCGAGATTTTCGGCAAGCCGCTTCAATCGCCCCGGTGCGCGATCGACCGCGGTGACGAGAGCGCCCGCCGACGCAAGCTGCGCCGTCTTGCCGCCGGGCGCGGCGCAGAGATCGGCGACGCGGCGGCCGCGAACCTCGCCGAGCAAACGCGCCGGCAGCGCGGCAGCGGCGTCCTGCACCCACCACGCGCCTTCGGCAAATCCCGGCAGCGCGGTCACCGCGCCGTGCGCGAGCGTGCGCACCGCGCCGGTGGGAAGGACGCGGCCGTCGAGCTTTGCCGCCCAAAACTCTGGATCGCTTTTCACCGTCAAATCGAGCGCGGGTTCGTTGCCGTTCGCCGCGGCAATGGCGTGCGCGGTCACCGCGCCGTAAGTCGCGGCCCATCGCGCCAACAGCCAATCGGGCGTATCGAGCGCCTGCATGTCGAGCGCGGCGAGGAGCGCCGCGCCCTCGCGCGCCAGGCGCCGCAGCACCGCATTGACCAGGCCGGCGAAGTGCAAGGCCTGCCCGATCCGCCCGCACCAGGCGCACCGAAAGGTCGACGGCGGCGTGGTCGGGCACGTTGAGAAACAGGATTTGCGCGGCGCCGATCAGCAGCGCGGTCTCGACCCGCGGCGCTTGCGGCGGCGGGCCGCGATCGAGCAACAGTCCGAGCAGATGGCGCAGCGTGCCGAGCCGGCGCAGCACCGTCCCGACCAGTGCGCGCGCCAGTGCGCGATCGCGTTCCTCGAGCGCGGCAAGCGCGCCGGTGCTGTCGAGCAGTTCGTCGAGCGGACGGCGGCGGCGGATGACGCCGTCGACCATGTCGGCGGCGACGCGGCGGGCGGCGAGGCCCGGCACGTCTTGAATAGTTTTAGCAGGACGGGGCATTCGAAATCCAAAGCTCGTCATTCCGGGGCCGAGCGCAGCGAGGAGCCCGGAATCCATAGCCACAGTTGTTCGAGGGCAATACTCCGAGCCAGTTCTGCGCGTTCCGTGATTATGGATTCCGGACTCGCCGCTTCGCGGCGATCCGGAATGACAAGTCCCTTGCAGGAGCGGCAGGGCTACGCCAAGTCTGGGGCGATGCCAACCGATGCCACAGAGCCCGAGCCGCCCGGCAAAGCCGCGGCCGAGAATGAGCCGGCCGATAAGCGTCCGCTGACGCCCGAGGCCGAACGCGCGCTTGCGGAAGCCGCAGCGCGGCGCGACGAGCAGGCGGCCCAGCCGCCCGCTGCGCCAAAGGACGCCGCTAAGGAAATCAGCGGCCGCGGCGGCCTCGACCCGACACGCTACGGCGATTGGGAAATCAACGGCTTAACCTCGGACTTCTAACCACCGCCGGCTCGCGAGTTTCGCCAGGTGCCCAGGGCCATCTTGACAAATTTTCCTATTAATAAGAATATAATCCTTATTCCATTAATTGATTCCAGTTCATATGCAACTTAGAGATGGAGCGGCGGTGAGGCGCTACTTTCCCTTCGCAATTTTCGCTCAGCCGCGCCGCGCTAATCCTTTGATCCTCGCAGCCGCGCTCTTTGCATTCGGGCTTGCCGCGGGCGCGATGGTGCGGCCGTCGCTGACGTCACATGTCGCAGTGGGGCCGTTCGAGTCCGCGCTGGCGTCCGCACCCGGTAACGAGCCGATGCTCCCCGACATCCCGATCGCGCATCGGCTCGATCCCGGCATCGTCTATCCGGCGGATGTGCTGCGCGTCATCGACGGCGATACGTTCGAGGCGCGGGTGCGGGTGTGGCCCGGACTCGACGTCGATACCAAGGTGCGGCTGCGCGGCGTCGATGCGGCCGAGCTGCATGCGCGCTGCTCGGGCGAGCTCGAGCAAGCGCAGGCCGCGCGCGCGGCGCTTGAGAAGATTTTGGCGGCAGGCGGCGTGACGATTTCCCGCGTCGGCGTCGACAAATATGGCGGGCGCGTCGACGCCACGATCGCGACGCGCGATACCGCCGACGTCTCGGCGGCGTTGCTCAACGGCGATTTTGCGCGTGCTTACGACGGGCGAAAACGCGGCACTTGGTGCGGATAGTGTTGGTGCGGCCAGCCGGTCAGCGGGTGACCACAACCCGGGTGCCGACCATGACGCGGCCGTAGAGATCGGTGATGTCGGTGTTGTGCATGCGGATGCAGCCATGCGACACGAACTTGCCGATGGAATTTTCGTTGTTGGTGCCGTGGATGGCGTATTGGCCGCCGCCGGACAGCGTCATCGCCGCGACGCCCATCGGATTTTGCGGCGAGCCGCCGGGAACCACGGCCGGCAGCCTGCTGTAGTCTTTGCGGATCGAAGCCGGCGCTTCCCAGGCCGGCCTGATGTATTTGCCGTCGATGAAGGCGGTGCCGGTCCATTGCATGCCGGCGCGGCCAACGCCGACCGGATAGCGGATCGCTTCGCCCACGCCGACGAAGTAGTAAAGCGCGCGCTCATTGGTCCGGATCACGATGGTGCCCGGCATATAACTGTCCCTCACCGACACCAGGTCGCCATGGGCCTGCGCCGCATTCGGCGCAAAAGCGAACAAGCCGACGACGGCCGCGAGCGCGGCCGAAAACAGGAATTTCACTCGCATCTTCATAGTCCTCACTACGGAACCGAGCACTGACTAGAGGCATCTTAGCCGAACTCTCGCCGTTCCTCAGTACCGCGGCGGCAACAGGGTAAGGTTTTCGCTAACTTTTTCCGCGGGTGTGGTTCGGGTGCAAGAGGGGCCGGATCAGCTTACGCGCTCTCCTTGCTCTTGTTCTGCCGGTTGTTGACCAGATCGTCGACCACGGCGGGGTCGGCCAGCGTCGAGGTGTCGCCGAGATTGCCGAATTCGTCCTCGGCGATCTTGCGCAGGATGCGGCGCATGATCTTGCCGGAGCGCGTCTTCGGCAGGCTCGGGGCGAACTGGATGAGATCGGGCGAGGCGATCGGCGAGATTTCGGTGCGCACCCAGGCCACCAGCTCCTTGCGCAGCGCCTCGGTCGGCTGTTCGCCGGCCATCAGCGTGACATAGGCATAGATGCCTTGGCCTTTGATGTTGTGCGGATAGCCGACGACGGCGGCTTCCGACACTTTCGGGTGCGCGACCAGCGCCGACTCGACCTCGGCGGTGCCCAGCCGATGACCGGCGACATTGATGACGTCGTCGACGCGGCCGGTGATCCAGTAGTAGCCGTCGGCGTCGCGCCGGCAGCCGTCGCCGGTGAAGTATTTGCCCGGATAGGCGCTGAAGTAAGTGTCGATGAAGCGCTGGTGATCGCCATAGACGGTGCGCATCTGGCCGGGCCAGGAATTGGCGATGCAAAGGTTGCCGCTGGTGGCGCCGTCCTGCACCTTGCCTTCGGCGTCGACGATCTGCGGCACGATGCCGAAGAACGGCCGCGTCGCCGAGCCGGGTTTCAGCGGCGTCGCACCGGGCAGCGGCGTGATCAAAATGCCGCCGGTTTCGGTCTGCCACCAAGTATCGACGATCGGGCAGCGGTTGTCGCCGACCACGCGGTAATACCATTCCCAGGCTTCCGGATTGATCGGCTCGCCGACCGAGCCGAGCAGCCGCAGCGACGCGCGCGAGGTCTTCTTCACCGGCGCGTCGCCGGCCTGCATCAGGGCGCGGATCGCGGTCGGCGCGGTGTAGAAGATATTGACCTTGTGCTTGTCGATGACCTCCCAGAACCGCGACATCGACGGATAGTTCGGCACGCCTTCGAACATCAGCGTGGTGGCGCCGTTCGCAAGCGGCCCATAGACGATGTAGCTGTGGCCGGTGACCCAGCCGACGTCGGCGGTGCACCAATAGATGTCGCCGTCGTGATAATCGAAGACGTATTGGTGCGTCATCGACGTATAGACGAGATAGCCGGCGGTGGTGTGCAATACGCCCTTCGGCTTGCCGGTCGAACCCGAGGTGTAAAGAATGAACAGCGGGTCCTCCGCGTTCATTTGCTCGCACGGGCACTCCGCCGTCACCACGTCCTTGGCCTCGTGATACCAAACGTCGCGCACCGGATCCATGTCGACCGGCGCGCCGGTGCGCTTGACGACGACGACGAAGTCAACCCCGCCGCATTTGGCGATCGCGGCGTCGGTATTGGCCTTCAGCGGGATCTTGCGGCCGCCGCGAATGCCTTCGTCGGCGGTGATGACGATGTTCGACTTGCAATCCTCGATGCGGCCGGCGAGCGAATCCGGCGAGAAGCCGCCGAACACCACGGAATGGATGGCGCCGATGCGCGCGCAAGCGAGCATGGCGTAAGCCGCTTCCGGAATCATCGGCATGTAGATGGTAACGCGGTCGCCCTTCTTGACGTTGCGGTTGCGCAAGATGTTGGCGAAGCGGCAGACTTCGTCGTGCAGCTCCTTATAGGTGATGTGCTTGGAGTTTTTCGGGTCGTCGCCCTCCCAGATGATCGCGGTCTGATGGCCGCGCGTGTGCAGGTGGCGATCGATGCAGTTGTAGGCGACGTTGGTCGCGCCGTCCTCGTACCATTTGATCGATACGTTGGGCTTGGCGAAGGACGTGTTCTTGACCTTGCTGAAATGCCTGGTCCAGTGAATGCGTTTGGCCTGTTCGGCCCAGAACGCGTCGGGCTCGGCGAGCGAGCGCTGGTACATCTCCGTGTATTTGGCGTCGTCGATGTAGGCGCGCTGCTTCCACTCGGCGGGCACTTCGTAGATTTTGTCCGACATTTTCTTATCCTCCACGCGCACGCGGCTCATACGGCCAGATTATGGGCGGTTTCTACGCCCATTATGCGACGGCGGCTGGATGAGCGACAAGAGCAGAGCCCCGGGGCCGCCGGCCTGCTTTTAGCCGCTTACGCCTTCACCCCGCCCATCTTGCAGATGACCTTCCATTCGGCGTCGGTCACCGGCTGCACCGAAAGCCGCGTATTGTTGACCAGCACCATGGACTTGAGCTGCGGCTCGGCCTTCGCGTCGGCAAGAGTCACCGGCTTCTTCAAGGGCTCGATCGCCTTGACGTCGACCACGACCCAAGATGCGGAGGATGGCTCGCCGGATTTGGCGGTGGGATCGGGATAGTGCTCGCGGACCACTTCGACGATGCCGACGATCTCCTTGGTCTCACCCGAGTGATAGAAGAAGCCGAGCTCGCCCTTTTTCATTTTTATCAGGTTGTTTTTGGCCTGATGATTGCGCACGCCGCTCCACGGCTCGCCCTTGGCGCCGCGCTTGACCTGATCGTCCCAGGAGAATGTTTCCGGTTCGGTCTTAAGGAGCCAATGCGCCATCATCAATTCTCCGCCTTTAACGGCCGCGTCAGCAGCGATTCGATTGCAGCGTCGACGCTCAGCTTGCCGTCCAGCAGCGCGGCGACGGCGGCCGAGATCGGCATGTCGACGGCGCGCTCGCGCGCCATTTCCAAGAGCACTGACGCGGTGAACACGCCTTCGGCAAGACCGCCGTGGATTTCGCCGGGCTTGCTGCCGCGGCCAAGATTGACCCCGAAGCTGAAATTGCGCGACTGGGGGCTCGAACACGTCAGCAGAAGATCGCCGAGACCAGAGAGCCCCGTCATGGTTTCCGGCTTGGCGCCATAGGCTTTGCCGAAACGGACGAGTTCGGCAAAACCGCGCGTGGTCAGCGCGGCGAGGGCACTGGCGCCAAGGCCGCGCCCGGTGACGACGCCGGCGGCGATGGCGAGCACGTTCTTGGTCGCGCCGCCGATCTCGACGCCGCGGACGTCGCTGGAATGGTACGGTCGAAACGTCGCCGACCCGACGGCTTTCGCCAATTCGCCGGCAAGCTTGGCGTCGTGGCTGGCCAGCGTCACGGCGGTCGGCAGGCCGCGGGCGACGTCGGCGGCAAAACTCGGGCCGGACAAAATCGCCGGCACGGCGCCGGGGGCGGATTCTTCGATCACCTCGCTCATGAAGCTCTTCGTGCCGCGCTCGATGCCTTTGGCGCAGACGATCACCGGCGTACGCGCGGCGAGCAACGGCGCGAGCATTTTCGCGACCGCCCGCACGGCCTGCGCGGGAACGACCAGAAGGAGCGCATCGGCGTCCGCCGCTTCGGCGAGTTTGCCGGCAAGGACGATGCCGTCGTCGATGCGCACGCCCGGCAGGAAGCGGCTTTCACGCTTGGTCTTCAGCGCCGCGGCGTTGGCGGCGTCCTCTTCCCACAGCGTGACCTTGCGTCCGGCGCGCGCGCAGCTCAGCGCCAGGGCCGTACCCCAGGCGCCGGCGCCGATGACCGCGATGTGGTTGAAGGGCATGAGTTTTGCGTGCGCAATGAAGACGAACGCGGGCGACTATAGCAGTTCGCCGCGCAGCAGTTTGGGCACTTCGCCGACCAGTCCCGCCGCTTCACGGATAAACAGGCGTTTAAGCCCGGGCAGTCGATCGACCAGGCCGAGGCCGACGTCACGCGCCAAGCGCAGCACATCGGAGCGGTTGGAAAACAGCCGGTTGAGACCGTCGGTGGCGAGGCCCATCGCCATGGTATCGAAGCGCCGCCAGCGCTGGTAGCGCTCCAGCACGTCGGCTGCGCCCGGATCGAGCCCGAGCCGCGCCGCATCCACGATCACTTCGGCGAGCGCGGCCACGTCCTTGAGGCCCATATTGAGTCCCTGGCCGGCGATCGGATGAATGACATGCGCCGCATCGCCGACCAGCGCGATCCGCTCGGCGATGAACGCGCGCGCGACGAAGAAGCCGAGCGGATGCACACGCCGGGCGCCGATCGCCTTGATCTCACCGAGATTAAGTTTGAAGCGCTGTTCGAGCTCGGCGTGGAACGCATCGTCGGACAGCGCGATGATGCGTTCGGCTTCCGCCGTCGTCTCGGTCCACACGATCGAGGAGCGGCGGCCCTTCAGCGGCAATATCGCGAACGGGCCTGCCGGCAGAAAATGTTCTTCCGCGCGTCCGTCGTGTTCGCACTCGTGCGCGACATTGATAACGATGGCGGACTGGCCGTAATTCCAGCCGTGAGTGGCGATGCCGGAAGCGCCGCGAATTGTCGAGCGCGCGCCGTCTGCGGCGACCAGCAAGCGGGTGGCGATCGCCCCGCCATTCGCAAATTCGATATTGACCCCGGCTTTCGCGTCGATATCGGGGTGAGAAAAATGCGCAACCGCGGTGGCGCGAAGATCCACGCCGACGTCGCGCGCCTTGGCGACCAGCGCATCGAGCAGCAGTCTATTTTCGATCATGTGGGCGAAAGGCTCGCCCGGCTCGACGTCGCCTGAGAAAGTGAGGAAGGTCGGCCGCACCGCATCGCCGAGTTGGCTGTCGGTGACGACCATGTCGAGGATCGGCTGTGCGTCGCCGCCAACCCGGTCCCACACGCCGATCGTCTCGAACAGCCGCCGCGCCGCCGCGACGATCGCGGAAGCCCGCTCATCGCCGGCATGGCTCACGCCGAGCGTCGGATCGGCGACGGCGACCGAGAACGCGGCGCCAAGGCCCTGCCGCAAGGCGATCGCCAGCGTAAGCCCGGCAAAGCCGCCGCCGGCAATCAGGACATCAGCATCGTTGCGCGTCATGCCTTAATCCTAGCACGCAAGGCTGGGCCGGGCTTGACCCACCCATCGAACCTATATGCAAAGAAGTATACGCGGCCGGAACCGCCCCGGGCGCGAGGGAAGACAGCATGGCCTCCGCCGTCCAGGAATTGGTTGATATTCTCAATCTCGAACCCCTCGAAGTGAATTTGTTTCGCGGCCGCTCGCCGCAATCGCGCTGGCAGCGGGTGTTCGGCGGCCAGGTCATCGGCCAGGCGCTGGTCGCGGCCTGCCGCACCGTCGACGACGTGACGACACGGCCGCCGCATTCGCTGCACGCCTATTTCCTGCTCGGCGGCGATCCGAAAGTGCCGATCATCTACGAGGTAGACCGCATTCGCGACGGCAAAAGTTTCACCACGCGCAACGTCAAGGCTATCCAGCACGGCCACGCGATTTTCTCTATGTCGGTGTCGTTCCATGTCCACGAAGACGGCCTATCGCATCAGTTCGCCATGCCCGATGTGCCACAGCCGGACGCGCTGCCGGATGAAGCCGAATTGAAGGAACGCGTGTGGCCGAAGATGCCCGAACCGGTGCGGCGCTATTACGAGCGCGAACGGCCCATCGAGTTGCGGCCGGTCGAGTACGGCCGCTATCTCGGCGAGATAACAAAAGACGGCCGCTTTCACGTCTGGATGCGCGCGACCGGCCGGCTCCCCGACGAGCCGGCGATTTACCAATGCGTGCTCGCTTATGCCTCCGACATGATGCTGCTCGATGCCGCGCTGATTCCGCACCGGCGCTCCGTGTTCAGCGAGGACATCATGGCGGCGAGCCTCGATCATGCGCTGTGGTTCCATCGTCCGTTCCGCGCCGACGAGTGGCTGCTCTACGCGCAGGACAGCCCGAACCTGGCGGGGTCCCGCGGTTTCGCGCGCGGCCTGATCTTCTCAAGCGACGGTACCTTGGTCGCCTCGGTGGCCCAGGAAGGACTATTGCGGCAGCGCCGCGCCGCTCCCGCTTGACCGCGGCACCCGATTAAGACCTGGCCGCCGCGCCGGATCTCTAGCCTAATATTTGAGCAGAATGAGCGTGGCGCGCGAGCGGGAGCTTCGCGGCTGACGCAGAAAAAGTCGGGCCCGCGCAGCACGGGGGTCGAATGGGCGTGGTTGGCGCCGTTTTGGTACTTGGCACGGGGCTTGAATTCCTCGACATCCGGCGATGACGCGGCGCGGTCATATTCCTGCGCAGTCATCGCCGAAGTGCTCTGCGCCGCAAAGACCAATGCAACGAAAGGTCGACGGGGGAAACAATGAAAGTCGTGATGGCCATCATCAAACCGTTCAAGCTCGACGACGTCCGTGACGCGCTTACTAAAGTCGGCGTGCAAGGACTGACCGTGACCGAGGTGAAGGGCTACGGCCGGCAGAAGGGTCATACGGAGATTTATCGCGGCGCCGAATATGCGGTGAGCTTCCTGCCCAAGATCAAGATAGAAATCGCCTGCCCGTCCAATCAGGTGGACAAAGTCATCGAGACGATCAGCGCGGCGGCAAAAACCGGCCAGATCGGCGACGGCAAGATTTTCGTGTTCGGTCTCGACCATGCGGTCCGTATCCGCACCGGCGAAACCGACGCCGCCGCGCTCTAGACCGGGCTTTCGACCTATGCGGTTTTAGGACTCGCGCTGAACCGACAATTTTGATGCAATTCCTGCTTGGCATTCGCCAGGGCAGGAGACGCAATGAATACGATGATCGCCGCGCGGCTGCACGCCTACGGCGCCCCTATGACGCTCGACCGGATCGAAGTGCCGCAGCCGCGGGCGAACGACGTGCTGGTCGAGGTCAAGGCCTGCGGCGTGGTGCCCAACCTGGCGCGTGTCATCAGCAATTTTTTCGGCACGCAGGTGCCCGATCTCAAGATCATGCCGCCGTTGCCGGCGATTTTCGGTCTCGATCCGACCGGCGTGGTGGCGGAAGTCGGCGATCAGGTGCGCGCGATCCGCCAGGGCGAGCGGGTCTATGTCAATCCGGCGCGCTGCTGCGGCTCATGCCGGATGTGCCGCAGCGGGCAGACGCTGGATTGTCCGAATTTCACCTTTCAAGGCTATTTCGGGCGCTCGCAGGACATCATGCGCGCCTATCCTTACGGCGGGCTGTCACAGTTCATCACCGCGCCCGCTGCTGCGCTGGTCAGGCTGCCCGACAATGTGAGTTTCGAAGCCGCGGCGCGGTTCGGCTATTTCGGCACCGCCTACGCCGCGATGCGGAAAATCGGCGTCGGTCCCGGTCAGTCGCTGCTGATCAACGGCATCGGCGGCCAGCTCGGCCTTTGCGCCGCGTTGCTCGCGCTGGCGATGGGCGCGACCAAAATCCTCGGCACCGGACGCAACGCCGCGCTGCTCGATCGGGTCAAAGCGCTGGCGCCGCAACGGATCGATACGCTTGCGGTCGCGAACACCGCCGCGCAGCCCGATCCGCTCGTCGCCTGGGCGAAGGCGTCGACCGACGGTTATGGCGTCGACGGAGCCATCGATTGCCTGCCGCCCGGCGCGCCGGCAAGCGCGATGATGCGCGCGCTCTATTGCCTGCGGCGCGGCGGCCGCGCCGTGAACGTCGGCGCCGTCATCGAGACGCTGCCGGTGAATGCATTCTGGCTGATGACCAACCGGATAGGCCTGCAAGGCTCGGTCTGGTTCACGACCGCCGAAGGCGAGGACATGGCGGCAATGGCCGGCTCCGGCACGCTGAATTTGTCCGTGCTCGAGCACCGCGTTTCGCCTTTGTCGAAGGTCAACGAGGCGCTCGCCGGAATGGACGATAGAGACGGCGGCTTCACCAATTTTGTCATCGACCCGACACGCGCCGACTAGGACGTGTGCCCCTACATCGCGGGCGATAAATCCTTCCGATCATTAGGAACTGCTCGCATAGCACCAAATCAAAGGCCGCATGCTTGCGGTCGTTGACATCACCCCAATTTAGCCGTTCAGCTATGGACGTCATTATCCCGGGCGTGGGCTCGGCTGCGGCGGCATACACTGGCTGTCGTATTCGACGATGCCTTCGGCCAAACTCCCGGTGAGCACGGTATTAGCCCGTCTACTCATAAATTGATCATGACCGCATAGCCAAGGAGCGGCGTAAAAGCCGGCATCTCAATACCGATGCGACGGGCAGTTGCGGAAAAGCAGAACACGATCGGAGAGAAACATGGACGCCAAGACTGATGACAAGAGCGCGGGCAAGTGCCCGGTGCTGCACGGCCCGTCGAATCGCGAGTGGTGGCCGAACACCCTGAATATCGGGGTGCTCCACCACAATTCGCCCAAGTCCGATCCGATGGGCAAGGCGTTCGACTACGCCAAGGAATTCAAGAGCCTCGACCTGAACGCCGTCATCAAGGACCTGCAGGCTTTGATGACGGAATCTGCAGGATTGGTGGCCGGCCGACTTCGGCCACTACGGCGGATTGTTCATCCGCATGGCGTGGCACAGCGCGGGTACCTACCGCATCACCGACGGCCGCGGCGGCGCCGGCGCCGGCCAGCAGCGTTTCGCGCCGCTGAACTCTTGGCCGGACAACGCGAACCTCGACAAGGCGCGCCGGCTGTTGTGGCCTATCAAGCAGAAATACGGCCGGAAGCTTTCCTGGGCCGACCTGATGGTGCTGGCCGGCAACGTCGCCCTCGACTCGATGGGCTTCAAGACGTTCGGTTTCGCCGGCGGCCGTGCCGACGTCTGGGAGCCCGAGGAGCTCTACTGGGGTCCCGAAGGGACGTGGCTGGGCGACGAACGCTACAGCGGCGAACGTCAGCTCGCCGAACCGCTCGGCGCGGTGCAGATGGGCCTGATCTACGTCAATCCGGAAGGGCCGAACGGCAATCCGGACCCGGTCGCGGCGGCCAAGGACATCCGCGAAACTTTCTTCCGCATGGCGATGAACGACGAGGAGACCGTCGCGCTGATTGCCGGCGGCCACACCTTCGGCAAAACCCACGGCGCTGGCGATCCGTCGCTGCTCGGCCCGGAGCCGGAAGGCGGCGCCATCGAGGATCAGGGCCTCGGCTGGAAGAGCAAATTTGGTACGGGCTTCGGCGCCGACGCCATCACCGGCGGTCCGGAAGTCACCTGGTCGCAGACGCCGACGAAGTGGAGCAATCACTTCTTCGACAATCTATTCAACAACGAATGGGAGCTGACCAAGAGCCCGGCTGGTGCGAAACAATGGAAGGCGAAAGGCGCCGCCGCCACCATCCCGGATGCCCACGACAAGTCGAAGAAGCATGTTCCGACCATGCTGACCACCGACCTCTCGCTGCGGTTCGACCCGGCTTACGAGAAGATCTCGCGGCGCTTTTACGAGCATCCGGACCAGTTCGCGGACGCGTTTGCCCGCGCCTGGTTCAAGCTCACGCACCGCGACATGGGCCCGATCGCGCGCTATCTTGGCCCGCTGGTGCCGAAGGAGACGCTGATCTGGCAGGACCCGGTCCCCGCGGTGAATCATCCGCTGATCGGGGAAACGGACATTGCCGCATTGAAGGCAAAGATTCTCGTCTCCGGCCTGTCCGTCTCGCAACTCGTTGCGGCTGCCTGGGCGTCGGCCTCGACGTTCCGTGGCTCCGATAAGCGCGGCGGAGCGAACGGCGCGCGGATTCGTCTTAGCCCGCAGAAGGACTGGGAGGTCAACCAGCCGGCTCAGCTCAAGACGGCTCTGCAGAAACTCGAAGCGGTCCAGAAGGAGTTCGGCAAGAAGATTTCGCTCGCCGACCTGATCGTTCTCGGCGGCAGCGCGGCGGTCGAAAAGGCCGCGAAGGACGCAGGCGTTGACGTGAAGGTCCCCTTCACGCCGGGGCGCATGGACGCATCGCAGGAGCAGACCGACGTCGAGTCATTTGCTCCGCTTGAGCCCCGTGCCGACGGCTTCCGCAACTATATCGGCGGCAAGCGGCAGTTCATGATGCCGGAGGAGGCGTTGGTCGATCGGGCGCAATTGCTGACGCTGACGGCGCCCGAGATGACGGTGCTGCTCGGCGGCTTGCGCGTCCTCGGCGCCAACACCGGCGGGTCCAAGCACGGCGTCTTCACCAAACGGCCCGAGACGCTGACCAACGACTTCTTCGTCAACCTGCTCGACATGAGCACGCAATGGCAGCCCGCCGGCTCCGATGGCGTGTACGAGGGCCGCGACCGCAAGACGAATGCGGTCAAATGGACCGGCACCCGCGTCGACTTGATCTTCGGTTCGCATTCGCAGCTTCGCGCGCTCGCGGAAGTCTATGCGTGCGCGGATTCGAAAGTGAAGTTCGTGCAAGACTTCGTGGCGGCGTGGACCAAGGTGATGAACGCCGATCGCTTCGACCTCGCCTGATCTCGCCGGCCGCGTCTCTGGGAGATTTTAGCGCGGAGCCGCGACTGCGTCTCGTGCTTGCTGCGCGTTCAAGGATCCCCGCCCTGGCACGCTCCTCGTGCGGCCAGGGTGGGGTGAACGCGGCGCGAAAAGCTGCTAATCGGTTTATCAACCAGGTCTCAAACAAAGCCCAGCGAGGAAACCATGTACGCCAATCTTGAACTTTTCATCGACGGCAAGTGGCTTGGCGGTGATGGCCGCAAAGGCGAGGATGTGCTCAATCCGGCGACCGAAAAGCCGCTTGCGCATCTTCCGCATGCGAGCAAAGCCGACCTCGATGCCGCGCTGCAAGCAGCCCAGAAAGGGTTCGCGGTGTGGCGCGCCACGTCGGCCTACGACCGCTGCAAGCTCATGCACAAGGCCGCCGACTTGATGCGGGAGCGCTTTGACGCGATCTCAAAGATCATGGTGCTGGAACAAGGCAAGACCTATCCGGAAGCCCGCGGCGAGGTGATCACCTCCGCCGACATCATCGACTGGTATGCCGAAGAGGGCCGCCGTTCTTACGGCCGCATCGTGCCGGGCCGCGGCAAGGGCGTCCGCCAGCTCGTGCTGCAGGAGCCGATCGGCGTCGTGGCGGCATTCACGCCGTGGAATTTCCCGGTGCTGACGCCGGCGCGGAAAATCGGCGGCGCGCTCGCCGCCGGTTGCTCGCTCATTCTCAAGGCGTCCGAAGAGACGCCGGGCGCGGGCATCGAACTGGTGCGCTGCTTCGTCGACGCCGGATTGCCGGCAGGGGTGTTGAACCTCGTCTTCGGCGTGCCGGCGGAAGTCTCCGAGCATCTGCTCGCCAAGGACGCGATCCGCAAGATTTCTTTCACCGGCTCCATCCCGGTCGGCAAGCATCTTGCCGCGCTCGCGGCCAAGGGCATGAAGCGCACCACCATGGAGCTCGGCGGTCATTCGCCGGTCGTGGTGTTCGCCGACGCCGATCCGGAGAAGGCCGCCGACACCATCGCGGCGTTCAAGTACCGCAACGCCGGGCAGGTCTGCATTTCGCCGACGCGCTTCTACGTCCAGGAAGACGTCTATCCGCGCTTCCTCAAGCGTTTCACCGAATACGCCAACGGCATCAAGCTCGGCGATGGCATGGAGAAGGGCATCACCATGGGCCCGATGGCGAATTCACGCCGCATCGACGCGATGGAAAGCTTCGTCAACGACGCCAAGAGCCGCGGCGGAAAAATTCAGACCGGCGGCAAGCGCCACGGCAACCAGGGATACTTCTTCGAACCGACGGTGATCACCGACATTCCGGACGACGCCAAGATCATGAAGGACGAGCCGTTCGGGCCGCTCGCTCCGGTCGTTACCTTCAAAACCTTCGACGAGGTGGTCGAGCGCGCCAACTCGCTGGAATACGGGCTCGCGGCTTACGCCTTCACGACGTCGAGCGCGACCGCCGCCGCGATCGGCGACGCGCTGGAGTCCGGCATGGTCGGCGTCAACTCGGTCGCGATCTCGACGCCCGAGACGCCGTTCGGCGGCGTCAAAGAGAGCGGCCACGGCAGTGAGGGCGGCATCGAGGGTTTGGGCGCCTACTTCGTCACCAAATTTATCTCGCAGGGTTGAGGTGGGATCAATCGCGCAAAACTGCCGGTGCGCGGCACCGGCAGCCGATCGCGGTTATTGATGTCCTAACAAAGATCCTAAAACTGGAACTTGTTGGCGAAGTTGGCGGCGCGCTCGCGCCGTTTTTGCAACACGAATGTGTTGCTCGCGCGGCGGAGCGAAGGCGCATCGCTGTTCCCGGCGTTCCTACGTATTTTCAGGAACGAAAATCTATGGTGATGCATTGTACGACGGTGGCGGGGTGGGAAGCGCCGGATCGTCGATGGATATTTTGGCTTCCATACTCGCCTATCTCGTTTGCGTCACCGGGATCGTCACCGGACTGGTGATGTCATTCGTGGTTTTCTTTTCCGCTCCCGTTCAGCAATGGACGGTGCCGGGGCAAGCCATCGCGATGCTGGCCAAGCCGAGCCCCGTCCAGACGATAGGGGCTTCGGTCGTAAAGCCGATGACCGGGGTCGAACCGCGGGACCGGATCGCCGCGTCCCGCGCCGCAAAAGCCGACGCAATCCCTCCGACGACGATCGCCATCGACGTTCGGCAGAAGCCGCTGATCTCACAAAGCCACTTTCGGCGGTTGGCGGCGAAAGAGCGCGCCAGACAGTTGGCGTACCGCGAGCGCTCGAGTTTTGAAACGCGTTTCCTGCATTATGACGATTGATCTTCGGTCGTCCGACTAAGCATAAGAACGCTGCAAGAAAGCGACCGCATCGTCGGCCAGTTGGGCCGGATCGCGTTCGCCGCGTTGCGCATTTTCGATGATGCGTTTGGCGATGATCTCCTGCGCCGCGCGCTGGTAGGCGGGCGAGGCGAATTTGCTGCCCGATTGTTCGACCTTCGTCCACGCGGTTTTGTAGACCGAAACCAGAAAGTCAATCATTTCCGGTTCGAACGCCGCTTGCGCTAGCAGGGGAATTATCGGCATCGCAGCAATCCGTGTTTGCAATTCGATCCAACCGGCAACGAACGTGAAAACGATATACCTTCTCTGAATAACGCGCTACGCGGCTGTATGATCCCTGGCGCGATACACGCCCGGCGCCCATGCGCCTGATCAATCGATTGCAGCTGCTGCGAAGCAGGC
>CAVZIQ010000015.1:0-76018 GCA_963775515.1 uncultured Alphaproteobacteria bacterium | reverse complement strand
ACTGGCTGGCTGGGGCGGGAGGATTCGAACCTCCGAATGGCGGAATCAAAATCCGCTGCCTTACCACTTGGCTACGCCCCAATGCACTGCCGGAATGCCGCCGGCCGAACGCCTGCGGCCGGGCGGAACATAACGGCACCACCCCGGGGGATCAATGACGGCGCGACTATCGAAGCGGACCATACGGCCTATAATGCACCCTGTAATAGTGTGATCGCGCCGGCCGCCGCGGTCTCCAAGGCGCACCGCAAGGGGAACAATGCCCGATTCCGTCGCAGTAACCGATGAAGCCGGCGTTCGAACCATCCGGATGAACCGTCCGGAGAAGAAGAATGCGCTGACACAGCCGATGTACGCAGCGATGACCCGCGCGCTAAGCGCGGCGCAAGACAACGGAGCGATCCGTTGTGTCGTCATCGCCGGCGGCCCCGGAGCGTTCTGCGCCGGCGCCGACATTGCCGAGTTTCTCGAATCGGCGCAAAGCGGCGCGCTGCGGCCGAGTACCGTCGAATTTCTCAAAGCGATTGCGCACAATCGAAAGCCTCTGGTTGCGGCTGTGGGAGGCCTCGCCGTCGGCATCGGCGTAACCATGCTGTTTCACTGCGACCACGTCGTTGCATCCGCCGATGCGACCTTCTCAACGCCATTCCTCAAACTCGCCCTTATTCCCGAGGCGGCATCGAGCCTGCTCGCGCCGATGCGCATGGGACACGCGCGCGCGTTCTCGATGCTTGTCATGGGCCGTCCGCTTTCGGCCGCCGAGGCGAAAGAAGCAGGCATCGTCAACAGCGTCGTCGAGGCCGCCGCGGTCGATGACGTCGCGTTTAAGGCTGCGCGCGAGATCGCGGCGCTTCCCGCCGGCGCCGTGGCGGTGTCACGGGCGCTGATGCGCGGCGGGCTTGACGCGATCGACCGGCAGATCGATACCGAGATCATGCATTTTCGGGAACGTTTGCGATCCGACGAAGCCCGCGCGGCATTTTCCGCCTTCCTGTCGCGCAAGAAATAAACCAGGCGATGGCGCTCTCCGGAAAAACACTGTTCATCACCGGCGCTTCGCGCGGCATCGGACTTGCGATCGCCCTGCGCGCCGCGCGCGACGGCGCCAATATCGCCATCGCGGCAAAAACTTCAGAGCCGCACCCGAAACTTGCCGGCACCATCTATACCGCCGCTGAAGAGATCGAGCGCTCGGGCGGCAAGGCGCTGCCGCTCACGGTCGACGTCCGCGACGAAACAATGGTGCGCGATGCGCTCGATCGCACGGCGCAAAAATTCGGCGGCATTGATATCGTCGTCAATAATGCGAGCGCGATCCAGCTCACGAGCGCGGCCGATACCGACATGAAGCGGTTCGACCTTATGCATCAGGTCAATGCGCGCGGCAGTTTCGTCGTCTCGAAATCGGCGATCCGCCATCTGGAGAAGGCGGCCAATCCGCACATCCTGATGATCTCGCCGCCGCTCGACATGAAGGAAAAATGGTTCGCGCCGCACACCGCCTACAGCATGGCAAAATTCGGCATGAGCCTCGTGGTGCTCGGGCTCGCCGGCGAGTTGCGGCCGAAGCGGATCGCCGTCAATGCGCTGTGGCCGCGGACCGTCATCGCCACCGCCGCCGTGCAAAATCTGCTCGGCGGCGATGCCATGATGCGCCATGCGCGCAAGCCGGACATCGTCGCCGACGCCGCCTACGCCGTGTTCGCAAAATCGTCACGCGAGTTCACCGGCCGCTTTCTTATCGACGACAGTTTTCTGGCGGAAAACGGCGTCGGAAACTTCGATCGGTATCGCGTCGATGCAACGCAACCGCTGGGACGGGACTTTTTCGTGCCGGACGATATTGCCGCCCCGCCCGACGTCCAGACCATCGATTATTTCGGAGCTCAGTCGTGACCTATCGCGCTCCCCTGGCCGATATCGGCTTTGCGCTCAAACACGGCGCCGGGCTCGTGCCCGCGATCGAGCAAGGCCTGTTCGGCGATCTGACGCTGGACGACGTCGATGCCGTTCTGACCGAGGCCGGCCGCTTCGCCGGCGAGATCATCGCGCCGCTCAATCGGGTCGGCGACAAATACGGCACGCCGTTCAAGGACGGCGCCGTCACCACGCCGCCGGGTTGGAAGGAAGCCTACCTGGCATGGCGGTCGGGCGGCTGGAACGGGCTTGCCGCGCCCGGCGCATGGGGCGGCCAGGCCCTGCCGCAGACCGTCAACGCCGCCTGCACCGAAATGTGGCATTCCGCATCGGTGGCTTTCGCCGACGGGCCGATGCTGACGATGGCGGCGATCGACGCGCTCGACGCCCACGGCAGCGAGGCGCTCAAGCGCACTTATCTGGAAAAGCTGGTGTCCGGCGAGTGGATGGGCACGATGCAGCTCACCGAGCCGCAGGCCGGCTCCGACGTCGGCGCATTGCGCACCCGCGCCGAGCGCGCCGCGGACGGCACCTATCGCATCACCGGGCAGAAAATCTTCATCACCTACGGCGAGCACGACCTCACCGACAACATCATCCATTTCGTGCTGGCGCGCTTGACCGACGCGCCGCCGGGCACCCGCGGCATTTCGCTGTTTCTGGTGCCGAAGTTCTTGCTCCGTGCCGACGGCTCGCTCGGCGCGCGCAATGACGTGCGGGCGCATTCGGTCGAGCACAAGCTCGGCATCCACGGCTCGCCGACCTGCACCATGATTTTCGGCGACAATGGCGGCGCGACCGGTTTTCTGATCGGCCAGGAAAACGCCGGCATGGCCTGTATGTTCACCATGATGAACCGCGCGAGGCTCGCCGTCGGCTTGCAGGGCGTCGGCGTCGCCGAGTGCGCGACGCAACAGGCGCTCGCCTACGCACGTGAGCGCCGGCAAGGCCGCACCACCGGCATGAAGTCGGCGGAGATGGCGCCGATCATCGCCCATCCCGATGTGCGGCGCATGCTGCTGACGATGCGCGCGCTCACGCAGGCCGCGCGCGCCATCTGCTACTCGACCGCGATGGCGCTCGATCGCGCCGAGCGCGGCGCGGAAAACGGTGCGCGGCACACGGCGCATCATCAAGCTTCGCTCCTGACCCCAGCGGCCAAGGCGTTCTCGACCGACATCGCCAACGAAGTCGCTTCCCTTGGTGTCCAGGTCCACGGCGGCATGGGCTATGTCGAGGAAACCGGCGCGGCGCAGCTCTTTCGCGATGCGCGGATCGCCGCGATCTATGAGGGAACCAACGGTATTCAGGCGATCGATCTCGTCACGCGCAAATTGCCGCTTGCCGACGGCGCCGCCGTCGCCGCGCATTGCGACGAGTTGCGCGCCATTGTTCGGGAGTTGGACGCCAGCAACGACCCGGCCTTTGGCTGGACTGCCGTGCGGCTCGGCGATGCGGTCGAGAGCCTGTCGCGGACGACGAACTGGCTCCTCGCGCATCTCGACAAGGAGCCGGATGCGGTACTCGCCGGCGCGACCCCTTATCTGCGGCTGTTCGGCATCGCCACCGGCGGCTGCCTCGTGGCGCGAGAAGCGCTGGCGGCGATGCGGCTCGGCGGCGAGGCGGCGGCGCGTGTCGCGCTGACACGGTTCTTCGCCGAAAATATCGCGGTCCAGGGCGGCGCGCTCGAACGCACCGTCGTCGAGGGCGCGGGCGGCATCATCGGCGCCAACGCTGCGCTTACCTAGGACGGGCTGGGCGCAGCAAGACCCAGCGTGGAGCGATGAAAATCCGATGATGGGTTTCGCTGGCGCTCAACCCATCCTACATTGCACCAATGTCCACTCTTCTCATCACCCATCCGGCCTGCCTCGAACATTTGACGCCGCCCGGCCATCCCGAACGCCCGGATCGCCTGCGCGCCGTCGAAAGCGCGCTCGAAGCGGAGAAATTTCAAATGCTGGCGCGCGTCGAGGCGCCACGCGCGCCGTTCGAGGTCATCGCGCTGTGTCACCCGATGGACTACATTGAAGCCTTGCGCGACGCGACGCCCAACGAGGGCATCGTCCAGCTTGACGCCGACACCTCGATGTCGCCCGGCAGCTTCGAGGCGAGCTTGCGCGCGGCCGGTGGTGCAATCCACGCCGTAGACGAAGTTCTATCGAAACGGGCAGCAAACGCTTTCGTCGCCACCCGTCCGCCCGGGCATCATGCCGAAACCGCGCGGCCGATGGGTTTTTGCTTTTTCGACAACGCCGCCATCGCCGCGCGCTATGCGCAAAACAAGCATGGCATCGCGCGCGCGGCGATCGTCGACTTCGACGTCCATCACGGCAACGGCTCGCAGGAGATTTTCTGGTCCGACAAAACCGTGATGTACTGCTCAACGCATCAGATGCCGCTGTTTCCCGGAACCGGCGCCGTCGGCGAGAGCGGCGACTACAATACCGTCGTCAACGCGCCGCTGCGGCCCGGCGACGGGCCTGAGAAATTTCGCGACGCCATCGAAAGCCGGATCTTGCCGCGGCTCGCCGAATTCAAGCCGGAGCTGATCGTCATCTCGGCCGGCTTCGACGCCCACATGCGCGACCCGCTCGCCAATATCAACCTCGAAGAGGAAGATTTTGCGTGGGCGACGCAAAAGATCATGGACATCGCCGACGCTTGCGCCGGCGGCCGCATCGTTTCGTTGCTCGAAGGCGGTTACGATCTGCAGGCTTTGGGCAACTCGACCGCCGCCCATGTCGCCGCACTGATGCGGGGCTAGATGCCGTATAATTATCCAGTCGGAGAGCCGGACGATGGCGCAGAATAACAGCAGCGATATCGGGAAAATGCCCTTCGAGCGGGCGATCGAAGAGCTTGAATCGATCGTCAAGCGGCTCGAAGAGGGCAAGGTGCCGCTGGAAGAGTCGGTCACCATCTACGAGCGCGGCGAAGCGCTCAAGCGCCGCTGCGAGGATCTGTTGCGGCAGGCCGAAGCGCGCGTGGAAAAAATCACGCTCGATGCCGCCGGCAAGCCGACCGGCACCGCGCCGCTCGACGGCGAGTGATCTTCGGTCAAATCGTTGGTGTTATTGCGCGTGTTGTCTTTTCTGCCGCGGCGGCGCCGCGGCGGCAGCAGGCGTAGACGGACCGGGCGACGGGTTCATATTGCAAGAGCCACGATTGCCACTTGCGATGCTCGCCAGGCACTCCTGGGCCGTGCGGTAATGGCAGTCCCAATAGACGTCGTCGCCAAATCTCATGACACACCAGGGCGCATCCCCGGATGACGCCCGGCCGGCCGGAACCTTGAAACACATGCCCGCGGTAAAGCTGGCGGCCGCAATCATCAGTCCCGAGATGGTTTTCACCACGATATTCACTCCTGTCCGCCGGCCATAGCTCACCGACGGATATAAACACCGCATCGCCGCCCTCAATTGCCGTCTGGGCGGCTCATAATCCCCCTTGACAATTTGGAACAAATAGTGAACATTCGTCGGTTCGAACTGACGCCTAAGCGAACGAGATTCGGGGCAGAAACAATGGATTCGGATAAGAAAAGCGCATGGCTGCGCAAGCTCGACAAGGAATGCCCTTATCAGGTGGTGTTGCCGCGGCAGAGGCTCGCCGACGACAGCGAGATTTTGAATTTCCTCATCCAATATGTCGGCAAGTTCGACATGTATGTCGAAGACGATTACGCCGCCTTCGTGCGTTATTGCTTCGAAGACCCGCTGGATGCGGAAATTTTCCGCTCGCGTTTCGAACCGAAGGTGGAACGATTTCGGTTGGCGGGATGATTCCGCGGCCCCCGGCAGGGGGATTATCCCGGCAGCTTCTGCCGCACGTTGCCGATCTCGGCCCAGGCGTCGTTGCGCAAATGCTTTTTCAGATTGAGCAGCGTGAATTGGTTGGCGCCGGTGGTGCGCGGCAGCGCCTCCCATGACAGCGGCGCGGAGACTGGCGCGCCGGCGCGCGCGCGTGTCGAATAGGCGGCGACCGACGTCGCCTCGCGCGTATTGCGAAAATAATCGATGAAGATTTTGCCCTTGCGCAGCGCCTTGGTCATCTTGGCGAGGTAACGCCGCGGCGCGTCGGCGGCCATGGCGTTGGCGATGCGCGCGGAGAACGCTTTGGCGGTGTCCCAATCGGCGCCGTCGATCGGCACAACCACATGGATTCCTTTGCCGCCGGAAAGCTTGACGAAGCTTTTGAGCTTCTCCGCCCTGAGCCGGTCGCGCGTCTCCTGCGCCGCGGCGACGATGTCCTTCCACGAGACCCCCTCCCCCGGATCGAGATCGAACACGATGCGGTCGCAGATTTCCAAGCGGTCGAGCCGCGAGCCGCGGGTGTGGATCTCCAGGGCGCCCGACTGCACCAATGCGATCATATCGTCGAGCTTTTCCACGGCGATGACGTCGTGTTCCTTGGCGCCGACGACGTGCCGCAATGAAGAACTCCTTGATATTGGCGGCGATGTGCTTCTGAAAGAAAAGCTCGCCACTCGTGCCCTCCGGGCCGCGCACAACCGCGAGCGGGCGGCCGACGACATGCGGCGCCATAAAATTCCACACGCCCACGTAATACGCGGCTAAATCCTCCTTGGTGACGCCGACGTCGGCCCAATAGACCCGGTCGGGATGCGTCAAATGGACATTGCCAACGTCGGCATTATGGTCTCCGCCTCTCTTGCTGCTTTGATTGGCGCGGGCCGGCGCCGATTTGCGCACCGCATTCCGCCGCGCCGCAGCCGCCGGAGCGGGCGAACTCGCGCACCACTTCGCGCGCCGGCTTATCCTCGCGCAGTCCCTTGAACGACGCCTGCCGCAGCAAGCCGTCATGGGTGACACCGCGGAATTCGGTTTCGATGACCAATTGCGGCTTTACCCAGATGACGTCCTTGCGCCGCTCGTGCTCGGGCAAGGCGACGGCAGGCCGATCGATCCGCAGCGGCTGCAGCCGCTTCCACAAATCGCGTGCCATTTCGCGGGTGTAGCCGGTTCCGACGCGCCCGGCATAGCGCAGCTTGCCGCGCTCGTGAAAAGCCACGGTCAGCGCGCCGACGGCTTTTGCCATCGCGGCCGACGGAGAAAAACCGGCGACGATGAATTCTTGAGCGTTGTGGCATTTGGTTTTGACGAAATTCTCCGATCGACCGGAACGATAGGGCGCGTCGCGCAACTTCGACACAATGCCTTCGAGATTCATCTCGCAGGCGTGCTTGAAAATCACCGGGCCGTCCTCGTCGAAATGTTCGGCATAGCGAATTGGGCCGGTCTTACTGCCGCCTCTCAGCAGGCGCTGCAGTGCCGCTTTACGCTCGACCAATGGCTGGTTCGTCAAATCGCGGCCATCCAGATAGAGGAGATCGAAGACCCAATAGACGAAGCGATCGCCGCGGCCGTCCTTAAGATCGGTCTGCAGCATCGAGAAACTGGAAACGCCCTTTTCGTTTTCGACGACCAACTCGCCATCGAGCAGTACGGTTTCCGCGGGCAGCGCCGCGACTGCGTCCGCGATCCGCTCAAAACGATGCGTCCAATCCAGCTGCTTGCGCGTGAGGAGCTTGACCTTGCCACGGTCGAGCCGCGCCTCGATGCGGTAGCCGTCGAATTTGATCTCGTGAATCCAGGCAGCGCCGCTCGGCGCGGCGTCGTGCAGCATGGCCAGGCTCGGCGGAACGAAATCAGGTAGCCGGCCGCCTCTGCCGGCTCGCGGGGCAGCAGCGGATCGCTTGCGTGCAGCCGCCATCGCCGCAGGCTTCGATCCGGACGTCCGTCTTGCTGCAGGCCGCGACGGCAGCTTCGACCCGCGCCTTGCCCCGCTCGGCACTCTGGCTTGCGATCGGGATTTTTTCGTTTTTTGCGAATTGGCTGCCGCCCGCAATTGAGCCTTGAATTCACGCTGCGTTTGGCGACCGGGATCGGCCGACACCTTGGCGGCGCCGCGATTGCTGTGCCAGACCCGGTTCTTGCTCGTGCCCGTGCCCTTGCCCGTGCCCTTGCCGTCCGCGATTTCGTCCATCGAGCGGCCTGTCGCTGCCGAGAGAGGCTCCTCCTCCAATATATCTCTGCTGCGTCCGCTACGCGCCTCCTCATCCTTGCCTTTGATGAGAAGCCAGTTCTCGTGACGGTCGCCGTTACGCGAGCGCATGCGCACGAGGTGCCAGCGGCCGCGCAATTTTTCGCCGTCGAGCACAAAATCGAGGTGGCCTTTGGCGTATCCCTTGTGCGGATCGCCTTCCGGAATCCAGCGTCCGCGATCCCAGATCATCACCGTGCCGCCGCCATATTCGCCTTGCGGAATTGTGCCTTCGAACGCGTTGTATTCGATCGGGTGGTCTTCGACATGGACGGCAAGGCGCTTTTCGCCGGGATCGAGACTCGGCCCGCGCGTCACCGCCCAGCTTTTCATGACGCCGTCGAGTTCAAGACGGAGGTCATAATGCAACCGATGCGCGGCATGCTTCTGAATGACATAACGGTCGCCGCCGCGGGCCGCCTGCCGGCCGCGCGGCTCCGCGGTGACATCAAATTTCCGTTTCCGGCGGTATTTTTCGAGCGCCACGGTGAACCAGCTCGCGTATCGTTAAGACCAATGCTTGCTGCCAAAATCCCGCCGCATGGGACCACCACACCCTGGAAAAGTGCTGAACTTTGCTTACATGTAGGCGTTGATGGCGTGAAACGGGACTGTAGATAGGGGAATTGGGACTTTACGTACAAGCCCTTGGAAAGGCTGGCGGTTCCTTCGACGCCGTTCGTTACCCGCAGTTTTGCTCAAATTGCGTTCCCGGCACGGAATGGTGTAAGGACCTTAGAATTTGCATGAGCCATCATTATCTGCGTGAACCCTTGCCGGGCCTCACCTAGCCCCAATAATCGGCGTTCGGCCGAAACAACGGATTGGTCCAAAAAAGGAGCGTAGCGTGACGGTTTCGTCTAAGACCCCATTGCTCGATCAGATCAAGACCCCACAAGACCTAAGGCGCCTCGAACGCAATCAGTTGCGGCAGGTCGCCGACGAACTGCGCCGCGAGACCATCGACGCTGTTGCGGTCACCGGCGGCCATCTCGGCGCCGGCCTTGGCGTGATCGAGCTGACGGTGGCGCTGCACTACGTTTTCGACACGCCGGCCGACCGGCTGATTTGGGACGTCGGCCACCAGGCCTATCCGCACAAAATCCTCACCAACCGCCGCGACCGCATCCGCACGCTGCGCCAGGGCGGCGGGCTGTCGGGATTCACTAAGCGCGCCGAGAGCGAATACGATCCGTTTGGCGCTGCACATTCATCCACATCGATTTCAGCCGGGCTCGGCATGGCCGTCGCTCGCGACCTGCAAAACAAGCAGAACAATGTCATCGCCGTCATCGGCGACGGCGCGATGTCGGCCGGCATGTCCTACGAAGCCATGAACAATGCCGGCGCCATGAATTCGCGCTTGATCGTGGTGCTCAACGACAATGACATGTCGATCGCGCCGCCGGTCGGCGCACTATCGGCGTATCTTGCCCGCCGCGTGTCCGGACGCGGCTACCACCGGCTGCGAAAACTGTTCCGCAGCATCGTCAAGCACATGCCGAGCAAAATGCTCGAGCAGCGGGCGTTAGCGGTGGAAGAATATGCGCGCGGCCTAGTCACCGGGGGTACGCTGTTTGACGAACTCGGCTTCTTCTATGTCGGCCCGATCGACGGCCACAATATCGATCATTTGTTGCCGGTGCTCGAAAACGTCCGCGATATGAAGAACGGGCCGATCCTCGTCCACGTCGTGACGCAAAAGGGCAAAGGTTATGAGCCGGCGGAAAAATCCGCCGATAAATATCACGGCGTCGTCAAGTTCGACGTCGCCACCGGCGCGCAGGTGAAGTCGAAGCCGACCGCGCCCGCCTATCAGAAGGTCTATGGCGAGAGTTTGATCAAGGAAGCGCGCAAAGACGACATGATCGTCGCCATCACGGCGGCGATGCCCTCGGGCACCGGCATCGATCTTTTCCAAAAGGAATTTCCGAACCGGACCTTCGACGTCGGCATTGCCGAGCAGCACGGCGTGACTTTTTGTGCCGGGCTTGCGACCGAAGGCTTCAAGCCATTCGCCACGATCTATTCGACATTCCTGCAGCGCGCCTATGATCAGGTCGTTCACGACGTCGCCATCCAGCGTCTGCCGGTGCGTTTCGCCATGGACCGCGCCGGACTGGTCGGCGCGGACGGGCCGACGCATGCCGGCGCCTTCGATATCGCCTATCTCGGCTGTCTGCCCGGCTTCATCCTGATGGCTGCGGCCGACGAGGCCGACCTCGTGCATATGGTGGCGACCGCCGTCGCGATCGACGATCGTCCCTCGGCGCTGCGCTATCCGCGCGGCGAGGGTCTTGGCGTCCCAATGCCGGAAGAAGGCAAACCGCTCGAGATCGGCAAAGGCCGAATCTTGCGCGAAGGCACCAAGGTTGCGCTGTTCTCCTACGGCGCGCGGCTCGGCGAATGCCTCAAGGCCGCCGACGAGCTGGCGACCTACGGGCTGTCGACGACAGTCGCCGATGCGCGGTTCGCAAAGCCGCTCGACGTCGACATGTTGCTTCGGCTCGCCCGCGAGCACGAGGTGCTACTGACCATTGAGGAAGGCACGATCGGCGGTTTCGGCTCCTTTGTCCTGCAAACGCTCGCCGAGCATGGCGCGCTCGATCGCGGCTTGAAGGTCCGTCCGATGGTACTGCCGGACATGTTCATCGATCAGGACTCCCCCAACGCCATGTACGCCAAGGCCGGCCTCGACGCCAAAGGCATCGTCGCCAAAGCGTTCGAAGCGCTCGGCCAAAACATGCGCGGCGAAGCGGTGAAGCTCGCCTGAGATAGCTACCTTCCGTAGGATGGGCAAAATCGTTTTCTGTTGAATACCCGCGTGGGCATTGCGCGGAACGATTTTGCCCACGCGGCAAGTCCGAGCGGGCGCAATGCCCACCCTCCAACTACAACTTACGATGACGCCCAAAGAACGTGCCGATCGCCTGTTGGTCGCGCGAGGCCTGTTCGAAAGCCGTGCGCGGGCGCAGGCGGCGATTGCCGTCGGCCAAGTGACCGCCGACGGCATAACCGTGCGCAAGCCGTCGGACGAAATATCGGCCACCGCCGTAATCGCCGCCGCGCCCGAGCACCCCTATGTGTCGCGCGGCGGGGTCAAGCTCGCCGGCGCACTGGATCATTTCGATCTCGACGTTGCCGGCCGCATTTGCCTCGATGTCGGCGCCTCAACCGGCGGCTTCACCGAAGTGCTGCTCGCGAGCGGCGCGCGGCGCGTCTATGCCGTCGATGTCGGGCACGGGCAGTTGCATCCCCGCCTGCGCGGCCGTGACGACATCGTTGCTTTCGAGCACACGGATATTCGCAAGCTCGATCCATCGCGTTTGGCAGAACAGCCTGACTTCGCCACCGTCGATGTAAGCTTCATCTCGCTCAAGCTCGTCATACCCGCCATCGGCGGATTGCTGGCCACTCGCGCGAAAATCCTGGCGTTGATCAAACCGCAATTCGAGGCGCACGGCCGCCACAACAAGAAAGGCATCGTGCGGGACGCAGCGGTTCACCGCGCCGTCTGCGACGATATCGTCGCGTTCCTCGCTGCGCTCGGCTGGCGCGTCGGCGGCGTCGTTCCGTCGGCGATCCGCGGCGGCGACGGCAATTGCGAATTCTTCCTCGAGGCCGAACGTGGTTAAGCGCCAAGATGGTTGAGCACCTTGTCATCGACCGGCTCGGCCATCGCGGCGACGGCATAGCCGACGGTCCGAATGGCGAAATCTATGTGTCCGGCACGCTGCCGAGCGAAACAGTCGAGGTCGACAACTGGCCCGGCCATCCCGACCGGCGGCAACTCCTCGGCGTCGAAACGCCGAGCAAGGAACGCATCGTTCCGATCTGTCCGCACTTCGGCATCTGCGGCGGATGCGCATTGCAGCATTGGGCGAGCGGGCCCTATCGCGCGTGGAAGCGCGGCCTGGTCGTCGAGGCGCTTCGCCAGGCCGGGATCGAAGTGCCGGTCGGCGATCTCATCGACGCGCACGGCGGCGGCCGCCGCCGCGCCGTTTTTCACGCCCGGCGCGGCACTCATGACGTGCTGGAGGTCGGCTTCTCGGCGGCACGCGCGCACCACGTGATCGCAATCGACCGCTGTCCGGTCTTGGCCAAGAGTCTCGATGGCGCGCTCAAAGCGGCCTGGGCGATCGCGGAACGGCTCGACGTCACGCAAAAGCCGCTCGACATCCAGGTGACCGCAACCGACGCCGGACTCGATATCGACGTGCGCGGCTCGGGATCCCTGCCGACGGCCTTAATGGGCGCGCTGGCGCGCGTCGCCGCGGAACAAAATCTTGCCCGCCTGAGCCGCCACGGCGAACTGATCGCGCAAGCGCGCGCGCCGACGCTGCATATGGGCGCAGCGACCGTGGTCCTGCCGCCCGCCGCATTCTTGCAAGCGACGGCGGAAGGCGAGGCGGTGCTGTCGCGTCTGGTGCTGTCGTCCTGCACCGGCGCAAAAAGCAATGCCGACCTGTTCTCCGGCGTCGGCCCTTTCGCGCTGCGGCTTGCCGAGACGGCGCGTGTGGCAGCGTTCGACGACGACGAAGCCGCCATCGCGGCGCTCAAGCGCGCCGGTGGAGCGACAAGCGGCCTAAAACCGCTGACAGCCGAGAGGCGCGATCTGTTCAAGAATCCGCTGATCGACACCGAGCTCAATCGCTTCGACGCCGTCGTCTTCGATCCGCCGCGCCAGGGCGCGGACGCGCAATCCCGCATACTGGCGGCAAGCCACGTTCCGGTCGTCGTCGCCGTGTCATGCAATCCCGGAACATTCGCGCGGGATATGCGCCATCTGATCGACGGCGGTTACCGGCTTGTCAGCGTTACGCCGGTCGATCAATTCCGTTATTCGGCGCATGTCGAGATCGTCGCGCGGCTGGAGAAACAACCTACGCGCGCTTGAATGCCGGCATCACGTCCTTGGCGAAGGCGCGTAGCTGCTCCTTGAACTCCTCGGGCGAAAGGCCTTCGGCCCAATGGATCATAAAGTTCTCGAGGCCCGGATATTTCGCCTCGATCGACTTTATGCCGTCGATCACCTCGGCCGGAGTACCGCAAAACCAAGCTTTTTGCGCCACACCGTCCTTCAGCGAGGGCGTGCGCGAAGGCGCGCCCGGTGTGCCCCAGGTGCGGCCCTGCTCGTCGGCGTAGCGCACGAAGCCGAATGGCGCGAACCACTTGAAGCGCTCGTCATGGGCGGGCTCGAGCCGGCGGATCGCCTCCTCACGGCTATTGGCAAGATAAACGCCGGCGCCCCAAATCACATCTTCTCCCAATTGCTTATTGCGGCCGTGCTTGAGGCAGGCAGCGTGGTAGGCGCGAACGACATCGTCGAGAATTTTCTCGCCGTTAAGCGTGACCATGGCGTTGAGCCCGTATTGCGCCATCATCTCAATGGTCTTGCCGCTCGCGATCGGCATCCAGATTTCCACCGGCAGATGCTTGGGCCGCGGCACCAGCGTGATGTCCTTGAGCTTGTAACCCCGGTAATCCACCGGGGGCGGCGCCTCGTAATATTTGCCTCTGAAGTGGAACGACTGCTCGTTGAAGCAGGTCAGCAGCAGCCGGAGCTGCTCCTCGAACAGCTCGCGGTTTTTCTCCGCGTCGAGGAGCGGCGCTCCGAACGTCTCGACCTCGCGGGTGTGATAGCCGCGGCCGACGCCCAGTATCACGCGGCCGTCCGTGACGATGTCGGCCATGGCGTAGTCTTCGGCCATGCGGATCGGATGCCACATCGGCAGGACGTTAAAGGCGCAGCCGAACTTCAGCCGCTTGGTCTGGGTAGCAAGCCAGAGCCCGAGCTGAATGAGGTTGGGAAAGACCTCATAGCCCTCGCGCTGAAAATGATGCTCCGCCGTCCACAGCACGTCGAAACCGAGCTCATCCATGAGCCGGGCGACGTCCCGCGCGGTGAAAAAGGCCTCCCGCAGCCGCTCATCGGAATAGCGCCGATCATTGGCCGGCGTGCCGGCGAGCCCGACATTGTCGAGTTCGATCTGTCCGACATAAAGGACGTGAAACTTCTTGATCATGTGTTCCTACCCCGCCGTATTCCGAAGCGTCTTTGCGGCGGAGTCAATAACATCGTGAAGCCTGGCGCGGAGCGGCCCCCCGGTCGAATTTGGCGCTCCCCCGACTTCAACGTTCAGAGCTGCCTTAATCCCCTAATGGCGCTTGGCCGGCTTTAGCGGCTGGTATTGCGTGTTGACCTCGCAGAAGCCGCCGATTCCGCGCACCGTCGCCATGCATTGCTCATAGCTGACAAAACCGCAGTTGTGCGCCTCGTCGCCGGTGTCGTAGGACGCACACCACGGATAATTTTGCGCCTGCGCGGGGGCGCCGGTAGCGGCGGTGACGGCGATAATTCCGAGCGAGAATAACAGTGACTTCACGGCAGCCTCCAGAGCGACGGTTGTTACCTCAATAACCCCATTGCCGCCGCCTGATTTAAGGCCTTCGGCGGATCGCACAAACCACGATGCCAAGGGCCGGGCCGTCCGCTACGCTAGGCGGGCGATTCGCTGCGGGACGATACAATGCATTGGCGGTTGCAATGGACGCTGTTGGGGATGTTTCTCTTGACCGGAGGACTGGACGTCCGCGCGGCGCAGGCCGCCGACTGGCGATACTGCCTCGCGCTCTCACCCGACCAACATACCGTTTATATGTCGGCGCCGTTTTCCGACGATGAACCGATGGAGGCCACCGAGGCCGATTTCGGCCGCGCGCTTGACCGCGCGCTTGTACAGCATGAATCCGTTCAGTGTCCGCTCGGCAACCCGCAATCGATTACGGCGATGAAGTCGCAGGCGATTCAATATAACCAGGCTCTCGGCAACAAAGTCGTGCAACTCAATTGGCGGCCGTAACGATCGCGGTCGGACGTCAAATTCCGAGAAAGCGCGACTTAATTTCCTGGTTCTGTTATAGTTCATCCGACCGCGCCGAATATACTAGCCGCCCCTTTGCCCATCACATCTCCGCGCGGAGCGGATAGCCGAGTGTTGCCGCTCATTGTTCCGGTCGTGCCGCGCGGCTGCCGCGTAAGCACATTCCAGGACATGTACGCACGATCCAAATCCGTGATATTGCAAGTCCCCGTCGTTTAGATCTCAGCACCAAAGGATTCGTAGATATGGCCAGCGCCCTGTTTTCTCCCCTCATGCTGCGCGGTCTTACCCTTCCCAACCGCGTCGTGGTTTCGCCGATGTGCCAATACAACTCCAACAACGGCTCGGCGAACGATTGGCATCTGATGCATCTCGGTAACATGTCGCTCGGCTGCGCCGGGCTCGTGATGTGCGAGATGACCGACGTCAATCCGCAAGGGCGGATCACGCCGAAATGCGCCGGCATGTGGTCGGACGAAAACGAGGCGGCGCTCAAGCGGGTGTACGATTTCTGCCGGACTTATGGCGTCGCCAAGCTCGGCGTGCAATTGGCGCATGCCGGCCGCAAGGGGCCGACCACTCCGCCAGCGGCGGGCGGCAAGCCGATTCTGACCGAAGCGGAAGGCGGCTGGACGCCGGAAGCGCCGTCGGCGATTCCCTACGACACCGGCTGGCCGGTTCCGCACACCATGACCAAGGACGATATCAAGCGCTGCATCGGCGAATTCGCCGCCGCCGCCAAGCGTGTCGATCGCATCGGCTACGATGTGATCGAGTTGCACGGCGCGCACGGCTATCTCGCTCATCAGTTCCTGTCGCCGATTTCCAACAAGCGCACCGACGAATACGGCGGATCGAGCGAGAACCGCATGCGCTTTGCCATCGAGATGTACGAGGCGGTGCGCGCGGTGTGGCCCGAGCAGAAGCCGCTCGGCATGCGCGTCTCCGCGACCGACTGGGTCGACGGCGGCTGGACGCCGGAGGAGACCGTTATTTTGGCGAAGGAGCTCAAGAAACGCGGCATGGACTATATGGACGTGTCGAGCGGCGGCCTCGATCCGAAACAGAAAATCCCGCTGTCGCCGGGCTATCAGGTGCCGTTCGCCGAGAAGGTGAAAAAGGAAAGCGGCATCACCACGATGACCGTCGGCCTGATCGCCGGCTACCGGCAGGCCGAAGACATCGTGGCGTCCGGCAAAGCCGACCTGATCTGCCTCGCGCGGGGCGCGATGTGGGACCCGCGCTGGGCATGGCATGCCGCCGAGGAACTCGGCGCTGAAACGCCCTATGCGCCGAAGATGATGGGCTGCCACCCGAAGCTGCGCCCGCAACTCTTTCCCAACCGGGCGCAGCCGGCGAGCTGATACCGATCAGTTTTCGAGATTGGCGCCTTTGGTTTCCGGCGTGCGGAGAATAGCGATGATCGCGGCCACCGCGTAGCACATCACCAAGCCGCCGATATAGACGTACGCGTCTTTGACGCCGTAGACGCGCAGGATCTGACCGGCGACGATGGGAATGAGCCCGCCGCCATAGACCTGCGCGATCTGGTAGGCCGCGCTCGCGCCCGAGGCGCGATAGCGCGTCGGGAAATTCTCCGTATAGAAAGTGGGGATCGCGCCATAGCCGAAGCCGAATACGAAGCCGAAGCCGATGATCTCGGCGATCGTGGCGAGGACGAAGCTGCCCGTGTTGATCAGGTAGAAATAGGGGATGGCGAAAACCAGGAATACGATGGCGGCAGTCAGCAGGATCGTCCGCCGGTTGATGTAGTCGGCAAGCAACGAGCCGATGATCATGAACACCAGCATGAATGCCGCAGCGATGAGCCCGATCGCCTCAGGTTCATTTCCCGGGTAGCCGACCGCTTTCATGTAACCGGTGCCGAACACGAAGTAGAGGAAGAACGCACCGCCGAACATCGCATTCACAAGCGAGGTGCGCAGGATAGTCCACGGCATTTCGCGCCAGACCTGACTCGCGGGATATTTCAGGATCGTGATTTGGGATTTGTGCTGTTCGAAGACGAAACTGTCCATGGTGCGCGTGCGGATGATCAAGCCGACGATCGCCACCAGGAAGCCGACGAAAAAGAAGATGCGCCAGCCCCAGGCCGTGAAATCCTCCGCGCTCATCAGCGACTTGACGAAGATCACCGAACTGAAGCCGAGCAATAGCCCGATCGGGATCGCGAAGCCGACCCAGGCGCCCCAGAAGGCGCGGTGCTTCGATCGCGCCGCCTGTTCGACCACCCAGGTCGAGGCGGTGCCGAATTCGGCGCCGAAACTGATCCCCTGCAGCAGCCTGAATAAAATCAACAGCGCGGGAGCGGCCACGCCGATGCTGTCGTAAGTCGGCGTCAGCCCGATTAAAAGCGTAGCGACGCCCATCAGCACCAACGCATAGACCATCGCGTCCTTGCGGCCCCGCCGGTCGGCGATATGGCCGAAGATGAAGGCGCCGACCGGACGGATGATGATGCCGAGGCCGTAGACGCCGATCGCAGCGGCGACGGCCGCGAGACCGGGTAGCTTGAAGAAGATGCCGCCCCACACGGTCGCCGCGATCACGCCGGTGACCAGAAAGTCGTATTGTTCGATCACCGAGCCGATGATGCTCGCCAGCGCGACTTTATAAATTTGGCTGGTTGTCGGAGTTGCGGCCGTAGTTGCGACGCCGTCGCTCATTTTCCTTCCCCCCAAATCACAATTTCAATTTCTGCCCGACCGGCCAAGCCCGCCAAGCCGTCCGACCGGGACTATAGGCTGAATGACCGGCGTCAAACAGGCCGACTCATCCGTCGATCGGCTCGGTCCCGACGATCTCGATGCCGAAGCCGGACAGGCCGACATAAGTCGTCGGGCGCGACGATGTGATGAGCCTGATGGAGTTGACGCCGAGATCTTTGAGGATTTGCGCGCCAAGACCGATTTCGCGCCATTGACGCGTGCGCGCTTCGCCGGACGCAGTGTCGGACGATTTGGGGATGGTAATTACCGGCACGCCTGCGGTGCCGTCGCGCAACAGCACCAGGACGCCCCTGCCCTCGGCCGCAAAACGTCCCAGCGCGTGGTGGATCGTCTTGGCGCCGCCGAACACGTCGGAGATGATGTCGGCGCGGTGCAGCCGGGTGAGCACATTGTCGCCGTCGCCGATGCGGCCATAGACGAAGGCCATATGGTGGACCGCATCGAACGGCGTAATGAAGGCATAGCCGGTCAGCGTGCCGATCTCGGATTGGACCGGAAATTCGCCGACCCGCTCGATCAGCTTGTCGCGCGCCTGCCGGTAGGCGATCAGTTCGGCAATCGTGATGCGCTGTAACTTATGCCGGTCGGCGAAGGCAGCAAGTTCCAGGCCGCGCATCACCGTGCCGTCGTCGTTCATGAGTTCGGCAAGCACGCCAACCGGCGGCAATCCAGCGAGCCGGCAGAGGTCGACACAGGCCTCGGTATGGCCCGAACGCATCAATACGCCGCCTTCTTTCGCCACCAATGGAAAGACGTGGCCGGGGCGCACGAAATCGCTCGCTCCGCTATTGCCATTGGCGAGCGCGCGCACAGTATTGCTCCGCTCTTCCGCGGAAATTCCGGTGGTCAGGCCGTGGCGGACATCGACGGAAACGGTGAACGCGGTGCCGAGCGGCGCATCGTTGAGCGCCACCATCGGATCGAGATGCAGCCGCCGCGCCTCCTCCACCCCGAGCGGCGCGCAGACGATGCCCGAGGTGTTTCGGATGATGAACGCCATCTTCTCCGGCGTGCACAGGCTTGCCGCGACGAAGAGGTCGCCCTCGTTCTCACGATCGTCGTCATCGGCAACGATGACGATCTCGCCGCGCGCAAATGCGGCGACGACGGTTTGCAAGCGTAGGTGCGCGTCGTTCATTTTGATCTTAGCCCCGCGCCACTTCTTCAGCGTGCCGGCGGCGGAAACGGCCACTCCGGATTTTCACCCATTTGGGCGCGTTGGCGTAGATAATGGTCCGCGATCACGCACGCCACCATGGCTTCGCCGATCGGCACCGCGCGGATGCCGACGCACGGGTCGTGGCGCCCCGTGGTCGAGATTTCGGTCTCCTGGCCGTAGCGGTCGACAGTGCGGCGCGGAATAAGGATCGACGACGTCGGCTTAACCGCAAAACGCGCCACCACCGGCTGTCCGGTCGATATGCCGCCTAAGATGCCGCCGGCATTGTTGGAGAGAAATAGCGGCTTGCCGTCATTGCCCATGCGCATCTCGTCGCCGTTTTGCTCGCCGGTCAGTTCGGCGGCGGCAAAACCGGCGCCGATTTCCACGCCCTTGACGGCATTGATGCTCATCAGCGCCGCGGCGAGATCGCCGTCGAGCTTGCCATAGATCGGGGCGCCGAGCCCCGCCGGCACGTCTTCGGCAACCACCTCGATCACCGCGCCGATGGAGGAGCCCTGCTTGCGCAGGCCGTCGAGATAATCGCCGAGCATCGCTGCGGTCTTGGCGTCGGGACAGAAGAACGGATTGCGCTCGACTTCGGCCCAGTCCCAGCGCGCGCGATCAATGCGATGCGGTCCCATCGCGACGAGCGCGCCGCGCACCGTGAGGCCGGGGACGACTTTGCGCGCAATCGCGCCGGCGGCGACCCGCATCGCCGTCTCACGCGCGGACTGGCGGCCGCCGCCGCGATAATCGCGCAGCCCGTATTTGACGTCGTAGGTATAGTCGGCGTGGCCCGGGCGATACTTATCCTTGATACCGGAATAATCCTTCGAGCGCTGATCGACATTATCGATGAGGAGCGCAATCGGCGTGCCGGTCGTCACTTGCACGCCGCTTGCATCGTCGATGAAAACGCCGGACAGAATTTTTACCGCGTCGGGCTCCTGGCGCTGCGTGGTGTAGCGCGACTGACCGGGACGTCGCCGATCGAGATAAGGCTGGATATCGGCCTCGCTCAGCGCGATGCGCGGCGGGCAGCCGTCGACTACGCAGCCGATCGCCGGCCCATGGCTCTCGCCGAAGGTCGTGACCCGGAATAAATGACCGAACGTATTGAACGACATGACGCGCCGATGACGCCGAATGGATCGAATCTGGAAAGGTCTGGCTTATTCGGGGCTTGGTAGCCCGCGCATTCCATCGGGTCAAATGCGCGCCATTCCTGCTCGCGCCGTTCGCAGGTGCGGCAAAATCCATGATGAGCCTTCGCACTTGCAAAATTCGGTGCGGAATTTTGCCGCCAAAATGCGCAGCCGTCGGCTCGCATCATGGCCCGCGTTCATCTGGCATTCATCTCACTGAACGGCGCTTCATGAAAACCTGAACGTCCGTTAAGCTACGGAAAAATATAGGTTATTTCAGTTTTTTCCATTGCAAGCGGAACCGCCCTGTGACATGGTCACAAATGGTAAGGGGGCGAAGGCCCAGGGACCGAGTTCGATACCGGGATCAAGCCTGCGACTAGAACCAACCTTGCCGTAGGTTCAACACACACATCAAGGAAGACAGTCATGGCCACGAAGAAGAAGAAGAAAGCAAAGACCAAGACGAAGTAAATGACATAAGCGCGAACCTCGTATCGGGGCCGCGCCGTCAACTTCGGATTTCGCGGGGTCCTCGTGATTCCGCCAAGCGACCGAACCTTGGTTCGGTCGCTTTTGTTTTTGCCGTCTGCAATTCAATGCGGATTACGCGTAGCGCGCCATCTTGCCGTCGGAAAATACATAGACCACGCCCTGCCCGATCCGGGCATGCGTCGCTTCCTCCCGCGGCAGCAAGTCGAACAGCGCCATAAGCGCACGCACGCCGCCGCCATGCGCCGCAACCACGGTGTCCTGTGTCAGCGCTTCGTACCATTCGCTGATGCGGCTCGTGAGAGCGCGATAGCTCTCGCCGCCGGGCGGTGCAAAATCCCATTTGTCTCGCTCACGCTCGGCAAGCAGGCCCGGCATGCGCGCGTCGATTTCCGGCAGCGTCAATCCTTCCCAATCGCCGTACGAAATCTCCATCAGCCTGTCGTCGAGCGTGTAGGAATGCGGATCGAGCCCGAGCGTGGTGCGCAAAATCTCCATGGTTTCGCGCGCGCGCTTCAGCGGGCTCGCCACGTAACCGAATTCCGCAGGCTCGCGGCCATCGCGCGCGAACAGCCCACGCAGCAACTCTCCGCATTCAGCCGCCTGCTGGCGGCCGCGAGCGTTGAGCACGGTGTCGCGGCGGCCCTGCAGGCGCCCCTCCATATTGAAGTCGGTTTCGCCGTGACGAACGTAAAAGAGGACCGGCATGATTGTTCGGTCCCTCCGCATTACTCCTTGCCGACGGCAATGTCGGGGGCGTCCGGATGCTTCATGCCGACAATATGATAGCCGGCATCGACGTGATGCACTTCGCCGGTGACGCCGCGCGACATGTCGGAGAGCAGATATGCACCGGCCTCGCCAACGTCTTCGATGGTCACGTTGCGCCGCAGCGGCGAGTTATATTCGTTCCATCTGAAGATGTACCGGAGATCGCGGATACCGGCTGCGGCAAGCGTCTTGATCGGTCCCGACGAAATGGCGTTGACGCGGATGTTTTTTACGCCGAGATCGGCGGCGAGGTACCACACCGAGGCTTCGAGAGCCGCCTTGGCGACGCCCATCACGTTGTAATGCGGCATCCACTTCTCCGCTCCATAATAAGTGAGCGTCAGCATGGCGCCGCCGTTCGGCATCATCTTCTCGGCACGTTGCGCGATGGCCGTGAACGAATAACAGCTCACCAGCATCGTCTTGGTGAAATTGTCCTCGGTCGTGTCGACGTAGCGTCCGTCGAGCTGGTCCTTGTCGGAAAAGGCCATGGCGTGAACCAGAAAGTCGATCCCGCCCCAGGCCGATTGCACGGCGGCGAATACCGCATCGATGGTCTTTGGTTCGGTCACGTCGCAATGGCCGACGACGATCCCGCCGAGCTCCTGGGCGAGAGGTTCGACCCGCTTCTTGAGCGACTCGCCCTGATAGCTGAATGCAAGTTCGGCGCCGTGCGCTCGACACGATTTGGCAATGCCCCAGGCCAGCGAACGGTTGTTCGCGACCCCCATGACCAGACCGCGTTTGCCGCGCATGAGGCCCGAGACTTCGGCCATTCTTGTAACCCCATACGGCGATTTTCAGCCCCGGCCACCTATGGCATAGGGTCATTGGACCATCAAGCTTGGGCACCATCGAGCGTTGCGGCCGTCCGCGGTGTGACGCGGAATAGCGAGGCGCCGGCGGTGTTGTTCAATGCGGGCACGCCGGGCATCCGGTCGGCACGCCGCGGATCTTAACGATGTTGAACAGGTGAAATGCTTGAGCGAGTTCCACGAGCAGATCAAGGTGGCAATCCCGGCGCTGCGGCGTTATGCGCGCGCACTGACCCGCGACGCCGAGACGGCCGACGACATCGTTCAGGACACGCTGGTTCGGGCACTGCGTTCCGAGCACTTGTTTCACGGCGGAGATACCCGCGCATGGCTCTACACCATTCTGACCAACCTCAACCGCAACCGGCTTCGCACGTTATCGCGACGGCCGGTCCTGACGCCGATCAAGGACGGCGATGCGGCAACCGGCGCGCCGGAATCGGGCGGCCGCGATATCGCGCGAGCGCTCGACGAACTCGCCGAAGACCAGCGCTCGGCACTGCTGCTCGTCGTACTCGAGGGCCTCACCTATCGTGAGGTCGCCGAAGTGCAGTGCGTGCCGATAGGCACGGTGATGTCGCGCCTCGCACGCGCGCGCAGCCAAATAAAGACGTATCTCGATGGCGAACGTCCGACGTTGCGCCGGGTGAAATGACGAGAGAGAGCGAACTATGAACGATCGAGACCAAATTGTCAGCGAAGACGAGATTAACGCGTATGTCGACGGCGAATTGCCCGCCGATCGCCGCACGGTCGTCGAAGCTTGGCTTGCGACGCATCCCGACGATGCGGCCAAAGTGGCCGCTTGGCGCAAACAGGCCGAGCTTATCCGCGCGCGCTACGGCGCCGTCGCCGATGAAACTCCGCCGCAGCGGTTCAATCTCAACCGCCTGACGCGCCGCCGCAGCGGTGCGATGGTTGCCGCCGTCGCCGCGATCGTCGCGGCCTTCGTCATCGGCGGCGTCGTCGGCTGGACCGCACGCAGCGTCGAAGCGGCGCGTCCGTCCGATCTCACACGGTTCACCGCCGATGCGCTCGATGCTTACCGGCTCTACGTGGTCGAGGTCCGTCATCCTGTCGAAGTGACGGGCGACCAGCGGCCGCATCTCGACGAATGGTTGTCGAAGCGGGTCGGTTCGCCGCTGCGCGCGCCCGAACTCGACAAGATCGGACTGAAGCTCGTCGGCGGCCGGCTATTGCCGGGCCCGACCGGAGCGACCGCGTTCTTCATGTACGAAACTCCGTCGGGCGAGCGCTTTACCCTCTATTGCGGGCGCACCAGCGATCGCGACACGGCGCTGCGCTACACCACGGGAGAGCAAAACGCGGCCTATTACTGGGTCGACGGCGACCTCGCCTATGTGCTGTCTGGGCCCGCGGAGCGCGACAAGCTGCGCGAGATCGCGCGAGCGGCCTACGAGGAGATCGATCGGCGCACGCCGCCGCTGGGCGGATGAGGCCTGTAGTTCGGTCGCGCCGCGCGGGTAGCGCCGCGCCGCGGCCGGGAAACAAGGCTCAGCGATCACATGCCCTTGCGCGGATCGTAGGGCTTCTCGTCCTGCCACTTTTTCATCAGCGCTTCGAGTTCGGCATCGCTCTTGTCCGGCAGCACGACGCGGGTGGTGGCGAGGAGGTCGCCGCGGCCGGCCTTGGCAGGAAAGCCCTTGCCTTTAAGACGGAAGGTGCGTCCGCTCGACGTCCACGGCGGGATCGAGATCTCGACCGGCTTGTCCAGCGTCGGCACGCGCACCTTGGCGCCGAGCGCGGCCTCGTAAAGCGTGACCGGCAGTTCGAGCCGCACGTCGAGACCTTCCAGCGTGAACACGGGATGCGGCGCGATCGAGACGGTGATGAGTAGATCGCCGGCGCCGTGCTGCCCGGGCATGCCTTGACCCTTGAGCCGAATATTCTGGCCATTGAGAATTCCCGCAGGAATCTTGACGTCGACGTCTTTGCCGTTCGGCAGATGCAGGCGCTGCGTCGATCCATTGGCCGCGTCCGGCAGCGACACCGTCATCTCGGCTTGCACGTCGGCGCCCACGCCAAAATCCTCGGGCTCGAAGGTCGATCCGGCGCCGCCGCGGCCGCCGCGGCCGAAGGCTTCCTTGAGGATGTCCTCGAAACCGCCGAAACCGCCGCCGCCCCGTCCGCGCCGAGTTCGAGCGGGTGAAGCCCTCCGGGCCGAAATTGAAGTTCTCGAAATTCGCGTCTGGGCCGAAGCCGCCACCCGGCCCGCCCCCTGGTCCACCACCTGGCCTGGCGCCGCCGCCGAATCCCTGGAAGCGCGGCTTGCCTTCGGCGTCGATCTCGCCGCGATCGAACGCCTTGCGCTTATCTTCGTCGCCGAGAAGCTCATTCGCGGCATTCAGCTCGGAAAAGCGCGTCGCCGCTTTTGGATCGTTCTTGTTGGCGTCGGGATGCAGCTTTTTTGCAAGCTTGCGGTAGGCGCTTTTTATATCGCCTGCGCTTGCCTTGCGATCGACACCCAAGACCTCATAGGGATCACGCATCCCCGCCGAACTCCGCTTAAATCTTCGGGCTGGCCCCGCCTGCCCATTCGGTTCCCAATCGGCTCAATGTGGGAATAAAGCGCGCGTCACGCAATGCAAAAAGCGAATCGGATCAAGCCGGGAGGGATGATAGCCGGCTTAGCTCGGTTTGAGCGGAGTTAGCCGCATCACTTCCCAGGCGCCGTTTGAAGTGCGGCAGGCGGCGCCCTGCAGCCAGTCTTGCGCCGCGCCATGCACGTAGCTCGCGAGAAAGTCGCGGCACGGCAGGCCGTCTTCGCGATACGACGTATCGAGCGGCGTGATGTTGCCGCCGGCGCCGGTCTGCGGATTTTGCCAGGGTACGCTCGTATCCTTAGCCCCGCCTGCGACGGCGTTCGAGGCGGCGGCGCGCGCGTAGGCGAGGTCCACTTCCGCGGGACCGGAGGAGTTGGCGTCACGAACGGTATAGCCGACCCGCTGCGCGATCGAACCGGTCGGCATCGGGTCGCCATCGTCCTTAGAGCCAAGCGAGGCGAGCTGGTAGGAGCAGCCCGAATCGGCAAGCGCGCTGAGAATGGCCGCAACGACTGCGACTCCATGCAACTGCCGAGATAGGCGCGAGCCCGCCGTTCTACTATATTGAGACCGGCGGCACATTTCCCGATCGCCGCACGCGAGCACTGGGTACTCCGAGAATGTCAGACGCGGCGTCGATAGAACACCCGGCGTGGTTAACGGGCGGTGACTTTACCGAGGCCGACCAGCCGCTGCGCCTGTTTGCCGCTTGGTTTGCCGAGGCCAGGCGCTCCGAACCGGTCAACCCCGAGGCGATGACGCTCGCCACCGTGGATGCCGGCGGCCGGCCCAACGCGCGTATGGTGCTGCTGAAGGGTTTTGATGAGCGCGGCTTCGTGTTTTACTCCAACGCCGAAAGCATCAAAGGTCACGAGCTTGCCGCAGCGCCGAAGGCGGCGCTGACATTTTATTGGAAATCGCTGCAGCGCCAGGTGCGCCTGCGCGGCAACGTCGAGGCGGTATCGAACGCGGAAGCCGACGCCTATTTCGCCACGCGTTCGCGCATGGCGCAGATCGGCGCCTGGGCCTCAAAGCAATCGGCGGCGCTGGAAAGTCGCCTCGCCTTCGAGAAGGCGATCGCGCGCTTTACCACGAAATTCGTCATCGGCACGGTGCCGCGGCCGCCGCATTGGGTCGGCTATCGCGTTGTACCGTCCGAGATCGAGTTTTGGCAGGAGCGGCCGTTCCGCCTGCACGACCGCATCGTTTTTATGCGCGACAGCGCCAGCGCCCCGTGGACCAAGGCGCGGCTTTACCCTTAAATCGTTTCGATCGGAAAGACTGATGCCAACGACCAACCAGCCGCGCCGCACGCTCTTGCTCACCGGGGCAAGCCGCGGCATCGGCCACGCCACGGTCAAACGCTTCTCCGCCGCCGGCTGGCGTGTCATCACCTGCTCGCGCCATCCATTTCCGGAGAATTGCCCTTGGGAGGCGGGACCGGAGGATCACATTCAGGTCGACCTCGCCGACCCGGAAAACACCGACGCAGCGATCGCCGAGACCAAGCGTCGCCTCAACGGCGAACTGCATGCGCTGGTCAACAACGCCGCGATCTCGCCCAAGGCCGCAGGCGGTAAGCGGCTCGGCTCGATCGAGACCTCGCGCGACGATTGGCATCACGTTTTTCAGGTCAATTTTTTCGCTCCGATCATGCTTGCGCGCGGCCTACTCGACGAGTTGCAAGCGGCCAAGGGCTCGGTCGTCAACGTGACCTCGATCGCGGGCTCGCGCGTGCATCCGTTCGCTGGCGCCGCGTATAGCACGTCGAAGGCGGCGCTCGCCGGGCTCACCCGCGAGATGGCGGCCGATTTCGGCGCGCGCGGCATCCGCGTCAATGCCATTGCGCCCGGCGAGATCGACACCGCAATGCTGTCGCCGGGGACGGATAAGATCGTCGAGAATATTCCGCTGCATCGGCTCGGCACGCCGGACGAGGTCGCGAAAATTATCTACGTTTTGTGCACCGACACCGCGTCCTACGTGAATGGCGCCGAGATTCACATCAACGGCGGCCAGCACGTGTAACGTCCCGATCATCGCACCTCAAACACCAGCTTGCCGCGGAAATGACGCGACTCGCTCAAGCGATGCGCATCGGCGGCCTGCGCCAAGCGGTAAAGCTTGATTTCCGGCGGGCGCACCGCGCCGGAGGCGACGAGCTGACCGACGCGTTCCATTGCCGCGCGCGAGCGCGGCACGGGAGGCCGCAACGCGGTCACATCAGGCCGATTGGGCTTTGGCGCTTCCATGCCTGAGGCGATGAAGGCGGCGCGGCCGCCCGGCTTGAGCACCGCAAAAGATTTTTCCGCGACGTCGCCGCCGACAGTCTCGAACACGGCGTCACAGCCGCTCACGACCTTGGTGAAATCCTGCGTGTTGTAGTCGATGACTTCATCGGCGCCGAGTCCGCGCACGTAGTCCGTGTTTGCAGAACTCGTCGTCGCAATCACGCGTGCGCCGAGATGTTTCGCGAACTGAATGGCGAAGCTCGCGACGCCGCCGGCGCCGCCTTGAATCAAAATCGTCTCGCCGCGCTTGAGCTTCAAGGTATCTTCCAGGGCATTCACCGCAGTGAGGCCGGTGAGCGCCAAGGCGGCGGCGTTGACGTGCGAAAGACCGTCGGGCTTCTTCGCGACGATCGCCGCCTTGATCGCGATCTTTTCGCAATAAGTCCCTTCCCGGCCGGCATCGAGGACGCCGAAAACGGCGTCGCCGAGCTTGAGATCGCCGACGCCGCTGCCCAAGGCGCCGACCAAGCCGGAAAAATCCCGGCCCGGAATTTGCGGGAACTTGACCTGGGCGTGTCGGGCATATTGGCCGGCGCGGAACTTCCAGTCGGCGGCGTTGACGCTCGCCGCCACGACGTCGACGACGACCTCGCCCGGCGCCGCCACGGGGTCCGGCACGTCGCCGTACTTCAAGACTTCCGGCCCACCGAATTGTTCAAGGAATGCCGCTTTCATTTGGGTAATTACCTCCCGATCCGTAAGTGTTTTGCCGGTCAAGTATCAGCACAGTTGCAGGGGCGGCGCGCCCTGCCGCTGCGTACCATCTCGCGGCGAACCCGCCGACCCCTACAAAAACCCATAACCGCCGGCCTTCCCAGGCTTGCCGAGCGGGGGCGATGAGATAGACTGTCGGCAGATCGTCGTCTCGCAAAGATGATTGCAGTTTCAGGGAGGTAATTACAATGAGCAAGTTTGTTAGCCGCGGTATCTCGGCGACGCTTTCGGCAAGTGCGGCCGTTGTCGCGCTTACATTGGCAACGCCGAGCTACGCGCAATCGAACGAACCCATCAAAATCGGGGTCATCGCCGAAGCGCAGGCGGTTGCTGGTTCCTCGATCCCGCAGGCCGCTCAAATGGCCGCCGATGAGATCAACGCCAAAGGCGGGGTCAACGGCCGCAAGATCGAGATCGTGTCCTACGACGATCACTCGTCCGCCGCGGAAGCGGTGCGCGCGTTCCAACGCGCGGCGAACGAGGATCACGTCAACGCCGTCATCGCCAGCTATATCAGCGAGGTGGTTCTGGCGCTCGAACCCTGGACCGGTCGCCTCAAGACCGTGATGGTCACTCCCGGCGCCGCCTCCGACGTCATCACCCAGAACATCGCCAAGGACTACAATAATCTCAAATACACATTCCACGGCTATCTGACCTCGACGAGCCTTGCCGACCAGGTCTGCGCGGCCGCCCAGGATCTTCTGGTAAATAATCTTCACATGAAATCGGCCGTCGTCATGAGCGAGGATGCCGCCTGGACGACCCCGCTCGATGAAGAATATTTGAAGTGTCTGCCGAAGATCGGAATGAAGGTGATCGATCATATCCGCTTCTCACCCGACACGACGGACTTCACGCCGATCTTCAATAAGATCGAAGGTGAAAAACCCGACGTGATGGTCACCGGCATTTCGCATGTCGGCGTGCAGCCGACGGTGCAGTGGAAGCAGCAGGAAGTTCCGATTCCGATGATCGGCGTCGCTTCGCAAGCGACCAATTCGAGCTTCTGGAACGACACCAACGGCGCCACCGAAGGCGTGCTGTACCAGGCCGTTTCCGGTCCGGATGTCGCGGTGACATCCAAAACGCTGCCCTTCGTCAACGCGTTTAAGGCGAAGTACGGCAACTTCCCGTCCTATTGCGGCTACACCGCCTACGATGAGGTTTACTACATCGCCGACGCGATCAAGCGAGGCGGTACCGATCCCGACAAGCTCGTCGATGCGCTGGAAAAGACCGATTATGTCGGCACGATCGGGCGCGTGCAGTTCAAGGGTAAGGATTCGCCCAACCCGCACGCGCTCAAGATCGGCGCCGACACCATCACCGGTCTCATGCTGCAATGGCAGAACGGCAAACAGGTCAATCTGTGGCCGCCCGGCGTCGCCAATGGCAAGCTGAAATTCCCGCCGTTCATCAAGCTCGGCTCGGCTGATTGACAAGGGAACGATCGGCGCTACGTCATTCTCCCCGCCCGCAGCCGCGAGCGGGGAGAATTCTTGTTGAGGCCCGGTTCGTGGGCGTGGTCTGACCGATGCTGTTCTGGCAAATCCTAATCGACGGTTTTGCAATCAGTTCGCTTTACGCGCTCGGCGCTACCGGCTTCGCTCTGATCTTCGGCGTCTCCGGCGTGCTCAACCTGTCGCATGGCGCGTTGATGGTCACTGCCGTCGTCGCGGCCTGGGCCGCCGGCGATCAGCTGCACGCCGGGCCTTACGCCGGGGCCGGGCTCGGCGTCGGCGTCGGCCTTGCCGCCTCGATGCTCACTTATTTTCTGATCGTCCGGCCGCTGCAACAGTCGCGCAAAATTCGCGAGGAAGAGAAGGAAATCTTCATCCTCACGGCGACGCTTCTGTGGGGCATCATGATTTCAGGAGCTGATTGCGTATCTCTATACCAACAATGCCAAGACCGTGGCACCGATCGTGGAAGGCGTGGTCTCGATCGTCGGCGTGCGCACGCCCTCGAATGAGATTTTCACCGCTGTCGTCTGCTGGCTCGTCATCGCCGTGCTCTGGCTCCTGGTCAATCGCACCCGCGCCGGCAAGGCCGTGCTTGCCGCCTCGATGAATCCGCGCGGTGTGACGCTGCTCGGCATCGAGTTGTCGCAGGTCTACATCGCGGTTTGGGCGATCTACGGCGTGCTGGTCGGCATTGCCGGCGTGTTGCTCGGCATGTTCCTCGGCGTCTCGTCCTACAGCGTCGGGCCGCTGACGGCGAGCGCGTTCTCGATCGTCGTGCTCGGCGGCCTCGGCAGCGTTTCGGGAGCGCTGATTGCCGCCTATGTCGTCGGCTATCTCGAAACCCTGACGGCCTATCTGATCTCGCCGGCCTATCGCACCATCCCGGCGCTGCTGCTGCTTGTCGCCGTGATGTATGTCAGGCCGCGCGGACTTCTGGGGCGCCGCTAGATGGGCTCCCTCTCCACCGCGCGCGTCCTCCTGATCGCCCTCGCTTTGATCGTTGTCGCGTCGTTTTTGCCGCTGGGCGTTTCCGGCTACATCCTCGGTCTTTTGACCATCGCTTACTATTTCGGCGTGTTCGCGATGGCGTGGGATCTCCTGTTCGGCTTTGCCGGCGAGGTGAATTTCGGGCCGACGTTTTTGATCGGTACCGGCGCCTATACCGCGGGCATACTCGACAATCTTTATCAGCCGCCGATCTGGCTCTGCGTGGCGGCCGGCGCGCTTGCGGCAGTGGCCGGCGGCGTGGTGCTGGCGCTGCCGGCGTTGCGCGTGCGCGGGCCGTATTTCGGGCTGACGACGCTCGTCGCCGTGCTGATGTTGCAGAATTTCGTCGTGGTCGACGCTCCGCTTACGGGTGGAGAGATCGGGCTCACTGTTCCCGACGTCATTACGATCAACGATGCCGCGAACTACGAAATCGCGCTCTGGTTCATGGCGGTAAGCGGTGCGATCCTGTTTGCGCTGTCGCGTTCGCCGGTCGGCTTGATTCTCCAGGCAAGCGGTCAGGACGCGGTGCAGGCCGGCGCGCTCGGCTTCAACGTGACCAAGCACAAGCTCGCCGCTTTCGTCATCAGCGCCTTCTTCTCGGGGCTCGCCGGCGCGCTAATGACTTTTTATCTTGGCTCCGCCTCGGTCGGCACCTTTGTCGACATTACGGTCGGCGTGCAGATCATCATCGCGGCCGTGATCGGCGGCCGACGCACCATTCTCGGCGCCGTGCTCGGCGCGATCTTCCTCATCGCCATGAGCGAGCTCCTGCGGCCGCTTGGCGACCTTTCGAACTTCGTCGTGTTCGCCATGGCGCTCGTCGTGGTGCTGCTTTTCCCGAGCGGCTTCTTCGGCCTGCTCACGCGCAGCAAGGAACCGAGCTGAGCATGGCGGCGCACGCGCATCTCGAGGTCGACAACCTCACCAAGCGCTTTGGCGGCCTCGTCGCCGTCAAGAACATGGGATTCAGCATCCGCGCCGGCGAGATTCTAGGCCTGATCGGCCCGAACGGGTCCGGCAAATCCACCGTCATGAAGCTCATCATGGGGATCGAAAGGCCCGATGCCGGTTCGGTGCGCATCAACGGCACCGAAGTCGCCGGCTGGCCGTCGCACAAGATCGCGCGAATGGGGGCCGGGATCGTTTTCCAGCATTCGCGGCCGCTGCACCGCCAGACGGTGCTGGAGAATATCAAGCTCGCGCTGCTTCCGGACAAGCTCTCGCGGCTATTCGCCGATCCGCAGATCGACGAGCGTGCGCGCGCTATCGCGGCGCGCGTGGGCTTGAGCGGGGTGCTCGACCGCCGCCCGGCCACGCTACCGTTCGCCGATCTGCGTAAGATCGAAATCGCCAAGGCGATCGCGCGAAACCCACAAGTCCTGTTGATCGATGAGCCCTTCGCCGGCCTCACCTCGACCGAAACCGCTGCATTCTCCGACCTGATTTGCGAACTGCGCGACGACGGCCGCGCCGTGCTTCTGGTCGATCACAACGTCAAAAGCGTCGCGCGTCTGGTCGACCGCGTACTCGCCATGTATGTCGGCGAGCGCATCGCCGAAGGCAGCGCCGACGAGGTGATGCGCAACGAAACCGTGCGGCGGGTCTATCTCGGCGGCAGCATCGAAACGGCGGCGCGTCCGGAATCTTCCTTCCGCGACCGCGCGACCCCGTTCCTCGAAGTCGACAATGTCAGCGTTCAGTACGGCAAGGCGCAAGCGCTGCAGAACGTGTCGATCCATGTGCATGCCGGCGAATTCGTCTCAGTCGTAGGCCTCAACGGCGCCGGCAAAACCACCCTGTTCAACGCCATTTCCGGGCTATTGCCCTATTCGGGCGACATTCGCCGCGAGGGCGCCTTGCTGCGCGGCCTGACCGCAGCGAAAATCGCCCGCGGCGGCATCGTGCAATGTGCGGAAGGCCGTAACCTCTTCACCGACATGTCGGTGCGCGAAAATCTCGATCTCGGCGGCCATCATTTGCCGGCCGGCGAGATCGCGGATCAGATCGGCTGGCTGTTCGACCTGTTTCCGATTTTGCGTGAACGCCAGAAACAGGCGGCCGGCACGTTGTCGGGCGGCGAGCAGCAGATGCTGACCATAGCGCGCGCGCTGATGATGAAGCCGAAGCTCTTGATCCTCGACGAGCCTACGCTCGGACTGGCGCCCGTCATCCTCGAACAAATCTCCAAGGCGCTGGAACGACTGCGGCAGACTACCGCCATCACCGTGCTGCTGGGCGAACAGAACGTAACCTTCGCGCTGCCGCATTCCGACCGCGTCTATGTCCTCGAACACGCCCGCGTCGTCTGGGAGGGCGAGCCGGAAAAATTCGCGGCCGGCGCCGGTGCGGGATATCTTTAGGGCGTGGATTTCGGCTCCCAAGCGGCATAGTATAAAAAAGTTGTATGCGTGGGGCGGCCTCCAATGGCTGATTACTACCCAATCCTAGCGCGAGCCGTTTCGAGCTTGCCGCACAATGACGCACAGGCGCGTCGGGATTTGTACGCGCGCGCGCGAATGATCGTCACCAGGCAATTGCGCGGGCGCGGGCTGCACGGCGCAGCGGGCGACGCGATGCGCGAGCAGGCGGCGCTGGAAACGGCTATCCGCAAAGTCGAGGCGGAATCGCGAGCGATCCGAACGCCTGCGAACGGCAAGCCCGCGGCGCCGCGGCCAACGGCGCGGCGTGGCGCCGGTGCGGATGCGCAAAACCTAGCTACCGCGCAATCGCTTTCGAAAATTCTTCATGCGGTGCAGCCGGATGAGACCGGCGAGGCTGACCCGCAAACTCCGCCACCGCCGTATCAAAAGTCCTTGAACGGGACGAACGCCCTGGTGCCGAGTGCACAATCTAGAGCCATCGCGACCGGCGGCGCTGGGACAGCAAAAGCAACGGCGGAACTCGGTGGCGCGCCCGCTTCGCTGGGCACATTGCTGTTTGCCACCGCCTATATCGTGACGGCGTTGGCGTTCACCGCCGTAACTTACATCCGCTGTATGGTGTGGCTGTATCAGGGCGTCATCGGCTATCCCATATTGCTTGCCGTCATGGCAGTCACGCTCGGTCTCTTTATTGTCCCGCCCGTGATGATTTTCAGAAAATCATCGGCGTTGCCGACCATTGACGGTCTGTTGCGCTACATCCACTCGGCGTCGCGGCGGGTACTTTAGAGCATGATTCCGAAACGGCGGCGCCGGTTTCCGGAAAAGTTCATGCTCAAGCCGAAAACTGGCTTCACTCACGCATACAAAAAATCGAGCACCGCGGTCTCGGCAAGCACGGCTTGCGGAATGCTGTGGCGCGCGGAACGGGCGCGCTCTTCGGCGGTTTGCGTCGCCTGCAGATAGGCGCCGAGTTGGCGCGCGCGTTCGATGATCTTATTATTGTCCGGCAGTCGCTGCGCCTCGAAGCTGCGCAATGCCGCCGCGACGTCTTCCGCATCGAGCGCTTGCGCGAGCGCCGCCGCATCGTCGGCCGCTTTGGAAACGCCGGCGGCGACATGCGGCCGCGCCACGAAAGCCGCATCGCCGATGATCGCGACCCGCCCGAAAGCAAGCCGGGGGCTTGCGAGATCGTAGATCGGCTGCAGGATCGGTTCGTCAATCAGGCGGATGATGTCGCGGAATTGCGGCGCCAATAGTCGCTCAGCCGCGGCGCGCATGGCGGCAATCGGTTCGGCGCGGATGAGTGGCGGCGGAATCGAGATCGAGTGGGCAACGCCGGTCTTGTCGGTGAGAAGCGCCGGCAGCTCGGTCGCCTCATCGGCCGGCCGGTACCACACCACATTGTAGCGGCGCTGGCCCGCCCGTAGCTCGTTGTCCGGCCCGGCGACCGGGTAGCCTAGACATTGCTCGCCGGGCGGCAGGCAGAAGGTCATATCCATGAAGAGTTCGCGGTGGATCGCCGGCGGAATGGCGCTTTCGGCGAGGAGCGCGCGCCAGGCCACATAACCGGCATAGAGCGGCACGACATCCGGCGCGCATTGCTGCCGAACCGTCGAGCGCAGGCCATCCGCGCCGACGAGCACATCGGCCGCCATCGTGCTCCCATTGGTGAAATGCGCGAGAACGCCCTCCCCGCTCTGCTCGAACCCGCGTAAGCCGAGCCCGCGATGATAGTGCTGCGGCGCAAACGCATCGCGCAGCACGCGGTAGACGCGCTCCCAGGCGGTGAGCACCTGGGGGCACTCGAGCGTAAGCGTCGTCTGGCCGGCGTTGTCCAGGATCCTGCGCGTTGTCATCGCGACGCCGAGGTCGCGCGTGTCGAGACCGAGCCCGTTCAAGCGGGCAATCAGCTCGGCCTGGGCAACGATGCCGGCGCCACGGCCGGCGAGCTCGTTGATGACGCGTTCGAAAATATCCACCTCCCAGCCGCGCCGCCGCAGCATAATGCCGGCCAACAGCCCGCTCATCGAGCCGCCAATCACCAGCGCGCGGCGCTTCCTGGACATCCCCAAAATCCCGCTATTTCCCGGAGCTTTCCCAAGCCGAAAAGGTTTTCTATATTGTGCCTATAATCCTTGGAGGAACACCATGGCCCTGACCATGCTGGACAAGACGACCGACAGCGCCGACAAGTCGGCTTGGCCCCCGGCTATTGCCGCGGAATTCGAGCGCGAGAAACATAACAATAACGGCTGCGTCGGATCGACGCTTGTGTCCGAGAGCGAGCGCGTGCGCGTCTGGATCATCCGGCTCGCCCCCGGCGAGCGGATCGGATTTCATCGCCATGTGCTCGATTATTTCTGGACCTCGGTAACCGGCGGGCGCGGCCGCCAGCACGTCCATGACGGCACCACCGTCGAATATAGCTATCAGCCCGGCGAAACCCGCCATGAGACCTACGGATCCGGCGAATACAAGGTCCACGATCTCGAAAATCTCGGCGATAAGGAGATGGTCTTCATGACCATCGAATTCCTCAACAGCGCCAACAAGCCGCTCGCCATTCCGGACAAAGTGCGCGCCGCGGCGTAGCGGCGTGAATTCGGCCTACGGCATGCCCTCTCCCGGCGCGGCGGGGGAGATTTTTGATAGCCAATACCGGATACTTCCTGCACACTCTCGTGGGGCTGAGTGGCTGAGTAATGATCTTTTCGTTTGATCTTCTGATCAACGCCATCGTGTCGGGCATCCTGATCGGCGCCTTCTATGCGGCGGTGACATCGGGCGTGTCGCTGGCGTTCGGCATTCTCGACATCGTCAATATCGCGCACCCCGCCTTCGTCATTCTCGGGTCCTACGTCGCCTATATCGTCAACGCCACTTTCGGGCTCGATCCGATCCTGACCGCCATCATCGTGATGCCGCTGTTCTATGTGCTCGGCGCCGGCATCTATCAGATTTATTACGTCTCGTTCGAGAAGCGCGGTCAGGAATCGCTGCGCGGCCTGGCGTTCTTCTTCGGTCTGCTGTTCATCACCGAAGTGTCGCTGGTTTTGTATTTCGGCGTCGATTACCGCTACGTCAACGCGGCCTATATCGGTCCGACCTGGCACTTCGCCGACCTTGACGTGCCGCTGCGCATCCTGGTTCCCTGCATCGTGTCGCTGCTCATGATCGCGGTGCTGCAGCTCATTCTGACGCGCACTTTCGTCGGCCGCGCGATCATGGCGGTCGCTCAGGATCAACTAGCATTGCGGCTGATGGCGATCGACCCGGTCCGCATCAAACGCATTGCGTTCGGCATTTCGATTGCGACCGCCTCCCTTGCCGGCGCGTTTCTCATCATCATCCAGCCGGTCGAGCCATCGGTCGGGCGTGAATATATCGGCCGCGTATTCGCGATCTGCGTGCTGGGCGGCATGGGCAGTCTGCCCGGCACCGTGATCGCGGCGATGCTGATCGGCGTCGTCGAAAGCCTCACCTCGACGTTCTACGGCCCGTCATGGGCCCCCGCGGTCTCCTTCGGCTTTCTGCTCTTGACGCTGGCGGTGCGGCCGGCCGGCCTTCTGGGACGGTGACCGTGCGCACGCCCGTTTTCCTCCTCATTTGTCTCATCGTCGCCGCCGTCGTTTTTGCGGCCTCGCTCGCGGTCGGCAACGATTATGTGTTTTTCGCCGGCTACGTCATCTTGCAATACGTCGTGCTGTCGACCGCCTGGAACATCCTTGGCGGCTATTGCGGCTATGTGAACTTCGGCACCGCCGCTTTCTTCGCGCTCGGCGCTTATTCGAGCGTCGCGATCTACAAGTTCACGACGGGCGACGACGCCTTTCCTATTTCCGTTCCGATTCCGGTTCTGATGCTGGTCGGCGGCGCGGTATCGGGCGTCGTCGGTTTCGGCATGGGCTATTTGACGCTGCGGCTGCGCGGCGCGTTCTTTTCGATCGCGACGCTGGCGCTCGCCGTCGTCCTGGAAACGCTGGTCGTCAACTGGGACTTTGTCGGCGGCTCGCGCGGCGCCTATGTCATCCGCCCCGAGGAAATCGCGCCGATCGGCAATTACATCAGGTATCTGTTTTTGATCATGATGCTGCTTGCGGTGGCAGCGATCACCATTGCGCGCTTGATCGAGCACTCGCGGCTCGGCTACGGCTTCGCCACCATCCGCGACGACGAACTGGCGGCCGAGGCCTCCGGCGTGCCGACGCTGCGGTTGAAGCTCATCGCCACCACGATCTCCGGCGCGCTGATGGGAATGGCCGGCGCGCCGTTTCCCTATTACATCAGCTATCTGCAGCCGGATTCGACGTTTGCGCTGGATTACGCCGTCAATTCGATCGCCATGCCGCTGATCGGCGGCACGACCAGCTGGGTCGGTCCGCTGATCGGCACGATACTCCTCGGCAGCTTGCAGCAGATTGCCACTGTGACGATCTCGTCGGCGGTCAATCTGCTGCTGGTCGGCTGCCTCCTGGTCGCCTTCGTCATCGTGGCGCCGAACGGCATCATCGGCCTGGTCCGTACTTACTTGCAGCGCAAACCGGAAGAATTGGTCGGTCGCCGCCGCGTCGACACCGATGCGCCGGAGGCGGCGCCATGAATGGTGTCATGAACGGTGCGGCGGCCAATACCGACCTTCTCCAGGTCGACAACCTTGGCAAGCGCTTCGGCGGGTTCGTCGCGCTGGAAAATATTTCGCTGTCGGTTCCGGCAGGCGAGCGGCTCGGACTGATCGGGCCGAACGGCTCCGGCAAAAGCACACTGGTCAATTGCATCTGCGGCACGCTGCGCAATGAGCAAGGCGCGGTGCGCTTTAACGGCCGCCAGCTTGACGGGCTTGCCTCGCATCAACGCACGCGGCTTGGTCTTGCGCGCAGCTTTCAGTTGCCGCGGCCGTTCGTCAGCATGAGTTTCCTCGACAACATACGAATTCCGCTGCTCTACACGGTGGCCGCGCGCGGCGCCGGCCGCTCGGCGCGAGACATCGAAACGCGATGCGCCGACCTGTTGCACGAAGTCGGCCTCGAAGAAAAGGCGCGGCACCTGCCGCGCGATCTCACTCAAGTCGAGATGCGCAAGCTCGAATTGGCGCGCGCCATGGCGTCCGAGCCAAAACTCCTGATTGCCGACGAGGCGATGGCCGGGCTGACCCACTCGGAAATCGAAGAGATCCTGGCGCTCTTGGTGCGCTTGAATGAACAGGGCGTCACCGTCGTCCTGATCGAGCATATCATGCGCGCGGTGATGAGCTTTTCGCGCCGCCTCGTCGTGCTGGTGTCCGGGCGCAAGATTGCCGATGGCCGGCCCGACGACGTCATGCGCGACCCGGAAGTGGAGCGGGCTTACCTTGGCTAGCAACCTCACCATTGCCGGCATCCACGCCGCATATGGCGCGGTGCGCGTGATCGACGACGTCTCGATCAAAGTCGGGAACGGCGAGACCGTCGTGCTGCTCGGCACCAACGGCAATGGCAAATCGACGCTTATGAAGTGCATCATGGGCCTGGTGAAGCCGAGCCAAGGCAGCATCATCGCCGAGATCGACGGCATCCACCATGAACTCATCGGCCGCGCCACGGAGGAGATCGTCGATCTCGGCATCGCGCTGGTGCCGGAGGGTCGACGGCTGTTTCCCAGGCTGACGGTGGAGGAAAATCTCCTGCTCGGTGCCTTCCGCCGTACGGCACGCCGCGAGCTGTCGCGCAATCTGGCGGTATGTTTCGAGACCTTTCCACGCCTTGCCGAGCGCCGGCGCCAGCTCGCCGGCAGCATGTCGGGCGGCGAGCAGCAAATGCTCGCGCTCGGCCGCGCGCTGATGCTGGCGCCGAAAATCCTTTTGGTCGACGAACCCTCGGTGGGCTTGGCGCCGATTCTGGTCAGCCGCACCATCGACGCCATCAATGAAATGAAGCGGCGCTATGCGCTGACGGTCTTGATGGCCGAGCAGAATTTTACCCAGGCCATCCGCATCGCCGACCGCGGCTACGTCATCGTTCACGGCAAGATCGCCTTCGAGGGCCGCACAATGGACGAGCTCAACAACAACGACTTGATCAAGAAATTTTATTTGGGGCTGTAACGCATTACTGCACCGGAAAATCGAAATAAGTCTCCGGATACGGCTCGCCGCGCAGCGTAAAGTGCCACCATTCCTTGTTGTAGCCACGAAAGCCGCGCCGGCGCATGGCCGCAGCGAGCAACATGCGGTTGGCGTGCTGCGCCGGCGTGATCGTTGGATCTGCGGTCCATGACTTCGGACTGAAGAAGTCGAAATGGGTGCCCATATCGAGTTCGGTGCCTTCCGCATGCGCCAGCGTCAAATCCATCGTCGAACCGCGCGAATGACCGGAATGCGAAGCGATATAGCCGTCGCGGAACAGCGTGCGCTTATCGACCTCGGGATAAAACTCCGCTTTGGCCTTCTGGTCGTTGATGTCGCGCGCCCAACGTACGAAATTCATCACCGCACGGACCGGCCGGTAGCAGTCGAATACCTTGGTGACGAGACCGCGAGAGCTCAGGTCGCGCGCGACCTCGGCGAGCGCGCTCGCGGCCTCGCGCGTCAGCAGGCAATGCGGCGCTTCGTAGCCGTCGACCGGACGGCCGGTAAAATTATGCGAGCCGGCGTAACGCATCTCGACGATGAGCCCCGGCACCACTGTTGCGGCGTCGACGAAGTCGGCGGGGCGCACCTGGGCAAGTGCAAAGGTTTGTGCACCGAGTAACAAGACCAGCGCGAGCCAGACATTAACAACGAAGCTTCGCATCGATGAAATCTGCACCGGCCGGCCATGGCCGACAAGGGGGCCGTTCCACTTGGACGCTATTGCCATCACTTCGCCGCCCGGACACAATCGCCGAGGGAGAGGGTGGATGGCGACGCAGCCTCGATTGCTCGCGCGTGGTTGCCATAGGGCTATCGTGCCGGCCGAAATGCTGAATCCGGAAAGCTGGCAGGCGCTGGCGCAAAGCATTTGCAGCGGCCAATGCACGCCGTTCCTCGGCGCCGGCGCCTGCGTTCCGACGTTGCCGACCGGCAGCGAGCTGTCGCGCGCGCTGGCCCGCGAATTCGACTATCCGTTGGACAATCGCGACGACCTTGCCCATGTCAGCCAGTTCATCGCCATCCAGTCGCGCGACATCGTCCATCCCAAGCACCAGATACTCCGGCACATTGGCGCGCGCGGTTATCCGCGCTTCGAGGGCGCAGAGCCGCATCACGTCCTCGCCTCCTGGCCGCTGTCGGTCTATCTGACGACGAACTACGACGACTACATGCTCAAGGCGCTGGAAGCGAAGGGTCGCAACGCGCACCGCGACTTCTGCCGCTGGAACAAGGAGCTCGCCGAGCATCCCGGCATCTGGCAGCGTGAGCCGGATTATCGGCCGAGCGCTGACGCGCCGATCGTGTATCACATGCATGGCTGCGGCGACGTTCCGGGATCGCTAGTTGCCACTGAGGACGATTATCTGGAATTCATCTACAACATCGCCAAGAGCGGCTCGATGACCAAGACCGTCGACCGCTCCTGGGAAATGCTGCCGCCGTGGATCATGCGGGCGATCTCCAACAATTGCCTGATGTTCCTCGGCTACGGGCTGCTCGACTGGAGCTTCCGCGTCATCTTCCGCTGGCTGGTGCTGTCGCTGCGACAGACGCAGCGGCGGCTCAAGATCGCCGTGCAGCTTTCGCCGTTCGCCGATGATGCGGCCAATGAGCGGGCACAGACGTACTTGCGGGAATATTTCCATCATGTCTTCGACATGACGATCTTCTGGGGTGACGCGCAGCAATTCATCGCGACGCTGCAAAGTCACGTCATCCAGGTGCAGGCGCAGGCCGCCGCGCCGGCGGCTCATGCCGCCGAGCTGCAAGATCACGTCTGATTATGGCCGCACGTGCCAGCCAGCCTTACGTTGGACCGCGGCCGTTCGAAACCAACGACCGCGGTCTGTTCTTCGGCCGCGACCGCGAAGCCGAAGATATTCTGTCGCTGGTCATGTTCCATCGCACCGTGCTGCTCTACGCGCAGTCGGGCGCCGGCAAAAGCTCGCTCATCAATACTCTAATCATTCCCGGTCTGCGGGCCGACGGATTTGTAACGCCGCCGATAATCCGCATTCGCGGCGCTTCGCCGAACTGGCTGCAGAACGCCGCCAACGTGTATATCGCGAGCATCCGCTACGCGCTCACGCCCGACGCACCGGAAACTCCGCCGACCGACGTCAGCGAGCTCACGCTGCTCGATCTGCTGCGCGCTTCAGGCCCGCCGCCGGGCGGCCGCGGGCCTATTCTGGTGTTCGACCAGTTCGAGGAGCTGTTCACCACCTATCAGGACCGCTGGGCGGAGCGCCAGCAGGTGTTCGTCCAGATCGCCCAAGCGCTCGACGGCATTCCGACGCTGCGAGTTCTGTTCTCGATGCGGGAGGATTCCATAGCCGAACTCGATCCGTTGATGTGGCGTATCCCGCAAGGCATCGACGTCCGCTACCGGCTCGAGCTCCTGCGGCGCGACGCGGCGATCGCCGCGGTGATCGGGCCTTCCGACCGCACCGGCGTGACATTCAACCCTGCCGCTGCGAACCGGCTGGTCGGAAACTTGCAGCAGATAAATGTCGAAGGGCAGGACGGACGCCTGCAGCAGGCCGCCGGCGAATATATCGAACCTGTGCAGCTCCAGATCGTCTGCCGGCGTCTTTGGGATCGGCTTCCCGAGGGCATCGAGGCCATCAATGAGAGCGACCTCGAACAATTCGGCGACGTCGGCGAGGCGATTCGTGAGTTCTATTTAGCTGCGGTACGTCGGGTCTCCGAGCTGCGCAACTATCCGGAAAAACTGATCCACATGGGTTGCACGCAATTCGTCACTTCGAGCGGCACCCGCAGCATGGTTCACCTTGCCGGAACAAACGTTGGAATGCTGCCGCTCGAGGTCGTCAATGCGCTGGTCGACGAGCATTTCCTGCGCGCCGAGGTGCGCGCCGCCGGGCGCTGGTACGAGATCAGTCATGACCGGCTGATCGCGCCGGTGCTCGAACGCAAACTCAACGACGAGGAACTCAAGACACTGCTGCGGACGCGCGATTTGCTGCAGGCGAATTTGGAAAACTGGAGAACGCGAAGGGAATTCGAGGAACACCGTGAAATCCTCGCTGCGCTGTCTCTGGTGGAAGGTCAACTCATTCTCTCCGACGAGGAACTCCAGTTCCTGTGCATGAGCAGCATCGCCACCGACTTCGAAATCGCCGCCTGGGTTGGGCGGCTGAAGGCCCAGGTGCCGCAACTATTGGAGACCATGGCGTTGGCGGCGAGCCGGCATCGCGACGCCGCCATCAGACGCACCGCTGGCGTCGCGCTGGCGCAGGCCGACCTGCCGTCGCTCGACGCCGAACTGGTCCGGCTCACGCTCGAGGACACCGATAACGAAGTGCGCAAGCGTGCGGCGAGCGCCATCGCCCACGCCAATCGCGCGAGCCTTACCGCGGCGATTGTCGCACAGCTTTCCGGCGACTTGCGGCGGCGGGCCCTGATGGCGCTGGCGCGCATGCGCGACGAGGACGTCGCCGAGGCCGCGGCAGCGGGATTGGCGCAAGCCTGGCGCGGCATCGCGACGGCGGATCGCGCGCTGGTAACGCTGGCGCTCGGCGCAGTCCGTTTGCGGCAACGCTGGCCGATGATCCTTTACATCGGCATATTGGGCGGCTTCCTCGCCGGCCTCTACTGCGCGCTGGCGCGTGTGCCGGCCGCCGATTTCTCGCTCACCATCACCAATCAGGGCGACAGCTTCGGCAAGGCCACCGGCAGCGCGCTTTTTCAGGGCATGGCAGGCGGCATCGTCTGGGGCGGCTGCACCTCGGCGTGGATCGCGCTCGGCTGGATTCTGCTGCGACGCCAGGGCCGGAACTGGCTGAACAACCGCTACGCGGTCAATCTGCTGTTCGGAATCCTCGGCGGCACGTTCGGCGGCATCGGCGTATTCGCCGAAATCTTCTTCGTATTCGAGCCTTCGGCGCTCGCCAAGCTGCATTGGATATCCAGCATCGACACAGACTCGCTCGGCAACTGCATCGCCAGCGGCTACTGCCTGTTCCATCCAGCGCTCGGTCCGGGTTACGGCGCAGGCATTGGGCTTGGGCTTGCCTCGTTGCACGCGTCCGCGCGCTGGCAGGAATTTCTGGAGCCGCATATCCGAGCTGGGAAAATCGTGCATTGGCGGCGCACCGCGCGCCGCATCTTCGCGCTCAGCACCATGTACACCATCGCGTCGGCGCCGCTGCTGTTTCTGTCGGGCCTAATGTTCGTCGTCTTTAAGAATTTTCCGCTCTATACCGTGCTCGGCGAAACTACGTCGATCTATATCGGCAACATCGGCACGGTCGCCGGAATTCTCCTGGGACAGCTCATCATGCGGGTCGGCTTCGTCGTCCCGCCGCTGACGGATTGACGATGACGGCGCTGTTGGGCACCCGACCAGAGGCTGCGATCGCCAACATTCGCGCGCGCTCTGGCAAGTCCGCACGCGACGCCGGCGACGGCCGCAAGCTCGCGCTAATCGTCGAAGGCGGCGCAATGCGCGGCGTATTCTCCTGCGGCGGCGGCGTTGCGCTCGAAGCGCTCGGCCTGACGCAGGCCTTCGACGAGGTCTATGCCTGCTCGTCCGGCGCGATCAATGCCGCCTATTTTTTGGCGGGGCAGGCCGCCTACAGCGTCAGCATCTACTACGACGAGGTCAACAACCGGCAATTCATCAACCCGCTGCGCATCGGGAACATTCTGAATATGGATTTCCTGTTCGGTGAAGTCATCGCCAAGCGCAAACCGCTCGACGTCGCCCGCGCGCTGTCCTCGCCGTCGCGGCTGCGCATTTCGATCACCGATGCGCGCACCGGCGCCGGCATCCTGATCGACGGCCAGGACCGCCGCTACGCGCTGCTCGACAGCCTACGCGCCTCGGCGACGCATCCGCTGCTGAGCGAGCGATCGCGCCGGCTCGGCGACCGCGACTGCTTCGACGGCGGTTTCGCCAATCCACTGCCGGTCAAGGACGCCTTGGAGAGTGGCTGCACCGACGTGCTCGCCCTCTTCACCCGCAACTCGGACTATGTCGATCCGCGTCCGGGCTTCCTGCTGCGCGAATTGTTCCGCTGGCGTTGCGCCCGCGGCAATGCCGTGCTGGCGCGGGCCGGCGAAGACATCCACGTGCGCGAGAATGAAGCGCGCGACCTCGCGTTGGGACGGTCCGCGCCGCCTTCCGGCGTCAATATCGTCGCCATCTGCCCGCCCGAGACGACGCGCTTGGCGCGCACCATGACGGATCGCACGGCACTTAAAATCGCGGCCGCCGCTGGGACGCGCGAGACGCTGCTAGCGTTCGGCGCCGAGCCCAGCCGCCTGAGCGGGGCTTGACGCAACCTCGTCTATTAAACGCCGCCGGCGGCTACTGCTTCTGCCCGCGCAGCACGCACTTGCCGAACATGGCGCTGTCGTAGGGTCCTCTCAATTTGCGATTGCCGTCCGACAGATCGGCGGACAGATGCTGTTCGATCAGCCCGTAAGTGCGATCAAAGGTCATATTGCTGCCGCGCAGGACACCGTTCGAGATGATGCCCTTATCCCAAAAGTTCGTTTGCAAGAACGCACCGGTGAACGTGCTGCCTTGCTGGTCCAATTGCATGATGCCGTGGAATTCGCCGTGATCGCACGTCGCCTGCCACGCCCATTTTCCGGTGAGGATGTTATCCGGATTGGCTTGTGCCGGGCCGCCTGTTGGTGCCGCCAGACAAATCGAGCCGGCGATCAAGACCGGCAGCAAACTGAGCCGCTTTCCGTCTCGCATGTCGGTTTCCCCTCTCCAATCTCCGATCCGACGGTCGTCAGTCCGATATTATGGCCGATTTCGCGCGAGGCGGAAGACCCGCCGCGCCGGCGCGATTGATATCGACTCTACTGCGGACACGCGGACACCCACTGGCCTTCGATCGTATTTTGCGAATCCACCGGCGGCATCCCAGTCATTTCCGCCTTGGTGCGCACCATTCCGGTATAGTGGTGCGGGCTGTCGAAGTTGAACTCGCCGCTCATATCCATGTTGAGTTGGCCCGTGCAGACCAGGTGCCAAGTCAAGATTGGGCCCTTTAAGGTGCGATCGATCGGCGCGCAGACGGAATTTACGGTGGCCGAAATTGGCGAGAACGTCGCGCCGAGATCGTTGGTCTGCTCGGCCGTCAAACATTTGGACGATTCGTGCGGCGGCCCGATCACGCCGGCGGACTCGATATGACCCGTGATCTTCCACAGTCCGGGATCGATGCCGTCGGCGATGGCCGCCGAGGCCGTAAGCACGAAAGCCGCGAGTACAACGGCGACGGTCACGATGACGCGGTCAATCTCGAACATTCTTCCCATTCCCTTCCGGGGGCGGCCATTTGGCGCAAATGGCCCCGCCGTTAACCAACCGCTAACCATATACCCGGCACATTTTGCCTGGGAGGCCTAACCGTTACCACTGCACTCTTCTAACGCTCTTTGGGGGCGGCCTTGGACTCGAGCGCGGCTCCGCTTCTTCACGTCGGCGGCCCACCGGCCGCCGCGCATAGCTTTGAATCACACGACCGCAGACGGGGCCGATCGAACGGCATGACCGACGCAACCACGGGGAACGGCGGGGAGACCGCCATGTCGCGGCTCGCCGACCTCGGCACCATGCTGAGGCGCAGCGATCTCGCGCTGGCGATCGGCATGATGGCGATCCTCGTCATCCTGATCCTGCCGCTGCCGCCGGTCTTGCTCGATTTCTCGCTGGCGATTTCCATCACCTTCTCCGTGCTGATCCTGATGACATCGCTGTTCATCCAGGCGCCGCTGGAATTCTCCGCCTTCCCGACCGTGCTGTTGATTGCCACGATGCTGCGGCTGGCGCTCAATCTCGCCTCGACGCGACTCATCCTCGCCCACGGTCACGAGGGCCCGGCCGCTGCGGGCCATGTCATCCAGGCGTTCGGCAATTTCGTCATGGGCGGCAATTTCGTAATCGGCATCATCGTATTCACGATCCTGGCGATCGTGAATTTCGTGGTCATCACCAAGGGCTCCGGACGCATCGCCGAGGTGGCGGCGCGCTTCCACCTCGACGCCATGCCGGGCAAGCAGATGGCCATCGACGCCGATCTGAACGCCGGCCTTATCGACGAGAAGGACGCGCGCAAGCGGCGCAAGACCCTGGAAGACGAATCCGGTTTCTACGGCGCCATGGACGGCGCTTCGAAATTCGTCCGGGGCGACGCTATTGCCGGGCTCCTGGTCGTCATGATCAACGTCATCGGCGGCATGATCATCGGCATCGTGCAGCAGGGCCTCAGCTTCACCGATGCCGCCCAGGATTACACGCTTCTGACCGTGGGCGACGGGCTGGTCACGCAAATCCCGGCGCTCATCGTTTCGACCGCCGCCGGCCTCCTCGTCTCCAAGGCCGGCGTCGCCGGCGCCGCCGATAAGGCGCTGCTCGGCCAGTTCTCGAGCTACCCCAAGGCGCTCGGCATGTCGGCCGCCGTCATGCTGGTCATGTCGCTACTGCCCGGGATACCGATGATACCGTTTCTCACGCTCGGCGGCGGCACGGCGGCCATGGCCTACGTGATCGATCGCCGCGCCAAGCAAGCGGTCACGGACGAAGCGAAGAAGGTGGAAACCGCCAAGGCGGCGCCGACCGAGGAACCGATCGCCACCTCGCTCAAGATGGACGACCTCAAGATCGAACTCGGCTATGCGCTGCTGCCGATGGTCAACGCACCCGACGGTTCCGACCGCCTGACCGAGCAGATCAAGGCCTTGCGCCGGTCGCTCGCGACCGAAATGGGCTTCGTCATGCCGGCCGTGCGCATCCTCGACAATGTGCAGCTCGACGCCAACAGCTACGTCATCAAGATCAAGGAAGTCGAGGCCGGCGCCGGCAAAGTCTGGCACGGCCAATACATGGTCATGGATCCGTCCGGCAATCAGGTCACGCTGCCCGGCACGCATACCACCGAGCCGACATTCGGATTGCCCGCCACCTGGGTCGATGCGGCGCTCAAGGAGGAGGCGTCGGTCAAGGGCCTGACCGTCGTCGACGCCGCGACGGTGCTCGCCACGCACCTCACCGAACTCATCAAAGCGAATATGGCGGAGCTTTTGTCATACGGCGAAGTTCAGAAACTGATCAAAGAGCTGCCGAAAGAACAGAGCGAGCTGATCAAGGATATCGTCCCGGCGCAGATCACCATTTCCGGCATTCAGCGCGTGCTGCAGATTTTGCTCGCCGAACGGGTCTCAATTCGCGATCTTTCGACCATTCTCGAAGGCATCGCCGACGGCGTGCCGTCGACGCGCAACGCCACGATGCTTGCCGAACACGTGCGCGCCCGGCTGGCGCGCCAGCTCTGCGCCCAGCATGTGACCGCAGCCGGTACGCTGCCGATCATCGCGCTCACCGCCAAATGGGAACAGGCCTTCGCCGAATCGATCGTCGGCCAGGGCGACGATCGCAATCTCGCCATGCAGCCGTCGAAACTCACCGAGTTCATCAACCTGGTGCGGGAAAAATTCGAGCAGGCGGCGCGCGACGGCGAGGCGCCGGTGCTGGTCACCTCGCCCAGCATCCGGCCGTTCGTGCGCGGCATCGTCGAGCGCTTCCGCGCGCAGACCGCGGTCCTCGCGCAATCGGAAATCCATCCGCGGGCGCGGCTGAAGACGGTTGGGAGTATTTGACGGTCGACGCTCCCGCTACGGCGCGACCGACAGCCCGGCGACGTGGTGCTTTTCGATCAAGCGCGCGACCAATCCCGAGCGCTTTGCCTCGGCGACGAACTCGCTCAGAAACGCGGCGCCCGCCGTGTTCGGCTTCGCCGTGCCAATCGCCTGCTGCACGGTCATGAAGTTACCCGGCAAAATCTTGGAGCCGGGAATCTTGTTCACATCGGTCAGCAGTTGCGGCCGCAGCGAGGCATAGGCCTCAAGCTTCTCGGCGACGAATTGGTCGAACGGGCCATCCGCCGTGTCCGAGAGCAGGAGCTTGGCCTGCTTGATATTGCGTTCGAGCCAGAGGCAGTAGGCCGCACCGCGCCGGGTCGTGATCCGCACGCCGGGACGGTCGACATCGGCAATGCTGGAGATCGGCGAGCCGCTGGGCACGAGGTAGGTGGCTTCGATTTCGCAATAAGCGGGGGTGAATGTAATCTTCTCCGCCCGCTGCGGCTCCGCGCCGATCAGCCCGATATCCCAAACATTCGTGCTGGCGGCATCGGCCAAGTGCGATGGCCGATCGAATTTTACGTAGGCGACCCCCACGCCGAGCCGATTTGCAATTTCGGCGGCCATATCCGGCGCGACGCCTTCTGGGTCGCCGGAGGCGCTCCTTCCCGTGACCAGGAGGAAATTGCTCATATTGATTCCGGCACGAAGAACTCCGGTCGGCGCAAGTTCGGATGTAATTTGGCTCACGTTCTGACCTTTTCAAAAACCGCTGTCGCGGCATGGGTTTACCTGAAGTCTTGGCCGGGTCGCGACCGGGCCGGCCGGAACCTAGCGTGCATTCAACAGTTATCAATTGTCTTCAAGGTTCGGTGAACACGCGTTTCGCAGCCGGATATGAGTGCGTAGCTCCTCGATTGAATGAACCCGTTGGCCCGGCTGCCGCGACTAATTGGCAGTAGCGGGAGGATGTCATGAACCATTCGATGTATAGCGCCGACCGCGCCACCCATTTGAAGATTGTGGTCATTGGACTTTTATGCGCAACCGTCGTCGCGGTGGTTGGCATATTCGCGAATATGAGCGGAAGTGTTGATCTCGGCACCGACGTGTTGGTCAAAGCCGGCCAGCCGACGACACTGAGCGGGCATTTCCCGACCATTCGCTGACATCAGGTCTTCGGCGTCGGCGAAGCGGGCATGGATTCCACCATTTTTCCGGTGAATAGAACCGGTCCGGTCGGCGCGCCGCTCGGCGAGCCGCCAGCGGGCTCGAGCGAAATCGCGTAGCGCGCATCGCTCATCGCCGGGACATCGAAATCGGCGGGCAACGGCCGTGTGGTGAATTCCTCGGCGCCGACGAGACCCAGCGAATGCGGCTTCGGATCCTTGCTTGGGATCAGCCAGAGTTCGTAGCTGCGGCCGGCATCCGCGCTTGCCGTCATTCGGCGTACGGTCATGGTGCGGTTCTGCGGATCGACCGTGAGCAAAAATGCCGGCGCGGTCGGCTCCTGCTGTAACACCGCCACGAGCCTGGAACCGGGCGGCGGCGCCGTAGCCGCCAAGTGCGACAGCCGGCCCATCGGAAGTAGGCCGGGCGCTAACTGGCTGACTGCGATAAAGACCGCCAGCAGCGCCGCGATCGCGCTCATTGCCACCGTGAAGCCGCGCCAGCGCCGCGCTTGGCGCGCAAGATAAACAACCTCTGCGCTGCGTTCGATTTTCGGCGTTGCCGGCGCGGGCGTCGGTGACGATGGCCTTTCGGCTTCCTGCGGCTCCGGCGGCAAGAGACTCGACGCAAGAGCGGCGACCGACGACAACTCGTCTAAATCTTCCGGCGGCGCCGCCTCCGGACCTTCTTCCAGCTCCGACAGCAGTTCGGGCAAAGGTTCCGATGGCGGCTGAGGCGTGACCTCCGGCGTCACCTCTTCCATTGTTTCCGGCGCGGTCTGCGGGGCGGCTTCTTGGATCGCGGGCAGCGCGGCTTCCTCGATCGGCGACTGTGCCGCTTCCGCTTCAGCCGTTATGTGCCGCTCGGCGCCATCGACCTCGATCTTGATCCTGTCCCAGACGTCAGGCGGCGGCTCGACCGCCTCGACCATGACATTGAGCTCGCCGAGCCGGCGCTCCCAGACGCGCACGATTTCGGCGAAGCCCGGATCGATCACGAGCAGCGCCTCGGCCTGGTCGCGCTCGTCGGCGGAGAGCGTTCCCAAGACATATTCGGCGGCAAAAGCATCCCGGTCGTCGTCGTACATCGCTACCTCAAGAAGCTTTTCGTTTGCGCAAGATCGTGTCGGAATTCCGCTCCCAACTTGTCGCGTTCATGCCCGGTCCCCCATACACTCGCGAATCTCGAGGAGACTGCGGCGAAGCCACGTTTTGATCGTGTTCACAGGAATATCGAGTTTTTGCGCCAGCTGATCGCGGCTCCAGCCGCTGTAATAGGCAAGCAGCACGATGCGCTGTTTTTCCGGATCGAGCTTGCCGAGGCAAGACAAAAGCCGCTTAAGCTCTTCCGTCATCTCGCGGCGCGCCAGCGGCGGCGGCGCGTCGGAGGCGACCTCCATCGCATCCGGCTCCTCCTCGATCGATAGGTCGCCGCGCTTGCGCACGATGTCGATGGCGCGATTGCGCGCGATAGCCACCATCCAGGTGACGGGGCTCGCGACAGTGGGGTCGAACCGGTCGGCCATCTTCCAGACCTTGAGATAGGTTTCCTGCATGACCTCTTCGGCCAATGCCGGCCTGCCCAAGATACGGAGCAGTACCCCATAGAGTTTCGCGCGGGTTTCGATATAGACCCGCTCGAACGCCGCCTCGTCGCCTCTGGCGACAGCGCCGAGCAGCCAGACCAGTTCCGTCTGCATCAACATGACAGCCTCTGGCCCGCCGAAGGCCCCAAGAACGCCCACATGAGCTACCGCCCGGGCCGATTATCGCCGCGGAGCGTGGCCTTCGTCGAGAGCGAAACGGGGCGGCTTTTCGTCATTCCCGGGTCAAGCCAACGGGTCCGGCCTAGGCCGGGCCCACGACAGGCTCCGCAAGGAGCCCCGGATGACGGGTCAGGATGAAGAGTTTAGGCCGGTGCGATGCCGCGGGCGCGCATCAGCGCGATGCCGTCAAGCTCGACCTGCTCGGCGGCACTCTCAGCCTCGCGTTCGCGCATCTGATCGCGTTCGTCGAGCAGTTCGACCTTCTTAAGGTCGTCGAAGGCCTCGCCGAGGGCTCCCTTGGCGTCTTCGAGCTGAACCCGCAGCTCGTCCGCCGAGCGCTTGAGGTTTTCGCGCCGCGCGATCGCAGCTTTGGCATAGGTTGGGTAGGCAAAATGGCCGGGATCATGGATGCCGGCGCGATCCTGCTCGGCCCGAATTTCGCGCTCGAGATCGCCCGCCATGCGCTCGAATTCGGCGATCATCGTTTCGATCTGCGCGACCTTGCGCCGTTTCTCGTCGACCTGAAACTTCTTCAGGCGAATAAGCGTCTCTCGGGACTTCATCGACTACCTACTCCCCAGAAGCCATTCCGGAAATCATTGGGACCCTTGTGCCGGGCGAATCCCATCGCACAGCGTCCCGATTGAGAGATTGTGGCACGGATAACGTTAGCGTTAGGTTTCCGCGGCCGCCACGATCTGCGCCAATCGGCTATATCCTTCCGCCAAGCTCGTTGCTTCTTCCTTACCTTGGGCCAAAAAGTCCTCAATCGGCTGGTGCAGCCGGATGGCTTCGTCCACTTCGGGGCTGGATCCGGCCCGATAAGCCCCGAGCCGGATGAGTTCCTCCATATCCGCATAGGTCGCCATGACCTGCCGGGCCCGGGTTAGAGCGGGCAGATAGGCCGGGTCGGCCGCCCGCGGCATGGTGCGCGAGACTGATTTGAGGACATTGATGGCCGGATAGCGCCCGCGTTCGGCAATGGCACGTTCCATGACGATATGGCCGTCGAGGATACCGCGCACGGCATCGGCAATCGGCTCGTTATAGTCGTCGCCGTCCACCAGCACCGTGAAGATGCCCGTAATGGTGCCCTGCTCGGTGCCCGGCCCCGCCCTTTCGAGGAGCCGCGGCAGCTCGGTGAATACGGTCGGCGTATAGCCTTTGGCGGTCGGCGGTTCGCCGGCGGAGAGGCCGATCTCGCGTTGCGCCATGGCAAAACGGGTGACCGAATCCATCAGCACCAGGACGTCCTTGCCCTCATCGCGAAAATATTCGGCGATGGCGAGCGTCTCGTGGGCAGCCTGGCGGCGCATCAGTGCCGGCTCGTCGGACGTCGAGACGACCACCACTGAGCGGGCCAGACCGGCGTCGCCGAGGTCGTCCTGCAAGAATTCCTGCACCTCGCGGCCGCGTTCGCCGATGAGCCCGATCACGGTGACGTCGGCCGACACATTGCGCGCCAGCATCGAAAGCAGCACCGATTTGCCGACGCCGGAGCCTGAGAAAATGCCCATGCGCTGGCCACGGCAGCAGGTCACGAACGTATTGAGCGCCCGCACTCCGAGGTCGAGCGGCGGGCCGACGCGGCGGCGCGCATGCGCGAGCGGCGGTGTATTGCGGAACGGATAGGGCGAGGGGCCGAACAAGAGCGGTCCCCTGCCGTCGATCGGCTCGCCGAGCGCGTTGACCACCCGGCCGAGCCAGCCGGCAGACGGCCGCACCGCGCCGGGAACCGACGTCACCAGCGCACGGCATCCCCGCCGCACACCTTCGAGCGGCGCAAACGGCATCAGGAGCGCGTTAACGCCGGAAAAGCCGACAACCTCGCAGGGGATGGCTTTAGCGGCGGTCTCGATGATCACCCGTGCGCCGACCGACATCGCATGCAAGGGGCCGGCGACCTCGACCATCAGGCCGCGCACGCCAACCACCCGGCCGTAGATCTCGATGCCGTCGAGTTCATTGATCTGCTCGGCAAGCGCTTTCATCCCCGAACCCTCCCCGGGCACCGGATTCGGCCTCGCCGAACACGTCCCGGCCATCTCCGCAAAAGAATGGTTACTTCGGAGGCCGCCTTCTTAATCGCTTGTTTACCCGGGCCGTTAATCATTGCGGGGTCGTCCTTAGGGCCAAGGCACCCTCACCCTCCAGGACGGAGGGCTGAGTCATTGGAGTCGGTTAGCGCCGAAACTTAATCCGGGACATGAACGCAAACGTGGCTAAAAAACCACTACTACCCAACATCTTAAGGCGATTCGCAGGAATTTGCCTATTCGATGCTTGCGGAACAGAATCAGGTTTTGTTAACCATAGCGCCGTTAGTGTCCCGAATCAGTTTGTGCAAGGCGTTTTCCGGGGGCCGCCGCTGCGGCGTGCTGACCTTGAGCCGGTGCGGCGAAGAAGGGGCATGGCATGCGCGTATTGCTGATTGAAGACGATAGCGCGACCGCGCAATCGATTGAGCTGATGCTCAAATCCGAGAGCTTCAACGTTTACACCACCGATCTCGGCGAAGAGGGCATCGATCTTGGCAAGATCTACGACTACGACATCATCCTTCTCGACCTGAACTTGCCGGACATGTCGGGTTTCGAGGTGCTCCGCAGCCTTCGCGTTTCGAAGGTGAAGACGCCGATCCTGATCCTCTCCGGGCTTGCCGGGATTGAGGATAAGGTCAGGGGTCTCGGCTTCGGCGCCGACGACTACATGACCAAGCCCTTCCATAAGGACGAACTGGTGGCGCGCATCCACGCCATCGTGCGCCGCTCCAAGGGTCACGCCCAATCGGTCATCAATACCGGCGACCTGTGCGTCAACCTCGACACCAAGACGGTCGAGGTCAACGGCGCCCGCGTGCACCTGACCGGCAAGGAGTACCAGATGCTGGAGCTCCTTTCGCTCCGCAAAGGCACGACGCTGACCAAAGAGATGTTCCTCAATCACCTCTACGGTGGCATGGACGAGCCGGAACTGAAGATCATCGACGTCTTCATCTGCAAGCTGCGCAAAAAGCTCGCCAACGCCTCGAACGGCAAGAACTACATCGAGACGGTGTGGGGCCGCGGCTACGTGCTGCGCGAGCCGGCCGAGGACGAGGTAAAAATCCCGGCCTAACGAATACGGTAAGACCGAGACGGCAAAACCCCGGCCTCACAGCCGGGGTTTTTGTTTGCGTCCTTCAAGTTTAAGAGCCGAAACCCTCGTGTGGTCTCGGCGGCGTGCTTTGCTTATCGCCCGCCGTTGACGGCAACGAGCCGCGGGCCGGGCTTGGCGCCGAACGAAGACGACACCCGCGAGGGGTTGGCGTTCGGGACGTAGAGACCGCGTTTGTCGGCCACCATTTTGAAGCGGTCGGTCAGCCCGACCACCGTTTCCGCAGCGCCAAGAATAAGATACCCGTCGCCGGCGATGGAGCGCGCCAGCCGGTTGAGCACGTCGGTCTTGGTCTCCTGGTCGAAATAGATCAGCACGTTTCGGCAGAAGATGAGGTCGAATGTGCCAAGTTGGCCAAAATCGGCAAGCAAATTGAGCTGCCGGTATTTGACCATGGCGCGGATATCCGGCGCGATCTGCCACAGTTCGCCGGATTGCGAGAAATGCTTGATCAGAAGCTGGATCGGCAGCCCGCGCTGCACTTCGAACTGGGTGTAGAGACCGGCCCGCGCCTTCTCCAGCACCTCGCCGGAAAGGTCGGTCGCGACCAGTTCGATGCGCCAGCCGGCGATCTGGGCCTCGATCTCTTTGAGGCACATGGCGAGCGAATATGGTTCCTGGCCGGTTGCCGCTGCGGCGCACCAGATGCGGATGGAGCGGGAATGTCTGCGCGCGGCCAGCAAAGCCGGCATGATCGTTAGCCGAAAGTGCTCGAACGGCGACTTGTCGCGGAAGAAAAAGAACTCATTGGTCGTCATGGCTTCGACGACGGCCGTCATGAGCGCGGGTTCCTGAGCGAGCTTAAGCGCCGCCACCAATTCGCTGAGATTGGCAAGGCCGGCCTTCCGCGCGACCGGCAATAGCCTGCTTTCGACCAAATACTGCTTGTCGGCCGACAATACGAGGCCTGAGCGCGCCCTAAGGCATTGGCGCAGAAAATCATAATCGACCGGCGTCACGACCGCGCTCCCGAGAACAGACGAATGATTTTCGGCGCGATCTGATCGAGCGGCAGCACGGCCGAGCATAAGCCGGCTTGCGCGACGGAGCGCGGCATACCCCACACCACGCTGGTTGCTTCATCCTGGGCAATTATGCTGCCGCCAGCGGCCACGATATCGCCGGCGCCTTTCGTGCCGTCGGAACCCATCCCGGTGAGAACGAGCGCCAGCGCGGCCGCGCCCCAGACCGGAGCCGCCGAAGCGAACAGCGCATCCACCGCGGGCTTACAGAAGTTGATCGGCGGATCGTCGCCGAGCGCGATCCTGACGCCGTCGTCGCTCCGCACGACGCGCATATGACGGCCGCCGGGCGCTACGTAGATGCCGCCGGCCAGTACCGGCTCGCCGTCTTCGGCTTCGTGCGCGCCCCGGCCGCCGACCCGCGACAAATGCTCGGCCAGCACGGTCGTGAACATCGGCGGCATGTGCTGCGTGATCAGAACCGGCGCCCGGTCGACCGCGGCGGGCAATTTCTCGATAAGCGCCGTGAGTGCCTGCGGTCCACCGGTCGAAGAGCCTATCAAAAGCACGCGCGGCGGAACGGCGGCGAACGGCCGCAAGTGCAGCGGCTCGATCTCGAGCGAATGCGTTTTCCGGGCAAGCGGCGCCGGGATCTGCTTGCCATGTGGGAATGGCGCTGTCTCCCGGGCCGGAACGCGGGCGTAGGCGCGCGGCGAAAATCTGTTGCCGCCGAGCGTACGAATTTTTTCGATTAGTTCGCGGCGGAACGAGACCGACGTCGTCGCTTCCCGCGTCGTTTCCGGCTTCGGGATATAGTCCTTGGCGCCGAGCGCCAGCGCGCGCAGGCTTATTTCGGCGCTGCGTCGCGTGAACGTCGAAACCATGATCACGATGAGATCGTGCCTTTTCTGCAACAAGAGCGGCAGCGCGGAAATGCCGTCGAGCTCGGGCATGTCGATGTCGAGCACGACGACGTCGGCGTCGCTCTGCTCAATCCGCGCCACCGCTTCGCGCCCGGTGCGCAACGAGGCGATGACCTGCATGTCGGGCTCGGCATCGACCCAACGCGCCAACAGACTGCGCACGACGATCGCGTCATCGACAACCATCACGCGGATCGGTTTCGCGGTCCGGGGCGCCGGGCTTGTGGCTGCGAAAACGGTACTCATACAACTTCAACTTTCGGTACGCGAACTTTCAGATACGGACAAATCTCGCCGGCGCGAGGGACAGGCCGGATTTAGCGTCGCTGCAGCAGAAGCTCCTGGAACGGGCTGTTCCGGAGCGTGCTCTAGATCAGCCCGACTTCCTGGAATTTGGCTTCGACGATATCTTTGTCGAACGGCTTCATGATGTATTCGTTGGCTCCGGCATGCAGTGCGCGAGCGATGTGGGCGACATCGTTTTCGGTGGTGCAGAACACCACTTTGGGCCCGTCGCCGCTCGGCAGCCGCCGTAGCGCCCGAAGGAAATCATAACCGTCCATTTTCGGCATGTTCCAATCGAGCAGGATCGCGTCCGGCATTTGATTCCGGCACGATTTAATCGCTTCTTCGCCGTTCTCGGCCTCCATGATCTGGAAGTCGAGCCCTTCGAGGATTCGCCGCGCCACCTTGCGAATGACGCTGGAGTTGTCAACAACCAAGCACGTTTTCATAGTCTCCTCACTCTAGGCTTGAGCGGTCGATGCCGCTGTCCGTCTCGTTGCAGTGCTCATCATTGCCATTCACATTCAGGCCGCCGCCGCCTCGACATCTAAATCCAGCACCCGATCCACGTCGAGCACCACGAGGAGTTGACCGTCGAGCCGGAATACGCCGGCGGATACGCGAGCGAGCTTGCGGTCGAGATTGATGGGATTTGCTTCGCGCTCGCCATCCGCAAGCTTGAGTACTTCGCCGACCGCATCGACCAGAAGGCCAAAGGATTCGGCGCCGAATTCGATACCGATCGCCATGGGCGGCGTCGCCTGCCCGCTCGATTGCAGGTCCAGCCGATTGCCGAGATGGATCGCCGTGACGATGCGTCCACGCAGATTGAGGACGCCCGCGATCTCCGGTCCGGCAAGCGGCACCCGCGTCATGCGGGCGAGCTTGAACACGTCCTGCACGCGCTCGATCGGCAGCGCAAACATCTGCCCGGCGGCGGTGAAGGTGACGTATTCGGCTATGTTCGTGTTGTCGTTCATCGCTGTCACGCCGCCCGATTGAGGTCGGCGCTCTGTTCCTTGATTGCTGCGATCAATCCCGGCCGGTCGAACTTGGCGACAAAATCGTGGAACCCGACGGCGCGCCCGCGCTCGATCGTCTCGTCCGAAACCATCGCTGCAAGCGCAATGATCGGTATGGCGGCGGTGCCGGGCGTGCTGCGCATCGCTTGCGCCAGCGCAAATCCGTCCATATCCGGCATTTCGACGTCGGTCACGACGAGGTCGACCCGATTGCCGGACTTGAGCGCGGCCATCGCGTCCGCGCCCGACCCGACGGCGACGACCTGGTAGCCGGCCGCCTTGATCAACGGCGCCAGCATTTCGCGGAAGAACGGCGAGTCATCGACCAGCAGAACCGTGCGCGCCGGCCCTGCCTTCGCCGCATCGCGGCGGCGGAACCAGTCCTCGAAGGCCTGCGGCAGGAAATGCCCCACATCCACGATCTCGGTGGTGTTGCCTTTGACCACGGCATAGCCAAGGACACCGGGACGATCGCTGGTCACTTCGATGTCGAGCTTATCCTCGACGATGTCGACGATCTCGTCGACCACGAGACCCATCGAGCGTCCGTGATCGGAGAAAACCAGGATCGGCTGGGCGCCTTCGTTCTTCAGCCCGGTCTCGCCGTCAATGCGAAGCAGCGGCATGAGTTGACCGCGATATTGCACGAGATGGCGGCCGTCGGAGATTTCGATGCGGCGGCAATCGATCTCCTCGAGGCGGGTGACGAGGGACAGTGGCACGGCCTTCGGCCGCTGCGATCCGGCGCGGAACACCAAAAGCGAGACGGTGTCGTCTGCCGCGGCTTGCTCGCTCTGCATCAGTTCGGGCGTCTCCGCCTGCGCGGCCTGGGCGGCGGCGCGGCCGAGCGCCTGCGAGACGCCATTAGGGTCGACGATCATGATGACCGAGCCGTCGCCGAGGATGGTGGTCCCGGAAAACACCGCGAGGTGCCGCAGCTTCGACGACATCGGCTTGATCACGATCTCCTCGGTGTGCAGCACGCCATCGACCACGGCGCCGAACACCTGATTGCCGACCTGGATGACGACGACAAAGCCGCTCTCGCGGTCGCTGTCGCCAAGCTTGAAGACTTCGTTCAGATAAAGGAGCGGCAGCAGCTTGTTGCGCAGCCTTAAAACCGGAGTGTCTTTGATCCGCTCGATGCGGTGCTCGCCGGAGCCCCCGGCGCGAACCAGTTCGAGCACGGAGAGCTGCGGGATGGCGAAACGCTCGCCCGCCGCCGCGACGATGAGCGCCGAAACGATGGCGAGCGTCAGCGGGATTTTGATGGTGAAGATCGTTCCGGCGCCGGCAACGGTTTTCAGGTCCACCGTGCCGCCGATCTGCTCGATATTACTGCGCACGACGTCCATGCCGACGCCGCGGCCGGAAATGCTCGTCACCGCGGCGGCGGTGGAAAAACCGGGCGCGAAGATGAAATTGCAGATGTCGACATCGGATTTACCGGCCAGCTCGGTTTCGCCGGCAAGCCCGACCTCGACTGCCTTGGCCTTGATACGCGCCGTATCGAGACCGCGGCCATCGTCGGCGATCTCGATGATGATGTGACCGCCCTGATGGTATGCGGTGAGCCGGATGGTTCCGCTACGCGGTTTGCCGGCGGCGATGCGCGCGGTCGGGCTTTCGATACCGTGATCGGCGCAGTTGCGGACGAGATGCGTCAGCGGATCGCGTACGAGTTCGAGCACCTGGCGATCGAGCTCGGTCTCGGCGCCGTTCATTTCAAGTTCGATCTCCTTGCCAAGTTCGGCGCACAGATCGCGCACGATGCGCGGCAGCTTCTGCCACGCATTGCCGATCGGCTGCATGCGCGTTTTCATCACGCCTTCCTGAAGCTCGGCGGTGACGTTGGAGAGCCGCTGCAGCGGCACCTTGAAGTCGGACTCTTCGTGCTTACGAACGATCTCGAGCAGCTGGTTGCGGGTCAGAACCAGCTCCGAAACCGTGGTCATGAGGCGATCAAGCGTGTCGACGCTGACGCGAATTGAGTGGCTGGCGAGCTTTTCATTCGTCTCAGCCGCGGGTTTTTCCGCCTCGGCGGCTACGGCCGCGTCGTGCGGCGCGCCGGCGTCCTGCGCCGCCGACTTTTGCAACGGCGGCGGGCGTGCCGCGTCCCCGCGCGCCATGCCCGCAAGCTGTTCGATCAGGTCGGCGTCGCTGCCTGCCGGTTCCTGCTGTTTCGCCTCGAGTTCGTCGAGAATCGTCTTGATGCGGTCGATGGTGGAAAGGATGAGGGTTACGGCCTCGGCGGTGACGGGCATGCCGTCGCGGAATTTCCCCATCAGGGTCTCGGCGGCGTGGGTCAGGGTTTCGAGCCGGGACAGCCCGAGAAAGCCGCAAGTGCCCTTAATGGTGTGGACGAGGCGAAAAATGTTGCCGAGGATGGCGCCGTTGTTCGGCTCCTGCTCGAAGCGCACAAGCTGGGCGTCGACGAGATCGAGGCTCTCGCCGGTTTCGGTCAAAAAGTCCCGCAGTAACTCGTCCATGCAAGGCGCCTCGTCGCCGCCGGCTAACTCGCCGGCACACGCAGAGCGTGCTTTTTATCGCCGGGCGCGCACCGCGCGCGCCGCCTTCGCCAGGCGCGGAACGCCTGATCGGGCGGCTTCAGTGTGTTGCCAAAGGGTTTAATTTCGGTTGCGGGATAGCCGAATATGGCTCCGGTCGGACCCGCAATAACCGCTCAACCGGCCGTTACAACCACCGTCTCGCCCTCGACCGCGGCCGATACGGTCAGTCCGCAATCCCGGGCCAGAATTCCGGTATAGAGCGGCTGGATGGCGTGGGCATCGACGGTCTGTGCCGGGCTGCCGCCAAGAAGCTCGGCGGTGGCCTGGGTCAAGCGGGCGTTGAGGCCGGCGGCGGTGACCCTATAGCCGTTAGCCAGCGGATCGACCGTCAGAGTCCCGCCGCGCGGGATCGTCCCGCCGCCAACCATCAGCATGTTGAGCAGGAGCTTTGCCCGGTTCTTCGGCACCAATTCCCGGGGTAAATTCCAGACGATCGTCGTCTTGCCGTCCTCGATGAGACCGCGCGCCGTTTTTTCGGCATCGCCGAGTTCGATTTGCGCACCGGCCGATCCCGCGGCGCCAAAGGCCAGCCGGCAGAATTGCAGCTTGGCGGAGGCCTGGCGCGCGCTTTTCTTGATCAGGTCGAGCGCGAAGATCTTGGTTTCTTCGTCTTTATCCTCTTCCAGAACCTCCAGCCCGTTGACGATGGCGCCGACGGGACTGATCAGGTCGTGACAAACGCGCGAACACAGGAGCGCCGCAAGATCGAGGGCTCCAATGGTAATAGGACCGGTAACGGGGGCGGACATGGGCGGCTCCGCGGCACGGGAAACGACCCGTCCGTGTCATAGCACAGCCGATTCGGCAATCGTGCCCTGCGGCGCGAGCCGTGCTAGATCGCAAAACCTCCACCGGCCGGGAACCCTGGGAACCTTCAGTGCCACGCTTAGACGCTGCCGCCTGCGCGGCACTCATGGACGAACTGACCGGGATCGCTGCTCGCGCGGCGGCCGCGATTTTGGATTTGGCCAGCGAAGGCGATGCGCGAATCAAGGCCGATGGGTCGCCGGTGACCGCGGCGGACGAAGCCGCTGAAGTCATCATCTGCGAGGGTCTGCAACGCCTTGCTCCCGGAATACCGATCATTTCGGAGGAGCGGGCGTCGCATGACAAGCCGAAAGCCATCGAGAGCGGCAGCTACTTTCTTGTCGACCCCCTCGACGGCACGCGGGAATTCATCGCCGGCCGCGACGAATATACGATCAATATCGCGCTGATGACCGATGGGGCGCCGCTGCTCGGTATCATCTGTGCGCCCGCGCCGTCGCTTGGCGGCTTTTGGCGCGGGATCGCCGGCCGCGGCGCCGATCGGATTGCAGGCGCCACAATCGGCAAGCCGACCCCAATCCACACTCGGCCGCGCCCTCCGCGCGAAGTCGCCATCATGGTCAGCCGTTCGCATCTCGACGCGCGCACACGCGCCTTTGCCGACGGCTTTCCGCAGGCAAAGCTCGTGCAATGCGGCTCGTCGGTAAAATTATGCCGCGTCGCCGACGGCACGGCCGATCTTTATCCGCGGCTCGCTCCAACGCGGGACTGGGACGTCGCAGCGGGTCATGCCATCCTCAAAGCGGCGGGCGGAGACGTAACGGCGCCCGACGGATCGCCGTTGCGCTACGGGACGGCCGACCTCTCGATCCCGGCCTTCGTTGCGTCCGGCCGACCCGCTACGGTATGAGCGTGCGCACCATGCTCGGCCATTTGCGGTTGGCCGAAGCGGTGAAGCGATCCGGATCGGCGGCAAACTTGTCGCGCCGGTCGGCATCGTAAAACAGAAACAGCTTCTCGCCGACAAGCAGCCACACATTCGGATTGCCCGCGACGGTGGCGCCGCTCACAACGCCAAGCGGATCGTAACCACCATATTGTGGCATGTAGACGTCGGGGCTCGCCGCAAATGCCGTGCGATTGCCGACATTGGCGAAACGCCAGACCGCACCGCCGTAGCGCAATTCAAAATCGCTGCTGCCAGCCACAGGCTTGCCGTCGGTGTAAAAAGCGACCGGGTCATAGCCGTCGATCGCAAGCCCGGTATGCCAGTCCACCACGATCCGCTCGGTGGCAGCCGCGCGCGGAATAGGCGGACCGGCGGTCAGCATAAAAATGAGGCCGGCATAGGCGGCCAGGCCGGTGCAGGCCGCAATAGCGGCCCAGTATTGCTTTCGTTTTCGCCGTGCTGTCGTCATAGTCTCCGCAAAAGCTAGGCTGATTCGGATCGGTTCCCATCCCAGTTAAACCGATCGCGTGAGCAAGGGGTTAAGCGGAGAGCTGACCATGAATCTCACCGTGCGGATCGCCGAAATCACCATCGTTCTCGCTCTTTTCGCCGCAGCGCCGGCGACCGCCCAGACCATGCCGCCGCCGCAGCAGCCGCCCGCGGCCGTCGCGCCTGGGCCGCCTCCCCCGCCTCACGATTCGGGCCATTTCTCGGCCGATGAAGTCATCGAGGCCGGACACCACTTCTTCGGCGGTGTGTCGCGCGGGCTCGCCATGGTGATGCAGAAGGCCTTCAGCCAATGGGGCGAACCGAACGGCTATATCCTGGGCGAGGAAGGCAGCGGTGCTTTCGTCGGCGGCCTGCGCTACGGCGACGGCACGCTCTACACGAAAAACGCCGGCGATTTACGCGTGTTCTGGGAAGGGCCTAGCATCGGCTTTGACGCCGGCGCCGATGGCGCGCGGACCATGATGCTGGTCTACAATCTGCCGGCGACCCAGGCGATCTTTGACCGCTTCGGCGGCGTCAACGGTTCTGCCTATTTCATCGGCGGTTTCGGGATGACAGCGCTCACGGCCAATAATATTGTGCTGGTGCCGATCCGCTCTGGCGTCGGGTTCCGCCTCGGCGCTAATCTTGGCTACCTGAAATTCACCCAGCGGCCGACGTGGAATCCATTTTGATCTCCCCACATTGTGGCCAATATCGCGCCGATCATCGAAACGATGGCGCGGCGGACAAAGTCGGTTTAGGTTAACCGCTCGTGTGTATGGTGCAGTGCGCACCCCCATGCCATGGTCACGCCACGGCAGCGGTGTGGCTGGAGGCGTAGAGTCATGATCGAATTGGTCATGTATTTCGGTATCGGATTCCTGATTGCGGCTTTGCTTTGCCTGTTGTTCGTTCCGCTCGTTCACAATCGCGCCGTCCGCCTGACGATGAAGCGCCTCGAAGCGGCGACGCCGCTGTCGATCTCCGAAATCCGCGCCGACAAGGACCAGCTTCGCGCCGAATTCGCGATGTCGACCCGACGCCTGGAAATGAGCGTCGAGAAGATGAAAGCCAAGACGTCGACGCAGCTCGCCGAGCTGGGCAAGAAGGCCGACGCCATCAATCATCTCAAGAAGGAGCTCGGCGAGAAGACCGCGGCGATCTTCGCGCTGGAAGCGCGCGACAAAAGCTTACGCGATCAATTGCGCTCCACCGAAGAAGAATTTCAAATCAAGTCGAGCTCGCTGCGCGAAGCCGAGCGGCAGTTGGCCGACAAAGAGGCTGAGCTTACCAAATTGCTCGGCGAGCTCGGCGAACGATCGTTGATCGCCGACAGCCAGCGCACCGAGATCGCGACCTTCCGCACCCAGGTCGAGGCGATGAAGGTCAGCGTCGCCGACTACGAACGCGCGGTCGAAGAAACCGAGCGCCGGCTGGACCGCGAACGCACCGACGCCGCGACGGCGGCAAACGAATTGAGCGCGGCGCGCGGCAAACTCGGCGACCTCGGCGCGCGCACAGCCGAGCTCGAACGGCAACTCTTCGTCCATCAGACCGAGGCGGAGGTGCTCAATCGCCGCGTCCAGGACCTTGAAGGGCGGCTCGGCGATCAGGGCCGCGTCTTGGCCGAGCGCGATTATCAGCTCGAACGCCTGCGCAACGAACTCGAAGGCGCGCGCAAGATCGAAGCCGATCTGCGCAGTGAATTGGCGACCTCGGGCAGCCGATCGAGCGGCGCGGTGGAGCGGTTCCGGTCGGACATCGCGCAGCTGGAGGCGCAGCTCGCCGCCGCGATCGAGGAACGCACCAAGCTTCAGCGCGAGGTCGGCACCATGAAACGCGACGCCGAATTGACCTGGGCCGCCGAGCGCGTCGAAAACGCGCTGTTGCGCGAGCGCATCAACGACGTCGCCGCCGAAGTCGCCCGCCTCACCGCGGCGCTGGAAGGCCCCGGCTCGCCGATCGAAACGATGCTGGTGGAGGCATCGAGCGCCGGCCGCGCCGCGCCGGCCGCCAACCGCAACGAGGCAGCGGCCGAAAACGGCGACAGCGCGCCCGAAAACAAAAATACCCTCGCCGACCGCATCCGCGCCCTGCAATCGACCGCCTCGCGCGTCGCTTCGACAAACTAAGCGGCGTGAGCGGCCCGTTCGCTTGACACTTGGAAGAGCCGCCTACTAAATCCCGAGTTCTGGACCGGGCGCTTAGCTCAGCGGGAGAGCGTTCCCTTCACACGGGAGAGGTCGTAGGTTCAATCCCTACAGCGCCCACCAGCCTTCGCCGTTCCGCGGCTTCGGTTCGGCAAGCCAGTTTCACCGAACGCTGTCGCGCCGTAGCTTTAGCGCAGGCGGACAACCGCTTCGCCGTCACTCAACCCGAATGACGATCTTCCCGAAATGCGCGCCGGAGGCCATGTGCTTGTAGGCCGCCTGCGCGTCGGCGAAGGCGAACACTTCATCGATCACCGGCTTGATGGCATTGACTTCGATCGCGCGGTTCATCGCCAGGAACATTTGCGTCGAGCCGACCGAAATGCCCTGCACATTGGCGCGGCGGGAGAAGATAAGGCCGGGATTGAGCTCGGTGGCGCCGCCGCTCAAACCGCCGATCATCGAGACTTTGCCGCCGACGCGGATGGCATGGAATGAACGCGTCAGTGTCGCGGCGCCGCCGACCTCGATGACATGATCGACGCCGACGCCGCCGGTGAATTCCATCGCCGCCTTGTCCCAGTCGGGCGTGGTCTTGTAGTTGATGCCGAATGCCGCGCCGATTTTCTTGGCACGCGCGAGCTTCTCGTCGCTCGATGACGTGATGATGGCGCGGATGCCCATGGCGTGGGCGAATTGCAATCCGAATATCGAAACGCCGCCGGTGCCTTGCAGCAGGATCGTATCGCCGGCCTTGAGCTTGGCATGCTCCATCATGGCGTGCCAGGCGGTGACACCGGCGCAAGGCAGCGTCGCGCCCTCCTCGAAAGACAGATGCGGCGGGATCTTCACCACGCCGTCTTCTTCCAGAAGCGCATAGTCGGCCAGCATCCCGTCGATGCCACCGCCGAGCGCGCTGCCATGCACCTCGGCTGAAGATTCGCCGCCCGGCCAGCGTTGAAAGAAATTGCCGGCGACGCGATCGCCGACCTTCACGCGCAGCACGCCGGGCCCGATCGCGACCACTTCACCGGCGCCGTCAGACAGCGGAATGACGTTCTCGCGCACCGGCATGCGATAGCTGCCGCGCACAATGCCGAGATCGCGGAAATTAAGCGCGCACGCTTTGACCTTCACCAGCACCTGGCGGTGGCCCGGCTTGGGATCGGGACGCTCGACCCGGACCACCGACTCGATGCCGGCACCGCCCTTGGGTATTTGATAGGCTCGCATTGGTTTCCCCGCTTCTGTTCGCGCCGGATTCGACGGGCGCGTTTATCGGTTTCTGTTGTCGTTCCGCGGTCCGCGCGGCCGCGGCCGGCCGGGCCCTCCCGGCGGGCGGTTGAGCGGCCGCGGGCCACCCGGACGGAAATTCTGCGGGCCGCCCTGCCGCCGCGGATTGTTCGGCCCTCGTGGATTCGGTCCGCGCAATTGCCGCCGCTGGTTGATCATCTGCCGGCCGATATTGTGCGTCACATTCAACCGCTGCAAAACGCCGCGGTCGCGCGCCGCCTCCTGCGGCGGGATCCGGTAGGGCACCGCAGTGATCCGGCCGCCCGCGCCGGGGCGAAACGCAAATGCGCTCTCACCCTGGGTCAGGGCGCCGAGCCGGTTGCCCTGGCGGTCGAACACTTCGATCTGCCCGACATGGCCGTCGGCATCGGGATAAAGCTTGACGGTCGGCGCGGCGGTCCCGCCCGCCGCCGGCACGTCGACCACGCCGGTCGTGCCGCGAATGCCGATCGCAGCGTCCGGCGTCGTGATCGTCATGTCGCCGGTCTTGGCGACGAGGCTGGCGACGAATGCGGCGGTGCCGATCGCGACATTGAACGAGGCGGCGTTGCCGCTGCCGCCCTCCTGATAAACGAACTCGTTGACGACGATGCGCGTATCGGCGGACAGGCTGAACGTCGTCTCGTCGTCGAACGTGACGCCGAGGGAAGAGTCGGCGCCGGTCTCCAGCGTGTCGTTCTTGAATATCGGATCGGCGACTTGCAACACCGCAACCGCGGCATTGGCCCGCGTGACGGTGGCGCTACCCTGGACAGTCGCGACTTGGCCGACCGAATTATCGGCCGGCGCGGCGGCCGTCGCCTGTTGTGGCGGCGGCGGCATCTGTTGGGGCTGATAGGCCGGCGCAGGATAGGGCGGCGGCATTTGATATTGAGCCCGCGCTGCAATCGGCCACAGACCCCGCCAGAGCGCCACCGTGCTGGAAAGCAATGTTATAAATTCACGCCGCTTCACGACTGCCCAAACAAAGCTTTTGAAGGTGAATTGGAAGATCTCGATATGGCCATCGTATCGACCCACCATGGCATCGCAATGGCCAATTTCCGTACCGGAACACCACCGGAGCAGCTATCGGCGCTCAATGCAACAAGGCCGCCAGCTCCGCTGCGCCGGGCTTTTTGCTCTCTTCGTCCATACGCGCATTGGTTGCCGCCAGCAGTTTGGCGACAACGTTATTGCGTTGCGCTACCGGATTGTCGGCATAACCGCTCGGCTGGAAGAAGTTCGCGGTCGGCACCTTGTCGCGCCATGGCAGCGGCATCGTCACCATATCGAAACCGTTGCCGTCGCCGGTGAGGTTCATCATTTCAAGCTCGGCCGCGGTCAGCGTCCGGACAAACCCCTTGCGGTGCGCGAACACGACCGAGTCCAGAAGCTTTTGCGTCTGCAGCAAGGGCCCGACGTCGAGATCGAGATTAAGCGCGTGCACGGCGATCCCTTTTTCCGTGTTGGCGAGGATTTCGTGTTGGCCCCAGGCATCCGGCACGCTTCTGGCAAAGGCGATCATCCTGCGCATGGCATCGATTTTATTCGCCAGCGCCCATTTGTCGTTATCCGGCAATTGCGCCACCCTCGCCTGCAAATCGGTGAGGAAGCGATTGCCGTCCTCGGCGACGATCTCGACCGAGTTGGTTGCCAGGAGCTGGTTATAGCCGAGGGCTGTGGTGATGGCGCGGGCGTGCTTGTTGTATTCGCGGCCGGCCTCGACGTCGTAACTGCCGTTTCCGGTGGCTTCGAAGCTGTAAATGCGCACGATTTGATCCCGCGTCAGCCCGGCCGTCAGCGCCACTCTGGCATAGGCGCGTTTGAACTGATCGTCGCTTTGCGGCAATTGCGGAGCGAACTTGAATTCCCGTTCCGCCGCGGCAAGAAAATCGGCGACCACCGGCACATAGACCGGACGCGGCGGCACTTCCGGCTTGACCGGATTGCGCGGCTTCGGCGGCCCGGTATAGACCGGCGGCTGAACGAGCACATAGTCGTCGATCGAGAGTTCTTCGCCATGCGCGCGCTTGGCGTTGCGCAACTGCCGCTTCGCCGCGATGTCGTGCCAGTACGCGTTCGCCGCGGCGGCATAGCCGTCGTGCGCCCGGTCGTAGGCCGCCAGCGCCTCGCGATATTGCGCCATCGCCGCGGATGGATTTTCTGGCACGCCGATCGGCTGGCCGGTCTGGGCGGCGGCCGACGGCGCTCGCAGCATCGCCGGCGCAACAACGAAAGCCGCGGCGATCAGATAGCGCGCGCACCTGCATTTCGGACCGATCTTCATCCCCGCACCGGCCTATCCAGATGAGATTCGCTTAAACTTCACTCTTCATAGCCGATTCTGTGACGCAACGAGGGCGGCATCGCTGCCGCCCTCGTGCCTGCAAACTGTCGTGACGCGGAAGACCGCGCGTCGCACCGGCTACTTCATCACCTTTGCAATTGCTGCCTCGCAAATCGCCTCGTCCTGAGAGCCGGTTCCGGCCGAGCAGCCGATCGCGCCGACTACCTTACCGTCCTCGATCAAGGGGATACCGCCGCGCGAAGCGATAATGTCGTCGAGCGTCATCAGATATTTGAAATCGAATTTCTGAATCGCATCCTCGAATACCTTGGTCGGGCGGCGATACTTAGCCGCAGCGCGGGCCTTGTGTTCGGCGATCGATATCGAACCTAGCGGACCTCCGGACATGCGCGCAAAAGCCACGAGATTGGCGCCGGAATCGACGACGGCGACATCGTAGTGCCAGCCGCGCTTCGTAGCCTCGTCCGTTGCCGCCTGAATCAGGGCCTGCGCCTTTTCCAGCGAGATCGGCGGACCGTAGGGTACGTCAAACGGCATTTTGTCGGGAATGGCGTCAAGGTTGGGCGCCGCCGGCGGCTGTTGGGCTCTTGCTGCGCCGGCGATGCACAAGGCCGCCGCGAATAAAATCGCAGTTAAACTACGCAACGTCATCGGATTTCCTCCCTCATCGGCGGCACGTTTCGGCCGCTTGTTCAATCTTAGACGAAGAAAAGCGGCTCGTCCCGCATCTTCGAGCCGGGCCCTTTTTGCCGCAGTCCGACACCTTGCTGCGCACGGCACCGACTCCGGCGACAGCGTTTCATCAACCACGGCGGCAAAAATCGGCGGCAAAGCCAGAGCGCGCTTGCTTGCTCGCTTGGGCCTATGAACCCGGCGCGCCAGATCGTGGTTTGGCCGGTCGGCCGTATGCGAACTCGCTCGCAATGTCCCTTCAACAAGCAATCGATCGGCCGGGGTCCGCGTAAAAACCAACAACCCCGAGCTAAAATGCGCGTGTTTCCGATTCAGCGGGGCTGGGGGGCGCGCGACAAGTTTTTCTCCGCGAGCTCGTCAAGATAGGCGCGCCAGTAGTCTTCACGATTGCTGCCAAGTTCGAAAAAATAGTCCCAGCTGAAGATGCCGGTGGAGTGCATATCGTCGAACACGATCCGCACCGCATAATTGCCGACCGGATGCAGCTCCAGGATCTGCACATTTTGCTTGCCGGCGACGGTGCGCCGCTCGCTCGGCGAATGGCCCTGCACTTCGGCGCTCGGGCTGCGCACGCGCAGAAATTCAGCCGGCAGATCGAAGCGTTCGCCGTCCTCGAAGGCGACGGTGAGCGTCTTGCGATCCTTGTGCAGGCGCAATTCCGTCGGCCAGGGACCTGTCGTGCCGACCGTGCTCATGCCCCGCTCAATCGAGCGTGATGTGGCCGTCGGCGATGACTTTTTTCCATTTCTCGTATTCCGACTTGGTGAAAGCGGCGCCTTCGTCGAGGCTGGTGCCGCGCGGGGTGAGACCGAACTTGGCGAAGGCGGTTTTGAGCTGATCGTCTTGCAGCGCCTTGGCGATAGCGCCGTTAAGCTTGGCGAGAACATCGGGCGGCGTTCCCGCCGGCGCGTACACGCCAAGCCAGAGGTCCACCTCGTATCCCGGCAGGAATTCCGAAACCGTCGGCAGGTCGGGATAGACCGGCGAGCGCTTAGAGCCGGTGGTGGCGAGCGGGATGACGCTGCCTTTCGAGGTGAACGGCAGCGCGCCGGCGATGCTTGAAAACTCCAGCTGCACTTTGTTGCTCATCAGGTCGACGAACGACGGCCCCACGCCTTTGTACGGCACGTGGACCGCAGAGATTCCGGTGCGTTGCGCCCACATCGCAGCGGCAAGATGCGGCGTCGTGCCGACGCCCGCCGAAGCATAGTTGAGCTTGCCGGGGTTGGCTTTGCCGTAGGCCACAAGCTCGGGATAGGTCTTAATGCCGAGTTGCGGCGCCACCACCAGGACCTCAGGCGAGGAGTTGATGATCGACACGGTCACTAAGTCCTTGAAAACGTCGAAAGGCAATGACTTCTGCAGCGTCGGATTAATGACGACGCTCGGATCGATCAGAACGATGTTGTAGCCGTCCGGCGGAGAATGGGCGACATAATCAAGGCCGACGATGCCGCCGGCGCCGGGCTTGTTATCGGGGACGATCGTCTGTCCCAGCGCATCGCCGAGCTTCTGCGCCAAAACCCGTCCGGCGAAATCGACGATACCACCCGGTTGAAAGGGCAAGATCAGGTGAATGGGACGCGTCGGAAACGTCTCGGCGCGCGCCGGCGCCATGAAAGACAAAAGCAGCGCCGACCACAGCAGCGCGGACGCGGCGAATTTGAAACGGTTCATTCTAGGCTCCTGTTCCGGAACGATTATCCTGTCGCGCCTTTGGCGATCAGTTCAACAAGCTCGTGCGGCATGACCGGCATCTGCGAAATGCGGACGCCGAAGGGCGACAGCGCGTCCTCGATCGCGGAGATCACCGCCGCGGCGGCGGGAATGACGCCGACCTCGCCGACGCCCTTGACGCCGAGCGGATTATGCGGCGACGGCGACTCCTTATACAGCGTCTCGAAATTCGGCAGATCGGTCGCGGTGGGCAGGAGATAGTCGGCAAATGTCGTGGTGACCGGCTGGCCCGATGCGTCGTAGCCCATCCATTCCAGTATCGCGTTGCCGACGCCGTGGGCGATGCCGCCGTGGACCTGGCCCTCGACGATCAGCGGATTGACCCGGCGGCCGGCGTCCTGGAGCGCGATGTAGCGCAAAATGCTGACTCCGCCGGTCTCGGTGTCGACCTCGACCTCGACGACATGACAGGCGTTGGTATAGGCAAGCTGGTCGACGCGAAACGTCGCGCTCGCTTCAAGGCCGGGATCGATGCCCGGCGGAAAGCCGTAACCCGGAGCACCCTTCAATACGCGCGCGAGCTCGCCGAGCTTGACCGCAAGCTGCGGCGCACCGACCACGCGAACCTCGCCGTCGACGATCTCGAGATCCTCTTCCGCCGCTTCCAGCATGTGGCTGGCGAGCTTGCGCGCCTTCGCTGCGACCGCAAGGGCCGCGATCTGCACCGACGAGCCGGCTGTGACCGTCTGGCGGCTGGCAAAACCGCCGAGCCCGAGCGGCGCCGCCGCGGTGTCGCCGGCAATGACGGTGACGTCCTGCGCGCGCACGCCGAACGCCTCGGCGCAAATCTGCGCGAGCGCGGTGGCAAGCCCCTGCCCCATCGGCGCGGCGCCGGTTGAAACCGTGATATGTCCCGTCGGGGACACGCGTACGTTACCGAATTCGAACGGGCCGCGGCCGGTGCCCTTGATGCCGTGCGCGAGTTCGATGCCGATGTAACGACCTTGCGCGCGTGCCTCGGCTTGGCGGCGCGGAAAGTCGTCCCAGCCGGCGGCGCTTAAGATTTCCGCCTGACAGCCGGGATAGTCGCCGCTGTCATATTGCACCTGCTCGCCCGAGCGCGCCTTGAGCGGCTTGAGGTACGGCATTTTCTCCGCCGGGATCAGATTGCGGCGGCGCAATTCGGCGCGGTCGAGTTTCATCGCGCCCGCCAGGCGATCCATCATGCGCTCCATCGCGAACGCCGCCTGCGGATAGCCCGCGCCTCGGACGGACGAAACCGGCGCCTTGTTGGTGTGGGTCGCGACGACAGCCATCGCCAGCGCCGGCACCATATAAGGTCCGGTGAGCGTGGTCGCGGAATTGTACGGGATATTCACGTCCTGCAGCGCATAGGCGCCGATATCGTGAATCAAGCGGCCGCGCAGGCCGCGCACGCGGCCCTCAGCGTCGGCGGCAAGCTCGATCGACCAATATTGGTCGCGCTCCTGCGCCGCATTGGTGAAATGCTCGCGGCGGTCTTCGATCCATTTGACCGAACGGCGAAGCAGCGTCGCGGCGGCGACCACAGCGACATCCTCCGGATAGACGCAAAGCTTCGGCCCGAAACCGCCGCCGACGTCGGGCGTCGCGACGCGCAGCCGGCTTTCGTCGAGATCGATATAATCGGCAAAGGCGGTGCGCAGGTCGTGCGCTTTCTGCGTCGAAGCCCAGACCACGGTCTCGCGATCCGAGATTTGCGCGAGGAGCCCGCGCCCCTCCATCGAATGCCCGGCGCCGCGGTGCATCCACAGATCGTCGCGCACGACATGCGCGGCCTTGGCGAATGCCGCGTCGACGTCGCCATAGGTGACCTGATAGGAAATCACGGCGTTCGAGCCGAGCTCGCGGCGCACCGCCGGCGCGCGATCAATCCGGCAATCGGTCGCCGCGGGCATAACCTCGTAGTCGACCGCGACGAGCGCCGCGGCGTCTTCGGCGATATAGCGATCCTCGGCGACGACGATCGCGACGGGCTCGCCGACAAAGCAGACTTCGCCGTCGGCCAGCGCAAACGGCCAGCTCTGGTCGAGTTTGGTGCCGGAATTCGAAGTTCGGATCATGCGCCGGCGTTTCAGCACCGCGGCGAGATCGTCGAGCGTGAGCACCGCGACGACGCCCGGCAACGCGCGCGCGGCGCTCGCATCGATGCTGCGGATCAGCGCATGCGGGTGCGGGCTGCGCGCGAAAGCCGCGACCAATACGGCGGCCGCGGCAATATCGTCGACGAAACGGCCATGGCCGGTCAAAAGCGCATGGTCTTCCAGGCGCAGGACGCGCGTTCCGATCAATTCATTCACTGATTGGCACTCGATATCGCCTTGGCCGCCTTGGCGAGGACGTCTTTCGGCGTGGCATAGACGTCCGCCAAGAGCGTGTCGATGGTCGCCGCGGTTACCGGATGCACATCGAAGTTAAGCTTCTGCGCCTCGGCAAGGAAATCGCGATCCGTCATGGTGGCGTCGAACGCCGCGATCAAAGCCTGCTTGCGGTCCTCGGGGATGCCGGGCGGCGCGGCGAACGGCCGGGCCATGGCCTGGCTCGCCAGCATGAGTTTCAGGGTCTGCAGCTGCTCCGGGTTGCTGACGAGATCGGTCGCCAGCGGCACCGACCCCATTTCAGGCTCCTTCTTGAGCGCCGCCTGCACGATGATGTTGGCGGAATGATTGGCCAGCCAATCCTGATGGCGCGTCTTAATCGTGCTCCACGACAGGCCGCACATGCCGTCGACTTCACCGCGCTCCATGGCCAGGGTGATATCGTTGGTGCCGGGATAGCCCGTGACAAGCTGAACCTTGGCCCCAAACACGTTTTTATAAAGCAGCGCCCAAATGTCCGGGTCGGAATCCGGCGCCCTCGCCGCCGAACTTGGAGGGTTTGCTCAAGAAATCGTTCCAGTTCTTGATCGGTGAATTGCTCGACGTCACGCAGGTCGTATTGTCATCGGTGATACTGCCGAGCCAGGTGAATTTCCGGCTGTCGAACTCGGCCTGACCGAGCAGCGGCGCCACTCCCATGCTGCGGGAAAACGTACCGAACACCGAACCGTCCTTGGCCGCGACCGAATAAATGTAGTTGGCGGACCGCAGACTGCCGGCGCCGGCCATCTGCTGCGGGATGATCGAAGGTTCGCCGGGAATATGCTTGCCGAAGTAACGCGCCAACAGCCGCGCATAAGCATCGTAGCCGCCGCCGGCGCTATAGCCGATGACCATCGAAATATCGCGGCCCTTGTAAAAATCCGCAACATCGTCGGCGGCGGCGACGCCGGCGAGCGCGACGAGCGCGGCACAGAGCCAGGTGACGTTCCGCAAGATGGCTGATCGGCCCATAATTGCCCCATCGGTTTGCCGGCGATGGTAATGATAGCTAGGTTTTGCTTCCGTTGAACAGAGCGACAAGCCTCGACCAAATGACGCGGACCACCAGCGACAGGCCGGAGATCGGTTTCGCGGCCGCCGGCTGCGGCGTTTGCGTTGGCGCCGGCGACGACGGCGGCGCACTCGCAAGTTGCGCGCGCAAGTTATTCGCGAACTGCCCGATGATTTGCGCGGCGGTCGCCTCGATCATGCCGACGCCGCGGCCGTATTGCGCGACCGCGCCCGACAACGCGAGATCGGTATGGATCAGCACCTTCGATCCCGCACCGGCCGGCTCGATGTGGAACGTCGCGGCGGCATTGGCGCCGCCGCGGCCTTTGGCGTCGCTGCCTTGCGCCTTCACGCGCGCGGTGCGATTGGCGGCATCGAGTTGGTCGAATTCGACACGGCCGGAGAAAGTGAGCGCCACCGGGCCGAGGCGAACGGAAATCTTGCCCTGGTAGTTTTGCGGATCGACGATTTGAATCAATTCGGCGCCCGGCATACAGGGCGCGATGCGCGGAATGTCCATCAGCAGCGCCCAGGCTTGCGCCGGAGGCAGCGGCACATCGAACGAATTGTCGAATTCCATTATCCGCTCCGGCGCACGCCGACCAGCTCCTGCGCGCCGATTTTCTCCCAAATCCAGCGCGCGCAGCCGAACAAACGATCGTCGTCGTAGCGCTGTGCCACGAGCTGGATGCCGACCGGCAGATTGTTGGGACCGCGATACGTCGGCAGCGTCATGGTCGGCGTGTGCAACGCGGTCCATATCGCCTGCATCGAGGGATCCCCGGTCGCGCCGAGACCTTCCGGCGCCTCGCCCGGCACGCAGGGCACCAACAATACGTCGAAATCCGTGAACACCGGCGCCAACAGCGCGCGGCATTCGTCGAGGCGCCGCATGCCGGCGACATACTCGTCGCGCGAAATCCTGTGACCGTTCTCGATATAGCGGCGCATTTGCGCCGACAGTTGTTCGCGCTCGTTGTCCCAGGCGAAGGCCATACAGGCCGCGCGCTCGTAAAATCCGATTGTGGAGCGGGCGATGACGTGCAAGCCGGTGAAATCGGCCGGCATGTCAATATCGCGCACCACGGCTCCGGCTTTGCCAAGATTTGCGGCGGCCTCGGCGACTGCGGCTTTGGTTTCGTCCTGCGCGGTATCCCACAAATCCGTCCGCCAGACGCCGATCCGCGGCGCGCCATCGAGCTTACGCGGCGGCGCCGGCTGCTGCATGCGCAGCACCGAGGTCAGAAGCTCCATGTCGTCGATCGAACGCGCCAGCCAGCCGATGGTGTCGATCGAATTCGGCAGCCGGCCATACGCCCTGCTTGTTGATCGTATTGTAAGTCGGCTTGTATCCGAACACGCCGCAAAACGACGACGGCCGCAATACCGAGCCGCCGGTCTGCGTGCCGAGCGCCGCAGGCACCATGAAATCGGCGACCGCCGCCGCCGAGCCGCTCGACGAGCCGCCAGGCGTGCGCGCGGCATTGTGCGGATTGGTGGTTTCCGGCGGCGCGCTGCCGGCGAATTCGCACGTCGCGGTCTTGCCGAGAATGACGGCGCCGGCACGGCGCAACAGCGCGACGCAGGAGGCGTCCGCGCGCGGCCGGTTGCCGCGGTATATCGGCGAACCCATCTCGGTCGGCATATCGAACGTGTCGATCGTGTCCTTAAGTCCGATCGGTACGCCGTGCAGCGGTCCACGGCGCGGGCCGCGATCAAGCGCGCGCGCCTGCGCGAGCGCGAGATCAACGTCGAAATTTACAAAGGCCTTCACCACGACGTCGCGCTCGGCGATCCGCGCCACGCAATCGCGCACCACCGCCTCGCACGTCGTCTTACCCGCCGCGACTTCGTTTGCTATCTCGGTCGCGGAACGTTCGTTGAGCGAGCCCCTGACCTTCGCGTCCATTGTCGCACCTCGATCAGTTCTTCCCGGCGCGGCCGGCGGACGTGCCGGCGATCTTGCCGAACACGGTGCCGGACATCAGGCCGGAGCCGCCCGGATAGTTGAAGTAGAACAGGCCGCCGACCAGTTCACCCGCCGCATAAAGCCCGCGGATCGGTTGGTAGTCGGTGTTGAGCACTTCGCCGTCGGTGTTGATCCGCAAGCCGCCGAAGGTGAAGGTCACGCCGCAGGTGACCGCATAGCCCTCGAACGGCGGCGCGTCGATGGTGTTCGCCCAATTGCTTTTGTTGATGGCGAGACCCGTCGTGCAGCGGCCGTCCTTGATATTGGGATTGAACGGCACGTCGGCCTTCACCGCGGCGTTATATTCCTTGATGGTCTTGACGAATTCGGCGGCGTTCACGCCATCGAGCTTCTGCGCGAACTCGTCAATGGTGTTCGCCGTCACCTTGGTGATCTGCCGGATGCGGTATTCGTCGCGCTGCAGATGTTTTGTCTTCTGATCGAAAATCTGCCAGGCGAACTGACCGGGCTGTTCCAGCACGACGCGGCCGTATTTGGCGTAAGTGTAATTGCGGAAATCGGCGCCCTCGTCGACGAAGCGCTTGCCGGTGGCGTTGACCAGGATACAGAACGGATAAGAGTGCTTCTGGAACTGATCGCCGACGGCGAGGTCGCCGAATTCCGGCGCGTTCATCTCCCATTGCACGGCATGGCAGCCCGACCAGTTGCCGCGCGGCACCGCGCCGATTCGAGCGCCATGCGGATGCCGTCGCCGATGTTGTAGCGGCTGCCGCGCACCTTCGCGAGGTCCCAGCCGGGGCCGAGATAGCGCGTGCGCCATTCCGGATTGGCTTCGAAGCCGCCGCAGGCAAGCACCACCGATTTCGCCCGCAGCTCGCGCACGTCGCCGTCTCGCGCACGCGAATGCCATCGATGCGGTTGCCGTCGAACAGCAGATCCATCCCGCGCGTCGAATAATGGATATCGATGCCGCGCTTCTTGGCCGACGCGGTAAGCATATTGATGAGGCCCGGCCCGCCGCCGACGGATTCGACGGTCAGGCCGCCCCAGAATTTGAACTTGCCGTCGATCTTGAAGGCCTGCCGGCCGTAGATCGGAATCAGGCGGACGCCCTTGTTGCGCATCCAGTTGAGCAAATCGAAGCTCTTGGTGACCAGGAGCTCGACCAGATCGGGATCGGCGCGGTTTTGCGTGACGCGCGCCATGTCGTCGTAGAACTGATCGGCGGTGTAGGTGCCGAAATCGGTCGTCTCGATTTCCGCCGGCATCAGATCGGGAACCAGCGTCTTGATGTCGTCGATGCCGTTATAGACGACGCGGATCGAGACCGCGGTGAAACGGCTGTTGCCGCCGGATTCATCCTCGGGCGCG
>CAVZIQ010000014.1:0-31333 GCA_963775515.1 uncultured Alphaproteobacteria bacterium | reverse complement strand
AGCCTTCGCCGTTCCGCGGCTTCGGTTCGGCAAGCCAGTTTCACCGAACGCTGTCGCGCCGTAGCTTTAGCGCAGGCGGACAACCGCTTCGCCCTCACGCCTGCGGATCACGATCTTCCCGAAATGCGCACCCGAAGCCATGTGCCTATAGGCGGCAAGCGCGTCGGCGAACGGAAAGACCTTGTCGATCACAGGCTTGAGTGCATTCGCCTCGACCGCACGGTTCATCGCCTCGAACATTTCCGTCGAGCCGACCGAGATGCCCTGCACATTGGCGCGGCGCGAGAAGATCAGCCCGGGATTGAGTTCCGTCGCGCCGCCGCTCAGGCCGCCGATCATCGTAATCTTGCCGCCGGCGCGGATGGCGTGGAAGGAGCGCGTCAGCGTCGCCGCGCCGCCGACTTCGACGACATGATCGACGCCCGCGCCGCCTGTGAATTCCAGCGCCGCCTTTTCCCAGTCGGGCGTGGTCTTGTAGTTGATGCCGAATGCGGCGCCCAATTTCTTCGCGCGCGCAAGTTTCTCGTCGCTCGACGACGTGATGACGGCTCGAATTCCGGTCATATGCGCGAATTGCAGCCCGAAGATCGAGACACCGCCGGTGCCCTGCAACAGCATCGTATCGCCAGCCTTGAGCTTTGCGTGTTCCATCATGGCGTGCCAGACGGTCACGGCGGCGCACGGCAGCGTCGCGCCCTCCTCCAGCGACAAATGCCGCGGAATTTTCACGACGCCGTCTTCCTCCAGAACGGCATAGTCCGCGAGCATGCCGTCGATGCCGCCGCCAAGCGCGCTGTTGTGCACATCGGCCGCCGGCTCGCCGCCGACCCAGCGCTGAAAGAAATTTCCCGCGACGCGATCGCCCACTTTGACCCGCGTCACTCCGGCGCCGACCTCGACGACCTCGCCGGCGCCGTCCGACAACGGGATGACGTTTTCGCGCACCGGCATGCGATAGCTGCCGCGCACGATGCCGAGATCGCGGAAATTGAGCGCGCACGCCTTGACCTTGACCAGGACCTGGCGATGCGCGGGCTTTGGATCGGGACGCTCGACCCGGGCGACCGCGTCGATACCGGCACCGCCCTTGGGCATTGATAGGCTCGCATAATGTCCTCGTGCTGTGAGTGCGGCGGCGAAAGCGGTTATCGGTTTCTGTTGTCGTTCTTCGACCCGCGCGGCCGTGGCTGACTTGGCCCTCCCGGCGGCCGGTTGAGCGGCCGCGGGCCCCCGGCGGAAGTTCTGCTGGCCGCCCGGCGGGCGCTGATTGTTCTGGCGCTGTGGATTATTCGTCCGCGCAATTGCTGCCGCTGGATCACCATCTGCCGCCCGACATTATGCGACACATTAAGCCGCTGCAGCACGCCGCGGTCGCGTGCCGCTTCCTGCGGCGGGATTTGGTAACGCACCGCCGCGAGGCGTCCGCCGGCGCCAAGGCGCAGTGCAAACGCGCTCGCGCCCTGGGTCAGCGTGCCGAGCCGGCCGCCCTGCCGGTCGAAGACTTCGATCTGCCCAACATGGCCGTCCGCGTCCGGATAGAGTTTTATGGTCGGTGCTCCGCCGTCCCGCCCGCCGCCGGTACGTCGACCACGCCGGTCGTGCCGCGAATGCCGATCGCAGCGTCCGGCGTCGGATCTTCATGTCGCCGGTCTTGGCGACGAGGCTCGCGACGAATGCGGCGGTGCCGATCGCGACATTGAACGAGGCGGCGTTGCCGCTGCCGCCCTCCTGATAAACGAATTCGTTGACGACGATGCGCGTATCGGCGGACAGGCTGAACGTCGTCTCGTCGTCGAACGTGACGCCGAGGGAAGAGTCGGCGCCGGTCTCCAGTGTGTCGTTCTTGAATATCGGATCGGCGACTTGCAGCACCGCAACCGCGGCATTGGCCCGCGTGACGGTGGCACTACCCTGGACCGTCGCGACTTGCCCGACCGAATTATCGGCGGGCGCGGCGGCCGTCGCCTGTTGTGGCGGCGGCGGCATCTGTTGGGGCTGATAGGCCGGCGCAGGATAGGGCGGCGGCATTTGATATTGAGCCCGCGCTGCAATCGGCCACAGACCCCGCCAGAGCGCCACCGTGCTGGAAAGCAATGTTATAAATTCACGCCGCTTCACGACTGCCCAAACAAAGCTTTTGAAGGTGAATTGGAAGATCTCGATATGGCCATCGTATCGACCCACCATGGCATCGCAATGGCCAATTTCCGTACCGGAACCCCACCGGAGCAGCTATCGGCGCTCAATGCAACAAGGCCGCCAGCTCCGCTGCGCCGGGCTTTTTGCTCTCTTCGTCCATACGCGCATTGGTTGCCGCCAGCAGTTTGGCGACAACGTTATTGCGTTGCGCTACCGGATTGTCGGCATAACCGCTCGGCTGGAAGAAGTTCGCGGTCGGCACCTTGTCGCGCCATGGCAGCGGCATCGTCACCATATCGAAACCGTTGCCGTGCCGGTGAGGTTCATCATTTCAAGCTCGGCCGCGGTCAGCGTCCGGACAAACCCCTTGCGGTGCGGAACACGACCGAGTCCAGAAGCTTTTGCGTCTGCAGCAAGGGCCCGACGTCGAGATCGAGATTAAGCGCGTGCACGGCGATCCCTTTTTCCGTGTTGGCGAGGATTTCGTGTTGGCCCCAGGCATCCGGCACGCTTCTGGCAAAGGCGATCATCCTGCGCATGGCATCGATTTTATTCGCCAGCGCCCATTTGTCGTTATCCGGCAATTGCGCCACCCTCGCCTGCAAATCGGTGAGGAAGCGATTGCCGTCCTCGGCGACGATCTCGACCGAGTTGGTTGCCAGGAGCTGGTTATAGCCGAGGGCTGTGGTGATGGCGCGGGCGTGCTTGTTGTATTCGCGGCCGGCCTCGACGTCGTAACTGCCGTTTCCGGTGGCTTCGAAGCTGTAAATGCGCACGATTTGATCCCGCGTCAGCCCGGCCGTCAGCGCCACTCTGGCATAGGCGCGTTTGAACTGATCGTCGCTTTGCGGCAGTTGCGGAGCGAACTTGAATTCCCGTTCCGCCGCGGCAAGAAAATCGGCGACCACCGGCACATAGACCGGACGCGGCGGCACTTCCGGCTTGACCGGATTGCGCGGCTTCGGCGGCCCGGTATAGACCGGCGGCTGAACGAGCACATAGTCGTCGATCGAGAGTTCTTCGCCATGCGCGCGCTTGGCGTTGCGCAACTGCCGCTTCGCCGCGATGTCGTGCCAGTACGCGTTCGCCGCGGCGGCATAGCCGTCGTGCGCCCGGTCGTAGGCCGCCAGCGCCTCGCGATATTGCGCCATCGCCGCGGATGGATTTTCTGGCACGCCGATCGGCTGGCCGGTCTGGGCGGCGGCCGACGGCGCTCGCAGCATCGCCGGCGCAACAACGAAAGCCGCGGCGATCAGATAGCGCGCGCACCTGCATTTCGGACCGATCTTCATCCCCGCACCGGCCTATCCAGATGAGATTCGCTTAAACTTCACTCTTCATAGCCGATTTTGTGACGCAACGAGGGCGGCATCGCTGCCGCCCTCGTGCCTGCAAACTGTCGTGACGCGGAAGACCGCGCGTCGCACCGGCTACTTCATCACCTTTGCAATTGCTGCCTCGCAAATCGCCTCGTCCTGAGAGCCGGTTCCGGCCGAGCAGCCGATCGCGCCGACTACCTTACCGTCCTCGATCAAGGGGATACCGCCGCGCGAAGCGATAATGTCGTCGAGCGTCATCAGATATTTGAAATCGAATTTCTGAATCGCATCCTCGAATACCTTGGTCGGGCGGCGATACTTAGCCGCAGCGCGGGCCTTGTGTTCGGCGATCGATATCGAACCTAGCGGACCTCCGGACATGCGCGCAAAAGCCACGAGATTGGCGCCGAAATCGACGACGGCGACATCGTAGTGCCAGCCGCGCTTCGTAGCCTCGTCCGTTGCCGCCTGAATCAGGGCCTGCGCCTTTTCCAGCGAGATCGGCGGACCGTAGGGTACGTCAAACGGCATTTTGTCGGGAATGGCGTCAAGGTTGGGCGCCGCCGGCGGCTGTTGGGCTCTTGCTGCGCCGGCGATGCACAAGGCCGCCGCGAATAGAATCGCAGTTAAACTACGCAACGTCATCGGATTTCCTCCCTCATCGGCGGCACGTTTCGGCCGCTTGTTCAATCTTAGACGAAGAAAAGCGGCTCGTCCCGCATCTTCGAGCCGGGCCCTTTTTGCCGCAGTCCGACACCTTGCTGCGCACGGCACCGACTCCGGCGACAGCGTTTCATCAACCACGGCGGCAAAAATCAGCGGCAAAGCCAGAGCGCGCTTGCTTGCTCGCTTGGGCCTATGAACCCGGCGCGCCAGATCGTGGTTTGGCCGGTCGGCCGTATGCGAACTCGCTCGCAATGTCCCTTCAACAAGCAATCGATCGGCCGGGGTCCGCGTAAAAACCAACAACCCCGAGCTAAAATGCGCGTGTTTCCAATTCAGCGGGGCTGGGGGGCGCGCGACAAGTTTTTCTCCGCGAGCTCGTCAAGATAGGCGCGCCAGTAGTCTTCACGATTGCTGCCAAGTTCGAAAAAATAGTCCCAGCTGAAGATGCCGGTGGAGTGCATATCGTCGAACACGATCCGCACCGCATAATTGCCGACCGGATGCAGCTCCAGGATCTGCACATTTTGCTTGCCGGCGACGGTGCGCCGCTCGCTCGGCGAATGACCCTGCACTTCGGCGCTCGGGCTGCGCACGCGCAGAAATTCAGCCGGCAGATCGAAGCGTTCGCCGTCCTCGAAGGCGACGGTGAGCGTCTTGCGATCCTTGTGCAGGCGCAATTCCGTCGGCCAGGGACCTGTCGTGCCGACCGTGCTCATGCCCCGCTCAATCGAGCGTGATGTGGCCGTCGGCGATGACTTTTTTCCATTTCTCGTATTCCGACTTGGTGAAAGCGGCGCCTTCGTCGAGGCTGGTGCCGCGCGGGGTGAGACCGAACTTGGCGAAGGCGGTTTTGAGCTGATCGTCCTGCAGCGCCTTGGCGATAGCGCCGTTAAGCTTGGCGAGAACATCGGGCGGCGTTCCCGCCGGCGCGTACACGCCAAGCCAGAGGTCCACCTCGTATCCCGGCAGGAATTCCGAAACCGTCGGCAGGTCGGGATAGACCGGCGAGCGCTTCGAGCCGGTGGTGGCGAGCGGGATGACGCTGCCTTTCGAGGTGAACGGCAGCGCGCCGGCGATGCTTGAAAACTCCAGCTGCACTTTGTTGCTCATCAGGTCGACGAACGACGGCCCCACGCCTTTGTACGGCACGTGGACCGCAGAGATTCCGGTGCGTTGCGCCCACATCGCAGCGGCAAGATGCGGCGTCGTGCCGACGCCCGCCGAAGCATAGTTGAGCTTGCCGGGGTTGGCTTTGCCGTAGGCCACAAGCTCGGGATAGGTCTTAATGCCGAGTTGCGGCGCCACCACCAGAACCTCGGGCGAGGAATTGATGATCGACACGGTCACTAAGTCCTTGAAAACGTCGAAAGGCAATGACTTCTGCAGCGTCGGATTAATGACGACGCTCGGATCGATCAGAACGATGTTGTAGCCGTCCGGCGGAGAATGGGCGACATAATCAAGGCCGACGATGCCGCCGGCGCCGGGCTTGTTATCGGGGACGATCGTCTGTCCCAGCGCATCGCCGAGCTTCTGCGCCAAAACCCGTCCGGCGAAATCGACGATACCACCCGGTTGAAAGGGCAAGATCAGGTGAATGGGACGCGTCGGAAACGTCTCGGCGCGCGCCGGCGCCATGAAAGACAAAAGCAGCGCCGACCACAGCAGCGCGGACGCGGCGAATTTGAAACGGTTCATTCTAGGCTCCTGTTCCGGAACGATTATCCTGTCGCGCCTTTGGCGATCAGTTCAACAAGCTCGTGCGGCATGACCGGCATCTGCGAAATGCGGACGCCGAACGGCGACAGCGCGTCCTCGATCGCGGAGATCACCGCCGCGGCGGCGGGAATGACGCCGACCTCGCCGACGCCCTTGACGCCGAGCGGATTATGCGGCGACGGCAACTCCTTATACAGCGTCTCGAAATTCGGCAGATCGGTCGCGGTGGGCAGGAGATAGTCGGCAAATGTCGTGGTGACCGGCTGACCCGATGCGTCGTAGCCCATCCATTCCAGTATCGCGTTGCCGACGCCGTGGGCGATGCCGCCGTGGACCTGGCCCTCGACGATCAGCGGATTGACCCGGCGGCCGGCGTCCTGGAGCGCGATGTAGCGCAAAATGCTGACTCCGCCGGTCTCGGTGTCGACCTCGACCTCGACGACATGACAGGCGTTGGTATAGGCAAGCTGGTCGACGCGAAACGTCGCGCTCGCTTCAAGGCCGGGATCGATGCCCGGCGGAAAGCCGTAACCCGGAGCACCCTTCAATACGCGCGCGAGCTCGCCGAGCTTGACCGCAAGCTGCGGCGCACCGACCACGCGAACCTCGCCGTCGACGATCTCGAGATCCTCTTCCGCCGCTTCCAGCATGTGGCTGGCGAGCTTGCGCGCCTTCGCTGCGACCGCAAGGGCCGCGATCTGCACCGACGAGCCGGCTGTGACCGTCTGGCGGCTGGCAAAACCGCCGAGCCCGAGCGGCGCCGCCGCGGTGTCGCCGGCAATGACGGTGACGTCCTGCGCGCGCACGCCGAACGCCTCGGCGCAAATCTGCGCGAGCGCGGTGGCAAGCCCCTGCCCCATCGGCGCGGCGCCGGTTGAAACCGTGATATGTCCCGTCGGGGACACGCGTACGTTACCGAATTCGAACGGGCCGCGGCCGGTGCCCTTGATGCCGTGCGCGAGTCCGATGCCGATGTAACGACCTTGCGCGCGTGCCTCGGCTTGGCGGCGCGGAAAGTCGTCCCAGCCGGCGGCGCTTAAGATTTCCGCCTGACAGCCGGGATAGTCGCCGCTGTCATATTGCACCTGCTCGCCCGAGCGCGCCTTGAGCGGCTTGAGGTACGGCATTTTCTCCGCCGGGATCAGATTGCGGCGGCGCAATTCGGCGCGGTCGAGTTTCATCGCGCCCGCCAGGCGATCCATCATGCGCTCCATCGCGAACGCCGCCTGCGGATAGCCCGCGCCTCGGACGGACGAAACCGGCGCCTTGTTGGTGTGGGTCGCGACGACAGCCATCGCCAGCGCCGGCACCATATAAGGTCCGGTGAGCGTGGTCGCGGAATTGTACGGGATATTCACGTCCTGCAGCGCATAGGCGCCGATATCGTGAATCAAGCGGCCGCGCAGGCCGCGCACGCGGCCCTCAGCGTCGGCGGCAAGCTCGATCGACCAATATTGGTCGCGCTCCTGCGCCGCATTGGTGAAATGCTCGCGGCGGTCTTCGATCCATTTGACCGAACGGCGAAGCAGCGTCGCGGCGGCGACCACAGCGACATCCTCCGGATAGACGCAAAGCTTCGGCCCGAAGCCGCCGCCGACGTCGGGCGTCGCGACGCGCAGCCGGCTTTCGTCGAGATCGATATAATCGGCAAAGGCGGTGCGCAGGTCGTGCGCTTTCTGCGTCGAAGCCCAGACCACGGTCTCGCGATCCGAGATTTGCGCGAGGAGCCCGCGCCCCTCCATCGAATGCCCGGCGCCGCGGTGCATCCACAGATCGTCGCGCACGACATGCGCGGCCTTGGCGAATGCCGCGTCGACGTCGCCATAGGTGACCTGATAGGAAATCACGGCGTTCGAGCCGAGCTCGCGGCGCACCGCCGGCGCGCGATCAATCCGGCAATCGGTCGCCGCGGGCATAACCTCGTAGTCGACCGCGACGAGCGCCGCGGCGTCTTCGGCGATATAGCGATCCTCGGCGACGACGATCGCGACGGGCTCGCCGACAAAGCAGACTTCGCCGTCGGCCAGCGCAAACGGCCAGCTCTGGTCGAGTTTGGTGCCGGAATTCGAAGTTCGGATCATGCGCCGGCGTTTCAGCACCGCGGCGAGATCGTCGAGCGTGAGCACCGCGACGACGCCCGGCAACGCGCGCGCGGCGCTCGCATCGATGCTGCGGATCAGCGCATGCGGGTGCGGGCTGCGCGCGAAAGCCGCGACCAATACGGCGGCCGCGGCAATATCGTCGACGAAACGGCCATGGCCGGTCAAAAGCGCATGGTCTTCCAGGCGCAGGACGCGCGTTCCGATCAATTCATTCACTGATTGGCACTCGATATCGCCTTGGCCGCCTTGGCGAGGACGTCTTTCGGCGTGGCATAGACGTCCGCCAAGAGCGTGTCGATGGTCGCCGCGGTCACCGGATGCACATCGAAGTTAAGCTTCTGCGCCTCGGCAAGGAAATCGCGATCCGTCATGGTGGCGTCGAACGCCGCGATCAAAGCCTGCTTGCGGTCCTCGGGGATGCCGGGCGGCGCGGCGAACGGCCGGGCCATGGCCTGGCTCGCCAGCATGAGTTTCAGGGTCTGCAGCTGCTCCGGGTTGCTGACGAGATCGGTCGCCAGCGGCACCGACCCCATTTCAGGCTCCTTCTTGAGCGCCGCCTGCACGATGATGTTGGCGGAATGATTCGCCAGCCAATCCTGATGGCGCGTCTTAATCGTGCTCCACGACAGGCCGCACATGCCGTCGACTTCACCGCGCTCCATGGCCAGGGTGATATCGTTGGTGCCGGGATAGCCCGTGACAAGCTGAACCTTGGCCCCAAACACGTTTTTATAAAGCAGCGCCCAAATGTCCGGGTCGGAATCCGCGCCCTCGCCGCCGAACTTGGAGGGTTTGCTCAAGAAATCGTTCCAGTTCTTGATCGGTGAATTGCTCGACGTCACGCAGGTCGTATTGTCATCGGTGATACTGCCGAGCCAGGTGAATTTCCGGCTGTCGAACTCGGCCTGACCGAGCAGCGGCGCCACTCCCATGCTGCGGGAAAACGTACCGAACACCGAACCGTCCTTGGCCGCGACCGAATAAATGTAGTTGGCGGACCGCAGACTGCCGGCGCCGGCCATCTGCTGCGGGATGATCGAAGGTTCGCCGGGAATATGCTTGCCGAAGTAACGCGCCAACAGCCGCGCATAAGCATCGTAGCCGCCGCCGGCGCTATAGCCGATGACCATCGAAATATCGCGGCCCTTGTAAAAATCCGCAACATCGTCGGCGGCGGCGACGCCGGCGAGCGCGACGAGCGCGGCACAGAGCCAGGTGACGTTCCGCAAGATGGCTGATCGGCCCATAATTGCCCCATCGGTTTGCCGGCGATGGTAATGATAGCTAGGTTTTGCTTCCGTTGAACAGAGCGACAAGCCTCGACCAAATGACGCGGACCACCAGCGACAGGCCGGAGATCGGTTTCGCGGCCGCCGGCTGCGGCGTTTGCGTTGGCGCCGGCGACGACGGCGGCGCACTCGCAAGTTGCGCGCGCAAGTTATTCGCGAACTGCCCGATGATTTGCGCGGCGGTCGCCTCGATCATGCCGACGCCGCGGCCGTATTGCGCGACCGCGCCCGACAACGCGAGATCGGTATGGATCAGCACCTTCGATCCCGCACCGGCCGGCTCGATGTGGAACGTCGCGGCGGCATTGGCGCCGCCGCGGCCTTTGGCGTCGCTGCCTTGCGCCTTCACGCGCGCGGTGCGATTGGCGGCATCGAGTTGGTCGAATTCGACACGGCCGGAGAAAGTGAGCGCCACCGGGCCGAGGCGAACGGAAATCTTGCCCTGGTAGTTTTGCGGATCGACGATTTGAGTCGAATTCGGCGCCCGGCATACAGGGCGCGATGCGCGGAATGTCCATCAGCAGCGCCCAGGCTTGCGCCGGAGGCAGCGGCACATCGAACGAATTGTCGAATTCCATTATCCGCTCCGGCGCACGCCGACCAGCTCCTGCGCGCCGATTTTCTCCCAAATCCAGCGCGCGCAGCCGAACAAACGATCGTCGTCGTAGCGCTGTGCCACGAGCTGGATGCCGACCGGCAGATTGTTGGGACCGCGATACGTCGGCAGCGTCATGGTCGGCGTGTGCAACGCGGTCCATATCGCCTGCATCGAGGGATCCCCGGTCGCGCCGAGACCTTCCGGCGCCTCGCCCGGCACGCAGGGCACCAACAATACGTCGAAATCCGTGAACACCGGCGCCAACAGCGCGCGGCATTCGTCGAGGCGCCGCATGCCGGCGACATACTCGTCGCGCGAAATCCTGTGACCGTTCTCGATATAGCGGCGCATTTGCGCCGACAGTTGTTCGCGCTCGTTGTCCCAGGCGAAGGCCATACAGGCCGCGCGCTCGTAAAATCCGATTGTGGAGCGGGCGATGACGTGCAAGCCGGTGAAATCGGCCGGCATGTCAATATCGCGCACCACGGCTCCGGCTTTGCCAAGATTTGCGGCGGCCTCGGCGACTGCGGCTTTGGTTTCGTCCTGCGCGGTATCCCACAAATCCGTCCGCCAGACGCCGATCCGCGGCGCGCCATCGAGCTTACGCGGCGGCGCCGGCTGCTGCATGCGCAGCACCGAGGTCAGAAGCTCCATGTCGTCGATCGAACGCGCCAGCCAGCCGATGGTGTCGATCGAATCGGCAGCCGGCCATACGCCCTGCTTGTTGATCGTATTGTAAGTCGGCTTGTATCCGAACACGCCGCAAAACGACGACGGCCGCAATACCGAGCCGCCGGTCTGCGTGCCGAGCGCCGCAGGCACCATGAAATCGGCGACCGCCGCCGCCGAGCCGCTCGACGAGCCGCCAGGCGTGCGCGCGGCATTGTGCGGATTGGTGGTTTCCGGCGGCGCGCTGCCGGCGAATTCGCACGTCGCGGTCTTGCCGAGAATGACGGCGCCGGCACGGCGCAACAGCGCGACGCAGGAGGCGTCCGCGCGCGGCCGGTTGCCGCGGTATATCGGCGAACCCATCTCGGTCGGCATATCGAACGTGTCGATCGTGTCCTTAAGTCCGATCGGTACGCCGTGCAGCGGTCCACGGCGCGGGCCGCGATCAAGCGCGCGCGCCTGCGCGAGCGCGAGATCAACGTCGAAATTTACAAAGGCCTTCACCACGACGTCGCGCTCGGCGATCCGCGCCACGCAATCGCGCACCACCGCCTCGCACGTCGTCTTACCCGCCGCGACTTCGTTTGCTATCTCGGTCGCGGAACGTTCGTTGAGCGAGCCCCTGACCTTCGCGTCCATTGTCGCACCTCGATCAGTTCTTCCCGGCGCGGCCGGCGGACGTGCCGGCGATCTTGCCGAACACGGTGCCGGACATCAGGCCGGAGCCGCCCGGATAGTTGAAGTAGAACAGGCCGCCGACCAGTTCACCCGCCGCATAAAGCCCGCGGATCGGTTGGTAGTCGGTGTTGAGCACTTCGCCGTCGGTGTTGATCCGCAAGCCGCCGAAGGTGAAGGTCACGCCGCAGGTGACCGCATAGCCCTCGAACGGCGGCGCGTCGATGGTGTTCGCCCAATTGCTTTTGTTGATGGCGAGACCCGTCGTGCAGCGGCCGTCCTTGATATTGGGATTGAACGGCACGTCGGCCTTCACCGCGGCGTTATATTCCTTGATGGTCTTGACGAATTCGGCGGCGTTCACGCCATCGAGCTTCTGCGCGAACTCGTCAATGGTGTTCGCCGTCACCTTGGTGATCTGCCGGATGCGGTATTCGTCGCGCTGCAGATGTTTTGTCTTCTGATCGAAAATCTGCCAGGCGAACTGACCGGGCTGTTCCAGCACGACGCGGCCGTATTTGGCGTAAGTGTAATTGCGGAAATCGGCGCCCTCGTCGACGAAGCGCTTGCCGGTGGCGTTGACCAGGATACAGAACGGATAAGAGTGCTTCTGGAACTGATCGCCGACGGCGAGGTCGCCGAATTCCGGCGCGTTCATCTCCCATTGCACGGCATGGCAGCCCGACCAGTTGCCGCGCGGCACCGCGCCGATGTCGAGCGCCATGCGGATGCCGTCGCCGATGTTGTAGCGGCTGCCGCGCACCTTCGCGAGGTCCCAGCCGGGCCCAAGATAGCGCGTGCGCCATTCCGGATTGGCTTCGAAGCCGCCGCAGGCAAGCACCACCGATTTCGCCCGCAGCTCGCGCACGTCGCCGTTCTCGCGCACGCGAATGCCATCGATGCGGTTGCCGTCGAACAGCAGATCCATCCCGCGCGTCGAATAATGGATATCGATGCCGCGCTTCTTGGCCGACGCGGTAAGCATATTAATGAGGCCCGGCCCGCCGCCGACGGATTCGACGGTCAGGCCGCCCCAGAATTTGAACTTGCCGTCGATCTTGAAGGCCTGCCGGCCGTAGATCGGAATGAGGCGGACGCCCTTGTTGCGCATCCAGTTGAGCGAATTGAAGCTCTTGGTGACCAGGAGCTCGACCAGATCGGGATCGGCGCGGTTTTGCGTGACGCGCGCCATATCGTCGTAGAACTGATCGGCGGTGTAGGTGCCGAAATCGGTCGTCTCGATTTCCGCCGGCGTCAGATCGGGAACCAGCGTCTTGATGTCGTCGATGCCGTTATAGACGACGCGGATCGAGCCCGCGGTGAAACGGCTGTTGCCGCCGGATTCATCCTCGGGCGCGGCTTCCACCATGACGACCTTGGCGCCCTGTTCTTCCGCAGCCAGCGCTGCGCAGAACGCCGCATTGCCGGCGCCGACAACAATCACATCCGCATTTTGATTTGGCATTTCGTCCCCGTTATTACTCCGCCGCCTGCGCGGCGCCGCCATGCGCCTTCGACCAGGCCGCGGGATCTTTCATGAATTTTTCCACTTCCTTGAGCTTGGCCTTGTCGAATTTGCCGCTCTTCTTGGCCACTTCGAGCACGTCCCACCAGGTGGCGAGCGCGTGCAGCGTGACGCCAAGATCCTTCAGGATTTTTTTGCCCTCGGGAAAGATGTCGTAGAAGAAGAACACGAAGACGTGGTCGACGGTCGCTCCGGCGCTGCGCAGCGCCTTGCAGAAATTGACCTTGCTGCGGCCGTCGGTGGTCATATCCTCGACCAGGAGCACGCGATCGCCGTCTTCGATGTGCCCTTCGATCTGGGCGTTGCGGCCGAAGCCCTTCGGCTTCTTGCGCACATATTGCATCGGCAGCATCAGCCGATCGGCCATCCAGGCGGCGAACGGAATTCCGGCCGTTTCGCCTCCGGCGACCGCGTCGAACTGTTCGAAGCCGACCTCGCGCATGACGGTTGCCACGCCGAAATCGATCAGCGTCTGGCGCACGCGCGGAAACGAGATCAGCCTTCGGCAATCGGTGTAGACCGGGCTCGCCCAGCCGGACGTGTAGATGAACGGCTTGTCGGTCATGAAGCGGACTGCATCGACCTCGAGCAGCATCTTTGCCGTCAGCTCGGCGATCACCTCTTTATCGGGGAAACCCGCCATTATTTTTGATCCCTCCTACTGCCGTCGCCCGGCCTGACCGGGCAATCCAGCAATCACTGCGGCCGCGCCTGAAGGGGGCCCAGTCGCTCGCGATTTCTGGGCGGCTCGCCTTCGCGGGCATGACAATAATGAGTTATTGCACCACCTTCCAGGCGATGGTTTCCCCGCCGCGATAGACCAAAGCGCGCTCGTCGGGCCCTGCGACCTTGACCTCTTCCGGCGCGGTCCACGGCGTCTTCTCCAGTGTGATCGTCTCCTCGTTCGGCGGCATGCGATAATGCTTCGGTCCGTTGAGCGAGGCAAAGGCTTCAAGCTTGTCGAGCGCGCCCTCTTCCTCGAACACCTGGGTGTAGGTCTCGATCGCCACCGGCGCATTGAACATGCCGGGCACGCCGTTGGTCGAGACCTTTCGCGCGTAGGGATGCGGCGCGGAATCGGTGCCGAGGAAATAGCAGGCCTCGCCCGATGTCGCCGCCTTGCGCAGCGCCGTGCGGTCGCGCGCAGTTTTGATCACCGGCATCACATACATGTACGGCTTGAGACCGTGACCGAACCAATCGTTGCGGGTAAGCATCATGTGATAGGCCGTGATGGTGCCGCCGACCTGCGGTGCGGCGCTTTTGACGAAATCGACGCCGTCTTTGGACGACAGATGTTCCAAGATGAAGCGCAGCTTTGGGAATTGCTTGATCCATTTCGTCAAGTGCCGGTCGATGAACGCTTTCTCGCGGTCGAAGATATCGACGTCGGGGTCGGTATCCTCGCCGTGCATCAGAAACGGCATGTCGATCTTTTCCATGCGCTCAAGAACGCGCATGACCTTGTTGTAGTCGGTGACGCCCGCCGCGGAATTGGTCGTGGCGTTGGCCGGATAAAGCTTCACGCCGGTGAACACGCCATCGCGAAAGCCGCGCTCGACGTCGTCGGGATCGGTGTCGTCGGTGAGATAACACGTCATCAGCGGCTTGAATTTCGCGCCCTTCGGCACCGCCGCCATCACCCGCTCCCGGTAGGCGATGCATTCGGCCGTGGTGCGCACCGGCGGGATCAGGTTCGGCATCAGAATGGCACGGGCGAAGTTCTTCGCCGTGTATGGCAGCACGGCTTTAAGCATCTCGCCGTCGCGAACATGCAGGTGCCAGTCGTCCGGCTTACGGATGGTGATACGTGTGGTCATGGCGATAATTTACCCGATCGGCGCGGCGGCCGCTGCAAAAGTCTCCATCGGCGGCTCGTCGATCATCGCGCCGGTGAGATCGGCGACGCGGGCAAAGCCGCGCTTGGCACACCACTCTTCAAGCCCGTCGATGATGGCGATCATGCCGGTGGGATTGCGGAACGTGAGATATCCGATCATTACCGCCGCGGCGCCAGCCAGCATATATTCCACCGCGTCCTCGACCTTGACGATGCCGCCACAGCCGATGATCGGGATTTTCACCGCCTTGGCGCATTGATGGACCATGCGCACGATGATGGGTTTTATTCCCGGCCCCGACAAGCCGCCGAATTTGTTGCCGATTGCCGGGCGGAAAGTATCGGTATTGATCTTCAGCCCCAATATCGTGTTGGCCACGACGAGTGCGTCGGCGCCGGCGCGCTCGGCAGCCTGAGCGACGGTGACGATGTCGCCGGCATTGGGCGACAACTTCACCCAGACCGGCTTGGCTGTGGTGGCGCGGATCAGCTTGACCACATCGTAAGTGTGCTCGGCATGCAGCGCGAAATTGCCGCCCTTGGGATCGCGCGTCGGACAGGAGATATTCACCTCCAGCACGTCGATGTCGCCTCTTGCCACATCGCGCGCCATGGCTTCGAAATCTTCGATCGTGGTCGCCGAGATCGAACCGACCAGCGGCGGCGTGAAGCGGCGATAGTCCGGCACCTGGTGCTCGAAGAAATAGTCGATGCCCTTGGTCGGCAGGCCGATCGAATTGATCATGCCGCCCTCGACCTCGGCGGCGCGCGGCGGCGGATTGCCGGCGCGATATTCGCGCGACACGGTTTTCGCCACCATCGCGCCGAGCCGGTTGATGTCCATCACCTGGGCGAGATCGGTCGAGAAGCAGCCGGATCCGGGCATGACCGGGTTTTGCAGCGTCACCGCACCGATCTTGACGCGCATATCTACCATCCGACCGCCTCCTGCATGTCGAACACCGGCCCTTCGATGCAGACCCGGCGCAGCTCTTTCTTGCCGTTCACTTCGAAGGTGCGGACACAGACGTAGCAGGGGCCAAGCCCGCACGCCATTACCTGCTCCATCGCCACCTGGCCCGGAATATTGTGCGCCTTGCCGAGCCCCTTCATGAGCTGAAACAGGCGATTTGAACCGCAAGTAAAAAACGCGTCAGCCCTCTTTTGCGCGATCAAGTCGCCAAGGATTTTCGCGACATTCTCCACCGCGCTGGTGCCGTCGGTGTCGAGCACGCCGACGACATCACCGGCTTCGCGGAAGAACGTATCGGCCATGACGAAGTCGGCATTGCGCGCGGAGAGGATCGCGGTGACGCCGACGTCATTGTCGCGCGCGAGCTGCGAGATCGGGCCGAGCGTGGCGATGCCGACGCCGCGGCCAAGCACGACGATGTTGCGCCAGGCCGGATCGAGCCGGAAGCCGACGCCGAGCGGCCCGACCATGTTGAGGGTGTCGCCCTTCTCCAGTGTCGCCAGCCCACGTGTGCCGCGTCCGACGCATTTGTACAAAAACTCGATGCGGCCGCGCTTCTTGTTGACGCGATAGACGCTCTGCGGCCGGCGGAAGAACAATTCGCCGACGTCGGGTGATGGGCAGAGCAAATTGAAGAATTGGCCCGGCGTGACCGAAAGCGCCTTGGGCGAAGCCTCGACGATCAGGTGCTTGTATTCGGAATTCACCCAGTCGTGGAATACCACCGGGCATAGCGACTCTTCCGCCGGAATATGCGGCGGCGCGGTTACCGCCGCGCTCTTCGGCGTGGTTTGGCCGACAACAAAGGGATCGGACGCAAACGGCTCACCCATCATCGATCGGTCTCACAATTCTGCCGGCATCCGTCGTCCCTGCCGATACATGAACCGGCTCCGTCCCAAAATCAAGATTTGTTCCAATTTTTGAACAGAATTCGTGCATTTATGACCGTGCCCGGCCCGGACATCCGATTTGAAAGCGTTCATTGAATCAAAGGCTTGGACAGTCAGGCCGGAACGGCTTGGGGCAGACTACGCCGCTACCGCCGCTGCCGCCGCTTCGGCGTCGGGCTGCTTGTAGGCTTTGAGCCGCGGCAGAACCTCGCGGGAGAACAGCGTGAGGTTATCGACGGTCTGCTCGTGGGTGAGGAAACCGGCGTGTCCCATCATCAACAGATTGCCCATGCCGCCGCAGTGCTCGCAAAATTCCACAAGCTGCGCATAGACCTCGTCGGGCCTGCCGCAGAACAGAATACCGGCGTCGATCAGTTCATCGACGCTCGCGGCATGAATGTTGAGGGCGCGGCCGTCCTTGGTGAAGCCGCGCGGCGGCGACTCTCCGCGCAGCATCCGCGCATTATCCTCCGCCGACACGTAGCCCGGCGGATTGCGGAACGGCAGATGCACGATCGCGCTGGTGCGCAGATAGGCGGCGATGAGATCGCCGCGCTTGCGCGCCTCGTCCCTGTCATTGGCGACCGCGACCAGGCCGAGATAGGCGAAACGGTCGGCGCCCGGCGCGCGGCCGAATTTCGCGACATAGCCCTTGCGGTAGGCGTCATAGAGCTTGCGCGTGCCAAAGCCGGTGCCGAGCGTCGCCATGGTATAGCCGCGCTCGCCAAGCACGCGCGCCTGAGACGACGAGCCGGTAGTCGACCAGATCGGCGGATGCGGCTCCTGCCATACCCGCGGCCAGATGTTCACCTGGCGGTAGTGAAAGAACTCGCCTTCCCAGTTGAACGTGCCGTCGTGCGTGGTCATCGCCTTGATGATGAAATCGTGCGCCTCCCAGAACCGGTCCATCAGCTCGGTCGGATTGCGGTTCGACGACGGAATTTCGTACGGGATGCCCTTGATGAAGCCCATGTCGAGACGGCCGCGCGAGATCACGTCGATGGTGGACAATTCCTCGGCGACGCGCAGCGGATCGGGCCGATGTCCGATCGGATAGCCGAGCACGAGGAGCCGCGCTTTTTTCGTGGCCCGCGCCAGCACCGCAAGCCCGATCACCACCGCCGACGACATGCAGGTTGCGGTCTGGTGATGCTCGTTGAGCATGATGTCGAGGCCGAGCTCGTCGCAGAGCTGGTACTCGTCGTAATAGCGGTGAAACAGATCGGCGGCGACGTGTGGATCGCATTTCCGGTTCGGCAGAATAACGCGCAGCGAGCCGGAATGATCGTTCCAGGTCGGGTAATAGGGCTGTTCGCTGAACTGATAGACTCGCATGGTGCGTACTCGCTTCCGTCACGTCGATCTTGTCATTTGTTGCCCGCGAAGGCCAGAACGCGCTCGGCAAAGGCTTTCGGCTGCTCCTGATGCGGAAAATGCCCGGCGCGATCGATCGTTTCGAAGCTTGCGCCGGGTATCATCGCGCAATAGGCGCGGCCATAAGCCTCGCTGAGCATGCGGTCGTGGCTGCCCCACAAGAATAATGTCGGGATGCGGATGCGGTGCAGGCGGCTCTTGAGCCGCGGATTGTGGAAATAGGGGTTCCAGGCGAACCGCGCGGTCGCTTCGCGTGCGCGCGCGGCGGCAAGCACTTCGCCGTCCGGCAGCGCCTTGTAATCGCGTTGCCCGACGCTCGGATCGCAGTACGTCAGCTCGATATATTCCAAGTCGGTGAGCGCGAAGATATCGGCGATGTCGCGCGTCTCGCGGTCGCCGACCTTTATGCCGACGGCATTGGCCAGCACAAGGCGTGACATTCGCGCTGTCGATTTCACCGCGATCTCGGCGGCGATCCAGGCGCCGAGCGACACGCCGACCACGGTGAAGTCGCGAAGATCGAGTTGATCGAGGAGGTCGAGATAGAAATAAGACAGATCGTCGACGCTACGCATTCCGGTTGGCAGATCAGAGCGGCCGAAACCTGGATGCGTCGGCGCAAAGACATGGGCGCCCTCGGCAAGCTCGTCGATTGCGGCGCGCGCCGGCTCGATGCCGTTCTCCGGATGGAGGAAAAGCAGCGGCCGTCCCGAACCGCGCTCGATCATGTCGATACGCGCGCCTTCGACGACAAGAGACCCCGTCGCGCTGTGTGCCGGTTGGAGCATTCCCCGTCCCTTTTTCCTTTCCGCACGATGCCGCCGAAAGCCCGCACCGCTGCTCGGCGTCATGCGTTCCGGGCACTTCAAAAGCCCGTTGTGTTGTTCTACCACGGCTCATGCCGTTTGCCATTGCGTGCGGCTCAAGGCAGGAGGCGAGAAAATGACGGACGACACCCACACCATCCAGAGCGGCGTCGCCTATGCCAACCATGACGGCATCGAGCTTGCGGGCGATCTCTATCTGCCGAAAGGCGCAAAGTCGGCGCCGGCGCTGGTCGCAGTGCATGGCGGCGGTTGGGTCGCCGGCGTGCGCGGCGCATTCCAATTTTGGGGGCCGTATCTGGCCGCGCGCGGCATCGCGGTATTTGCCATCAGCTATCGGCTGGCGACCAAGACCAAGACATTCCCGCAAGCGGTGCAGGACGTGCTGGCCGGCGTACAATTTCTTCGCGGCAAAGCCAGCGGCTTCGGCATCGACCCGGCGCGGATTGGGCTGCTCGGCGCCTCGGCCGGCGCGCATCTCGCGGCGCTGGCGGCGCTCGGCGGCAAAAAGTTCGCCGGCGGCTATCCGCAGGATTCTTTCGCCTCAGTCGACGCCAACGTCAAAGCGCTGATCGGCGTCTATGGCGTTTACGACGCCGTGGCGATGTGGACGAATTATCAGGTGCAGGGCGGCCGCGACAATAACTTCCAGAAATTCATGGGCGCTTCCCCGATGGAAAATCGCCAACTGTATTTCGATGCATCCCCAATCAGCTACGCCACGCTCGCCAACAATGCGATCGGCGTCCAGCTCGTCACCGGCACGGAAGACGATCTGGTCGACCGCAAGGTGCAGACCGATCCGTTCCAGCTGGCGCTCAAGCAGGCCGGCTTCTTCGTGCGGCCCTGCATCGTGCCGGGCGCGCCGCATTATTGGATGAACGATCCGATCGACGAGCCGGGCAGCCTCACCGGCTTTCTCGCGCCGCGCCTGCTGCGGTTCCTCGCCGAGCGGCTGTAATCGCGCGTCTTATTTCTTATCAAGGAGCAGCGTGCCTTCGCGGCGAATAAGCGGCTGGATCGTCTCGGCAAGTTTCGCCAACAGCCACGGCAGCACGATTTCGAGATTGACACGATCCTCGGCGACATCAATGGCGCCGCTTACCGCTTGCCCGAGCGCGCTGACGCGGAATTGCAGATGGTCGCCGGTCCAGGTTTCCCCCTGAACGTTGAACAGATGGCCATAGCTGGTCCGGACACTGCCGAGACCGGCTTTCAGGCGGCGCACCGCCTCATCCTTGCTGAGGTGATGCGGGATGGAAACAACGAGCGGCTTCGACATGATGGCTCCATAGGCCTACCAAGCCGCATATAGGATCGGTTTTGCGCCGCCGCTATTCGGCCGCCGCGCGTTCGCCGATCGCGGCGTTGACCGCGGGCATTACTTTTTCGGCCATCAGTTCCATGGATGTCTTCGCCAGCGCCGGATCGGCCCAGTCCATGCCGCAATACAACAGCGTGCCGAAGTCGCCGATCTTCTCGTGCAGCGCTAGAATGCCGTCGATGACGCGATTGACGCTGCCGCGAATGACGAGGTTCTCGAAAATGTAATCGGGGGTGACGTCTTCATTCGTCATGTCCGGCCGCGCCTTAAAGCCGCCGAGCCGATTGCCCTTCCTCAGCTTGGCCGTGAGCTGGTTCATATAGAAGCGGTACGGGCTGTTCGCGTCGTCGCCGCCATAGCCGCGCGCGGTGCTATCGTCATCGGCGACGAAGATCGAACGCGCGACCCGCCAATTGATGCGGTCGGCCTTGCGTCCGCCTTCGGCACAACCTTTGGCGTAATTACTCCACTGGCCGGGCAGGTGATTGGCATGCAGGAAATGCGACGAGATCGGCCACCAGCCGCGGCGGCCGAGCGCGATCAGGCCTTTGGAATTCGGATCGCTCGACGTGCCGAGGATCGGCGGATGCGGTTTCTGAAACGGCTTGACGATGCCGCCGATGCCGATCTCGGGCCAGACCGTCTTCATCGTAGAAATGTTCCAATACTTGCCGGTGAGATTGTAGGGCGGCTCGTTCGCCCACAACGCCAGGATATGATCGATCGCTTCGGCGAACATGGCGCCACGATCGGCGTCAAGAAGTTCGAGCGCTTCGGCATCGGAGGGCAAAATGCCGGCGCCGATGCCCAGGAGGAAACGCCCTTCGAGCAGGTTATCGACCAGCGCCGCCTGCGTCGCCACCAGCAAGGGATGGCTGAACGGCAGATTGGCGACCGCCGTGCCGAGCTTGATTTTCGACGTATAGCCGGCGAGCGAGGCACAGAACGTCATGCTCGACGGGACGTTCTCAGCGAGGTCGGTCAGGTGCTCGCCGCAATAGCCTTCGCTGTAGTCAAGCCGGTCAGCGAGGATGAAGGCCTCACGGTCTTCCTTGAGCGTCTCGGCGTAAAGTCGCGCCGGCGGATGGACCGGCATGATGAAAAAGCCGAGCTTCATAGGTTTCTGCCAAAGTCCATCGGTCGTCGCGGCGCCGACGTTAAGGTTATACGAGGAAAGGATGCGGTCAATTCGATCGGCTACAAGAAAGTCTCGATTCCATCGGCGTTTTGACGTCCGTTTACCGGTTCATTGTTAACGGCGATCTCGATTCATTTACCATGCCTCTTCTGTTACATGATTGCGCCTCGAACAACTCATGGGAAGAGGCACCCAATGTTGAAGCAACTGAAGCGTTTCGCGAAAGACGAGTCCGGCGCGGCGGCGATCGAATACGGGCTCATCACCTCCGGCATTTCCGTGGCGATCATTCCCGGCGTCAATAGCGTCGGCACCAAACTGGTCGCGATCTTCACGCTTCTGCAAAACGCAATCTAACAAATACGCCGTCCGCCCCGGATCGGATTCGGGGCAGATAGTTCGGCGTCGTGCGCTAGGTGGCCAACTTTGCCACCTTCGGCGTCTCGGCTACGATCTGGCTCAGCGGCCGGTAACGGAAGAGCAAGATCATCGTGGTCGCGGCGACCAGCATGATCGCCACCGCAAGCACCAGCGGCGCCACGAAGGCCCCCGTCGCTTGCGCGATGACGCCAGTCCCGTAGGGCGAAAGCGTCGCCCCGACGATGCCGAAGAAATTCATGATGCCGCCCAGCGTGCCGGTCTGGTTCGGCGCCACGTCGGTGCAGATCGTCCAAAACGGCACCACATAGAACGACAGCCCGGCATTGGCGACGATGATCATCGTCACGGCGAGCGTGTTGGAGTCCGTGGTCGCGGCGATCAGCGTGCTCCCGGCGTAAATCACGGCGCCGAGGCCGACGAACAATTTGCGGTGGAAGCCGCCTTTGGTCCAGCCGGCCGCCGCGAGCCAGTCCATCGCCCAGCCGGTGAAGTTCGATCCTATAAAGGCGACCAGGAAAGGCAGCGCACTGAGCGCGCTCGCTTGCACGAGCGGGATGTGGCGGTAGTGGCTCAGATATTGCGGCAGCCAGGTGAGAAAAAGATACTGGCAGTAAGGCAGCGCAAAATAGCCGATGTAGAACGGCCATAGGCCCGGACTGGTGATCAGGAGCCGGTTCGGCACCGGCGGTTCCGCGGCGCGCATCTTGGCTTCGTCGGTTTCCGCGTGCGCTCCGGTCGGCACGGGATCGGCGAAATTCCGGGCGTAGCTCCACCACGCGGCGGCGCCGACCAGCCCGACCAGACCGAAGATTATGAAGATATAGGTCGGCGACCCGGTGGTGCTCAGGATAATGCCGGCGAAGAAGACGCCGGCGGCGGGCCCGAGCTGCGCGCCCGACTGCACGAAAGCGGAGAACCTGCCGCGCCGGGCGACCGACGGGATCGCGCGCGCCACGGCGGCGACGCTCGCCGGAATGTAGGGTCCCTCGAAAGCGCCGAGCAGCACGCGGAATGTGGCGGTGAGCCACAGCACCGTGGGCGCGATCGGCGTCATCAGGACCCAGAGCGACCAGCCGGCCATCGAGGCCGCCAGCGTGCGCCGCGGACCGAATTTATCGGCGATCCAGCCGCCTACCGGCTGCAAGATGAGGTAGCCCAGCGAGAAGGCGCTGAGCATCATGCCGATCGTCGACGGCGCCCAACCGTAGTCTTTCGCCCAGGCCGCGGCGGCGACGCTGAAATTGGTGCGGTCCGCCCACAACAGCACACTACCGAGGAAAAAGATGAAGGCGGTCAGCCCCCAGTTGATCGGCTTCGAGCCGTTAGCGGCGGGACCAGGATTTGTGTTCCCTGACATGACGTTTCTCCCCCAGTTTTTGTTTCATTCATCCTCGCGTCCGTTTGCCGGGCATCGAGGGTCTTCGGCGACGCTTAGCAATGCCGCCACGCAGCATAACACAAATCGGCGGTCATGCTGGAGTGTGCCGAGCGGCGGGCGCGCCTGTCGAAAAGCGGCATTTGCGCGCATGCGGCGGGATCGGCGGCGTCTCGCCGCCGTGCTTACGCTCCTTCCATCACCGGCAAGATGAGCGCCGAGGGATGATCCGCCGAATGGTGGATCGTGTCGGCGCCGATCTTGGTCGGCACGTAGTAATGCGTCCACAGCACGTCGGTGACCACGGAATCGCCGTTGACGATTTCCAGGCGGATGCGATTGCCCTTCTTGAACCGGTGCGCCATCGGCTCGATGCTGATGTCGAAACGATAGATTTTTCCGGGTTCGATCGGCTGCGGATCGGTGTGGCTGTGATACGGCTCCATCTCGGTCGACTTTTGCGGATCGAGCGCGCGATGCGAGGCGCGCAGCCAGCCTTTGGTGATCCAGTACGACGCCGGATTGAGCGTCTTGCCGCGATCCTCGGCCGATTGCGGCAGCTGCTCGGAGAGTTTCACGAAAAAATCCATGTCGTTGCGCGTCGATGAGCCGTAGAGCGTGAGCTTGATCGGGCCGGCGATTTCGAGGTCGGCTTCGAGCGGCGCGGTGGTGAAAGTCAGCACGCGGCGGACCGGATCCGGCGCATTGTTCGGGCCGAAGCCGACCACACCCATCATCCAGCCCGGATTGGGATAATTGTAGGTGGTCTTGTCATCGCCGGCGGCTTTATCGCGGGTGAGCGCGCCGTCGTTGAGCGAAGTCACGCTGCCGGACTTGGCGCCGCTCAAATGCCAGGTGACGGTGCGCATGCCGGCCGGCGGCCAAGTCTCGGCGGCGCGCACGGCATCCGCGCCGCGCACGAAATATTCGATCGTGGGGCGATCGAGATACTCGGTCTTCTCGCCTTTGAGATAATGATCGTAGAACGGCAGCAGCATCTTTTCGTGCAGCTCGCGGCTGTTGAACTCGCGGTTGGCGACGAAGGCGTTGACCGGCCCGATCATCTTCAGCTTCTTCGGACCGCGCGCGCGGCGGAAGCCGTCGATATTGCCGCGGGTATGCAGATCGACCTTGCCCCAGACGCCGACCGAATAAAGCGGCACCTCGATCTCGCTCAGATGCTCGGCGGCGGCCCGCTCGCGCCAGAATGCATCGTAGGTCGGATGCTGCTGGATCAGCAGATTGAGATCGCAATCCTGCTCACGCGGATGTTCGCCGTTGGCCGGATGGCGATTGATGATGCGGTTCTGGTTCCACCAATAGCTGCCGAAGAAATCGCCGAGCATGCCGCCCTGATAGACCGAGGCGCGATACGGATCGTTGAGCCCGTCGAAGGCGCAGATGCAGGCGAGCGACGGCGGTTTGCCGATCGCCATCCACCATTGCGACATGCAGAAATAGGATTGGCCGATGCCGCCGACCTTGCCGCTCGACCATTTTTGCCGGCCGAGCCATTCGACGACGTCGTACAGGTCCTTTTGCTCGTTGCGATCGAGCAGGCGGAATTCGCCGCCCGATTTGCCGCAGCCGCGAATGTCCATATGCGCATAGACGTAGCCGCGCTCGACATAAAGCTCGATCGGCCCGGTCTCGCGCCAGAGAAATTGCGGGCTCGCGGGCAGCGAATTGTTGTCATAGCGGTAGGGCGACGGCGCCAGCAGCACCGGAAACGGCCCGCCGCCTTCCGGCATATACAGCGCCACCGCGATCTCGACGCCGTCATGGACGCGGATTTTGACTTCGCGCGGTTTTGGCAGTGCAGCACTCGTCATTGATTTTCCCCGGTCTGAAATCGAACCATAGGAAAAAGGCGCAGAGCGAGCAACGCGAACGCGACCCGCTGCCTCGTTACCACCGGACGTTGCCTTGGCGAGGAATGCCGACTTCCAGCACGTAAAACGGCGCGGCAAATTATGCAGAATAAGATGCCGGTGCGGCGGTGCGTAGGGGGCGTCCATGACCGGGACTGAGTACGCGTATGTTATGTGTGCCTTGGTCGTCTTTGCCATTCTCGTCAAATTACTGACGTTCGACGCCGAAGCCTGGCTCACCAGGGACTTAAAGCGCGGCGACCTTTACGCGCTGATCGAGGTCGCGTCCGGTGCGCGCCCAAACGGACTGAACCCCGACCAGGCACGCCGCCTCGAAGCGCGCGGCATGGCCCGCTCTTACGGCAACGGCAATTACCGCGCGACGATCAAAGGCCGGCTGGCGTTGCGCATCAGACAAGCGGTCCGCCAGACCGTTCAACTCGAGCGGTAATGGCAATCCCGTTCCCGCGCCACGATTGCGCGCGAGTGTTGTCAAACAGCGATGTCGAATAGCGCGTAGTCCGTAGCCCGGATTGAGCGGAGCGAAATCCGGGTACGATCGACGAGCATTAGCGCCGCTCCCGGGTTTCACTTCGTTCAACCCAGGCTACGAAAGAAAGAAATAAGGGAAGCGGAACGCCGGCAAACGCACTGTCGTCAGTCCCGCACCAAACGGGTGCGGTCGCGCCACGGATAAGGCGGCTTGCGCCGCCCTTTCCGCTCTCGGGCGCGCTCGCCTGCCGGCGTTCCACCACGGCTCTTGCCAAGGGGTGTGTAGTCCCTTGGTGCGGCCCGGGCCAGGTTTCGTGGGCAAACCGTCCAAGGGGCGGGGGTCACTCCGCCGACGATCTCCCCACTTCCAGCGACGCACCTCGCACGCCGGTCGTAATGCCGGCAGACATGATGCCCGGACCGCCCGGGAGCCAAGCTGATGAGGCTTGGCCCGCGGGCACCGCCCTCGCCCCTGCCGCCCGGCATCACCCGGACGGCGTCCCTGAGGGCGAGGTTTGATTCGTTATCATGTAACGGAAATAGGGACAGGTGTCAAGAACTGTCTCCGGCACGGAGACGCGGGTTGCCGGCGGATGGCGAAACTCAACCTACCCACGCCCGCCACTAGATCAGTCGAGCAATTTGCTCGACCAATAGTGTCTCGTCACCCCGGAAACCTTAAATCATCGCCGCTAGGAAATCATCGGGGATTATTCTATCGAGGCGTAGAGGATGCCCGGCGGCCCTGGCGAGCAGGCTCACGCCCGGAACAGGCCGGCTGTGACGATTGAATTATCATAATCCCAAATACGCCCGCCTAATCTCAGGTTTAGCCGCCAGCTCCGCCGGCAGGCCTTCCATGAAGATGCGGCCCTCGGCGATGACATAGGCGTAGTCGGAGAGCGCCAGCGCGAGATGCACGTTCTGCTCGACCAAGAGAATGGTCAGCCCGGCTTCCTTCAATTGCTTGAGCGTCGCCAGCAATTGATAGACGACGACAGGCGCCAAGCCGAGCGAGAGTTCGTCGATGATGAGAATGTCGGGATCGGACATCAGCCCGCGCGCGATCGCCACCATCTGCTGCTCGCCGCCCGACAGCGTGCCGGCGATCTGGCGCTTGCGCTCGGCGAGCCGCGGGAACAGCGTGAAGACTTTGTCGAGGCGATCGGCATATTTGCTCGCCGCGCGCTTCGAAAACGCGCCCATTTCCAGATTCTCGGCGACGCTCATGGACGAGAACAATTGCCGGCCTTCCGGCACCAGCGCAAAACCGCGCGCCGCCTTGGCGTGGCTCGGCAAATTCGTCACGTCCTCGCCTTCGAACGTGACCTTGCCGCGCCACGGCGCGATGGAGCCTGCGACCGCGCGCAGCGTCGTGGTCTTGCCGGCGCCGTTGGCGCCGACGATCGCGGTCAGCCCGCCGCGCCGGGCTTTTAGCGACAGCCCCCACAGCACCTGCACCTCGCCGTAACCGGCCTCGAGGTTCTCCACCGTCAGCAGCGCCTCGGGCAGCGCTGCACTGCCGGCATTAGGCTTGGCATCGGGTTTGGCGGCATCAGGCATGCGCGGCGCCCCCGTGCAGCTGTTCGGCGAGCTTCGGATCGCCGAGATAGGCCTCGATGACTTGCGGATTGCGCGCGACGTCCGCCGGCAGGCCCTCGGCGAGCTTCTCGCCGTAATTGAGGACGACGATGCGGTCCGACAGGCTCATGATCGCCTGCATCAGATGCTCGATGATAAGGATGGTCACGCCGCTGTCGCGGATGCGGCGGATGACGCCGATCATGTGGTCGACTTCGGTGGGGTTGAGCCCCGCCAGCACCTCGTCGAGCAAGAGGAGCTTCGGCTGCGCGGCGAGCGCGCGGGCGAGTTCGAGCCGCTTCTTGCCGGCAATGGTCAGGTGCAAGGCCAGCATGTCGATGCGATCGTCGAGACCGGTCAAGTGCACCGCCTCGCGCGCCACGTCGCGGGCGCGATTGAGCGGCAGATTCTCGCGGCCGAAACAGGCGCCGACCGTGCAGTTTTCCAGCACCGTCATATTGGTGAGCGGCTGCACGATCTGATGCGTGCGCGCCAGCCCGTGGCGGGCAACGACGTAAGGCTTTTCGCCGGTGATATCGATGCCGTTGAACACGATCGTCCCCGAATTCGGCTCGAACACGCCGTTGATCAGGTTGAACAGCGTCGATTTGCCGGCGCCGTTCGGCCCGATCAGGCCGAGAATTTCACCCTGTTCGATGACGAAGCTCAGATTGTTCACCGCCTGCAGGCCGCCGAACCGCCTGCTGACGCGGTCGAGCTGCAAGATCGGTGTCGCGTTCGCGGTCATTCGAGCACCCGCTTCAGGCGGGGGAAGCGGCTATAGACGAAGCCCATCAGGCCGGAAGGGAAGAACAGCACGATGAGGAGCAGCAGCACGCCGGCGATCACCAGCTGGAAATTAGAGAACGTCGACGACGTCAACAGATAGCCGCGCAGCTCCTCGTAGAGATAGGCGCCGAGCGCCACGCCCGTCACGGTTCCCTGCCCGCCCAGCATGCAGATGACGATCGCCTCGGTCGACAGCGTCAGATCGAAGGCGTCCGAGGGCTGGATGAAGGCGCCCTTGAAAAAATAAAGCCCGCCGGCGATCGCGGGCAGGAACGCGGACGCGCTATACGCCATCGCTTTGTAGCGCGGCGTCGGCACGCCGAGGATCGCCGCGGCATCCTCGTTTTGGCCGATGGCAAGCAGCCCCAAGCCGAATTTGGAAATCTTGATCGCGTAGCTCAGATAGAGCGAAGCGCCCATCACCGCGACGAACAGGAAGTAGATCACCCACAGCGCGCGCACCGACCCGCCGAGCGGCAGGAACACCTGCGGCGATATATAAATCCCCGACGAGCCGCCCCACGGGCCGAAATTCTCGGTGAAAGCCTGTACGCCCTCGACGATGCCGATGGTCGACAGCGCGAAGAACGGCCCGCGCAGGCGCAGAATGCCGATGCCGAAAATGAACGACAGCGCAGAGACGCCGACGCCGGCCGCGAGCAAACTCAGGCCGAACGACCACGCATAGGAGCTGACCAGCCAGATGCAGATGTAGCCGCCGAGGCCGAAGAAGACGATGCTGCCGAAATTGATATAGCCGGCATAGCCCAGCATCAGATTGAGATTGCTGGCGAGCGTGATGTAGACGGCGGCAAGCGCCAGGCTCTCGCGCAGTTCCACGTTGTTGCCGATCGACGGCGCCGCCACGAAGACGGCGATCACGAGCGTGATGATCCAGAAGAACGGCCGCCGCAGCATCTACAGCGCTCCGCGCCGCGACGAGAAAATGCCGCCGGGAAACGCGATCAGCACCAGGACGAACAGCGCGAATTCGATCACCAGCGTCCAGCTCACCGGCACGAACGGGGTGACCAGGCCCTCGAGCAGCCCGAGCGCCACGCCGCCCATCAGCGCGCCGACCGGATTGCCGAAGCCGCCGAGCACGGTGACGATGAAGCCCTTGAGCTGATAGCCGTCGCCCGAAAGTATGGTGTAGGGAAACAGCGTACCGATCAGCATGCCCGACACGCCGGCAAGCGAAACGCCGACGCCGACGGCGATGGCGAGGAGCCGCGTCGTCGGGATGCCGACGAGCTCGGCGGCCTCGCGATTATTGGCGACCGCGCGCAGCGCCTTGCCGATGCGCGTGTAGTGCAGAAAGACGTAAAGCGAACCCGCGATCACGGCCGCCAGCACGGCGGCGAGAATATGCGCGCCGGGAAACGTGTAGCGGCCGATCGTGATGCCGGGCAGCGACACCTCGACATTGAACAAAGCGGTGCCCCAGACGGCGGTGCCGATGCCGATCAAGATGAGATTCACGGCAAAGGTCGATAGCAGGCTCATCAGCGGCGGCCGCCCGACCATGCGGTGAATGGCGATCCAATACAGCGCCAGGCCGACGAAGAAGCCGCCGACCAAGACCGGCGGCAAAGTGAGATAAGGCGAAATGCCGAGCGCGCTGACCAACAGATAAAGCGCCATCATGCCGGCGACGATCATCGCGCCATGCGTGAGGTTGATGACGTCCATGACGCCCCAAATCAGCGTCAGGCCCATGGCGGCAAGTCCGTAGACCAAGCCCACCAGCACGCCGTCGATGATCGAAGCGAGGATGCCGAGCATAGGATTAAGGGGTCGGGGCCGACGCTCAATGCGCCGGCCCGGTTCCTGATGCTATGTCCGATTACTGGCTGGCCGAGATCGGATAAAGCAGCTCGGAGGACTTCGCCTCCAGCGGCCAAACCACCTGGCGGCCGAGCTTGCCGTCGACGTTCTGCCACTGCGCCAGCACCATCTTGTGCGCGTCCTGCAATCCATGATGACCCGGGTCGGTCATGAATTTGACGTGACCGAAGAAGGTGGTGATGTCGGTTGCGTTGAGCGCCGCCGTCACTTTTTCCGGATCGATCGAGCCGGCCTGTTCGATGGCGTGTTGCAGCACCACGCCGCACGTATAGCCGGATGCCGCGTGATAATCCGCCTTGGCGTGGAATTTATCCTGGAACGCCTTGGCGAATTCCGCGGTGGTCGGTCCGAATTGCGGCTTGTAGTTGACCTGCTGCTCCCATTGCGACGGCACGGTAACACCGAGAGCCGAGGGGCCAAGCTCGCCGAACTTGTCGTCGGCCGGCGCCACCAGGATCGAGATCCACTTCATATTCGCTTTTTGATCGTGCATCTGGCGCGCCAGCGTGGCGCCGTCCGAATAGTGGCCGCCGCCCATGAACGCATCGGCGTTCGACGAAATGATCTTATTGACGATCGGGCCGAAGTCCGTTGTCGACGGCGAGTAGGATTCATCCATCACGACGTCGAGCCCGGCCGCCAGCGCCTGCGCTTTGGCCGCCGTCAGCACCGCTTTCGAGAACGGATCGTCGGAATACACCATCGCGATCTTGGCGTGGGGATCCTTTGACTTCAACGCCTCGACCGCGCCGGAGAGATAATGGCCGGCCGAAGTGATCACCATGAACAGATATTTGTTGCCGAGCTCGAACGGCTTTTCCTCGGCGCCGCCGGAGTCGAGCATGATCTTGCCGTACTGCTCGGAAATCACCGCTGCCGGCGCGGTGAGGCCCGACGAATAGGGGCTGAACAAGAATTGGGCATGGTCCTCGTTGATCAGCCGCGTGTAGAGCTGCTGGACCCGGCCGCCGACCGATTGGTCGTCATAACTGACGAATTTGACCTGGTAGCTTTTGCCGCCGACCTTGATGCCGCCGGCGGCGTTAACCTCGTCGCGCCAAAACTCGTAGCCGCGCTGTTGGCCCAACGAATCGACATTGAGCGGGCCGGTCTGCGAGTCCGTGAAGCCGATGGTAATCGTGTTGGCGCTGTCTTGGGCAAAGGCCGGCGCGGCAAACAAAGTCGCGGCAGCGGCCAATAAGCAAAGCCGTTTCATAAGTTCCTCCCTGTGCGTTCCCACAATACGCTAGCGGTCGCGTAGACGATCGGGCCCAAAGTTGTTTGGTTAAGCCGCCCGATGCCCCCGCCTACCCCCACCTTAACAAGAACCATCGCATAATCCGGGGCCAAAGGCTATCCGCGACAAAATCTCGCGCGGGTTGGTTTTTCGTTCGAATTGGCGTTGACGACACCGCCAATCGCAAATCTGTGAGTTACAGTGCCCGGCATGTTGGCTGCGGCTTTCATTATCCTCGGCAGCGCCGTTGTGTTGGGCGCCGTGCTCGCGGTTCTGCATCTGCGGAGCGGGACAGCCGGCGCACCGCCGCAGCGCCCACCACATCGGCCGCCAGATCGGCCACCAGATCGGCCACCAGATCGGCCACCTTGGCCGTTTGCGGCGCTGCATGGCAGTCTCGCCGTTGCCGGCCTCGCCTGTCTCGCTCTCGCGCTGCGCGGGCCGCCGCGCGGGCTCGACCACGGCACTGCCTCCTTCGGCGTCATTGCCGCTGTCCTGCTCACGCTGGCGGCACTGGTCGGAGCGAGATTATTGACTGCGCGCGTCTTCAACCGGCCGATCGCGGCAGCAACGATCGGCATTCACGCGACGCTTGCCGTGAGCGGCTTCGTCATTCTCGCCGCCTACATCTTTGCCGGATAGCGCGGCGGTGTTCGGGAGATGTCTAGAATGAACTGGTCGGAGTGGCAGGA
>CAVZIQ010000013.1:0-127500 GCA_963775515.1 uncultured Alphaproteobacteria bacterium | reverse complement strand
TGTTTTGGGATTCTCACATCCTTCCACACTTAGCCACGAATTAGGGGCCTTAGCTGTTGATCAGGGTTTTTTCCCTCTCCACGACGGACGTTAGCACCCGCCGTGTGTCTCCCGGATAGTACTTGTGGGTATTCGGAGTTTGGTTGGGTTTGGTAAGACGGTAAGTCCCCCTAGCCCATCCAGTGCTCTACCCCCCACAGTATTCGTCCGAGGCGCTACCTAAATAGCTTTCGCGGAGAACCAGCTATTTCCCAGTTTGATTAGCCTTTCACCCCTAGCCACAACTCATCCGAGGCTTTTTCAACAGACACCGGTTCGGCCCTCCAGCAGGTGTTACCCTGCCTTCAGCCTGGTCATGGCTAGATCACTAGGTTTCGGGTCTAATCCGACGAACTGAACGCCCTGTTCAGACTTGCTTTCGCTGCGCCTACGCCTATCGGCTTAAGCTTGCTCGTCAGATTAAGTCGCTGGCCCATTATACAAAAGGTACGACGTCACCCAGGACGAACCTTGGGCTCCGTCTGTTTGTAGGCATTCGGTTTCAGGTCTCTTTCACTCCCCTCGTCGGGGTGCTTTTCACCTTTCCCTCACGGTACTTGTTCACTATCGGTCGCTGAGGAGTACTTAGGCTTGGAGGGTGGTCCCCCCATGTTCAGACAGGATTGCACGTGTCCCGCCTTACTCGAGGACGATCCTTCGCATTACCCGTACGGGGCTCTCACCCACTACGGCGCGCTTTTCCAAACGCTTCCGGTTGTCTCTGGATCGTCACTGGCCTGGTCCGCTTTCGCTCGCCACTACTAGCGGAGTCTCGGTTGATGTCCTTTCCTCCGGGTACTGAGATGTTTCAGTTCCCCGGGTTAGCTTGAAACCTCCTATTTTATTCGGAGATCTCATTCCTTCATTTGATAACGGAAGTCCGAAACCAAGCGTCGCGTTAGCGACGCGCAGTCCTCGGGCGCGTCCCGAGAACCTCGTGCGGCTGGGCTGTGCACCCGACCACACATGGTCTCGGAATTCCGTTATCGAAGGTGGGTTTCCCCATTCGGAAATCCGCGGATCAAAGCTCCTTCGCAGCTCCTCGCGGCTTATCGCAGCGTAGTACGTCCTTCATCGCCTCTCAGCGCCAAGGCATCCACCAAATGCCCTTAAGACACTTGATCGCTCTCATTATCAATGCCCATCCATCTCGGCGATGGCCGCAACGAACGTTTAAGTTCGGTGCGGGTGGACACTGATTAGAAAGACCAGCTTGCTTCATAAGATCGACCCAACGGCGTCGCGGTCAAGCTTCGCCGACATGTGCATCACCAACAACTTGCGTCGCTGGAAATACCTGGAGATTGCGCGCCGCTCGCAGCTTCACAGCCGCGCGTGGCGCTCGGATCGATCTCCTCTTCACGATGTCAGACAACTTGCGCGCCACCGGCGTGCGTCTTTCGACGCATCGCGAGAGCGCGAATTGAGTTTCTCACGAACGAGCTTTTCGAATTGGCGGCAACCGCCGTCGGCAAGACGTCTGGTGGAGCCAGACGGGATCGAACCGACGACCTCCTGCTTGCAAAGCAGGCGCTCTCCCAACTGAGCTATGGCCCCGCACCAGTCGGCGTCGGCTGGCTCGCCGAGCCGTAGCTCGCGCGCAAAAAGTCGCCCACCTCAGCCCTTCGGGCCACGGCGCGACAGCCTTCGCTTCGCCGCGCGAGCTTAAGGCTGGTGGGCCTGGGAAGATTTGAACTTCCGACCTCACGCTTATCAAGCGCGCGCTCTAACCAACTGAGCTACAAGCCCGAACCAGGATTAAGCAATCAGAATACCAGCAATCAGAAAGCATGAGTTAAATCTGATTACCGAATACTGATTACTGACTCCTGGCCTGCTCGTTCGCGAAGAAAGAGAAACGTAGACGGCGGCGTCCTGCAAATAGGCAAACCGATCCGAAAACCGATCTGCCCTGATGTTTCCAAGAGATCCGATAGAAACGCGTGAGGCGTCTCTGAAGGATCATCCTTAGAAAGGAGGTGATCCAGCCGCAGGTTCCCCTACGGCTACCTTGTTACGACTTCACCCCAGTCGCTGACCCTACCGTGGCCGGCTGCTCCCTTGCGGTTAGCGCACCGTCTTCAGGTAAAGCCAACTCCCATGGTGTGACGGGCGGTGTGTACAAGGCCCGGGAACGTATTCACCGCAGCGTGCTGATCTGCGATTACTAGCGATTCCAACTTCATGTGCTCGAGTTGCAGAGCACAATCCGAACTGAGACGGCTTTTTGAGATTTGCGCAGGATTACTCCATTGCATCCCATTGTCACCGCCATTGTAGCACGTGTGTAGCCCAGCCTGTAAGGGCCATGAGGACTTGACGTCATCCCCACCTTCCTCGCGGCTTATCACCGGCAGTCCCCTTAGAGTGCCCAACTGAATGATGGCAACTAAGGGCGAGGGTTGCGCTCGTTGCGGGACTTAACCCAACATCTCACGACACGAGCTGACGACAGCCATGCAGCACCTGTGTTCCGGCCCCTTGCGGGAAGGAAGTCATCTCTGACGACCATACCGGACATGTCAAAAGCTGGTAAGGTTCTTCGCGTTGCTTCGAATTGAACCACATGCTCCACCGCTTGTGCGGGCCCCCGTCAATTCCTTTGAGTTTTAATCTTGCGACCGTACTCCCCAGGCGGGATGCTTAATGCGTTAGCTGCGCCACTGACGGGTAAACCCGACAACGGCTAGCATCCATCGTTTACGGCGTGGACTACCAGGGTATCTAATCCTGTTTGCTCCCCACGCTTTCGCACCTCAGCGTCAGTACCGGGCCAGTGAGCCGCCTTCGCCACTGGTGTTCTTGCGAATATCTACGAATTTCACCTCTACACTCGCAGTTCCACTCACCTCTCCCGGACTCAAGCTTCTCAGTATCAAAGGCAGTTCTGGAGTTGAGCTCCAGGATTTCACCCCTGACTTAAAAAGCCGCCTACGTGCGCTTTACGCCCAGTGATTCCGAGCAACGCTAGCCCCCTTCGTATTACCGCGGCTGCTGGCACGAAGTTAGCCGGGGCTTCTTCTGCGGGTACCGTCATTATCTTCCCCGCCGAAAGGGCTTTACAACCCTAGGGCCTTCATCACCCACGCGGCATGGCTGGATCAGGCTTGCGCCCATTGTCCAATATTCCCCACTGCTGCCTCCCGTAGGAGTTTGGGCCGTGTCTCAGTCCCAGTGAGGCTGATCATCCTCTCAGACCAGCTACTGATCGTCGCCTTGGTGAGCCGTTACCTCACCAACTAGCTAATCAGACGCGGGCCGATCCTTCAGCGATAAATCTTTCTCCTTACGGACGTATCCGGTATTAGCCCAAGTTTCCCTGGGTTGTTCCGAACTGAAGGGCACGTTCCCACGTGTTACTCTCCCGTCTGCCGCTCCGTATTGCTACGGCGCTCGACTTGCATGTGTTAGGCCTGCCGCCAGCGTTCGCTCTGAGCCAGGATCAAACTCTCAAGTTGGATGAGAACTTTTTCCCGGCAAGTCACAACGTTTTGACGAGGTCCCACTTTAGTTTCTTGCGAAGCGTGAGCTTCGCAAGAGGTCCAAAGTGTTGACCTAAAACGTCGACCGCCGAAGTCTCTTCCATGACCGCAACGCAAAAGGTTTCCCGATCGCGAAAGCGGCCCGCAAGGACTCCGCCGTCCACGTTTCTCTTTCTTCCGATTCACTTTTCAAACATCCCGGAACCTCGCGGCTCCGTCGTCCAGTAACCGGCCCCGGCGAACACCGGAGGCGCAGAACCCCACACATCCGACGCGGCGACGCGAACATGGCCACGAGATCATGGCCGGATGCTCGGTCACCGTGTGAACAGTGAGGGGCTTCGCAGACGCACCATCGCGCTAGGCGGCGGCGCGCCCAAGAGGGTCTATATAGTCTTCGGCGGCCGCGATTGTCAACCTTCCGACATAGGAAAGAAGCCCTGTGGATCGCGCGAAAGCGATAATTTTTCGCGGCTCGCGCTCCCCCGTGGCACTAGCTGAACGTAAGCGCGCGATTCCCCCAGTCGATCGGCTATATGGCCGTCCCAATTCGGCTTTTCCAGTCGCCTTGCGCCGTACTGCGGCCACATTCCTCCGCCGTTCTTGGCACGATCCTATCGCGATGTCGCAATCAGGGGAAAGCGACAGAACCATCTAAGCTGTGCGCCTCGACAAACCGGGCCGTGTTGACGGTCCGGGGACTGCCGGGGCATCGTCTTCGGGTGCGATATCCTGCGCGCGATCGCGAATGCAGGGGCGTCACCGGGGACGTGGTCAGTGGACGTTAAGTCCTGGTCAAGCACGCGGCGACCAAGCGCGTGGCGACCGAGGACGTGGCGACCGAGGACGTGGCGACTGAGGACGTGGGGACGTAGTCTTGGACCAAGCCAGACTGCGCGGCGCGAGTTCGAAGGTTGTATGCCGAGACGATCCATCTCGGCAACGAACCGCCGCTTTCGGTTGACGGGGCCGGCAGCTTGGTCGACCGGCGCAGGCTGTCGGTACAATGGTTTAGCGGAACGATCCTCACCGGACTGTGCGGCGCGGCCCTCATGGGCGGCGCCGTTTTCGCTTCGCTCGACGGCGAGACGAATTTTGCCAGCGCGCCCGAACAGGTCGAGACCGCTCTGCGCGGCGCGATCTCCAGCATCGGCGACCGCTTGAGCGGCGTGCACAAGACCGACCGGCTTCCGGCACTCAGCGAACCGAGCGTCGCGCGGGAAGTCCTGCGCGTGCCGATCTCCTCGCGTGTGCGCAATCGCGAAACGGTGCGGGTGCGGTCGTACGAACGCGTCACCGGCAATTTGTCGCTGACGGTCAGCGATCTTTCCGCCAACATTCCACCGTTCAACCCGCAGAAACTGCTTACCGATTCCGTCGCCGGCGACGATCAGACGCCTGCCGCGGAACCCGACGCCGAAGTTTCATTCGTGACCTGCGATCTGGTTCCGCCCGCCAAGACGGCGAAGGCGGTATCGCCGGCGGTTTGCGACCTCAATTCGCTATTGTCGAAGGTCAAGCCGGCAACGCTGTTGCCGCTCGACGATGTGCTCACGAGGGTGCGCGACGTCGCCGCCAATGCCGGGATGGCGAAGACTTTCGTTGCTAATGCGGGTTGGACGCCGAGCCTGAAGCTCGGTTACGCGCCAGAGCACGACGGCGACAATTATTTCGGCTTCGAGCCGCGCGTCGTTCCCGAGAACGTCACGTTGCTGCCGAAGACGACGAACCAGGTCAATGGCGGCGGCGATTGGAGCGAACGCCAAGTCGTCGTCAAAAAGGGCGAGACAGTCGGCTCGATCTTGCGCGAGCTCGGCGCCGCACCCGACGAGATCAAGAGCATCATTGGGGTGATCGGCCCGGCCGCTCTCGAAGGCGGCGTCAAGGAAGGTGAAAAGTTGCGCGTGCTGATGGCGCCCGCCGGACTCGGCCATATGGAACCGTTGCGCGTCATTATCGCCGGCGAGGCCGGGATCACGGCGGCAGTCGCTTTGTCCGATCTCGGCCAATATGTCCCCGTCGACATTCGCAACATCGATACCGAGGTTACGGACACGAGCGATGACGAAGCCGACCAAAACGACAATAGCGGCGTGAGCCTCTATCAGAGCCTCTGGGAAACTGCGCTTCGCAACAACGTACCGAAACCGGTGATCGAGGATCTCGTCCGCATCTATTCCTACGACGTCGACTTCGAGCGCAAAGTGCAGCCCGGCGACAGTTTCGACGTGCTCTATTCGAACGACGAGAACAGCGAAGGCGCCAACGAGGTGCGTTACGCCGCGCTCAGCGTCGGCGGTGAGACCAAGAAATATTATCGCTTTCAAACCGCCGACGACGGCGTCTACGATTACTATGATGAAGACGGCGTGAGCGACAAGAAATTCCTGGTGCGCAAGCCGGTGCCGACCGGCATCGAGACTTCGCCCTTCGGCTGGCGCACGCATCCACTGCTCCACATCAGCGAGCTGCATACCGGTGTCGATTGGGGCGCGCCGTTCGGCACACCGATCTTTGCCGCCGGCAACGGCGAGATTGAGGAAATCGGGCTCAAAGGCGGCTATGGCAAATATGTGCGCATCCGCCATGCCAATGGTTATGAGACCGCGTACGGCCACATGACCGCGTTCGCGCGCGGACTCCAGGTCGGCAGCCAAATACGCCAGGGCCAGATCATCGGCTTCGTCGGCTCGACCGGACTATCGACCGGCTCGCATGTGCACTTCGAAATCATCGTCAACGGCCGCTTCGTCGATCCGATGCGGGTCAAGCTGCCGCGCGGGCGCGTGCTTGACGGCGATACGCTGGCGAGCTTCGAGAAGGATCGCACGCAGCTCGATGCCGTGCTGGCGGCCGCGCCGCTGTCGCATGTCGCGCAGGCGCACTAAGGACTAGATGGCGTCCAACGATCGCATCGCAGTGCGTTCGAGCCGGTTGTGGGCGTTTTTCCACTTCAGTCTCACGCGCTTTATTTTCCCGGCCTGCCTGATCGCCGACAATGTCGGCGTTTCGACCAACATCATCAACTTCTGGCTGACGCCGTGGCGGCGCATCGACGAGCATCTGCCGCTGTCGCATATCGCCGAAGTGATCCACGTCCGTGGTTTCTTCTGGGACGCCATCAGCGTCGAGAGTTCGGGCGGGCTCAATCCGTTGCGCGTGCGCGGCCTGCCGAAAGGGCAGGCGCGCTATTTCGTCGAGCAGGTGCGCGCGCGCATCAACGACAGCGCAGTTACGCCGCCGCCGCCACTGCGCCGTTGAAGCTTAAGCCCTCCCGGCCGGCCGAAATCTTGACTTTCTCGCCATCCTTGATGCGGCCGGAGAGAATGAGCTCGGCCAGCGGATCCTGCACGAACTTCTGGATCGCACGCTTCAATGGCCGCGCGCCGTATGCGGGATCGTAACCCTTCTCGGCGAGCCATTCACGCGCGCGGGCGTCAAGCGCAACCGCGATCTTTCGATCCTCCAGCAGTTTTTGCAGGCGCTCGATCTGGATATCGACGATGCGGCCCATCTGGTCGCGCTTCAATCGATGGAACAGGATGATCTCATCGACGCGATTGAGGAACTCCGGACGGAAATGCGCGCGCACTTCCGCCATCACTTGATCGCGCACTTTATCGGTGTCGTCGTTCTCTGCTTGCGCCACCAGATACTCGGCGCCGAGATTGGACGTCATCACGATAAGTGTGTTGCGGAAATCGACGGTGCGGCCCTGGCCGTCGGTCAGACGGCCGTCGTCGAGCACCTGCAATAGCACGTTGAAGACATCGGGATGCGCCTTTTCGATCTCGTCGAACAGCACGACCTGATACGGCCGCCGCCGCACCGCTTCGGTGAGCGCGCCGCCTTCGTCGTAACCGACGTAGCCGGGCGGCGCGCCGATAAGCCGCGCCACCGAATGCTTCTCCATATATTCCGACATATCGATGCGGACGAGCGCGTGTTCGTCATCGAACAGAAACTGCGCCAGCGCCTTGGTCAGCTCGGTCTTGCCGACCCCCGTGGGCCCGAGAAACATGAATGAACCAATCGGCCGGTTCGGATCCTGCAAACCAGCCCGGGCCCGGCGCACCGCGGTCGAAACGGACTTCACGGCCTCGGCCTGGCCGACCACGCGCTTGCCGATCTGATCTTCCATTTTGAGAAGTTTTTCGCGCTCGCCTTCGAGCATGCGATCGACCGGAATTCCGGTCCAGCGCGACACCACCTGCGCAATATGGTTGGCGGTCACCGCTTCCTCCGCGACGATTCCGCTCGCGGTCGGCCCGCTGGCCTCTTTCAGCTTGGCTTCGAGCTGCGGCAGCACGCTGTACTGCAATTCGCCGGCGCGCTGATAGTCGCCGCGGCGGATGGCGTCGGCGAGATCGTTCTTCGCTTTGTCGAGTTGCTTCTGTAAGTCCGCGGCGGACGACAGTTTATCCTTTTCAGACTTCCATTTGGCCGTGAGCGCATCCGCCTTTTCCTGCAAGGAAGCGAGATCCTTCTCCAGCCGCTTTAGCCGGTCCTTCGACGCCGGATCGCGCTCCTTCTTGAGCGCCTCCTGCTCGATCTTCATGCGCACGATTTCTCGGTCGAGATTGTCGAGTTCTTCGGGCTTTGAATCGATCTGCATGCGCAGCCGGGCCGCAGCTTCGTCGACCAGATCGATCGCCTTGTCGGGCAAGAAGCGGTCGGAGATGTAACGGTGCGACAAAGTTGCCGCCGCAACGAGCGCGCCGTCGGTGATTCTCACCTTGTGATGCGCTTCGTATTTCTCCTTCAAGCCGCGCAAAATGGAGATCGTGTCCTCGACGCTCGGCTCCTCGACATAAACCGGCTGGAAGCGGCGCGCCAAAGCGGCGTCCTTCTCGACGTGCTTTTTATACTCGTCGAGCGTGGTGGCGCCAATGCAATGCAATTCGCCGCGGGCGAGCGCCGGCTTCAATAGGTTGGACGCGTCCATCGCGCCGTCGGCTTTGCCGGCGCCGATGATCGTGTGCATTTCGTCGATGAAGAGCACGTAGGCGCCGGCCGAGCCGATCACTTCCTGCAACACCGCCTTGAGCCGTTCCTCGAATTCGCCGCGATATTTCGCGCCGGCGATTAGTGCACCCATGTCGAGAGCGAGCAATTTCTTGTCCTGCAAGCTCTCCGGCACATCGCCGTTGACGATGCGCAGCGCGAGCCCTTCGACGATGGCGGTCTTGCCGACGCCCGGCTCGCCGATCAGCACGGGATTATTTTTGGTTCGCCGCGACAGGACTTGAATCGTGCGACGAATTTCCTCGTCACGACCGATGACGGGATCGAGCTTGCCGTCGCGCGCAGCCTGGGTCAGGTCGCGCGCATATTTCTTCAGCGCGTCGTAGGCGTTTTCGGCCGACGCCGAGTCGGCGGTGCGACCCTTGCGTAAAGCTTCGATCGCGGCATTGAGCGTCTGCGGCGTGACGCCGGCATTGGCCAAAATCTTCCCAACGTCGCTGTTTTTCTCCAGCGCGAGCGCGAGCAACATCCGCTCGACCGTAACAAAGCTGTCGCCAGCCTTTTCGCCCGCCTTCTCGGCGGTATCGAAGACCCGCGCTAAGGCCGGATCGAGATAAATCTGCCCTGCCCCGCCGCCGGAAACTTTCGGTCGTTTGGCGAGCAAAGCCTCGACATTCGCCAGGACTTTTCGCGAATTACCGCCGGCGCGGTCGATCAAGCCTGCGGCGAGCCCTTCGGGGTCGTCGAGCAGGACCTTCAACAGATGTTCGGGCGCGAATTGCTGGTGGCCCTCGCGCTGAGCGAGCGACTGGGCGGACTCAACGAAACCGCGGCTGCGGTCGGTATATTTTTCGAAATCCATATTACTCCCTCGGCCTATCCCGGCGCCCTTGCGGCACGGCCGGAACATCGTCGTTGGGTTTTAAGTTTTTGCGCCGGCAAAACCATGACATAAATCAAGGCTTTCGGCGCGCCTTGGCGAACCCCTTAAAGGCGGTCCATCCTCAAGAAATATGGTGTCGCAACCGGCCCGGAAAAGAGGGCAGAGCTAGGCCAGGACAGCAAATTTTGCAGGTTAGCCGTAATCCCGAGGTGACCCTGCATGATGCCGCCCGGGAAGCCCGGCGGGCCCCTTCCGGGCTCGCTGTGCTCGGTGCCTTAGGGTGACGAGACCGAGGTAATATACGGCATTCCGACCATGTCCCACGTCCACTCCATCTACCGCTACCCGATCAAGGGCCTGACCCCGGAGCCGCTGTCGCGCGCTGCGCTTAAGCCCGGCCAAACCATAGTCGGCGACCGGCTTTACGCCATCGAGAACGGTCCATCGGGGTTCGATCCCGCTTCACCGAGCTATTTGTCGAAGACCCATTTCCTGATGCTGATGAAGAACGAACGCCTCGCCAGCCTGCGCACGACGTTCGACCAGGAGACTCACCTTCTTACCATCGAAGCGCCCACTCTTTCCGCCCCCGCAAGCGAGGGAGAGTTAGGGAGCAAGAAGGGAGGAAAGATCAGCGGCGATCTGCGAACCGCCGCCGGCCGGGCCGCGATCGAAAACTTCTTCGCCGGCTATTGCGCCCTGGAATTGCGCGGGCCGCCGAAAATCCTGAACGCGTCGGGACACAGCTTCTCCGACGTCGCCCGCAAGGTGATCTCCATCATCAATCTCGCCTCGGTCGCCGCAATCGAGGACATGGTCGGCGCGCCCGTGAATCCGTTGCGCTTCCGAGGCAATGTTTATGTCGCCGGTTGGCCGGCCTGGAGCGAGCTCGAGTTCGTCGGCAAAAGGCTGAGCATTGGTAACGCGCATCTCAAAGCCGTCAAACGCATCGTCCGCTGCGCCGCCACCAATGTCGATCCTGACACCGGCAGCCGCGATCTCAATATTCCGCAGGCGCTGATGCGCAATTTGGATCACGCCGATTGCGGGATTTATGCCGAGGTGATTGAGGGCGGGGAAATTGCCGCGGGGGACCAGGTCGAAATCGTGTGATGCGCGGGCGAGACAAGGCTATGAGGGATTTGCCCGCCGTCCTGCGGTTCGAGCCTCCACTCCGGCTTCGGTCATGCGAAGCGAGCCTCACGCTGTTGCCCGAATAAGACGCGCGGTGCACTGCGTATCGCTGACCGGCACGTCCGGGCGGAATCTTTTGCAGAAAGCCTGCCTGGGTCGTTGTCCTTTTTTTAGAGACACGGTCTTGACATCCGTCTCCAAGTCAGTTACATATTGGCAGTGAATCAAATCTCGCCCCAAGGGACGCCGTCCGGGTGATGCCGGGCGGCAGGGGCGAGTGCGGTGCCCGCGGGCCAAGCCTCATCAGCTCGGCTCCCGGGCGGTCCGGGCATCATGTCTGCCGGCATTACGACCGGCGTGCGAGGTGCGTCGCTGGAAGTGGGTCGATCGTCGGCGGAGTGACCCCCGCCCCTTGGACGGTTTGCCCACGAAACCTGGCCCGGGCCGCACCAAGGGACTACACACCCCTTGGCAAGAGCCGTGGTGGAACGCCGGCAGGCGAGCGCGCCCGAGAGCGGAAAGGGCGGCGCAAGCCGACCTTTCCGTGGCGCGACCGCACCCGTTCGGTGCGGGACTGACGACAGTGCGACTGCCGGCGTTCCGCTTCCCTTTCTTTCGTAGCCTGGGTTGAACGAAGTGAAACCCGGGATGGACATTGAAGGCTTCTCGATCGTTCCCGGATTTCGCTCCGCTCAATCCGGGCTACGGGACACGGGCTATTCGACATCGCTGTTTGACAACACTCGGCGCGCAGGTGCGCCGAGAACCGGTTGGTTTTTCTTTCCCGCCGTGGGCGGACGGGCGACGGCTCACGTCCCCGCATTGGGGTCGTGATACATCTCGCCGATGATGCCGGTGACGCCGGGCTTGGAGTTGGCAAGGTAATAGCGACCGTCGCGATCGCGGCTTAATCGTCCGGCCTGACGCAATTCGTCAATCGCGCAAGCGACTTCGCGGCCGTCGCGGCTGCCCAGCGATTCGACGAGGTCGGCGTAGAACATCGCGCCTGCACCGAGCGCCTGCTCGACGGTCTGGTAGCGCGCCGGGCCTTGGAACACTTTGGCGGCGCAGCGCATCAACGGGATCTCGCCATCGCGGCCGAACGGCCGCGTACAGTCGAAGCCGGATTTGGCGCCGGTGCGCCTGCCGTTGAGCGACGGGTCCATGGTCATGCCCATCATGCCTTGCAGCACGACGAGATCCTCATCGGCCTGGAAACGCGTGCCGAATGCCCAATCGACCTGGCGATCGTCGTGAATGTCGATGTCCTCGTCGAACACATAGACGTGTTTGAGCACCCGAATGCCGCCGAACAGAGCGGCGATGGCGGAGCGTGCCTCGCCGTAGACGCGCTGCCGGATCGAGACCCGCAGCGTGTTCGAGCCGCCGGACATTTCACGTAGATAGACGGCCACCGGCTCGCGCACGCAGCCCTTAAGAATGCGCATGGCTTCCGCTTCGGCGCGCATCGCGGCGATGACGGCGCTGTCGGTCTCGTCGAGCTTGAACGCCGAGCCGTGCAGCAGCGTGTGATGCAGCACGTCGGCGCGCATGGTGATGGCGGTGCAATGAAACACCGGGTCCATGTGGATCGAGCCGTAATAGCCCATATACTCGCCGTACGGCCCTTCCGGCTCGACGTAACCGCGCTCGTCGAGATAACCTTCGAGCGTCACTTCGGCGTCAGCCGGGACCAGAATGTCGTTGGTCAAGCTTTTCACGACCGGCGCTGGCGTAGCGCGGAATTGCGCGACCAGCGCCAACTCGTCGCCGCCCTGCCGCGTGGTCGCGGCGAAGAAATCGAGCGGATGTGCACCGGCGGTGAAGGTCACGGGCAGCTTTTCGCCGCGCGCCACGCTCGCAGTGTAAATGCGCTTGAGATCGGACGGTGCGGTGACATTAATGCCGCATTCGGTGCGGTTGCGCAGCGACAATCGCCGGCAGCCGACGTTGCGCCGCCCGGTCGCCGGATCGATGGTATAATCGATCGCCGAGCTCATATAACAGGAGCCGTCGAGCGCATGCTGCGGATGGAACGGCAGCTTGGTGAGGTCGACGTCCTTGCCGGTGATCTTGATCGCATGCACCGGCGCATCCGCCGACGACACTTCGACGACCGGCTGCGGGTTGGCGAGCCGCTTGAAATATTCGTCGTAAAGCTTGGCTTCGGTGGTTTCAAAAGCGGCGGCGAGACGCTTGCGATTGCCGGCGGTCTTGGCGACCAGCTCGGCCTGTTCGGGGCCGGCTTTTTTGAACAGCACGGCCTTGTCGGTGCGCTCGATGATCGCGCTCAATTCGGTCAGCGGCACCGGCCGGTCGTGCACCTCGACCTCGCCGAGCTCAATCAGCCGCGCGACGAAGTTGCGCAGCCGGTATTTGTCGAAGTCGAGATTGGCGGCGGCCTGGGTCATTGCGCAAATGACACCAGTGCCGACGCCATAAGTCAATCGGCGCGATGGCGCGGAAGCTGTACGGGCTACTTGCCCCAGCCGAAATGGTAGTTCAGCCCGGCGCGTACGACGTTATCGTGCATCGACACATTGTCGGTCGGCGTCACGCCACAGCTCGTGCCGCAATTGAACCTGCCGAGATCGACATGCAGGTATTCGGCCTTGGCGCTCCAGTTACCGGGCAGCGCGATTTCGAGGCCGCCCCCCGCGGTCCAGCCGGCATTGGTCGTGCCGGCGCCGGGGAAGCCGGGCGTCGAGGCATTGATGTCGCCGACGGCAAGACCGCCGGTCACGTAAGGCAGGATGCCGCCGAACGCGTAGCCGATGCGGCCGCGCACGGTCGAGAGCCAGTTATCGTTGGTGCTGCAGCCGGCCGCGCATCCCGTCGTGCCGGTGCCTTTGAGATCGGACCAGTCCATATCGCCTTCGAGGCCGAGCACCACGTTGCCATATTGCCAGTTGTAGCCGGCAGTGCCGCCGACTTGTGCGCCGGAAAGATCGATAGGCGTCGATGTGGCGCTCCACCACGACCGGCCCCAGCCGCCGCCGGCGTTGGCGCCGAGATAAAAGCCGGTCCAATTATAGGCCTGCGTCACTTCCGCCGGCGGCGCCTTCGTGTAGAGCGGCGCGACCGAGAGATCTGCCGCCGCAGCGCATTGCGCCGCAAACAGCGCGACAAGCGCAAAACATCCGGCGACGAGCTTTTTCATCATTCGATTTTCCGGCCTCACTGGCATCGGCGCCTTGTTGGCCGCCGTTTGCCTTACCACTGTGCACACAACTTGGTTACCTCGGTCTTACCTCTATGGTTAAGCCCGAAGCAGCGTCGGCCCCGCCTCTACTTGGTTGACTAGATAGGCGAAATTGTGCCGGTGCCGGGGCGGCACGCGGGCAGAAGTCGGGACCCCGGATCGCAACGAATGGGGCAAGTTCCCGGTTCCCAGCGAACCGTAAAGAGGATGCTATAATGTCCCGCGAAAGTTCGGAATCGCGGGTCAGGTGACATGCCGATGAACTGGATCTCCAACGTAGTACGGCCGAAAATTCGCGGCTTCCTGCGGCGCGAAGTGCCGGAAAATCTCTGGATTAAGTGTCCCGAGACCGGGCAGCTCGTGTTCTACAAGGACGTCGAATCGAACCTGTTCGTCATTCCCGGCTCGAACTATCACATGCGCATGAGCGCGGTGGCTCGGCTGAAGTCGATGTTCGACAACGAGACTTGGTTTGATATCGCCGTGCCGGACGTGCCGGTCGACCCGCTAAAATTCCGCGACGAGCGCCGTTATGTCGACCGGCTCAAAGACGCGCGAAGCAAAACCGGGCTCAACGATGCGGTCAAGCTCGGCTACGGCAAGCTCGACGGTTTCGCCGCAGTGATCGCCGTACAGGATTTCGACTTCATGGGCGGCTCGCTCGGCATGGCGGCGGGCGAGGCGGTCATCAAGGGTCTCGAGACCGCGGTGGAAAAAGGCTGCCCGTTCGTGATGTTCGCCGCTTCGGGCGGCGCGCGCATGCAGGAAGGCATCTTGTCGCTCATGCAAATGCCTCGCACCACCATCGCGGTGCAGCGTCTGCGCGAGGCGCGCAAGCCTTATATCGTGGTGCTGACCAATCCGACGACCGGCGGCGTCACTGCATCCTATGCGATGCTCGGCGACGTCCAGATCGCAGAGCCCGGCGCCTTGATCGGGTTCGCCGGTCCGCGCGTCATTGAGCAGACCATCCGCGAGAAGCTGCCCGACGGCTTTCAAAAGGCCGAATATCTGCGCGACCACGGCATGGTCGACATGGTCGTGCATCGCCACCAGCTGCGCGGCACCATCGCAAAACTGTGCCGGCTCCTCACCAAGGCGCCGGCAAGCGCGCCGCAAGCGCATCCTCGCGTGCTGCCGGCGCCCGAACCCGCGCCGACGTGAGCGATCGAGCGGCCAACGCGGCGCCGATCGACGCCATGCTGGCGCGCCTTCTCGCGCTGCATCCCAAACGCATCGACCTTGGGCTCGATCGCATGGCGCGGATTCTCACCGCGCTCGACCATCCGGAGCAGCATCTGCCGCCGGTGATCCATGTCGCCGGCACCAACGGCAAAGGTTCCACCATCGCTTTCATGCGCGCCGTGCTCGAAGCGGCGGGCCTGCGCGTTCACGTCTATACGTCGCCAAATCTGGTTCGCCTCAATGAGCGGTTTCGTATCGGACACCAGGATGGCGGAAAGTTCGTCGGCGATGCCGATCTCGGCGCCGTCCTCGCTGAATGCGAGGCAATAAATGGCGACGCGCCGATCACTGTTTTCGAGATCGAAACCGCCGCCGCGTTCCTTCTGTTCTCGCGCCATCCCGCCGACCTGCTGCTGCTTGAAGTCGGACTGGGCGGCCGACTTGACGCCACCAATGTCGTCGAGCGCCCGCTGGCGAGCGTGATCACGCGGCTGTCGCTCGATCATCGCGAATTTCTCGGCGACACGATCGAAAAGATCGCCGCCGAGAAGGCCGGTATTCTCAAAACCGGCGTGCCGGCCGTCGTCACCACCCAGGCGCGCGAGGCGCTTGCCGTAATCGAACGGCAAGCGGCGCGGCTGCGGGCCCCGCTTCGCATTGCGGGCGAGGATTGGACCTCAACCGAAGAACGCGGTCGGCTTGTCTATCAGGACACCAACGGGCTTTTGGATTTGCCGGCGCCGAAGCTTTATGGCCGCCATCAATTCGAGAACGCCGGCGCCGCAATCGCGGCGTTGCGCGTCAGCGGGCTGAAACTGCCGACCGCCGCATACGAAGCCGGCATGACGCGGGTCGATTGGCCGGCGCGCATGCAGCGGCTGTCGCACGGGCGGCTTGCTGCCTTGGCGCCGCCGGAAAGCGAATTGTGGCTCGACGGCGGTCACAATGCCGACGGCGGCCAGGCCATCGCCGCAGCGCTCGCCGATCTCGAGGAGCGCGTGTCGCGGCCGCTCGTGCTCATCGTCGGCATGCTGGCGACCAAGGACAGCACGGGTTTCCTCAGAAATTTTTCGGGGCTTGCCCGCCGGGTTATTACGGTACCGATCCACCAGGACAAGGCGGTGCCCGCGGCCGAACTCGCCGACATCGCCGACAGTGTCGGCATTCCGGCGTTGGCGCGCGAGGATGTCGAAAGCGCGATCGCGGTCGCCGGCAAGCTCGATCTGCATCCGGCGCCGCGCATCCTGATTACCGGCTCGCTCTACCTCGCCGGCGAAGTTTTGTCCTTAAACGGCACGCCGCCGGAATGACCACGGCTGCAGAGACGCGGTATGGGCTGCGATATCCAGCATGTCGTTGACGATCCCCCAATATTCGACCCGTCGTTATTAAATCTTGATATCGTCGTCGTGAATGACCTTCGCCCATTTGGCGCGTTCGGCCTTGATATAGGCTTCGAACTCGTCGGGCGGCCCCGCCATCGATTCGAACATCTGCGGATCGAGAAACCGCGCGCGGAAGGCCGGATCGCTGAAGATCTTAATCACTTCCTTGTCGATTTTCATGACAATGTCATTGGGCATGCCGGCCGGACCGAACATGCCGAACCAGGCGGTCGCTTCGTAGCCGGGCACGCCGCTCTCGGAAACCGTCGGCACTTCAGGCACCAGCGGCATCCGTTTCGGGGCGCCGACGCCGAGCATTTTTATCTGACCAGCTTTGTAGGCCGGCAGGCCCGACGCCACGCTGACCACCATGGTGTCGATATGGTCGCCGATGAGATCGTTGAGCGCCGGCGTCGCGCCGCGATAGTGCACCGGAATCATTTTTACCCCGGCCATGCTGTCGAACAGCGCCATGTTCATGTGCAGCGCCGAGCCCACACCCGCGGTCCCATAGGTGATCCGGCCCGGCTTCTGCTTCGCCAGTGCGATCAGCTCGGCGATGTTGGAGACCGGCAATGATTTGGCGGCGAAGATCGACTGATAGATGCGCACCAGCCCGGTGATCGGGGTGAAGTCCTTGCCGGCGTCGTAAGGCACCTTGTCCTTAGGCAGCAGCGTCGGATTGACGGTGAAGGTGCCGGACTCGCCGACCAAAAGCGTATAGCCGTCGGGCGCTGCCTTGGCGACGGCTTCGGCCCCGATGATATGTGCCGCACCGCCCTTGTTCTCGACGATGACCTGCTGGCCCCAGTCTTTGCTGAGCGCTTGCGCCAATGCGCGGCCGACGACGTCGGTGACGCCACCGGGCACCGAGGTGACGACCAGCGTGACTTGCCGAGACGGGTAATCCGCCGTCTGCGCCACGCTCACGCCACAGCCCGCGACCAACAGCAACGCGACAACGAGATATTTTTTCATGGCAGAACCGCTACAGCCTGATTTCGCCGAGATTGATGCTGACGCCGAGATTGGCCTCGACACTCTTGGAACGGCCGCCTGAAAAGATCTGCACGGTGTAGCGACCTGAATTCTCGTCGAGCTTGTCGAATTTAAAATCGCCGTAATTATCGCTTGTCGTCAGCGCGATCGACGCACCGTCCTTAACCAGTTGGACGCTGGCGCCCTCGACGCAATCGATGACACCGTTTTTTTCCTCGGCCAGCGTGCCACCGATGAAGCATTTCGAATAGCGCCATAGATTGCGGTAATAGACCCGCGGTTTCGCGCCAAGCTCGGGCTCCATCACCTCGAGCTTCTGCTCTTGAGCAAGCCGCGCCATGTCCGCGTCTTCGATTTTGATCGCGCGCATGGCGCCGGTCGGGCACGACTGCTGACCGCGCGTCTGTTCCCAGCCCTGATCGATGAGGTGAGCGTCGAAGGTCCAGGCTTGGGGCAACTGCAATTCCTCGTTCCACCAGATGTGGCCGTAAGGACAGGCATCCACGAGTTGCTTCTGCCCCTTCGCCTTCTTCGGATCGATCAGCACAATGCCGTCGCGGCGTTTTTTGATGGCGCCGGTCCTGTCCGCCTTCATGCAGGGAGCGTCGTCGCAGTGGTTGCACATAGTGGGAACGTAGGCGATGTCGATCATCGGCAATTGCCCGCGTTCTTTCTGCAAAATATTGATCCACTTGTGGCCATGCCTCGGCATCGGCGCCGAGTAGCCGGGCCATTCATTGCCGACATATTCGTCCATGGCGGCGAGCGTGCACAAATTGCAGTTAGTGCACTCGGCCACGTCGATGATCATGTTCCATTTTTTCATGTGCGTTACTTCGCCGGCACGAGCTGCGCTTCCTTGAGCGTGCGCTTGATTTCCTTGTCCTGCTCCATGGCCGCGAATGCCGCCGACAAGTGTTCGATGCGACGATCCCACAGCTCGATCTGAACGAGCGAGTTGGCGCCGGCGAGCGAATGCGTGCTCTTGGTCTGCGTCCGCTCGGGGGTGAGCAGATTGAGGCAACCGCCGCGATCGACGGATTTTCCCGGCTCGCCCATCGGATCGTAGATCGCCGACAACTCATAGCCGTGGGCGACGCCGCGCGGCAGCCGCTGGGTCGGCAGTGCCGCGCAGATCACCGCACCGCGGTCGTTGAACACCTTGACGAGATCGTGCTTTTTGACGCCGCGTGCCTTGGCGTCATCCGCGTTCACGCGCACGATCCAGTAATAGTAGCCATCGACCTTGACGCGATGATCCTCGATATTGAGCAGGAAGGAATCTTTGCCGTCGCCCTGGGTGTGGAACGAATATTTCGAGTGCGGCGTGAGCAGTTGCAGCGGATAGCGCTCGAACAGCTCGCCGGAATGCGCGCCCTCCCACGACGGCTCGTATTTGACGATCGGCGGCCGTTCCGGATCGTTGAAGCGTTTCAGTGAATTACACTCGAATTCGAGCTTGCCGGATTGTGTCTGCAGCCCGCGCAGATATTCCTCAGTGTAGTCCGACGGCAGCGGTTGCGCTTCGGGCACGTCCTTCTTGCGGTTTTCGTAGAACCAGCGGAACGACACCGGTGCGCGCAGCTTTTCCTTTTCAGCGGGCACGACAAAATAGCCGCGCTTTAAGAACCTCTTCCAGGACATGTATTTCGGCATGTCGGACGCGAGATAGACGCGCTTGACCCAGTCGATTTCATTGACGCCTTCGGAGAAGTAATTGGCAAGGCCGAGCGGCTTGCACAGTTCATTGAATATCCAGTAGTCGGATTTCGATTCGCCCTGCGGCTTGATCGCCGGCGCCTGGAACACGATGACGCGATGATTGAGCTGCTGCTGGCCATGATGGCCGTAACCGCCGAGACCGGCCCATTCGCTGATGTCGGTGCGCTCGAAATTGGTACACGCCGGCAGAAGAACGTCGGCGAATTTCGCTTCGCCCTCGAACCAGATAGACTGATTGACCACGAATTCCAGGTTCGGCGACTGATACATCCGCACCCAGCGATTCGTGTTGTTCATCGTCGACAGGATCGACCCGCCGTATTTGTAAAGCATGTGTACCGGCGAATGGCCTTGCGCCGGATAGGCGAAGCGCGCGAACTGGTGTTCGATCGATTTACCGACCCACGGGTAGCCTTCGGCCTTGCCGTCGAGAATCGCTTCCGGAACGAAGATGCGGGGGATGCGCTGATTGTTCGAATTCATGGTCGGCAATTGCGGCATGCGCTGATAAAGCTCGACCGGCATCGCCGTATTTTCGAGATCGCCCGACATGCCGCCGTCGGCATAGCCGGGGAAATAGAAATTGAAATCAATCGGCGTACCCCATTGCAGATTGCCCATGTTGATGCCGGGCTTGCCGAGGCCCTGCATGGCAACGAGGCACACCATCACGCGGGCCCAGGGAATACCGGTCTGATTGCGGCAGGCGCCGCCGTGGCCATTGCCCCAGCCGCCGGGCGCAAGATAGACGCGTTTCTTGCCCCATTCGCGCGCCAGCGCGCGCACGTCCTTCGCCGGTACACCGGTTTCCTGTTCCTGCCACTCGGGCGTTTTGGGGATGCCGTCGTCCTCGCCGAGCAGATACGCCTTCCACTTGTCGAAGCCGACCGTGTGCGTCTCGACATATCGCTTGTCGTATAGATCTTCCTTGATCCAGACGTAGGCGATCGCCATCGCCATCGCGACCGACGTCGTCGGCTTCGGCGCGAACCACTTGCCGGGCAGGAACTGCGCGGTGGCGTTGAAATAGGGATCGACGTGGACGACCTTGATGGCGAGCTTCGGATCTTTCAGCCATTGCCGCCGCGTGGTGCCTTCCTGGGCGCCATAGGAGCCTGACGTCGATTCCGGATCGGCCGCCCACGACACGATCATGTCGCAGTTCTGCAAACAGTCCTCGACGGTGCCGTAGGTCTCCGACTGGCCGACGCGCAGCGTGTGGCCCCAGTGATGCACCGCGCCCCAATACCAGCCCTCCCAGGAATCTGGATTATGGTGGATGCGCGTCATGCCAACGGCGTTGGCGAAGCGGAACAGCGCCGAGAGATAATAGCCGACATTGCCCCAAGTGTGATGCGAGCCGTGCGAAAAGGTGATGGCGCCAGGACCGTATTCGCGCTTCTGCCGCTTGATCTCGTCGGTAACGATCTTGATCGCCTCATCCCACGAGATGCGCACATAGCCGGATTTGCCGCGGTTTTGCGGATTGCGCTCGCCCTGCGAATCGAAGTCGACGCGCTTCATCGGGTAGAGCAAGCGATCCGGCGAATAGACAATCGACTTGGCGTTCTGGCCGTGCGGCGCCAGCGTCGTTTTGCGCGGCGGGGTCAGTTTGCGGCCTTTCGCCTCGATGGTCCACGACGCGCCGTCCTCGGCGCGCAGATCAATCGGCGTCATGCGCAAAATCTTGCCGTCCTTGACATAGACGAAGACCGGCCCGCCATTCGTCATGTTGCAATAGCGCGTGATGCCGCGGCGCAGCTTGGTGCCGTATTTGAGGCCCGCTGACTGGCTCATCATCAGTGATTGCGCGAACCAGTTGGTCAGATAGTCCGGCCCCTCGACGGTGAGGACAAAATCCTTTTGCGCGTTGATCTGGTCGAGCCAGTTGATCGGCGGCGTGAGCAACGCCGCGCCGATTTTGGCGTTCTTGAACATAAGCTTGATATCGGGCTTGGCGTGCAGACCCGCGGCCGAAGTGACGATGCCTTTCTTGAATTCGAACCAGCGGCCGATGCCTTCGTCGCGCGCCATGATCTGGGCGACGAAATCATGTTCCTCGAGGCGGTTGCTGAACTCCGGATGCCGTTGCGCTGCCCGCTTGAGGAGCTGTGCCGCGCCGAACAGGATGATCGGGAATTTGAACTTCGCCAGCGCCATCGCGCGTCCTCCGTAGCCATCCTCGGCATATCCGAGGTCGATTTTGACAATAATTCCCCGGAATTGAGAACTTTCCAAGGGGCTGTCGCGGGCGCGCGCGATGCGCTCACCGGGCGACTATGTTCTTCATCTCACGTTGCCGCCCTGCGAGGAATAGCCGCATATTGTCGACGATCAGCGGCATAATGAAATCCTCATATTCGACGATGTAGCCGCCCACGTGCGGCGTGATGAATACGTTCGGCAGGCGCCAGAACGGACTGTCGGGCGGCAGCGGCTCGGTCTGGAACACGTCGAATGCGGCGCCGGCGATATGGCGCTCGCGCAACGCCGCAGCCAACGCCGCCTCGTCGACGGTTTGGCCGCGGCCGGCGCTGACGTAATAGGCGGACGGCTTCATCGTGCCGAATACCGCCGCGTCGAACAGCGTGAGATTGTCAGGGGCGGCCGGCAGGACGTTGATGAGGTAATCTGCCCTGGCCGCAGCATCGAGCAAACGATCCATCGGCATGATTTCGTCGAAGCCGTTTTCCCGGCGCGGCGTGCGGCTGACGCCGATGACATGCATGCCAAATGCCTTTAACAACTCGCCGATCGCCGCGCCGACGACGCCGGTGCCCACGATCACCGCGGTCTTGCCGTGCAGCGTACTCCACAGCCGCCGCGACCAAACGCGATGCTGATAGTCCTCGACTTGACGCGCCGCATCGCGGCTCACGGCCATCATCATAAAGACGACCTGCTCGCGCATCGGCGGGCCGTGGATGCCGCGCCCGCTGGTAATGAGAACTTCAGGCTTAAGCGCCGGGCAGCGCAGGAAATGGTCGACCCCGGTCGCCAGCGACTGGATCCATTTCAAATTCGGCGCCCCGCTGAGCATGTGGTCGCGGATTTCCAGTCCGAACATCATCATCACGTCGACGTCGGCAAGGTCGCCCGTTACCTCGGCGGCGTTGCTGAAGACCGAGAATTGCAATGCCGGAAATTCCGCGAGCAACCGGTCGCGGTACATTTCGGCATGAACGTCGACGACGAGGACTTTGGTCATGCCTACGGCAAGCCGAGATAGCGGGCTGCATTGTTGAAAGCGATATCGGCGCGCAGATTATCCGCCAGCGGGGTGTGATCGAGAAACTCGCCGGCCTCATGCGCCGATTCGAACGGATGGTCGGCGCCGAACATCACACGCTCGCGGCCAAGCGCGGCAACGGTGCAGTTCAGCGGCTCGGCGGAACACATGCCCGACGTCGTCACGATGATGTTCTTCCGGACGTACTCCGACGGCGGTTTTTTGAGCTTTAGGCCGTGAAATTGGGCGCGGCTGTCGAAACGCCACAGCAGGAACGGCAGCGTTTCGCCGAGATGGCCCAGCATGAGCCTACTGCGCGGGAAGCGGTCGAAATGCCCGCTGACGATAAGCCGCAATGCGTGCGAACCGGTTTCGAAGCCCCAACCCCACATCGGCCGCATCAGCACCTTGTAGCCGGACAGAACCGACGGCTGCGCAACCGGGTCGGCTGGATGCAGATAGATCACCGCACCAAGCGCATCCGCACGTTCCCAAAATGGATAGAGCGCAGCGTCGTCGAGATATTGCCCATGCGTGTGGCCGTTGATCATGGCGCCGCAGAACTTGAGTTCGCGGACGCAGCGCTCCAGTTCCTCGGCCGCCGACCTGGGGTCCTGCATCGCGAGATGGGCGAAGCCGGAATAGCGCTCCGGCCGCTTCTCGATTTCGCTTGCGAGAAAGTCGTTGGAGTCGCGCGCCCTGCGCGTGGCTGTGGCGGCGTCGCGCTCGGCCTGCACGCCGGGGCCGGCGATCGATAGGACCGAGCGCGCGATGCCTGCGTCGTCCATGCTTCGCAGGCGCAGCTCGCCAAAATCGGTGAGATTGCGAAAGAAGTATTCGCCGCGCTCTGGCGGGACTTCGGTCATCGTCGGCCGCCAGTAATCGACCAGGCCCGGCGACAGGAAATGCTCCTCCAGCGCGATTTTTTTGACCATGCCTCCCCTCGCGTTTTCGAGCCGGCGCGGCTCTCTGTACCTTATATGCGATATTGGCTACAAACCCCGGATCGTACAACAGCGGCTTAAGCTTTTACTGGAGGAGAGCCCGTGACTCAGAAAATTCGCGGGGTGACGTTTGAGGAAAACCTCAACAACTCGATGGGACTCGAGTTTTTCAACCTGTCCCATCGGTTCGGCTATCAGTCGCCCAACTGGCCGTATTTCGAAGACGTCAAGATCGAGCGTATCCATTACATGGCCAAATCGGGCGTGCTGTCGCAGCGCATCACAACCTCGATGCACAACACCACCCATATCGACGCACCGGCGCACGTGGTGCAGGGCACGCCGTTCATCGACGAAGTGCCGCTGCCGCATTTTTTCGGCTCCGGCATCGTGGTGGCGCTGCCGAAGAAGAAGTGGGAGCAGATCACCTACGAAGATCTGGAGAAGGCGGCCGGCAAGATCGTACGGCCGCGCGACGTCGTCATCATTAATACCGGCTGGCACGAGAAGTACGAGGATAGCGAAGACTATTTCTGCTACTCGCCCGGCTTCGTATCATCCGCCGGCAAATGGTTCGTCGAAAAACAGGTCAAGGTCGTCGGCCACGACACCCAGGCCAACGATCATCCGTTGGCGACCGCGATAGGCCCGCAGCGCAACGGTCCGCTGCATCCGCACCTCGCCGCCGAATACAAAGAATGGTCGGGCGGCCGCGATTGGAAAGCCGACTTTCCCGATTGGGAGCCGGTGCACCGCATCCTGTTCAAAAACGGCATCCTCGGTATCGAGAATGTCGGCGGCGATATCGATAAAGTCACCGGCCGGCGCTGCACTTTCGCATTCTTCCCGTGGAACTGGGACCGCGGCGACGGCTGCATCATTCGTCTGGTGGCGATCGTCGATCCGAAGGGCGCCTATCGGATCGAAAAGGGGGAGAAGTTCGCATGATCGTGCGTAAATTTTCGGAAGCGGAGCCGTACGAAGCGCCGAACCATCGCGGCTATAAATCATTCCGCGTATTCGGTGCGGAAATGGGCGGCTCGCAGACGCTGGTATTCGGCATCTCGCACTTCCTGCCGGGTGGCGGTGCCGGTCCCGACGCCTCGCCGCCGGAGAAGATCTACTATGTGCTCGCGGGCGAGCTCACGGTGATCGTCGGCGGCAAGGAGACAGTCATTACGCAGGGCGACAGTTGCTACATCGGCCCAAATGAAAGCCGCGAGATCGTCAATCGCAGCAATGAGGTCTGCACCATCGCGGTCGCGGTCGCGCCGGTGAAGTGACGCCAATGTATTCCGTCATGCTGAGGTGGCCGCGAAGCGGCCCTCGAAGGATGCGGCCCGGGCCCTCACCCTTCGAGGCTCGCGATGCTTGCGCCTCAGAGTAACGGAACAAACCACAGAGTAAGGCCATGTCCGAAGACTTCCTGAAAAATCCGCTGTCGCTATTCGACGTCAAAGGCAAGACGGCGATCGTCACCGGCGCCACCGGCGCGTTCGGTGCGATCGCGGCGAAAACTCTGGCGGCGGCCGGCGCCGGGGTCGTCCTGACCGCGAATAATGCGGAGGGACTAAAAAAGATTGCCGCGGAATGCGGCAAGCTCGGCGGCAAGACCGAAACGCTCGCCAAACGTCCGAGTTCCGAGGCGAATTGCGATGCCATCGTCGCCACCGCGGTCGACAAATTCGGCGGCCTCGACATCCTGGTCGTGGCGTCGGGCCAGAACAAGGTTTCGAAGATCGTCGATCAGAAGGCCGAAGATTTTCTCGACGTGATGGACGCCAACGTGACGCAATCCTGGCTGATGGCGCGCGCCGCCGCCCGGCAGATGATCAAGCAGGGCCGCGGCGGCAAGATCATACTCATGTCCTCGGCCCGCGGCCTGCTGGGCCATCCCGCCGGCTACACCGCGTATTGCGCGTCGAAATCGGCGGTCGACGGCATCACCAAAGCGCTCGGCTGCGAACTCGGCGCCAGCGGGATCACCGTCAACGCGCTCGGCCCGACCGTATTCCGCTCGCCGCTCACCGAATGGATGTTCGCCGACGATGAGCGAGGCAAGACGGTGCGCGCGGGTTTTCTCACGCGCGTCCCGAAGGGCCGGCTCGGCGAGCCGGAGGATCTTGCCGGTCCGCTCCTGTTCCTCGCCTCGAAGGCTTCCGACTTCTATACCGGACATATCCTCTACGCCGACGGCGGCTATACGGCGGGTTAGACAATGACAAAGGACGTGACGCAGGCGCGCATCGCCGTCGTCGGTGCCGGCCTGATGGGGCACGGCATCGCGCAGGTCTTCGCGCTCGCCGGTCATGAAGTGACCATCACCGACACGGTGATGAAGAATCTCGATACCGTGACGTCGCGTATTTCCGCCAACTTGCGCGAGCTCGGCGACGACCCGCTAGCGATCGCGCGCGTGCGGCCGTGCGTCGATCTCGCCGAAGCGGTGCGCGAGGCCGACTACGTCGTCGAGGCGGTATCGGAGGATTTGCCGCTGAAGCAGAAATTGTTCGCGCAGATCGAACGGCACGTGCGTCCCGATACGGTCCTCGCCAGCAACACATCGGTGATTCCGATCACCGCGATCATGCAGAACCTGAACAAGCGCGAACGTGCGCTTGGGACTCATTGGTGGAACCCGCCATTCCTCGTGCCGCTGGTCGAAGTCATCGAGACGCAATGGACCGAGCCCGAGTTGATTGCATGGACCATGAACCTGCACCGGGCGGCCGGTAAGAAGCCCGCGCACGTCAAAAAAGACGTGCCAGGATTCATCGGCAATCGGCTGCAGCACGCGCTGTGGCGCGAAGCGATCTCGCTGGTCGAAAATGGTATCTGCGATGCGGCGACGGTCGACGCCGTCATCAAGGCGTCGTTCGGGCGAAGGCTTGCCGTGCTCGGCCCACTCGAAAATGCCGATCTCGTCGGCACCGATCTTACTCTTGCGATCCACAACACGGTGCTGCCGGCGATCGACAGCCGGCCGGCCGCCTCACCCTATCTGCAAAAGCTGGTGGCCGACGGCAAGCTCGGATTCAAATCGGGCGAAGGCTTCCGCAAATGGAGCACCGAAGAGCAGGCGGCGTTGCGCGCCAGAGTGCTGCAGCACCTGAAGGCGTCGCGCGATAGTTAGAGTAATCGGGCCATCACCGGTGCTTCGGCATTAGCTGCGCGCACTGCCGGCATGACGCCGCTGACGAATAGTCCGATCGAACCCAAGGCTTCCTCGCGCGTCATATCGCCGAATGCGAATTGGCCAACGACATAGTTGCATTGCGTCTCGGCAAGCTGGCGCTTGAGGAAATCTGTCACCGCCGCCGGCGAGCCGGCAATACCTTGGCCGCGTTCCATCAGCGCATCAAAATCGGCAGGGCGCGGATGGTTTTGCGGCTGGCCGCGCAGACGGAACAGATAAGTGAAGCTTTGGTGCCAGACCGGATAGGCGCGCCGCGCGAGCGCGAGCGCCTTAGTGTCGGTTTCGGCGACAACGATGAAGCGGCCAAGCCCGAGCTTGGGCGATGCAGCGCCTGGATGCGGCGACCGCCAAGTCGCGCGGTAGCGCTCGATCGATAGCCGCGTCTCGCGCGGCGGATCGAGGCTGACGACATGGAGATTGCGCTTGGCCGCACGCTCGGCACTATCCGGCGCATGGACGCCGTACCAAATCGGCGGATAAGGCTTTTGCAGCGGTTCCAGCGTCATCGGCACGTCATCGAACGAGAAATGCTTGCCGTGAAAATCGAGCCGTTTCACGGTCAAGCCCTTGAGGATCAGTTCAAGGCCTTCCGCGTAGATTTCCTGTGCCGCGTCGGGATCTTCGCCGTAGATCGCAAGCTCGATCAGCGAGGCGCCGCGGCCGAAACCGATCTCGAGACGGCCGCCGCTCATTTGGTCGAGCATGCAGATTTCCTCGATCAGGCGCAGCGGGTGATAGAGCGGCAGCACGAAGACCATCGGCCCGAAGCGTAACTGCCGTGTGCGTTGCGCCAGTGCGGCGAGGAAGACGTTGGGCGACGGTGCCATGCCCAGCGGCGTCGCGTGATGCTCGGCCAGGTGATAGCCGTAAAAGCCGGCGCGATCGTAGGCTTCGGCGATCTTGAGGCGATCCTCGTAAAAGTCCGCAAGCGACGGCCCGGTGCGGTCGAGATGATCGAAGACGCCGAATTCTATTTTTTCCGTACTCATTCGTGCGAAACTTAGCCCGGATTGACCCAATCCGTCACCCTGCTCACGGTTGCAGTCGCAATAAATCTATCAACGCGCTGCAATCTGGCAGGTCGTCGAGTTCCAGGGTCATGCCGATGATCGCATCGACCTGCTTGCCCATGGCAGGCTCGGCGAGCTTGCGAAATTTCCTGGCGATATCATCGACGCTTGCGAACGATTGTTCGCTGCCGCGCGGCGCCTCTCGCGTCTCGGTCGCGGCCGAACCGTCGCGGAAGTTGATTTCGACGCGCGCCTTGTGACGATGCGCGGCGCCGAGCGCAGTGGTCGCGGGGTCGTGCACCACCTTCACTCGGCGCGCCAATGCGATGCGCGCCGGATCGGCGACGCAGTCCGGCGTGAACTCATCGACGAAAACGTCGCCCTCAATCAGCAGCGTAGCGACGCAGAACGGCAGATTGAGCTGTGCCGCGGTCAGACCTTCGGGCTTATAAGGCCAGCCGGCATGATCGAGCGTGACCTGCGACGCGTGCACGACGATGCTGTCGATGTCTTCGGGCACGAACGGACGGCGCTTGCGAATATCGCGAATTGCATCGAGCGTGGTGTGGTTGCTGCCGACGCAGGAATAAAACTTCAGCGAAATGCGCGTGGTCTCGAAACGCTCGCCAAGCCCGTCGCTCAAGGCGGCCAGATTGAACCGATCCTGGGAGCGGGAGAACGTTGTGCAGAAGCCGCCATAGGGCGCCTCAAACACGTCGACGATACCGGTGAAGCCGCGGCTCGCTAATAGCGCCGCATAAAGCCCGCTTTGCGCGGCGCGACCGGCATGCATGCGCTTGACCATGGCACCGTATTGCGCCGCCATGAGCCCGGAGGATTGGGTGCCGGCGATGCCGAGCGCGTGCACGGTGGCGTCGACGGAAAGCGTCAGGGCCCGTGCCGCGCCGGCCACGGCCGAGAACACGCCGACCGTCGCGCCGGAATGCCAACCCTGGCCGATATGCTCTTGGCCCATGCACAAGCCGACCCGCGGACCGATTTCGTAGCCGGCGACCGCAGCGGTGAGAAATTCGCGGCCGGAAAGCTTGGCATGGCTTTCCGCCACCGCAACCAGTGGCGGCAACGTCACGGCGCCTACATGAAGAACGGCGGTGCGATGTACGTCGTCAAGCTCAAAACTTTGCACCTGTGTGCCATTGACCAAAGCCGCATGCGGCGAGGAAAGCTTCCGGTGCGTCCCCCAGATCGAGGTGGTGCGCGATGCATCGAGCGCTTCAAGCGTCTCGCGCAGGATACGGCACCATTCCAAATTGGCGCCGTAGATGGCGCAGCCGAGCGAATCGAGGATGAGAAGCTTTATCCGCTCGCGCACTTCCCGCGGAATGCTCTCATAGGTGAGACCGGACACGAATTCGGCGATCGCCCGAGTGTGTACGTTGTTGGTCTGCGCGTCCATGCGTGAGTTATTGCGCGCGGGAGCGCGATTTCACGGTGTCCCACCACGGACATACGCCTGACATCACCTCGTAATTGCCGTCCATCACCTGTACCGGCCGGCGATAGCCGTCGGCGGCGTTCTTGAGCCGCAACTCCCGGGCCTTGGCACTGTCCTCCTTCGACAGCCAGACGCGGTCATGACCCCACATGCTCGGGCCTTCCTTGCGCTCGTAAGCCTGCCAGATGTCGACGTCGATCGAGCGTGCGCCCCAGCCGTACTCGACCATGAAGGCTGACGGCGTCCAGCTGTAGAATGAGGTGATGAAATCGCTGGTGTGGCGGCCAAGGGTCGTCGCGATGCGTCCTTCTTCGCCGAGCGCGATATCGTAGCCCTGGCCGACATCGTCGAAGCTGAACAACTCCACCATGATGTGATGGACCGCGTTCTTGCCAGTCTGGATGAAGGCGAGGCTGTGATGGCGCGGATTGAGGTGGAGAAAGCGGGCGACGAACGGCTGCGAGTAATAGTCGGTCAGCCGGAAGCCGAGCGTATCGCGATAAAACGTCATCAGCCGGTCGATCGTTTGCGGCGTGTCGGCATTGAGCACGATGTGGCCGAGGCCTAGCGGGCCGGTGCGAAACCCCGAGATCGAGCGGCCGGGCTTGAACGGCTCCACGGTCGTTTCGGCGCCGTGAAAAATCTCAAGCCGATTGCCGACCGGATCGTTGAGTACGATCAAATCCTTCACGTGCCGCTCGTCGGCAAGTGCGCGAGCGCCCCTCCCGACTTTGATCTCATTTTTCTCAAGGCGCGCCGCCAGGCCGTCCAGCGTCGCCGCGTCGGCGGCCTCCCAGCCGAAAAAGCCGATGCCTTCGCCGCCATCGGCGTCGACGATGATCCGCTGCTTGCGGTCGTCCATGCGGAAAGCGAGCGAACTGCGCGATTTGTCGACGCGTTGCAGCCCGAGCAGGCCTGAGCCGTAGCCTGCCCAGTCGCCCAAATCCTTGGCGCGAACGCCGACATAGCCCAAAGCCTGCGGAGCGGGAGCTTGCGTGACCATAGGCGCCTCGTTGCCACCATTTTATACCGATGGCAACGGCGGTTGAAACGGCGGTTCGCAGCCGGCACCGAATCGCAATCGCTTGCTCCGCGAAGACTCGGCGCATACGATATTGTCTGGGGGCACTTTTGAGACTGAGCCGGGGTAGCCAGAATCAAAGGTTCACATGCGCCTGCTTTTCGTTCACCCGGGCCCGTTGCTATTCACGAACGTCTTCCTGCGGCTTGAGCCGCTGGGACTTGAACTGGTGGCGGATGCTGCGCGGCGCGCTGGCCACGCGGCGCGGCTCATCGATTTGCAGGCTGAAAGCCACGCCGACTATCACCGCCTGATCGCGGAGTGGCAACCGGATTTTATCGCCTTTTCCTGCAACTATCTCGCCAATGTGCCGGAGATCGTCGATCTCGCCAAAAAGACGAAACTTGCTCTGCCGCGCTGTTTCATCTGCGTCGGAGGACATAGCGCCTCGTTCACTGCAAATGCCATCGTGGAACACGGTAACGGCGCCATCGATTGCGTGCTCAAAGGAGAAGGCGAGCCGAACATCGTCAAGCTCCTCGAAGCCGTCGCCGGTGACCGTAACGCAATTGCCAAGGTGCCCGGTGCGATCACTGCGGACGGAGAGGGGCCTCGGCCGGCTTTCGTCGAGCGACTCGAAGATGTCAGGCCAGCGCGCGATATGCTGCGCCGCCGCCACAAATACTATATCGGGGTGCTCGATCCGTGCGCCTCGATCGAATTTTCGCGCGGTTGCCCGTGGGATTGCTCGTTCTGCAGCGCCTGGACCTTTTACGGCCGCAGCTATCGGGTGCTCAGTCCGGAACGCGTGGTCGATGAGCTCGCCACGATTCGGGAGCCGGGCATTTTCATCGTTGACGACGTCGCGTTCATTCAAGAGCGCAACGGCTTGGCGATCGGCGAAGCGATCGCCCGCAAGGGAATCCGCAAAAAATATTATCTCGAAACACGCGGCGACGTGCTGCTCCGAAACAAGAAGGTATTCCAGTTCTGGAAGTCGCTTGGCCTCACCCAGATGTTTCTTGGCATCGAAGCGATCGACGAGGACGGCCTAAAGAAATTCCGCAAGCGTATTCCCCTTGGCAAAAATTTCGAGGCACTGGAGTTTGCCCGCTCGCTGGGAGTCAGTGTGGCAATCAACATCATTGCGGATCCGGACTGGGATGAAGAGCGGTTTCGTATCGTGCGCGAGTGGTGCATGGACGTGCCGGAGGTCGTGAATTTGAGCATCAATACACCCTATCCAGGGACGGAGACCTGGCATACCGGTCAGCACCAATTGGCGACCCGCGACTATCGCCTGTTTGATATCCAGCATGCCGTGCTGCCGACCAAATTGCCTCTGGCGAAGTTCTATCGCGAACTCCTGCACACGCAGCGGGTGCTCTATAGCAAACATATGAACTGGTGGACCGCGCCGAAGCTGGCCAAAGAACTCGCGCATAATCTTGTCCGCGGGCAGACCAATTTCATGCGTGGAATCATGAACTATAACAAGGTCTACAGTGTCGAAAAGATGCTGGAAGCTCACGCTCGGCCGGTGCACTACGAGTTGCCGGTATCGGCCCGACCCGACACGAGCGCTTCCGCGGCAAAGACCTCGCAACTCTATATTCATTCACATCGCGGCCGAAGCGGCCGCAGTATCGATGATTCCACCGAGCGGTTCGTCGAGGCGACGCGCATGGGGGCTTCCGGTTGAGTGCAACAGCTCCATTGCCGTCGTTACTCGGCACCGGCGAGCCTCCAGAAACAGACGATTGCCCGAGCCGTGAGCCGGCCGTCTGGTTCGAGGTCGAGGATTTCCTGCGGTACTTCGATCATTTTCGCAATCCAACCGGCCTGCAGCGCGTGCCGTTCGAAATCTACCTCGAGGCCCAGAGACTTTATGGACATACGGGGCGCGTGCGGTTTTGCCGGCTCAGTGCCTACACAAAGCAGTTCTGCGCGATCAGCTTCGATGCAATCAGTTCGCAATATTTGAATCCGCCGGGCGCCGGCGCGCCATGGCGGACAATTTGGGCGCCGGCAGAATTCTGGAATGAATTTTCCAGCATGCTGCCGGTGATCTTCCGGCATCCGCGTTTCTTCTTTTCGATTTTCATGGCCGCGGCGTGCGATTTCGTCGGCACGCGGCTACATCGCTACCGTTTCGAGCGGCTCGTGCAGCGTGGCGATATCATCGTCTCGCTTGGCGCCGCCTGGGGGATTCCTCACTACACAAAGCATATCGCCGAGGCAAAACGCCGCTACGGATTAAAGTTCTCACTTCTGATTCACGACCTCATCCCGATCGAATATGAGTCCTACGTCGAACAACGGCACGTTGCTCAATTCCGCAATTGGCTTCAAGAAGCCATACCGATCGCCGACGTCGTGCTCACCGTATCGAAGCATTCTCGAGATGCTCTGCTCAAACTGGCTATGGATGCAGGATGGACGCTGCCTCGCGTCGAGGTCGTGGCGCCAGGCTCGGGTTTGAACAACCGGCTCCTGGCCGGAAGCCAAGGGACGACAGGTCTTCCGCAGCGCTATGTCCTGTTCGTTTCTACAATTGAAGTCCGCAAGAATCATCGGCTGCTTGTCAGAGTATGGCAGCGACTATTGGAACGGCACGGCGCCGACGCCGTGCCGGCCCTGGTCTTCGCCGGACAGATCGGATGGATGGTGGACGACCTGTTGGCCGATCTCGCGGCAAGCGACTATCTTGGGGGTAAGATCGTGTTGCTGTCGGGCCTATCGGACGCGGGACTACGCCAAGCTTATCGTTCATCGCTGTTCACGGTATTCCCGAGCCTGTGCGAGGGCTGGGGATTGCCGATCGCGGAAAGCCTTATGCACGGCAAGTTCTGCGTGGCGTCCAACCGCACGTCGATCCCGGAAGTAGGCGGTGAACTTATCGACTACTTCGATCCGTCAGATGAAGAGGATGCGCTGGCGAAGATCGAACGGCTGTTGCTTGACCCGGGCTATCTATCGGCGCGAGAGGTGCGATTGCGGACCGAATACCGGCCCCGCACCTGGGCCGATTGCGTTCAGGACCTGGTCGGCGCGTGCGGACTGGCCCGATAAGCGATATCGGCGTCTTGCTGCGCTTCGATCGCGGCTTCGCTGAGAAACCATTCCCAACGCTGCAGTGTCAGCCGCTGTTCCTTCGTCCGCGCGCCCAAAGCCCAGCGTCGGCACTGAGCAGCCCACTGGCTGATTTCTTCCGCTACGGACTTGTACATAGCCGGACGCCTCTCAACTCGTCTGCGGCAGAGTAAAAGCCGGGCCGAGCAAATTTCTACCGCGCACAAGTGTAGCACGCGCGGCGCGTGCGTCGAGGGCCGTTTGCAAGAGAGCCGGTAGCTCACGGGGCTGCCTGACCACCGATCTCAGCATCGCGCCGATATTGGTGGTGCCGTTTGGGCGCATCGCGGCTACCGCCGATGCCGGCAACGCGCGCTTGGCCGGATCGGTAATGACTCGAATTGCGGCCACCGGCACTTCATGTGCCAGACCTACCGCGGCAACGATATGCGATTCCATATCAACCGCGATCGCGCCGGTTTTCAAATACAACGCGCGTTTTTCCTCGGGATGAGCGATTGGTGCTGGCACTCCAAGCAGCATACCGGGAATAGCGTCCGGGATGGTTTTCAACAGTTTCTGCGACCATTCGTGGCTCATCGGCATCCGTTCCGCCCCGGAAATGACCGCAGACCCAACAATGCAGGTTCCCGGGCTCAAGTCCGGCGCTAGTCCGCCGGCCACGCCGAAGCTGATAATCCCAGGGCAACCGCGCACCATGCCGCGGGCTTCCGCGATTGCTGCCCTAAGCTTGGCGGCCAAGTTGCGGCCATCGCCGCTGCATATCACGTGCACGCCGGGCCCCGCGGCGATGCGCGCTTCAAATGCCAGTCCAACGACGATGATCATGTGGTCCCCATCCCCACGTCAACCACATGCAATTGTTGTTCCAAGCGCACTCGCATCCATTAGCGCTCGAATCGCCACCCAGCAAAACGTAGAATAAAAAGGACGCATACCGCTCACTAGTGCAGAAAAGACACAGTGCACGCTCGATTGAATGCGGCTAGCTTGCATGCGGGGCATGTTGGCTGGGAATCCGTTATCCGCTCCCTAAATTCGAATCCATAAATACGACTGTTAAATGCGGATAAATGCGGATATTGGCCCCCATTGCCGGGATTTTCGGCCTGGCATTACTGACCGGTCTGATCGCCTATTACGGGTTTGCTTCGGTTCTTTCCGCCGTCGCCAGTTCGCAATGGGGGACGGCGTTCGTCGTCGCCGCCAGGGCGGCGGCGCTGGCCGGCGCCGGCGTCGGCTGGTGGTTTTTACCGCCGCGGCCGCGGCCCGGACCTTTCGTGTTTGTCGGCCTACGGTTCATCCGCGAAGCGATTAACGCATTGTTCCCGTTCGCCGTGGTCGGAGGCGATGTCATCAGCGCCCGGCTGCTTGCCCAATCCGGGAGTCCCACCAGTCTGGCTGTCGCAAGTGTGCTGATCGACATTTTTGTCCAGGTCGTATGCCTGTTGATCTTTGTACTGACCGGGATCGCCATTCTCTTACATCTGGTCGGACCCGGCTCGCTCACCGCGACGACGTTCGTTTTGCTGGCAATCGCGGTGCCGGCGATCTTCGGATTTTTTCTGGCGTTGAATTTTGGCGCTTTTGAACCGATTGTTCGCCGACTCGTTGCTTTCGGTGAAAAGCAAAACTGGGCCGCGTTCAATCACGTTGTCGATCTCGGCGACCGGCTGCAACAGATTTGGCGTAACCATCGCGGCCTGACGGAGTCGTCCCTGCTTCACCTCGTGACGATCTTTTTTGGCGCGAGTGAAGTCTGGATTGCGCTGAAATTCATGGGCCATCCGGTCAGCGTTGCCGAAGCCGTGGCGATCGAAAGCCTCGGACAAGGCAGTCGCGCGGCCGCTTTCATCTTGCCTGGTGGGCTTGGCGTTCAGGACGGCGCCTTGATTGCCGTGTCCGCCATATTCGGCATCCCAGCGGAGGTTGCGCTGGCGATGGCTCTGATCAAACGGGTTCCCGATATCGTTCTTGGCATACCGAGCCTGCTGGCGTGGCAAGTCATCGAAGGGCGGCGGATTTTATCGGTGGAAAAATAGTGTCGTTGAGGGAAGGGGATAGGGCCATAAGCATCGGCCCGGCTCTCGCCGTTTCTTTTTCGTGCATGTGACGGGCTAGGGCGATATAGTCAGGTTCGAACCTGTTGGGGGTGAGAGTGGACGCGTTTTTGGGGGCGGGCGCCGATTGGGCTTCGGCACTCTGCTATGCAGTTGCGGCGGTCGGCTGTCTCTATGCGCTTTTCGTGGGCCGGGCTGCGCGCGAATTTGCCCGTGCGCCGATGGCGACGGCCGATAGCTATCCGGCGGTAACAATTCTCAAGCCGCTGTATGGATCGGAGCCAAATCTTTTCGCGAATTTAGCCCGCTTCTGCTTCCAGGACTATCCGAGCGCGGTGCAGATCGTGTTTGGCGTGGATGATCCATCCGATCCGGCAGTCCGGGCCGTCCGCGCACTTATCGCCGCCTTTCCGGATCGCGATCTCAAATTGGTGGTCAATTCGTGCCGCCACGGCAGCAATCGCAAAGTCTCGAACCTGATCAACATGCTGGGCGAAGCGCAGCACGAGGTCCTGGTCCTGTCAGACAGCGACATCGTTGTCGGTCGCGATTACCTTAAAAACATTGTCGCGAGTCTTGAAGCGCCGGGCGTGGGCCTTGTGACCTGTCTCTATCGCAGCGCGGCCGACGCCGGCACATGGGCCCGCCTTGGCGCCGCCGCGATCGATTATCACTTCCTGCCGAGCGTGCTTGTCGGCCTCAAGCTCGGTCTTGCGGCGCCCTGTTTCGGCTCGACGATTGCCATCCGCAAGCAAACGCTTGCCACGATCGGCGGTTTTGAATCCGTTGTCGATCAACTAGCCGACGATTATGCGCTTGGTGCGCTGGTCCGCCGCGCCGGCCACACGGTTGCCATCCCGACCACGATGGTTGCACATGTCTGCGCGGCACGATCCGCGAGCGGCCTGTTCCGCCATGAGATGCGGTGGGCGCGGACGATCCGGTCGGTGGATCCGCTCGGCTATGCGGGTCTTGTGATCACTCACGCTCTGCCGCTCGCATTGCTCGGCTTGTTGCTGGGGGGCGTCGCGCCCGCAGGTATTCTCGTGATCGCCGCGCTCGCTTGCCGCTTCTCACTGCAGAGCCAGCTCAACCGCGCTTTCGACCTGCGCGACGATACTTTCTGGCTCCTGCCGCTTCGCGACGTGTTGTCATTCGGTGTATTTGTCGCGGGCTTCTTCGGTGGCAGGGTCGAATGGCGCGGCCATCGCTACGCCCTGCAGGCTGGTAATAGGCTCGCCTATTACGGCAAGATCGAAACGTAATGCGGACCTTGTTCCTTCAGGCGCCCTCGTTCGACGGATTCGACGGCGGAGCTGGCTCGCGATACCAGGCGCGGCGTGAAATCCGCTCGTTCTGGTACCCAACTTGGCTCGCCCAGCCAGCGGCGCTGGTCGAAGGCAGTAAACTGATCGACGCGCCGCCGCATCGCATCAAGCTCGCCCAAGTGGCGGAGAATGCGCGCGACTACGATCTTGCCGTGCTGCACACTTCGGCGCCGTCGTTTGCCTCCGATGTCGAGACGATCAAGGCGCTCAAGGCGGCGAACGGTGCATTGAAAATCGGGCTGATCGGAGCCAAGGTCGCCGTCGATCCGGCGGGCAGCCTGAACGCGTCGCCATTGATCGATTTTGTCGCGCGCAATGAGTTCGACTTCACCGTCAAAGAGGTCGCCGAGGGAAAGCCCTGGAGTGAGATCGCCGGCCTGTCGTACCGCAACGCGGCCGGCGTAGTCATCCATAATGAAGAGCGCGCGATTCTGGAGAATATGGACCTCCTGCCCTTCGTTACTCCGGTCTACAAGCGCGATCTCGATATCAAAAATTATTTCATCGGCTACCTGAAGCATCCGTACCTTTCGATCTACACCGGACGCGGCTGCAAGTCGCGTTGCACATTCTGCCTGTGGCCGCAAACGGTGGGCGGCCATCGCTATCGCACGCGCTCGGTCGGGCACGTCATTGAGGAGATCGCCTGGGCGCAAAAGGCCTTTCCAGACGTGAAGGAATTCTTCTTCGACGACGATACGTTCACCGACGATTGCTTCCGCGCGGAAGCCATCGCCAAGGAGCTTTCCAAGCTGGGCGTGACCTGGTCGTGCAACGCCAAGGCCAATGTGCCGCGCAAGACGCTGCAAGTTCTGCGCGACAACGGCCTGAGGCTCCTTCTGGTCGGCTATGAATCCGGCAATCAACAGATCCTGCACAATATCAAGAAGGGCATGCGGATCGATGTCGCCCGCCGGTTCACCAAGGACTGTCACGACCTCGGAATCACAATCCACGGCACCTTCATCATGGGATTGCCTGGCGAGACCAAGAAAACGATCGAAGAGACCATCCGCTTCGCTACCGAAATAAATCCCCACACCATCCAGGTTTCGCTGGCGGCGCCCTATCCGGGAACGTTTCTATTCGACCAGGCGCTGAAAAACGGCTGGCTCGATGAAGCAAATGCCGAACTCGTCAATAACGACGGCGTGCAGATCGCGCCGCTGCATTATCCGCATCTGACGCATACGGAAATATTCAACTCGGTCGAGGAGTTTTATCGGAGATTTTATTTCCGCTCCGGCAAGATTGCGTCGATTGTTGGCGAGATGGTCCGCAGCCCGCAGATGATGAAGCGCCGGTTGCGCGAAGGCATCGAGTTTTTTCACTTCCTGCGCGAACGAAGCGCCGCGTAATAATTCAATTCAGATAGCCGTGCTGCCGGAACCAGACGATGGCTTCGGCAACGGCTTCGCCACAGGGACGCGCGGCGTAGCCAAGCTCGCGTGCGGCCTTGGCCGAGGTGAAGAACATGCGATCCTTCGCCAGCCGGAGCCCGGTTACGGTCACGAACGGCTCGCGGCCGGTGAAATGCGCGATCGCTTCGGCGCCATAGGCGATGGGGAATATCAACCGTCGCGGCAACCGCAGTCGCGGCGGCGGGCGCCCGACGCAACCGGCGATATCGCGCAGCATGTCGCCCAGAAGAACATCTTGTCCGCCAAGGATGTAGCGTTCGCCGATACGCCCCTTCTGTAAGGCCGCCGCATGCCCAGCGGCGACGTCGTCGACATGAACCAGATTGAGGCCAGTATCGACATAGACCGGCATGCGGCCCGCCGCCGCCTCGATGATGATCCGTCCAGTGGGCGTCGGACGAACGTCGCCCGGTCCAATTGGCGTCGACGGATTGACAATGACCGCCGGTAATTTTTGCTCGGCCACCATGGCCTCGACCAGGCGCTCGGCGATGACCTTGCTGTATTTATAAGCGCCGACGGCGCTTTCCGCGGCGAGCGGAACCGTCTCGTCGCTTGGCGAGCCGTCCCGCCGCGCCGCCAAGGTGGCGACGCTCGATGTGTACACGATGCGCTCGACGCCAGCACGCTGTGCCGCTTGCATCACCGCGCGGGTGCCCTCGACGTTCGTTCGCACGATGTCTTGCGGATTTCGCGCCCAGAGCCGGTAATCCGCAGCGACGTGAAACAGATAACGGACGCCGGTCATGGCGCGGGCGATCGAATCTGCATCGGAGATATCGCCCTCGGCGATCTCCAGTCGGGGATCGGCAAGATTCGTTCGCGGACTGGTGGGACGAACGAGCGCGCGCACCGCGTGGTTGGATTGCAGCAGATATTTGGCGACGGCCGAACCGACAAAACCGCTCGCGCCCGTGATTAGGATCATCGGCACACCCCTTTCTAGCCCAGCAATAACCGGTATAGTTCGTTCCGTGAACTCCTGGTCGGGGGCGTCAGGAGTACCAGTCAATGCCAAAAACGGCGCGGCTGACCAAAAGGGAGGAAAACATGGGGAGCGTCAAACTAACGCTGATCGGAATGGTTGCGGTCGGCATGGCGCTGGCGACAGCGCCGGCATCCGCCGCCACGCTGAAAGTGAGCGTCGATTCGTTCAAGAATGGCGGCACGGTTCCGAACAAGTACGCATTCTGCATACCTGCCGCACAGGGCCACACGACGGGCGGCTCAAATATCAATCCGAACATCTCCTGGTCGAAAGGGCCGCGCGGCACCAAGTCCTACGCCGTTATTCTTTACGATACCGACTCGCCCGCGGAACATCGCGAGATGATGAACAAGGAAGGCGTGACGATGACCGCGGACGTCAAGCGGCACGACTTCTTTCATTGGGTCCTGGTCGACATTCCGCCGAACGTCACTTCGATCAAGGAAGGCGCCGATTCGAATGCGCGCGTGGTACACGGCAAGCCGGCGACGTCCACGATCGGCGTGAAAGGCCTCAACGATTACACCAAGGTCACGGCTGCCAACGATGCGATGAAGGGGCAATATTACGGTTATGACGGTCCCTGCCCGCCATGGAACGATGAAATCGTGCACCACTACCATTTTACGGTCTATGCGCTGAGCGTAAAATCGCTCGACCTGCCCAAGGACTTCGATGGGCCCGCGGCACAGGACGCGATGAAAGGAAAGATCCTCGCCCAGGGCGAAGAACTCGGGCTCTACACGCAGAACCCGGCGAAGGGCGCGAAAGTAGCGCCATGAAACTGCCCGGCCGCATGATCGATCTGTCGTCGCCGCTCGAAAACGAGACCGTGTACGATCCGCCGTTCATGCGGCCCAAGATCGAGTACCGCAGCAACGCCGATACGGCGCCGCTTTTGTGCGAGCTTTTTCCCGGCCTTCGCCGCGAGGATCTGCCGGAAGGCGAAGGCTGGGCTATCGAGCAGATCCAGCTGACGACGCATAACGGCACGCACATGGACGCGCCGATCCATTTCCAATCGAAGTCGATCGATGGCAAGCCGATGATGACCATCGATCAGGTGCCGCTCGACTGGTTCTTCCGGCCCGGCGTCAAGCTCGATTTTCGCAAAGTGCCGGATGGCCATGTGGTGACGGCGGCGGAGGTCGAGGCTGAGCTCAAACGCATCGGCCACGAACTCAAGCCGTTCGACATCGTCCTGGTCAACACCCGCGCCTCAAGCTGCATTGGCACCGACGAATATTTGACCGCCGGCTGCGGCATGGGACGCGAGGCGACGCTCTATCTCACCTCGCGCGGCGTGCGCGTCGGCGGCATCGACGCCTGGGGCTGGGATGCGCCGTTCGTACATACGCGCAAGCGCTGGCTCGACACGCGCGATCCATCGATCATCTGGGAGGGCCATAAGGCCGGCCGCGAAATTCCGTATTGCCATATGGAGAAGCTGTGCAATCTCGAACAGCTTCCCGATCATGGCTTCATCGTGGCCTGTTTCCCGCACAAGATAAAAGGCGGCTCGGCCGGCTGGACCCGCGCGGTGGCGCTGTTCGATTAGTGAATTCAGCCCGTTGCAGACGGAGCGTTCTGAGCTAAATAAGACTGATGTCGCCGGTCTCTTTCCTCTTGAACCTGTTGTGGATCGTCTTCGGCGGCCTGTGGATGGCGGTCGGCTGGGTGATTGCCGCCGTGATCATGGCAATCACCATCGTCGGCCTGCCGTGGGCGCGCGCCGCCCTCAATATCGCGTCCTATACCCTGCTGCCGTTCGGCCGGAAGGCAGTCTCGCGCGCCGAGTATTCAGGCCGGCATGATATCGGTACCGGACCATTCGGCCTTCTTGGCAACATCGTGTGGCTTGTGCTCGCCGGCTGGTGGCTGGCGCTCGGCCATATCATCACCGCGATCATGCTCGCGGTGACCATCGTCGGCATTCCATTCGCTTGGGCGCATTTGAAGCTTGCCGGCATCGCGCTGTGGCCGATCGGCAAGGAGATCATCGCCGCCGGCTCCGGTCCGCCGCAAATTCCGCGTTCCCAGGCGTAAGGTTTTCCTGAACCGCGATCGAGCAAATGCGCGAGGTTGCGTCGTAACGGCGCATGCGATTACTGATTTCGGGAGAGCCACCTGCGGCCACTGCGCCATCGGACGCCGCTACTCCCCGGGAAGAAGTAGCAAGCGCGACTGAATAATGAAGCCCAATGCCGCTGTGCAAAAACCGCCAATCAATCTCCGCCTATCGCGGTGCAGCAGACGAGATGCGGCCATTGCGGCAGGCCCGTTGATGACCCGATGCTGGTGCGAAGCGACGCACCCCTCCTATCTGTCTTGCAGGAAGGGTGGGAAATGGTTGAATATGAAAGCAAGCTCTGAATTCAATCGGCTGCTGCCGAACAAAAATAATAAGCGGCCATATTCGAAAACCTTTGGGGAGGTTTCATGACTTTCGTCCGCATGCTCGGGGCGTTGATGTTCGCCGCTTCTCTCTTCGCCACCGGCGCCGCGTCGGCGCAGACTTATCCCAATCGACCCGTCACCATGATCGTCGCGTTCCCACCCGGCGGCGCCGATGACGCCACCGCACGCATCCTTCAGGACCCGATGCAGAAGGCGCTTGGCCAGCCCATCGTGATTGAAAATATCGGCGGTGCCGGCGGCATGATCGCCGCCGCCAAGGCCGCCCGCGCCGAGCCGGACGGCTACACGATCCTGCTGCACCAGCCCGCGCTGGCGGCGGGTATGACGCTTTATCCGGATCGTACCTTCGATGCGGAGAAGGATTTCGTCCCCATCGGCCTCGTCAATATCACCTCGAATACGCTCGCGGGACGCCCGACCCTAGCAGCAAATAATTTCAAGGATCTCTTGACCTGGATGAAGCAGCATAGCGGCAACATCAAGGTTGGGCACCCCGGCGTCGGCTCATTCGGTCATCTGGCCGATGTGCTGATCATGCAAGGGCTGGGCGTTAAGGTCACGCAGGTTCCCTACCGCGGCGCCGGCCCGGCACTCGTCGACCTGCTCGGCGGCCAAGTGGATCTCAGCATCATATCGTCCGTGGTCGCCGGGCCTTTGGTCACGGGCGGCAAGATGAAGGTTTACGCTGTCATCGGCAAAAGGCGGTTCTCCCAGCTGCCGGACGTGCCAACCTTCGGCGATCTCGGCTACGACAAACTCAATGTCGATTTCTGGCACATGCTGCTGGCGCCGGCGGGCACGCCGCGACCGATCATCGACAAGCTCAACGCCGCGCTACGCACGGCGCTGGCCGATCCCAAGCTGCAGAAGACCTACGCCGACGGCGGCATCTACGAATATCCCGCCGACCAGGAATCACCCGAAGCGTCGGCCGCGCTACTCAAGAAAGAGATCGGGTTGTGGGGGCAGGTGATCCGCGACAATCACATCGCAGGGCAGTAGCCGTTTTTAGCGCACGAACTTGTAGCGAAACCGCTCGCCATCGGCCTCGATCAGGCCGGCGGTCGGATGCGGAAAGTGAATCGGCAGCACGAATTTGCCGGTGCCGGCGGCCGCGCTTAAGAATTTTCGGCGCGACCGTCTGGCCTCGTCTTGGTCCCAGTCGAAGATCGTCGACCAATCCGGCTCGCGGACCTGCAAGGCGTGGTGCATCAGGTCGCCGACCACGACCGCTTCCTGCCCGCGCGAGCGGATGTTGACGCAGCAATGGCACGGCGAATGGCCGGGCGTCGGCGTCAGCGAAAACGTGTCGTCGAGCGCGTAATCGTCGTCGACCAAGAGCGCCTGGCCGGCCGCGACCACCGGCTCGCAATTGAAGCCCCACACATTGCCGCCGCCGCCGGGCCGGTTCTCGCCGCGCTTGTTCGATTCTTCCCAGGCGGCATATTCGCGCTTGTGGAAGATGTATTTCGCTTTGGGAAAAGTCGGCGCCCATTTGCCGTTGCGTAGCATCGTGTTCCAGCCGGTATGGTCGATGTGCAAATGGGTGCAGAACACGTAATCGATGCTCTCGAAGCGTAGGCCGGCGGCGCGAAAGCCGTCGAGCCACGGTTGTTTCGGGAAATCCATCGGTGCCGGATAGCCCTTATCCTCGCCGGTGCAGGTGTCGATCAGGACCGTGTGCTTAGGTGTGCGCACGATGAAGGTCTGATACGTGATCACCATTTTGCCGGACGCAGGGTCGAAGACCTCGCGGTCAAGCTCCGCGAGATGGCGCTTGCCGACCTCGGGGGTGTAATCGGGAAACATTTCCTCCGGTTTCCGCCACGGCCCGTCGCGCTCGATGATGCTGGTGATAGTGACGTCGCCGATCGTAAGCTGTCGCATATCTCTCCCTATCCAGTTCCCGCTTTTCTTCGGTTGTTGCCATTAAGCTAGGTGCGCGGCGGCGTCGAACAATATCGTATCGGGCTTCACATGCATGGTGGCGCCCGCCTTGATTTCGGTGGCGAAGCAGGCGGTCGGTAAGGCCAAAAATACAAGCGGCGTCAGAAACGCTCTCGTAACTTTAGGCCGCTCCGGCCACCGGCACTTTCTCGTTGGTGCCCGACTCCGGCATCAGGGCTGCGGCCTTCAAACCGGCCTGCACCTTAGGCACCGTGACTTTCACGTCGGTGATCGGCAAGCCGTGGGTCGGCGCGATAGTCTTGACGCCGAGCCGGTCGATCAGATGGTCGAGCCGATCGCAATAGACGTTCATGTCGGCGAACTTGGTCCAGAACAAAGCGAGGTCGGCAAACGTCGACGACACGTCGGGCAGATCGAGCGAGACCGCTTCTTCGGCGACCAGGCCGCAGTGACCGTCCTCGTGATAATGGCTGTAGGCGAAGCCGTCGCCGGGAAATAGCACCCGCTCTTTGGTATCGAAACCCCACCAGGTGGTGCGCAAATCGCGGATCACCGGCTCGACCGCCATCAGCGTGCGGCCGCCGAGATCGATCTCGTCGCCTTCCTTCATCCAACGCATGCGGTGTTCGTATTGCGGGAACGCCAGATGATAATCGCTGACGTCGCCGCACAGGATCGCCTCGGGACAGGTTTTGAGGATGCGGCCGAGGCCGCCGCAATGCGGCGTCTCCTGGTGGGTGACGAACAGATATTTCAACGGCGCCACGCCGCGGACGAACAGCTCGTTCAAGTGCCGCTCGATCACCGGGAAATCCTTGGGGTGCCCGGTCTCGACCAGGATCGAAGCCTCGTCGCCGGCAACCAGGAAGGCGGCGTTATAGCCGTGATAGACCTTGCCCTTGTGGCGCTGCGCCAGGCAGTCGCCGATCCAGAACACGCCGGGCGCGATCTCGCGCGGCATCCGCTCCGCAACGGGCCGATCGAGCGCAGTCGTGCCTTGCGGCTTATCAAGCATGGTTCAGCGCTCCTCGTCGCGGGTGACGTAGCGCGACACCGCCACGCTCTTGTCGCAGGCTTTGAGAAATTCATCGAGCATTTGATAGTGCCGCGCCACCACGTTGCGGCCGCGCAAGATGCAGCCATAGCCCGGCGCGATGGTCTCGATATCGTATTTGTCGAACACGTTGCCGATGCCGCGCCGGATCGAATCAAGCGGCGCGCCTTCCAGCCACCAATAGCGGGTATTGAGCATGAAGGAGCGGATGTCGCGCGGCGAGGTCGGATCGTTGTCGCTTGCGTTCACGATCCACGGTCCGGTCTCGGCGTCGCGCCAGACATGGGTGAACAGGTCGGAGGAGAACAGCGTCTTGGTGGCGTGGTCGTAGAGCCAGCGCGTGGCGATCAGCCGGATTGGCGCATTCATCACGTCGATCGAGCGGCCCAGTTTTCCGAGCGCGATAGCGTCGGCGCGGCCCACCGCCGTGACCTTCATCGATTTGAGGATGTCTCGGCCGCCAGCATCCCCGAAATCGAACCACAACGCCGCATCGATATTGCTGGTGTAGCAGGTCTCGACGTTGAAATGGCCGGCGAAGCTTGCGACGTTGTTGATCGACATGAACTCGTTGAGCCGCAGCGGGAACAGCGACAGCGGCAATCCCGGCGCGATCAACGCCTCGATCTGCGCGCGGATCAGCGGCTCGTCCTTGCCGAACCCGGTGTCAATCAGCATGGCGGCGTCGGGCTGCGTCAGCAGGTAGCTGTTGACGACCGAATAGCCCCGCGCGCTCGCCGGATAGGAACTGACCCGGCCGTCGAGAGCAAAAGGATTTTGCAGCACGTAGAGCCGATCATCCGCCAGCGCGGCGATGCCGCCGGTAAAACCTTGCGGCTCGCGAGCTCTCTGGGGCGTTTCTTGGGGCGCGTATTCGGTTGAGATGGACATGATAACTGGACTTTACCGGGCTTGCACGGCGAAGGGAACAGGGCCCACGCTCAATCGCGCGCTCGTGGGAAGCCCGGCGCCGCGGCGCACGCGGCAATTAGCTTTTTGGCTTGCGCAGCCACACCTTGTTATCGTGAAACGCCGCGCCGCCGAACGGTGCAATCGAGTTGGCTCCGGTCAGCGTGTTGATGCCACGGCCGTCGGCGTAGGCCGAGTTCGGCCACAGCGATTCCGCGATCAGCACGCCGCGCCGTACGCCGTCGAACAGCTTGGCGTGGAGCCGCACTTCACCGCGGCGGCTGCCGAGCACGACCTCGTCGCCGTCGGCGACGGCGAGCGAGGCGGCGTCGTCGGGATGGACCATCACTTCCGGCCGGCGCTCGCGCTCGAGCGAGGTCGGCGTCTCGGTGAAGGTGGAATTGAGAAAGCCGCGCGCCGGCGAGGTGGCGAGCCGGAACGGGTACGCGGTGTCAGCCTCCTCGATGACGTCCCAGTGGTCGGGCAAGGCCGGCAGCGGCCGCCGCGACTCGTTGCGGTGCCAGCGCTGGAACGGCACCTGCCGCCAGTCCGGCTTGAAATGAAATTTCTTGTCGGAGTAAGCAAAGCCGTCGAGATAATGCGCCTTGGCGAAATCAGGCTGGCAGTCGATCCAGCGGTTGGCTTCGAGCTCCTTGAGGGTGCCCCAGCCGGACTTTTGCAACGAAACGTCGATCAGCTCGCGCGGCGTCATGGCAAAGCCCGGATGCTCGGCGCCAAGCCGCCGCGCCAGCGCGCAAATTACCTCGTGGTTGGAGCGGCATTCACCCGGCGGCTCGACCAGCTTCGGCCCAAGCAAAATGTATTGGCTGCCGCCGGACGTATAGAAATCGTCGTGCTCGATGAACATGGTGGCCGGCAGCACGATATCGGCGGCCTTGGCGGTGTCGGTCATGAATTGCTCGTGCACGCAGACGAACAGGTCATCGCGGCCAAATCCGCGCTTGACGACATCCTGATCGGGCGCGACCGACACTGGATTGGTGTTCTGGATCAAGAGCGCGGTGACCGGCGGGCCGCCGATCAGCGCCTCCGCGTCGCCGGTCAGGATCGCACCGATGCGCGACTGATCGAGCATGCGGATTGACGGGTCGCGCATATCGCCGCCTTCGATCACGCTGTTGTCGAGATGAAAGACGCCCCCGTTGTTGTGAAAAGCGCCACCACCTTCGAGCTGCCAGGCGCCGGTGACGGCGGCGATGCAGCTCGCGGCGTGCATGTTGACCGCGCCGTTGCGCGAGCGCGAGAAGCCGTAACCGAGCCGGAAAAACGTGCGCTTGTTGTCGCCGACGAGGCACGCGAACGCCTCGATGGTCTCGGCCGGGCAACCGGTGATGCGCGACGCCCAGGCCGGATCGCGCGTCTTGACGTGCACGGCAAGCTCGTGCGGCGCGTCGGTGTAGCGCTCCAGATAATCCCAGTCGGCTTTGCCGTCGCGGAACAGACAATGCATCACCGCGCAAGCCAGCGCGCCGTCGGTGCCGGGCCGGATCAGCACCGGTAGGTCGGCCTGTTTCATGGTCGCGTTCATGTAGACGTCGACGGCGACGATCTTGGCGCCGCGCTCTTTACGGGCGCGCGTCGCGTGCGTCATCACATTGACCTGCGTGTTCGCCGCGTTGGTGCCCCAGATCACCACGACATCGGACTTCGCCATCTCGCGCGGATCGGCACCGGCGAGCTTGCCGGTGCCGGCGATAAAGCCGGTGAAGGCGGGATTGACGCAGATGGTCGAGAAGAAGCCGGAATATTTCTTGGCATGGCGCAGGCGATGGATGCCGTCGCGCATCACGTAGCCCATGGTGCCGGCATAGTAATACGGCCATACCGCTTCCGAGCCGTGGCGCGCTTCGGCGCGGGTGAATTCTTCGGCGACGAGATCGAGCGCGTCGTCCCAGGAGATCGGCGCGAATTGGCCGGAGCCTTTGGCGCCGATGCGGCGCAGCGGATGCAGCAGGCGGTCGGGATGATGCGCCCGCTCGGCGTAACGCGCGACCTTGGCGCAGATCACCCCCGCGGTATAGGCATTGTCGGCAGCGCCGCGAACGCGGCCGATGGTGTGCGCGTCGAACACTTCGACCTCGAGCGCGCAGGTCGACGGACAATCGTGCGGACAGGCCGAGGCGGCAATGCGCGGGCGAACGACTTGGTTCATCGCTGCAATCTAGCCGAAATCGCAGAGCCGCTCCACGGGGGAGCGACGGCGCAGATTACAGCCTCGCGCGCAAGCGCGTGACCGCCTCGACCATGACCCGCAGCTTTTCGTGCGCCAGCGCCCGGCTAATGGTCATCAGCCCGCAGTCTGGCGCAAGCCACACCCGCTTAGGATCGAGCCAAACGAGCACTTCCGAGATCCGGCGCTCGATCGAATCGATCGTCGGCGCGGGCGAGTCGCCCGGATCGACACAGCCGAACATGACGATGCGGTCGCCGCACAGCTTCAGCACTTGCGGATCGAACGAACTGCGGCCGAATTCGACAGTGAACCCACCGATGCGCGTTTCCATCAGGTACGGAAGCAGATCCTTGTACTCGTATTGGTGCTGGCGTTTGCCGCCGCCCGGATAGCCGTAACACAGATGCACGACTGTCGGCACCGTGATGCCGTCGAGGCAACGGTCGAGCGCATCGGCGCCATAGGCGGCGACCTTGTCATGATAGCGCGTCATCGCGGGCTCGTCGATTTGCAGCACCGCGCAGCCGGCGGCTTGCAGATCGCGCAACTCGCCATTGATGGCGGTCGCGACATCGAAAGCGAGCTCGGCCTCATCCGCGTAGAATTCATTCAGCGCGCTGTCGACCACCGTCATCGGCCCCGGCACCGCCATTTTCAGTGGATGTGCAGTATGAGCCTTGGCGGCAAGCAAATCGCCGATCGAGGCCGGACCGCGGCGCACGATCTTGCCGGTGATGCGCGGCACCAGCCGATTGGCGGCGCGATTGCGGTACGTCGTCTTGGTGCCGAGATTTTGCGTGTCAATGCCGTCCCACGCTCCGGCAATATGAAAAATGAAATGCGTCCGCCGCATCTCGCCGTCGGTCAATATGTCGAGGCCAAGCTCTTCCTGCTCGCGCAGGACGACGACCGTCGCGTCGTCCAGCGCCTCCTTGAGCGGATCGCCGGACATATGGAACGTGACCTGATTGCGCGCGGTCTCGGCCAGCCATGTCGGCCTCGGAAAGCTGCCGACGCTGGTCGTGGTCAGTGCACCAAAGAGCATTTCTTCCCGCCGCCGTTGCCAGTTGAACTTTGCAGGTATGAACGATAGCACAGTCGGAAAAGCGAACCGGAGGAAATGCCATGAAAGCTGCCGTTGTCGGCGAGAAGGGCGTCGAGGTCCGCGACCTGCCAAAGCCCGAGCCGAAGCCGAACGAGGTTTTGATCCGCGTCCGGGCCTCGAGCCTCAACCGCGCAGACCTGATCGTCGCTTCGGGCCACCGGCACGGCAGCGTCGGCGGCGTCGGCGCCCGGTTGGGTCTGGAATGCTCCGGCGAGGTCGAGTTTGTCGGCAGCGAGGTGGCCGGCCTCAAAGCCGGCGACCGCGTCATGGGCTCGGCGCCGGGCGGCTTCGCCGAATTCGTCACCACCGACGCCGGCCGGGTGCATCGCATCCCCGCCAACAACATGACCTATGAGCAGGCCGCGTGCTTTCCGGTGGCGCTGCAGACCATGCACAATGCGGTCGTCACCGCCGGACGACTCAAGCGCGGCGAGACCTTTCTGATGCAGGGCGCCAGCGCCGGCATGGGGTTGATGGGCATGCAGATCGCCAAGTTCATGGGCGCCGGGCTCGTCATCGGCACCTCGACCAATGCGGCGCGCCGCGCGCGGTTGAAAGATTACGGCGCCGATGTCGCGCTCGATTCGAGCGAGGTGAACTGGCCCGCCGAGGTCAAGAAGGCGACCGGCGGCAAGGGCGTCGACCTGATCGTCGATCTGATCTCCGCCGGCGTCGCCAACGCCAACCTCGAAGCGGCGGCGCTGCTCGGCCGCATCGTCAATGTCGGGCGGCTCGGTGGCATGAAGGGCGAATTCAATTTTGACCTGCATGCGCTCAAGCGCATCGACTATATCGGCGTGACTTTCCGCACCCGCACGCCGGAAGAAGTCCGCGAGATCAACCGGCTCTTGCGCGCGGATCTGTGGCCGGCCATCGAGGCGGGCAAACTGTCGCTGCCGATCTACAAGACCTATCCCTTGGCGGAAATCACCGATGCGCTCGGCGTCATGCGCGCCAACCAGCATTTCGGCAAGATTGTCGTCATGATGTCATAATTGCCGCTCGCCAATTCTCGGCTTGCCCGTCGCGAATCGGTCCGGCATAAATTTGACATGACTGATTCGGCGAAGCGCCGCGCGCCGATACTGGCTGCGGGCGGCATTGTCTTACGCGGAAAGGTGAGACCGCGCATCGCCGTCGTGCGGATGCGCCGGGAGAAGGCGTGGGTCCTGCCCAAGGGCAAGCTCCTGCCGCGCGAGCCCGCCCATGTCGGCGCCAAGCGCGAGGTGATCGAGGAGACCGGCTACGACGTGTCGGTCCACGATTTTCTCGGCTCGATGTCCTATGCGGCCGAGGGCAGGATCAAAATCGTGCAGTTTTGGCTGATGCGCGCCGAGGGCTTGCCGGTGCGCGAGCTGATGGGCGATGTCAAAGCGGTAAGATTTTTGCCGTTAAAGAAAGCCATCGAGACGCTGACCCGGCCGCACGAAAAAGTGTTTCTGACGCATGTCGGCCCGACTGCGCTCAATCACGCCAAAAAATTCGTGCGCGGCAAATCACGAACTACCCTTCGTAACGGCGGCAAGCGCCGGCGGAGCGGGCCCGCTCCGGCGGTCGAACATGTGATTGCGCTCGACTTCGAAAAGACCAGGCCGAACGCGGTGGTCAAAGCGCTTGGCAGTTGGATCGGCCGCGCCGCGCAGTCCGCGGTGCGCCGCGCCGGCTAAACGTGCGGCGGACGGATCACGCCTCTTCGCGCATGATCTCGTGGAACAGGCTGTAATCGATCATCAGCCGTCCATCTTGCGAAGTGCTGGTGATATCCTTGTAGCGGTGATTCCAGCGTATATCGTTATGCGAGTAGATCTGCCGCGCATAAAGATGCTGCGCGGAGCTGTCATCGACGCCGCTGATATTGAGCACCAAGAGCGCCGTCGGTCGTGGCGAGATCTTGCGCGGTCACGCCGTGCAACGGGCTGGTCTTATCGATTGGATGAAATATCGTCCAACTCAGCGCGAACATCGGATGTTCGTTGCGCTCGAGCTTCAGCTCATAGTAGCGGCGAAGCTGATTGCCTTCTTTCACTTTTTCGAGGCGGAGCAGCCAAAGCCTCGCGGTCGCCTGCGAGATCGTATTGTGGCGCTCGTTGGCAACGCGGACCATCAATGTCCTTTGACCTTGATGCGCCGTGACGACGGGATGTTTGGCAAAGATAAAGCGGGCACGCGGCCGCGAGAAGCGAGCGAAGATCAGTCCCGTCATCACCGCGAGGAAGCACATGCCGGTGAAGATTTCCACGGTCGCGACGATGTGGCCGTAATCGGTCTCCGGATGCATGTCGCCGTAGCCGACTGTCGCCAATGTCTCGATCGAGAAATAAAAGAGTCCCAGCGGCTCGTTGCCTGCCACGTTGGCGATCGGATCGGCGCCGAGCCAATAAAAAAAAGCAAAGACCGCGTTGAGGAGAACGAAGATCGCCGCCGCGCTGCCGAAGAACACCGGCCAGTATACGGTCATCGAGCGGTGATAGAGATCGGTCCAGAAGCCGTCGGCTAATCCCCGAGTCTCAATGTCGCGCGCGCCGACCCGGACGACCTGCGTCTTGCCCCGCCGTCTGGATTCCGCCCTTTTCGGAGCTTTCGCCAACGCCGATAAACCCTATGCCCAGCCCTTAATTGTCATGCCGCAGTTTTCGTCTTGAGCCGGCCGTAAACCTTTCGAGCATTGTCTTCAAAGATTTTTTTGCGGTCGGCGTCGCTGATTGGCGCCTTGTCGATATACCGCTTGGTATCGTCAAAGCCGAAGCCGGTCCTGGGATCGTTGCCTTTTACCGCACCGACCATCTCTGAAGCGAACAAGATGTTGTCGATCGGCACCACTTTGGTGAGAAGGTCGATGCCGGGCTGGTGATAGACACAGGTGTCGAAGAAGATGTTGTTGCCCATGATCTCGGCGAGCTCCGGCTTGCCGTTGTTGAGCGCGATGCCGCGGAAACGGCCCCAATGGAACGGCACCGCGCCGCCGCCGTGCGGAATGATGAACTTGAGCTTAGGGAAGGTCTTGAACAGGTCGGAAAGAAGGACTTGCATGAAAACCATCGTGTCGGCATTGAGATAATACGAACCGGTGGTGTGCATCGCCGGATTGCAGCACCCCGAAACGTGGATCATGCACGGCACGTCGAGTTCGATCATCTTCTCATAGAGCGGAAACCACGATTTGTCGGTCATCGGCGGCGAATTGAAGTAGCCGCCGGACGGATCGGGATTGAGGTTGCAGCCGACGAACCCCATCTTCACGCAGCGTTCGAGCTCGGCGGCTGAGTTTTTCGGATCGGCGCCCGGTGACTGCGGCAGTTGGCATACTCCGATGAAGTTCTGCGGATAAAGCGAGACAACGCGCGCAATCAAATCGTTGCAAATCTGCGACCATTCGCGGCTGACGCTCTCGTCGCCAATGTGATGCCCCATTCCCGAAGCGCGCGGCGAGAAGATCGTCAGATCGGTGCCGCGCTCGCGCTGCAGCTTGAGCTGGTTACCCTCGATGCTCTCGCGGATTTCGTCGTCGGACATTTTCAAGGACGCGCGCGACGGCATTGCCGTCTTGTCCTTGGCGTTGGCGGCCGCGGTCTGTTCCTTGCGGAACCGATGCAGGTCCTTGGGCTCGGTGGTGTAGTGGCCGTGGCAATCGATGATCATGACAGCGCCATGTAGGGGCAAGGGGTTGAAGGGAAGCCCCGATGCTACGGCGCGCCGCGCGATTGTCAAACCGTGGATGCGGGCACAACGAGTCGGACATGACGATTTAAACCTGATGGTCTAGTATGCCGTCCGCATCTAGGGAGAGAACAGGATGGCTGAAATACCGCGGCTCAATGGTGTCATTCGCGCGCTCGAAGCGGGCCAACACGCGTTGACGACCTTCTCGCCGGCCGACGTCGAATCGGCAATCGCGCTTGCCACCGCGAAATACGACGGCGTCTTCTACGAAATGGAGCATAACGCCTACGACATCCGCGCCTTCCGCGACTGCCTGCAATACATGCTCAACCGCGGTCAGATCGCGAAATCCGGCTCGCTGGCGCCGGCGGTCACGCCGCACGTGCGGATTCCGCCGAACGGCGGCGAGAAGGCACAATTTCACGCCAAGCAGGTGCTCGATCTAGGCGCTTACGGAATAATCTGGCCGCATATCAGCAATGTCGAGCAGGCTTATAACGCGGTCGCCGCGTGCCGCTATCCGCGGCTTAAGAATAAGCCGCTCTACGAGCCAGCCGGCATCCGCGGCGACGGCCCGACCCAGGCGGTGCGTTACTGGGGTCTCAGCCAGCAGGAATATTATGACCGAGCCGACGTCTGGCCGCTCAATCCCAGGGGCGAGATATTCGTGATCTTGATGATCGAGGACACCGAGGGCATCAACAATCTCAAGGACATTCTGAAAAATGTACCCGGCATCGGCGCGATTCTGATCGGCGAAGGCGACCTTTCGCAGGAACTCGGCTATCCGCGCCAATACGAGCACAAGGTGGTGCTCGATGCCATGGCGCAGATCGTAAATACCTGCAAGGAGGCGAACATCGTCGTCGGTCATCCGCATGTCGAGACGCACAACGCCGAGCGGATTGTCAAAGAGGGTTACCGCTTTCTGATGTGCGCGCCTGTCCGCAGCTACGGTCATCTGGCCGCCGCGCAAAAATGGGTCGGGCGAACCTAGCTATTCGTTATGTTTGGAGAGGCATCCCGCGACCTAAGCCTCGCGGGCCGGCAACGATGCGATATTTTTGATTTATTCTTGAGCGCCCTGGTGGAGCGGCAGCACGCTCCCCGCAGCTAACAGAAACCACGCCGTGAAAATGTACCACGCGGAATTTCCTGTCAGGCCCGGGATCGGCAGCGAGATCGGCAGCGCCGCCAGGATGCCTAGCATTGCCAGGCAGCCAGAGATAACAAACAAAGCAATATTCGGTGCGCGCAACATGAGAACTCTCCTAACCGTGCCGATCCTGTATGTCCCATAAGGGTAAAATCTTGATTAGCGACGACTCAGCGCGATTGGACCGCATTTCTTCATTGCTTTTAAGCACCTAATAAGATTCTAAATCTAAGGAATGGATGCATTCTCGAGGGCAGCGCCATGCATCTGGTCATCAGATTCCTCAAGGACGAAAAAGCAGCAACCGCAATCGAGTACGGCCTCATCGCGACCGGGATCGCACTGGCGATCATTCCGGCGATTACCGGCCTTGGCACCAAGCTCAAGACGACATTCTCGACGATCTCGGTAGCGCTCAAGTAGCAGGTCCATCCGCCGCCACCCGCTTCCGCACCGCGTGAAAAACTGTCATTAACTGGCCGCCAAGGTCGTTATCGAGACGGTTGGTCGCGCGGCGGTGGACGTGTAATGGGGCCGGTCGATCTTTTTTCCATTGTACTTGCACTGGCGGTACTCATCGGCTGCATCAACCACATCTGGGTCAGGTTGCCGCCGGAAATCGGTATGCTGCTCGGCTCGCTGGTGGTTTCGCTCCTCATCATCTCCAGCGATCACGTGCTTCATTTGCACATCATGCGATGGTTTCGCGAAACGCTCGGTGCAGCGGATCTACCGCATTTTTTTCTCGACAGCGCGCTGGCGCTGCTTTTGTTCGCCGGCAGCCTGCACGTCGACGTCGCGGAACTGAACCAGAGGCGTTGGGTGATCCTGCTGTTGGCAACCGTGAGCGTGATCCTCTCGACCGCCATCCTCGGCTACGGCATGTGGGCGATGCTTGGCCTGATCGGTGCGGCCGTACCGCTGGTCTGGTGTTTCGTTCTCGGCGCGATCCTCGCCCCGACGGACGCGGTCGTGGTCGAAAATCTGCTGCGCCGGGCGGGACTGCCGGCGAGCCTTCGCGCGGCTATCGTCGGCGAGAGCCTGTTCAACGACGGCGCCGGCGTCGTTTTGTTTCTGCTTGCGCTCGGGGTGACGCAGGGCGACTCCATTCAGCTCGGCCACGGCCACGTGGTGGCCGCGCTCATCCGGGACATCGCTGGCGGCGCGCTGCTCGGTATCATCTCCGGCTGGCTCGCCGCGTTGCTGCTGCGGCGGATCAATGATGACGGCTTGCAGCTGCTCGTTTCGCTGGCTCTGGTTTTGGGCTGCTACCGGCTGGCGATTTTGGCCGATCTGTCAGGTCCAATCGCTGTGGTCGCGGCCGGATTGTGCCTCGGCTCGCCGTCGCCGCAGTTCGGCATGACCCCCGATACGCGTTCGGTGCTGATCGGTTTCTGGTCGCCGCTCAATCAGATCTTGAACACCATACTGTTTTTGCTCATGGGGCTGCAAATCTTGAGTCTCGTCGTTGCGCCGATCGAGCTCGTGCCGATTGCGTTTGCTATTCCGCTCGCAATCGTCTCGCGTTTCGTCAGCGTTGCCGTGCCGATCGCGCTGACGAGTGAAGACGTTCACGAGAAGTGGCGGGCCACGACGGTCCTCACTTGGGCCGGATTGCGCGGCGGTATTTCGATTGCGCTCGCTTTGACGCTGCCCGATTCGCCCTGGCGAACGCAATTGCTGGTCCTGACCTACGCCGTCGTCGTCTTCACCATCGTCGTGCAGGGCCTGACGTTTTCGCGCGTCCTGCGTGCCGCTTATGGCGGCAAAATGCCTGCCTGACCGTTCGCGGAATGCAATAGCGCCGCCTCGAATGCGCTTGCAATCGCCTGCTTGCTCTTACCGGCGCGGACGGCGTCCCCGATCACGATGACGCGCTGGCCCGGGCGCGCCAATTTTTCGAGGCGGCTGCCCGTGGCGCGGCGCGCGCGATAATAGAACCAGTCGCGCAACGCCGGTGCCGAGAACAGCCGGGTGACGCCGGGTGCCCGTGCCAAATCATGCCCGAGCATCCACTCGGCGAGCGCGCCGAGGCCGAAGCGATATTCGGCACCACTGGCGACGACGATACGGTCGAACGGCGCCAACAGTCCAGGGAGATCGTTGACATCGGTCGCCAAGCGAAACACGACGCTCTTTAATTCGCAGGCAGCCACAAGATCGGCGATATAGCGATCGAAGCTCCGCTCGCTCGCCTCGACCTCCTGATAGAGCGGCGCCTTACCGGCATAGCGGAAGCTGCCCCCGGCGCACCCGTTTTTCTCGAATACCGTAACGCTATTGCCCTCGGCGACCAGCGACGCATAAGTGAGACCGGCCGGTCCGGCCCCGATTACGGCAATACGCTCGCCGCGCGGCGGCTGCGGATCGGCGAATAAAATCTCGCGGCCGGCCGCGCCATTGACCACGCAGCCGATGCGCGCGCCGCCGCGCATGTCGTTGATGCAGGTGTTGCAGGCGAGGCAGCGGCGGATCGGCTCGCCGCGCGCGACTTTCTCGACCCATTGCGGATCGGCGACCAGCGTGCGGCCGAGCGCGATGAAATCGGTCTTGCCGCTCGCCACCGCCGCTTCCGCGATCGCCGGATCGCCGAGGCGGCCCACGGCGATCACCGGCAAATGAATATGCTGTTTTACGTCGGCGGCAAAATCGAGGAACGTCGCGTCCGGAAAACTCATCGGCGGCAGTACGACCTGGGCCGACGGCAGCGAACGGTAATGACCCGCGGTGACGTGCAGCGCATCGGCGCCGGCCGCCGCCGCCCAGATCGCGATCTGACGGCCTTCGCTATAAGGGAGCCCGCCGGGGAAGAAATCCTCCACCGACAACCGATAGATCACGCCGAGATCCGGAACCGCCGCCTTCACCGCGCGCAAAACGTCGAGCCCGAAGCGGGCGCGGTTCTCGAGCGAGCCGCCGTAGTCGTCGGTGCGGCGGTTTTCGAACGGTGCGTGAAATTGCGAGATCAGGTAGCCGTGCGCGGCGTGAATCTCGACGCAATCGAAACCGGCCTGTTGCGCGCGCTGCGCGGCGGCGACATAGGCGGCGGTCGTCGCGGCGATGCGCTCCTTGGTCATCTCCTGCGGGATGATGGTCTCGAAGGTCGTTTCATAGACCGGATGCGGTATCGCCGACGGCGCGATCGGCGTTTCGCCGCAGATGTCGATGCGGGTATGGCCACCGCCGTGGCCGAGCTGGATCGAGGCTTTGGCGCCGCCGCCATGAATCTCTGCGACCAGCCGCGTCAGGCCGGGAAGGAAGCGATCGTCGTAGATGCCGACCTCATGGCGGCGATGCCGGCCGGCTTTTTCCGGCGACGCCATTTCGACCGTGATCAGCCCGGTGCCGCCGCGCACGCGCGCCATGTAATAGGCGACGCTGTCGTCGGTGACGAAACCTTCGGCGTCCGCCGTCCGCGTCGTCATCGGCGGCATGACGATGCGGTTTTTGATTTCGACCGGCCCGATGCGGGCCGGAGTGAGGAGGACGTTGGTCATTTCAGCAATTAGGGTGTCTGAATCTCGCCACCGTCGAGGTCGATGGTCGCGCCGTGCAGCCAAGTGCCGCGCTTGGAGACGATGAAGGTGACAAGGTCGGCGACGTCCTCGACGGTACCGAAGCGGATGGTGTTGTTGAACTCGCCGAAAATCTCGTCGCGGATGGCCTGCTCCGACTTTCCGGTGCTTTCCATACGCGCCTTGATCCGCCGCCGCGTCCGGTCGGTCTCGACCACACTCGGATGAATGCAATTGACCTGAACGCCTTCGGTCTTGCCGCGGTCGGCAAGGCATTTGGTGAAGCCGGTCACCGCCGAATTCACCGAACTGCCGATGGTGAATTCCGCGGTCGGCTTGCGCGCGCCGGTGCCGCCGATCGAAACCAGCGAGCCGTGTCGTTCCTTCAAAAGCGGCCAGGCGGCGCGGGCGAGCCGCATATGGCCGAAGAATTTCAGCGCATAGCCGTCTTCCCAGTCGGCGTCGGTAAGCTCGAGGAAATCGCCGCGCTTGGTGGCGCCGGCATTGTTGACCAGAATGTCGAGCCCGCCGAGCTCGCGCTTGGTCTGCTCGATGAGCTTTTCCGGCGCGGCCTTCTCTCTTAGATCCAGCACCGCGACGCCCGCTTTGCGGCCGGACTTGCGGATCGCCTCGGCAGTCTCGTTGAGCGCCGCCGCATCGCGGCCGGTCAGCATCACGTCGCAGCCCTCGGCCGCCAAAGCGAGCGCGATGCCGCGGCCGATGCCGCGGCTCGATCCGGTCACCAGCGCGACCTTACCTTTCAGTCCCAGTTCCATTTTCTGTTTCCGATGCTAATACTCGATTTTCAAGCCGAGCTTCTTAATGAGCGCGGCCCACTTGCCTTCCTCGTGCTTGATATTCTCCGCATATTCGTCGGGCGTCGACGGCGCAGGATCGCTGCCGGCGGCGATGAGCCGTTTCTTGACCTCGTCCGAGCTCAACATCGCGCGCAGCGCCTTGTTGAGCCGGTCGACGATCGGCCGCGGCACACCGGCCGGGGCGGTCACGCCGTAATATTGCACCGCCTCGAAACCGGGCAGGCCGGATTCTGCCGCCGTCGGCACATTGGGCAGCGCCGCCGAGCGGGTGGCGGCGGCAACCGCGAGGCCGCGCAATTGCCCGGCTTCGATCTGGCTCACCGACGCCGGGATAGTATTGAAACCGAGCGGCACGTGGTTGCCGAGCAGATCGGTGGTCAGCGGACCGGTACCTTTATAGGTGACAGCCGTAATATCGACGCCGGCCATCAGATTGAACAGTTTTGCGGCGAAGTAATTGATGGTCGGCGCCGGCGGCGTGCCGGCGGAAAGCTTGCCAGGTTCCTTTTTTGCCAGCGCAATCACGTCTGCCAGCGACTTCGCCGGTAGCGACGGATTGGCGTCAACGATGATCGGCGTCGAGGCCACGACCCCGATCGGCGAAAAATCCTTGTTAATGTCGTAGCCGGTATTGGCGCCAAGGCTGATGCCGGTCAGCATCATCCCGATGGTGTAGCCGTCCGGCGTCGCCTTGGCGAGATCGCGCGTGCCGATCATGCCTCCGGCGCCGGCGCGATTTTCGACGACGACCTGCTGGCCGAGCGATACCGAAAGATTTTGCGCGACGAGCCGGCCCATGAAATCGACGCCGCCACCCGGCGGATAGGGCACGATCATGGTGATCGGGTGGCTGGGATAATCGTCGGCCGCGGCCGGCAGCGGCGCGGGAAAAGCGAAGGCGGCGACCATGGCAACGGCGGCCAGCCCGGCGAGAATTGCACGGTGCAACATTATGATTTCCTCCCCGGGCCACTATAGCTCCCAGCGCCGGGCATGCGCTACATTGCGGCAGCAAGGCAGGGAGTGCCCTTATGCGGTTCGGTCTATTCGGCAGCGCCACGGCCCGTCACGGCGGACCGGACGTCGATTCCGGCCAAGGCTACAAGCAGTTTGTCGACTACAATATCGAGGCCGAAGGGCTCGGCTACCATTCGACCTTTCTGGTCGAGCATCATTTCACCGGTTTCGGCCAGGTTTCGGCCAGTCTCGCGTTGCTCACCTGGCTGGCGGCGAAAACCAAGACATTGCGTCTCGGCACCGCGGTGCTGGTGCTGCCGTGGCACAATCCGGTGTTGCTTGCCGAGCAAGCTGCGACCATCGATCTTCTCTCTGGCGGGCGGCTCGATTTCGGTGTCGGCAAAGGCTATCGCCACAACGAGTTTCACGGCTTTTGCGTGCCGATCGCGGAAGCCGATGCGCGCTTCAACGAGACGCTCGACGTGATCGTGAAATCCTGGACCTCGAAGCAGCGCTTTTCGCATCACGGCAAATATTGGAACTTCGAGGACATCATCGTCGAGCCGCCGACAGCGCAAAAGCCGCATCCGCCGATGTGGATGGGCGCCGGCAGCCCCGACTCCATTCGTCAGGTCGCCGCGCGCGGCTATAACCTGCTGCTCGACCAGTTTGCCTCCTTCGAGGCGGTCGCCGAACGCATCGCCATTTTCAAGGCCGCCGTGGAAGAGCGCGGCCGCGCCTTCGATCCTTCGGAGGTCGGCGTCGCGCGCGCCTTCTATGTCGCCAAGAATCAGGCCGACAAGGACGCCGCGCTGGAGCGTCGAATGGAGGCGCAGCGCCGGCTGGAAGCGATTTCGAATGCGCCCGACGGCACCAAGAGCAAAGCCAGCATCATGACCTATTCCGACACCCGCGAAGCGAGCGAAGAGAGCGCGCTTTACGGCACCCCTGACGAGATCGCACAAAAGCTGGAAAAGCTGCGGCGGCTGGGCGTCGAATATGTCCTGCTCAATGGCGGCGGCCTGGTACTCGACAAGGCGACCGACAATCTCAGCCGCTTCGCCCGCGAAGTGATGCCGGCCTTCGCCGACCAGGCGCGGGCCCGCGTGGTGGGATGACGTTTATTCGCTCATCCCCGCGAAAGCGGGAATCCCGAGAGAACAATAACCGTTGCGGCGGAGCCTGGGTCCCCGCTTTCGCGGCGACGAGCGGATAGTGCAGCGGTTCCGATGATCAACAAACTCGTGGAAATCGATGGCCGAGGCGATGGCGGGCATCCGCGACGGCGCCGTCGTCCTGCTCGGCGGCTTCGGCAGCATCGGCCAGCCCAACGCGCTGGTCGACGGGTTAATCGAGCAAGGCGCGACAGATTTAACCGTTGTCTCCAACAATGCCGGCACGGGCCGCACCGGCCTGGCGCGGCTTCTTGAGCTCGGCCGCGTCCGCAAGATCATCTGTTCGTATCCGCGCAGCGCCGGCTCGGTGGTGTTCGAAGAAGTCTATCGCACCGGCAAAATCGAACTGGAGATCGTGCCGCAGGGCACCATGTCTGAACGCATGCGTGCAGCGGGCGCCGGCATTCCCGCCTTCTACACGGCCACCGCAGTCGGCACCAAGCTTGCCGCCGGCAAGGAGGAGCGCGAAATCGCCGGACGCAGATACCTGCTCGAAGAAGCGCTGCCCGGCGACGTCGCGTTGATCGAAGCCTGGGAGGCTGACCGCTGGGGCAATCTGACCTACCGCTCATCCGCGCGCAATTTCAATCCGGTGATGGCGACCGCAGCGGCATTGACCATCGCGCAAGCGCAGCACATCGTCGAGCTCGGCGCGCTCGATCCGGAGAAAATCGTCACGCCCGGTGTCTACGTCAAGCGCGTGCTGCATGTGCCTTACGGCGAACCGACTGTGACTTAAGAGATACGATGGTGAACGCACTCGACGCATGTAAGCCCCTGACGCGCACCGAAATGGCTGCGCGTGTCGCCCGCGATATTCCCGAAGGCTGGTACGTCAATCTCGGCATCGGTGCGCCGCTGCAAATCGCCGACTATGTGCCTGCAGAGTGCGAGGTCATTTTCCATTCCGAGAATGGCGTGCTCGGCATGGGCCCGGCACCGGCGCCAAACGAGATCAACCGCTGGCTGATCAATGCCGGCAAACAATATGTCACGCTGCGCACCGGCGGCTCCTATATGCACCACGCGGACAGTTTCGCACTGATCCGCGGCGGCCACCTCGATCTATGCGTGCTTGGCGCGTTTCAGGTCGCCGAGAACGGCGATATCGCCAATTGGTCGACCTCCGACAATGACACCGCGCCAGCCGTCGGTGGCGCGATGGATCTCGCCGCCGGCACGCGTCAGCTCTGGGTACTGATGGAACACTTGACCAAATCAGGCGACAGCCGGCTGGTGCACCGCTGCACCTATCCAGTGACCGCTCTCGGCGCCGTCAAGCGCGTCTATACCAACCTCGCCGTACTCGACGTCACGAACGAGGGCTTTGCAATACGGGAAATGGTGCCGGGCCTCACGCTCGATGTTTTGCAAAAAGTCACTGATGCGCCCCTTCGCATGGCGATATAGGATGGACGTGGTGACCAATGCCGCGAGCGCTTAGAACCGTCACGTTTGTCCATGTGCCGCGGGAGGATCGCATCCTTACCGCGATCAATGCCGGCCATCCCGATGCCTGGTCTTGCTGGCTGACGCGACGGCTTGCGCTCGCGGTGCTCGAACGCACGACGGACTTCATCACAAGCAGTTCCGATCTCGCACAGCGCGCCCCGGCGGATTTTCGCGGCGAAATGATCGCGTTTGAACGCGAAGCCGCGATCGCCAAAACGGCGCCGGCAATGTCGACCACACCACCCGCCGTCCTCACATCAACCGCCGCCGCGGCCGAACTTGCCGAACGGCTGACGATTTCGCAGCACCGCGACGCTTTCCGTTTTGAGTTACGCGGATTAACCGATGAAGGGGTTGCTGGCTTGGTTAGGCGGGCCGAGTTGCAACGCATGCTGCGGATGTTGCAAGCCGAGATTGCCAAAGCCGGCTGGACGGCGGCGCCGGCAAAGTCTCAGACTACCCCGGCACCCGCCGTGGCCGACACCAAGCCGGCCCGCCATTGACGATTGTACCGCCGGGGTCGTCGCGCCAAAATGGCGTTGGCACCAATGCCAACATGTCCTAACTTCCGGCGACACAAGGGTAATAGGGAGAACGCGCCAAATGTCTACATTTACGTGGGACCACATCCACCTCCGCACCACCAATCCCGAGGCGATGGCGCAGTGGTTCGAGAAAATGCTCGGCGCCGAGGTGCTTCGCAGCACGCAGGAGGGCAAGCCGCGTATCGATCTGAAGCTCGGCGGCGCCAATATCTTCATCGCTCCGGTGGCACAGGGTGACGGCACGAACGCCGCCCCGACGATACCCTATCGCGGCCTCGATCATTTCGGGCTGTCGGTCAGCGGCATCGACGCGATCGCCGCCGATCTGAAGAAGAAGGGCGTCGAGTTCACCCGCGAGCCGACGACCGTCCGGCCGGGTGTGCGCATTTGCTTTATACGTGCGCCGGAGGGCGTGTCGATCGAGCTTCTCGATCGCAGCGCCAAGTAGCGTACCCAATCGCGTCCATGGCGAATGACAAGATCGTAGACTCGATCCGCACGGCGCTGTTCGAGCGCTTTGGCGAGACATTTGCGATCGATGCCGGCCTGCCGGGGCTGGACGATCTTGCAAAAATCGCAGGCCATCGTTCGCATAGGCGCTTTACGTCCCGCGCAATCGCGCCGGAATTGTTGCGGCTACTATGCGCCTGCGCGCTGTCGGCGCCGTCGAAAAGCGACCTGCAGCAATGCGACATCGTCGTCGTCAACGATATGGCGATACGAAAAGCGATCGTCGCGACAATTCCAGACATGCCGTGGATCCTGGATGCGCCGGCGTTTCTGGTCTTCACCGCGAACGGCGCGCGGTTGCCCACATTGTGCAAGATGCGCGGCAAGCCGTTTCCCAACGATCACCTCGATCAGTTTTTCAATGCCGCTGTCGATGCGGGCATCGTATTGGCAACGTTCATCCAAGCGGCCGCGGCGATCGGCCTCGGCTGCTGCCCGATCAGCGCCATCCGCGATCATCCGCAGGTTGTGAGCGACGCGCTCAATCTGCCGCAGCGCGTCATCCCGGTCGCCGGCCTTTGCGTCGGCTGGCCGGCGCAGTCGGGCGAGATCACGCCGCGGCTTTCGCTGGACACAACCTTGGTCGAGGACCGCTACAGCGATCACAACCTCGCCGGCGAAATCGACGGCTACGACCGGCGCCGCGCCGCGTTGCGACCTTACCGGCGCCAACGTAATGTCGAGCGTTGGGGGGAGACACAGCCTTACGGCTGGTCCGAAGATAAGGCGCGGCAATATGGCGAACCGACGCGCACCGATTTCGGAGCTTTCGTCCACCGCAAGGGATTTCGGCTCGACTAGCGGACCTCGCGCGCGGAGCCGACGCAAAGCCAATACGCATTGGAGCAACGAATAAGATGAAAACGCTCTTCGACAAAGTCTGGGACAATCACGTCGTCGCGCAGGAGGAAGACGAGACGCTGCTCTACGTGGACCGCTGCCTCATCCACGAAGGCTCAAGGCATACATTCGACACGCTCCATGAGCGCGGTCTGACGGTGGCGCATCCGGAAAAGGTCTTTGCATTTTCCGACCACTACATTCCAACCGATCCGCAAGCCCGGTCGCGCGGCGTCGCCAGCATTCCCGATGCCGACATCCGCAACATGGTCGAGCTTCTGATCCGCAATACCGACGAATACAAAATCGCGCGGTTCGGCTGGGGCGACGCGCGGCAGGGCATTCTCCATGTCGCCGGTCCGGAGCTCGGCATCAGTCAGCCCGGCATCGTGCTGGTCGGCGCCGATTCGCACACCTCGACGCATGGCGCCTTCGGCAACATATCGTTCGGCATGGGGTCGTCGGAAACGACGCATGTGGTGGCGACGCAGACGATCTGGCAGCGGCGTCCCGGCACGTTGCACATCAAGATCGACGGCGCGCCCGGCTTTGGCGTCACCGCCAAGGACATCATCCTCGCCATCATCGCCAAGATCGGCATCGGCGGCGCCATCGGCTATGCGATCGAATATGCCGGATCGACCATAAAACGCATGTCGATGAACGAGCGGATGACCATCTGCAACATGTCGATCGAGGCCGGCGGCAAGGCGGGCCTGATCGCGCCGGATGACACCACCTATGAGTTTCTCGCCGGTCGTGCATTCGCACCGAAGGGCCACGCCTGGGACGAGGCGTTGAAATATTGGCGCACGTTGCCATCCGACCCGGAGGCGAAGTTCACCAAAGAAGTCGAACTCGACGCCGCCCAAGTCGGCCCGATGGTGACATGGGGCACCAATCCGGAGCAGTCCCTGCCGATCACGGGCCGGGTTCCCGATCCCGCGCAGGAGCCGGACGCCGAGCGGCGCACCGAGTACAGCAAGGCCTTGAGCTATATGGGACTCCAGCCAGGCATGGCGCTTACCGATATCGCCGTCGACCGCATCTTCATCGGCTCGTGCACCAACAGCCGGATCGACGATATCCGCGCCGCGGCGGCGGTGGCCAAGCTCGGCCACGCGGTCGTTCCGGCCTGGGTGGTGCCGGGTTCGGAAAGCGTCAAGCGGCAAGCTGAAGCCGAGGGCCTCGATCGCATTTTTGTCGACGCCGGTTTCGAGTGGCGCGACGCCGGCTGTTCGCTGTGCACCGCGCTCAACGGCGATCAGCTCAAGCCCGGCGAGCGCTGCGGCTCGACGTCGAATCGGAATTTCCAGGGCCGCCAAGGCCCGGGTGGGCGCACCCATCTGATGAGTCCCGCCATGGCTGCCGCCGCGGCTTTGCGCGGTCACCTGGTCGACGTGCGCGAACTTGGAGCGAGGAAGTAACGCTATGGAAGCATTTTCAGTCCTATCCGGTATCGCGGTCCCGCTCGCCGAAGCGAATATCGACACCAACCAGATTTGTCCGACCCGCTTCAACAAAGTGCCGCACGGTCCGCGCTTCGCGCAAATTCTGCTGCACGACCGGCGCTTCAATGCCGACGGCTCGGAAAAGCCGGATTACATCCTCAATCAGGAGCCTTACCGCCACGCGGTGATCGCGGTCGCCGGCCGCAATTTTGGCGTCGGCTCGTCGCGCGAAACCGCCGTTTTCGGCTTGATGACTTTCGGCATACGCTCCGTCATCGCGCCGAATTTCGGCGACATCTTCTTCAACAATTCACTGAAGAACGGCTTGCTGCCGGTGCGACTGCCGGCCGCGATCGTGGACACGCTAATGCGGCAGCTCCAGGAGCAGCGCGGCGCACACATGACCGTCGACCTGCCCAATCAAGCGGTCACGGGCCCCGACGGCAAGGTTTACAATTTTAAAGTCGAGCCGTTGAGCAAGAAGCGCTTGCTGCGCGGCTTGGACGAGATCGCCCACACCCAGGAATACACCGACGCCATCAAGCGTTTCGAGCACGGTCACGCAAAAGCGTATCCGTGGCTATCGGCTTAAAAGGACTATTCCCTTGCGCCGGGATGCGCGGCTCCAGTGGGACCGCGCACTCGCCAATTATTGATTCAACAGACTCTTGTACTGATCGAAGATCGCATAGGCGGCCTTGATTTGCGCCAGCGACTGCTCAGGCCCCAGCCAGTCAGTGCCGACGCCTTGCTTTTTCGCCTTCGCGAGGAATTCCGGGTCGTGCAGGATTTTCTCGTAAGTGCTCCGTAGCCTCTCATAGCGATCGGGATATTTTTGCTTCAAATCGGCGTAGGTGATTAGCGCCCGCATCGAGCTCGGCACGAATGTCGCGGTGATGCCTTCGGATTTGAGGACGTCGCCGGCCGTCGGCGTCCCCGGAAGCTCCGCGATCGGCGCGTCGTTGAAAATGGCGACCGCCGTAATGAGGCTCAGCATGTTCAGGCTCGCCTCAAGCGACACCATTGCGAAGTCCAACTGGCCGCCTGCAACCGCCGTGCGCAGTGGTGCGCTGGCTTCATAGGTGACCAGCCGGATTGCCGAGAGCGGTAGCTTGAGCGCATTCATTAGAATCCCAGCGTTGAAGAATTCGCCGGAATCCCGCACCACGCCGCAACTGACCTCGCCGGGATGCGCTTTGATGGCGTCGATGATGTCTTTGAACGATTGGTATCGGCCGGCCTTGGGAATGAAAACTCCGGTTTTGTCGGTCCATTGAACGTTCAAAATATCGAAATCCTTCAAGTCATAGCCGGCGTGAAATTTGTTGATGTCGGCGTACCAGTACGGTGCCGGCCCCGATACCAGGAGCGTATTGCCATCGTGGGGTTGGCTCAGGAAATATCGCGTCCCGATCACCATAGCCCCGCCCTCTTTATCGAGCACATTGACGGGAACGCCCAATTCTTTGCTGAGCGCCGGAGCGAGATTGCGCGCCATTATGTCGAAGCCGCCGCCCGCCTTGGTGCTGACGACGATGGTGATCGGTACATCCGGCCACGTAGCCGCGGCTGCACTCTTCGCCGTTAATTTTCCGGCAGCTGACACGACTGCCAGCATCCCCAGGAACGGGCGACGCGCGATAAGGCGCGTGGTCTTAGTCCCTTTTTCAGAATTCTCGGTCGTCCTTGTCATGTGCATTTCCTCAAATCGACTTGACTATATTGTCTTGCGGGGCATCACCGAGTGTCGGCTTGCGCGCGCGCCACCACCGCAACATCGGACGGCTGAACAACGAAGATAACAACAGCACGAGCAGCACCAATGCGATCGGCCTGCCGGCGAAGTAATCAAGCTGACCGCCACCAGAGATCTGGTAGGTCTGCAGCAGAGCGTTCTCGACCTTGCCGCCGAGGATCAATCCGACGACGCAGGCCGGTACCGAATAATCGTGGCGTTGCATGAACCAGCCGAGAAGGCCGAAGACGACCATGGTGGCTGGTCCAGACATGCTCCCGGACAAGCCGTACGAGCCGAAGGTCGCCAAGACCAGGATGGCCGGGATGAGCACACGCACGGGAATGCGAATGACGTTGGCCATAAGCCCAATCAGTCCGAGACCGAGCACCAGCATGATCGCACCCTGGGCGAAATTGTTGAGAATGATCGCGTAAACAATGTCCTTGGACGCGTCGAGGAATTGCGGACCGCTGGTCACGTCGTGGAGCGAGAGCGCCGCCAGCATCACCGCCGACGATGCGCCGCCCGGAATGCCGAGCGCCAGCAATGTCGCCATCGATCCGGCTTCCGAACTCGCATTGCCGGCTTCCGCCGCGATCACTCCTTTCGGATTACCCTTGCCGAATGTCTCCGGATGTTTGTCGCCCCGCCTGGTTTCGGCATAGGAAACGAGATTGCAGACCGCCGCGCCCACTCCAGGCAAGCCGCCGATGGTCGCGCCGATGATGAGTCCGCGCAAAATGACGATCGGGTGGTGTAGCGCTTGCAGCATGCCGCGTGCGATTTCGCGGACACTGACAGTGCGCAGATCGGAGCGCTGCACGAGATAACTGGTGCCGGCGAGGTTGAAGAGTTCGCTCGCCGCGAACAGGCCGATCATCGCCGGCACCACGGGCACGCCATCGAGCAATTCGGGCAAATCGAATGTACCGCGGATCACATCGCGAGGACTGAGACCGATGGTCGCGATCAATATGCCGATCAGCCCCGAAAGCAGGCTTCGCGATACGTAGCGCCCGCGCAAGGCGGCGATAAGGGTGAGCCCCCACAGCATCAGGAGCAGCATTTCGACCGGTCCGAGTTTGAGCACGGCGTGGGAAATCACCCCGATGCCCAGAAACAGGATCAAATAAGCTCCCATATGTCCCAATGTCGACGCGGCAAGTGCGAGCCCAAGCGCCAGATTGTGCTCGCCGCGCTGCGTCATCGGATAGCCGTCGAACGAGGTCGCCACCGCGGCCGGCGAACCGGGCACGCCCATCAAGATCGCAGGGATTGCAACGCCGAACGCCGCCCCGGTGTAGATCGCCGTCATAAAGATCAGCGCCGAAAGCAAACTCATCCACAGCGTCGCCGGCAGGACAATCGCCAGTATCAGCGCCGAAGAGACGCCGGGGATCGCCCCGCCCAGCATGCCGAGCGCGATGCCGGGAATCGTCAGCAGCCAAGCGCTATAAGAGCTTCCCAGAATATGGAACGCCGACTGGAGGGCTTGCCAATCGATCAAAGCGCGCTCCATAGGGAGCGGGCAATCCCCAACGGCATCGGAAAAGCCAGCAACGTTAGAGCCGCGACACTAAGCGTCACCGATATGCCGAGCGCGAGCGCAAGTGAAAACAGCACGCGGCGTTCGCCGAGCAGCCACAAGGTGGCGAGCACGAAGAAGAAAGTCGCGACATCGAAACCGAAATATGGAATGGCGGCCACGAATAGGCCGAACAAAACCATAAGCAGCATGATCGTGCTGAGCGAGCCGGCGCGGAAGCGTGACGGCGATGTATCCGCAGCGGCTGCGGCTTGGCCGAACGCAGCCACCTTCGCGACTGCTCCATGTCCGAAAATCTCAGTTAATGCGACATAGAGTAAGAGAATTCCCGCGACGGCCCCAACCGGAGCGATCAGAATGAGATTGCTGAAGGTCGGCGACGCAACGGTTGCGGTCCAGAGATACCACACCAGGAAAGCCAGAATGGCCGCTAGAAAAAACACGTGCTCCCAATCGGTGCGGTGCACTCGCTCGCTTGGCATGCTTCCGTCCCGATTGGCGCTGGCTTCGTTGCCGCAGCTATTGCGATCGTGCGATGCTATCCGTTCAGTGCCCGCGGTCAACCGGCCGCGACGACGCGTTCCGCTCGAATAGCCAACCGTTGCAGGTCTAATTTACCACAACCGGCGTCGTGACCTTCACACGGCTGTACAAATCGACGATGTCATCGTTGACGAGGCGGATGCAGCCAAAACTGACGGCGTTGCCGATGGTCTTCGGCGCATTGGTGCCGTGGATTCCGGACTTGCTGTCGTCGAGCTGCAATAAGCGCGCACCGAGCGGATTGCCGGGACCGCCGGGCATGACGGACGGATTGCGTTTGAGAAGGTCCGGCGGCGGTTGCCAAGGCGGCCATTCCGCCATGGTTGCGATATGCCGCAGGCCGACGAGGTCGTCACATAGCCGGCCGACCGCAATGCCGTAGCGCAGCGCGACGTTGTTGGGCTGTATCAAATAGAGAAAGTGTTGCGGCTTATCGACGATGATCGTGCCGACCGGCTGCAACGTGCGATAAAACGTGGGCTGACGGCGAAACACATAAGGCATATCGGGGTCGGAATCACCGCCGGCGACGCCGGGAGCGAGCTCACCATTTTGCGCGGTATTGACCGCACGACCGGACGGCGCACTGATTTGCGCTTCGGCTTGGCTCGGCGGCGGCGCGGATTTTTGTGCGGTTTCGACCCAATAGACGTAGCCGCCGGCGCTGAGCGCCGCGGCGAGGATGGCGATAACGACCCAGACCGGCCGGCTCAATCGAGACGGCGTTGCGACCAGCCCCTGCTCGCGCGCGGTTCCCGGTTCGCCGCCGATGTCACCAAATCTATCGTGGGTTCGGGCGTCGGGCACAATTGTGCCGTGCTCGGTCCACGACAGCTCCGCCTCGATACGTTGGATGGCCGCATCCAAGGCGGATTGTTCGGCGGCGATCTCCGCCGGCGGCGGCGGCGGATCGAGCGTGCGCAACCGGCCCGCCAACATGCGCCGCGCACGGTCATAAATGCCGCGCCGCCAACGCGCGTCGCCCGCACCGGGCGCGGTCACCGCGCGCAACAACATTGAATAATAATCGACCATCGGGCGGCTATCCCTCAGGCGACGATCTTAGCTAAAAATTCCAGCACGCGCGCGTTCGTCGCGTCTTCGGTCTGCTGGTCGATCGAGACGTCCCAATAGTCCGAGCGCGGCAAGCATTCTTCGAGATAGCGCGCCGCCGAAGTCGCATGCGCGGCGTCATGACCCGGCACGATCAATGCCGGAATCTCGGTGCGCATCAGATCCTCAGGGTTGGCGCCCGGCGCAGTATCGCGGTCGAACAGCGCATCGCGCATGTCCTCGCAAATTCGCACGTAAGCTTGCGAGTTTTGCTCGGCATAGGCGGCGGCGAATGCGGCTTCGCGCTTGATGACCGAAGCCCACGGTCCGCCGCGCGGATCGGCGCCGAACGGCTTGCCCTCGTTACGGACGAGCGCCGCAACGCCGGCAAGACCCTCGCTGCGCACAAAGGCGAGATGTTCAGAAAAGCGCTGGTGGCTCGATATACGATATTTGGCGCCACCGACGGGCCAGTAGAGGATCATGCCCGCGACCATTTCAGGATGCGCCACGGCGAACGCCGCGACCGGGGCGCAGCCCATGCAGCCGCCCATGATATGGGCACGCGAAATCCGCAAATGGTCGATGAGGCCCCTGCCCTGCGCGACGTAATGCCCCCACGTCACGCGCTCGACGCGTCCGCCCGACTGTCCGCATTCACGGCGGTCGAACATGATGCAAGTGAAGTGTCGCGGCAGATGATCGAGCAGCTTGATCTTGGCGTAGCTGCCAAGCGTCGACCAGGATTCGACGACGGCGTTAAAGCCGCCAGGTGCATACATCAGAAGCGGCGGTCCGTTGCCGACGATCTCGTAGCGCGTCGCGATGCCGTCAATGACCACGCTCGGCATGATCAGCCCTTGATCTGGCGGCCAGCGCGGGCGTCGGCGATCAGAGCGGCGAAAGCATCGAGTGTAGCCCGGGCGGAATTGAAATAAGTCTCGGTTTTGGCGTCGAGCCATTTCTCGCCGTAGCCTATTGCCGTGTGCGCAAGCCGTACGCGGCCGTCGAGCCACGGGCCCCCGCCAAAACCGCCGATCACCGGGATTCTTACGGCGGCGACCACCGCGGCGCCGGCGACCGGACCGGAATTGGTGAAATCGAGGAGACAGGCGCCGGCGGCTTCGAGGAGCTTCGCTTCTTCGACGAGCTTTGTCGCCGCTGCGCCGCTCGCCTGCGCTTGCGGCGAATTTTGTGCGCTATAGGGAATGCCAAATTTGGCGGCCGTCTGCGGCGTCAATCCGAACTGTGCGAAGACCGGGATGCCCTCGCCAACCAATGCGCGCACCACGTCCGGGAACTCCGCGGCGGCATCGACCTTGATCATGTCGGCGCCGCCGTCCTTGAGCAGCCGGAAGGCGGCGGCGCGCGCTGAATCGATGCCTTGCTGCACCGGGCCGTACGGCATGTCGCAACTCACCAGCGCGCGCTCGACGCCGCGGCGCACCGCCTGGCAGCAGATCAGCATCTCGTCGAGCGTGACCTCGACCACCTCGGAACGACCCCACAGATTGACGCCGACCGAATCCCCGACGGATACAAAATCGAATCCGGCGCGGTCGGCGATGCGCGCGAGCTGATAATCCCAGGCCACGACGCCAACGCTCTTCTTTCCCTCGCGCTTCATTTGCTGAAGCGCGGGAATGGTCACCTTGGCGGACATGCTCTCTCCCCTCCCCACCGTGGTTTTAGCATGCAATCGCCGCGATTGGAGCGCCTGCGGAGCTGTCATTCCGGTCGAGCTACGACCCCGCCTGCGGACGCAGCGGGAGCTGCGGCGGGCACCGGTCAAGGTGCACCGCGCAAAAGAAAAAACGTCGAAAGCCGGAATCCATAATTGCTAATCGTGGATATGGATCCCTGGCTTACCGGCCAGGGCCCGCTCTCCAGGATGACGAGAAAAGCTTACTGCTGGATTTCTGCGGTTGCCGGCTTCGATTTGGTTGGCTCTTTCGGCTTCACTGTGCCGGCGGGCGCGTCAGCTTTGAGACCTGGGGGCGGGCTCGCCGCGAGCGCCGAGGCGGACATTGGGGTCCATGGCGAGGCCGCGGCTCTGCTATTTTTGAGCTTGCCGTCGACCTTTGCGGCGACGGATTTGTGTTGCTCGGGCATCGCAGCCTTGTGTTCATCAGGCTTTGCGGCTTTGTGTTCCCCGGGCTTCGCGGCCACGGGCTTTCGCTTCGCTTTCTTCTTGACGGGCTCAGCCGCAATCTGCGCTTCGAGCTTGGCGATCTCCGCCTCTGTGCGCGTCGGGCCGGTATAGACGACGACCGGGGTCACCGGCCCCGGATCCAATAACAAGTTATTCGCATTGGGCGCCCGCAACGCCGATAAGATGACGGAGAATTTCGGACCGGTTTCGGCGCTGTTGCCGGAAGCGGCGCCGTCAACGCTGTCGAGATCGGCGTCGGGATCGTCTTCCTCAGTGGCCGCACGCCGACGATGTCGTCCGCACATTTCGTCGGTCATATCGGGCGGCGCAGCATCGATCGGCGCAAGCGAATCCACCGTACCGAGCGACGGTGTCAGCCAGGCCAACGGGCCCTGATTGAAGCCGTATTGCAGTAACTCCGCCGCCCTCACGGCCCGGGCGCCGGACGACGGCGCGCCGAGCACGACGGCGATCAGCCTCTTGTTGTCGCGTTCTGCGGTGGCGACGAGATTGAAGCCGGAAGCGCAGACAAAGCCCGTCTTCATGCCGTCAGCGCCGGGATAACGGCCGAGCAGCGGATTGTAATTGCGGACGATGCGACGGCCATATTTGATCGCCGGGATATGCCAATAATCGCTGTATTGCGGAAAATCGTGAAGGAGAGCGCGGGTGAGAATGGCGAGATCGCGCGCCGACGTAATCTGATTGTCGTCCGGCAGCCCGTTGGGATTGACGTAGTTGGTTTCGCTCATGCCCAGGCGATGCGCGGTGTCGGTCATTTGCTGAGCAAATTGATCGACCGTGCCGCCGAGTCCTTCGGCGAGCATAACCGCCATGTCGTTCGCCGATTTCACCATCATCATCTTAATCGCGTTATCGACTGTGACTTGCGTGCCGGCCGGGAAGCCCATCTTGGTGGGAGACTGCATCGCCGCATTGGTCGACACCGTGAACAAGGTATCGGGCGTGATGCGCTGATCGCGGAGTGCGCTCAGCGTCATGTACAGCGTCATCAATTTTGTGGTGGACGCAGGATGCCAGGGATAGGTCGCGTTGTCGGCGCGCAAGACCTTTCCCGAATTGGCGTCGACGAGAATTAGCGCCTCGGCCCGCGCGGGAGATGCCGCCACAATACCGCTTAAGGCGGCTGCGCCGACCACGATGGAACTCAGAACAATGCCGAACAACGGCGCCCGTAGGGAATTCGTACAATCCACGTGTCGCGGTCCGTTCGGTTGGTCGGGCCCATTTTATAGTCTATCGGGGCCGCGAAGGTTTCACGCAACGTTCAAGAGGCATATTCACGCTGCAGGGGCGCGTGACTATGTAAACCCAAGCCGGGCTCCAAGGCAAAGGCGAATAGCGCTATCCTTAAGGGCAGCGTGGACTGCAAACATTCCTAAGCCAATGAAAAGCGACGAAAGTTCGGCAGCGTAGGAATCTGGGGAGGGAATATGACCGCCTGCATCGTGGGTTGGGCTCATACGCCGTTCGGTAAGCTCACCGGCGAGACGGTCGAGAGCCTCATCGTCCGGGTCGCCGGCGAGGCGCTTGCAGACGCCGCGATTGCGGCGAAGGACGTCGACGAGATCGTGCTCGGCCACTTCAATGCCGGCTTTTCAGCGCAGGATTTCAGCGCTTCGCTCGTGCTGCAAGCTTCGCCCGATCTGCGCTTTAAGCGCGCCACGCGGGTCGAGAACGCCTGCGCCACCGGTTCCGCCGCCGTGCACGGGGCGCTGCAATCGATCGCTTCGGGTTCGGCAAGGATTGTGCTGGTCGTCGGCGTCGAGCAAATGACGGCGACGCCGGCCGCCGAGATCGGACGCAATCTCCTGAAAGCGTCCTATGTCCGCGAGGAAGCCGACATCGACGGCGGCTTCGCCGGCATCTTCGGCAAGATCGCCGCGCTTTATTTCCAGCGCTGGGGCGATCAGTCGGATGCGCTCGCCCGCATCGCCGCCAAAAACCACAAGAACGGCGTCGGCAATCCTTACGCGCAGATCAGAAAAGATCTCGGTTACGAATTCTGCCGAGCCGAAAGCGACAAAAACCCGCTGGTCGCCGGCCCGCTCAAGCGTACGGATTGTTCGCTGGTGTCCGACGGCGCCGCGGCGCTCGTGCTTGCGGACGTCGAGACCGCGCTCAAGCTCGACAAGGCGATCGTGTTTCGCGCCGCGGCGCACGTGCAGGACTTTTTGCCGATGTCGCGGCGCGACGTGCTCAAATTCGAAGGTTGCGCGATAGCTTGGCAGCGCGCGCTGGCGCAAGCGGGAGTCACGCTGAAAGACCTCTCCTTCGCCGAAGTGCACGACTGCTTCACCATCGCCGAACTGATCGAGTACGAGGCGATGGGGCTTGTGCCCGAAGGCCAAGGCGCACGCGCCATCGCCGAAGGTCTCGTCACCAAGGACGGCGCGCTGCCGATTAATCCTTCCGGCGGATTAAAAGCCAAAGGTCACCCGATCGGCGCCACCGGCGTGTCGATGCACGCGCTCGCGTCGATGCAGCTCACCGGAAAAGCCGGCGACATGCAGATCGAGGACGCCAAGCTCGGCGGCATTTTCAATATGGGCGGCACCGCGGTCGCCAATTACGTCAGCATTCTGGAACGGCTGAGGTAACCTGTCATGCTCCGTGAAGGCGGAGCATTCGGTACTCATCGCACGGCCGGATCCAACGAGCGCACTGGATCATTCACCTTCGCGGCCGATGACGGCAGTCCGAACTGCGCCTGCACAAGCTCGGTAAAAAAACCGCCGCGGCGCTGCAGCTCGTCGAATGTGCCGGTCTCGATAATGCGCCCGTCGCGAAAGACCAGGATGCGGGTCGCCTCGCGCACGGTGGCCAACCGATGCGCGATGACGAACGTGGTGCGGCCTTTCATCACTTCGTCGAGTGCTAGGTTGAGCCGCGCCTCGGTCACCGGATCGAGCGCACTCGTTGCCTCGTCGAGGATCAGGATCGGCGGGTCCTTGAGCAAAGCGCGCGCCACCGCAAGCCGCTGCCGTTCGCCGCCCGACAGCAACCGGCCGCGCTCGCCGATGCGCGCCTCAAGCCCGTCGGGATTTCGATCGATGAAGTCCAAAGCCTGCGCGCGCGCCGCCGCCTCGCGCAGCTCGTCGTCGGTCGCATCCGGTTTGCCGACGCGCAGGTTCTCGGCAATCGAGCGGTTGAACAACAGCGTCTCCTGGAACACGACGCCGATATTGTGGCGCAGGCCCGAAATCGTGAAGCCGCGAATGTCCATGCCGTCGATCGAAATCGCGCCTGATTGCGGATCGAAGGCGCGATACAGCAGCGTCAGCGCCGTCGATTTGCCGCTGCCGGTCGGGCCGACCAAAGCCACGCGGTCGCCGGGCAATGCGGTGAAGCTCAAATCCGCCACCGCGGAACGTTTACCGTCGTAGGAAAACGATACGCCCTTGAATTCGACTAGGCCGCGCACACGGCCGGGATCGACCGCGCCCGGCCGGTCGCGCACGGCGGGCACGGTGTCGAGCACGCCGAAGAAGTCGGCAAGCTTTGGCGCGTCGATGAACAGCCGGTTGGAGAAACTGACCGCCTGCTCCAGCCGCGTAATCAGCATTGCGGCGATCGCCATGAAGCTGACGATCTGACCGACCGACGCCAGGCCGACGAGCTTGAGATAGGTTCCGACCAGAAGGATCACGAGCAATGTGAGGGTGGTGCCGGCGCGCGTGAGCACGGTGGCGATCGCCCACCACGACAGTACCGGCATTTGCGCGCGTAACAGCGAATTCACTAGAGTTTTCAGCGCCGAGACTTCGAGTTCGACGCGAGCGTAGCTCTGCACCAGCGCGACATTGCCGAGAGCGTCGGCCGCGGTCTCAGCAAGGTCGGAATAATGCCGCTCCACGGCGCGCTGCAATGCGAAGGATTTATGGATGACGAACACCGTCAAAACCGTGAACGCCACGCACAACACGATCAGCGGCAAAGCGAGCCGCCAATTCAAGATTAGAGTAGTTGGCAACAGCAAAACGATGAAGACGAAGGCGGACAGATGCTCGCGGAAAAAGGAGAGCCAGAGCCACCATAGCGTGTCGGTGCCGGTCAGCATGACTTTCATCTGCCGGCCGGAATGCGCGCCGGCGTGGTAGGCGAGCGGCAATTGCAGCACGTGTTCGAAATAATCCGACAGCACCATGTTGCGGCGCTGGTGCGAAAGCCGGTCCGCGTACCAGGCGACGAGTGTGGCAGCGACGATGACGAAGAGGCCGAAACCCACCCAGGCGCCGATGAGCGGCGCCAGCGCCCGCGCCGCCGTCCCGACCGGCGCCGGGAGCGCGCCGGATAAGGCATCGACGATGCGGCCGAACAGCACCGGTTCGACGAACTGCGCTGCGGCGAGCGCGATGTTGGCAACCGCCAGCGTCAGGGCGAGCCGCGCGACGGGACGCAATAGGCCGAGAACGCGGAGGTAGATGCGGATGAAGGCCATGGCGCGGTTCTAGCGTCCAAACGCAAAAGGGCAACTAGCGCAATCCATTTAGGAGCTGCCCGGGACAAGGTTTGACAAGTTTTTTGTTACAATGTATTAAACCGTTAGGTTATTTAACTGTGTGATTAAATTGAGCCTCAACGCCACTTTTTCGGCCCTTTCCGATCCGACCCGCCGCGCCATTCTGGCGCGCTTGGCGCTTGGCGAAACTTCGGTGACGGAGCTGGCGAAGCCCTTCGCCATGAGTCTTCCCGCGGTATCCAAGCATCTCAAAGTGCTCGAACGTGCCGGCCTGATTGCACGCTCCCGTGAAGCGCAGTGGCGGCCCTGCCGCATTGAGCCGCGTGCGCTCAAAGACATCGACGAATGGCTCAACCACTACCGGCGATTTTTCGACGAGAGCTTCGATCGCCTCGACGACTATCTGAAGAAGCTGCAAGCCGAAGCCCCCGCGCAAACGAAGAAGGATCCTGCGGATGGCTGCGACAGATAATCTCGATCACGATACCCGCTCGATTGTAGCCGTGCGGGACTTTAACGCCCCGCGCGAACTCGTGTTCGAAGTTTGGACCGATCCCAAGCATCTGGCGTGGTGGTGGGGACCGAACGGTTTCACCACGACCACATCGAGCTTCGACATGCGGCCGGGCGGCGTCTGGCGCTTTGTCATGCACGGTCCCGACGGCAGCGACTATCAGAACCGCATCACCTACGAAGAGGTGATCCCGCCGCAACGCATCGTCTATCGCCATGGCGGCGGCGATGACGTCGAGCCGGTGCGCTTTACGACAACGGTCACGTTCGACGATCTCGGCGGCAAGACCCGCATCACCATGCGGATGGATTTCCCGTCCGCGGCCGAGCGCGATCGCGTCATCAAAGAATACGGCGCCGACAAGGGCCTCGTTCAGACCCTGGCGCGGCTCGGCGAATACGTCTTGGGGAAGGTCTAGCTAAAAGGCGCGGCGCGGCTACGAATTGGGTGCGATATGTCAGTAGAGTTCCTGCAAGGTAGCGCGCAAGGTATCGGCGCTCGACTTGGTCAGAGCTCGTTCGGTTTGCGCATGCGTTTGCGTCCACACTGGCGCAGCGGCGACAAGAAGCGCCCGTCCGGAAGACGTCAGCGTCAAACGGCGGCTGCGCTTATCCTCTTTGTCAGCCCTCACCGTCACGAGTCCGCGGCGTTGCAGCGGCTTGAGGGCGGCCGTGAGCGTCGTTCGATCCATCGCGAGCAAGGCGGCAACGTCGCCGATGCGCGGCGGCTCGGGTCGGTTAAGCGATACCAGCAGCGAAAATTGGCCCTGTGTCAGACCGAGCGGACGCAACGCGTCGTCAAAGCGTCGCGCCAGTGCCCGCGCCGCCCGCTGGATGTGAAGGCAAAGACAATTGTCGCGAACATGATGAGTGAACGACAACGGCAGATCGGCGCGCTTGGCAATGACGATCGCGGCAGGATTTGACATGAACTCATTATGTTGATATCAACGTATTTGTCAAGGACTACCGACCCGCTGGTAAGGGAGTAAGTCATGCAAGTGCAACCGTATCTGTTCTTCGACGGCCGCTGCGACGAAGCGATTGAATTCTATAAGAAAGCAATCGGCGCCAAAGTCGGCATGTTGATGCGCTGGAAAGACAGCCCCGACAAAAGCATGTGCACGGCGAGCAATGCCGATAAGGTCATGCACGCGCAGTTTCAGGTCGGCGAGACGGCCATTCTGGCGTCCGACGGGCGCAATAGTGGGCAGCCGAAATTCGATGGTTTTGCGCTGACGATCGCGGTCCAAAACGAGGCCCAAGCCGACCAGATGTTCGGCGCGCTCGGCGAAGGCGGTCAGGTAACGATGCCGATGAGCAAAACGTTCTTCTCGCCGCGCTTCGGCATGCTTGCCGACAAATTCGGCGTGCACTGGATGATCCTGGTGCAATAGGCCGCACGGACGTACGCAACTGTGGAGTGGGGTAATGCTTACTGAACCCAAAAGCGCCGATTTCGTCATCTCACGGGCGTTCGACGCGCCGCGCGAACTCGTTTGGAAGTGCTTCACCGAGCCGGAGCGCATGAAGGAATGGTGGGGCCCCAAAGGCTCCACGATTGTAGCCTCAAAGATGGATTTGCGTATCGGCGGGATCTATCACGGCGCCATGCGCGCGCCCGACGGCCGCGTGATGTGGGCCAAATTCGTCTATCGCGAGATCACCGCGCCGGAGCGCCTGGTCTGGGTACACTCGTTTTCGGACGAAGCCGGCGGCCTCACGCGCCATCCGATGAGCCCGACCTGGCCGCTCGAAATGCTGACGGCCGTCACACTCGATCATGAGCCGGGTGGCAAAACCAAGGTGACGATCCGCTGGTCGCCGCTCGACGCTATGGCGGAAGAGCAGAAAACATTCGACGCGGCGCACGACAGCATGCGCGGCGGCTGGGGCGGCACGTTCGATCGGCTGGCCGCTTACCTGGCGACCGCGGAATAACGCGCAAGGAAATCCGACATGCCCACGATCAAACACAGGATTTCGCCCTGCCTATGGTTTGACACCCAAGCCGAGGACGCGGCGAAGTTCTACACGTCCGTGTTCAAAAACTCCGGGATCAAACAAATCAGCCGCTATGGCGAAGCGGGACGCGACGTGCACGGCAAGAAGTCCGGCTCGGTCATGGTCGTCGAGTTTGAGATCGAGGGACAGACCTTCACTGCGCTCAACGGCGGCCCGCATTTCAAATTCACCGAAGCCGTGTCGTTCCAGGTGATGTGCGATACCCAGGCCGAAATCGATTACTTCTGGAACAAGCTTAGCCAAGGCGGGCATGAAGGTCAGTGCGGTTGGCTGAAGGACAAATACGGATTGTCCTGGCAGGTCGTGCCGTCCGTCTTGCCGCAGATGATGACGGATGCCGCAGGCGCGCGGCTCGATCGCATGCTCAGCGCCATCATGAAAATGAAAAAGTTCGATCTGGACACGCTCACGCAGGCCCATGCCGGGCAGGCGTGAGCGACGTCCGGCGACGGATCGATTTTCGTCCATAATCCGGAGAGACCAATGATCACGATCGTTTTTGGCGTTGTCCCTGCGTTGATAGTCGCCGTGCTGATCTACGCCGCGACTAAGCCCAACACGTTCATGATTCGCCGCGCGGCGCTGATCAATGCGCCACCGGAGAGAATTTTTCCGATGATCAACGATTTGCGCGCGCAGTCCGCATGGTCGCCGTTCGAGAAGGACCCGGCAATGAAGCGCACGCATAGCGGCGCGCCGCGCGGCAAAGGCGCGGTTTACGAATGGGATGGCAACCGCCAGGTCGGCGCCGGGCGGATCGCGATCACCGACTCGGTGCCGCCGTCGAAAGTCACGCTGCTTTTGGACATGATCAGACCATTCAAAGCGCACAACACGGTCGAGTTCGTGCTCGATCGGAGCGGCGCCGGCACGAACGTCACGTGGTGCATGCAGGGACGGCAGCCCTACATGGCGAAAGTGATAAGCATGTTCATGGATTGCGACAATATGGTCGGCGGCGAATTCGAGGAAGGGCTCGCCAGGCTAAAGACCCTCGTCGAAAATCAGGCCTCGCATATCGCGGCGGAGTAATGCCGGCATAATTTACGACGTGGAGGATGGGCGTGATTGCCACAGCACAAAGAGAGCCCCTTGCTGAACGTGAAATCACGATCACGCGGGTGTTCGATGCGCCGCGCGCGCTGGTGTTCAAGGCCTGGATCGATGCCGCACAGCTGGCGCAGTGGTGGGGCCCGAAGGGCTTCACCAATCCGGTCTGCGAGATTGATGCCCGCGTCGGCGGCGCAGTGCGCATCCATATGCGCGCTCCCGACGGCAGCATCTATCCGATGAAGGGCGAGATCCGCGAGATCGTTCCACCCGAGCGGCTCGCCTTCACCAACATCGCCGTCGATGAGGCGGGCAATCACATCATCGAAGGATTCACCACCGTGACCTTCGTCGATGAGGGCGGCAAAACCAAACTGACATTGCATACCCGCGGCAGCGCGGTGGTCGAGAAAGCCGTTGCCTATCTGCAGGGCATGGAAACCGGCTGGGCGATGAGCATCGACAAATTGCAGGCATTGCTGGCGTGCGGCGTTTAATGACGTAGTTTCCCCTCCCCTACTTCCAAGGGGAAGGATAAATTACCGTCATGGACGCGCCTGAAAGCCGGGTGCCCGCTTTTCGCGCCCCGTTTGCGCCGCCCGACGAGGAACTGGCGACGGCCCTCCTCGCCGATGCTGGGCGTGACCGCGCCGCAAACAGCCGCATCGATGCGCGTGCGCGGCGGCTCGTGGAAGCCATCCGCGCCCGGACGACCAGCCTCGGCGGCGTCGAAGACTTCCTGCACGCTTATTCGCTTTCGACCAAAGAGGGGCTGGCGCTGATGGTGTTGGCCGAGGCGCTGCTGCGGGTACCCGATGCGGCGACGGCGGACCGGCTGATCGAGGACAAACTCGCCGCCGGCCGCTGGCTCGACGGCGACGTCAAATCGACCGCGCTCCTGGTTTCTGCCTCGGCTTGGACGCTCGGCATCGCCGCCCGCATCATTCATCCGGGCGAGACCCCGGAAACCATCCTCGACAGTGTCGTGCGCCGCCTCGGCCTGCCGGCGATGCGCGCGGCGACGCGGCAAGCGATGCGGCTTTTGGGCTCGCATTTCGTCATCGGGCAAAATATCGACGAGGCGCTCGGACGCGCCCGCAGCCATGCCGACTTCCGCTATTCGTTCGACATGCTCGGCGAAGGCGCGCGCACCGGCGCCGACGCCGACAAATATTTCGACGCCTATGCCGCAGCGATCGCCGCAATCGGGGCGAATGCGGGCGATGCGGCGCTGCCGCGCCGCCCAAGCATTTCGGTCAAACTCTCGGCGCTGCATCCGCGCTACGAAGCTATTTCGCGCGATCGCGTTCTCGCCGAGTTGGCGCCGCGGCTGTTGGAGCTTGCCCGGCTCGCCAAGGACCATGACCTTCAGTTCACCGTCGATGCGGAGGAAGCCGATCGGCTCGAGCTGTCACTCGACATTATCGGCACGGTATTGAGCGATGCGGCGCTCGGCGGCTGGGATGGATTCGGGCTTGCAGTGCAGGCCTACCAAAAGCGCGCTTTGGCGGTGATCGGTTGGGTCGAGGCCGCCGCGGCAGCAAAAAGCCGCAGACTCACCGTCCGGCTGGTCAAGGGCGCCTATTGGGACACCGAGATCAAACGCGGCCAGGAGCGCGGCTTACCGGACTATCCGGTATTCACCCGCAAAGCCATGACCGACCTCTGCTACATGGCCTGCGTGAAAAGGCTTCTCGCCGCGCGCGCACGGCTGTTTCCGCAATTCGCAACCCACAACGCGCTCACCGTCGCCGGCGTGATCGAAGACGCCGGCGGCATCGAAGGCTACGAATTCCAGCGCCTCTACGGCATGGGCGAAGCGCTCTACGATGCGCTCGTCGCCGAATTTCCCGATGCCGTGTGCCGCGTCTATGCGCCGGTCGGGAGCAATCGTGATCTTCTCGCCTATCTGGTGCGGCGACTGTTGGAGAATGGTGCAAATTCCTCCTTCGTATCCGTCGCCGCCGACCCGAAGGTGCCGATCACTGACATCTTGCGTCGCCCGCTCAGCTGGATTGCCGACGCGCGGCAAGCCCGCAATCGAAAAATTCCGCTGCCGCGCGATCGATACACGCCCGAACGGCGTACCGCCGCCGGCGTCGAATTCGGCGACCGCGCCGGTCTCGATGCGCTTTTGCGCGAGGTCGGCGACGGGACGGCGGCGGCTATGGCCGCACCTCTCGTCGACGGAGTCGCACTGCCCGGCATCGAGCGCGTCGTGCGATCGCCGATCGACGGCAAAGCGGTGGGCGCCGTGCGCGAGGCCGATGAAGCCATCGCGCGTGCCGCGATGGCCGCCGCCGAGGCCGGCTTTGCGGAATGGGCAGCGACGCCCGTCGAGGAACGCGCGATGGCTCTGGAGCGCGCCGCCGACCGGCTCGAAGTCAATCGTGGCGCGCTTCTTTCCCTATTGCAGAGCGAGGCCGGCAAGACACTGGACGACGCACTCGCGGAGTTTCGCGAAGCGATCGACTATTGCCGTTATTATGCCGCGCAAGCGCGCACCGCTCTGACGCCGCAGCCGATGCCGGGACCGACCGGCGAGAGCAATGAGCTGCGCTACCGCGGGCGCGGCGTATTTGTTTGCATCAGTCCATGGAATTTTCCGCTCGCCATTTTTCTCGGCCAGGTGAGCGCCGCGCTCGTTGCCGGCAACACGGTCGTCGCCAAGCCCGCTGAGCAGACGCCGCTCGTCGCCGCGCTCGCCGTCGAGCTATTGCACGGGGCCGGCGTGCCGGACAGCGCGCTGCATCTCGTCCCCGGTGACGGCGCAGCCGGCGCCAGCCTTGTCGCCGATCCTCGCGTCGCCGGGGTGGCCTTTACCGGCTCGACGGAAGTTGCCCGCTCGATCAACCGCGCGCTTGCCGGAAAATCGGGACCGATCGTGCCGCTCGTCGCCGAGACCGGCGGCATCAACGCCATGATCGTCGACGCGACCGCATTGCCCGAACAGGTCAGCGATGACGTCGTCGTGTCGGCGTTCCGCTCCGCCGGCCAGCGCTGCTCGGCGCTGCGGCTCCTTTGCCTGCAAACCGACGTCGCCGAGCGCATGCTGGAAATGCTCATCGGCGCGGTGCGCGAGTTGAAGGTCGGCGATCCGCGCGACATCGCAACACACGTCGGGCCGGTGATCGATGCCGAGGCGAAAACCAAACTTGAAAGCTGGATTGCCGAGACGGAACACGCCGGCCGCCTGCGCTACCACTGGGAGCCCGCAGATACGCTGCCGACCGAGGGCAACTACGTCGCTCCGGCGATTGTCGAGATCGACCGAGCTCGCGACCTTAGGGAAGAGATATTCGGTCCCGTGCTCCATGTCGTGCGCTGGCGCGCTGGGGAATTGGATGCACTCCTTGACGATATCGCGAGCAGTGAAACCGCCCTCACGCTCGGCGTGCATTCGCGCATCGATCTGACGATCGAGCGCATTGCCGCCCGACTGCCGCACGGTAACGTCTACGTCAATCGCAACATGATCGGAGCGGTGGTCGGCACCCAGCCGTTCGGCGGCACGCATTTGTCCGGCACTGGGCCCAAGGCCGGCGGCCCCAACTATGTGCGGCGGTTTGCGGCCGAACAGGTCGTGACCGTGAACACGGCCGCGTCCGGCGGCAATGCCGGTCTTCTGGCGCAGGACGAGTAAAGACCGGCCGGGTGAAATCCCTTGTGAATCTATGAATTAACACAATCGCGACAAGATCGCGGTATTCTGATGAACCATGAGTGATTCGATTTCCCAACTCTACCAGGCCGCGCTGACTTGCCGGCATGACGATCCGTCGACGTCACGGACCGCGCGGCTGTTGCGCTCGGGCCGCAGCAAGATGGCGAAAAAGCTCGCCGAGGAAGCCGTCGAGGTCGTGATCGACGCCATGCACGGCGATCGCGACGCGGTGGTCAAGGAAAGCGCCGACCTCATTTACAATCTCGTCGTGCTGTGGGTCGCCTCCGGTATCCGCCCGGACGACGTCTGGAAAGAGATGGACCGGCGCGAGCGGCTTCTTGGCATCGCCGAGAAGGTGCCCAAGAAGTTGCCCGAGGATTTTCCGCGGCGCAAAATCGTCATGCTCGAAGGTCGCCGCGCGCGCAAACGGCGCTGATCTGTCTTCCGCCATTTCAGCTTAGCCATGATTGACCAGCTCATCTCGGCGGTGGTGTCCCTCATCGTCGAGGTGATTTCGGCGGCCGGCTACCTCGGCGTCGTCGTTCTGATGGCGATCGAGTCGGCATGCATTCCTCTGCCCTCCGAGGTGATCATGCCGTTCGCCGGTTATCTTGCGACCATCGGGCGGTTCAGCTTGGTCGGCGCCGCGACCATGGGGGCGCTGGGCTGCAATGTCGGCTCGACGATCACCTACTACGTGGCGGCTACCGGCGGCCGCAAGGCATTCGAACGGTGGGGCGCCTACGTTTTTGTACGGCCTCACGAGATCGATCGCGCGGAACAGTTTTTTACGCGCTACGGCTCCGTCACGGTTTTTGTCGGTCGTCTGCTTCCTGTCGTGCGAACTTTTATCGCCTTCCCCGCCGGGCTGGCGCGGATGCCGATGCTGAAATTCCAGATCTACACATTTCTCGGCTCGTGGCCGTGGTGCTTCGGACTCGCTTACATCGGGTATGTGCTGGGTGCGCGCTGGAACAGCAACCCGACCTTCCGCCGGCTCTTTCACGAATTCGACGGTGCCGCGGTCGCTCTCCTTTTGGCTGGATTTGCGTGGTTCGTTTGGTCACGATGGCGGGAGAGCAACGGATCCGGACACTAGACAGACGCCACCGCAGACGCGGCTTGGCCCGTGCACTGCCCTCGCCGTGGTCTTCCTAATCATTGGTTTTGTCTTCGTAATGCGGGTATTCTGACCATGTTGGTGCCTAATTTGATGGTCAGGGCTATGGGTGCGCCTGCAAGTCAGTGATACCCCGTGGGCCCATGCGGACAGGCCCCAAACCTTGGCCATGGCGGAGTGGCCGTGACAGCAAGCCGTCTAAACAAAGGCAATAACGACATGGCAGCCAAATCGGGCGCGGCCCGATGGCTGGCGGCGGCAGTGCTGACGGCTGCCCTGGCCGGGACGGCGCTCGCCCAAACTAGCCAGACGCCCGCCGCCGGCGCAGCGAACGCGCAACCCGCTCCCGCACCGGCCCCCTCGCCGCCGGCGCCGCCAGCGCCCACTGGTTTAGTCCTTCCGCCGCAACCGCCGCCGCCGGACCTCTCCGCCGTGCCGACCGAGAAGCGCGGTTTCCTCAACGGCTTCGGCAAGTGGTGGAATCAGTCGGTCGCCAATTTCAAGGCCAAGATGAAAGAGCAGCAGAGTAAGCTCGACGTCCTCAACAAACAATCGGCAGATGCCGCCAAGGATGCCGCCACCGCGACCCAGCAAGCGATGAAGAACGCCGCCGACGCCATGCGGCCGTCTCACGTGATCGAAATCCAGCAAACCTGCCCGACTGCCGGGAACGGCGCGGCCGACTGCGCCACTGCCGCGACCGATGTATGCAAGGCCAAGGGCTACAACGCCGGCCAGCCGCTCGATGTTCGCACCGCGGAAAAATGCGCCGATTCACTCTGGGTCTCGGGACAGAACCCGACGGCCGCCGATTGTCCGGTCGAGACCGTCCTGCTGCGCGCCGCATGCCAGTAGGTTGGCGGCGCCGCCGGCGCGCCTCGCTCCATTCCAAATGTGCTAAATGTCCTCGCCCGTCATCCTTCGGCGGTCGCCAAACTGTGTTTTAAAGGGAGTTCTGCTGTCATGATGTCCGATGCCGATCGCAACAAGGCCGCCGATATTCTTCTCGCCGCGGAGAAGGAGCGCAAGCAGGCGGTGCAACTCTCCAAGACTTGGCCCGGCATCACCATGGAGGACGCCTACGCAATCTCGACCGAGGTTGCCAACCGCAAGATCGCGGGCGGCGCAAAACTCATCGGCCACAAAGTCGGCCTCACCTCGAAGGCGATGCAACGTTCCTCGCAGATCGACGAGCCGGACTACGGCCACCTCCTCGACAACATGATGATCGCCGACGGCGCGCGCATTCCGCACGAGAATTATTGCCTGCCGCGCGTCGAGGTCGAGCTTGCCTTCGTTCTCGGCAAGCCGCTGCGAGGGCCCGGCATCGGCTTGACCGATGTGCTGCGCGCCACCGAGTATGTCGTGCCGGCGATCGAGATCGTCGATGCGCGCTTGCAGGACCCGCGAAAAATATTCGACACCGTCTCCGACAACGGCGCCGCCGCCGGCATCGTCGTCGGCGGCCGGCCGGTCGGCCCGCTCGAGGTCGACCTGCGCTGGGTCGGCGGCGTCATGTACCGCAACTCCGAGATCGAGGAGACCGGCGTCGCCGCTGGCGTGCTTGGTCATCCAGCGCTCGGCGTGGCCTGGCTCGCCAACAAGCTCGGCCAGCACGGCGTGACGCTGGAAGCCGGCCATCTCGTGCTGGCCGGCTCGTTTACGCGCGTGGTATTCGCGCGCAAGGGCGACACGCTGCATGCCGATTTCGGCCAGCTCGGCGGCATAGCGGTACAATTCGTCTAAACGCCAAAAAACCGTTGGGGAGAGAAAACGATGAGCACGAGCGACGCCGTTGCCGGTGGCAACGGCTCTATCAGCGACGTTGTCGCGCGGATCGAGCGCCTGCCGATCTCTTGGTGGCACATCAAGGCCAGGATTATCATCGGCGTTGCCACTTTTTTCGACGCCTTCGATGCACTTGCGATCGCATTCGTTCTGCCGGTGCTGGTGCCGACGTGGAAGCTAAACGGCCCGCAAATCGGTTTGCTTATATCAGCCGGCTATCTCGGCCAGCTTGGCGGCGCGCTGTTCTTCGGCTGGATCGCAGAACGGTATGGCCGCATCAGAGCGATGTTCTGCTCGATCCTTATCTTCGCCGTCATGAGTCTGGCTTGCGCCTTCGCCTGGGATTATCAGTCGCTCGTTACCGCGCGCATCATCCAGGGTTTCGGTCTCGGCGGCGAGGTTCCGGTCGCTGCGGCCTATATCAGCGAGCTCGCTCGCGCCAAGGGCCGCGGCCGGTTCGTCCTGCTCTATGAATTGGTGTTCCCGGTCGGGCTGGTCGCGGCCGGATTCATGGGCGCGTGGATCGTGCCGCGCTTCGGCTGGCAGTGGATGTTCGTCATCGGAGCACTGCCGGCTTTCGTCGCCATGGCGTTGCAACGACTGCTTCCAGAATCGCCGCGTTGGCTGGCGGCGCGCGGGCGCACCGCTGAAGCACAGGCGGCACTGGCACGGATCGAACGGGCGACCGAGAGGTCCACTGGTGAACCGCTACCGCCGCCGCAAAAGATCGATGTCACCGGGCCGCTGAGGGCCTCCTGGTCCGATCTGTTCGGTCCAACCTATTTGCGGCGAACGCTCGTCGTGTGGGCGATCTGGTTCGCCACCTATTTTTTCAACTACGGCCTCGTCGTCTGGCTGCCGACCATCTACTCGACAGTGTTTAAACTGCCGCTGCAACAGTCCCTGGAATACGGCTTGGTCACCCAGGCTGTCGGGCTATGCGGTGCTTTGATTTGCGCACTGACCATTGATCACGTAGGCCGGCGGGCATGGTTCACCGTGGCATTTGCCGCCAATGCGATTGCGCTCGGCACGCTCTTTGTCCTCGGAGCGGACTCGCCGCAGCGAGTGCTGGTACTCGTTTCGAGCGGCTACTTCTTCGTATCGGTGCTGTCCATCGGGGTCTATGTCTACACGCCGGAGCTTTATCCGACGCGCGCGCGTGCCATTGCGGTCGGCACGGCGACCGCATGGCTGCGATTCGCATCGATTCTCGGGCCCGGGATCGTCGGCTTTATTGTCGGCTCGGGACTCGGCGCAGTGTTTTTAGTTTTCGCCGCCGTCGCGGCCGTCGGTGCAATCGTGACCGGCCTTTTCGCGGTGGAGACGAAGGGCCGCGTCCTTGAGGAGATTTCGCCGTAGCCGCCGCGCCTCCCTCGTTCGCTCGCAAAGGTGTAGAATACGCGATAGAGGCGGCACCAGCTTGGCGGATGGATCGTGCGTGCTTTCGATGACAGGCCTTGCAGAAGGCTGCGTTGGATTTTGGCTGCCGTGGCATTCTTGCTGCCGGCAGCGGTTCTGCATGCCGCCCTGCCGACCGAGCAACCGAATATCACCGGCCCGACATCGCTCGCCGGCCAGCTTCTGATCGCATCGCCGGACATGCGCGATCCGTTCGATCACGCCGTCATTCTGATGGCCCAGCACAGCCGCGACGGTGCGCTCGGCATCGTCATCAATCATCCCATCGCCAGCCGTCCGATTGCGAGTCTCCTGGAGGCGCTGGGCGGCGACGGCAGCGGCCTTACCGGCAGCGTGCCTATCTTCCTCGGCGGGCCGGTCGGTCCGGACATGGCTTTCGTCATACATAACGCCGACTACCGTCACGACGACACCCTGGACATCGACGGACGCGTCGCACTCAGTGAGGCTGCCGACGTGTTGCGCGATATCGCTCTCGGCAAGGGGCCGGCGAACAGTCTGATCGCACTCGGTTATGCCGGCTGGGCGCCGTCTCAGCTTGAAGATGAGATCGCGCGCGGCGCGTGGGTCATGGTGCCGGAGAACCCGAAACTGGTCTTCGATGACGACCGGGCGAATGTGTGGACCGACGCAATGGCGCTGTACAAGGCCAACCGCTGAAATGAACAGTTTCCAAGGCGTCTTCCCGTATCTCGTTTCGCCCGTCGATGCGGCGGGACGCGTCAAATCGGATGTGCTCCGCCGGCTGGCCGACGATCTCATCGGCGCCGGCGTGCACGGTCTCACGCCGCTCGGATCGACCGGCGAATTCGCCTATATGAGCAATGCGCAACGTACCGAAGTGGTGCGCGCGACGATCGAGGCGGCTGCTGGCCGCGTACCGGTGGTCGCCGGCGTCGCGGCGACCGCGACTGCGGACGCAGTCGCGCAAGCACGCAACTATCAAAAGCTCGGCGCCGACGGGATTTTGGCCATTCTCGAATCCTACTTTCCGCTTGCGGAGCCGCAGGTTGAATCCTATTTCCGCGCTATCGCCGACGCCGTCGACGTGCCGGTCGTGCTCTATACCAATCCGCAATTCCAGCGCACCGATCTCTCGCTCGATGTAATTGCGCGGCTGTCTGAACATCCGCGCATCCGCTACATCAAGGACGCCTCCACCAATACTGGCCGGCTGCTTTCGATCATAAACCGCTGCGAGCGGCTGAAGGTATTTTCGGCGTCCGCGCATATTCCGGCTTGCGTCATGCTGATCGGCGGCGTCGGCTGGATGGCCGGCCCGGCTTGCGTCATTCCGCGGCAGAGCGTTTCGCTCTACGAGCTATGCCGCGCCGGGCGCTGGGCGGAGGCGATGCGATTGCAGCAGCGGCTTTGGCGGATCAACGAGATATTCGCGCGCTTCAATCTTGCGGCCTGCATCAAGGCCGCCCTCGCAATTAAGGGTTATGACGTGGGCGACCCGGTGCCGCCGCAGCGCCCGCTTTCATCGCAAGAGCGCGAAGTCGTCGCGGCGGGGCTGGCCGACGTGGCCGAAATCGACGCGGCATGATGCAACCGGGCCACCACGCCTGCCGCATTTGTTAATTTCTTCCAACCGATTCTTAACGCCTCGTTGGTAAACGTCTGGTTCCTGTCCAGAGGTTGTTGTGGCATCGATCGGTTCGCAGTTCGCGCCGCGTGTCGCGCTCGAGCGCACCGTTTCGGCCATCGCCAGCGCGCGACGCGCCGTGCTTGCCGACCGCTATGCGATCAATTCATTTGCCGTCGAATGGCGCTGGCTCGCGGATCTTCTCCCGATCACGGACGAATGGCGCGAACTCGCCGCGCGCGCGCTCGAGCCCAATATTTTCTATGAGCCGGGATTCGCGCTCCCGGCCGCGGCTTTGTTCGGCAACGATGTCGGCGCGGTACTGGTATGGTCTGGCACGATGCCGCGCAGGCTGCTCGGCTTTTTTCCGGGGCGGGTGACACAGCGTCGCTACGGATTACGGCTGCCGGTCATGGTTGGCTGGACGCACGCCTACGCGCCGCTCGGGACGCCGCTCGTGGAGCGCGAAGCGGCGGAACCGGTCATAGCAGCCTGGCTTGCGCATATCGCCGGCGATCCGTCGCTGCCCGGATTGGTGCTGCTGCCGCTCACCACCGAAGATGGACCGTTCGCGGCGGCACTCGGTTCGATTCTGCAGCGCACGCAGATGCCATGCGCCGATTTTGCGCGGCATCATCGGGCCCTGCTGGCGCCCAGGAACGACCGCTCGCAGTATCTGGAAAATGTCCTTTCGGCACACCGGCAGCGCGAGCTACGCCGCAGCGGGCGGCGTCTGTCCGATGCCGGGGCGCTATTATTCACGGCGGCGTCCGAGCCCGCCGCGGTCACCGCGGCGGTTGAGGACTTTTTCGCGCTGGAGGCAAGCGGATGGAAAGGCGAAACCGGCACTGCGGCGGCACATCACGCCGAGGTGCGAAGTTTCATGAAAACGGCACTGTCCGCGCTCGCGGCGGAAGGCAAAGTCGCGATCAATCGCCTGCTTCTTGATGGGCGTCCGATCGCCGCTGCGATCACGCTGCACAGCGGCGACAGTGCCTGGTACTGGAAAACCGCTTACGATGAGGAGCTCGCGCGCTTTGCACCCGGTGTGCTCCTGAGTGCGGCATTGACCGAAGAACTCGCCGACAACCCCGACATCGCGCGCACCGATTCCTGCGCCGCTCCCGGCAACCCGATGCTGGATCACATCTGGAGTGAGCGCTTGGTCATTTGCAACCGTATGATAGCGGTGCGGCCCGAAGCGCCATTTACGCGGGCCTGCCGGCTTGAGACGCTGCGCGGCGGCGCGATCGCGGCGGTCAAGTCCATCCGCACTCGCCTCCGTCGCTAAACCCATCTACAGCGTTCCGCGTAATCCGTTCCGAAGACCACTGACCGCTTTTCGGAACCACGCTTTTGCGTTGACATTCGCGCGCGTATACCTCGTATTTTCGCGATCACGCGAAGCGCAGAGGGTCTTCAAAAGACAATGACCGAACCGATTACGATCCGCATGGGCGGCTATGGACCGCCGACGACTTCGTTTTCGAAAGGCCTCAGACTGATCGGCGACACCTTGGTGGCCGCGTTCGGCGACCGGGTCGACGTAAAGTATGTCTGGAACATCATGGATTTCGGCTATCGCGCCGAAGAGATTTTATGGCTGGTCGAAGACGGCGTACTCACGCTGGGCTATCAATCGTCGAGCTACCTCACCGACCGTGTCGGCGCACTCGGTTTCGTCGATCTGCCGTTCCTGTTTGAGCGGCGCGATCAGGCGCGGGCAGCCATGGACGGTGCGCTCGGCCGTTTTCTCGCCGACGAGATTGAAGAACGTGTGAACTATCGCATCCTCGGCTGGTTCGAGAACGGTTTTCGCCAAATCTCAAACCGCTTACGGCGCGTGCGGGTGCCCGCCGACCTCAAGGGCATGCGCATCCGCGTGTTGCCGAGCGAGGTGCAAGCAAGGACGTTCCAGCTTTTGGGCGCCGTCCCGGTGCGTTGCGATTTGACCGAGGCCATCGCCGGCATCAAGGCTGGCACCCTCGACGCCCAGGAAAACCCGTTCGCCAACACGGTGACCTATGGCGTGCATAAATTCCACCACTTCCACACCGTGACTAATCATTTCTATATATCGCGGCCGATTTTCCTGCACCGGCCAACGTTCGACGCCTGGCCCGCGGATTTGCAGAACGCCATGCGCGAGGCCGTCAAGCGCGCGATCGCATTGCAACGCGATCTCGCCATCGCGGAAGACCGCGAGGCACGCGCCGCCATCGAAGCGGCGGGCTGCGAGATCACCGAGCTGACTGCGGACCAACACGCCCAATTCCGCGCTGACGTCGGTCCGCTGCTTGATGAAGCGCGAACGACCTATGGGCAAAAGCTGTTCGAGATGATTTAGCCTGTGGTAAACTCCGGCTGTCTTGTCGGCCTTTGGGACGTTATGGCGAAACGGTCAGGACGACCGAGAACCCGATTTCCCTTGCAACCCGCCAACAAGCTGTTCGTAAATCATCTGAAAAATTTGCGAATTGCAAAAATACGCCTATCTTGCCTCGAATCAGTGCCGTTGACGGGGCGTATCTTGCTCTCTTCCGGAGCTTCGGGGCAAAAGACATGGGCGTGTCTTGGCATGGTATGACTGACCGCGAGAAGTTGGAGGCCCTCCACCGCGAAATGCACCGAATCGAGACCACTTTATCTGCGCTGCTGTGCGATCTTGACGCAACTTGGAACGGAATGAAGGAAACAAGATCGGAGCTAGGCAAAATCAATAAAGAGGTCGCGACATTAAGGTCGCTGTGGCCGAACAGATATACTCGGGCGGGCTAAGCAATAATCAAAGCTATTACCCGTGGCTGCCTGATCGCGCGGCGGCGGATCAACCCCGATGCTCGGCGGGTGCGGCAAGGATCAGCGACCAAAACACCTTATATTTCGATTTCGGCGTATAGACCGCGGCGATGCCCATCTGTGTCACGCCTGAATTGAGCATGTTGGCCCGGTGCGGCGGCGAATCGCGCCAGCCGGAAAACGCCTCGGCAAGGGTGTGATAGCCGGCGCCAATATTCTCGACCACGACGCTGGCGGCATAACCGGCCTTTCGGATGCGTTCTTGAAACGGCTGCCCGACGTCGTGATCGAGCTTGCCCCTCGCCGCCATGACCTGCGCTTGGGCGGCGGCGAGCCGCATCAACTCGGGATCGATGCTGACAGGTCCGAGGCCATTGTTGCTGCGGTAGCCGGAAATCATCGATTGCGCCGCATTGGCGTCGAGTACGGCGTCGGACTGCGCCAGATCCTGATAGAAAGTCGGCTGGCCCGACGGCGGCGCGTTGTCGGTGCAGCCCACGAGGCCCGCGGCAATCAAGATTGAGCCGCAAACAACGAGCGCGGCAAACGGCCGGATCATCGGAAATTTCCCCCAGGCGACGGCGCGACAGTACCGGTAAGAAAGTGTCGGAAGCGTGAAGCGCGATAGTTTGTCCACTCTATAGGGAAGCCCTGGCATCACAACGGCGCCTCAATTACGATCCCCGCCGCAGCAAACGCAGCGGGGCGCGTTGCCGTCTCAGTCTTGCGCAACGCGTTCGGGAGGATAATTTGAGCGCGCGTCATCATGCCTAGTGAGCCCGGCCCGTCACCCGCCAACCATCCGATCCTTGTCGATAAAGACGTCGACGTGCCCATGCGCGACGGCGCGCGGCTGAAGGCCGATGTGTTCCGGCCGGACGATAAGGGAAAATTCCCGGCCATCATCAATCTCGGGCCTTATCAGAAAGACAAGCTCTGGATCGTGCCGGACACGCTTGCCGAAGCGCCGAACGAATGGATGAACTGGGAGACCGTGAATCCGAAATGGTGGGTGCCGCGCGGCTACGCCGCCGTGCGCGTCGACGGCCGCGGCACCGGCAAATCTCCCGGCCAATACGATGCGTGGTCGCTCGCCGAGGCGGTCGACCATTACGATGCCGTCGAATGGGCGGCGGCGCAGCCGTGGTGCAACGGCAATGTCGGGCTCCTCGGCATCTCCTATTTCGCCATCAATCAATGGTTCGCAGCCAATCTACAGCCGCCCTCGTTGAAGGCGATCATTCCATGGGAGGGATTTGCCGATCTCTACCGCGACGCGCTGTATCATGGCGGCATCCTCAGCCTGTTCATGACCAATTGGTACACCGCGCATTTCCTGCATCATCTGTTGGGGCGCGCGTCGCAGCATCTGCCGGACGGCTGGCGGATCAATACGCTGCATTTCTGGCTGCACAATAATCTCGACAGCGGCGCATTCCGCGGCTCGCAGGCGCAATGGGACAAGATCGATGTGCCGATGTTCTCCGTCGGCAATTGGTCGGGCATGGGCTTGCATCTGCGCGGCAATACCGAGGCGTTCATGCGGGCGGCGACCCCGCACAAGAAATTACGCATCCATCTCGGTTCGCACGTGCATCCGTTCTATACCGAGGACGGCCGGCGCGATCAGATCCGTTTCTTCGATTTCTGGCTCAAAGGAATCGACAATGGCGTGATGAACGAGCCGCCGATCAAGCTTGCGATCCGCAAGGGCGGCGACGCGTTCGAGTGGCGCAGCGAGCACGAATGGCCGCTTGCGCGCACGATCTGGACCAAACTCTACCTCGACCTATCGACGGCGACGGCGGATGGCGCGCCGCCCGTCGGCACACTGACGGAGAGAAGGCCGCCCGAGGTCGCGTCGAGAACCTATCCTGCCTCGAGCCTCGGCTCGATGGGTTCGACGTCGGCCGCTTCGTCGCAAGTGCTGGGCGGCGGCATCAAGCCGGGCATGGGAGTTTCATTCGAAACGCCACCCTTGTCCGCCGACACCGAGATCACGGGCCCGCTCGCCGCCGTGCTCTGGGTGTCGAGTTCGAGCGAGGACATGGACTTGTTCCTGACCCTGCGGCACTTCGATGCCGACGGCAAGGAAGTGATGGAATTGGGCCAGCAGGGGCTGCCAGTGCCGGTGGCGAAGGGCTGGCTGCGGGTGTCGCATCGCGAGCTCGATCACGAGCTGTCGCGGCCTTACCGTCCCTATCACCGCCACGTCCGCCGGCTCTATCTGACGCCCGGCGAGATCGTGCGCGTCGAGGTCGAAATCTGGCCGACCTCAATGGTGTTCAAAAAGGGCCACCGCATCCGGCTCGACGTCCAGCCGCGCGACGGCGTCGGCTCGAGCCACTACATGCACTACCATGCCGACTACAATTCCGGCGCCACCAATACCCTCTATGCCGGCGGCGATATGGACGCGCATCTGCTGTTGCCGGTGATTCCGCCGACAAGCTGAACGCCAATGCGTGCCGGAAAAGGGCACCCGCGCCTTGCGATCAGCTTTTGTTAACCATCGTGCGCCATTCCTTAACCTCAAAACAACCGGCCGATGTCTAACTTTGGCCGATTGATCTGGCGCGCACGCGATGCTTGGCAGTCGAATCCTGGCGAAAGCAAGCCGCAACTGGAAGCTTGTTGTCATAACGGGCGCGGCCGGTTTTGGCGCGGGCATCGTCGTTTTCCTTCTTGGCGGTCCCGGCTGGGTCGTCGCTGCATTGACCGAAACGCCTGTTCCTATCCCCGCCGTCATGATGGCCGTGCCGTTCGGTCTCGGCGCCGCGGCGCTGGCCGGCTTGTTCGTCAACACTCGCCGACAACGACAAGCGCGATTGCTGCGCGCCGCGCTCAACAACATGACGCAGGGCTTGTGCATGTTCGACGGAGCGGCGCGCCTGGTGTTGTGCAATGAACGCTATATCGAGATGTATCGGTTACGGCCCGTACACGCGCGCGTCGGCACGCCGTTGCGCGACCTTCTTCTGCATCGGCTTTCAGCGGGGAATTTCTCAGGTGACGTGGACCATTATGTCGACGACTGCCTGAAACAAGTGGCCGAGGGCCGCACGGAAACCAAAACGGCCGAGCTCAAAGACGGCCGCATCATTGCCGTGGTCAGCCGGCCGATGCGCGGCGGCGGCTGGGTCGCGACGCATACTGACGTCACCGACCAATTGCTCGCCGAGAAGGAGCGGGATTCGCTGCGTCAGCGCGACGAGCGGCGCCGCAGCATCGATACCGCGATCTCTTCATTCCGCGCCCGGGTCGAGAGCGTACTAAAAACCGTAAGCCAAAGCGCGACCGCCATGAAGACGGCGGCGAAGACGCTGCTGACGACGTCGGACCATACGCTGCAACGCGCTGAGGGCGCGGTGCATGGCTCCAACGAGGCTTCGGCCAATGTCGAAACTGCGGCCGCGGCCGCGGCCGAGCTCTCGGTCTCGATCAGAGAAATCAGCCGCCAGCTCGGACAGGCAAACGACGTCGTGCGCAGTGCCGCCGCCGACGCCAACGCGACCAACGAGGACATCGCCGCGCTCGCGCATGTAGCGCAGAAGATCGGCGATGTGGTCAAGCTGATCCAGGATATCGCCGGTCAGACCAATCTGCTCGCGCTCAATGCCACGATCGAGGCAGCACGCGCCGGCGAAGCGGGGCGCGGCTTCGCCGTGGTCGCTTCAGAGGTGAAATCGCTCGCGGTGCAAACTGCAAAGGCGACCGAAGAGATCACACACGAGATCTTGTCCGTGCAGACGTCGAGCGGCAAAGCCGTCTCGGCGATTCGCGAGATCACACAGCGGATGCAGGACATCAATAGCTATACCAGCGCGGTCGCGATTTCGGTCGAGCAGCAGGAAGAGGCGACCGGGGAGATTTCCCACAACGTCGCCAGCGCCGCGTCGGGCGCCAAGGCGATCGTCGCTGCGCTCGGCGAAGTCGCCGGCGGCGTGACGCAGACGCGCAGCTCCGCGCAGACCATGCTCGCGGCGTCCGAAGAGGTCGAAAACGCCACTGCGAAACTTCGCAGCGAAGTCGAAGAATTCTTGGGAACGGTGGCGGCCTAGTCGTCACCGCCCAGCGGCATATCCCTGCATACCGCGCGCATTGGCGGCGGCGCGGCGGCGGCGGCCAACCCGGGACGCGGCCGTAAGCCTACCCTCCGACCAGTCCGGGCCGACCTCGACAATGTGGCCGCGGCGCTCCAATTCGGCGATTGTTTTCTTCGGCACGCGGCCCTCGACCACCAGCACGCCCGGCCGCGCCGTGCGCGGCCAGAACGAACTCGGAAAATGCTCGGAATGCCAAGCCGGCGCGTCGATTGATTCTTGCAGGTTCATGCCGGCATGGACGTGGCGCATGAGAAATTGGGTGATCCACTGATCTTGCCCGTCGCCGCCGGGCGACCCCCAGCCGACATAGGGTTCGCCGTCGCGTAGCGCCAATGTCGGTGACAAGGTTGTTCGCGGCCGTTTGCCGGGCGCCAGTGCGGCCGGATGACCCTCTTCGAGCCAGAACATCTGCGCGCGCGTGCCGAGGCAAAATCCGAGCTCGGGGATGACCGGCGAGGAATGCAGCCAACCGCCGGAGGGCGTGGCCGACACCATGTTGCCGGCCTGATCGACGATATCGAAATGCACGGTGTCGCCGCGCGTCGCGCCCATTCGGCCGACTGTCGGTTCGCCGGCGCCGAGTCCGCCTACCGTCGGCTCGCCGGCGCCGGCCGCTATCGGCACGGTCTCGCGACGGAGTTTTACAACGCCGCCGAAGCCCGCAATCGAGCCGGGACGCTGCTCGAGCGACGCCTTGTCGGTGACGAGCTTGCGGCGCTGAGAATTGTAGGCATCCGACAACAACGTCGCCATCGGCACTTCGACGAAATCGGGATCGCCATAGAACGCCTCGCGATCGGCATACGCGAGCTTCGAGCATTCGACGATGAAATGAATGAAGTCCGGCCCCATCGGATCGAGTCCGTCGAAATCGAAACCCTGGAGCAGCGCGAGCTGCTGCAACGTCACCGGACCTTGGCCCCAAGGACCGGTCTTGCACACCGCGTAGCCGCGATAGTCGTAGGTCAGCGGCGCTTCGATCTGCGGCGTCCAACGCGCCATATCGTCGGCGGTGAGCACGCCGCGATGCCGAGCGCCGCTGGTATCCATGATCTCCTGCGTGCGGCAGAAACGATCGATGGCTTCGGCGACAAAGCCCTGCGACCATGCTTTGCGCGCCCGCTCAATCTGCGCGACGCGATCGCCGCCGACGCTTTCGGCTTCCTTGACGATGCGGCTATAGGTGGCCGCGAATGTCTTGTTGGTGAACAGTGAACCGGCGGCCGGCACATTATCGTCCGGCAGATAGACCGCGGCCGAGGTCGGCCAATAGTCGCGGAACAAAGCCGCGACCGTGCCGATCGTGGCGGAGGCGCGTTCGAGCAGCGGATGGCCGTTTTGTGCATAGCCGATCGCGGGCGCCAGCACCTCGGCAAGCGACATGGTGCCGTAGTCGCGCAGCAGCAGCATCCAGGTCTCGAACGTGCCCGGCACGACGGCGGCCAGAAGCCCGGTGCCGGGAACGAGATCGAGTTCCTCGCTGCGATAATGCGCGATAGTGGCTTTAGCCGGCGCGACTCCCTGGCCGCAGATCACCTCCGGTTTGCCGCGCCGGACGTCGTAAAGAATCACCGGCACATCGCCGCCGGGACCGTTCAAATGCGGTTCCACCACTTGCAGTGTGAACGCCGTGGCGACCGCGGCGTCGAACGCGTTGCCGCCCTTTTCCAAAATGCTCATGCCGACGGCGGTCGCGATCCAGTGCGTGGTGGTCACCACGCCAAACGTGCCCTCGATTTCCGGCCGCGTCGTGAAGGTGCTCGGATTGATATTGGTCATAAACAATCTCTTGCTGAGGTCTGGCATGCGAGGGCTGCCCTGCCGGTCGCGCCACCATATTGCGCGTCTACTGGCTGGCGCATAGACAATGTATCGACCTGGATGCGGTGCTGCCAGGGGAAGGAAGCGATAGTGCCGAGAGCGACGTTCAAGGTGGGACTGGCCGGCCTCGGCGCTGTGGGCCTTGGCGTAGCGCGCCGCCTTGAAACGGGCATACCCGGGCTTGTTCTCGCTGCAATCGCGGTGCGCGATCCGGACAAGGCTCGGCGCAATCTGCCCGAGGCCGGCGCCCGTATTCCGATTATGGCCGTCGACGCGCTGGGGCAATCTTGCGACATCGTCGTGGAATGCCTGCCGCCGGAAATGTTTCGCAAAGTCGCGCGCTCAGCGATCGAGGCCGGCAAAATTTTCATGCCGCTGTCGGTCGGCCAGCTTCTGGAGAATTGGGATCTGGTGGAGCGAGCGAAAGCGACTGGCGCGCGCATTCTCGTTCCGACCGGCGCGCTCCTTGGGCTCGATGCGGTTCGCGCCGCCGCCGAAGGAACGATCCGCTCGGTGACCATGATTACGCGCAAGCCGCCGAACGGACTCGATGGCGCGCCTTACCTTGTCGAACGCGGCATTTCGCTAAAAGATCTTAAAGCGCCGCTGAAAATATTCGACGGCAGCGCGCGTGACGGCGCGCGCGGATTTCCCGCGAACGTCAATGTCGCCGCGGCACTGAGCCTCGCCGGCATCGGCCCGGACAAAACGCGGCTCGAAATCTGGGCCGATCCGTCACTGACGCGAAATACGCATCGCATCGAGGTCGACGCCGATACCGCGCGGTTCTCGATGATGATCGAAGGCGTACCCTCGGAGAATCCGCGCACAGGCCGCATCGTGCCATTAAGCGCAATCGCGGCGCTGCGCGGGCTTGTGTCGGAGCTGAAAGTGGGGACCTAACGCGTCCTGGCTAGGAGCTCGATCCCGCCGGCGCCGGCGTGAATTTCAGCGCCACGCCGTTCATGCAATAGCGCAGCCCGGTCGGCTTCGGCCCATCGTTGAACACGTGACCGAGATGGCCGCCGCAACGGTGGCACGAGACCGCCGTGCGGGTCATGCCGAACGAGCGGTCCTCGGTTTCGTCCACGGCATTGGCAAGCGGCGTCCAGAAACTCGGCCAGCCGGTGCCACTTTCGAATTTCGTCTTCGAGGAGAACAGCGGTAGGTCGCATCCGGCGCAGCTGAAGGTGCCGGCGCGGTGTTCCTCGAGCAGCGGACTGGTGAACGGCAACTCGGTGCCGGCCTGCCGCAGCACGCTGTATTGCGCCGGCGTCAGGAGCTTGCGCCACTCCTCGTCGGTGTGGGTGACTTCGTACGTGCGGGTCGCAGCCGTCGCTGCATGCGGGCGTGCCAAGCGAAACACGGCGAGCCCCAGTCCCGCGGCGCCGGCATAGAAAACGTGTCTGCGTGTGAACATAAATGTTCCTCCCCAACGTTACGGCCGCCAGCCAGCTTCGCGCGATTAAGATGACCATTATACGGCAGTTCCAACCGAGAAAGCCCGCCCTGCGCGCGATTTGATGGCGGCGCACCAAAAGCTCACATAGAGTTGATGTGTGCCGTCGGAAGGCTCGCGTGGACCGGGCCGCATGGTGCCGGCTTTATGCCCTTGTCTTTAAGCGTTACCGTGCGAGCGAGAAAAAATCAGCGGGGGTTGCGTGGCTTTTCACACCGAAATCAAGGTATTGAGCACGACCGCAATGAAAATGGTGTTCGAAGAGCTTAGTCCGCGCTTCGAGCGGGAAACCGGCAAGCGCCTCGCCGTCAGCCTCGGACCGTCGTTGCAGCTCGAAAAGCGTCTTAGCGAGGGCGAGGCCGCCGATGTCGCGATCGTCACCAATCCGGGCGCGAAGGAGCTCGTCGGGTGCGGCAAGATCGTTGCCGGCAGCCTGGTCGGCGTGGCGCGCTCGTTGATCGGCGTTGCCGTGCCGAAGGGTGCGCCGCGGCCGGACCTCGCCTCGGTCGAAGGGTTCAAGCGAGCGTTGCTGGCGGCAAAGTCGATCGCACTGTCGAAGCCGGTCGGCGGCGGCGCAAGCGGCGCGCATATGGCAAAAGTATTCGAAGAGCTCGGCATCACCGAGGCGATGGCCGCCAAAGCCAAATACGGCGTCGGCGGCACCGCCGGATTGTCGGGCCTCGTCGTCCTTCGCGGCGAAGCGGATATCGGCATTCAACAGATGGCGGAGCTCATCGCCGTTTCCGGAATCGACGTCGTCGGCCCATTGCCGGCGGAATTGCAGAGCGTGACGCTGTTCACCGCGGGAATACCGACCACCGCTGGCCATCCCGAAGAAGGCCGCGCCGTCATCGGCTTCCTCACCACACCGCCCGCAAGGGACGTGATCAAGGCGAAGGGTCTGGAGCCGATCTGACGGCGGAGATTATCTTCTCCAACGGCGAAGCTTTCTTAGCGCAATTTGCCTTTCAGCACGTCCGGATTGACCACATTGATAGGCGCACCGGCCGCATAGGCGTTGATCTGATCGAAAATCTCCACAAACTGCACTTCGTATTCGTCGCGCGTCACGTAGCCGATGTGCGGCGTGCAGACTACGTTGCTCATCGTGAGCAACGGATAGTGCGGATCGAGCACCGGCTCTTCCTCGTAAACGTCGACCGCTGACATGCCGGGGCGGCCCGCGCGTAGCGCGGCAACCAGCGCGCCCGGTTCGATCAGCGGCGCCCGGCTGGTATTGACCAGGAGGGCGGTCGGCTTCATCCGGGCCAAGTCGGCGGCGGTCACGATATGGCGCGTCGCCGGCACAAGCCGCATGTGCAGGGAGACGACATCGCAGCCGGCAAAAAACTCCTCTTTGCTGGCGGCAGTCGGGTAACCGTCGGCACGGGCCGCGGCGAGCGTGGCCGGGCGCGCCCACACCAAAATGTTCATGCCGAACGCCCGTCCGTAACCGGCAACGACGCTGCCGATCCGGCCGTAGCCGTAAATGCCAAGCGTTTTGCCGCGCAGCGTCGAGCCGATGCCGACCTGCCATTGTCCCGCTTTGAGCGCCGCGACGTGTTGAGAAATTCGGCGCATCGCGTCCAGTATCAGGCCGAAGGTCAATTCCGCAGCGGCATAGGACGGCGTGCCGGGATGCTGGCTCGACGAGACGACGATGCCGAGCCGCGTGCAGGCGTCGATATCGATATGCGGATAAACACTGCGTTGGCTGATGAGCTTCAGATTGGGCAGGCGCTCCAGCAATGGGGCGCGGATTTGCGTCCGTTCGCGAAACAGCACCAGGGCGTCCGCCTCGTGCAATCGCTCGGCGAGCGTACCCGTGTCCTGCACGTGATCGTTCCAGACCGTGACGTCATGGCCGGCGAGCTTACCGAAGCAAGGCAGCGTTCGCAGCGTGTCGAAGTAATCGTCCAAGATCGAGATCTTCATCAGCCATGCCCCCTGCTTCGCCCCATTTCGATTGCAGAATACAATCGGATGCCGCCGTACAAAAGAAAACCGGGCCCTTGCGGGCCCGGTTCAGTTCGTCGGCGTGGGGGCGCCAACGACACCTTCCAGAGGGGAACAGCTACACACATTGCGGTTGCCTATCTGGGAGGATGGCGGCAACCGTTGCCTTGCAGCATTTAAACACTATGCGATTCAGTTACCGTCCATACAACGCGAAGCTTCACATGACAGCCATGCGGTATAGGCAAGTTGCGGCGTTTGCGCGCAGATTGCGGAAATTCGGTGCGTTAGAAATTCCAGCGCTGGGCGTTGGCGACGAGAAAGTCGCGAAAGGCCTGAACGCGGGCAACGGACTTGAGTTCTTCGGGATAGACGAAATAGGCATCGAGCGCGATCGCTTCGGCATCGCCGAATAGTTGCACGAGCCCATCCTCGACGAGGTAGTCCGGCAGCATCGCGATGCCGAGCCCACGCTGGCAGGCGCGCAAAATACCGAGAATATTGTTGATGACGAGATGCGGCTGGCGCGGTCCCTTGCCGTCGCGTGCGACTTCAATCAGCCAACGCGAGGGCTGCAGATGTGACGGGACATTGCCGCCGAGCACCAGGGTCCGATGGGCATCGAGATCTTCAAAGGTGCGCGGCGTGCCGAACTTCTTGAGATATTCGGGCGAGGCATAAACGTGAAAATGCACCGAGAACAGCTTGCGCTGAATAAGGTCCGGCTGGGTCGGCTGTCGCAGACGGATGGCGACATCGGCCTCGCGCATGGCAAGGTCGAGCTCTTCATCGGTGGTCAGAAGCGTGATGTGCACCTCGGGGTACATGTCGACGAATTCGCCGAGCCGCGGGGTGAGCCAGTGGATGCCGATGCCTGGCGTGGTCGTTACGCGCAGATCACCGTTTGGCCGCTCCCGGCTGTCGGTGAGCTTGGCGCGCACGGCTTCGAGCTTCATGAAGACATCGTGCGCGGTGCGATAGAGGTGTTCGCCTTGCTCGGTCAGGATCAGACCGCGCGCGTGCCGGTGAAACAGCGAGACCGACAACTCCTGTTCGAGCGCGCTCACCTGCCGTGACACTGCCGATTGCGACAGCCCGAGCTGCTCACCGGCATGGGTGAAGCTGCCCGCCTCGGCGGCGGCGTGAAATACTTTTAGCTTGTCCCAATCCATCGCTCGCACTTTCTTCTCTCCAGTACGCGAGGAGAGGTAAAATTCACTCCGCCGCGGCGCGATGCGCGGCGTACGCCGCCAGGAAGCGTTCGGCTTCCAGCGCCGCCATGCAGCCGAGGCCTGCGGCGGTGACCGCTTGCCGATAGACTTCGTCGGCGACATCGCCGGCCGCGAACAGACCCGGCACCGAGGTCGCGGTGGAATGCGGCGCGGTTTCGATATAGCCGGAAGGCTTCATGCGGACTTGCCCGGCAACCAACTCGGTCGCCGGCGAATGGCCGATGGCAATGAAAACGCCGTCGATCAGCCGCTCGCTGACCGCGCCGGTCTTCAGACTTTTCAGGCGCGCATGGGTCACCTTGAGCGGATCATGCGTACCGCCGATGTCGTCGAGCACGGTGTCCCAGATCACATCGATCTTCGGATGTTTGAACAGCCGATCCTGCAAGATTTTCTCCGCGCGCAGGCTGTCGCGCCGATGCACCAGAGTGACCTTGGCGGCGAAATTGGTGAGAAACAGCGCCTCCTCGACCGCAGTGTTGCCGCCGCCGATCACCAGAACGTCCTTGCCGCGATAGAAAAAGCCGTCGCAGGTCGCGCAGGCGGACACGCCATAGCCGCGGAATTTGTGCTCGGACGGCAAATCGAGCCAACGCGCCTGAGCGCCGGTCGCCAGAATCAGCGCCTCGGCAAAATAGGTATCGCCGGAATCGCAGTCGAGCCGGAACGGACGCCGCGCCAGATCGACCTTGTTCACATGATCGGCGACGAGCTTGGTGCCGACATGGACCGCCTGCTTTTGCATTTGTTCCATGAGCCAAGGGCCCTGGATCACGTCGGCAAAGCCGGGATAGTTTTCGACGTCGGTGGTCACGGTGAGCTGACCGCCGGGCGCGATACCTTGGATCAGGATCGGATCGAGCATGGCGCGGGCGGCATAGATCCCCGCCGTATAGCCCGCCGGCCCGGAGCCGACGATCACGACCTTGGCGTGGGTGCTGTTCGACACCGGTCCATCTCGATCGTTACGGCAGGTTTTGTGGATCGACCCTGCCCGGATGCCCCGCGAAGTCGGCCATTCGGACCTCGCTCGACTGGAAATGCCCTCAAATCCGGGGCAACGCCCAGATTTGGCTGATGTACAGCCATTCCGTGGCAATGTAGGGATTTGCCGAAGCCATGCAAGATACGCAACCCGGCGCGCCCACAGACAGATCTCGGGACGCAGTTGACGGCCGGGAGCGCTATTTCCACTCTACTTTCATGACCTCGTAGGCCTTGGCGCCACCAGGGGTGACGACCTCGACCTGGGCGCCCTTTTTCTTGCCGACCAAAGCGCGGGCAAGCGGCGAGGTGATCGAAATTTTGCCCTTTTTGGCATCCGCCTCGGGCTCGCCGACGATCTGCCACACCGCCTTTTTTTCGGTGTCCTCGTCGACCAGCGTGACGGTCGCACCGAACGTAATGGTCTCGCCCGAAAGCTTAGAAACATCAATCACTTCGGCGCGGGCGAGCTTGTCCTCAAGTTCGGCGATGCGGCCTTCATTGAGGGACTGCGATTTCTTCGCCGCATGATATTCGGCGTTCTCGGAAAGGTCGCCATGGGTGCGCGCGTCGGTAATCTGCTGAATGATCCGAGGGCGCTCCACTTGCTGGCAGTGCTTAAGCTCGGACTCGAGCGCCGAGTAGCCTGCTGCCGTCATAGGAATCTTGTCCATCGGTCTCAACCTCCAGTGCCCTAGAGTCAAAAATTTGATCGCGGGCCGAAACATCGTCCGGCCTACGATCACGACCCTTGGCTCTACACGTACCGCCGCTACGGCCGCCCCGATGCTTGATCAGACCCGGCCCCGAAATAGCTCTGCAGCGCGTGCACCGTGAGGTCGCCCCCGAGGTAAGCCTTGATGCCCTGCGCTGCGGCGACGGCCCCAGAGAGAGTGGTGTAGTACGGCACTTTATGCAAGAGGGCAGCACGGCGGAGCGACCGGCTATCGGCCAGCGCTGTTGCCCCTTCGGTGGTATTGAAAACCAGCTGAACTTCGCCGTTTTTGATGGCATCGACGATGTGCGGACGGCCTTCGGCGACCTTATTGATCTTGACCGCGGCAACGCCCTTTTCGGCGAGGTAACGCTGCGTACCCGACGTCGCCAAGATCCGAAAACCCAATCCGGTGAGCAAGCGGACAGCTTCGAGAATGCGCGGCTTGTCGACGTCCTTGACCGACACGAACACCGTACCGGTTTTCGGCAACCGTGAGCCGCCGCCGAGCTGGCTTTTGACGAAGGCGACATTGTAGTCGCGGTCGATCCCCATCACCTCTCCGGTCGATTTCATCTCCGGACCAAGCACGGTATCGACCGCGGCGCCGAAGCGCGCGAACGGAAACACCGCTTCCTTGACGCCGACATGCGAGGCGCCGCCCGGTTCGAAGTGCTGAGCTTTAAGACTGAAGCTCTGAAGCGATTTGCCGGCCATGATGCGCGCCGCGATCTTGGCGGCGGGGATGCCCGTCACCTTGGCGACAAAGGGCACCGTGCGCGAGGCGCGCGGATTGACCTCAAGCACATAGATATCGCCATCCTTGATTGCGTATTGCACATTCATCAGCCCACCGACCTTGAGCGCGAGCGCGAGCGCCCGGGTCTGCCGGTCGAGTTCTGCGATGACTTTGGCCGAGAGATTGTGTGGCGGCAGCGAGCAGGCGGAATTGCCGGAATGGATGCCGGCCTCCTCGATATGCTCCATGATGCCGGCGATGTAGCTGTCCTTGCCGTCGGAGAGGCAATCGACGTCCACCTCGACCGCGTCGGTGAGATAGCGGTCGATCAGGAGCGGCCGTTTTTCCGAGACCGCGAATTCCGACGGGCGGTCGAGATCGGCCGCAAGGCGCGTGACATACCGAGCAAGGTGGCTGGAGTCGTGCACGATCTCCATTGCGCGCCCGCCTAGGACGTACGACGGGCGGATCACGATCGGATAGCCGATCGATTCGGCGATCGCCTGAGCCTTTTCTGGCGACGTTGCGATGCCGCTTTTCGGCTGACGCAGCTTCAACCTGTCGAGCAGTTGCTTGAAACGGTCTCGATCCTCGGCGAGGTCGATAGCGTCGGGCGAGGTGCCGAGAATCGGCACCTGCGCCTTTTCCAACGGCTCGGCGAGCTTGAGCGGAGTCTGACCGCCGAATTGCACGATGACGCCATGCAGGACGCCGCTATGGCGCTCGGTATCGATAATCTCGATCACGTCCTCGGCGGTGAGCGGCTCGAAATACAGCCGGTCCGAGGTGTCGTAATCGGTCGACACCGTCTCCGGATTGCAGTTGATCATGATGGTTTCGTAGCCCGCTTCCTTAAGCGCGAAGCAGGCGTGGCAGCAGCAATAATCGAATTCGATGCCCTGCCCGATCCGGTTGGGACCGCCGCCGAGAATCACGACCTTCTTCTTACCCGACGGCGCCGCCTCGTCGGCCGCATGGCCAGCAAATGGCGTTTCGTAGGTCGAATACATATACGCAGTGGGCGAAGCGAATTCGGCGGCGCAGGTGTCGATCCGCTTGAAGATGGGCCGCACGCCGAGCGTGCGGCGGCGCGCCGCCACCGCTTCGGCGCCAAGACCGGTGAGCCGTCCGAGCCGCGCATCGGAGAAGCCCATCGCTTTGAGCCGGCGCAGCGTCGGCGCCGATTTCGGGCAGTCCTTTATCGCGGATCTCTGCTTCCATCTCGACGATGCCGCGGATTTGCGCCAGAAACCAAAGATCGATCCGGCAGGCGTTGTGAATTTCCGCGTCGCTCATGCCGAGCCGCATCGCCTGCGCCACCTTGAGGAGGCCGTCGGGCGATGGCGTGCCGAGCGCCGCGCGGATTGCGTTCTTGTCGTCGCCTTCGCCGAGACCGGGAATTGCGATCTCGTCGAGTCCGGTCAATCCGGTTTCGAGCGAGCGCAGCGCCTTCTGCAAGCTTTCGGCAAAGGTGCGTCCGATCGCCATCGCCTCGCCGACCGACTTCATCGACGTGGTCAGCACAGGCTCGGCGCCGGGAAATTTCTCAAAGGCAAAGCGCGGGATCTTGGTGACGATGTAATCGATGGTCGGCTCGAACGAAGCCGGCGTGGCGCCGCCGGTGATATCGTTGGCGATCTCGTCGAGCGTGTAGCCGACGGCGAGTTTGGCCGCCACCTTGGCGATGGGAAATCCGGTCGCCTTCGACGCCAGGGCCGACGAGCGCGACACGCGCGGATTTATTTCGATTACGACCAGACGGCCGTCCGCCGGATTGACCGCGAACTGCACGTTGGAACCGCCGGTCTCGACGCCGATCTCGCGCAACACCGCGATCGAGGCGTCGCGCATGATCTGATATTCCTTGTCGGTGAGCGTGAGCGCTGGAGCGATGGTGATCGAATCCCCGGTATGCACGCCCATCGGGTCGATGTTCTCGATCGAACAGATGATGATGCAATTGTCGTTTTTGTCACGCACCACCTCCATCTCGAATTCTTTCCAGCCGAGCACCGATTCTTCGATCAACACTTCGCTGGTGGGCGACGCGTCGATGCCGCGCTCGACGATCTCGACGAATTCGGCCTTGTTATAGGCGATGCCGCCGCCGGTGCCGCCGAGCGTGAACGACGGCCGGATGATGGCTGGCAGACCGATATCCTCTAGCGCCTCGAGCGCCTGGATGAGCGTCTTGATTTGGTGCGAGCGCGGCGTCGAAAGCCCGATCTTGGTCATCGCCTCGCGGAACAGCTTGCGATCCTCGGCCTTGTCGATGGCGTCGGCGGTTGCGCCGATCATCGTCACGTCGAATTTTTCGAGCACGCCCATTTTGCGCAACGACAGCGCCGTGTTGAGCGCGGTCTGCCCGCCCATGGTCGGCAATAGAGCGAAGCCGCCGGGAACGACGTACCGTTCTTTTTCGATGATCTTGGCGACCATCTCGGGCGTGATCGGCTCGATATAGGTTGCGTCCGCCAAGTCCGGATCGGTCATAATGGTCGCCGGATTGGAATTGACCAGAACGACCCGATAGCCTTCCGCTTTGAGCGCCTTGCAAGCCTGCGTGCCGGAATAATCGAACTCGCAGGCCTGGCCGATAACGATCGGGCCCGCGCCAATGATCAGGATCGAGGAGATGTCGGTCCGTTTGGGCATCGCTTCCGCATGTAGGCACGAATTGCGCGGGCGCAAAAAAACGGCGCGCCTGACGCGCGCCGGCCATTGCGGGGCTCGGCCCCGCGCGAGGGCGTCTTAGACCAGATTCGCAGTCAGGGGAAGGCTCGTCAGCCGATGTGTTCCGATACGCGCCAAGCGGACTTGCAATCGAGAATAAACTGCAGCACCCATCACCAATGGCCCGGCAATGACCGGGCACATTAAACAGCGGAGGATCGCGTGCCGGCGTCGATGCAAGGCGAATTGCAACCAACCGTCTATCGCTTCAAGTTTGGCAGCTTTGAGATCGCCAATATCCTGGACGGCAATGTGATCCGCGACGGCCTGCACCCGGGCTTTGGACCGGAACACAGCGCCGAGGAGGCACAGAGTCTTTGCCGCGCCAACGGCATCGAAGCGAACCGGTATGTGCATCCGTTCATTCCGACCCTGATCAACACCGGCAAACAGCTCATCCTGTTCGACACCGGCAACGGCGTGCTGTCGCGGGACTACCCGCAATTGCGGAGCCGGTTGTCGGAAGGCCGGCTGGTCGAGGGACTTGCGCAAGCCGGTTATAAGCCGGCGGACATCGATATCGTTGTCATCACGCATGGTCATCCCGACCACATCGGTGGCCTCGCCGATGGCGGCAAAGCCACCTTCCCGAATGCGCGCTACGTCTTCGGCGCCGCCGAGTTCGATTTCTGGAAGCGCGGCGAGAATGTGCGCGAGGCGCGCAAATTCAATCTGCAGTTATTTGTGAAGCTGGCGCTGCCGCTCATGGATCGATCGGACTTCATCAAGCCCGGCGCGGAAGTGGCGCCCGGCATCCGCGCCGTCGACGTGGCTGGGCATTCGCCCGGGATGCTGGCCTACCAGGTCGAGAGCGAGGGCAAGCGCCTGCTGATCTGGGCCGATACCTGCGTCCACTACGTCATGGCGATCCAGCGACCGGAATGGCATCTCGACGTCGACGACGACAAGGACAAGGCGGTGGCCACGCGCAAGCGCATCCTCGACCTGGCGGCAAGCGAGAAATTATTCGTCACCGGCTACCATATGCCGTTTCCCGGCATCGGCATGATCGATAAGACAGCGGACGGCTATCGTTGGGTGCCGGTCAGCTACCAATTGAATTTGTGAGTATGTGATCGGTTTCGGCCGGTCCGACATACGTCCATTTGGGAGTTGCCGCATCGCCGCCTGCGGCGCGCCTCGGGCGCCGGGGAGCGGTGTGATGTCGCTCCCCTCCAAATGGGCCCGAGACTATTGTAGACTCATTGTCGAGTTGCCAACGGGATATGCCGGCATCCCGTGAAATCAGAAACGGCAGCGATTGTGCCTGCGGCGGGCGAACGATCAGAAAAAGCAAATCGACCTCGGCACTTTCTGCATTTGCGAAAGACGCGCCAGGCCAGGGAAGGAAAAAGTCATGAGACTTCCGCGCCGACGATTCTTACAGCTCGCGGCGGGCGCCGCAGCGTTCCCCACCGTTCCGCGCTTCGCCTTCGCGCTCGACTATCCGACGCGCCCGGTGCGCATCATGGTGGGCTTCCCGCCCGGCGCCGCAACCGACATCGTCGCGCGACTGGTCGCGCAATCGCTGTCGGAGCGGCTCGGTCAGCAATTCGTCGTCGAAAACAAGCCGGGCGCCGCCAGCAATCTTGCCGCCGAGACGGTCGCTCGCGCGGCGCCCGACGGCTATACGCTTTTGGCGATGACCGTCACCAACGCGGTCAATACGACGCTGTATGAAAAGACGGCCGATTTCAGTTTTATGAACGACATCACGCCAGTCGCGAGCACCATCCAGTCGGCCAATGTGCTCGAAGTCAATCTCGCAGTCCCGGTGCAGACCGTTCCCGAATTCATTGCCTACGCCAAGGCCAATCCCGGCAAGCTCAATTACGCGTCGTTCGGTACCGGGACCGCGCCGAATATGGCCGCCGAGTTGTTCAAGATGATGACCGGGACCAACTTGGTGCATGTGCCCTATCGGTCGAGCTTCATGCCCGATCTATTGAGCGGGCAGGTGCAGGTCGCGTTTACACCAATCCCGCTGACGATCGCCAATATCAGGGCCGGCAAGCTGCGCGCGCTGGGCGTTACGGGCCTGACGCCGTCGGATGCACTGCCCGGCATTCCCACCGTGGCGCAGACCGTGCCGGGCTACGAAGCCAGCATCTGGCATGGCATCGGTGCGCCGAAGGGCACGCCCGAGGCGATCGTCGAAAAGCTCCACACCGAGATCAACGCGGTCCTGAACGATCCGGCGATGAAGCCGAAGTTCGCCAACTTGGGGGCCGAACCGGCGCCGATGACGCGCGCCGATTTCACCAAATACATTTCCGCCGAAGTCGAGAAATGGGCCAAGGTCATAAAATTCGCCGATATCCAGCCGGGATGAGACGGCCGGCCGATATCGCGACATATTGGAATTGCTCAGCTCGATCACGATCGCCATAGATCGAGTAATGGGCCCGTCGGTCCGAACACCGGATCGGTCGCCGGCGGCGGTACTTTCCCAATGGTGACGACCGCCTTGGCGTGATCGGGTTTGGTGGCACGGCAGAGATTGTATTTGCCGCCCGGCGGATAGGCGCCGATGACGACCAGCGTCGGGGTCTGCGCCAAGCACTGATGGCCGGTGCCGGCCGGCAGTATGACGACGTCTCCGGGCGTGACTTCGATATCTCGGCCGTTGGCGCCGCCGAAGCGCACCGTGGCGCGCCCGCGCGCTATTCCCATCGCCTCGTGAATCATCGAATGATAGTGGGCATAGGGATAAATTCCATTGCGCCACATATTGCCCCAGCCGTTCGCCGCGAACGTCTTTTCGATCACGGCTTCCGGATCTGGCGAGCCGGTGAGGTCGACGCCGGCGCGGTAGAGAACGAGCGGCAAGACGGGATTGTTCGGAATCCGTCCGTCGTCGGCAAAACTATAGGTAACTGGAGCGGCGGAGTTCATCGCGGTCGCCAATCTTCACTGCACCGGCGGCGCCGCAAGACTACATGAATTTAGGTTGAAAATTTATAACGCAAGCGTGCCGCCGATGCGGTCAGGTCATGTCCGCTTGCAGTCACGCATCATGTCGACAAAGCGATTGAACAATAAATGACTGTCGCGCGGACCGGGCGAGGCTTCCGGATGATACTGCACCGAGAAGACCGGCCGCTCTTTCAAAGCCAGGCCGCAATTGGAGCCGTCGAACAAGGAGATGTGCGTCTCCACGGCGTTGTCCGGCAGCGTTGCGCGATCGACGGCGAAACCGTGATTTATCGAGGTAATTTCGACCTTGCCGGTTAACAGGTCTTTCACCGGGTGGTTGGCGCCGTGATGGCCCTGGTGCATTTTCACGGTCTTGGCGCCGACTGCGAGCGCCAGCATCTGGTGGCCGAGGCAGATGCCGAAGACGGGTTTCTGCTCGATCAGCGTGCGGATCACCGGCACGGCATACGCGCCGGTGGCGGCCGGATCGCCCGGCCCGTTGGAGAGAAATATGCCGTCGGGCTTGAGCGCCAGAATGTCGGCGGCGGGCGTCGTCGCCGACACCACCGTGACCTTGCAGGCAAGGCCGGCGAGCTGGCGCAAAATGTTGCGCTTGATGCCGTAATCGATGGCGACGACGTTGAACTCCGCCTGATCCTGACGGCCATAGCCGTCGCCCCACCGCCATGGCGTTTCGTCCCAGGTGAAACGCTGACCCGTCGTCACCATCGGCACCAGATCCATGCCGATGAGGCCCGGCCACGCCTTCGCCTCGCGCTTGAGCGCATCGAGATCGAAGCGGCCGGACGGCTCGTGCGCGATAACGGCGTTCGGCATGCCGCGCTCGCGGATGAGCGCGGTCAGCGCGCGGGTGTCGAGTTCGGCGAGCCCTATGACGCCGCGGCTTTTGAGCCAGGCATCGAGATCGCGCGTCGAGCGGTAGTTCGACGGTTGCGTAATCGCGGAATGCAGCACCACGCCGCGCGCCCCCGGCGTCGCCGCGAGATTGACGGTCTCGATGTCCTCTTCGTTGGTGCCGACATTGCCGATATGAGGAAATGTGAAAGTGATGATCTGCCCGGCGTAGGACGGATCGGTGAGGATTTCCTCATAACCGGTCATAGCGGTGTTGAAGCAGACTTCGCCGACGGCATGGCCGGTCGCGCCGAAACCGAAACCTTCGATCACCGTGCCGTCCGCGAGCACAAGGAGCGCGGTCGGCTTGGGATCGTCCCAAACGGCCGGCGTCTTCGGAGACTGCGGTTGTGTCGGCATGGGCAAGGGCCTAAATCATTGCGGCGCGCCCGTAAGCCCTCAAGGGCGCCATTGCGAGAGGCCTTAGCCGTGTTGCGCGACGATATCAACAGCGCGTTGAAGGAGGCGATGAAAGCAGGCCAGGCGCGCCGCGTCTCGACGCTGCGGCTGATCAATGCCGCGATTTTGCAGCGTGAGACCAGCGGCGCGGAGCGATCGACGCTGAGCGATCCGGAGATTCTCGACGTGATGGGTAAGATGATCAAGCAGCGCCGGGAATCACTCGACATCTATGAGAAAGCGGGCCGCTCCGAACTCGCCGCCCAGGAGCGCGAGGAGATCGAGATCATCTCCGCCTACCTGCCCAAGCACATGTCCGACATGGAAGCGGCACATGCGATTTCCACGCTGATCAAGGAACTCGAAGCCGAGACGATCAAGGACATGGGCCGCACCATGGCGGCGCTCAAGCAACGCTTCTCCGGGCAGATGGACTTCGCCAAGGCCGGGGCGCTGGTGAAGAAGCTGCTTAGCGGCTAGACGCCGCCGTTGCGGCGCGCGGGCGGCGGGTTTTTCATGGCTAAGCGCAGGATTTTGGTCGGGCTTATTGGCCGAAACATTCAAGGCTCGCTATCGCCGGCGCTGTTCGCCGATGCGTTCGAGGCCGCCGGGATCAATGGCTACTACCATCTTATGGATGTCGATCGTTTGCCGGAACGGCGGCTGCCGCGGCTTCTCGAGGCCATCAAAGCCGCCGGTTTCGCCGGCGCCAATATCACCTATCCCTTCAAGCAGGACATCCTGCCGCTTGTCGACGCGATTGACCCGGAAGCCGCTCAGGTCGGCGCGATTAACACCGTCGCGATCGCGCCGGACGGCCGCACCACCGGCTACAACTTCGATCGTTGCGGCTGGCGCAATAGCTTCGCGGAAAGTCTTGGGGCCGGTAGCGCGCGCGGCGCGACCGTCGTGCAGGTCGGCGCCGGCGGCGCCGGGCGGGCCGTCGCGTTTGCTCTGATGGATCTCGGCGTTGCCGTCCTCGTCCTCCACGATATCGACGCAGCGCGCGCCGATGCGCTGAAGGCCGATATTGTAAAGCATTTCGGCGCGTCGCGCTGCCGTGTCACCGCCAGCCTCGACCGCGACATCGCGGCGGCCGACGGCGTCGTCAACGCCACGCAAACCGGCATGACTGGCTTTCCCGGCAACCCGATACCCTTGTCCGCGCTTAAGCCTGAGCATTGGGCGGCTGACGTCATCTATTCGCCGGTCGAGACCGAGTTCCTCAAAGCTGCGGCGGGCAATGGGGCGCGCGTGCTTGACGGCGGCGGCATGTGCGTGCACCAGGCGGCCGAAGCATTCCGGCTCCTCACCGGCGTAGCGCCCGACGTTGCGCGCTTGCATCGCGCATTCGCCACAGGACTTGCGGCGCGCGACGCGGTGGTGGTTTGAGAACCCCACATGCTCGTGCCAAGCTGTGCCGACTGAAACCGGGGATACCGATATGCCGTCCTGTCCTATTCGCGGCGTTCGCAGCGTCGAACTCGTCGCCACCAATCTGGCGGAGGCGGCGCACTTTTACGAAGACGTCTGGCGCCTCGAGCCGGTCGAGACGCGCAACGACTCACGCTATTTCCGGGGTACCGGCGCATATCACCACGTGCTCGGGCTGCATTGCGGCGCGCAGCCGGCGGTGGTCCGCATAGCGTTCGATGTCGCGGACCGCGCCGGCATCGATGCCTTGCACCAAAAGATTTCGGCTGCGGGAGGCAAGCCCAGTTCGCCGGGGAAGCTGACGTCGGCGGGCGGCGGTTACGGTTTTGGCTGCAAGGACCCCGACGGCCGCAACCTCGCCTTCATCGCCGATTGTGCCGACCACACCGATTCGGCGGACCAGCCCGATCGCCCGCGTAAGATCGTTCACGTCAATCTCAATACGAGCGACTTCGACGCGACCTTGCGATTTTTCACGCAAGCGCTCGGCTTTCGCGTCATCGACGACAATGCGCCGCTCTGGTTTTTGCATTGTGCCAATTCCGACCATTGCTCGATCGTGTTGTGCAAGATGAACCTGCCGACGCTCAACCACATCGCGTTCGACATGCCCGAGTTCGATTTGGTCATGCGCGGCATGGGCCGCATGAAAGACAGCGGCTATCCGATTGAATGGGGTCCCGGACGCCACGGCCCGGGCAACAACATCTTCGCCTATTTCTGCGGTCCCGACGAAGTGCCGCTGGAATACGCCGCCGAAGTGCAGCAGGTCGACGACAGCTACCAGCCGCGCCCGTCTGACTACTGGAAATTCAAGCCCGGCCGTTCCGACCAATGGGGCATCACCCAGCCGCGCTCGCCACGCTATTACCGGGTCCAGCGCCTGTTCGGCTTTACGGCCGATGGGGATCGGCTGTCGTAATTCAACGTCGCGCGGCCGGCCTGTGGATAACTAGGACAACGCTGATCGGCCTTGCCGGGCCAATCGGCCGCCCTATCTTCGCTGCACCGCTGCGCTATCCTGGCGAATCACCATGCGATTCACGCCGCAATTTCTCGACGAGCTGCGCGCGCGGCTTCCAGTCTCGGAAGTCGTGGGGCGGCGCGTTAAATTGCGCAAGGCCGGCCGCGAATGGAAGGGGCTGTCGCCGTTCAACAAGGAGAAGACGCCGTCGTTCTTCGTCAATGATCAGAAGGCGATGTGGTTCGACTTCTCCTCGGGCAAGAACGGCAACATTTTCGATTTCCTGATGCTGACCGAGGGCGTGAGCTTCCCGGAGGCGGTCGAGCGGTTGGCGGCGCAGGCTGGCGTGGCGATGCCGGTCATGACGCGCGAGGCGGCCGCCTATGAGGAGCGCAGCAAAACGCTGCACGACATCGTCGAGTTCGCCGCCAAATATTTCGAGGCGACGCTGGCTTCACGGAACGGCGCGCGGGGCCGCGGCTATCTGCTCGATCGCGGCATCCATGCCGCGACGCAACTAAAATTCCGCCTCGGCTATGCTCCGGGCGAGCAATATGCGCTCAAAGAGCATCTCGGCGCCTTGAAAATTTCGGTCGAGGACATGGCGGAAGCCGGCCTCGTCGTCACGGGCGAAGACATTCCAGTGCCATACGACCGCTTCCGCGACCGCGTCATATTCCCGATCAGCGATTGGCGCGGCCGAGTCATCGCTTTCGGCGGCCGCGCTCTCGATAAGGAAGTTTCCGCGAAATATCTCAATTCGCCGGAAACGCCGCTGTTCCACAAAGGCGCGACGCTTTACAACATCGCCTCGGCTCGCAAGGCAGCGCACGAAGGCGCGCGCGTCATCGCCGTCGAAGGTTATATCGACGTCATAGCGATGGTGACTGCCGGCTTCGAAGCCACCGTCGCGCCGCTCGGCACCGCGCTCACCGCCGAGCAACTCGCCTTGTTGTGGCGGATGGCCGACGAGCCGGTCCTGTGCTTCGACGGCGACGATGCGGGTCGACGCGCCGCTTACCGAGCGGTCGACCTGGCGCTGCCGCTCCTAAAGCCCGGCAAGAGCCTGAAACTCGCAACGCTGCCTGACGGACAGGATCCTGACGATCTCGCCCGCTCCGGCGGCCGCGAGGCGATCGACGACGTGCTTTCCGCCGCACGCCCACTCGCGCATGTTCTGTGGGCGCGCGAGAGCGAAGCCGGCCCCTTCGACACACCGGAGCGTCGCGCCGCCTTCGAGGGGCGCATCGCCGAAGTCACCGCGACGATCGCGGACGAGGCGGTGCGCCGCTACTACCGGCAGGATTTTTCCGAAAAGCTTCGCCGCATCTTTGCGCCGGCGGAAGTTTCGACGCGCCGCAGGAGCTATACTAAGGGCGTCTTCGACACGGGCTTCGGCGAAAAACGCTACGATCGGAAAGGTTACGGGCGGCCCGTTGCGGGTTCCGCAGCATCGACGTTCGGCGACGACGAGACCTACGTGGCGGCGAGCCCGCAACTTGCCGCGGGCCCGTTGCATCGCGGCCATCGCGCCGCAATCCCGCGCCGCGAAGCACTCATCCTGCAGGCCGTGCTCAACCATCCGTGGTTGCTGCACGACCACCTCGAGGAATTGGCCGCCGCCGAGTTCCGCCATGCCGATACGCAGAAACTGAAAGGTGCGCTGATCGACGTCTTCGCCCATCGATTTGCCGAAGACTTCGCATCCGACGACGCGGCCGCAAGATCTGACCAGGTTGCGGCGATCGCGGCCGAGCTTGCCAAGCTGGGCTTCACCGGGCTGCTCGAACGCATCCAGCGCACTATTACCACCCCGTCGGTCTGGGGCGCACGGCCGAATGCCGCCGCAACCGATGTTTTGTTGACCTGGAAGCAGCTCGTTGCCTTGCATCGGCAATGGCATTCCCTAACTAGGGAACTTAAGGATGCAGAAACTGCGCTCGGAGCGGACAATACCGAAACGAACTACGCGCGGTTGCGTGACGTCAAGGCCAGGCTGTCCTCGCTCGACGGAACTGAAGCCCTGATCGAGGGCTTCGGGGCGTCTTCGGGCCGGGCGTCCCGGTCGATGTAAGCGCGATCGCAGCGCAACCCGCCGGGCGACCTGCCTCCGCCAGCTTCCCCTTCCGGGGGAGGAAAAATGAGGAACAAGTCCCTGGACTCGTCCCGTGGCGAGGGGAATAAGAGGCCGCCCTCTCGGTTAGGGTTAGTCGGAGCTTAACCGAGTTCCGACACATTTGGCCTCGATTCGGGCGGCGCGGATGGGCTTTTGCCCTACTGCACGGCCCGTTTTGGCCGTCAGCAGCCGGCTGGCGGCCCAATAACAAGGGGCTAAGGGTAAGGGACCATCGGTTCCTGCGTCCTTGGTCCCGGCGATCGGTTCCCCCTGGGGCGAGACTCACGCCATAGGGTAGGGGCGCGGATCGCGCCAAAATGTGAAAGTGCCCGGAGACAGAGACATGGCAAGCAAGAGCGTGGCCACCAAGACCGTCGCGAGCAAGGCCAAAGTGGTTCGACCGAACGGCTCGGCCCCGCAGAAGGATGCGGAGGCTCCGGAGAAGGAAACCCCGGAAACCCCCGACGCCCCGCTGCCGCTACTCGACCTCTCCGACGCGGCCGTCAAGAAGATGATCAAGTCGGCCAAGAAGCGCGGCTATGTCACCTATGAACAGCTCAACGCGGTGATGCCGTCGGAGGAGGTTACCTCCGAGAAGATCGAAGACATCCTGGCGATGATGAACGAAATGGGCATCAACGTCGTGGAGACCGAGGAAGCCGAGGCCGACGGCGAGGAAGCCGCCGAGGAGCACGAGGAAGAGGAGAGCGAGGGCGGCGAGATCGTCGAGGCCGCCCCGAAAGTCCCCGCCAAGTCCGAAGCCAAGGAGCCGACCGAGCGCACCGACGACCCGGTGCGCATGTATCTGCGCGAGATGGGTACCGTCGAGCTTCTATCGCGCGAAGGCGAAATCGCCATCGCCAAGCGCATCGAGGCTGGCCGCGAGGCCATGATCGCCGGCCTGTGCGAGAGCCCGCTGTCGTTCCAGGCCGTCATCATCTGGCGCGATGAGTTGAACGAGGGGAAAGTCTTCCTCCGCGACATCATCGACCTTGAAGCGACCTATGCCGGACCCGACGCCAAGCAGGTAGCGCCGGGGGTTCCGCCCGGCGGCGATCCGGCGGCCATGGCAGCCGGATCCAATATGGGGACCATGGGTTCCCATATGGGCGCGCCCATGGGGCCGAACGGCATGCCGGGAAGCAATGGAGGTTTCGCGCCCCAGCCGGTGCAGACCGTGGCGCCGCCGTCGGCGCCGCCCGGCGCCACGCCGTTCAAGCCGCAGCCGGCGGCCGGCGGCGACGGCGAAGAAGCCGGTGAAGAAGCCGCGATGGCGGATGCCGATATCGACGAGGACGATCTCGAAAACTCGATGTCGCTTGCGGCGATAGAAGCCGAGCTCAAGCCGAAAGTGCTCGAGACCTTCGACAACATCGCCGACGCGTTCAAGCGGCTGCGCCGCCTGCAGGACCAGGACATCGAGCGCCGCCTGATCAACGAGAAGCTGTCGCCCAATCAGGAGCGCAAATACAAGAAGCTCAAGGAAGAGATCATCCAGGAGGTCAAGTCGCTGCGCCTCAATCAGGCGCGCATCGACGCGCTGGTCGAGCAGCTCTACGACATCAACAAGCGGCTCGTCGGCCACGAAGGCCGGCTGATGCGGCTTGCCGAAAGCCACGGCGTCATCCGCGAGAGCTTTCTGCGCCAGTATCAGGGTTCGGAGCTCGATCCGCGCTGGCTCAATCGCGTGTCGAAACTTTCCGAGAAGGGCTGGAAGAATTTCGTCGCCCGCGACAAAGACCGCATCAAGGACCTGCGCACCAACATCCATGCGCTCGCCACCGAGACCGGGCTGGAAATCGGCGAGTTCCGCAAGATCGTGCATATGGTGCAGAAGGGCGAGCGCGAGGCGCGCCAGGCCAAGAAGGAAATGGTCGAAGCCAACCTGCGCCTCGTCATCTCCATCGCCAAGAAATACACCAACCGCGGCCTGCAATTCCTCGATCTCATCCAGGAAGGCAATATCGGGCTAATGAAGGCGGTCGATAAATTCGAATACCGCCGCGGCTACAAGTTCTCGACCTATGCGACCTGGTGGATTCGCCAGGCCATTACGCGATCGATCGCCGATCAGGCGCGCACCATCCGCATCCCGGTGCACATGATCGAGACCATCAACAAGATCGTGCGCACCTCGCGCCAGATGCTCAACGAGATTGGCCGCGAGCCGACGCCGGAAGAACTCGCCGAAAAGCTCGGCATGCCGCTCGAAAAAGTGCGCAAGGTACTCAAAATCGCCAAGGAGCCGCTGTCGCTGGAAACCCCGATCGGCGACGAAGAGGATTCGCATCTCGGCGATTTCATCGAGGACAAGAACGCGATCCTGCCGATCGACGCCGCGATCCAGTCGAACCTGCGCGAAACGACGACGCGCGTGCTCGCTTCGCTGACCCCACGCGAAGAGCGCGTTTTGCGCATGCGTTTCGGCATCGGCATGAACACCGACCACACGCTGGAAGAAGTCGGCCAGCAGTTCTCGGTCACCCGCGAGCGCATCCGCCAGATCGAAGCCAAGGCGCTGCGGAAGCTGAAGCATCCGTCGCGGTCGCGCAAATTGCGTTCGTTCCTCGATAATTAGTTCAGACCGTCATGCTCGGCTTGATCCGGGCATCCATTTTCGACGTCATGCCCGCGCTTGTCGCGGGCATTCACGTCTTTGGCTATGAAGCATCAAGACGTGGCCGGCCGGAACAAGTCCGGCCGTGATGGTGAAAAAACGAAGGTGCCCATGACGGAAGACGGCTGGTCGCTGCATCCTCAGCTTGAGAACGACACGGTGCCGGTCGGAGACCTCGCTTTATGCCGCGTGGTGGCGCTCAACGATGCCGACTATCCGTGGCTGATCCTGGTGCCGCGGCGCACGGGCATCATCGAGATCGCCGATCTCGGCGGCAATGCCGCCCAATTGATGGACGAAATCTCGCTGGCTTCGCGAATACTCAAAGGCGTGACCGGCTGCGACAAACTCAATATCGCGGCGATCGGCAACATCGTGCCGCAGCTTCACGTTCATATCGTCGCACGGAGAACGGACGATCCGCTCTGGCCGAAGCCGGTCTGGGGTGTCGCATCACCGCGGGTCGGCAACCCCGCGGCTTTTGCGCGCTTTGTCGCCGAGGTCCGAGATGGACTCGGGCTTGCTGCCGTTCGTTGAGCGTTCGTTGATGGCTCGCCGAACGTCAATCGGCGGAGGGAAAACGGCGGCGCGCCTCGGCCGACTGGTCCGTCGCCTCGGCGATCACCTCGAACACTGTCTCGACGGCAGCCGTCACTGCGGTGACGATGCGCACGAATCCGCGGCGGGTCGGCGCGGGGTATTTTGCGCGGAGGGATAAGGTCGTCATAGCAGCTGTCTCCAGGAAGCGTGAATTGTCGATGGCGCGCCGGCTTGGATGTTCCCAAAAAGTGGATGCCGGTCTTCGGAAAAGATCATGCTCAAACAAAAAGCTAGAGGCGCGTAGAGGAAGACAGGATGCGGTCGATCTCGCGCTCGGCGTCGTCCGTCAGAAATTTGCCGCTGCCTTCAAGGAAGGCCGCGATCTCACGTTCGGCTGAGCGTCGGCGCCCTTCCACCATCGCGTCGAACAAGCGGCTGAAGTAACCGCGCCCGCTCTTCGCCTTGGGTGTGGCAAGGAAATCGTACTGTCCGTCCGCGCTGCGGGCGTAGGCCATGGTGTCATCTCCGGATTAGCTGCCCGTGGACCCAAGGCGTTTCCAGCGTAGTTATTGTTCTTGTTGCAGTGCAATATACGTTGGCGAGGGTATGTATCAAGCGCCCGTCACGCATAAACTCCATGCATATGACTCATACGTTGCAGTGCAATATAAGCGTCACAAAGCCACAATCGGAAGAAGCTCCGCAAAAATGGCGCTTCGGTCGGGCTGTACGACCATTTTCTCGTCGTAGGCCTTGAGGAAGTGTTAACGTCAATCGGTTCGCGTAGTCGGGGGAAGGCCGCTGTGGAGCCGAATCGCCGGCATCGCGACGACCCGTGTTACCATCCGTCCGGCACACTGATTCGTTCGAGCTCCGGTCATGGGACGCCTAGCACCGCGATGAACATTCACGCGACGCTTGCCGAACCATCGCAGCCTCGCTTCCTGATGTGCCCGCCGCGCCATTTCGCGGTTACTTACAGCATCAATCCGTGGATGGATCCGAAAGCCTGGGCTGACGGCGGCGCGGCTTTGCATGAGCGCGCAGAGCGGCAATGGGCCGGCTTGCGGCGGGTGCTTGCCGGCGCCGGCGCCGCTATCGAGATATTGCCGCCGCAGCCAAGCCTGCCCGACCTCGTCTTCACCGCCAATGCCGCGATCGTGCTCAGCGGCAAGGCCGTGCTCGCGCGCTTCCGGTACAGCGAGCGTCAAAACGAGGAGCCGGTATTCGCCATGGCCTTTGCCGCGCTCGCCGCGCGCGGGCTCGTGGCGGACGTCGTGCAGCTGCCGGCGGCGCTGAAATTCGAAGGCGCCGGCGATTGCATCTTCGATGCGCGGCGCGGCCTGTTCTGGCTCGGCTGCGGTTTCCGCTCCGATGCCGCAGCCGGCGGCGTCATCGAGCGGCATCTCGGCGCGCGCTGCGAGCCTCTGCCATTGGCGGATGCGAATTTTTATCACCTCGACACCGCCTTCTGCGCGCTGCCCTGCGGGAGCGTCATTTATTATCCCGGCGCATTCACACAGCCGGCGTTGGCGCGCATCCACGAGATTGTCGCGCCGGCCGAGCGTATCGCGCTCGAGCCGGCCGACGCCGAGCGTTTTGCCGCCAATGCCGTCTGCGTCGGGCGCAGCATCGTGCTGTCGAGCTGCAGCGCCGCGCTGCGGCGCGCACTCGAACGGCGCGGCTATGTGGTGATCGAAACGCCGCTCGACGTCTTTCAGAAAAGCGGCGGCTCGGCATGCTGCCTGACGCTCCGCCTCGATTATCGGCCGGCACCGGCGCAAACGGGTGCGGCTACTTCGCCGTTACGCGCCACAGCAGCCAACGCGCGTCGCCGGTAATACGACGCTCGCTTACCAGCTCATTTCAAGTTCTTTGCTGACATCGAGCGTGTTGTGGAGTGCACCATTGACGACGTCGAACACACGACGCGCGCTCGACATGCGGATGGCGTCGCCCTGCTCGAGGCGATAGATCGACGAAATGCTCGGTTTACTCCCCGGCAAGCGGCTGAGGATATCGACGATTTCCCATCCCAGCTGTTCTTGCCTGAGCTGCCGCAGGCGTGGAAATCGCGCCTTCAGCAGGCGGGCTCTCGGGCGTTTAGCCATGCGCCGTCGCGTCGCGTCAAAAGGGAGCGCTAGTGGCTAAGTGAAATGAAAGCTAAATGCAAGTTGTTGATTTTCTTTATATTATTTAAGTTGTAATAGGGTTCCATTGACAATCATTGATAATCAATCACTATGTAATAAGTTGCGCTGGCCGACTTTTACCCGCGCACCGCTGGCGGGAAGGGATGCGATGAGTCGGGCCAATTGCAGCCGACATCCGGCCGATGGGTCTGCGGACCAATCCGTCGGCATGGCGACGCCAAGCGACGGCGCCAAGCTAGCCGAAGACATCGGGATCGCTGTACTCGATCTTGCGGAGCGGGCGCGGGCCGCCGGGCTCTCCAATATCGGCCACCTCTTGGAACTCGTCGCGCTTGAGGCGGGCGCGGAGGCGGCCGCGAAACGGTGGCCCGCTGACGGCCCGAAGGGGTAAAATTCGCTCTTCAGTTCGGGGCGATAGTCCCCAAGTGCATTGCGCGTTGCGAGGCGTGCCGTGCTAAAATTCAGGCTGCGTGTAGCGTTACGCTCTGTTGGAGCCACGCATGCTCATCGGACGTCTATGCCAGTATGCCGCCGCGCTCGGCATCACCGCGCTCGCGCTGGGGCTTGCTCAGATTCTCGTCGCGTCCGGCGCCTTCGCGTTTTCCGCTTCCTTCGCGTGGTGCCGAGGCTCACCGAATTTTGCGCTCACCGACGTGCCGCAAGGAACGGTGACGTTGCAATTCGCCATGACGGATCTCAACAAACCCTCCTTTCACCACGGCGGCGGCACGGTCGGTTACCGCGGCCAGCCGGAGGTGCCGTGCGGCGCCTTCGCGACGGGATTCATCGGTCCGGCGCCGCCGCCGGGCGAAGTACACACTTACGAGTTCACCATCAAGGCGCTCGGACCCGACGGCGCGTTGCTGGCGACGACCACCGCACGGCGCAGATTTCCGGAGTAATGCAGCCCAGTGCCGGACGTTGCCGTTCTGGAGAACTGCATCTCCGTCACCCCTCCATCGCGGCACATATCCGGGCTTGGCTTCCGCCATGTCCGCGCACTCCCGGTGCGTCCGCGCGACGGCGCCGCAACTCGACCCCAATGAACTTAACGTCGGGCGCGCATCCGTCTCGGCCGCGTCTCGATTGGCCGTGGCGATCCGACAGCGAGAGGCTGCGGCATCCTGTCAGCGGCTCGCTCCGGGCCGTCGCCACCGTCTCGGCTGAACTACAAAGCCGCGACCGCACTCACCTCGATCAGAAACTGCTCCTGCACCAGGCGATCGATCATCAGGAGCGTATTCGGCGGATAAGCGCCGCCTTCGAACAGTTTTGGAAATTCGCGCGTCCGGTAAATCATGAATTTCGGGATATCCTGCGAGTGCACGAGATAGGTGGTGAACTCGACGATATTGGCGAAGCTCGCGCCCTGTGAGGCAAGCGCCAAGCCGATATTGGCAAAGACCTGACCGCATTGCGCGTCGAAATCGGGCGGCACCTTGCCGTTCTTGTCGGCACCGACCTGCCCGGCGATGAATAAAAACTCCGACGCTTTCACACGGGTCAGCTGTGAATATTGTCCGAGCGGCTTGCCGAGACTGTCGGGATTAAGAATTTGAATTTGGGGCATGGCGGGCTCCGGCGGCGGTTAAGTGGAACGGAACCGTAACCTGCTCGGCATTCCCGCGAAAGCGGGTATGCACTTGCATCACGCGCACGCGTTCCCATCTGACGCAATTGGGCACAGCAGGAAATACGGAAATGGCCTTCACACGCGCAGGCTTTGCCTCCTTCCAATTCGCCGACGCCGGTGCTTACGATGCAGCATCGCGCCGCGCCGCGCTCGACCGGCTCGACATGCTTGCGACCGCCTTCGACACGGCATTTATCGTGCCGGGGACCAACGTGCGGTTCGGCGTGGAATCGCTGCTGCGCCTCGTGCCAGGCATCGGCGACGCGGCCGCGTCTATGCTGTCGTGCTATTTGCTCTATGAGGCGCACCGGCTCGGCGTGCCGCGGCTTCTCTTTGCGCGCATGCTCGGCAACGTCCTGCTCGAAGGCGCTGTCGGAATGGTGCCGGTCGCAGGCGATGCGTTCGATGTGTTCTTTCGCGCCAACCGCCGCAATGTTGCGCTGTTGCGCAGACATTTTGCGCAGAGTCGGCTATCAGGAATAAGGACTCTAACCGGCTTTCTTCCAGTCGGCGTCGCGCGATTTCTTCTTGGCGTCCGATCGCGTGATGCTCTTGATCTTGGCCGGCGGCTTGCCGGATTTCTCGGCGATTTCGCGGTCCTGCTCGATTAGAAAACCGTGCGCCGGCTTGTCGCCGTCGATACCGCCGGTCAGCGCGCGCGGCACCTTGCGATTCGAGCGTTGCGTATCGTCCTCGTAAACCACGTCGAACATGACGAACTCGGAATTCAGTCCCGGCTTTCTTGGCATTGTTGTTCTCCGCTTTTGTTGGAGCACGGTCTCTGCAAGACCGGATATCTGCATTTCGCGATGATGCTCGGCGATGGTTCTAAATGAAAACGCCGGCGCCATTATGACGCCGGCGCCGCAAATAAACCGTTAGTTACGCCGCTTGCAGATTGGTCGCAGACGACTTGCCGCTGCGCCGATCGGCTTCGATGTCGAAGGTAAGTTTCTGGCCTTCGTTGAGGTTGCTCATGCCGGCGCGCTCGACGGCGGAGATGTGAACAAACACATCCGGGCCGCCCGCGTCCTGCACGATGAAGCCATAACCCTTCTGGGCGTTGAAAAACTTAACGGTACCTTGAGCCATGCGGCCCTCCTTTTGAAACGCATCATGCGTTTTTGCGGCCATGCGAACCATTCGCACGGTCCAAATCCGGATTTTGCGTTGCTTGGGAAAGGCCCTCAGCGGGCGAGACGGCAAGGCAGGCTAAATCGCGAATGGCGCGTATATAGCGATGCCTTCCCGATTTTGCAATCGCCGATAGCCCCGGCTGGCTGTGATGGTTTATTCCGTGGCCTCGACGATGCGAATGTCCCGCACCGCGCCGTCGCCCAGCGCCTTGAGAGCTTCTTTGTAGGCCGGACTGTTATAGGCGGCGATCGCTTTTTCCAGGCTTGGAAATTCCGAGATCACGATGCGCTCTTTCTGCCCGGACTCAAACGCAGCGGCAGCCGTACCGCGCGCAATATAGCGGGCGCCGAACGGCGTGACCGCGGGCGGCGCGAGCTTGGCGTAAGCCGCAAGCTTTTGCGGATCGGAAATCGAGCGATAACAGGTCACCCAGTAGGCCTTCGGCATCGTATCACTCCTTGCAGGGATGCGTAGTGCAGCGTCGAGTAGTACCATTGCTATCCGGCCTAAGACAGGCGCATACGGCGCAAAACATGGGAGCGAGGCAATGTCCTTTTTCAGCAGGCTGTTCGGCCGCGGCAAGGCTGCGCCGACTGCAAAGCTCTCCGATCCGGTCGAATACAAAGGCTTTGTCATCCGCGCGGCGCCGTACAAGAACAACGGCCACTATCAGACCGCGGGCGTGATCGCGCGCGAGCTCGGCGGCGTGCGCAAGGAGCACCGCTTCATCCGCGCCGACGCCTATGCCTCCTACGACGACGCGGTGAGTTTCACGCTCAACAAGGCCCGCCAGATCATCGATCTGCAGGGCGAGCGGATTTTCGATTAGGGCATGATCCCGAAAAGTTTGCCCTCGGACTTGATCCGTGGGTGGATTCCGGTTTTCGGATCAGATCATGCCCCAATCAAATTGCGCCTAAGATAGCCCTTCGACGATGCGCAAGTCGCGGTCGGCGCCGTTGCCGAGCACTTTGAGGGCTGCCTGATATCCGGCGCTGTCGTGTGCCGCGGCGGCCTTGTCGACGCTGTCGAATTCGATCAGGACGACGCGTTGCGTTAGCCCTTTTTCATAGGCCTTGGCGGCGGTGCCGCGCGCCAGGAAACGGCCGCCCGCGGCGGCGATTGCCGGTCCAGCGAGCTTGGCATATTCGGCAAGCGCATCCGGCTTGGAAATCGAAAAATAGGTTGCAATCCAATAGCCCTTGGCCATGGCGGTCTCCCTTGGGTTTCGGTCAAGGCGAGATTATCAGGTCAGCCGCAGAGAAAGCGAGGCCACAGGTTTAGGCGCCCGCGTCAGGCCGCCACTTCATTGCCGGTATCGGCCTTGTCGGCCTTGAGCCGCTTAAGAAGCGTGCGCAGCGAAGCGATTTCAGCTTCCAGCATGGCGAGGCGCTGAGTGACTTCGGCGGCGCTCGGCGCGGCGTCGGCCGCGCGCTCGGTTGCGGTGAAGCCGAGCCCGATCTCGTCATTGCGCCGCCACTGCACGCGCGCGCGCAGGGTCTGCTCGCGCTGCGGGATATAAAGCTCCACGACGTCGGGTAGCGTCACCGTGTCGGAAAAGATGATACGGGCGCCTTTTTCGGACAGATCGCGAATGAGACAGGCTAATGCGCCGCGCTTGCGGCTGACATAGACAAAGCCGCGCAGGAAGCTCTTGCTGCGTCTTGATCCGCGGCGTTCGCCCATAATGCCCTCACCGGCGTGCAGGTTTAAGATGCAACAATACGCCTGCGACGCTTAATGCCGCCTTACCGGGGATTGTCTGCGGGGTCGAACGAAAATTATGTCTTATCAATGCGTTAGTTCAGTGCGCCGGGCGGCGATGCGATCGGTAAATCACCAGATCGAGACGAGTCGCCCGAGGTCATAGATGACAGCGCCGAGTACGCATAACAGCAATCCGCCCCCAATCAGGCCGAGCATGATAGCCGAATTCACACGGGCGAGCGTGTGTCTGTCGAAATGGGTCTTGTCGGCGAGATGGGCCATAGTCCCGATCCCCTGGCGGCTCTTTGAGTGCCCCCGCTTCGACGCCCCTCCCTTAATTAGCTAATGACCAACTCGAACTTCTAACATGGTGCGCCCCGACAGGCCAGCATTGCAAGGCCTGCGTGGCTAAAGCGCCTACCCGCGCAACAAACGACCATCGCAAGCGCGGTGGATTTGACCTAACCTTGCTTTTTACAATGAGCAAAGAGCGCCGAGGAGACGAGCCAATGCATGTTTTCAGCGTGGTGGACCAAGCCGAATTCGACCCCAAGAAACATGTCGAGAAAATCCTCGGCACGATCGAAGCCGGCGATGTCACCGTCGCGTGTTGGGAGCCTGACCAAGTCAGCCCCTATCACTGTCACCCGCACGCGACCGAGATCTACTTCTGCTTCGAGGGCGGCGGCACCATGCGCACGCCGGCGCAAAACGTTGCCGTCGTCCCCGGCGCCTTTGTCGTCCATCCGCCTGGCGAGGTGCACGAATATGCCAATGGGCCGCAGCGCACGCTGTTATTTCGCGTTCGTTACGGCAGCGACATGGCGGCGCGGCACCTGGATTGGCGCGGCCGGCACGACTGGACCCAGAGCGCGGAGGACGCCGATTATTATCGCCGGCATCCGGTGACGTAAGCTTCGCGCAGCGCCCGGCACGTCGCGCCCTGCGCTAACGTCCTATTGCCGGATGCGCGAACGCCCGGCAGCGCCGGAATACCAATTATTCGGCTCGCAAAAATCGGCGTTGCCGCGCTTCGATGCAAGGCATTGTGCCATCGAAGCATAAGTGCAGTCCTGCGCCGGCCCCGTCATCAGGCAATAAGGATAGGCGGAACTCGACTGCGCAAAGGCGCCGGAAACGCCGAGCGCAGCCGTTAACAGGGTTGCCAATATAATCGCACGCATCATCGGTTCTCCGTCATTGTGCTGCAGTCATCAATTAATGCGGGCAATGGAAAGTTCCTCGTCGTGGCCTCGTTCCATTATGGCCGCTTACATCATCATCTATAACTCTCGACACTTGCAGATATTCCCGGCCCTTTCCGATCTAAG
>CAVZIQ010000012.1:0-239482 GCA_963775515.1 uncultured Alphaproteobacteria bacterium | reverse complement strand
CCGATGCGCCGCCCGCTTATCATTGCCGCGTTGAGCCTCGCCACCCTCGCGATTTCCGTGCCGGCGGCGGCGCCGGGCTTTGCCCAGCAAGGCTTGACGCTGCCCGGCGGCGGATTGAAGCCGCCACCGCCGCCGCCGATCACGCCCTACCAGCCGGTCGCGGTGACGCCGCCGGCGCCATACAACGATGCGAGCTTTATCACCTTCCGCAAGCAACTCGCCGACGTCGTCGCCAAGAAAGATCGCGCCGCTCTCGCCCACATGATCGTGGCGCAAAACTTTTTCTGGGTGCAGGACCGCGATCTGGCCGACAAGCGCAAAGCCGGCATCGACAATCTTGCCAAGGCGATCAGTCTCGACGCCAAAGACGGATCGGGCTGGGACGTGTTGAACGGCTACGCCAACGAACCGACGGCCGCCGAACCGCCGCAGCAGAAGGGCATCGTCTGCGCGCCGGCCGAACCGGCGATCGATCCGAAAGCATTCGAGGCACTCGGAAAGGCGACCGGGACCGATCCGTCCGAGTGGGGCTATCCGACCAATGGCGGCCTCGACGTGCACGCCGCGGGGCAGTCGAATTCGCCGGTCATTGAGAAGCTCGGAATGACCCTGGTCCGGGTATTACCGGACTCAAGTCAGCCGACCAATCCCAATGAGCCGTTTCTTCTGCATATCGCCACACCGTCCGGCAAAACCGGCTATGTCGACGCCCAGGAGCTGTCGCCGCTCGGCGGTGACGAGATGTGCTACACTAAGGATGCAAGCGGCTGGAAAATCGCCGGTTATATCGGCGGCGTCTCGCAATAACCGCTTGGGGGAAATGCGCAGTCCGCCCATTTTACAGTCCGCACGCGCCGTCCTGGCATGACAAACCGGGTATTGAACGGGCGGGTCAGTGAGAGGACAATGACAACATGTTGAAGCTGGGACGAAGCGGAAGTTTGCGGGGCTTGGCGGCGGGGATCGGCGCTGCGATCCTCTGCATGGTCTCGACGCATGTGCCGGCCCAGCAATTGCCCGCGCAGCCTCAGGTGTTTCAGTACCCGGTCACGGCGCCGGACGTCGATCCGGGCATCGATCACGGCAATTCGGACGCCAATCTGCCGGAAGAATTCAAGAAGCAGATGGTGTTCTACCGTTCGCTGGAGCCGCCCGGCACCATCATCATCGATACCCAGGAACGGCATCTTTATCTGATTCAGGACTCCACCCGCGCGCTACGCTACGGCATCGGCGTCGGCCGCGACGGCTTTACCTGGCAGGGCTTGCTGCGGATCACCAAAAAGGCCGAGTGGCCGGACTGGCGGCCGCCGCCGGAAATGATCGAGCGGCAGCCCTATCTGCCGCGCTTCATGGCGGGCGGCCCGGGCAATCCGCTCGGCGCCCGCGCCATGTATCTCGGTAATACCGTGTACCGCATCCACGGCACCAATGCGCCGGAGACCATCGGGCAAGCCGTCTCGTCCGGCTGCTTCCGGCTCGTCAACGACGACGTGATGGACCTGTTCGACCGCGTACCGGTCGGCACCAAGGTCATCGTGCGGCAGGATTAGCTATCGTCATTGCGAGCGAAGCGAAGCAATCCAGCCGGGGATTCCGCCTGGATTGCTTTGTCGCTTCGCTCCTCGCAATGACAGCTAGTGTTTCCCCGCCGCGGCGGCGACCGACTGCGCCGTCTGACCAAACAAGATCGCGCGTTCCTCGGCGGTGCGGATGCCGCCGTGCCCGGGATTGATCTTCGGCGTCCACTCGTAAGCCTTGACCACCGCAGGCCGCGCCTTAATCGCATCAAACCAGCGTTTGAGATGCGGGAAGTCGGCGATTTTCTGACCCTGGCGCTCCCATGGCACGACCCACGGATAGCACGCCATATCGGCGATCGAATATTCGCCGGCGAGAAACGGACGGTCGGCGAGCCGTTTGTTCATGACGCCGTACAGCCGGTTGACCTCGTTGCGATAGCGATCCATCGCGTACTGAATTTTGTCCACGGCATAATTGCTGAAGTGATTGTTCTGGCCCGACATCGGGCCGAGCCCACCCATCTGCCAGAACAGCCATTCCAGCGCCGCGGTGCGCCCGCGCAAATCCTTGGCGATGAACTTGCCGGTCTTGTCGGCGAGATAGAGCAGGATGGCGCCGGATTCGAAGACCGGGAGCGGCTTGCCGCCGTCGGCCGGCGCGTGGTCGACGATTGCTGGAATGCGGTTGTTCGGCGACACCGCCAGAAACTCCGCCGCGAACTGCTCGCCTTTGCCGATATTGACCGGAATGATTTTGTACTGGAGCCCGGCCTCCTCGAGAAAAATCGTGATTTTGTGGCCGTTCGGCGTGGTCCAATAATGTACGTCGATCATGACAAACCTTTGCAAGCTGGAGGGGATGGCGGGAAGCGCAGTGTACCCCGTCGTCTAGCGAATATTTAACCCCTCTGGGCGCATTTCTGTCCCTCGTGTCCAGCACCGGTACATATGCCCAATCGGGCCCTTCGGTGGCCCGCGCGCCCGGCAACGCGCTCGTCGCCGCGGCGATCCTCGGCCTGTTCGTGCTCGCCGCTATCTTAAGCGCGGCACGCAAGGACATCACCCAGGGTTTTGACGAGGTGGCGCACGTCTCCTATGTCGCGCAGATTCAGCACGACGGCGAAGCGGCGCCCGTCCTGGAGACCATGCGCTTGCTCGACCCGCGCACATTTCAATTCACCGGCGCGGCCAACTATCTCAACCATCCGCCGATGTTCTATGCGTTGCTGGCGCTGCTCGGCCCCACGCTCGAGGGCCATCCGCAAGCGCTGTTCGCGGATCGGCTGATCGATATTGCGATCGCGGCCCTGGGCTTTGCCGCGTTGCTCGGCCTCGGTGTTGCCGCACGGCTGTCGCGCGAGGAGTTTTACGCCTATGCCGTGCCGCTCGGCTGCATTCCGGTTCTGGTGCCGCTCGCCAGCGCCGTGAACAACGACAATCTCGCCTTCTGCGGCGGCGCCATCGCGATGCTCGGCGTCTGGCAGACGCTGACAAGCGGCCGTGAAAGTTGGCTTGTGCTGGCGCTCGTCGGCGTCGTCGCCGCCGGCTGGGCCAAGTTGACCGGCTTGTTGCTCGGCGCCGGGCTAGTCGGCGCGGTGATCGCGTATCTGCTTTGGCGCAAGCGATTGCCCGTTATCTGGATCGTCGCCGCGTCACTCGTATTCGCACTCGCCGCGGCGCCCTACTTTGAATACATGCTGCGCTACGGCAGCCCGACGCCGGAGACACCGGCGCAAATCGCGTTGCTCACCCAAGGCGCGCGCGCCGCCGGCTGGTCCGACCTGCCGCGCCAATCGTTTGCCGGCTATCTGATCTATTTCATCGGCGCCTTCGTCGCCGACTGGATGCCGACGCTCGGCGCCCGCAACCCGTTGAATTACGCAATGCTCGCCATTCCGGTGGCGGCGGTCGGCTGCGCGTTCGCCGGTCTCGTGTTGTCGCTGCACCGCTTATGGCGCCGGCGGGAAACCGCGCTCGATGTCATCGTCGGCGCCGGCGCGCTGGCGATCGGCGCAACCTTCGCGATCCATGTGACCTATAGTTACGGCCGCTACGTCGCGACCGGATGGCTGATGGACGCCTATCCGCGCTACTACCTGCCGCTCATCGCGATCGTGCCGCTGGCGTGCCTGTCGCTCGTCGCCGCCATCGACACGCCGCGCTGGCGGAACGGACTGCTGGTATTCCTGATCGCCGGCCCCGTCATTTTCCGCATATTCGGCGCACCGCTCGGCTGAGTCCGACACACGTCCGCTTCACGGCTTCCTCAAACGTGCTAGGTTCCCGCCTCAATCGCAGGGGAACAAACATGGTTACCGAAATCGCGCAAATCGAGGTCAAGCCCGGCATGGAAACGGAATTCGAGACCGGCGTGAAAAGCGCCGCGCCGATCTTCAAGCGCGCCAAGGGCTGCCGCGCCATGGAGCTGCGGCGCTCGGTCGAAAAGCCCGCGCGTTATCGCCTGTTCGTCGCCTGGGAGACGGTCGAGAATCACACCGTCGATTTTCGCGGCTCGCCCGATTTTCAGGAATGGCGCAAGCTCGTCGCCCATTGCTTCGCGTCGCCGCCCGAAGTCGAGCACGTGGCGCAGGTGCTGCGCGGATTTTGAGCCCGTAAGGGCGGCCCTCGTGGCCGCCCCTGCCGGCGCGGGCGCCCACAAGGGGCGCCCCTACGAATTTATGCCCCCGCCCGCTCGACATTCGCGATCCGCGCCGGCACGCCGAATTCGCGGCGGCAGACTTCGGCGAGCGTCGCAATCCCGGCTCGAATTGCTTCGTGCGATGGGTTGGCGAAGCACAGCCGCGTGCGGCTCCGGCCGTAGCTCTTGTCGGTCGACCATTCCGGACCGGGATTGATGGCGACGCCGGCCGCGAGCGCCGGCTGGAACAGTTTCAGCGTATCGACCTGGTCCGGCAGCTTGACCCACAGGAAAATGCCGCCCTTTGGATCGTCGAATTCCGCCGCGGTGCCGAATTGCTCGTTGAGCGCGTCCATCAGCGTTTCGAGTTTTTTGCGCAAGCCGCGCGTCAGCTCCGGCACATGGGTGTCGAAATGCGCGGAGCAAAATTCGCCGAGCACCATCTGCTCGAGCGCTCCGGAGCCGGCATCGGTCTTGAGCGCCAACATGCGCGCCAACAGGTCCCATTCAGCGATGATATAGCCGACGCGAAGCGCCGGCGCGATCGATTTGGAGAACGAGCCGATATGAATGACGCCGCCGTTCTTGCTCATCGCGTGCAGCGCGGGCGGTCGCTTCCCGTCCCAGATCAGATCGGCGTAGCAATCGTCCTCGAAAATCGGCACGCCGTGCTCGCCCGCGAGCCGCAGCATTTCGTGCCGGCGTGCTTCGCTCAATATCGTGCCGGTCGGATTCTGCACGGTCGGAATTGTGTAAATGTATTTGGGCCGCACCCCGCGGCGCTTGAGATCGTCGAGAGCGGCGGCGAGCGCATCCATGCGCATGCCCTCGCCATCGAGCGGAATGCCGACGGCAGTAACGCCGAGACGGGTGAGCCGGGTCAGCGCGCCCTGGTAGCTCGCCTGTTCGATGATGACGGTGTCGCCGCGCGACAACAGGATGCCGTTGACGAGGTCGAGCGCCTGCAGCGATCCGGACGTCACGAGAATTTCATCGGCGGTGCAGGTGACGCCGGCGGTGCGTTTGAGCTTTCGCGCCAGGAATTCGCGCAGCGGCCGGTAACCAAGCGGCCCGCTCGCCAGGCCGTAGGTCGCCAGCGTCGTTCCCTCGCGTGTAAGCACGTCGTTTGCCGCCTTGACGATTGCATCGACCGGAACATGGTCGGGATCGTTGTGGCCGCCGACGAAATTATATTTGGCGAATCCGGTCCATCTTGCGGCCGGCGGCGGCAATCCCGGCGCCAACAACGGCGCGAAGTCAAAAGAGCTCATGGACGCTTTCTCCCTTACCGCGACACTAATACACTTCACAAAGTAGCCGCAAACGCAGCCGCCGGGAGCGTACGATGCGCCGAATTCAACTGATCGCCTTCCTGCTTGTGTGCGTGTGCGCGACGCCGGCCGCCGCGCAATATCCGGACCGGCCGATCCACCTCATCGTGCCGCAGGCCGCGGGCAGCGCGACCGACACGGTGGCGCGCATTCTCGCCGCACCGCTCACCCAGGAAATCGGCCAGCAGATCATCGTCGACGACCGCCCGGGCGGCGCGCTCACCGTCGGTCTCGACCTGACCGCAAAGGCGACGCCCGACGGTTACACATTGTGCCTCGGCCCGATCGGCGCGCTGGCGATCAGCCCGCATCTGGTGAGAGAGCTGCCTTACGACATCGCGCGCGATTTTCAGCCCGTCGCGCTGGTGCTGCGCGGGCAACTCTTGCTGGCGGTGTCGCCGACGACGCCGTTTCACTCCGTCAAGGAGCTGATCGACTACGCCAAGCAAAATCCCGGCAAGCTCCTCAATGCGTCGTCGAGCAACGGCTCGCCCGGCCATGTCGGCGGCGAATTGTTCAAGTTCATGACCGGGACCGACATCGTCCATGTGCCTTACAAGGGCGGCGCTCCGGCGATCAACGATCTCATCGCCGGGCGCGTGCAGCTGATGTTCGAAAGCCTCAATTCGATCGCGCCGTTCGCGCGCTCCGGCGCGGTCCGCGCGCTGGCGGTCAGTGGCGATCACCGCTCGCCGGCGTTTCCGTTTTTGCCGACCATCGCCGAGGCCGGCGTGCCCGGCTATTCGGCGGCGACCTGGGCCGGCGTCATCGCGCCGGCGGGCGTACCACGGCCGATCATCGACAAGCTCAATGCGGCCATCAACCGGGCGATCCAATCGTCGGAATTCAAGGCGCGCTTCGCCGCCATCGGCGAGGAGCCGGCCGGCGGGACGCCTGACGAGTTCGCCGCGCTGATCGCTTCGGATTCCAAGAAATGGGGCGAAGTGATCGAGCGGGCGGGGATTAAGTTCGAGTGACTGCGTCAGGTCGGCGAATATGGATTCCGGACTTGCCGGTTTCGCGGCAATCCGGAATGACGAGCGTACTTTCCTCCTCGCCGGACTCGACCCATATTGCAGGCGATGGCGAAGAAGCCTGAATATCCGAAAAAGCCGAAAGACCCGGCCAAGCCGACGCGCGCCAAGGCGTCGCGGCCGGACGCGGCGGCGCTCGACGATTCGCTGGCCGACCTGCTCAATCCCGCCATCGGCCAAGGCCGCGCCGGACTTGGTGCGCAGACGGGCACTCGTTCTCCCTCCCCCCTTGTGGGGGAGGGAGGGGTGGGGGGTCGTGAGGGGAAATCGCAACCGTCGACGAGCGCAAAAGAGGAACCGTCTTCGCTTGCGCATCACCTCCCGACCCCCACCTCTATCTCCTCCCCACAACGAGGAGGAGAAGAGCAAGCGTCAAAGCTTGCACAGCCGCCTGACAATTCCTGGGACCGCCGCGCCGATTTTGCCAATGCGCATAAAGCGCGCGCCTCGGTCGCGCGCGGATTTGGGGAAGCGCCGCAGCAGGGCTATGTCGGCAGGACTCCGGTGCCGCCCGGCGAGCTCGATCCCGATCTGGCGCGGGCTTGGGGAATTGAGGAGCAAGAGGGCGAAGCCTCACGTTCTCCCGGAGGGGAAGGATCGCGCACGGCAGGCGCGCGCGGCGGCGTCATCAGGTATGGCGAGGAACCCAGCCGCACCCGGCCGCGCCCCGCTCCGAATGAAGGCGGCATGGGCGCCTTCGGCAGCGCGGCGAGTCAGCAATCGCTCGATCGTCTATTGCGCGAGGGCCGCGACGAATTCCGCGATCAGCAATTATGGACGCCGCACCGGCCGCCGCGGCCGGATAAATCCGAAGGCGGCCGCGCGCTCGTCATCAAATCCGAGTTCGACCCGAAGGGCGATCAGCCGACGGCGATCAAGGACCTGGTCGAGGGCGTGCGGAGGAACGACCGCACCCAGGTGCTGCTCGGCGTCACCGGCTCGGGCAAGACTTTCACCATGGCGAAAGTGATCGAACAAACGCAGCGCCCGGCATTGATCCTGGCGCCGAACAAGACGCTGGCGGCGCAGCTCTACGGCGAGTTCAGAAGTTTCTTTCCCGACAATGCCGTCGAGTATTTTGTCAGCTATTACGACTATTACCAGCCGGAAGCCTATATCCCGCGCACCGACACCTATATCGAGAAGGACTCCTCGATCAACGAACAGATCGACCGCATGCGCCATGCGGCGACGCGCGCGTTGCTCGAACGCGACGACGTCATCATCGTCGCCTCGGTGTCCTGCATCTACGGCATCGGCTCGGTCGAGACCTATTCGGCGATGACGTTCACGATCAAGCGCGGCGAACGCTTGAACCAGCGCCAGCTTTTGGCCGACCTCGTCGCGCTGCAATACAAGCGCACGGCGGGCGATTTTTATCGCGGCTCGTTCCGCGTGCGCGGTGACGCCATCGAAATCTTCCCGGCGCACTATGAGGACCGCGCCTGGCGGGTGTCGCTGTTCGGCGACGAGGTGGAATTGATTCACGAATTCGATCCCCTGACCGGCCAGAAGACCGACGAGCTGGAATTCGTCAAAATCTACGCCAATTCGCACTACGTGACGCCGCGGCCGACTTTGTTGCAGGCGCTGTCCGGCATCAAGCTCGAATTGCGGCAGCGACTTGAGCAGCTTAACGCCGCCGGCCGGCTGCTGGAAGCGCAACGGCTCGAGCAGCGCACGCTCTACGATCTCGAAATGATGGAGGCGACCGGCGCCTGTGCCGGCATCGAGAACTATTCGCGCTATCTGACCGGGCGGAAGCCGGGCGAGCCGCCGCCGACTTTGTTCGAATACGTGCCCGACAATGCGCTGGTCTTCGTCGACGAGAGCCACGTCACCGTGCCGCAGCTCGGCGGCATGTATCGCGGCGACTTCCGCCGCAAGGCGACGCTCGCCGAATACGGCTTCCGCCTGCCCTCGTGCATGGACAACCGGCCGCTGCGCTTCGAGGAATGGGACGCGATGCGGCCGCAAACCACCTGCGTCTCGGCGACACCGGGGCCGTGGGAGCTCAACGAATCCGGCGGCGTGTTCACCGAGCAGGTGATCCGCCCGACCGGACTGATCGATCCGCCGGTCGACGTGCGCCCGGCGCGCACCCAGGTCGACGATCTGGTCGGCGAGGTCCGCGCCGTGGCGCAATCGGGCTACCGCGCCCTGGTCACCGTGCTGACCAAGCGCATGGCCGAGGATTTGACCGAATATCTGCACGAGCAAGGCATCCGTGTCAGATACATGCATTCCGACATCGACACGATCGAGCGCATCGAGATCATCCGCGACTTGAGGCTCGGCGCCTTCGACGCGCTGGTCGGCATCAATCTATTGCGCGAGGGCCTCGATATTCCCGAATGCGCGCTGGTCGCCATTCTCGACGCCGACAAGGAAGGATTTCTGCGCAGCGAAACCAGCCTGGTGCAGACCATCGGCCGGGCCGCGCGCAATATCGACGGCCGCGTCATTCTCTATGCCGACCACGTTACCGGCTCGATGGAGCGCGCCATGGCGGAAACCAGCCGGCGGCGCGAGAAGCAGGCGGCCTACAACACCGAGCACGGCATTACGCCCGAAAGCATCCGCAAGGGTATCGGCGACATCCTCAACAGCGTTTACGAGCGCGACCATGTGCTGATCGCCGCCGGCGCCGGAGAAGCCGGCGAATTCGAGGACGCCGCCACCATCGGCCACAATTTCGAGGCGGTGATCGGCGATCTCGAAACGCGCATGCGCGCCGCCGCGGCCGATCTCGATTTCGAGGAAGCCGCCCGCCTGCGCGACGAGATCAAACGCCTGCGCTCGACCGAGCTCGCGGTGACCGATGACCCGACCGCGAAATTCCTGCCCTCCCCTGCAAAGGGACGGTCGCCCGACCGTAGCGGGCGGCGTGGGGTGAGCAAAATCCACAAGCCCGCGCTCGATGAAATGGGCATCGCGCTGTCCCACGAAGCCGCGCCGCACCGCCCCGGAGGCAGAAACACGCCACGCAAGCCCACGCTCGGCGAGATGGGGCCAAGCGTGGAGTCAGTCCCTGCCAAAGACCGTGCCGGCCCGCGCTCGACGCTCGGCCGCCCCGGCATGCGCGGCGGTTTCAAGCCGCGCGGGCGCTGATCATTGGCGGGCGCACCGTTATCGCTCTGCCGGACGATAGGTTAGATTGCGCCGTCCACTTGCGAATCACCCACCGACAACACGGAGGCCGCCATGGCGAAAGGTCAGATGCGAAGCAACAAGGAAAAGAAAAAGCCGAAGCAGGACAAGAACAAGAAGAAAGGCGGCGCCGCACCCTCGCCGTTCGCCGGCATGCACAGCCAGTCGCAGCCCAGCGCCAATCCGTACGCCAAGAAGAACTAGCCGGCGCGGCGCGCGCCAGGCTCCAGGCCGTGACGGCGCCAAACTGCCTCCCCCCTTGTGGGGGAGGATGGAGGGGGTCGGGAGGCGACCCCGAACAGCGGACGCCCGCACGGATCCTCACTGCTTGCGCATCACCTCGCGACCCCCACCCCTAACCCCTCCCCGCAAGGGGGAGGGGAACAATGCGCGGCGCTATCCAGCAATCATCTCGGCGATCATCATGTCGTGCGGGTTGATGATCAGAAGCTTGCCGTTGACCTTGGCGTAGTCGTAGGGCCGCAGCGCCGGAACGGCGCTGGCCGTCTTTGCCGGGATCGCGTGGACCGTCAGCGTGCTCGGCACCGCCGAGCTGGTCGCGGGCTGGAAACTCGACGGTGCATTCGATGCAGCCGCGCTGCTTAAGTCGTTCCATGCCGTCTCCCGATCCTGGGTCGACAAAGTCAGGCTGTCGCCGGCCTTCGGCACCGACGAAGAAAATAGTGCAGCCGAAGCCGGAGTGCCGGCCAGCATGGTGCCGGTCAGCAGCGCCGCCGCGGCGAGTGCGATTGTAGTTTGTGGCTTCATGGCGATCTTCTCCTTGCGGAATGATCGCCCCTGCCGGAAACGCGCCGCGCGGGCGGAGTGTTTCGTTACATCGCGTTCATGTGGCGCGGCGGGGAGTTGCGGGAGCATTTCTAGGGGCTAATTTATCCGGTGTCAGTCGCGCTTCAGCTTCGCCGTAAACGAAAACCCGCCCGCCCCGCAGCAGGGGCAGCTCATGGCGATGAGGATCGATTGCTTCTGCTCCTCGGAGAGATCGGCGCGCTCCAGCATGACCGCGGTCTGCTTCTGAAACAGCTCGTGCAGCGTCAGATTGCTGGCGATGATTTGGTCGTCGTCCGTCGGCGGGGCGGCGGTTTCGTCCGACAGTGATTTATTCTTGCTTTTCGGCACGATGACTCCGATCCCTCGTCCGCTATTCGGAGCCCAGCGGAGAGGCCCCCTCACCCCACCCCTCTCCCCGCGTGCGGGGAGAGGGAGGAGTGTTGCCGGAAACTAAATAAGCCTTGCTCCGTAGCTTGTCAGTGGGCCAAACCATGACCGCGGCAGACGACAGCGAAGCCTTTTATGCCTCCGTCCCGGTGCGGCGCGGCTTCCGCAGCCTGATGGACGCCAGCCGCTATACGCCGCTGCCGGAAGACTGGACGATCGGCGTCGCCGACGTCGTGCAATCGACCAAGGCGATCGCCGAAAAGCGCTACAAGGCCGTCAACATGGCCGGCGCCGCGGTGATCGCGGCGCTGACCAACGCGCTCGGCGGCCGCGAATTTCCGTTCGTGTTCGGCGGCGACGGCGCGAGCTTCGCGGTGTCGCCGCGCGATAGCGGCCTGGCGCGCGAGGCGCTGGCGGCGACGGCGGCCTGGGCCGACGGCGAGCTCGGCCTCATCTTGCGGGTCGCCCTGATTCCGCTCGCCGCCATCCGCCGGCAGGGGTTCGACGTGCGCGTGGCGCGCTACGGGCCGTCGGAGAATCTGTCCTATGCGATGTTCGCGGGCGGCGGCCTCGCCTGGGCGGATGAGGCGGTCAAGCGCGGCGAATTCGCCGTCACCCCGGCGCCGCCCGGCACTTGGCCCGATCTCACCGGCCTGTCATGCCGGTTCGAGGAATTCCGCGCCGCGCGCGGGCTCATTCTGGCCGTGCTGGTGATGCCAGCGGCCGGCGGCGATCCGGTCGCGTTCCGCGCGCTCACCGAGGACATCGTGGCGCTGGTCGAAAGCAGTCCCGAGGCCGGAGAGCCGCTGCCGGCCGGTGGTCCGAAGCTCGGCTGGCCGCCGCAGGGGCTCGCGCTCGAAACGCACACGGTGCCGGGCGGCGGCCGATTCAAGCGCGCCCGCGTGCTGGGGCGGACATTGCTCTATTTCCTGATCATGCGGTCCGGCCTGCGCGTCGGCGCTTTCGTGCCGGCAACCTATCTGCGTCAGGTCATGGAGAATTCCGACTTCCGCAAATATGACGACGGGCTGCGCATGATCATCGACTGCAGCCCCGAGCTTGCCGCTACGCTGGAGCGGCGGCTCGCCGCCGCGGCGGGAACGGCGAACTACGGCCTGCATCGGCAGAACGCCGCCATGATGACCTGCTTTACGCCGTCGCCGGCGCGCAGCGATCACGTGCACTTCATCGACGGCGCCCAGGGCGGCTACGCCGCCGCCGCGACCGCGCTGAAAGCGGCGCTGAGCGCCTCACATCCCTGATTTCGCCAGCGCGTCGGCGCCGGCTTTCGCGACTTGCTCGTCCTGCGACGACAGCGCGCCGGAGACGCCGACGGCACCGATGATCTTGCCGTCGACCAGAACCAGCAGGCCGCCCTGCAGCGGCGTGATGTCCTTGAGCGCCAAAAGCCGCATGCCGGCCCCGCCATTGGCGATGGCGTCGTCGAGCGCCTTCGACGGCAGTTTGAATTCGAGCGCGGTGCGCGCCTTGCCCTCGGACGTGGTGATGGCGGAGAGTTGCGCGTTATCGACCTTGTGGAACATCACCATATTGCCGCCGGAGTCGAGAATGGTGATCGCCACCTGCCAGGAATTCTTGGCCGCCTCGAGCTCCGAAGCCGCCATGACGCGCTTGGCCTGATCGAGCGATATCGGCGGTCCGTAGGGCGGCGTCGCCCCGGTCGGCACCGGCTGTTGGGCGAGCGCCGGTACGACGGCCGCTCCGCCGGCAAGGGCTAAGCCGCCGGCAACCGCGCAGGCGAGTGCGAACATTCGAAGCATCTTGAAGGCCTCCCGCCAGTTATGAACTGGTCATGCCGAATTTGGCCGCACCATAAGGGGCAAAAGCGGCAGGTGGAAGCCGTTCAGATGCGGATTTAAGGCCGATAAAAGGCGCAGAAACGTGATCGCTCCGCCCGGTGCGGGAACGCGGCGCGCAGTCTATATTTCCATCGCCGTTTCCAATCACCGGACGGGAGCCGCCATGTTTTCATTCCGCAAGAAACTCGAAATGCCTGCCGCCGACGAAGCCTTGCCGGGGCGTTCAACGCCGCTTCCGACCGCGCAGCGGCATTTCGTCAATGGCCGCGCGCTCAAGGGCCCCTATCCCGAAGGGCTGCAGACCGCGATGTTCGGGTTCGGCTGCTTCTGGGGCGCCGAACGCATATTCTGGGAGCTCGGCGACGGCATCCACGTAACCGCGGTGGGTTACGCCGGTGGCCTCACGCCCAATCCGACCTATGACGAAGTGTGCTCCGGCCGCACCGGGCACAACGAAGTCGTGTTGGTGGTCTACGACCCGAAGAAAATCTCGTACGAGCGCCTGCTCAAGACGTTTTGGGAAAGCCACGACCCGACCCAGGGCATGCGCCAGGGCAACGATGTCGGCACCCAGTACCGCTCCGGCATCTATGTGTTTTCACCGGCGCAGCGCGCCGCCGCCGAGGCGTCGCAGGTCGCCTATGCCAAGGCGCTCGAGGCCAGGCATTTGGGCCCGATCACGACGGAAATCCGCGACGCGCCGCCGTTCTATTTTGCCGAGGACTATCACCAGCAATACCTCGCCAAGAATCCGCACGGCTATTGCGGCCTCGGCGGCACCGGCGTGAGCTGTCCGATCGGCACGGGAGTGGCGGCATAAACCAGCAGATAGTGAGCGGTGAATAGCGAATATTGCCAAAATCGGCTATTCGCTATTTTGTCGTTCGCGCGTCGGCATCATCGCCGGAGTTCATTCATGCATTGGCCGGATGGACGCTACATCCAAGCGTCGGTGTTTTTCAGCCGCTGGCTGTTGGCGCCGTTCCTACTCGGTTTGCTGCTCTGTCTGCTTCTGCTGATCTATCGCTTCTTCGGCGATCTGTTCCTGCTATTCATTCAGGTTCCGACCTTGAACTGGCACGACCTTGTGACGGGCGTGCTCAATCTGGTCGATCTGGCGCTGACGGCGAATCTCGTCCTCATCGTGATTTTCTCCAGCTACGAAAATTTCATCCGCCGGATCGACGCCGACGCGCACCCGGATTGGCCGCATGGCCTCACCCAGGTCGACTTTGGCGCGCTCAAACAAAAACTGCTTGGCTCGATTGTCGGCATTGCCGCGGTCGATGCGCTGGCGTGGTATTTCGATCTCGAAAAAGAGCCGGATACGTCGAAGCTGATCTGGGTGCTGGGTTTCCCGGCGACCTTTGCCGTGGTGATGGTGCTGCTGTCGATCGCCGACTGGCTGACCGCCCGGCGCCACAGTAAGCCCGAGTAAGCTCTTGGGTACGCTGCCTAACCCGCGCCGGTGAGGGTTTGTTAACCATACCGGGCGTTAATCGGACCTCGGCTTTGGCTCGAAATGGGGTCGGATTGTGCCTATGCGGGTCGCCCGCCCTCTTCTGGCGTTGATTGCCCTGGCAATTGCAGTGGCGGGATGCGCGCGGCAGCCCGTGATGAGCATCCAGATGGCGGCCGCGCCCTCGCCATACGGCATCGACAATGTGGTCTATGGCTCGGGCCCGGCGCCCTACGGAACCGTGGCGCCTTCGCCCTATCAGCAGCCGGTTGCCGCACCCGCTTATGCAATGGCGGCCGCGCCGGCCTATGGAATGGCGGCGACGCCCACATATGCTGCGGCCGCGGCACCCGGTTACGCCGCATCGTCTTACGGACCGGTCGCCGCATCTCCCTACGGCGGGATGCTCGGCGGCTATCCAGGAATGACGGCTGCCTCGTCCGTCGCCTACGCGCCAAACCCGCAGCAGGTTCCCTACACTCTCGATTCGGGCGATCGGTTGCGCGTCGTCGTGTTCGGCCAGGAGGGACTGACCAACTCTTACGTGCTGGATGCCAGCGGCGACATCGCCATGCCGCTGATCGGCTCGGTGGCGGCGCGCGGCCTGACGACCGACCAGCTTTCGGCCCGCATCGCCGATCTGCTGCGTCAAGGTTATGTGCGCGATCCGCATGTCGCGGTCGAGATCGAAGCCTATCGGCCGTTCTTCATCCTCGGCGAAGTCACCCAGCCGGGCCAATATCCGTACGTCGCCAACATGACGGTGGAGACGGCGGTGGCGATCGCCGGCGGCTTCGGTCCGCGCGGCTACAAGCAATCCGTCATCGTCAGCCGCAACTACGGCGGCCAAGTCTATCGCTTCAAGACGCCGATCACCGCCCAGGTGCAGCCCGGCGACACCATCCAAGTGCAGGAGCGGTGGTTCTAGCGGGGGCCAGACGCCGGACGGCCGACGTCGGATGAGAGTTCTTCATCAGTCCGTCGTCGTCCAACCTCCGCCGTAAGCTATTTCACGTTCTTCGCCAGAAACGCCATGGAGCGCTGCCAAGCGAGCTTGGCTGCCGCTTCCTGGTAGCTGCCGCGCTCGTCGCAATGAAAGCCGTGCTGCGCGTCGGGATAGACATAGATCTCGCAATCGCCGCCGCGCTTCTGCTTGATCATATCGACGTCGCTCATTGGGATCGAAGCGTCCTTCTCGCCGAAATGCATCTGCACCGGTATTTTCGGCTTCTCGTCGGCGTTCTTGGCGATATTGCCGCCGTAATAGCACACGGCGGCGGACAAGCCGTTGAGCTTGCAGGCCGAGAGAAACGAGATTGTGCCGCCCATGCAGAAGCCCATGATGGCGACCGGCCCATCCTTTTTGAGTTCATCGATCGACGCCTGAACGTCGCGCAGCATCGCGCCCCAATCCGGATTGGCGACGAATTTGCGCGCATTGGCGATTTCGTCGGGCGTGTAGCCGGATTCAAAATTCGGCTGCTGGCGATCGAACACTGCGGGCGCCAGCGCCGCATAGCCTTCGCCGGCAAGCCGGTCGCACACCGCGCGAATGTGATGATTGACGCCGAAAATTTCCTGAATGACGACGATGCCGCCCTTGGCTTTTCCGGCTGGGTCGGCGCGATAGGCGCCGAGCTTGAAATTGTCCGATGACGTCAATGCAAAATGCTTACCCAAGCCGATCCTCCTATGAGACTGCCGGCCGGTCTTACCGCACCGGTCCACTGTATTCCAAAAGTAGCCTAGCGGCGGGCTGCGCTACGCTCAACCCACCCTCGACGTCCCGCCCGAATGGTCGCATCAGCGCGCGACGACAACGAAATTCGTTCCCTCGCCGGTTTCCTCGCCAAGACCGTGGTCGGACACGATCAGCGACGAGCCGGGAACGATCATTTGGGAAATGTAATCGATGGCGGCTTGCGGGATGCCGATGCGGGCAAGTGCGTCAGCCGGCGTCTGCGGCGGCGGCAGATCGCCGAGCTTTTCGCCTTCTTCGCCGCGGTTTCGGCCGCGAACATGTTTCTCGTATCGCGCTTCTCTCTCAGTCTTCCGCTTCGGCTGGGGCGGCGGCTCGCCGGGCAGTGAAACGACATTCCAGCGTAACGTCGTGTGATCGTCGCCGGTGAATCCCATCGCGGTGAAAACGTGCGTCCCGAACGGCCGGTCCGGGTCCGCAATGGTGACCGGCGCCTGGAACAGCGGCGCGAAATCTTGGCGCACGTAAATTTTCTTTTCCTTGCGGCTGATGAATATCGCGATTGGCGCCTTGCTGGCGGGCGCGTCTTTGACGAGGACCGCCGGTTCGGCCGGCGGCACCGGCACGCTGTCATCGGGTGCGGCGGGTGCAGGCGCAGCGGCGTCCGGCGCGGACGGCTCGGTTTTGGGATCGGCCGGAGCGGCCGCGCTGACCTCGGCCGCCGCCGCCGTGACGGACTTTGCCGGGGCGTTAATCGCGGGATCGTGCGCCGCGGCGTCGGCAGCCCGATCGGGCGCGGCGGCGCCACTATCGGCACTCACGCGCAACCCGAGCGCAGCCGGATCGGCCGTGTCCGCCGCGGCAGTCGGCGCGGGGTTGAACATTTTGCCGGCATCGGCGGGCCGCACGGCCGGCGCGGGATCCGACGACAGCGGCACGGCAGCAATCTGTTCCGGCGCCTTGTCCCGATGCACGAACAGATGCGGGTCGGCGAATTCGTCCGGCCGCAATTCGGGCCGCGCGACAATCACGGGCACGCCGAGCTTGGTGAGATGGTAAAGCCGCACCGCAAAATCGTGCGGCATGCGGATGCAGCCGTGCGATGCCTGATGGCCGATGCCTTCACCTTCATGCATCGCCACCCCCGACCAGGTGATGCGTTGCATGAAGGGCATCGGCGCATTGCTGTAAATGTTGGAGCGGTGGAATACCTGTTTTTGAATGACGCTGAACACGCCTACGGGCGTCGGCAGGCTCGGCACCCCGGTTGCGACGGAGGTGTCCGCAACATGCATGCCGTCGCTGTACAGATGCAGCTTCTGCTGATCGATCGAGATGAAGATCTGCAGCGGCCCCTTCGGAATGTCGCCGAACGGGTCCTTGCTGACGTTCTTCTCCTTGCCGACATGTTGCACCGCCCGATGTCTAGGCTTGTGCCGAAATCCGTAGTCAAATCCGTAGTATTGCGCGGAGGCCGGCGCCGCGCCCAGCGCCAGGCCAAACGACGCGCAGAGAGCAAGTGTGCAAACGCTCGCAAACCCGTTTCTGGCGCGAAACGTTGCCGCGCGCCGCGCGCCCTGAATGCTCAATTCCGCCCCCACCACTGCGGGGAATTCGTGATTCTGATCATGAGTCTTAGTGGACACGAACCCCTCCCGCCACATGGCGGAATGATGGCGGCCAATTCATGACGTAGTAATGCTAAAGGGTAAAGAAAGTCGCGATGATGACACCCCCGGCGGCACGGCGGTGCGGATATCTTCAAGATATATTTCCGGTTCGCCTTATGGCGACGGCGCGAGCGCGTAGGCCTGCGCCAACAGCTCGTAGGAGTGCCGCCGCGCCGCATGATCGTAAACCATCGTCGTGATCATGAGTTCGTCGGCGCGGGTCGCCTCAGTCAATGCGCGCAAGCGCTCCTTCACCCGATCGACGCCGCCGACCACCAGCCGCCCACGATGGCGCGCCATGCGTTCGCGATCGATCGGCGTATAGGGATAAGCGGCGGCCTCTTCCGGCGAGGCGAGCGGGAGGTATTCGCCTTTGGCGCGCCGCGCATAGTGCAGGTCGGCGCTGAGCGCAATGCGCTCCGCTTCCGCGTCGCTGTCGGCCGCGATCACGGCCGCGCCGAGAATGGCGTATGGCTTCGCCAGCGTCGCCGACGGCTTGAAATGCTCGCGGTAGCTGAGCATGGCGCTCGCCGCATCGTAGTCGGCGAAGTGATGCGCGAAGGCGAAACCCGCGCCGACGGCGGCGGCGAGTTCGGCGCTATAGCCGCTCGAGCCGAGCAGCCAAATCGGCGGCAGCGCCACGTCGGCGGGAACCGCGTGCACGTTGCGGAATGGATGCCCTTCCGGAAAGCCGCCGCGCTCGAGCAGCAAGAGTTCCTGAAAACGCTCGAGAAAATCGTCGCCTTGCCGCGGGTCCTGCCGAGCCCGCAAGGCATAACTCGTGACCTGATCGGTGCCCGGCGCGCGGCCGAGCCCGAGGTCGATACGACCGGGAAACAACGCCTCCAGCACCTTGAAGCGTTCGGCGACCATCAGCGGCGCGTGATTGGGCAACATCACGCCGCCGGAGCCGACTCGGATATGGGAGGTTATCGCCGCGATCTGTCCGATCATGATTTCGGGCGATGAACTGGCGATGTTTGCCAGATTGTGGTGCTCCGCGACCCAATAGCGCTTGTAGCCGAGCCGGTCGGCAAGCCGCGCCAGATCGAGCGAATTGCGCAATGCCGCCGAGCCCGGCGTCACCGTGGTCACAGGTGATAAATCGAGGACGGAAAGCGGGATCACACGGGGCCGGGCTCTGTTTGCGCATTGTGACAAGCACAAACGTCTATGAGCCCGCCGGCGGCGCCGCCGTCAATCCCGGCGCTAACTGGCGCGTGGCGCGCCGCGAAATGAAAATGGCCGGCGCTGCAGTGCCGGCCACCAAACCTGCCCGCCAATCGTTAGCGTGTTATCGGAGCCGGCGGAATTGGCGGCGCCGCCGAGTATTGCGGGCCAGCCGGATATTGTGGCGCCTGCGGCGTATCGGACAACGCCGTTGGCATCGTCGCCGGCAACACGACGACACGCGTGCCGACGCTGACCCGGCTGTACAGATCTTCAACGTCCTCGTTGGTCAACCTGATGCAGCCGGAAGAAATATATTTACCGATCGTCGTCGGATCGTTGGTGCCGTGAATTCGATATAGCGTGTTGCCGAGATACATGGCGCGGGCGCCGAGCGGGTTGGTTTCGCCGCCGGCCATGAAGCGCGGCAGATACGGCTGACGGTCGATCATCTCTTTCGGCGGAAACCAATCCGGCCATTCCTTCATGCGGCTGATGCGTTCGGTGCCCGACCAAGTGAAGCCGTCGCGGCCAACGCCGATGCCATAGCGCAATGCCTGACCGTGACCGAGAACGAGATAGAGGTACGTGTTCGGCGTATCGACGATGATGGTCCCGGCGGGCTCGGGAGTTGGGAAATTCACGATCTGCCGGCGGAATTGCGACGGCAGTTGCTGGGCCGCATCCTGATCCGGCTGCGCTTGCGTCGGCAGTGCGGCGACCACCGTCGGCGGGGCCGGCTGTGGCGGCGCTGCCGCCGGGGGCGGGCTGTTGATCGAACCGGTCACGTCGCCGCCGGCGGCGGGAGCGGCGGCGACGGTGGCCGGCGGCCGTTCGTCGACCGCTGGCAGCGGCTGCGGCGCAAAATAAGGCTGGCTTGCTACCTGGCCCGGATAGGCATCATCGGCAGGGGCCGGCTGGACATAGCGTGGATTGATCGGCGCGCCGTCGGCGTCGCGATACACCGGAGGCGACCCCGAATAGGACGGCGGCGCGGGCTGCGGCGGATAATATTGCGCGGCGGCAGGACCGAGCGAACCGGCAACGGCGAATGCAACGACGACAAAACCGATGCTGACACGCACGACAGACCCCCGGCGACCCCAATTTCAAGAAGCTTTCTGTAGCCAACATTTGGCGGGAACAAGGCACAAGACCGCGTACCGGCCATGGTGCCCGTCGTATTAACGGCTGTTCCAGTTCGGATGGTGAACAATTCGGTAACAGCTGCACCCGGACCGGTTATGTGGTATGCCAAAAACGCAACGGCAGCCGGGCATTTCATTGGGGGATGAAGTCATGGCGCGAATGCTATTTGGGACCGCCGCGGTGGGGAGCGGCCTTGCGGCGCTGATTCTCGCCGGGTTTTTTGCGACGCCGCTACGCGCGCAAAGCGCCAGCGCCGAGGACCTGCAGGGGAAGATCTCCGCTGCCAGGACAGCGCAGCAGACTTTCGCCCGCGGTCTTTTGCATTGCAGCGAGCTGGACGGCACCAATTTCTATTTTCAGAAAAGCGATCGCGTTCTCAGTCTCGAGGATTACCATCGATCGTTGAACAGCCTTGCGCTGCAGGGAAATTTCAACCCCGAAACTCAGCGGCCCTGGAACAAACAGGACGCCGAAGCGCGCTGGGGAGAGGCCCAACAGCAGGCGGCAAAAGACAAAGCCAATTGCACACTCGTGGCGAGCCTGCCCGACCTGCAGAAAAAACTCCAGGCGTTGCAGCAGCAAGCGGCGACCTCACAGAGCGACCCAACGGCGACTAAAAAGTAGCGCCGCGCGGCTCGGCCCGGGCGAAACGCAAGCGGATTTCACATTATGGCTGGCGCCGCGGCGACGCGGCGCGAGTTGTACCCTGCATGTCCATACGCCGCGAGTCATCGTCGATTCCGCATGTTAGAATTGTGCGTCGTACCGCCAACGCACAGAAATCAGGGGCCACTGCATGGACTGGACTGACCGACGGGAGCGCTTGCGCTCGATCATCGCGGGATCGCGCTGCATTTATCCGGGATCGGTATATGACCCGATCTCGGCGCGCATCGCCGAGGATCTCGGTTTCGAAGCAGGGATGTTCGCCGGCTCGATCGCATCGTTCACGGTGCTCGGCGCGCCCGATGTCATCGTGCTTACGCTGAGCGAATTCGCGCAACAGGCCTACCGCATCAATCGCGCCGGCAAGCTGCCGCTTCTGGTGGACGCCGATCACGGCTACGGCAACGCGCTGAACGTCAAACGCACGGTCGAAGAACTCGAGACCGCCGGCGTCGCCGCCTTGACGATCGAGGACACGGCGCTGCCGACGAGCTATGGCGCGGCGGGACCGGCGCTGATTCCGATCGCCGAGGGCGTCGGCAAAATGAAGGCCGCGCTCGCCGGCCGGCAGGATAAGCGGCTCGTCATTGCCGCCCGCACCAGCGCCATGGCGATGAGCGGCGTCGAGGACACCATCGCGCGGCTGAAGGCCTATGAAGAAGCGGGCGTCGACATGTTGTTCATGGCGGGCGTGAAGACGCGCGCGCAGCTCGACGCGGTCGCCGCCGCCGTAAAATTGCCGCTGTTCCTCGGCGGCGCGGGGCCGGAGCTTTACGATCTCGATTATCTCAGTGCGCGCAATGTCCGCGTTTGCCTGCAAGGCCACTTGCCGTTCATGGCCGCGGTCAACGCCGTCCACGAAACGCTCAAAGCGCTGCGCGCCGGCACGCCTCCCGCCGACATCAAGGGCCTCGCCTCGCCCGACTTGATGAAACAGGTTACCCGCCAGGCCGACTATGCGAAGTGGTCGAAAGAATTCCTCAATGCCGGACTGTCGAGCGGTTGACGGCAAGCGGCTTCAAGCGGCCTTGCAGACTCACTCGCAAGCGGGCTTGATCCGCGAGCTTACAGTGGACAAATAGCTTTTGAGAAGGAGCGGTGCGGCAAACGGCCTTCTGTCTGCGATTTGCCGCCGCCCCGACTGGGCGACATGGTCTTGATCGAGGGCGACCGCCGCGAGCGAAGGAATATGCGATGCCATCCGTGAGCGACTGGAAGGTGCCAGCCTCGGCGCAGCCGAAAGCGGAGGACTATAGCTACGATCTCGAGCGGGCCTTATCCTGCGTTGTCGGCTTGCGCACGATCGTTCCGCCCGACGCGTTCACGGCGGAAACGCTGGGCACCGAACGCGCCGGCAACGGCGTTTTCATTCGCGGCAACGGTCTCGTGCTAACGATCGGGTACCTGATTACCGAGGCGGAGACGCTTTGGATCACACTCAACGACGGCCGCTCGGTCCCCGGCCATGTACTGGGCTACGATCAGGAGACCGGCTTCGGCCTGGTGCAGGCGCTGGCTAAGCTCGACGTGCCGGCGCTGGAGATCGGCGAATCGGCCACGGCGGCGATCGGCGAACGCGTCGTGATCGGCGGCTTCGGCGGCCGGCAGCGCTCCGTCGCCGCGCGCATCGTCGCCAAGCAGGAATTCGCCGGCTACTGGGAATATGTCCTCGACGAGGCGATCTTCACCGCACCGGCGCATCCGAACTGGGGCGGCACCGCGCTGATCGGGCCGGCCGGCGATCTCCTCGGCATCGGCTCGCTGCAGCTCCAGCACGCCGTCGAGAAGGGCCAGACGCAAAACATCAACATGATGGTGCCGATCGACCTGCTGAAACCGATCATCGACGATCTGATGAAATTCGGCCGCCGCAATATGCCGCCGCGGCCTTGGCTCGGCCTTTATGCAACCGAAGTCGAGAACCGACTGGTGGTCGTTGGGCTTGCCGACCGCGGGCCGGCGAAGAAAGCGGATTTGCGGACCGGCGATATTATTTTATCGGTCGCCGGCAAGGACGTTCGCGATCTCGCCGGTTTTTTCCGCCGCATCTGGGCGCAAGGGCCGGCCGGCGTCGACGTGCCGATCTCGATCTATCGCGACGGCGAGTCCATGGAGCTGCGCGTCAAATCGAGCGAACGCAATAAGTTCCTCAAAGGGCCGAGTCTGCATTGAGCCTCGTCATTGCGGGGAGCCAACGGGCCCGCGCGCAGTCGCGCGGCCCGATGACAGGCTCCGCGACGAAGTAATCTAGCTCCTTCGCTCCGAACTAGATTGCTTCGCCGCACTCGCAATAACGGCTTTTACTTCTCCTCGAACAGTGCCCGCAGACCCTCCCGATACGTTGGATAGCGCAAGGCGACACCAAGCTCGCGCTTGAGCTTGTCGTTGGTCACGCGCCGGCACTCCTGCCAGAAACTCAGAGCCATCGGCGACATCGTGGGCGCCGCATCCGCGAAGGCTATTTCGGGCGGCGGTTCGCGTCCCATCAGACGCGCCGCGAAGACGATCGGATCGCCGGGCGGCGTCGGCTCGTCGTCGGCGACGTTGAATAGTCCCGACGCCGCGCGCGTGAATGCCGCATCGATCGCCTGGGCGATGTCGCCGACATGGATGCGATTGAAGATCTGCCCGGGTTTTACGATGCGCCGAGCGCTGCCTCGCGCGATTTGCACGAGCGCGTTCTGACCGGGCCCGTAGATGCCCGCGAGCCGGAGTACGGCGGCGGGCACGGCGTATTGCGCGCCGAACTCTCGCCAGCCCTGCTCGGCCGCAAGCCGCTCGCGGCTGCGCGCCGAATCCGGCTGCGGCGGCGTTGCCTCGTCGACCCAGCCGCCGCCATGGTCGCCGTAAACGCCGATGGTCGAGAGATAGACGATCGAGCGCAGCTGCTTCGCCTCCGCCAGGGCCGCGCCGCATGCGGCAAGCACGGGATCGCCATTGGGACCGGGCGGCGCCGAGACGAGTACGTAATTTGCCTCGGCAACGGCGCCGTTTAATTCCGGCGTCGGATGCACGCCGTCGAACACCAGCGCCCGCGGTCTCCCGCCCTCATAGGCATTCAAAACCGCCGCCCGTTCCTTGCCGCGCACGGTGCCGACGACGCGATCGAATTTTTGCCCGAACGCGGCGACGAAATGCTCCGCGCAATAACCGAAGCCAAAGCAGATTAAAGTGGACATCAAGCACTCATTGCCCGTGCGGCGGTCCATTCCGCGACGACCTCGGGATCGGCGTCCGCCACGCCGCGCGCCGCTGCACAGGCTTCAAGCCTTGCGCGGTCGAGCCGGCCCAGCGCCCAGACGGCTGCGCCGCGCACCAGTGGCGATTCATCGTCGAGAAGCCGCTCGGCCGCCCCGGCGAAGTTAGCGTGCCCGGAGTTGCCGATCGCGATCAAAACATTGCGGATGAAGCGTGCGCGGCCGATACGCTTGACCGCGCTCTTGGCGAACAATGTGCGGAACGCAGCGTCGTCGAGCCGGACCAGGTCGGCGAGAAGCGGCGCGCGCAGCGCGTCACGCGCCGCAAGCTTCGCTTCGCGGCCGGCGACGGCAAATTTGTTCCACGGACAGACCGCGAGACAATCATCGCAACCGTAGATGCGATTGCCCATGAGCGGCCGCAGCTCACGCGGGATCGCGCCCTTGTGTTCGATGGTGAGGTACGAAATACAGCGCCGCGCATCGAGCCGATACGGCGCCGGGAAAGCAGCCGTCGGACAAACGTCGAGGCAGGCCTGGCACGTGCCGCAATGATCGCGTTCCGCTTCGTCCGGCGGCAAATCGAGCGTGGTGAAAATGGCGCCGAGAAACAGCCACGAGCCGAGCTGCCGCGACACCAGATTGGTGTGCTTGCCTTGCCAGCCGAGACCGGCCGCGGCGGCAAGCGGCTTCTCCATCACCGGCGCGGTATCGACAAAGACTTTGATGTCGCCGCCGGCGTTATCGATCAGCCAACGCCCGAGATTCTTCAGCCGAGGCTTGATCAGGTCGTGATAATCGTCGCCGCGGGCATAGACCGAAATATCGCCGCATGCGCGGTTCTCGAGAATTGCCAGTGGATCGTCGTCCGGCGCGTAATTGAGGCCGAGCATGACGATCGAGCGCACCTGCGGCCACAGCGCGCGCGGCTCGGCGCGCCGCTCCGCATTGGCCGCGAGCCACGTCATGTCGCCATGCGCACCCGCGCTGAGGAATTCACGCAGCCGCTCCGCCGCGAATGGAATCGCATCGGGCCGCGCGACGCCGACGGCGTCAAAGCCTTGCGCCCGCGCCGCCTCGACCAGGGCCGACTTGACGCTTGCCGGAGTCAGAAATCGAGATTGGCGTAGCTTGGCGACGGCGGCACTCCCGGCAGCGCTTCTTCCAGAAGCGTGCGGAACGACGGCCGCGATTTGATCCGCGCGTACCAGTTCTTGGCGGTCTCGTCTTCGTCCCACGGCACATCGCCCAGATAATCGACGGCGGACAGATGCGCCGCCGCGGCCAAATCGGCATAGGTCAGCCTGTCGCCGGCGAGCCAATCGCGCGTGCGGCTCAGCCAGCCGATATAGGCTAAATGGTACTTGATGTTGCTCTTTGCCGCACGCAGCGTTTCCATAGCGGGGGAGCCGCCGCCGCTGCCGGCCGGGATGTAACGCTTATAGACGCGTTCGGTTACCAGCGCGCCCGAGACTTCCTCGAAAAACTTTTCGTTAAACCAGTTCATCAGCCGGCGCACCTCGATACGACCGCCGAGGTCGGTCGGCAGCAGCCGGAACTCGCCAAGCGTCAGCCCGCGGGTCTCATCGAGATATTCTGCGATGATTCCCGCGCCCGGAACCGGCGGCGCGCCCTCTTCAACCAGCACCGGCGTCGTTCCCGCTGGATTGAGCAGCAAGAACTCCTCGCGCCGCTCCCAGACCCGCTCCTCAACGAGCCGCGGCGGCAGGCCGTACTCTTCGAGCACAAGCCGTACAAAGCGGGAATGGGGACAAATCGGATGATGAAACAGCGTCAGCATGTCGCCCTGAGCCTTGCCCGAGTTCCTATCCTTGCGTCAAAAGGTTGACGAAATTGCAAGCCGGCTTGCGCCGCATTCGTAAAGGGCGGCACGGCGGCGATAGTTCAGGCCAGCCACCCCGTCGCCACGCCAACAAGGATCACGACGCCGAGCAAGAACCGATAGATGACGAACGGCCAGCTTGAATAATTTTCGAGTATTTTCATCAGGCCCCAAATCGCGAAGAACGCCGAAATGGCTGCGACGCCGATACCAACGAGCAGGACCGACCACGCATACCAATCGAGATGAATTTTGTGGAGTTCCCACAACTCCTTAAGCCCGGCCAAGGCGATTGCCGGCAGACCGAGCAGGAACGACAAGCGTGCCGCTTCGTCGCGCTTGAAACCCAGCATCAGCGCGGCAGTCAATGTCGAGCCCGAGCGGGAAACCCCCGGAATGAGCGCGCCGGTCTGTGCCAGTCCCACAACAAGCGCGTCAACGATGGTCGCCTTCTCGATCGTGCGCCGATGCCGAGCCCAAATCTCGGCAATCGCCAGAAGGACTGCCATCGCGATGCAAGCCCAGCCGATGACGCTCACTGCGCGGAGCGGGGAATTGCACGTATTGAGAAGTTTCGCGAGCGCCAGGCCGGCAATTCCAATGGGGACCGTCGCAAGGACGATCCAGAGCGCAAACTGGAACGAGCGATCGCGAAACTTTCCGCGAATGGCGGCAGAGATCGAATTGACCGCCAAGCCTCTGACATCTGTCCAAAAATAGCTCACCACCGCGGCCAGTGCGGCAAGCTGCATGGCGGCAGAGAAGGCCGAGCCCGGATCCTGCCAGCCGAGCACGGCGGGGACCAGGCGCATGTGGGCCGTCGATGAGATCGGGAGTAATTCGGTGATGCCCTGCACCACCCCGAGAATGGCGACCTTGAAATAGCCCAACGCTACGAAGCCGGTATCGACGCCATTGGTGCAAGCTGAGGACATGGTCACATCGTCTTTGCGAATTGCGGTGCGCGCACGGGCCGAATTGACGCGTCTAGTTTAGCGGGACGGCCCCGAAAGGCTGACATCATTTGCCGGCTTATGCAGTGTGCGCGTTGAACTGGCCGGTCTTGCGGAAGCGCCAGAGATAAGTCGGCACGATCGCGGCGATCGATTCCGGGACGATGCCGAGCCCTTCGAGCGTGCGGCCGTCCCGCTTGGCCTCGTCGGAAACGACATTGTCGGTCTTGAGCAACTCGACCTGGTCGAGCGTGATCGGCGGCTTCGGCAACAATTGCAGGAGCGCCGCCTGCAGTTTCATCAGCGCGAACGGCACCGGCACCAGCAAGCGGCGGCGCCCGATGGTGACGAGCACGAATTCCATCAATTCCTTGAACGTACGCACATCCGGGCCGCCGAATTCGTAGATGGTGCCTGGCTTAAACTCGCCGTCGACCGCCGTATCGGCCAGCTTGGCAATGGCCTCGCCGACGTCGCCGGCAAACACCGGTTGCATGCGTGTGTGACCGCCGCCGACGAGCGGCAGCGCCGGCGCGAGCCGCGCCAGCCCGGCAAAGCGGTTGAAGAAATCGTCCTCGGGGCCGAACACGATGGACGGCCGCACGATGCTCGTCATGCTTTGCGCAGCGAGCACGAGCCGCTCGCCTTGCCCCTTCGCCCGCGCGTAATGCGAGGACCCGTTTTCGTCGGCGCCGACGGCCGACACGTGAACGAGCGGCGCATCGACCGCGGCGGCGGCGCGCGCCACCGCTTCCGCGCCCGCCGTCATCACGTCATCGAAGCGCTGGTTGCCGCGCTCGAACAGGATGCCCACCAGATTGACGACGATATCGGCGTCGCGCACCGCCGCTCTAACCGAATCCGGGTAGCGCAAATTGGCCTGAACGGCATGGATTTGGCCGACCCGGCCCATCGGCCGTAAATGGCCGCACAGCTCCGGCCGCCGCACCGCGACGCGAATGCGGTAGCCGCGGTTGGCGAGCGCGCGCACCACGTGGCGGCCGAGAAAACCCGAGCCGCCGAACACGGTGACGAGCGTTTCAAGCTTGCTCTTGATCGCCATCTGTACCCGCCATGCGTCGCGAAATACCCGATCGCCCCCGCGCTGTATAGAGGATTACGAAGTAGCGCCCTGAATAGACGAATAACCCCTTCGATTGACAAGGGGACGACCGCTTTCGTACCTATCGCCGCACGGCCCACCGCATTGCCCAGGTGGCGGAATTGGTAGACGCACTAGTTTCAGGTACTAGCGCCGCGAGGCGTGGAGGTTCGAGTCCTCTCCTGGGCACCAAAGCCAATAAGAATTAACCGATCAGCGACAGCGTAGCCTGTTCGTAGCGCCCCGCCCCCATTTTGCCGTCGGGGAAGATGTGGTGGTCGGCGATCCATTCGAAGGATTCCCGGTAAACTTCCTTCGTATAGGGCTCGAACACCAGCCGCTCGCCCGGCCCCCAGCGCCGCGTATCCATGATCGGATGGAAGCGGTCGGGAAATTCATTCTTGTAATAGTGCGTGTAAAGCTCGGGCCGCAGGTCGATGTCGCGTTGCGCCTTGCGCAAGGCGCGGAAGAATTTTCGCAAATCCTCCGGATCGGGATCGCCGTGGATCATGGTGCCGATCATGAAGGTGGTGTCCATGATTTTGCGGAAGCCGAGCTGCTCGGCAAAATAGTACGGACCGCTGAACAGGTTCACCGCCGGCGCTGTGCCGTCGATCAGCCTTTCCATGCGGGCGAACAGCATGCCGTCGGCGTAGTTGAGATTGATCCGTTCCGGCTTGAGATAGGCTTCAAGCGCCTGCACGGTCGCGTAGTGGCTGCCGGACTGATAACCGACCGAGATCGGCACGCCTGCAAGATCAGCCGGCGTTTTTATCGCTGAATTGGCTGGCACGAAGATTCCCGCCGGCGCCACCGAATAGACGTCCGCATACATGCGGCCGTGGCCGTTCGACGCCGCGACATTGACGGTCCAATGGCAGGCGCAACTCACGTTCGACTTGCGGCCTTCTTCGAGCGATTGGAAGGCGCCAACCTTGTCGCCCTTGGCGTGGATCTTGCCGTCGGTTGCGCGCACCAGTTCGCGGAATTCGTAGTCGAGACCTTCGGCGCGAAAATGGCCCTTCTCCTCGGCGACCCATTCCTGCAGGCGGAAATGCGGTTCGATCAGAAATTTGGCCATGGTTACCTCCCCGGCCTCGTTCATGAGGTGGTTGGCACATTAACCTTCAAGCCGCAGGCGCACAATTCACGAAAATTCCCACAATGAGATCTCTCCGCCAGAGACGCTGCCTCCGTAATGTTCCTTAGGGCCGAGACCTGAATTTTCCCTTCGTGGTCTCCAGGATAAGGATGCGAATGGGGCGCAAGCCTGGGGGCACGAGCCTGGACGCGAAATGGATCAAGACAGCAAAATAACCCGCGCGGCGTGGCCCGGTGCGGCCGAGCGGCCCGTAGCGCCGGCAGCGGAGACGCGCGACCTTGTGTCAACGCGAAGGGATGGCGGCCTGCCGGCCGTCATCGAAAAGCACGTTCCAGTTCGCAAATGGTGGCTTTGGACAGTGCTCGCCCTTGCTGTTCTCGGCGGCGGCGCCGGCGCTACATATTATTGGTGGCAGCACTCACAGTCTCAATTGCCGCCCGGCATCGCTTCGGGCAACGGTCGAATTGAGGCGGACGAGATCGACATCGACACAAAATTCGCGGGACGCATCGCCGAAATCCTTGCCGACGAAGGCGACATGGTGAAAGCCGGCCAGGTCGTCGCGCGTATGGACACCCAGGATATCGCCGCCTCGCTGAAGAAATCGCAAGCCCAGATGGAGGAGGCGCATAGGGCCGTCGAAGAAGCCGACGACAACGTCGCCCAGCAGACCAGCCAGGTTGTGCTGGCGCAGCAGGAAATGGATCGCGCTACCGCGCTCGTAGCGAAGGGCTACGAAACCAAGGAAGTGTTGGACCAGCGCAAGCAACAATTGGACAGCGCCAATGCGGCCCTGCAAGCCGCACAGGCCAGGGTGATCGAATTCGAGCACGCGCTCGACGCGAGCACGCACGACGTGGAACTCTATACGGTGAACATCGCCGACAATTCGCTCGTCGCGCCGAAGGACGGCCGCATCCAATACCGCATCGCCAATATCGGTGAGGTGCTCCCCGCCGGCGGCAAAGTCTTTACGATGCTCGACATCTCCGACGTCTACATGGACGTTTATTTGCCAACGGCGGAGGCAGGCAAGGTGAAGTTCGGGGCCGATGCCCGCATCGTGCTCGACGCCTACCCGAACGGCGCAATTCCGGCGAAGGTTTCATTCATCGCCACGCAGGCGCAGTTCACTCCCAAAACAGTGGAGACCCAAAGCGAGCGTGACACCCTGATGTTCCGGATTAGAGTAAACATTGATCCCGATCGGCTGCGCGCGCGTGCCGCATCGGTGCGAAGTGGACTGCCGGGCGTTGCTTACGTGCTGACCGATGCCGCCGCGAAATGGCCTGTCCGGCTGCAAGGGAACGCCACGCAATGATCGGGGGCGATCGATCGGTCGCACGTATTGAGGATGTTTCGCAGCGGTACGGCAAAGCGGTCGCGCTAGACTCTATCAGCGTCGAACTCCCGGCCGGCTGCATCGCCGGGTTCATCGGGCCTGATGGAGTCGGAAAGTCGTCGCTGTTGAGCATCATTGCCGGCGCGCGCCGGATCCAATCCGGAACCGTTTCCGTCCTCGATGGCGACATGGCGGATCCGGCACATCGGGCCGCAATATGCCCCCGCATTGCCTACATGCCGCAAGGTTTGGGCAAAAACCTTTATGCGGAACTCAGCGTCCGCGAGAACATCGAGTTCTTTGGCCGCCTGTTCGGACAGTCGCGCTCCGAACGGGACTCAAGAATCTTCGAGCTTCTCCAGAGTACCGGACTTGCACCCTTTTCCGACCGTCCGGCGAAGAATTTGTCGGGCGGCATGCGGCAAAAGCTCGGGCTTTGTTGCTGCCTCATCCACGATCCGGATCTCCTGATCCTTGACGAGCCGACCACCGGTGTCGATCCGCTGTCGCGCCGCCAATTCTGGGAGCTGATTGACCGTTTGCGCGCCCGCCGCCGGGGCATGAGCGTGCTAGTTGCGACGGCGTATATGGAAGAAGCGGAACGGTTTGACTGGCTGGCGGCCATGAACGCGGGGAAAGTGCTGGCGACCGGATCACCCGCCGAGCTCAAGGCGAGGGCCGGCGTGGCCACGCTTGAGGAAGGCTTCATTGCGCTGCTCCCCGAACAGCAGCGTGGCGGTCACCACCGGCTGCAGATACCGCCGCGTCGTATCGTCGACACCGAGCCAGTCATCATTGCGCGCAACCTGACTTGTCGTTTCGGCGATTTCACCGCCGTCGATCGCGTCAGCTTCACCATCGAACGCGGCGAAATATTTGGCTTTGTCGGCTCGAACGGATCCGGCAAGACCACGACCATGAAAATGCTGACCGGCCTGCTGGCGCCGAGCGAAGGCGAGGCGCTCTTGTTCGGAGAACCCCTCGAAGCAGGCGACATGAATGCGCGCTATCGCGTCGGTTACATGTCACAGTCGTTCTCTCTCTACACCGAGCTCACCGTTCGGCAGAACCTCGATCTTCATGCACACCTCTTTCACCTGCCGGTTCAGAAGGCGAAGGCGCGTATCGCCAAGCTGATCCAGTGGTTCGGCCTTGAGAATTATCTCGATCAACTCACCTTGGATTTGCCCTTGGGGATTCGCCAGCGTCTGTCATTGGCCGTCGCCATCGTTCACGAACCAGAGATGCTGATCCTCGATGAGCCGACCTCGGGTGTCGATCCCTTGGCGCGAGACCGGTTCTGGGAATTGCTGATCGATCTTTCACGCAATCAAGGCGTGACTATTTTTGTCTCGACCCACTTCATGAACGAGGCCGCGCGTTGCGATCGGATATCGCTGATGGATTCAGGCCGCGTGCTCGCCACCGACACGCCGGCCGATCTCATCAAGGCCCGCGGCGTCGCCACGCTCGAAGACGCCTTCATCAGCCATCTCGAGGAGGCAACCGGATCACGCGCTGCCGCGACCGCGGACCCGGCCCCGACCGGCAAAACCGGTAATCCGGTGCGCCCGCCAACGCCGCATCGCTCCTTGTTCAGCCTGCGGCGCCTGTCGGCCTACACGATCGGCGAGACCCTGGAGCTCGTGCGCGACCCGATCCGGCTCGCATTCGCCGTGTTTGGCACGACCCTCCTGATGCTGGTGTTCGGGTTCGGAGTTTCGACGGACGTCAACAATCTCACTTTCGCCGTGCTTGATCACGATCAGACTTCCGAGAGCCGCGCCTATCTGGAGGAGCTCAGAGGCTCAAATTATTTCGTCGAAAAAGCACCGCTCGACGACTATGCCCAGCTCGACAATCGGCTCAGAAGCGGCGACATCGACGCCGCCGTTGAAATCCCGCCCGGCTTCGGCCGCGACATCAAACGCGGAAGACCTGCCTGGGTCGGCGCATGGGTGGACGGCGCAATGCCATTCCGGGCCGAGACCATCCGCGGCTACCTGCAAGGCATGCATCAGTTGTACCTGACCGATCCGGCCGTGAAGACGACGCAGCCCGCCGCACCCCCGCCTGCCGATATCGAAGTCAGGTTCAAGTATAATCAGGACTTCGACAGCATCTATGCGATGGTGCCGGCAAATATATCCCTCTTGCTCGCGCTGTTTCCCGCGATTCTTATGGCGCTTGCCATCGTTCGGGAAAAGGAACTCGGCTCGATCACCAACCTTTATGTGACGCCCGTCACCAGGATCGAATTTCTGATCGGCAAGCAGCTCCCATACGTCGCAGTCGCGATGACCAATTTTGCATTGATGTTCATGATGGCGCTTTTCGTCTTCCAGGTTCCACTAAAGGGAAGCTTTGCGACGTTGCTGCTTGGGGTACTGCTCTATGTCATCACGATGACCGGCTACGGCATGCTGATCTCGGCGTTCACGCGCACGCAGATCGCGGCACTTTTTGGCACCGCCATTTTGACGGTACTGCCGGCCACGCAATTTGCCGGCATGATGACCCCGGTTTCGTCGCTGACCGGCGCGGCCTGGATCATGGGCCGCGGCTTTCCGATGACCTATTTCGTACCGATCAGCGTCGGCACTTTCACCAAAGGCCTTGGCTTTCTGGACCTCGACGTCGACCTGGCGGCTCTGGCGGCTTTCGTCCCGATCCTGACGCTGCTGAGCGTTCTGCTGCTGCGCAAGCAGGAACGCTAGGAAGGAGTTTGGCCGGTGCGCGGAGCCGCAAATATCTATTGGCTCGGTATCAAGGAACTGCGCAGTTTCCTGCACGATTTCGTGCTTTTGGGATTGGTGATTTATGCATTCTCACTGGCTGTGATCTTGCAGGCGAGGAGCAATTCACAGGAGTTGCACAATGCTTCGATCGCCATCGTCGACGAAGACCACTCCGAACTCTCGCGCCGAATCGCCCGCGCGTTCTTACCGCCTCTGTTCCAAGTGCCACAGCTGATCGCCGAGCGGGATGCCGTACCCTTGATGAACAGGGGACGATACACTTTCGTGATCGATATCCCCCCGAACTTCGAGCGCGATGTCCTGGGCGGCCGCCGACCGGGGCTCCAAATCGACGTCGATGCAACTGCGATGGTGCAGGCGGGTCTTGGGTCGGGCTATGCGCAGCAGATCATCACCACCGAGATCGCGGATTTCCTCTCCCATTCGGAGGGTGTGCCGTTGTCGACGGTCAATCTCGACGTGCGAATTGCGTTCAACCCGAACATCACGACCGCATGGTTCACCAGCGTCATGGGGATCATCAACAACGTCACCATGCTCGCGATCATTCTGGCCGGAGCGGCGATCGTGCGGGAGCGCGAGCACGGGACCATGGACCATTTGTTGGTCATGCCGTTAACTCCGTTCGAAATCGCGATGTCCAAGGTCTGGGCGAATGGCCTTGTGATCACCGTGGCGGTCGGCCTCTCGCTCTATTTCGTCGTCCGCATGATGCTCGGCGTTCCAATCGCCGGCTCAATACCGTTATTTATGGTCGGCGTGGTGGCCTATCTGTTTTTTGCAACCGCGATCGGTATTTTTCTTGGCACGGTAGCGCGGTCCATGCCGCAGCTCGGGCTGCTTTTCATGCTGGTCTTTCTGCCGATGAACATGCTGTCGGGCAGCAACACGCCGCTCGAGAGTATGCCGCCTTGGCTTGCGTCTGTGATGGAGGCCTCGCCGTCGACGCATTTCGTGTCGTTTGCACAGTCGATCCTTTATCGCGGCGCGGGCATCGATGTGGTCTGGCCACAGTTCCTCTTTGTCGCACTGGTCGGCGGCTTGTTCTTTGTTCTTGCCGTAATGCGTTTTCGTTCGAGCACGGCGCAATCGTCATAGACAATCGAATCAATCGATGCGTAATCGTGCGAAGACGGTCAATTTGATCGAGTCCATCGCCAGCGTGAAGACCAGTGTCGTGACGAGCAGCATTGCGATGATCGATAGCGGCAATGGCGCCATCAAGACGCCGGCCGCGGCAAGACCCGCCATCAGGACAACGTCGCCGACCGTCGCCAGCACCATGATCGGCGCCGGACGCGAGCTCCACAGTCGGCCGCGTTCGCGCAGAACATAGATATTTCCCTGCCCGGCAAATCCAAGCATCACGAAGGTCAAAGTCTGCATCTGTGTGGGGCTTAGACGCAGTATGTACCAACACAAGCTCAGGATCGTCACGAGATACAGCAGCCTGAAATCCGCCAAGCGGAATAGCGGCGAGCGTGAGATTTCGGATGCGCCACGCGTTCGGATAAGGCGACGGCCGCGCTCGGTCAGCCGCGCGCGACATCGTCACGAAATCGTTGGTGAGCATTGCCAGTGCCTGAAGAAACGGCGTCAGCACCGCGTGACCGGTGATGATCAAACCGGCGCCGAGAACGAGCAGCGTCACGCTTTTGTTGACGAGAATCATCAGCGTATAGGTCAGAACGCGCTGGAATGCCGATCGACCCTCCTTGATGCAGGCGACGATGCCGCCGAGGCCCGGTTCGGTGAGCACGACGCCCGCGGCCGCTTTGGCGACGTCCGTCGCCGTCGACACTGCGATGCCCAGTTGCGCTTGCCGCAATGCCGGCGCGTCATTGGCGCCGTCGCCGCACATGCCGGCGGCATGGCCCTGCTGCTGAAAAGCCCTGACCAGGCGGTACTTCTGTTCCGGCAAGACTCCGGCATAGACGGCAAAATCGTTCGGACCGACGCTGTCGGGAATGTTTCCCGGCGGGCAGACCGGCCCGTCCAATCCAATTGCATGTGCAACCGTCGCAGCCGTTGCCGGAGCGTCGCCGCTGACCATCACCGGCAGTACGCCGAGCGAGCGCAATTCACCCAGCAATTGCGCCGAATCCGGCCGCGGCGGGTCGCTAAAGGCGACAAATCCGATCAGATCCAGCGCACCCGCGGGACCGGCGGCCACGGCCAGCGTCCGGTATCCGGCGTGGTTCAACGCATCCAGATCGGCCGACGCCGCTACGCCGATCGGCGCGAACGCCATGACCACTGCGGGCGCGCCCTTGATGATGCGGATTTCATGGCCGCCAATGACGACCCTTGCCTCGGCCATTTTTGTTGCCGGATCGAAAGGTTCGAAGCTCGTGGCGGAAAGCGGCGCGCGTCCCGCGCTTTTGTTTTCGACCAGCATCCTGCGGATGGCGGCATCGATCGGATCCTGACCATCCGTAGAGCTCGCGAGCGCGGCAAAACCGATCACATCCGCCGCGTCGTAGCCTGCTTTTGCCGCGCGAACCGCGCCTACCGACAGCTCGTTCAAGGTCAGCGTGCCGGTCTTGTCACAGCACAGCACATCGATGGTGGCCGCCTCGTTCAATGCCGACAATCGCGTGAGCAGGACGCCATTCAGCGCCAGCGTCCTGGCGCCCAACGCCGCAGCAAGAGTGAATGTTGCCGACAAGGCCACCGGCACCGCCGACAGCATCGCGGTGAGGACCAGGAGCGCGATCTGCTCAACGCTGATGCCGATAAATGAAGAATAGGCCACGATTCCCACGACGATAACGAAATTGATCGCCGTCAGATTACGAACGACGCCGAGCACAGCTTTCTGCTCGGAGCTCTCGACATGGGCGACGCTCACCAGTTCGGCGGTACGGCCGAAATAGGTCCGCGTTCCCGTAGCGACGACCTTGGCGATCGCCTCGCCGCGTCGAACCAAGCCGCCGGCATAAATGGTTTTCCCGGCCTCCGTCTCGATTGGGACCGACTCTCCGGTCAGCAGCGATTGATCGACTAAAAGCGAGCCGCTGAGCAGCGTGACGTCGGCGGGAACGACTTCCCCCAGCGAAACCCGGACGATGTCATCGGGGACGAGCACCGCGGCCGGTACGTCGATCCAGCCGCCGTCGCGCTTGACGCGCGCCTTCAGGGAAAGCTGGCGCCTTAACAGCGCGAGAGCGGCATCGGCACGGCTTTCCTGAACTGCTCCAAGAATGACATTCAGCACCAGCAACAGCGCGATCAATAACGCCGTGAGCCGCTGGCCGATGATGAGCTGCAGGACGATTGTTGCTTCGAGCATCCAGGGTACCGGCGCCCAGAAATGGCGCAGCACCCGCTGCAGCGGATGAACGTGCTCCTCGACGACTGCGTTCGGCCCGAATTCGCGTAGACGGCGTCCTACCTCGGCGCTGCTGAGCCCGCGGGATCGATCCCGCTCCGTCATATCCATTGTTTCGTTGGACACTTTGTTGCGCTCGATTTGATCCACATCGACGCAGTCGCAAGCGACTATCGTTATCGGTCGCGGCAATCCCGTTGCAGCATGAGTCAACCGGAGCATTCGTATGGCCGCGCGACGCGAAGTCAATCTTGGCCTGCTCTCGACCGCCGCTGCGGCCGCCAGTGTTGGCCAGACCTCGGCCGTCCGAAGGCTTAATCCGGCGCGTTGCGCGTTCCGCCAGTCTCGAGAAGCAAAAGTAGTGAGCCGCAGTCGCCGCTCTTGATCTAGATCAAGACTGGCGGCGGAAGGCCGAGCGACCATTACGATATGTGGCAGCCTATCAATACCGCACCGTTCGAGGGCGATCTCGAATTGGCCGTTATCGATTCCGGCGAGCCGCATGTGCTGGTATTTCCCTGCCGCCGTATCCTTGGCGGCTGGATCAACGCGGAAACCAGGAGCAGAATTGACGTGCAGCCGACGCACTGGCGGGAATGGAATAGCAAGGCGTAATGCCGCCGCCGCTGTTGACCCGGATTGCCCGGCCCGCTCTCAACTTGCCGCCATGGCATTCTTGTGGGGAACTAACGGCGGAATCGCGGGGCGTGACGTCGGCGTGGAAACTTGAGCGGCGGCGAACCGATCGCGGCACTTGAGCCTCACCACGCGCGCACCTTGCATGCCAAATTCGGCGATCAATGCATTGATTTTGTCGTCACGGTTGCCGGCGCCGATGCGGATTTTTCTCGCCTCACGGCGGGCGAAATCGAGGATCTCCTGTGAGATTTGCCCATCGAACAGGACGACGTCGGCTGAGTGCAACACGCGGATCGCGCGCAGCGTCAGCGAATCGGGATCGTTGCCGTCGACCTCGACCCTGGTCACCGGGCCATGTTCGACCGCGCCCGCTTCATCCATCGCAGCGGCAACGAAGCGGGCGAAGCCGTCCTGGCCGGGTTCGCTGTCCGGATTGGCAAAGGCGCGAGCGGTGAAGCGTTCCCAGAACTTGCGCCGGCCGGCCAAGGACAGACCGGATGCCTGCACCGCGCCGCGCCATCGCGCCGCAGTCGCGGTCCAGCGCGCAAAGCCGCTCGGCAAAAGCGATTCAATCTTGCCGCGGATCGCGCGGGCGAACACCGGCGCCGCCCCGTCGGTAGAAATGCCGACAACGAGCGGCGAGCGGTTCACGATGGCGCCGAACGAAAAATCGCAGAAGACAGGCTTGTCGATGACGTTGACCGGTACACCCGCGGCACGCGCGTCGCTGGCAAACGCGGCTGCGCTGTCATCATCGCGGAAGTCGCCGATGGCGAGCGCCGCGCCGCACAAATCCGAAGCGGTCCACGCTCGCCGGTGGACAATGACGTCGCCGTGGCGCGAGTTCCTTGAGACTTGCAGCAGATCGTCGGAAACTTCGGCGGCGTAAACTTCGACCTTGGCGCCCGCTGCCGACAACAGCTCCGCTTTCCATGCCGCGGCCGCACCGCCGCCCGCGATCACCGCGCGCCTACCCTGCAGTGCGAAGAACAGCGGCAGGCGCGCCAATGCGCCGATCGATTCCGGCCGTGGCTGCGGCCGCTTGCGCTCACTGCTCATGCTGTGCGTTGCGGCCCTGTATCGGCGTGAAAATCGCGGCTGTTGTTCGTCGCGGCGACGAAACCGGCGCGGATGGCGAACGCGCCAAATCGTTCTCCCGCTTGGCGCTTGGCGGCGTAGGCCGCAAAAACTGGATCGAGCGCAGCAACAATGCCCGAGTGATCGAGATCTTCGCGATAGAGCTTATTGAGCCGCGAGCCGTCGAAGGCGCCGCCAAGGTAAAGGTTGTAACGGCCCGGACCTTTTCCCACCAAGCCGATCTCGGCGAGATAAGGCCGGGCACAGCCATTCGGACATCCGGTCATGCGGATGACGATGTCATCGGCGGAAAGACCGCGCGCGGCAAGCCGGTCGTCCAACGCGGCGATGAGTTCGGGCAGATAGCGCTCGCTTTCGGCGAGAGCGAGCCCACAGGTCGGCAGCGCGACGCAGGCCATCGCGTTGCGGCGCAGACCCGACCACGGCGCGAGCAGCCCCGCGTCGCGCGCAATTGTCTCGATCTGCGTCTGCATTTCCGTCGGCACATTGGCGACGATCAGATTCTGGTTCGCGGTGAGGCGGAAATCGCCGTCGTGGATTTGCGCGATGTCACGCAGCGCCGCGAGCTGCATCACGCTGCGAAGGTCACTAAGCCGTCCGTTTTGTACGAAAAGCGTCAGATGCGCCCTGCCCTCGTCGCCTTCACTCCAACCATAGCGGTCGCCGGTCGAGGTAAACAGGAACGCCCTGGCCGGCGACATCGTCACATTGGCGCGGCGCTCAACCTCGGCGAGGAAGATTTCGAGGCCGCGATCCTCGATGGTGTATTTGAGCCGCGCGTGCTTGCGGTTCTTGCGGTCACCCCAGTCGCGCTGCACGGTGACGACTGCCTCGGCGATCGCAAGCGCATCGGTCGTGTCGCAAAAGCCGAGAAGATCCGCAGCGCGCGGATAGGTTTCCGGCTCGCCGTGAGTCATCCCCATGCCGCCGCCAACCGTGACATTCCATCCCACGATCTCTCCGGCAGCATCGAGGATGGCGATAAAACCGAGATCGTTGGCGAAAACGTCGACGTCGTTCGATGGCGGCACCGCCACGACCGTTTTGAATTTGCGCGGCAGATAAGTCCGGCCGTAGATCGGCTCGATGACCTCGTCCTCACCGCCGGCGATCTTTTCGCCGTCGAGCCAGATTTCGCGGTAGGCCGGCGTCCGCGGCGTCAAGCGATCGGAAATGGCGCGGGCGAGCGCCAGGGCGCCGGCATGGGCGCGCGACTGCTCCGGCATGACGCCGCACATGACGTTGCGATTGACATCGCCGCAGGCGGCGATGGAATTGAGCAGCAAGGCATCGATGGCCTTGAGAGTGGATTTCAGATTTGACTTGATCACGCCGTGCAGTTGCACGGTCTGACGCGTGGTCAGCCGCATGGTGCCGTTGCCGTAATCGCGCGCGACCTGATCGAGCGCGAGCCATTGCCGCGGCGAAAGCACGCCGCCCGGAATGCGAACGCGAATCATGAAGGCGAAGGCCTTCTCCATTTTCTTGCGCGTGCGTTCGGACCGCAGGTCGCGGTCGTCCTGAAGATACATGCCGTGGAATTTGACGAGCTGTTGGTCGTCATCCGCGATGGCACCGGTGATCTCCTCGGCGAGGCCGTGCGCAAGCGTGCCGCGCAGATAATCGCTGGCCTCCTTGATGCGTTCGTTGCGCGAAACTTCGTCGGTCATGATTTTCACGCTGGAGCTCAGTACATGGGACTCAATACACGTCTTGCAGATAGCGCTTGTCGCGCTCCAAGCCCGCCACAGCGGCATCGGCCGCCTCCGGCGTCAGCGCCTTCACATCGGCGTAAGCGCGCGTCAACGTCGCCCGCACATCCTTCGCCATCGCCTTGGCATCGCCGCAGACGTAGAACTGCGCGCCATTTTCGAGCCAATCGACCAGTTGGCGGCGCTGCGCCCACATCTTGTGTTGCACATAGGTCTTTTCCGGGCGGTCCCGTGAGAAGGCCACGTCCATCCGCGTGAGCGAGCCGTCTTGCAGCGCCTCCTGCCACTCGAGCTGGTAGAGAAAATCATGCGTAAAACTGCGGTCGCCGAAGAACAGCCAGCTTCTGCCGTTGGCTTGCGTCGCGCGGCGATCCTGCACGAACGCGCGGAACGGCGCCACGCCCGTACCCGGGCCGACCATGATGATGTCGCGGCCCGGATCGGGAAGCGCGAAATGTCGATTTGGCCTAAGCTTCACGCGCACCCGATTGCCGCGCTTGAGCCGTTCCGCAACATAGTTCGAGGCAACGCCTTTGCGGGCGCGCTCATGGGCGTTGTAACGCACGGCTGAAACGAGAAGATGCGCCTCGTTGCCGACTTCGCGACGCGACGACGCGATCGAATAAGCCCGCGCACTAAGTGGCCGCGTCAATGCACGTAATTGCTCGGCGCCGAGTGAAGTCGGGAATCTTGCAATGAGGTCGATGAGTTGCCGGCCGGAAATCCAGTCGCGCGCGAGCCCATCGGCGATCAGCGCTTTGACGCCGTGGTGTCCGGTCAGCGCCACATAGGAGTCAAAAGACTTGAGCGAGAGCGTCGTCACATCGCGCGTCTTGAGGAGATCACCGCGGAGCGCCTCGTCCTTCGTTAGACCCGTGAGCGTCAGCAATTCGTCGACATAGGCCGGATCGTTTTCGGCGTAGAGATCAAGTGAATCGCCTGGCTCATAAGCCGGCGCCGCGCCATCGAACGCGAGCGCGAGGTGAATGGTCTCCTTGCCGGAACGCGAAGAATTCAGGTTGAGGTGCTCGATAATCTCGGCCTCGACGATACCGATATTGGATTTCGCTGCGGCGTTGCCACCAAAATCGACTTCGATCACGCGGCTGCGGGCGGATTCCGGTGGCGTCAGAGCCTTCAGCGCGGCGCCGAGCCAATCGACGGCTGGTTCTGCGAAGTCGAGATCGCAATCGACCCGCGCGATCACTCGTTTTGCGCCGAGTTCGGCGAGCCGTTCATCGATACTTTTGCCGACTGCGCAGAACTCCGCATAAGCGGTGTCGCCGAGCGCCAGAACTCCGTATTCGACGCCGTCGAGACGCGGCGCGCCCTCATTCATCAGCTCGGCGTAGACCCGCGCCGCTCGGCCGGGTGGTTCGCCCTCGCCCCAGGTGGCGGCGATGACCACAAGGCGCTGCGCCGCGCCGAGCGCCGCCAGATCGAGATCGGCCATATCGACTACGTTCGGCTTGAAGCCGAGCTTGCGCGACAGCTTCGCCGTTTCGGAAGCTAGCTTCTCGGAATTTCCGGACTCGCTGGCGAATAGGATGGTGAGCGGTTCGGCCGCGGATGCGTTGGCCGCTTGCGCATTGCCGGCCGTCTGCTCCGCTCCGGCGAGGAAACCGGCAAGCCACGCGCGCTGCACCGCAGTCGCCGAACTGACCACGCGGTTGAGCAATTCGACGTCCTCTTCCGAGAACGGCGCGGTATGCGGAATTGTGGCGGCCGCACGAGACATGCGAGGCTCCTCGACGCACAACACGAGACGTTAAATAGAAGACTGTTCTACAGAGCCGCAATAAGTGATGAGAAATAAGAAGGAAATTGCCTTAGTTGTCGTGATGCCGATGCAATAATTTCCAATCTTCGTCGCTTTGAAGAGGACGCGCTTTGCCCTAACGACGTATTCCGAGACCGCTTTTGCAACCCCGTGGCAGTGAGCGGTTTCGGCAATACCGCACTCACGCTGGTTGCCGCCGCTTTGTTTCTTGCAGCGGCAATGACGATCGCCAGTCTCGATAGGCGCATCGCATTGGCGGTGCTGCGGCGAGTCGGCGCCCGCACCAATCGAATCATCATGGGAAGCATCATCGTTTCCATCATCCTGGCTTTTCTCGTGCCAAGCGCAACCGCGCGCAGCAGCCGTGATCCCGATCATGATGGGCGTTGTTCTCGCGTTCGGCGTGGACCGAAAACGTCTAAAATAATCCTTGGAATTCAACGCGACGCGCGCGATAACACGCGCGCATGCCTAGCATCCGTCTTCATCGCGGCGATCTGCCGGATATTTCGCGCTACAAAGGCGCCGTAGCGATCGACACCGAGACCATGGGGCTCGATCTCGCCCGCGACCGGCTGTGCGTGGTGCAGCTTTCGCCCGGCGACGGCTCCGCCGACGTGGTGCAGATTCCGCCGCATGCTACGGATGCGCCGAATTTGAAACGTCTGCTCGCCAACAAGAACCTCCTGAAGATCTTTCACTTCGCGCGGTTCGATCTTGGCATGTTGTGCAAGGCGTTCGGCGTGATGCCGGAACCGGTCTTTTGCACCAAGATCGCATCGCGGCTGACCCGGACCTATACCGACAAGCACGGCCTCAAAGATCTCGTGCGCGAATTGCTGGGACAGGATCTTTCCAAACAGCAGCAATCGTCCGACTGGGGCGCCACCGAGCTCAACGAGGCGCAGGTCGCTTACGCCGCCGCCGACGTCACCCACCTGCATGCGCTGAAAAATAAGCTCGAAGCGATGCTGGCGCGGGAGGGCCGCGAGCAACTGGCAGCGGCCTGCTTTCGCTTCCTGCCGGACCGGGTGCGGCTCGACCTTGCCGGCTTTGCGGCCGATGATATTTTCGCCCACTCTTGAGGCGGGCGGCTGGTTAACGCTCAGTCCTGAAAATCAGCCCCGGCCGGGCCACATTCGCGGGTGATTTTTGCAGAGACAAACCCGCTCAAAGCATGGTCTAAGGTCGGAATCGGGGCGACGCGAAGGGATGATTGCTTGGCCATTGTCTACCCCGAAAACGCGTCGAAGGGATTTTTAGGCAGTTCCCGCGGCGATTTCGAACGGAACTACCGGACTGCGCTGCGGCACAGCCGGCACGTGCGTCTCCTTCGCATCGGCGTACCGATCGGGATCGCGGCGCTTTTGCTCACCGTCCTCGTGATCAATTATATGCCGCCGCTCGGTGGCTTTCGGTTGCCTGGGGACCTCGGCAAGCTCGTCATCCACGGCACCAAGATCACTATGGAACAGCCGCGCCTGACCGGCTTCACTCTCGATTCCCGCGCCTACGAGTTTTCCGCCGAAGCCGCGGCGCAAGACATCACCAAGCCCAATCTCGTCGAACTCAACAAGCTCCACGCCAAGATGGAAATGCAGGACAAAAGTTCGGTGGAAATGTCGGCCGCCTCCGGCGTCTATGACGTGAAGACGGAAATACTGACGCTGAAAGACGATATTCACCTCGTCTCATCGACCGGCTACGAGGGCCGATTGAGCGAAGCTGTGATTGACGTGCGCAAGGGCAACGTCGTTTCCGACAAGCCGGTCTCGGTTAAGATGCTCAATGGCTTCCTCAATGCCAACGGGCTGGACATCGCCGAGAACGGCAGCGTGGTCCGCTTCAGCGGCGTGGCAATGACGTTGCAGCCGGGCAAAGCGACCGCAAGCGGAGCCCCCAACCAATCCGCCACCCAAACCGTCCAGCCGAGCAATCAATGATGCGGCGCCTCCAACTATGCGCCGCGCTGGCGGCGCTGACCATTGCAGCGCCCGCCGTGGCGCAGGGACCGTCTGCCGCGCCGGGCCCGTTTCCGGGCATCGCGCAGGACCGGAGCAAAGATCAGCCGGTGCAGATCGAGGCGGCAACGCTCGAAGTCCGCGACAAGAACAAGACGGCGACATTCTCCGGCAACGTGCAGGTGGTGCAGGGCGACACCACGATGAAATGCCAGAGCCTCGTCGTGTTCTATGGTCAGGAAGTCGGCCTCGCCGGCAACGGCACGCCGGTAACTACCACGAAATCGACCCCCGGCATGCCGCAAGGCGCGCAGAATATCCGGCGCATCGAGGCGCGCGGCGGCGTCACCGTGATCACCAAGGATCAGAACGCCAGCGGCGATCTTGGCATTTATGATTTGAAGAGCAAGACGATTACGCTAAGCGGCAATGTCGTGGTCAGCCAAGGGCAGAACGTCATCCATGGCGAAAGGGTCGTGGTCGACATGACGACGGGAAACGCGCGTGTCGAATCAGGCAGCAGCAACGGCGGCGCCGGGACCGGTGCGCCAGGGCCGGGCCGCGTCCGCGCGCTGATCCAGCCGGGTAAGGGTCAAAACGGGCCAACGAATTTCATGACTATCGGCCCGGGGCACCAGAATTGACGCGGCAGTTCGCCCCCATCGGCCCGGAAAATCGGCTAAACTTAGCAATCTGAGCGAAATTCGTCCACGATTCGGCAGCGAGCTCTCCGGGTGCCAGACATTTTCTCATATTTTCGTCGCCGCCCTGCTGCCGCGCGCCGCGCCGAGCTTTCCGGCGATGAGACGATCGGTCTCGAAAGGATCGGTCTCGAAACCATGGGCGGCGCCATCAGCAATATCTATCTCGACATCGCGAGCGTACCCGCGCCGGCGGAGAACGCGCGCGGCAAAGCGCCGCCACCCCCATCGCCGGCTCCGCTACCGCCCCCTATTGCACCGCCATCGCGGCCGCAGCGCCAGCCGCCGCCGCAAAACGGACCACAAAACGGACAGCAGCCGATCGCGCGGCCGCGCCGCCGATCCGATGGCAATGGCGCGGCGCCGAATGAACGCAAGGGCTTTCTCGCCGTGCACGCCGTGGAGAAGAGCTTCGTCGGGCGCAAGGTGGTCAAGAGCGTGAGCCTTTATGTACGCAAAGGCGAGGCCGTCGGCCTGCTCGGTCCCAATGGCGCCGGCAAGACCACGGTGTTTTATATGATCACCGGGCTCATCAAGGCCGACCAGGGACGCATCGAGCTCGACGGCCACGATGTGACGCAATTGCCGATGTATCAGCGCGCGCGGCTCGGCATCGGCTATCTGCCGCAAGAAGCCTCGATTTTCCGCGGGCTCTCGGTCGAGGACAATATCCGTGCGGTGCTTGAAGTGGTCGAGCCCAACGCACGGCGACGCGACCAGGATCTCAATGCGCTGCTTGAGGAGTTCAACATCGCGCGCTTGCGCAAGACGCCGGCAATCGCGCTATCCGGCGGCGAGCGCCGCCGCGTCGAGATCGCTCGCGCACTGGCCACGCGGCCGAGTTACATGCTGCTCGACGAGCCGTTCGCCGGCATCGACCCCATCGCCGTGGGCGACATCCAGGCGCTGGTGCGGCACCTGACCAATCGCGGCATCGGCGTGCTCATTACCGACCACAATGTGCGCGAAACACTTGGCCTGACCGACCGCGCCTACATCATCTATTCCGGTGAAGTTCTGATGGAGGGCCGCGCCGACGACATCGTCAACAACCCAGAGGTGCGGCGGCTCTATCTGGGCGAAGAGTTCCGGCTTTAAGCTTGATGAAAATGGGTTGACGACAGGGCGGAGGAACTGCTGTACAAGGAGAAAGAAGCAAGAATCGGACCAATTTAGCCCCCGCCATGGCGCTTTCGCAAAGACTCCAGATCCGGCAGAGCCAAGCGCTGGTGATGACGCCGCAGCTGATGCAGGCCATCAAGCTGCTGCAGCTGTCGAATCTCGATCTGGTCGCCTATGTCGAGGCCGAGCTTGAGCGCAACCCCCTACTCGACCGCAGCACCGAGGGCGAGCCGGCGCCGGGGGAGCCCGGTGGACCGCCATCCCCGGGCGATCAGCCGGCGGCGAACGGCGAGGCTTTAAGCAGCCACGGCAGCGAAACCACCGGTTCCACCGGCGAGGATCGGCGCGAAAGCCCGCTCGACGACACCTCTCCCGATGACAACGAGTCGATCCGGCCGCGCAGCTCGGAAATGCCGGCAGGTTATTCGGAATGGGCGGGCGCCGGCTCCGGCGGCCGCGACACCGGCGACTACAATCTCGAAGCCTTCGTTTCCTCCGAGACCACGCTGGCGGATTGGCTGCGCGAGCAGATGGCGCTGGCCATTGCCGATCCGGTGCGGCGCATGATCGGGGGGTATCTGATCGATCTCGTCGACGAGTCCGGATATCTCTCCGGCGAACTCGCCGCGGCGGCGGAGAAGCTCGGCACGAGCACCACGGAGGTCGAGGCCGTCCTCGCCGTCCTGCAAACATTCGACCCGCCCGGCATCTGCGCACGCGACCTCGCCGAGTGCCTGGCGATCCAGCTCAAGGAACTCGATCGCTTCGATCCGGCGATGCAGGCGCTGGTCGGCCGGCTTGATTTACTCGCCCGGCGCGATTTCGCCGGCTTGAAGAAAATCTGCGGCGTCGGCGACGAGGACCTTGCCGACATGATCGCGGAGGTGCGGCGGCTTAATCCCAAGCCCGGGCTCGCTTTCGGTTCGGCGCCGGTGCAGCCGATCGTGCCGGATGTCTTTGTGCGGCCCGCACCGAACGGCGCGTGGCTCGTCGAACTCAATTCCGACACGCTGCCGAAGGTTCTGGTCAATCAAAGCTACTTCGCCGAGGTCTCGGCTACCGCGCGACGCGACACTGAGAAGTCGTATCTTTCCGAATGCATGCAGAGCGCCACTTGGCTCGTGCGCGCGCTCGATCAGCGCGCCCGCACCATCCTCAAGGTCTCCAACGAGATCGTGCGCCAACAGGATGCGTTCTTCGCACACGGCGTCGAACATTTGCGCCCGCTCAATCTCAAGACGGTCGCCGAAGCGATCGGCATGCACGAATTGACGGTGTCGCGCGTTACCGCAAATAAATACATGGCGACGAGCCGCGGCATATTCGAGCTGAAATACTTTTTCACCTCCGCGATCGCGGCGTCGCACGGCGGCGAAGCGCATTCCGCCGAAGCCGTGCGTCACCGCATCAAACAATTGATCGACAGTGAAAGTTCTGTCGACATATTATCCGACGACACCCTGGTCGAGAAGCTGCGCGAAGCCGGTATCGACATCGCTCGGCGCACGGTGGCCAAATATCGCGAGGCGATGCGCATTCCCTCGTCGGTACAGCGGCGGCGTGAAAAGCATACCGCGGTCGCGAGCTGAATTTTTGCGCATTGACTCCCTACCGGCCGATACATAGGTCCATTTAAAGGGCTAGATCGTGCCCTTTGCCACGGAGGCCGCCGCTATGTCATTTCGTGTGTCAGGCAAAAATCTCGACATCGGCGATGCGCTGCGCGACCGCATCAGCGATCGGATCGCCGAAACCGTGGGTAAATATTTTGACGGCGGCTATTCCGGGCACGTCACGCTGGCCAAAGACGGCATAGGATTCCGCACCGAGTGCGCCATGCACCTTGACTCGAAGATCACGCTGCACGCCGACGGGGAGGCGGCCGACGCCTATGCAAGCGCCGACCAGGCGGTTACGCGGATCGAAAAGCAGCTGCGACGCTATCATCGCCGGCTCAAGGATCACCGCGCGGATGCCCATTGACGCGGTGGCGGGGGCTCCCTATGTTCCGCCGCCCTTGAGCCTGATCCGGAAATATGGGTTCCGGTTTTCGGAAGAGATCGTGCTCAAACTGACAAATACCCAATAGACAATAAGCGTCAGGCACTAAGCCCGCAGCTAGGTTCCATTCATGCCGCTCATCGACCTGGTCGCGCCGAACGCGATTCTCCCGGCGCTCAAAGTCAACAGCAAGAAGCAAGTGCTGCATGATCTTGCCGCACGCGCGGCGGTGCTGAGCGGACAAAACGAGCGGGCAATTTTCGATATCCTGATGCAGCGCGAAAAGCTCGGGTCAACCGCGGTCGGCAACGGCATCGCCATTCCCCACGGTAAGATGCCGGGCCTCACGCGGCTGTTCGGTCTCTTCGCCCGGCTCGATCGGCCTATCGATTTCGAGGCGCTCGACAATCAGCCGGTCGATCTGGTTTTTCTCCTCCTCGCGCCCGAAGGCGCGGGCGCCGATCATCTCAAAGCGCTCGCCCGCATCGCGCGGCTCCTGCGCGATCCCAATGTCGCGCACAAACTACGCGGCTCGCACGATGCCGAGTCGCTTTACGCGGTGCTGGCGATGCCGTCGGCTTCCGCCGCTTGATGCATTGCCATCGTCCGCATACGCGGACGATCCGCAAGCGATGATCTCCAGAGATTGGTCCGCCGTTGTGGCCATTTCCCGGTGCCCGCCTGCGCGGGCATGACGGCTCGTCAGTGTACGCTCACCGTTTCGAGCTCTTGGCTCCAGGCGTTGGCGATCGCCGCTTCGCGGCTGTCGGTGAGCATGATCGGTGTACCATCGGCGGCGTGCAGCGCGAATAGCGTCTGGCCGGGCGCCATCTCTGGCATCTCGGCTTGGGGAAACAGCGCGCGGACATCCTCGGAACGGATCGTCTTGACGTAGGCGATGCGGCCGTCGCCAAGATGGGCAAGCGCTTCGGCGGACATATCGAGTCCGGGTTGGGTATGGTTCATATCGTCACGATTTACACTATTCATGGCCCTCGACTCCGTTCCATGACTTTGGTCGAGTCCTTATGGCTTCGTTAATCGCACTCTTTGATTGAGATCGATTTAACGATGCGCTCCGGCTGGGGGCGCACCAGATCGATCGATAGCAATCCGTTCTTCAAGTCCGCGCCCGACACTTCCATGCCGTCCGCCAATACGAAGGTGCGCTGGAACTGGCGCGCGGCGATGCCGCGATGGATGTATTGCCGGCCTTTGTCGTCTTGCTGGCGACCGCGAATGACGAGCTGGCTTTCCTCCACGGTGACATCGAGCTGGTCGCGGGTGAAGCCTGCGACCGCGAGAGTAATTCGCAAGCGCTCGGGACTGTTCCCCTCACGTGCAACACGCTCGATATTATAGGGAGGATAACCGTCCGCGGCTTTACCGACCCGATCGAGCACGCGCTCGATCTCGTCGAAGCCAAGCAAAAAGGGACTCGAAAGCGACGGAACCCTGGACATGGTCTCAAAGTCCTTATTAAGCGACTTTGTGGGGCCCTTACGGCACCCCCGATCGTGCGGAACGCCTCCGCCCGATCTATATTTAATATGGCGATGCGAAATTAAGGCTTCAAGAAGCGCACAAAGCGCCCGCCCGGGGTGCCGTTAACTCAGCGCCTGCCTGAGCGGCGCCTGCAGCGACGACCGCAGGCGTTCGGTTGCGGCGACGTCCACGGCGAACGTTTCCGCATCGAGCACGACGCCGTACAAGTCCTTGGCCGCCGCAAGCGAGATATAGCCCTGTTTCACGTCTACCGCGACATCGGCTGCCGGCCGATCGAGCGGCGAGCCATAGCCGCCGCCGCCGCCCGAGCGCAGCCGGAAGGCGTCACCTGTTTTCAGCATCGCAATTAGGACCTTGGCGTTCGGAAAATCGGTCTTCCAGCGTCCGTCGAGCCGCAGTGCCACTTCGTTGCCGGTCGCGTCGCCGCCTCCGTCCAAGCCCCACGGCTTGCAGTGCGCGCGCTCAACCTGGGTGTTGAACGTCATCGGCACGCGCGCGCGCACCACGCGTTCAACACCGAGGCCACCGCGGTGACGGCCGGCGCCGCCGGAATCCGGAACGAGCGCGTAGCGTTCAACCACGATCGGAAACTTGACCTCGGATTGCTCGCTCGGGCCGTTATGGGTATCGCCGTCGTTGATGCAGACGGTCGCGGACACACCGTCCTCGCTGCGCTTGGCGCCCCAGCCGCCGCCGAGCGGTCCGAAATTGGCAAGAAAAAATTCCGACGTTTTCGTATTGACGCCGTGCAGCGCCGCAATCAGAAGATCGGCGTGATGGCCGGCGATGACGCGATCCGGGATCACCGGCGCGAGCGCCTTGAACACCGTATCGACGATGGTCATCGGGTAGGTCATCCACCAGCGCATCGGCGCCGGCCGCACTGCGCTGATGATACGGCCGGGCGGCACGATCGCCTTGAGGCTGCGGAACGAGCCGTCATTGATCGGATAATCGGTCGGCGAGGTCAGGCATTTATACGCCACCTGCGTGCAGGCATAGCCGGTGGTGATGCCTGAATTGTAGAAGCCGCGCACCTGACGCGAGACCTCGCTGAGATCGACCGTCATCTCGTCACCCTTGACGATGACGCGCACGCGGATCGGCACCTTCTTCCCGATATCGATGCCGTCATCGTCCATATAGGACTCCGCCTCATAGACGCCGTCGGGGATCGAGCGCGTGCGCGCCCGCGCCATCGTCTCGGAATGGTCCATGATGGCTTTGATCGCGCCCAATACTTCGTCGCGGCCGTAACGTTCGACGAGTTCGAGGAAACGCCGCTCGCCCGTCTTCACCGCGGTAATCTGGGCGCGTAAATCGCCCATGGCGCGGCTCGGCAGCCGCATATTCTGCTTGATGACGTCGATCAGCGTTTCGTCGACTTTGCCGCGGTCGTGCAGTTTCAGTATCGGAATTTGCAAGCCTTCGGAGAAAATATCGGTCGTCATACCGCCGAGCGTGCCGCCGATGTCGAGCCAGTGCGCCATGCAACACGAAAAGCCGACCAGCACGCCCTTGTGAAAGATCGGCAGCGTCAGGGTCACGTGATTGAGGTGGCTGCCGGTGAGATAGGAATCGTTGGTGACGTAAATATCTCCGGGTCGAATGTTCTTGCGGCCGAAATGCCTGATCTTCGCCTTTACCGTTTCCGCCATGCCGCGGATGAACATCGGCAGCCCGATGCCGATGGAAACCGTTTCGCCTTTGGCGGTGAACAGCCCGGTGGTGAAATCCAGCGCCTCGTAGATGATGATGTTGTAGGCGGTGCGCATGAGGTTGGTTTTCATTTCCTCGGTCACCGCAATGACGCCGTTGCGCACGATCTCGGTGACGACCGGATCGGCTTTGACTTTGCGCGCTCTCTTCATGGTCGCCTTGCGCTTCATTTCAATTACCAATTTCCTTGATTGCTGATCCCGGCACGGATCACTCCGGTTTTGCACCGGGGAACTGGACCACCTTGGCCCACTTATTCGTCTCCGATGCAATGAATTTGCCGAAATCGGCGCGCGACATCGGTGTCGGAACGCCACCAAGGTCGACCAGCCGGCCTTTCAACTGCGGATCGGCGAGTCCAGCGTTGATTTCGCGGTTTAGCTTCTCGACGATGTCGTTTGGCGTATTCTTCGGCGCACCGATTCCGAACCAGGCATAGCCCTCGTAACCAGGCACGAATTCGCCCACCGTCGGAACGCCCGGCAACACATCCTGACGGGTCGTGCTGGTGACTGCCAAGGCGCGCAGCTTGCCGGCTCTGATGAAATCGAGCGAGGCCGGCGTTGGATTAAACGTGATCTGCACCTGGCCAGAGAGCAGATCGGGAAACTGACTGCTGCGATAGGGAACGTGAACGAGCTTCACGCCGGTCATCATCATGAACAGCTCGCCAAGAATGTGGTTCACGCTGCCGATGCCGGGCGATGACATGTTGATTTTGCCCGGATTGGCCTTGGCGTAGGCAATAAACTCAGGGACCGATTTGGCCGGGACCGCCGGATTGACCATCATCACCGCCGGAACGCGGATGATGCACGCGACGGGCTCGATGTCACGGCTGAAATTGAAATCGAGATTATTATAAAGGGTCGCATTGATCGCATTTGTCTGCGTGACCCAGAGCAGCGAGTACCCGTCGGGCGACGCGTGGACGACCGCATCGGCGGCGACATTGGTGCCGGCGCCTGTTCGATTTTCCACGATGACTTGTTGGCCGAGCCGCGTGGACAGCCATTGCGCGATTAGCCTGGCGGTAATGTCGGACGACGTACCGGCGGGAAAGCCGACGACAAGGCGCAACGGCCGTGATGGATAATTATCCGCCCATGCGCCCCGCGATACGGCGGCGAGCGCGACGGCGGCACCCGCCGCCACAGGCAAAAATCTCCGGCGAGACGCTTTCATTGCGAGCCTCGTGGATGTGTGTGGCTGTCGACCATTGGTACCCCAATCAATCCTACTCCGCCTTAATGCCCGCCTCGCGAATAACTTTTCCCCATTTGTCCGTTTCGTCGGCGATGAGTTTGCCAAAATCGGACGGCGAGCCCGTCAGCAGCATGCCGCCCATATCGGCGAGCCGCGCCTTGATCGCGGCGTCGGCAAGGCCTGCGTTGATCTCCCGGTTCAGCCTGTCAACGATCGCACTGGGGGTTTCTTTCGGCGCGGCGACGCCGAACCACGAACTCGCCTCATAACCCGGCACGAACTCGCTGACGCTCGGAACGCCCGGCAGCGCGTCCGAGCGTTGGATCGTGGTCACTGCCAGCGGCCGCAGGCGATTGGCGCGGATAAATCCGATCGAGGCGGTCATGGTGGCGAACCCGACTTGAACCTGCCCGGCGACGAGATCGGCCATCGCCGGCCCGTCGCCCCGATAGGGCACGTGCTGAAGGTTGGCGCCTGTCATCTTGTTGAACAATTGGCCGGCCAGGTGGCTCGCCGTCCCGATACCGGCGGACGCAAAGCTGAGCTTGCCCGGATTGGCTTTGGCGTAGGCGATCAATTCCGGGATGGATTTCACCGGAACGGCAGGATTGACTTCGACGACATTGGGCACGCGCACCACGCCAGCGACCGGCGCCGCATCGCGGATGAAGTCGAAGTTGAGATTCGGGTAGAGCGTGGCATTGGCCGCCACCGCCGGCGGCACCATGAGGAGCGTGTAACCGTCCGCCGCCGCCTTCACGACCGTTTCGGCGCCGAGATTGCCGCCGGCGCCCGGCCGGTTCTCGACGATAAATTGCTGGCCGAGTTGCTGTGACAGCCATTGCCCCATGAGGCGGGCAAGAATGTCGGTCGTGCTTCCGGCGGCGAAACCGACGACAAGACGCACCGGGTGAGTCGGGTAGTTTTCCGCCCAGGCGAAGCGCGAGACAGCCGGCAGCGCAGCAGCACTCGCGGCCAGATGGAGAAATTGTCTACGGCGAATTTTCATGGCGTTCCTCTTTGATTTTATCGCAATGCCCGTTCTGGGCATTGCGTGACCCTAGCGGATTGGAGAGACCAAAATGTCAGCGGCCTCCCACCGTAATTACCAGATTACCCAGGTGATCGACCTCCAGTGCGTCGCCGGGCATCAGCACCGTGGTCGAGGCGTATTCCTCGATCAAAGCCGGCCCTTTGATCCGGTTGCCGGCGACAAGCGCCGTGCGCTGGTAGGTCGGCGTGTTGTGGAAGCGACCGCCGAAATAGACCGGCCGCTTGCCGTCGAACGCCGCTTTTGCCGGAGCCTTGGCGCCGCGAGCGATCCTGCGTTGCGGCGGCTTGCGCATCAATCCGGTCACGGTCGAGCGCAGACTGACGATCTCGGCGCGTTCCTCGGGCGCCGAAGTGCCGTAGCGCTGCGCATGCATATCGTCGAAATGCCGTTTGATCGCCTTGCCGTCCTTGCGCGCAAACACCGGCATGGGCAGGTCGACCGTCACCGCATGCTCCTGCCCGACATAGCGCATGTCGGCCGCGCGTTTGACTTCGATGCGCTGCGGCTTGATCGAAGTAGCGGCGATCGCATCGCGCCCCTGCCGTTCGAGCGCGCGATAGACCGTTTCCATTTCGTCGAACGGCGCTTCGTCGAGCGGCGTGAACCAAGTACGCACGAAATCGTAGCGCAGATCGGAGAACAGCATGCCGAAGGCGGAAAAAACGCCCGGCGCGGCCGGCACGATGACCTTGCGCATGCCGATCTCGCGCGCGACCTCGACGGCGTGCAACGGACCGGCGCCGCCGTAGGCGAACAGCACGAAATCGCCGGCGTCTAAACCACGTTCGGTCGTGACCCCTTTGACGGCATACGACATCGCCGTGGCGGCAATGCGCAAAATCCCCTCGGCGGCTTCGACGGCACTCATGCCGAGCGGCTCGCCGATCCGTATTTTCAGCGCGCGCTCGGCCGCTGCAACGTCGAGCCTCATCTCGCCGCCGAGGAAGCGATCCGCACCGAGCCGGCCGAGCACGAGATTGGCGTCGGTCACCGTCGGCTCAGCGCCGCCAAGTCCGTAGCAAGCCGGCCCGGGCGAAGCGCCGGCGCTCTGCGGCCCGAGCCGCAGCGCGCCGTCCTCGACGCGGGCGATCGAGCCGCCCCCGGCGCTCACCTCGAAAATATCCATCATCGCGATCTGTACCGGCAACGCTCGCTCGTAGCCGCCGATCAGCGCCGCGCCGGTCGTCAAGGCCTCGCCGCGATGGATGACGCCTGCCTTCGCGGTTGTGCCGCCCATGTCGAAGGCGATCGCATTGTCGATTTTCAGCGCGCGGCACAGCGCCTGCGTGCCGATGACGCCGGCGGCCGGCCCCGATTCCAGCATGCGCACGCATTGATTCTGCGCCTGGCCGGCCTCGTAGAGACCGCCGGTCGACTGCACGACGAGGAACGACCCGGTAAAGCCGGCGGCACGCATATGGGCGTCGATTTCGCCGATATAGCGGCGCACTTTCGGCCCGATATAGGCGTTGGCGGCAACCGTCGCGCAACGCTCGAACTCGCGATACTCCTGCGACAATTCATGAGAAGCCGACACGAACATCGCCGGATGGTTCTTCTCCAGGATCGCCTTCGCCCGCCGCTCGTGATCGGCGTTGGCGTAGCAATTGAGGAAGAGCACGGCGACCGCCTCGACGCCGAAGCGATCGAGTTGTTCGCCGAGCGCGGCAATCTCGCCGTCGTCGAGCGCTGTATCGATCTCGCCGTCGGCCAGCATGCGCTCCTTCACTTCGAAGCGCAGCGCCCGCTCGATCAGCGGCACGTGCTTCTGAAAGAACAGATTGTAAGCATCGGGCCGGTTAATGCGCCCGATTTCGTAAATGTCGCGAAATCCTTCGGTGATGAGCAGCGCCGTATTGGCGCCGGTGCGTTCGAGCATCGTGTTGATGGCGATGGTCGAGCCGTGAAGAAACAGCGCCGCCGAACGATAATCGCTGCCGGCTTTGGCGACGCCGGCCGAAATGCCCTCGACCAGATGCACCGGAGTCGACAGCGCCTTGCCGAAAGTGAGCACGCCGGTCTTTTCGTCGAACGCCGCGATATCGGTAAAGGTTCCGCCGATATCCGCGGCGAGCCGCAGTTGTCCCAGTGCCATTCACAATCCTTTAGAGCATGACCCCAAAAAGTGGAAACCAGACTTCGGAATTAATGGTGCTTCCACGAAACATCCAGATCATGATTCGATCCAATCATGGTCAAGGCGCCGTGGAGCGGATCGGTTAGGGATACTTGAGCGGTCCGGGCATGGCGCGTTCGGCTTCCGCCGTGAGTTGCGCTTCATGGTGCTTCACGAAGATGCCGCCAATAATGAAGCTTATCACGGTGATAAGCACCAGGATGATCACGATGGGGCCTTCCAGGCGTTCGAACTCACGTCCCAATTCGTAGGCGGCACACCCGTAGATCGTCGCCCACATGAAAGAGCCGATCACATTGGCGATCAGAAAGTCGCGCCACGGCATGACATTGGCGCCGGCAAATATACCGGCGAAGGTGCGCAGCACCGGCACGAATTGGGCAATGAAGACGATCTTGCCGCCGTGGCGCAGGAACAAATATTGGCCGAGTTTGATCCTGCTGGTCGTCATCCGCACGTAACTGCCGTAACGCAGCAAGAGCCAATAGCCGAATTCATGCCCGATCACGTAACCGATCATGCGGCCGAAGATTGCCGCGCCGGTGGCCGTCAAGATCACCGAGATGATGTTGAGATCGTGTTTGGTGCCGGCATAGATCGCAGCGGCAAGAAGCGCGGTTTCCCCCGGTAACGGCACGCCAATGCACTCGAGGCCGATAATGGTGGCGACCGTTACGAGGCCATAGGCGTGGATGAGATGGGCAATTAGGTGCATGAAGGCCGTGTACCGGAACACCCACTCACTTATACATATTCCCATGCAAAGATAATGACTTGACTTTACCGGGTCGGCGCCTAACGCAAAGACTGGCTGTATCTACAGAGACTTGTTGCATGTATAAAGATTTGCGGGAATTTATTGCGCTGGTCGAGAAGCTCGGCGTGTTGCGGCGCATCATTGGCGCCGATCCGCGGTTTGAGATCGGCGGCATCACCGAAGTCGCCGCCGGCCTGCCCGAATGCCCCGCTCTCTTATTCGACGATATCAAAGGTCATCGGCACGGCTTCCGCATATTCGCCAATGCGACGACAAATGTGCAACGCGCTGCGCTGGCCTTGGGCCTCGATCCCGCGCTGCGGCCGCTCGACGCACTCAAAGCCTGGATGGACAAACGAAAGACGCTGTCGCCGCAGCCGCCGGTTCCTGTCGCCACTGCGGCCTTCCTGGAGAACTCCTTCACCGGTTCCGACGTGAACATAGCGCTCTTCCCGGCGCCGATCTGGCACCGGCACGACGGCGGTCCGTTCATCGGCTCGGGCTCGCTCGTCGTCATGCGCGACCCCGACAACGGCTGGATCAACGCCTCGATCTATCGCGTCCAGGTGCATGGACCCAATACAGTCACGGTGCAGTTCGACCACGGCGGCCGGCATGGCGCGATCATCGCCAAGAAATATTGGGACCGCGGCGAAAGTTGTCCGCTCGCCGTCGTGCACGGCGAAGATCCGGCTCTGTTCATTGCCGGGTTCGAGTATCTTCCCGACCGCCGTTCAGAATACGAGTTCGCCGGCTCGATCAAAGGCGCGCCGATTGAAGTGTTTGCCGGGCCGCTGACCGGACTGCCGATCCCGGCGCATGCCGAGATCGTTTTCGAAGGCCGACTCTTGCCCATGAATGAAGCGAGCCTGTCGGAAGGGCCCTTCGGCGAATTCACCGGCTATTATGCCGCCGCGGCGCGTCCCGGGCCGGTGATGGAAGTCACCGCGATCCATCACCGCGACGATCCGATCTTGCTCGGCTCGCCGCCGCTCAAGCCGCCGCGTTTTCATTTCGGCCTCCCGTTTCGCGCCGCGACGATCTGGAGCAATCTCGAAGCCGCCGGCGTCACCGACATCGCCGGTGTCTGGCAGCATGTGTCGCAACTCATGACGGTCGTGGCATTGCGCCAGCGCTATGACGGTCACGCCAAGCGCGCCGCATTGGTCGCGGCCGCGCACAGTTACATGGCGCGTATCGTCGCGGTCGTGGACGATGACGTCGATCCGTCGAATCTCGCGGATGTCATGTGGGCGGTGGCGACGCGCTGCGAGCCGGCGGAAGGCATCGATATCTTGCGCAATGCCTGGAGCTCGGCGCTCGATCCGCGCATCCCGCCGCAGGACAAAGAGCGCGGCGTCACCTCGCACTCGAAAGCTATCATTGAGGCCTGCCGGCCGTTCGCCTGGATCGACAAATTCCCCGCGACTTCGGCGCTGTCGGCGGAAGAGGCGCGGGAGATCGAGGCGAAGTGGGGAAAGTTCTTGGCGTAGCTTACTCCACCGCGTTCGCCGCATTCAAACTGTCGATCAACGACGAGCGATAGAGAAACGCCTTGTGCCGCGCCACGTCTTCGCAGGTGCGGCGCAACTCCTCCAGATGTTTGCGGCGGACGACCGGGTCTTTCTCCCCGAGCGCCTTTTTGTTCTGGATCGACTGCGCCTGGACGAAATCGACCTGAGCTTTGCGCCGCTGCCTGGTGTAACGGTCGAACACGCCCGCGTCGGCGCGGCCGAACCAGACGTCGGCAAACTTGTCCGCCAGATTGATGGCGTCGTGGATGCCGCCATTCATGCCCATACCGCCGATCGGATTGTTGACGTGGGCGGCGTCGCCGGCGAGCAGCACGCGGCCCTTGTTGAACGTGGCGGCCACACGCTGATGCACGGTATAGAGCGCATAATAGGGAATGTCGAAATCGCCGCTCTTGTCGTAGATGCCGTGCAGCCGGCGCTGAATCCCTTCCATACTGACGGCTTGCTCGTCGGATTCATTGGGCGGCACCGGCATGATGCCGCGCCAGTATCCGGGCGGACCGTTGCCCTTGACCTTGAACAGATTGAGCCATTCGTCGGGATCGGAGAAATAATTGCGCGTGCAATAACCCGTGCCAGCCGAGACGAAATCGAAGCTGGTGGCGATCTTGATAAAGCGCTCCTCCCAGGTGAACCCCTCGAAGTCGATTGCCGCGAGCCGGCGCACGGTACTGCGGCCGCCGTCGGTGCCGATGACATAAGCGCCGCGAAGTTGCGCCGGCGCGCCGCCGATATCCACGGTGACGTCGACATGGTCGGCCTGTTGGGCAAGTCCGGTGAGCTTGGCGGCAAACCGCACTTCGGCGAGCCCGCTCGCAGCGATCAATGGCAGCACGGCGCGAACGAGCTTGTACTGCTCCCACTGCAAAACAAACGGATACGGCACTTCGCCTTCGAGCAGGCGAATATCGAACGTGGCGACTAATTCACTGGTGGCGCGATCGCGAAATTGAAACAGCGGCGCCTGGAATCCGCCTGACGCATCTTCGGCGAAAGCCTGCTCTTTGAGGCCGAGATCGACGAGCATTTCGAGCGTCGGCGCATGGATCGTTGCGGCGCGCTGATCCTCGACCGGCGCAGGCTCCGCCTCGAGGAGCAGCACCCGAATGCCCCTGCGCACCAGCGCGAGCGTCATGACGGCGCCGACCGGTCCGGCGCCGACGACAATGACGCGTTGCTCGTTTGAAGCCATGGTCCGATTCACACCTTGGCAATTTCGAATATCGAAGGATGGAACAACTCCTCAACCGTCACCTTACGGTCGGCGAGGCCCTGCTCGTATATGTACTGCGTCAACGCCTCGATCTCGGGAAGGTTTTCCGGGACTTCGTACTTCCAAAAATCGTCACCCATAATCGCGCTGGTCTCGTTGGTCTCCGCTTCGAGCCAGGGCAGTGTCACCATCAGCGCATTGACGTCGCGCAGGTCGATCATCGCCAGCGCTTTGGCAGCGCAGAACGCCTTGTAAACGCTGGTCGCCAGCCACGGATATCGTTCGGCAAGCGTCTTGCGAATGCCGACGAGATGCATGATCGGGAATAGCCGCGTCTTGTCGTAATACGCCTGCTCCGCCGCTCGTGTATTGGGAAACAGCCGCGCGATATGCGGCTCGCCGTTGAGAAACGACGACGGCGCCCGCGCGGTGAACAACGCGTCAAGTTCGCCGGCCTTGAGCATGCCTACGAGGGTTCGATCATCGCCGATCGGCTGCAGATCGAGGCCTGGAATGGCTTTAAGCGGCGTGCGCTCGTGCCGTCCCGGCTGTTCCTGGCCGCCGCTGCGCCAATGGATCTCGGCAGGGGCAACGCCATATTCGTGTTGCATCAGGCCGCGCATCCAAACTACCGCCGTGATCTGATATTCCGGCACGCCGATGCGCTTGCCACGCAGGTCCTGCGGCTTCTCGATGCCGGCGCCTTTGCGGATATAGATTCCCGAATGCCGGAAAATCCGCGACACGAAGGCCGGGATACCGATATAGGCCGACGTTCCCGCAGCTACGGTGCGGATATAGCTCGAGAACGACAGTTCCGAAATGTCGAATTCCTGGAATTTGAAGGCGCGGTGGAAAATTTCTTCCGGGTAGAGCGGCAGATAGGTGACGGCGCAGCCTTCCACTTTTACGGTCCCATCCCTGATCGCGCGGGTGCGGTCGTAATTGCCGCAGGCGATTGTCACCGGCACGTCAGCCATCGATCCTCCGCTTCGTACTGCGCGGCGAAGCTAACGGCTTCCGGCGGAGCTGTGAAGCGCAGCCGCGCATAGCTGCTGTGGCGCCGCGCTTGTTGTCCCTGCCGGTGCGCGATAGCCTTACGGCAAAGGAGAGCGCTCATGATGTCCACCGTGATCGGCGGGGCGATGCTGCCGCACGCGCCGCAGTTCTTCACCATGCCGGACACCGAGGACAAGGCGCTGGTCGCGCACGTTCGTGAAGTCGCCGCCGACGTCGGCAAGCGGTTGCGTGCGCTTGATCCCGATCTCTGGATCATCTTCTCCAACGACCACGCCGAGCAATTCTTTCACACCACCGCGCCGCCGTTTACCGTGCATGTCGGCGGCGAGGCGACCGGCGAATTCGCCGGACGGAAATTCCACTGGAAGATCCCGAGCGAGATCGGCTTCGAACTGGTGCGCCAGCTTTATCGGCAGAACTTCGATCCGGCGTTCACCTCGACGGCGAAGATCGATTACGCCATCGGCATTCCGCTCACCCATCTCGGCCATACCGGGCCGGTGCTGCCGATCTACGTCAACGCCTATCTGCCGCCGCAGCCGACCATGGAGCGCTGCTATCAATTCGGCCAGGCCGTCGCCCGCACCGTGACCGCGCTGGGCTTAAAGACCGTGATCCTGTCGAGCGGCGGCATGTCGCATTTTCCCGGCACCGACCGCTACTCCAATCCAGAACTGGCCTGGGACAAACGCGTGTTGGAAAAACTCGCGGCCGGCAATCTGAAATCGCTGATCGGATTCGACGAAACGGAACTCGACGACACCGGCAATATCGAATTGCGCTGCTGGGCCTGCGCCGCCGGCGCGTTGGGTGAGCGCAAGCCCGACGTGGTCTCGATGGACCCGAGCTGGCATCACAACTATGCGTCGCTGGCCTGGATCGGCGGCGACGCCGCGCGGGACCGCGCCGCGCACTATCCGTCGATCAAGCCGGAGCTGGTGGAACTCACCTCCGCGCTGCACGGCCTCGCCCATGACGCGGATCTGCGCGCGCAATATGTGGCCGATGCCGGTGCGTTCGCCGATCGCTACCGGCTGCCGCCCGACCAGCGCGAGGCGCTGATCAAGCTCGATCTGCCGTCGATGGTGAAAATGGGGGCGCATCCGCTGGTGCCGTTTCTGGCGCAGCTGCAGATTCAGCGGCTGCGGCCGCAACGCTGAAGTTCGTCCCGCGATGCGAGTAATAACTCGCGCCGGCCGATTGGGGAGGGGGATAAAATGCCAAGCACGCTGCCGTTGACCGAGCAGACAATTGCCGCGCGTCTCGAGCGCCTGCCGAATTCGCGCTGGCATGTCACCGTCACCGTCATCTTGGGCGTCGCCATCTTCTTCGATTCCTTCGACTCGCTGGCAATCGCCTATGTGCTGCCGGCGATCGTTCCGGCCTGGCATATTCCACCGTCGAGCATCGGCGGCCTGATCAGCATCGCGAATTTCGGCCAGGCGCTCGGCGCATTGACATTCGGCTGGGCCGCCGAGCGCATCGGCCGCGTGACCACGGCGCGCATCGCCATAGCGCTGTTTGCCGTGATGAGCTTGGCCTGCGCGTTTGCGCAAAACTACGAGCAGCTTTTTATTTTGCGTTTTCTCGAAGGTATCGGGTTGGGCGGCGAAATTCCGGTGGCCTCGACCTATATCAGCGAAATTCTGCGCGCTGAACGGCGCGGCGGCCGCTTCCTGGCTTATCAGATGATCTTTCCGGTCGGCCTGTTGGGGGCTGGAATCGCCGGCGCGGTCGTGGTTCCGAAATTCGGCTGGCAGTGGATGTTCATTCTCGGCGCGGTGCCGGCGTTCGTCGCGCTGTTCCTGCAGCGTTACTGCCCGGAATCGCCGCGTTGGCTGGCATCGAAGGGACGCTTGACCGAAGCCGACGCGATAGTGACCGACATCGAGCGAATCGTGTCGCGCAACGGCGCAAAACCGCTGCCGCCGGTGCCGGATCTCAACATTCAACCGCTCGGTAATCAGACCCGCTGGCAGGAACTATTCCAAGGCCGTTATCTGTCGCGCACATTCCTTGTCTGGATTTTGTGGGCGACGTCCTACATCATCACGTACGGCTTGGCGGGCTGGATCCCGACGCTTTATCGCGAGGTTTATCACCTGCCGTTGCAACAAGCGCTCAACTATTCGATTGCCGGACCGGCCGGCAGTCTCGTCGGCTCGGTGATCTGCGCCTTCATGATCGATTGGACGGGCCGCCGTTACTGGTTCACTGCGGCATTCTTTCTCACCGCTGCCTCGCTCATCGAATTGTGGGCGTTCGGGTCCAACACCGCGTTTGGCATGTTGCTCGGCTACAGCTTCAGCCAGGTGTGGCTCGGCTCAATGAACATGAGCATCTTTCTCTATACCGCGGAAATTTATCCGACGCGCATGCGGGCGCTCGGCGTGAGCTGGGCGAGCTTCTGGCTGCGCATGGCCGCGACCGTCGGTCCGCTGATCGTCGGCTTCGTCCTACCGCGCTACGGCATCGGCGGCGTATTTCTCGCGTTTTCCATCTTCGCGATCATTGGTTGCGCCGCCGCGACCTACATGATCGAGACGCGGCGCCGCGTGCTCGAGGAGGTTTCGCCGTAATCCGGACGAGGCCGGTCGTTGCTTAGGCCTTTATGGAAGACTAGATTGCTGTCGCCGATTTGCGGAAATGCGAACGGAGACCGTCCGATGAAGAAGCTCGTTCTCGAAACCACAGCGCCGTTCCAGGGACTGCCGGAACTGGTGGCTTACGACGAAGGCCTGTTCGCCAAGGAAGGTCTCGAAATCCAATGGGCCGACCGTGAAGCCGGCGTCGAGAAGAAGGTCGAGGTCCATGTGACGACGCCGAAGGGCGTCGATCCGTTCACCAGTCACGGCAAGCTCCTCGAACAGGGCAACGCCGACATGTACAATGCCTGCGAATGGGGCAATTACTGCCGCGTGCAGGACACCGGCCAAGGCAGCCGGCAGCTCGGACGCCGCGCCATCGTCGCGTATTCGGCGATCGCGGTGCGGCCCGATTCTCCAGTCTATACACCGCAGCAGCTCGCCAATCGCACCATCGGCGTGCCGTTCTATTTCGGCACCCATTACATCGCGCTGCACATGCTGGAAGGCTTCGTGCCGCGCGAGATGATCAGACTGTGCCGGGCCCCGAACGGCTCGCGCTATCGCCTCGACGCGCTGATGAAAGGCGAAATCGAAGCCACCACGCTCACCGAACCGCACATTACGCTGGCCGAGAAAAAGGGCTGCCGCGTCATCTGCTCAGCGTTTTTCCACGGCACCGAGGTGGCTTCCGACCGGGTCGACGGCGAAACCTATGCCGCGTTCAATCGCGCGGTGCGCGAGGCGGTGCGCCGTATCAACGCGAACAAAAAAGCGTACATGCATTACTTCATCGATTATTACGCTAAGAAAGATCCGGAGATCGCCGCGTTGAAAGTCGAGGATCTGCGCGAGGGCCGGCTGGTCGTCTGCGAGCCTACGCCGATCCCGCTCGACGAATTGCAGCGCACTTATGACTGGCTCAAGAGTTGGGGCATGCTCGAAGAGACTGCCTCGCCGCTTGCGCTCGTCAACACGCAGGTGCAGGCGCACGCGCATGAGGCGGCCGAATAGGTCGCCGTCATCTGCGGTGGCGCTTCGCGCGATTCGCGATTACACCCAGTAAGGGGCCGACGGCGAACAGGCGGGCATAAATTCGATGACCGGCGGTGCGGTGCGGCGCGCAAGCCTTGTTTTCGGCATAACGCTGTTGCTCGGCGCCTGCGGACATCACTTCCCCAATGCGGACAGTGACGACGATAGCGGCATCAATGCCTATCCGGCGAACTACAAAGCCGACATTCTCGCCGCCATGCATGTCTATCTGAACGATCCGACCGGAATTCGCGACGCCGCGGTTTCGACGCCGGTGCTGAAACAAGCCGGCAACGAGACGCGCTACGTGGCGTGCCTGAAGTTCAACCCAAAGAAAAACGACACCGATTATACCGGCACCAAAGAAGTCGCGGCGGTCTTTCTCGCCGGGCGGTTCGATCACTTCATGGAAACGCCGAAAGACCTCTGCACCGGCGTGACCTATGCGCCGTTCCCGGAACTGCAAAAGCTGCCGCCGTGATCTCGCCGCGAATGGGGCTGAAGGTGAACGCCATGGCGATCTTCGAATGGGCGGGAGCAATATTTTGAAACTCAAGGCATGGGCGATGCGACTGACACATCTGGCAGCCGGTACGGCGATACTTCTCGTGCTCGGAGCGCAGTCCGCGCCGGCGCAGCCCGCGCCCCCGCCGGATCAGCCCGGACCGGCACAGTCCGCCCCGCCGCCACCACCCGACCAGCCCGGGCCGCCGCCGCCCGCCGGGGCGCTATCCGGCCCGGAGCAACCTGGCCCACCGCCACCCGGCGCTCCTCAACCGGGTCCACCGCCGCAGGCTGGCGGACCGCCGCCCGGTGTCGTCAACACCAACGTCAATCTGCGGCAAGGCCCCGGCACGAATTATAATATTCTGGCTACCATTCCGGCCGGCGCGCCTGTCGCTGTCAGCGGCTGCAGCGGCGGTCAGTGGTGCCAGGTCACATTTCAGGGACAGAGCGGCTACGTGATCGCGACGAGCCTCGGCCAGCGTCCGCCGCCGGGCCCGCCGCGCGGTCCTTATCCGCCGGGTTATGTACCGCCGCCCCCGGGCTATCCACCCCCCTACCCGCCGCCCTACTACGGCCCTTACCCGTATTATGGCGGCTATTACGGGCCGGGCCCCTATTGGCGCCGTCGCGGCTATTACGGCGGCGGTTATCACCGGCACTGGTAGAAGCGCTCCGCCGTCACCGCTCGTCGCCGCTGAAATGCACGGCCGCGCCCGACGCGACCAGACTCAACGCGATGATGACGAAAATGCCGCCGACCCCGCTAGCGGCGGCGATCAGGCTCGCCGCGAACGGCACCGCCATCTGACCGATGCGGTTGCCGGTGTTGCGCAGCGACATAACGGTGCCCATCGATGCCGGAGAGGCCAAATCGACAACGTTGGTGAGGCTCAACGTCGTCGCAATGCCGAGCGCAACCCCAGTCAGCGTCATCGCCGCGAACAACACGGGTAGCTTGACCGGCAAGGCGAGACAGGCGAAGCCGACTGCCGATCCCACCATGCTCGCAAGCGTCAACGGCCGCCGCCCGACCAGGCTGATGATCCGCACATAACCCATGCGTGAGAAGAGCGCGGCGACGGAGCGAACCGTGAGCAGGCTGCCGATGTCGCGCACGTTGATGTTCTTTTCGGCACCGAGTAGCGGCAGATAAATCGTGACCAGATCTTGCGCGGCCATGGTGATGACGCTGGCGACGAGGTACGCCATCAGCCCGCGCTGGCGCAATAGTGTTCGCAGCGCGACGACGTCTTTGCTCTTCGCGCGCATCAAGTGATCCGGCGCCGGCCGGATGACTGCCGCGGTGGCCAATGATGCAAAGGAGACCAGCAGTCCGAGCGTAAAAAGGCGGTCGGTCGGCGGCAACGTCGCCGATCCGCCGGCCCATGCGACCAAATAGGGGCCAAGTCCCTGACCGACCGCGCTGGCGATGACGTAATTGCCGAAGGCGGCGTCGCGCCCGCGCGGCCCCGTGCATCGGACGCACAGCATCTGCTGGCTCGCCATGATCAGGATATGCGAAGTGCCAAGCAGCGCCGTCATCAGGAGCAGCATCGGCAACGAGCCGGCGGCGAAACGAAAGCCCGCGCAGGCAACGACCAGCAAGCTGGCGCCGATCCAGACCGCTTGCGCATCCTTGCCGCGATCCAAAAACCGGCCCACTTGCACGGCAAAGATAATTGGCAGGATCGCAAACGTGGCGGAAATGATGCCGAGCCAGACCACCGGCAGATTGAGCTCGATCGCCCGATAGGACGTCGTGATCCGCACGATGGCATAGACTGCCTGGATGATCGCGACGTTCAGAGCCAACGGCACGAGCAGCCGATAATCGACGTCGTTCGGCCGCGCGTCGGTTTTACCGCGCGCGGCCGGTTGAAGTTTATCCCAAAAGCTCGACACCGCCCCGAAACCCGCCAGCTCTTTCTCTCAACGAGCCCAGCTTAGCAGGATCTGCCGGCTACTCTCCAGTGAACAGCGCTTTCGCCCTTTGGCGGCCGATTTTCGAGATCGATAAGGTCGTGGACGCTCACGCGCTCAATCCGGGTCCGGGCGCCAATCTGCCGCCGGCAGCCAGCGGCAGAAGCGGGACTGGCCGGTGATCGTCAATAATATCGTTGCCTGGAGTGCACCAGCGATGCCGGAAGAGGCGAAGACCATGACCGATTATCTCGTGATGAATTTCGGCAATTGACGCGGAGTGCGCCGAGGTCGTCCAGGTATCGGCGGTCAGCTTAGTCTCTCGTCGTCTCGACGTGAAAGCGATGCAATACGCGATGAAAGATCGGCGCCAGCACAAAACCGGTGGCGATGATGATGATCAGGCCGGAGAAGATGGCATACACCCCGGCAAAGACCTTGCCGGCGGTCGTTTTCAGCTCACCCATCGGACCCATGCCGGATAGTATCATCGCCGCGTTCACGAATGCATCGACGAAGGACATGCCCTCGAAATATGCATAGCCGCCAATCCCGATTGCCAGGCCTCCCACGGTCAGAAACAGCCACAGTCCGATCGCAAGTCCCATGCGGGCGAGAAATTTCCGGCGCGAGGCGACCGGCTGGCCGCGCCGTTCGAACCCGGTAACGCCGGCAGTTCTTGGCGGCATATCCAATGCTCCTCTCGCTCATTTCCGCAGACGCCAGTTGAGCCTGCGCCTGCCCGCGCCTAATATCCGTGCGGGGAGGATAACGCCATGCTGGAAAAACACTACGACCGCGCCGCGCAAGATATCGGCAACAGCGTCGGTATCGGCCATGTCAATGTCTGCATCGACGACCAGCACAAGGCGACGCATTTTTACGTCACCGGGCTCGGCTACACGCGCGATCCGTTCCTCAACACCGGCGCCGGCAATATGTGGATCAATTGCGGCATGAGCCAATTCCACCTACCGATGGGCAAGCCCGAAGTGTTACGTGGCACCACCGGCCTGGTGATGCCGGATCGCGCGGCCTTGTTGAAGCGGCTCAACAGGGTGAAGAAGGCGCTCGAAGGCACCAAGTTCCAGTTCCGCGAAAGCAACGACGGCGTCGAGACGGTGTGCCCGTGGGGCAATCGCATCACCGTGCACGAGCCGGATCCCGCCCGCTTCGGCCGCATCCAGCTCGGCATGCCCTATGTCCGCTTCGACGTACGGCCCGGCACGGTCGAGCGTATCGCCCGCTTCTATCGCGAAGTCGTGGAAGCGCCGGCGGAGGTGAAGAAGAACGGCGCCGGGCCGGAGGCGAAAGTTCAGGTCGGCGAGAAGCAGTATTTCTATTTCCGCGAGACCGACGCGCCGCAACCGGATTACGACGGGCACCACGTGCAGATCTATCTCACCAACTTCTCCCGGCCGTATCGCAAGCTGCTCGACCTCGGCCTGATCACCATCGAAGATAACGATTACCAGTACCGCTTCAGGGACGTCATCGACCTCGACAGCAAAGAAGTGCTGTTCACCGTCGAGCACGAGACGCGCAGCGCGACCAATCCGATGTATGGCCGCCCGCTGGTCAACCGCAATCCGGCCGCCACCAACATGGATTACAAGCCGGGACATGACAGCATGTCCTGGGCGCTGCCGTGAGGCTTGTCATTCCGGGGCCGAGCGAAGCGAGGAGCCCGGAATCCATACTCACCGCCGTTTCGGAATTGGCTATCACTTTCAATAAACCGTCTGTCCGTGATTATGGATTCCGGGCTCGCGCCTTCGGCGCGCCCCGGAATGACGCTTAATGACATCGCCCCGCGCTCTCGTGATCGGCGGCTCGCTCGGCGGGCTCATGGTCGCACATCTGTTGCGCTCGATCGGCTGGGACGTTGCCGTGTTCGAGCGCAACGATGAGGAACTGGCGAGCCGCGGCGTCGGGCTCGGCACACATCCGCAGCTCATCGGCGTCCTCAAACGCGCCGGCATCGACTTCGACGAGTCGATGGGGATCGCGCCGCCGCGCGGAGTCTGCCTCGACGGCGATGGCAGGATCCTGATCGAGCAGCCGATGGCGCGCACGCTCAGCGGCTGGTCGCGGCTCTACGACGCCTTGCTCGATGCGCTGCCGGCAGGGACCTACCAATTCGGCAAAAAACTCACGCGGGTTGAACAGAACGCCGACAGCGTCACCGCGATTTTCGCCGACGGCACAAACGAGCGCGGCGACCTTCTGGTCGGAGCCGACGGCCTGCGCTCGACGGTGCGCGCGCAATTCCTGCCCGACGTGCAGCCGGTCTATGCCGGCTATGTCGCCTGGCGCGCCGTGCTCGACGAAGCCGACGTCCCGCCGGACTTATGGCGCGAAATGGTCGAGCTCTATGCTTTCTGCCTGCCGGAAGGCGAGCAACTGATCAGCTACGCGGTGCCGGGGCGGGACAACGATACGGCCGTCGGCCGCCGCGCCTACAACATCATCTGGTACCGGCCGACCGATCCTGTCACGCTCGCCGACATTTGCACCGACGCCAGCGGCCGCTATCACGCCGCCGGCATTCCGCCGCCGCTGATCCGGCCCGACGTCATCGCCCGCGTGAAAGCCGACGCCAGCGCTCTCATCGCGCCGCAGATCGCCGCTATTTTTGCGCGGACGACGCCGTTCTTTCAGCCGATCTACGATCTGGTTTCGCCACGGATGGTGTTTGGACGAGTTGCTCTCGCCGGCGACGCCGCTTTTGTCGCCCGGCCTCATGCCGGCGCCGGCACCACCAAAGCGGCGCTCGATGCGGCCTGCCTTGCCGACAGCATCCGCGACGCAAACGACGACCTCGCCGCTGGGCTGAGGCATTACGAACGCATGCAGCTGCCGTTCGGCCGAGCTCTGGTCGACGTCAACCAGCAGGAAGGCGCGTATCTCAGCGCACAAATCAAGCCCAAAGCCGAGCGCACCGCCGCGGAACTGCACCGCGACATCGGCGCGGTGCTGCACGCCCATATCGCACGCAGCGAGCAGATCGGCGACATCGTCGCCGCGCATGGCCTCACGGCGCTTGCCGGGGCATGACACCTTCCGACGCTGCGGTATAATCCCCAACCAAACGATATCGCGGGAGAGCCCTATTGAGCGCCGCCAAGAGGACACTGGTGATCCGCAACGGCACGCTGATCGACGGCTCCGGCAAGCCGTCGAATCGCAACGATGCCATCGTGGTCGAGGACAATCGGATCAAAAGCGTCGGCGCGCTGCCGGGCGATGTGGTCGACGAAGCGCAATTGCGCGAGAACTTGGCGAGCCTCACCCGCTATATCGGCCGCAGGCCCGCTGCGCATGCCGTGGAGCGGAGCTAAGCCGTATGCAGTTCGGCGTTCAGTTTTTTCCCAGCGTTTCACCCGAGGAGAAAAGCGCGGCAGCCTATTTCGAGGAGTGCCTGGCGATCGCCGAGGAGGCCGAAACGCTGGGCTACAGCCACGCGCGCACGGTCGAGCACTATTTTCGCCGCTATGGCGGCTATAGCCCGAACCCGATTTTATTTCTCGCGGCCGCCTCACAGCGCACGAAAAAAATGCGGCTCGTTACCGGCGCGGTAGTGCCGGCGTTCAATAATCCGCTGAAGCTTGCCGGCGAGATTGCGATGCTCGACGCCATCTCGCGGGGCCGCCTTGATGTCGGCTTTGCCCGCGCTTTCCTGCCGCACGAATTCCGCCGCTTCAAGATTTCGCCCGACGAATCGGTCGCCCGTTTCCGCGAAGGCGTCGAGCAGATCGCGCTCTTGCTGACGACCGAGCACGCGACCCATCAGGGCCAATTTCATTCCTTCGAGGATCTCACGTCGCTGCCGCGGCCGACGCAAAAACCGCGGCCGAAGTTCTACGTAGCTTCGACGCGCACGCCGGATTCCTTCGAGTTTGCCGGACGCGCCGGTCACTCCCTGATGGCGATCCCGATCGGGCCGCTCAAGCCGCTGCTCGACCTTTATCGCGATGCCTGGCGCGAAGCCGGCCATCCCGGCGACGGCGAGGTCATGATCGCGTTCCACATGTTCTGCCACGAGGACGCGCACGCCGCGCGCGATATCCCGCGGCGCGCGTTCGACCTTTATTTCGAGGCGCTCGTCGAATCCGCGGGCGAATGGACGCAAGGCACCGCGTCGAAGGATTACCAAGGCTACGACAAGTCGATCGGCCGCATGAAGGGGTTTTCGCTCGACGGTCAGGTCGAAACCGGCAATGCCTGGATCGGCACGCCCGACGAGATCAAAGCCATCATCCGGCGCTGCCAAAGCACGGTCGGAAAATTCGAGCATGCTTCGCTGCAAATCAATTTCGGCACGCTCGATTTCGCCGAGGCGCAAAAATCGATGCGGCTGTTCGCCCGCGAGGTGATGCCGGAATTTTCGTAACTTATGGGCAGCCGATGACTGGACCTCTTTCGGGCATTCGCGTTCTCGATCTCACTTCGGTCGTGGCCGGGCCGCTGGTGACGCAAACGCTCGCCGACATGGGCGCCGACGTCATCAAGATTGAGAGCCCGGACGGCGACACGACGCGCTATACCGGACCGGCGCGCTCGCCCGACATGGCGGCGTTGTTCATGGGGCTCAACCGCGGCAAGCGGTCGCTCGTGCTCGACCTCAAGCAGCCCGCCGCCGCTGACGCGCTGTGGCGGCTCGTCGCCGGCGCCGATCTGTTTATCCATTCCATGCGGCCGCAAAAAATCGAGCGGCTCGGCTTTAGCCACGAAGCGGTTTGCGCCCGCAATCCGCGGATCGTCTATGCCGCAATTCACGGCTATCGCAGCGGCGGCCCCTATAGCGGCCAGCCGGCCTATGACGACGTCATTCAAGGCCAATCGGGCGTCGCGGCGCTGATGTCGGAGATCGCGGGCGAACCGCGCTACGCCCCGACCATCCTTGCCGACAAGACCACCGCATCGGCGCTGGTCGGCGCGGTGGCCGCGGCCTTATACGCAAGGGAGAAGACCGGCCGCGGCCAGTTCGTCGAAGTGCCGATGTTCGAGTCGATGGTTTCCTTCGTGCTCGCCGAGCATCTGTTCGGCCATTGCTTCACGCCGCCGGTCGGCAAGCTCGGCTATACGCGCGTCATGGGCTCGTGGCGGCGGCCGTACAAGACCAAAGACGGCTATCTCTGCATGATGGCTTACACCGAAAGGCATTGGCGAAAATTCTGGGCGACGGTCGGCAAGCCGGAAGTTTGCGACGATCCGCGATTCAACAGCATTGCGGCGCGCAGCCGCAACGTCGTCGCACTTTACGAACTCGCCGGCGCGTGCCTTGCCGACAAGACCACCGACCAATGGCTCGCGCTGCTTCGCGACCTCGAGATTCCGGCGGCGCGCATGTCGAGTCTCGACGCGCTCTTGGAGGATCCGCAGCTCAAGGCCGGCGGTTTCTTCAAAAACGCGACACATCCAAGCGAAGGCGAAATCCGTTTCACCGATCTGCCGGTGCGTTTTGGCGAGGCCGGCGCCGCGGCCGAGCGCCTGCAGCCGCGGCTCGGCGAGCACAGCCTCGAGGTGCTACGCGAGGCCGGCTTGGCCGAGAACGACATCAAGGCGCTGATCGCTTCCGGCGCGACCGTCGAAGGTCCGCCGAAAAAGCAAGCGGCGGAGTGACGCGCAAAGCCTTGACCGTTATTGTAAAATGCCGGACCCGTTACCATCTGAAGCAGGAGAACGGCCATGTCAGACGATCAAAGCTCAGATGACCGAAATGAAAATGACGAACGGCCATGCCTGCATTGCCTGATGGTCGAATTGATCGACAATTTTTTCGCCGAATATCCGGTTTCGGACGAGGAGCCTGACACGCTCGATACCGATGAAGTCATCAATGCCGTGGCGAAAACGGTGGCGGAACTGACATATAACCAAACCGCCGCAGACCGGCAAAATTTGGTCGAACAGCTGATGCGCGAAATCATGAAGTTCGATGCTGAATATCGGCAACAAGAGGCAATGGGAACGGCGGGCTCCGACGCGCGACACTAGAGCAGGACCCCGAAAAGTAGATACCCATTTCGGAAAAGCTCATGCTCGAACAAAAACTAAAGCGCTAATTCCGAGAGTCGGCAGCGGGACTTTAGGCCCGCGAGCCTCGTGAGCGCGGAGACCTGATCGTGGTATAATCGCTTTCGGCGGCCACATCGGCGCTCAACTGGCATTCCAGCACATTCCGCTCATAGGCTTCGGTATCGCTCTTGATACGATAGCGTAAATCGTAGGCCTGCTCTTCGAGCGGCATTTGCCGCACAACCTTATAGAGACCGGCTTTCTTCTCGCCCAGCGGGGTGTACTCGACGGCTTGTCCGACCAGAAACTTAAATGACATCGCATTCCTGCCGTGTTGCGAAACTCTTATCAGACAACTAACGTAACAAACGGCGGCGACGTTGCCGACGACGTTTCGGTTGGACAACCGGCTTATATCAAGAGCGCCGGTAATCGTTGTTCCGAGATCAGAAACGGGGCCCGCGCGGCGGGCCGCTTCTTCCCGCGGCCGCCCCCGGAATCACCCGAGGCTTCATCGGCAACAGTCCCTCGCGCTGTAATTTCTTGCGGGCGAGCTTGCGGGCGCGGCGGATAGCTTCTGCTCGTTCCCGAACTTTCCTCTCGGAGGGCTTTTCGTAATGGCCGCGGAGCTTCATTTCTCGGAAGACGCCCTCGCGTTGCATCTTCTTTTTCAGCACTTTGAGGGCTTGGTCGACATTGTTGTCTCGGACGAGAACCTGCACGCGGCGTTCCTCTTCGATTGAGCGGTTAATGGCCCGATGGCCAAGGCGCCCGGGCCACTGGCTAACGGATTGGCACCGTTCGGGTGCCGACACTGCCGGTGGCAAGAAACTTGCGCCGATATTGCCAACGTCGATGTCTGGATTACCCGCTTATTTGGCAGGCCTGGACGGAAAGCACAATAGGCGGTCGAAAATAAGCATTCCGGCTCGATCCGCCGACTTGAGCCGCTAGGTCTCCAGCGCGCTCGGGGCGTAAAGCTCCTCGATTTTGATCGGCCGCGGGGTGAGCGCCTGTTCCAGCGAATATTGCGCAATGGTTTCGATTACCTTGCGGTTGGCTTTGACGCCGTGATGGATCACGGGCGTCTTGGCATCCCCGGATAGCAGCCCGGTGGCGAGGTGATCGGCGACATGTTCAACGCGCCGTTCGTTGGCGATCTCGTTGGCCTTGTTAAATGCTTTGATCAAGTTGAGCACGACCCAGGGTTCTTTTTCGAACACGTCGCGCCGCACCACAGCCTGATGGTTGATCGGCAGAAGCCCGGTCTTGCGGTAAAAGCGGATACCTTCCGCGATCGGGTCGGCGAACAGATATCTGAAGTCGTGATGGTTCGCGAGGTCGGCGCGGCTGCGGTCGACCAGATTGCGGCCGGAGAGATAATGCAGCACGGCATCGAGTTCGCCGGCAAGCATCATCGAGCCGATGCTCTTGTCGGCGGGAATCTGATTGACGGTGACGCCCGGCGGCGCCTTGAAGCCGGTGGCGCCGCCGTGGCTTCTATCCGGCGTGCGCTCCATCCAGAATTCCATATCTTTGGGCGCGACGCCGAATTCGTGCTGCAATACGCCGCGCGCCCACAGCGCCGCGGTCTGCTGATATTCCGGCACGCCGACGCGCTTGCCCTTGAGGTCGGCGGGCTTATCGATGCCGGATTTGCGGCTCACCAATATGCTGGTGTGAAAAAATCGCCGTGTGGTGAAGATCGGCAGACCGAGGAATCGCGTGTCGCCCTGCCCGGTCACGATCAGAAACGACGAGCAGGACATTTCCGATACGGCGAATTCGGTGAAATGCAGTTGCCGCCAGAACAGTTCCGACGGATGCAGCACCGTTGGAATGAGATCGATGCCGTCCGGTTTCACCGTGCCGTCGAGAATCGGCCAGGTCCGCGGATTGTTGGTGATGCCGATACTGAGTTGAAGATTCATGGATTGCTCGTGGGGTGGGCGCCTGGCGCACTATCGTCATTTCGGGGCCGAGCGAAACGAGGAGCCCGGAATCCATAATCACCGTTCGTGAAGGTGGATTCGAGAACTCGACGCTTTGCGCCGATCCGAAATGGCGGCCTAGTACCGATATGGCTCGTGCGTCCACAGCGGGAAGGCCGAGAAGACGTGCGGCGCGTTGGCCGGAGCCGCGGCGTGCAGATAGGACTGATCGAGCTTGCCGAAGCTCGTCACGCCGAGCAGGCCGAGCGCGCGCGTCACTTCGTCTTCCATAATTTCAAGCATGCGCACGATGCCGGCCTGCCCCGCCGCCGCCAGCGCGTAACACTGCATGCGGCCTAACCCTACCAGATTGGCGCCCAGCGCGAGCGCCTTGACGACGTCGCTGCCGCGATAATAGCCGCCATCGACGATGATCATCGCGCGGCCTGCCACTGCCTCAACGACTTCCGGCAACACGTCGGTCGAGCCGCGGCCATGATCGAGCTGACGGCCGCCGTGATTTGAGACGTAGACGATCTCGACGCCGTGATCGAGCGCGATTCTGGCGTCTTCGGCGGTGGCGATGCCCTTGATGGCGAGCGGGATCTTGAACTTGCTCTTGATGCGCTCGACGGTCTTCCAATCGAGCGCCGCCTGGAATTCGCGGCCGGTGGCGCGGCGCCTGCCGCCGGTGACATGGCGCTTGGCGATATCGCGTTCGCGACGGCTGTAATGCGCTGTATCGACGGTGAGACAAAACGCGCTGTAGTTATTTGCGATTGCCCGCGCGACATGGTCATCGGTCCAGGCGGCGTCGCCGCGGACATAGAGCTGGAACATTCGGAAGCCGTCCGGCGCCGCCTTGGCGACGCCCTCGAGGCCCGGATCGCACACCGAGCTCAACATGTGGGCGACGCCGAATTCCGCGGCCGCCTTGACCACCGGCTCGGCGCCGCCGGGATGAAAGCTTTCCAGCGAGCCCACCGGGCAGAGCACGATCGGCAGTCGCAGCTTGCGGCCCAGCACTTCGACCGATGCATCGACCTTGCTGACGTCGCGCAAAACGCGCGGCCGGAACGCGATCGAGTTCGAGCGCCATGCGGTTGCGCCGCAGCGTGGTCTCGGTCTCCACGCCGCCGACGATATAGTCCCAATGGTTCTGATTGAGATTTTGGCGGGCTTTGGCCACCACTTCATGCAGGTTCAGAAAATCGGGTACTGCCTCCGCATTGCGGAGCGCTCCCGCCTCGTCGATGATCGATACTGGCTTGTTCATTGGGGATACGCGGGGATCGGTTGCAGGGGTGGAAACCGGGCCGACTTTAGCCCGTGATCGTCCCGTTAAGAAGGCCCCCTCGACGCTGTCGGACTAAACGAATTGGCGGTCCCGGGAAGACTCGAACTTCCGACCTTCGGTTTAGGAAGGCGAATGTCCTATCTGATTCGATTGAGAGACTCGGGAAATTTGCTCCGTTTTTGCTCCGGAATCGGGTTCATCGCGAATATCAATGACTTAGAACCCCAGCGCGACCCCGGCATGATTCGAACATGCGACCTATGGTTTAGGAAACCATCGCTCTATCCAACTGAGCTACGGGGCCTTCGCGCAAGCAGAGGAATAAATACAACCGTTTTAGCGACCGCGCGAGAGGACAAGATCGAACTTGCCGGCGTTCCGCCTCGGCACCGCAAATTGACGCACTGGGAAAGGTCTACTCGATCACCTCGTCGGCGGGCCGCTTGCGTGCAGTGTTAGCCCATTCATCCATCAGCCCGCAAACCGCGGCAAGAGCGCCGCCGCGTTTCCGCGGTCAATGGCATCGAGATCCGCGGTAGAAAATCCGAACCTTTCCAGCCCCTCGACCGTCAGCGCAACCGGCAGATAGGGGTAGTCGCTGCCGAATACGATCTGACTCATCGGCACCAATTCCTTGAGGGCGGAAAGCGTGGGACGGCTGGTAGAGGTCGTGATGTCGTAGTAAAGCTTCTGAAGTTCGTACAGTCCTCCCTTGGGAACGCGTTGGGCCACGCCTTTTTGGATCGCTGCGTTGCGGACGATGCGCTCGCCTAACTGCGCTACCGCGCCTCCGGCATGGGTGAAGATGAAGCGGATGTCCGGCAGACGCGAGAACGTGCCACTGAAGAGGAGGCTCGTGATGGAGCGCGTGACGTCGAACATGAACTCGACAGTCGGGTCCGGGACGCCAGACACGAGCCCGCGGCAGCAGTTGGGCGAAGCGGGATGGACGAAAACCACGGCCTTCCGGCGATTGAGTTCAGCGAACACCGGTTCGAAGGACGGATGACCGGGCCACTTGTCTCCATAGCTTGTCGTTAAGCAGATGCCATCTGTCGTTAGACTGCCGAACGCATAGTCAATTTCCGCGAGACTGCCATCGATATCGGGCATCGGCAGGCTCGCAAACATGCCAAACCGGCCGGGATGATCACGCCGCAGCTGCGCCGCATACTCGTTGCTATCGCGCACTAAGTGGCGCGCGTCGTCTGGCGCAAACCAGGTCCAAGGCGATGGGTTTGAAGTGACGGCGGTGGCGACGCCGTACTTGTCCATCTGCGCCAGCGAGGCCTCGGGCGTCCATTGCAGCGCCTGCTCATATCCAACCGCAACGCCGAGGAGGTGCTCTCGCGCCGCCGCGAGGTAGTGCGGTGGAAGAATGTGATGGTGTACGTCAATCCGGCGGGGATTTCGGGTTTGCGCACGCGCGGTGATTGGCCATGCTGCTATGGCTCCCAGCGCCGAAATTAATTCCCGTCTTCCGATGCCGATCGTCATATGCCCCACCCCGCAGCGACCATTCCAAGAGCTAAATCATCACCACATCTTGCATTGACGCCCCAAATTGCGATCCGGCGACCGCTAGGGTTCCTTGAACATCGCTCGTTCGCGGGCAAGGAACTCGGCCACTTCAGGTCCGTCATAGGGCACGTCGACGGCGACGACGTCACGAATGCTGACGAACTTTCCGCCATAAGGTGCCCCGCAGTAGTGCGCAGGTGCTACTTTGTCCCACAGAATGTATCCGTTTGCGTCGACGCAATCTGCGTCGACTGAGGCAGCGAGGACTTCTCCTACGACCATCAGCCGGCCGGCCCACTCTTTGGTCCATTCTACCCTGCACTCGAAATGCCGCGGGCACTCTTGAATACGGGGCGGCACGACATGGGTACTGGGAATTGCCTTGAGCCCCGCTTTGTCGATCTCGCATACGCCCGGCGCGAATGGCAGGCCGACCACGCGAACGGCTTCCAAACTTTGTCTGTCGAAGCGAGGTAGATTGACGACAAACTCGCCGGTCTCGGCGATGTTGTGTGCGTTGTCGCTTCCGATATTGGCCGTGAACGAAATGCACACTGGTTCGTGGTGAACGCGCGTGCAGGTTCCGTAGGACGCGGCGTTGATGCGGCCGTGACGGTCAACTGTTGTGATCATGGCGAGACATGAACTGGGCGCGAACAGGCGATCCCACCATTTGCGGGGCTGGTCCAGTTTCGGTGCCGTCATCTCACGAACTCCCCAGCCAAGCGGTGCACATTGGCCTCTTACGCATAGCGCGCTTGCGTGCATCGACGCCGACGACTTCAGCAATATTTCGTGCACCGTCACGTTCAATGAGGCGACGTAGTCCTTCGTTTATTTGTCTGATCAGACCGGGCCCTTTGTAGATAAGGGCGGTATATAGCTGAACCAGCGAAGCGCCCAAACGGATTGTCTCATAGGCATCCTCGGCGCTGGCGATACCGCCGACACCGACGAGCACGTGGCGGGAGCAGTCGATTCGTTCGTACCATGCCGCGATCGCAGCATTGGTGGGTGCCCGAAGTGACGGCCCCGTGATGCCGCCACGCGTCTGGTCAAGCTCAGCCCGTGGAGTACGCAGTGTGGCACAAGGATTGCGGTTTGGGATATTGAGGATGAACCCCTTGACGAAAGCAAACGGTTCGACGGTCGCTAGGATTGAATTGATAACGTGAGGATCCTCGGGATCACCTGGCGGTGTGATCTTCAGGAATACCGGTGGCAAATTCTTGTGACGGCTGCAGCACGCAAGCAGCGTCCCGAGGAGCTTCGGGTCGTCGAACAAGCCGTTAGCGCCCTGTGGCATGTTCGGACAACTCAAATTGAGAACGAGATAATCGGCGAGCACGCAAAACTGGCCCAAAATAAGCGCGAGTTCCGCTGCAGCATGCTCCACGCTTGCAACAAATCCCGTGTTTGTCTCGACTATATTGACACCGACCGGCATCGGAATCCGCTTTCGACGCATCCGTTCGGCCACGGCAGCGGCGCCGTCACTCGGGCAGCCGTAATAAACCCGAAGTGCCTCGTCACTCTCCAGCCGCCAGAGCCGGGGCCGTTGTTGGTTCCCGACGGAAGGCCGCTCCGACACCGAGCCGACTTCGATGAAGCCGAAACCAAGGCGCGACAGGACTCCGATGGCCTCCGCGTTCTTGTCGAAACCAGCCGCAAGACCTACTGGGCTGCGAAAACCAATGCCGGCAACATTGGTGCTCAGAATGGGATCAGGAGCGCCAAAGCAAAGTTCAACAGCATTGAGAAGTCCGAAGCGCTCAACGGCCGCGCACAGCGCGACCGTGGCGCGGTGACTCCATTCGGGATCCGAGCGCATCACCAAGGGCTTTAGGTAGCGGTAAAGTCCCATCGGCATGTCTTGCTATTGCCCCGTATCCCACGTCGCAAAACGGGTGTGGCTCCCGTCTCAGGCCGCAAGCCGAGTTTCCTTCATGTCGATCACCGGAAGCTTGAGGTTTGTCAGCAGGCGGTAAAGTGTATCGATTTCCACCTGCTGCGGCTTTGGCATTGGCGATCGCATAAAGGGATTGGGGATGAGCCCGCGCAGCCAGGTCGCGGTCTTGTAGCGGATATGCAGGCGCCCCATGTCGGCGACGTAGTCGTGGAGCTGGTGCAGGCCGCCGCTCCAAATTGCGCGCGCCCGTTTCACGTCGTTGGCGTCCCAGGCGTCGAGGTGTTCGAGCATCGGCTCGAGCGCGAAGTTCCAAAAGCCGCTCAAGGTGCCGTCGAACAGACCGGTAGCGCGATACTCGTGAAAGCGTGACGCCAGGGCTCCCATAATGGCGACATGTCGGTCGAGGGAGCGGAGTCCATTTGCAATAATCTGAAAGCCGTCGTACATGTAAGTCATCTTCCAGCCCACTACGTTTGGCACCTCGCTACAGATGCGCATCGTAGCGCCGAGCGGAAGCCCGGGATTGAACGGCGGTTTGGCGCCGCCCACCGGATGAGTAACGATCGGTAAATCAACGGCACGGTCCTGCGCCTTGATCTGGTCGAGCCAAATCTCGGGATATTGGTCGGCATCCCAGCACGACGTGACATCTTGCGCCCCACCAGGCGGTGTCACGAAGATTCCGTCGACCCCGAGCGCTTTGGTGTCTTTCGCAGTTTCAACCGTTTCGTCTGTTGTAATCGCCCAGGTGCCGGCGATGATCGGCACCTTGCCGTGCGCCTCCTCCATGGCGATCTCAAGCACCCGACGCTTCTCCTGCCGTGATAGGTAAAATATCTCCCCAGCCTCGGGATTGATGCAGAAGCCGCCCTCGCGAACGAAACGAGGCTCATTGAGGAAGTATCGCAAGAAGCGCCGGTAGGCCGCCTCGTCGATCTTCAACCGATTATCGTAAGGCAGCAGGACCGCGACATAACGATGGTCGCCGATGCTCTTCATCTTTCGCTCCATTGTTTTTTACCTCGCTGTGGCTAGAGGATTAGTCACCGATTCGAATTCACGCGTTGTCTTGCTCCTCATCGTGCAATCTCTTCCAGGACCCGATGATTAGTCTCTATTGCAAAGAAAATTACGATCAGCGCGCCGACGACGGCCGAAATGCCAAAAAACAGGAATACGATCGACAATCCGGCTTCGGCTAGAATGAAGCCAACAATCACCGGCCCGACGATCGAGGCGACACGCAACCAGGCACTCGCGGTGCCGCTGCCGAGCGCGCGCATTCGAGTCGGATAGATTTCCGGCAGGTAGACGTAGATGCCCGCGAGCAGAATTGAGATGAAGAAAAGCGCAATGGAGGCCAAAGTCACCACCGTCTCCACTGGCGCGAGGGCTCCACGGCTGAGCCACCATAACGCCAGCAGCGGAATGCCGGCGCCGAGATACGAGACGGTATAACAAGGGCGGCGTCCGAAGCGGTCAATCAAGAGCATGCCGAATAGCGCGCCGAACAGGCCGACCAAATAGCTTATGAAGCTGTATTGCAGGTTCTGGCTGATCGGCAGGTGATAGACGTTGCGATAGATCGTCGGCAGCCAGGCCAGTAAGCCGTAACCGACAATCGAGGTGGTAAATGCCATAGCCCAGGCTGTCAGCGTCCGGCGCAGGTAGTCGCGGCCAAACAGGTCCCGCCAATGGGCCGTATCCTTGACGATGCTTGGAATGTTGCTCAGCGGTGGCTGCATCGGTTGAACGTCCTCCCTAACGACCGTATCCTCGATGCACGTTAGCGTCTGGTCTGCTTCCCCAATGCGTCCGTGCGCAGCCAGCCACCGCGGTGACTCCGGAACGAGGCGGCGAAGCCACAGCGCTAACAGCGCGGGCAGCGCGCCGATGACGAACATCCACTGCCATCCAAGATGAGGTACGACCCAGACGGCGACGAGTGCGGTGATCATCACGCCGAATGCAAATATCGCTTGGAACAGTAGGACCAGTCGTCCGCGCAGTTCCGCCCGGGTGAATTCATTCATATAGGTTGCCGCAATAGGGACTTCCGCGCCGAGACCAAGGCCCTGGAAGAAGCGGAGCCAAAATAGCGACTGGTAACTCCACGCAAAGGCGCACGCGAGGCCGAAAAGTGCGTAGACAACGATGCTCCAGCGCAGCACGCTAACCCGACCGTAGCGCTCGGCAGTCCAGCTCAATCCCAGCGCGCCGATCAATTGACCGACGTAGCCGATCGAAATCAGGCCACCGATCTGGCCTGGCTCGATGTGCCACAATGGGATCAGCACCGGCAGAACAAACGCGATCGTCAGCGCGTCGAAGGCGTCGAAGAAGCCGGCCATGCCGACAATCAGCATCAGCCGACGATACCAAGAGGTCAGCGGCAAGCGTTCGATGCGCGCAGAAATCGCTTCTTCGGTGAGTGGCAATGCTTGGATCGCTGACCCGGCCATGTGTTTCTCCCCCACGTTTTTGAATGTTGGCGTTGTGTATTGTATACTATAAAAATACAACATCGGTCAAATTTCCTTTGACTATTTCGGAGAGAGCCCATTAGGAAGCCGAAGATGAATTCATCGCCTACCAGACCGAAGCGTCGCGAAGCGGCACTCCGCAAAACCCCGCCATCGACCGGGGCGCAGCGAGTCTACGCGGCGCTCCGCCACGCGATCATTGCGCTCGAAATCGAACCGGGCGTCGCGCTCGAGGAGGAGCGATTGTGCCGCGAGTACAAGGTCTCGCGTACTCCGATGCGTGAAGCGCTGATTCGACTCGCTTCGGAAGGATTGGTCGAGCTTGAGCCGAACCGCGGTGCCAGAGTCGCTGCACTCCAGTTTGTCGACGTCATCGATCACTACGAAGCGATGGACGTATTCCAGCCGGTCATCTGGCACTTTGCGGCGGTCCGCAGGACCAATAGCGATCTCGTCTCGATCAGTGAAAGCCTCGCGGCCTTTCGCACCGCCGTTGCTGGTGGGGATTCCGAGGCGATTGTCCAGGCAAATTACAAGGTCCACTGCGCGATCGCCGCAGCATGCCATAACCGTAGTCTTGAGAAGGCGTACCGCCAAATGCTGGTCGATAAATTGCGTGTAGGCCAGCATGCTGTGCGCGACCTGCCTCAATCCGGAGGACCAACCCTCTCTAAGCGGTTTTCGGGTGCGCTTCGAATAATTCAGGAGCTCGCCGAAGTCATCGCAAATCGCAAAGGTGTCGATGCGGAGCGTCTGGCTCGGGATTACAATACGCATGTGCGTGCGCAGATCGTCGATATTCTATCTGCCAGTCTAGCAAAAGAAATCCGGCATCTCCCGTCTCCGGAAAATTTCGGCGTTACTCGGGAGGCATTCCTACGATGCTCTCTGCGTTTGGGCGTGAACTATAAGTTTAATTCCGCCCGCTAGTAATTCGGCGGGGGACCACGACTTCCGTTGTTGGCCCTTCCCTAAGGCGGCGTAGCGCTACGTCGGCACGTGGGGGCTAAGCGGACTATGAGCGGATATCGCTAATCGGCCGAGATTATTGGAATGATCGCCCCCAAACCTTGTACCGGCGACCACAAAAAGTGCCACGGCTACTGAGATAGCCGTGGCACCCTTCGCGAGCGCGATTGGGGGGCGTCATTGAACGCGCTCATCGGAATGATCCGTCCGCAAGCCTCAGCTTTGATAATTCACCACCAGAGCCGCCGCCATATTGTTGGCTTCGCCGCTTGAGTTGTAACCAGCGCTGGCAAGCGATTGTTGCAACAGCTGCAAAAACTCGTCGAGGGCGCTGTTATTCGACGAGGCGGTTGACGACGAACTGCTCGAGTCGGACGAGGTGTCAGACGATGACGAGGTGCTGGAGGAGTTGGCGATGCCGGTCGAATCCGAGCCGCTCGACGAGCTGCCGCTCGTGCCGGACAACAGGAGCTCGACGATTGTGAAGCCGCCGGAGCCGCTGGAGCCGCCAGACGCGTTGGCGCCGCCGGAGCCGCCGCCGGGGGGAGGGCCTCCCGGCTGACCGCCAGCAACACCGGGGCCGTTGGCGAATGCGTTAGAAAAAATATTTTGCAATTCGCTCGCCTGACCGCTGGTCAACGAGCCGTTTTGCACCTGCTGCGAGATCAGGTTGCTGATTGTCGACCGCATGTCGGACGGCGAGGGCGGCCCTGACGAGGATGAAGCGTCGCTCTGCAATTCGCTGTTGATGCTGTTGAGCGCCGAACTCAATGCACTCTCGTCGGACGAGCTGATCGTGCCGGCGGATACCTCGGACGTCAGTTGGTTTTGCAGCATGGTCAAGGGCGATTGATACAGGCTGCTCAGGGACGCTATCGAAGACATGAGGACACTCCTTGGGACACTCTTCAAGATTAGATGCCTTGAGAGAAGCCGATTTGCAGTTAATGGAACCTTGCTCGATGAGGCCAAATCTGTTTCCCTATTTTGCCGACTCAGATCCAGAAACATTCAGAAACAAAAATCTCAGGCCGTGCCGACCGCTCACGCTCATCCAATCGGATCCGTGCATGCCGCACATTCTTTTCGTCGAGGATGACGCCGAAATCAGCCGCCTCGTCGGCCGTTATCTTCGTGCCGCCGATTTTCGCGTGTCGATCCTGCCGGACGGCCGAAAAATAGGCCACGTGTTCAAGGACAGCCGAATCGATTTAATCCTGCTGGATCTGATGCTGCCGGGCGAGGACGGGCTCAGCGTGTGCCGGCGGATACGAACGCATTCGAGTGTGCCGATTATCATGGTGACAGCGAAAGGCGACGAATTCGACCGCATCGTGGGGCTGGAAATGGGCGCCGACGATTATTTGTCGAAGCCGTTCAACCCGCGGGAATTGCTAGCGCGCATCCGCGCTGTGCTGCGCCGCGCTGGCGCGGCAACCCCGGTCGCCGAGCGGGCCCGTCATCTCGCATTTTCCGGGTGGGAGATCGATTGCACGGTTCGCGAGGTAAAAGATCCAAATGGAACGCGCATTACGCTGACCAGCGCTGAGTTCGGACTGCTTCAGGTGTTGTGCGAGCGCGCTGGGCGGGTGTTGTCACGCGAGCAACTTCTTGACTTGACGCGCGGACGATCGGCCAATTCGCTCGGCCGCGGCATCGACGTGCTCATCAGCCGTCTGCGGGGCAAGATTGAGCACGATCCGCACATTCCGGAAATTATCAAAACGGTGCGCTCAGGGGGCTATCTGTTTGCGGCGAAGGTCGAGGCGTCATGAGATTCGACATGCGCGCTTATCTGCCGAACCGCATCAGCGGCCAGATCGCGGTGCTCCTCATCGCGTCGCTAATTGCAAGCCACGTGGTGCTGATAGTTTCTTTCATCTATCACCGCCACGATGGGCCGTATCAGCATTTCCCCGATCAACTCACCACCCTGATGGAATTGATCTCCGCCAGTCCTGCGAATCGACGCGAAGGCCTGGTCGCTTCCATCAATCGGGCCTTTCCGCGCTTCGAGCTGGAGCTTGTGCCGAACCTACCGACTGCCGCGCCGCCCACGTCCTCCGACTACACGGTGGAAGTCTTTGCCGATCGAATGGGGCCGAATTACCGTGTGATAGCGCTTGCGAGCGGGCCTTCGCCGCCCTCCGCGGACGGAGAGCGCGTTGCCGTCGGTCTGCAAGACGGCCAGTTCGTTTTCGCGCGGCTTGCGCCGCTGCCGCCGCTCCCCTGGTTCGGCCCGATGACTATCACCTTGATTGGCCTCCTTATCAGCATGCCGCTCCTCGGCGTTTGGGCGGCGCTTGCGTTGACGGGACCGCTGCGCCGCTTCGCCTCGGCGGCGGAGAATTTCGATCCAAACGGCGAAATCACCCCGGTTCCGGAACGCGGGCCCCAGGAAGTCCGCATAGCGGCGCGTGCGCTCAATCAGATGCGCGAGCGCATCAAGGGGTTGATCGATGATCGCACCCGCATGCTGGCAGCAGTGAGCCATGATCTGCGAACGCCGATCACACGGTTGCGCCTGCAGTGCGAGTTCATCGACGACGAATCGACGCGCGCCAAATTGCTCGGAGAATTGGCGCATATGGAGTCGATGGTGGAAAGCGTGCTGCATTTCCTGCGCAATAGCCGAACCGGGCGGCAAGCGGTCAGGCTCGATCTCGCCACCAGCCTGCAAACGATCTGCGATCAGTTTGCCGATACCGGGCGCGAGGTCGGCTATCACGGTCCTGATCATGCCGTCATCCGCGCCCATCCCGAGGACTTACATCGGGCGCTCACCAATCTGATCGACAATGCGGTGCGTCACGGCGGCAACGCCGATGTCAAGCTCACGCTGACTAAGCCGACGGTGACCATCGCCATTGAGGACGACGGACCAGGTATTCCGGACGCCCACAAGCAAGCGATGTTCGAACCCTTCGTGCGCGGCGACACCGCGCGCGGCATGAATGACAAGACCGGATTTGGCCTCGGTCTTTCCATCGCCCGCGCCGTGATCGAAGCGCATCGCGGCAGCCTTGAGCTGCTTGACCGGGAGCCTCATGGACTGGTGGCACAGGTGATCTTGCCACAGGCTGAACCCGAGACACTACACTGAGGCGGGGAGCTCGCCGAATGACGTCCGTTCTTGGCCCCTTAGCGGACTTGGCGCGATGTCCGACTTGAGTTCCGCTCTGGAGAGCAAAAGCAGACATGACAATCCTATCAACAGCAACTTGATTTTTTTGCTCCATTTTTGCTCCGCAATCGCCCGTGTAGAGGCGTATATCCATGGAGCACTATGGCACAATAAACGGACTCAAGTTGCTGGATCGATTGCGAAAATGCGGCGCTATGATGCTCCATGCAAAGAGCGCAATTCGAATTAGGAAACCGCTGCTCTATCCGGCTGAGCTACGGGACCTGTTGAAGAACTTCACTTCGGCGCGGATGCTCATTCGCCGACGGGCCCGCTATAGCATATGTGCCGCCGGCCCGCTCCAGACGCCGCCGTAGTGCCGCCGCATTCCGGCCTTTCGCTTGAGGCTGAGGAACGGCTGGCGGGACGGGATCGTGGGTCGGGTCGTTGACGGGATTTTAGTTGCCGCGCTGGCTGGCGCATCCGCAATGACTTGCGAATGCCTTTACGCTCTAGCACAGGATCAAATCGCCGCGCCGCCGTGCGGCAGCGAAGAGATCGGGCGCGCCACGGTGAGCCGTGTCAGCGACGGCCGTACCTTCACGCTTGCCGACGGCCGAGAGGTACGCCTGGCCGCGATCGAAGTGCCGCCGATGCCGCTGCCGCAGCAAGCCGACGCGGCGCCGGGCAGCGCGGCGGCGAAGGCTGCGCTCGACGCGCTGGCCGGCGGCGACCAGGTGGTGCTGCGCCGCGCTGAAGCCACTGCCGACCGCTATGGCCGCGTCGTCGCCTATGCCTACACGGAGCGCGACGGCGATGAGCTTTTTGTGCAGGGCGAATTGATCGCCGCCGGTGTTGCCTGGGTCGGCGACCGGGTCGGCAGCCGGGCCTGCGCCACGGACCTGCTGGCCCGCGAAAACGCCGCCCGCAAGGCCAAGCTTGGCCTTTGGGCCGATCCGTATTATCACCTGCTCGACGCCGAGATACCCGCGGATGTACTGGCGCGTAAGGGGCAATTTGCGCTGGTCGAGGGCAAAGCGGTGTCCGTGCGTGAAAGCGGGGCGACCATCTATGTGAACTTCGGACAGCGATGGTCCGAAGATTTTTCGGTTACGGTCCGGAAACGAAACGAGCGCACTTTCGTCGCGGCGGGATTGGATTTGAAAGGCCTCGCGGGGCGACGCCTGATCGTCCGCGGCTTTATCGAAGCGCGCGGCAGTCGGGGAAGCCCGTCCATCGAGGCGACGCGTCCGGAGCAGATCGAGACCGCGGATCGCGACTAATATGCGCGACTGTTTAGTACGACTTAGTCGCGCGACCGATTTGGGTGACATGGTGAGACGGCTACGATTGGCAATCGCAAGCTATCGGCTGCGCCAAGCGGGCATCGTATTCGCGGCGCTCGTCCTTGCAGCCTGCACCGCGTCACCGCCCGCCGACGCACCGCTCGCCGCGCTTCCGGCGCCGGCAAAATCGGCCGACGCCGCCATGTCGCCCGCGGTGCTGCGCGAACATCAGCGCATCCTGGCGACCTATGGCGGCGTTTATAACGAACCGCGGCTGCAGACCGTGATCGAGCAGATGGTCGAGCGCCTGGTCGCGGCGTCGGAAAAGCCCGACTTGCATTATAAGGTCACCATCCTCAATTCGCAGTCGATCAACGCCTTTGCGCTGCCGACCGGCCAGCTTTATGTGACCCGCGGCCTCATCGCGCTCGCCGACGACGATTCCGAACTTGCTTCCGTCATCGCGCATGAAATGGGCCACGTAATCGCGCGGCACGCCGAACTCCGCCAGAAGGAGGAGCAGCAGGTCGATCTGGTAAACCGCGTCGTCACCGACGTGGTCAGCGATCCCGCAGCCGGGGCGCTGGCGCTCGCCAAGTCGAAGCTAGAACTCGCCAGCTTCTCGCAAAAGCAAGAGTTCGAAGCGGACGCGATCGGCGTCGGCATCGCCGCGCGCGCCGGCTACGATCCCTACGGCGCGGCGCGGTTCCTGACCGCGATGGAGCGCAACTCCGAGATCAAGCCGGAGCAGACCGGGAGCATCAATCCCGCCGCGCCGGATTTTCTCTCCTCGCATCCGTCGACGCCGGAACGCGTCACTCAGGCGATTGCCAACGCGCGGCAATATAAGCCGCCGGCCAGCGTCAGCCCGCAGGAGCGCGAGCAAGCCAGAGACGCCTACTTCGGCGATATCGACGGCATGGTATTCGGCGAGGACCCGAGCGAAGGCTTTGTGCGTGGCCGCCGGTTCCTGCATCCGAAGCTCGGCTTTACCTTCACCGCGCCTGAAGGCTTCACTCTCGACAACACCGCGCAGGCCGTACTCGGCGTCAAACGCGGCGGCGGCGAGGCGCTGCGCCTCGACGTGGTGCGCGTGCCGGCCGAGCAGACGCTGCCGCAATATCTCAACTCCGGCTGGATCGAGAACATCGATCCGGCCACCGTCGAAGAGGTAACGATCAACGGGTTTCCGGGTGCGACCGCGGTTGCCAAGGGCGATCAATGGGATTTTCGGCTCTATGCCATTCGTTACGGCAGCGACGTCTACCGCTTCATCTTCGCCGCCAAACATCGCACCGCCGAAACCGAGCGCGCCTTCCGCGAATGCATGGATTCCTTCCGCCGCATGAGCCTCGCCGAAATCGAACAGGCCAAGCCGCTTCGGGTGAAAATCGTGAAGGTCGCGCCGGGCGATACGGTGGAGAAGCTAGCGGGCCGGATGGCGCTCGCCGACCGCGCGGCCGACCGCTTCCGTGTGCTCAATGGGCTTGAGCCGGGCGACCGGCTGAAGCCGGGCAGCGAAGTCAAGATCGTAGTCGAATAGCCCCGTTTACTTCGTCGCTTTTCGCCTATTTTCCTTGTGCATGACGTCGGCTATGATCTGTCAAAGAGCCGAAAAGGCCTTGAAAGTTCTTGGGGAATCTTGGGGGGACGTCATGCAAATTTTAAAGGCGGCGATGCCCGTCGCCGTGGCGCTGGCAATCGTGTCCGCGGTCACCGCTATTCTCTGGATAGTCAGGATCGAGGTGGTCGGGCCGCAACACCTTGTCTTCTTCTATCTGCTGCCGATGGCATTGGTGGCGGTGCTCTACGGCAGTCTGCCGGCCATGCTGGGCGCGATCGCCGCGACGCTCTGCGCCGCCTATTTCCTTTACGATCCGCTGTACAGTTTTTCGGTCGCCAATCCGCTGGAATTGGGCGAACTGTTCAGCTTTACGGGCTTGGCGCTCATCGGCGCCAAATGCACCGCCGATTTATTCCGGCCGACGATAGACCTTTTGCAGCAAAATCGAGCGGTGGAAGACTGATTTCCTCTTGCCGCGCTGTCCCGGATCAGAATTGCGAAGCGAGCTGATCGAGACCCATCACGTGGGCGAGGTCGCGCACTTCTTGCTTCTGCTCGTCGTTAAAACTCATGATCAGCGGAACCGCCGCTGATTTGAGCCCCGCCACGCTCTCAGGATCGACGTCGGCGGCCACCTGCGCGCCGCCGGCGGGAACGCCGCGGCCACGCGCTTGCGCGCGCGTGTAGGCGATATTGCGGAGCGCCGCTTCGACCGCCGGCCACATTTGCTCCTGATCCGGCGTCAGATGCAGCCGCTCTTTGATGCTCGCGATCTGGCCATCGTCGAGCATGTAACCCGGCCGATTCATGACGGGACGACGGGCGGGGGCGGCCGGCGCGCGGATTGCACGGACCGGCGCCGCCGCGACGGCCGGCGCCCTGATCGAGCGTACGGGCGGTGCCGCGATAGCTGCCGGCCGTGCCGCCTCGCGCGTTTCTTCTGCGTTCGGCGCAGGGAGTGAATCGCCGTCTTCGGCGGCGGCAACTTGCACGCCCACTTCGGGTACAGGTTCCTGCGGCGCTTCCGATGCCGCCTGATGCACGACCGGCGGCGCCATCGGCTCGGGGTTCAGCAGCGCAAATTGCGCACTATCCACCTCGCTCGCGGCCGCAGTCGTCCCCGATGCATTGAGAATTCCCGCCGCTGGCTCCGCTGCGCCGGCTACCGGCGCAGCGATGTTCCAGTCTTGCGGAAATCGAAAATCAACCGACTCGGCCGCCGACAGGCTTTGGGTGCGCAGTGCGACCGGATGCCAGCCGCCGATCAGGTAGCCGATCATGCCGGCAACGAGAATTGGAAAAGCACGACTCTGCGCGAGCGCCTTGTTCCGCCGCATTCCCGCCCCCGATGTCACGCGCTGCGCCCTCTATCTCCTTTCAAATGAAGCTTAATTTATGACTAACCATAGGTGTTTTGCCGGCATCGTCGGGGACATTCTGGGCATCGCCAACGCGTCCAGCCAAAGAAAAGGCCCGGCATTGCTGCCGGGCCTCTGTCTACGTTTATGAAATCCGAGCTACGCCGCTTCTTCCTCGACGACGGCTTCTTCATCCGCCTCGGGCTTCGGACCGCGACGCGGCCCCTTGGCGAGCGCCGCCTCGATCTCTTTGATCGCTTCGGTCTCGGTGATCCGCTGTACCGCGGACACCTCGCGCGACAGCCGATCGAGCGCAGCCTCGTAGAGTTGCCGCTCGGAATAGGACTGCTCCGGCTGTGTGTCCGATCGGAAGAGGTCACGAACGACCTCGGCGATGGCGACGATATCGCCGGAATTGATCTTGGCCTCGTATTCCTGAGCGCGCCGCGACCACATGGTCCGCTTGATCCGCGCACGGCCTTTGAGCGTTTCGAGCGCCCGCTTGACCATCGGCGTTTCGGCGAGCTTGCGCATACCGACGGAGGTCACTTTCGACGTCGGCACCCGCAGCGTCATCTTGTCCTTGACGAAATTGATGACGAACAGTTCCAACCGCGCTCCGGCGACTTCCTGCTCTTCGATAGAGACGATCTGGCCCACGCCGTGCGCCGGATAGACGATGAATTCGTGAGTCTTGAAGCCTTGTCGTTGAGTAGTCTTCTTCGCATTCATTCCCAAAGTTGCTCCTTCCGGCTCCGGCTTGCGCCGTTGCGCGGGCTTTGCCACGCTGACCCGGTTACGGGTCACAGCTCGCGTGGGCTGTGAGGGCCTCCGGCTCACGCGGGAGGAGGTTTTCGTTGCCTTCCGGCTCATGCCGGCCGCACTCTTCTTAGAACGACGACGAGTTTTCTCTGCCACTGCTCTCGCGTGGAATTCACGCCTCTCTATGACGGTTCCTCGAAAATACCCCGAAAAAATATGCTCCCGGTCGGGGGAGCAGCGTTTCGGGGGTCTTTTTCATTATCTAACAGCTTTATAGCACATTTTCAGCCAAAATCAAAGCCTTATGGCGTTGCGAAAGCGTCGCATCAGCCCATCGTCAGGTGGAATCCTTAATGAGGGTTAACCAAAACAGGCCGCAATTGTTCTTATTGGCCCAATACTTCCGCACCGCACCGGTCCGCAGGCGCCGCTTCTGCCAACTGCGGAATCAGAAGGAGAAAACCTATAATACTTTGATTCTAAATCGTTTTTTGACATTGCCGCACGGCTTTGCGCGCGAATCGTGGAAATCTCAAATTCTCAGCTCTAGTCACCGGTACCCGGTTCAGCCGAAAAATGCTCTTCGAACTTCTTGGCGACCCCTTCCCACTCCTTTGCGTCCGTCGGTGGGGTCTTTTTGGCCGTGATATTGGGCCATAATTTTGCGTATTCGGCGTTGACGCCCAGCCATCTTTCGACGCCGGGCTCGGTATCCGGCTTGATCGCCTCAACCGGACATTCCGGCTCGCAGACGCCGCAATCAATGCATTCGTCCGGGTGGATGACGAGCATGTTTTCGCCCTCGTAAAAGCAATCCACGGGGCAGACCTCGACGCAGTCCATGTATTTACATTTGATGCAATTGTCGTTGACGATATAGGTCATTTTTACACTCTGAACGGCCTTTTTTGGATCTTTGCTCCTAACGCATGGGTCAGGTGCACGCAAGGCTCGCTACATCCCCGGACCGGTCATTCGAGATCTTCATACAGCGACGCGGCGGTCCCGGCGGGACCCCGGCGATCGGCAAAACCCCGGACCTTCAAGACGCGGACACGGCGGTCGAGCGCGACCGTAATCACATCGCCGGTTCGCACCGTGCGGGCCGGCGCATCGATGCGCGCACCATTGACGCGGACATAACCCGCACCAGCAAGCGCTGCTGCGTCTCCGCGCGTACGCACCAGGCGGGCATGCCAAAGCCAGCGGTCGATACGCTGGCGTTCCCGATCGGCCGCCAAGTCTTCATCACTGCGGATTGAATTGGTTGGTGCCCGACGGTCTTGGTTGAGCATGATGTTTTCGGAAAACCAGGCTCCACTTTTCCGGGTCATGCTCTAGCGCCGCTCCTTGGCCTGGGCTTCGAGCTGGGCCTTCAAGGCCGCGAGCTTGGCGAATGGCGAATTCGGATCGGCCGCCTTCTCGCGCCGTTCGAACCGTTTGACCGGCGGCCGTTCGCGTTCGCGCTGCGGCCGTTCACGTTCTTGCTGCGGCCGATCCAGGCGATGCTGGCTGGCGCGCCGGTGACGGTGGCGCGAATGGCGTCCTTCCTTGGTCGGGCTTGGACCGGCGGGCTGCGCGGGCTCAGCAGATGACGCGGGCGCGGCCTCCGTAGCAGCGGCGGCAGCGACAGCAGTCTCTTCCGCGCGGGACGCCGTCGGCGCGATCGGGCGCGCCCGATTATGACGCTCGCGAACTCGCTGACGGGGTCGATGGCTGCCTTCGGGCCGGCCCGGCCGCCAAACTTCGATCAAAGCGGGTTCTTCGGGAGTGAGTGGCGTCGCCGCTTCCGGATTTTCTGCGGATGCAGCGGCGTCGACCGAAAGAGCAGGCGCCACCGCTTCGGCCGGCTGCGGCGCCGTGATGACTTCGGCCGCCGGCTGCACAACGGACTTATGGTCCGTCGTATCGGCCGGCGTCGGGCTTGCAGGATCAGCCGGCGCTTCCGACGCTGTGAGAGCTGCCGATTGATCGGAAGCATCGGTAGCGGTCGCGAGCGGCTCAACGTCAGGCGCGGGCTCGATCTGCGCCGCGCCGGCGTCCGTCGCGGCCGCTTCCGCTGTCGGCGTGGCAGCCGGCGTCTCAGCGGCCGGCTCAGCCACGGGTTCTTGCGGCTTCGGCCGCCGCTCCATGCGGTAGCCAAGCGAACGCAGAATCGAGGCGAAGTCTTCGCCTGAGGCGCCGGTCAGCGACGTCATGCCGTTGACGATCGTGAAGCCGCCACCGACGACCGCGCCCGCCGGCTTCGCGCCGGCGCCTTCACGCCAGGCCAGCGCGGGACGGATCAAATCCGCAAGCCGCTCGAGAATATCGACGCGCACGGCGCGCTCACCGCACACCCGATATCCGGCCGCACGATAGAGCGCTGCATCAATCTCGCGATGGACCGGGATCGATGTGCGGCCCGAGCCGGCGATATGCAACAAATCGTCGAGGCCCTTGCTTTCGAGTCCCTCGTGACGAAGCGCCCAGAGTTGCGCGGCAAGCGCGCGCGGCGCCGGTTTGAGCAGACCCGGCAGATAAATGTGATACGCGCCGAATCGCACGCCGTATTTGCGCAGCGTCGCACGCGCCGGCTGCTCGAGGCCCTTCACGTCTTCGGCAACGCGTTGCCGCTCGAGCACGCCGAGCGCCTCGACCAATTGAAAGGCGACGCCGCGGGCTATGCCGGTGACGTCGGCGGCGGCCGCCAGTTCGAACAACGGGCCGAGTAGTTTTTCGATATGGGCCTTGAGCCAAGCGTTGAGTCGCGTCTCCACGGCGTCGCGCGGCGCACCGCTCAGGTGCTCGTCGGCAATCAGGCGCACGCGCGGATGCAAAACCTCCTCACCGGCCTGGAGCTTGCCAACCGCAGCGCCGGTCCAGCGCAGTGTGCCGTCGGCCGCGAGCACCAATTGCGCGTCCGGCGCCTCGGCGAGCCGTGTGGCGCGCGCGACGATCTCGCCGGCGAGCGCTTTTTGCGCGGCGTTCTGCAAGGCTTTGGCCTCCGATCCGCCTGACGACGCATCCGGCACGAAGACGAATCCGTCGAGACGGCCGATGACATGACCTTCAACCGCGACTTCGCCGGTCTTATTGAACTCGGGCTCGAATGTCGCGTTCTCGCGCAGCCGCCGCATCAGAACGCTGGTGCGCCGATCGACGAACCGCTCGGTGAGCCGCTCATGAAGCGCGTCCGAAAGCCGGTCCTCGACGCCGCGGGTGACGCCCTGCCAGTGCTCCGGATCGGCGAGCCAATCCGGCCGGTTGGCGGCAAAGGTCCAGGTGCGGATATGGGCGATGCGGTTGGACAGCGTGTCGATATCGCCATCGGTGCGATCGGCGAGTGCGATCTGGTGAGCGAACCAGTCCGTCTTGATCGCGCCGTCGCGTTGCAGGAAGCCGTAGACCGTGACCACGAGTTCGGCGTGGTTGGCCGGCGCGATCTTCCGATAATCGGGCAGCTGGCAGACGTCCCATAGCCGTTCGACGTCGGCAGACGTCCGCGTCATACCGCGCACGTCGTCGTCGCGCGCCGCATGGTCGAGCACCAGAATATCTTCGGCGACCGGGGCGCGAGCGAGCGCGCTTTCGGTCGGCGGCGTCGCGAGCGTCGCCTGCAACGCCCCGACCGAAGAGAAATCGAAATCGCTGTTGCGCCATTGCACCAATTTCACCGGCTCGAAGGTATGCGATTCAAGCGCCTGGACCAGCTCGGGCTCGAACGGCGGACAGCGGCCGCTGGTGCCGAACGTGCCGTCGCGGGTAGCGCGACCGGCGCGGCCGGCGATCTGCGCGAGTTCGGCAGGGCTGAGTTTGCGAAACTGATAGCCGTCGAATTTGCGGTCGGAGGCAAACGCGATGTGATCGACGTCGAGATTGAGACCCATGCCGATGGCGTCGGTCGCTACCAGGTAGTCGACCTGGCCGGACTGATAGAGTTCGACCTGAGCATTGCGCGTGCGCGGCGACAGCGCGCCGAGCACGACTGCGGCGCCGCCGCGCTGGCGGCGGATCAATTCCGCGATGGCGTAAACTTCGTCCGCCGAAAATGCGACGATGGCCGAACGACGCGGCAGCCGTGTAAGCTTTTTCTCGCCGGAGAAAGTGAGCTGCGACAGCCGCGGCCGGCTGACAATGCTGGCGCCGGGCAAAAGCCGCTCGACGATCGGCTTCATGGTGGCGGCGCCAAGCACCAGCGTTTCCTCGCGGCCGCGCCGATGCAGCATGCGATCGGTAAACACATGACCGCGCTCGAAGTCGGCGGCGAGCTGGATCTCATCGATGGCGAGGAAAGCGACATCGAGATCACGCGGCATCGCCTCGACAGTGGCGACCCAGAAGCGCGGATTGGGCGGTTTGATCTTCTCCTCGCCGGTGATCAGCGCCACCGCATCGGCACCGACCCGCTCGATCGCCCGGTTATAGACTTCGCGCGCCAACAGCCGCAGCGGCAGGCCGATCAGGCCGGAGGAATGCGCCAGCATCCGCTCGATCGCGAGATGCGTCTTGCCGGTATTGGTCGGGCCCAGCACGGCAGTGACGCCGGCGCCACGGGCACGCAAATCACGGTCGACAGGAGGGGAGAACGAAATCGGCATCAAAGGCCCGGCATTGACGCGGCAAGCACAGTCTTCTGTATCACAACGCGACGCTGGAAAGCCCTGTGCTTAACATGTGGAACGAGTCTGGAACAAATCGCGGCCGAATCGGCGACTCCGAGCCTGTTCGATTTCGTTCACCGCGATATATGGGTCCGCACTGGGTATTGAATACCAGATCGGGTGGAATCCGCACTTTCGGCCAATCGCGCGGGCGACAAAACTATTAACGGATTTCGCAATCATGATTCTGCGCCGAGTCAAGGGTCCACATCCTGTGGATAACGGGGGAAGCTGGGTTGAGCAGCCGGCTGGCGCCAACAGCAATCACTGCGTTTTTGCCGCCGTGTGTGGGGGCTGAGCAACGGAGACGAATTCCGTCGCCTCCAACAGGCCGGTTCCGAGCGGCGTCGGCATGGAGAAGCGGAATGGCACCACGATGCGCGTGCCTGCAATCGGCGCCAGCCAAACTTCGGCGTCGCGGAGCGTGACCAGATATTTGATCGCGGGACGGTTCGGCACATACCCGGAAATCGGCATGAAATAGACGGCGCACACGGCTACCGGTCCCGCATAGCCGCGATCCGCTTTGACGGCTTCCATGCGCTTATATTCGCTGCGCAATTCGTAGCGCACGCGGCCGTCGAACACCGGGACTCTGCGATTGCAGGCCTCAGGCGATACCGGATCGCCGGTACCGACAACGCGATTGAGCATCGACGTCATCGGATCGAATACGCCGCGGCGATCGGCATCGGTCACCGGGATGCGGTCGGGAGCGGGCGGCAGCGGCGGCTCGACCGCGTAGTCGGTTACATTGCCGCCGACGAGCGCCATGCGCACATCGTCGACCTTGCGATCATAGGTGATGGTCTCGCCGTAACTCGTCGGCATCGGCTGGCCGGCGCTGACCGTGCCGTGCGCGGCGCCGGTGCCGTGGGCGCCGGTGAAGAATTTGATCAGTCCCGTCGTCGTGCCGCTCGCCGCCGCGGTGTATTGGTCGTTGGCAATCTCGATCATCCAGCTGCCGCGGCCGATCGGAATGCCGTCAATGCTGGCGGTGTACTGGGCCTCAAGCCGGCCCTGGGCGGCGGCGCGATGGCCGGCGTCGGCCGCCGCGGCGGCAAGGATAGCCAGGATGAAAAACGCCGCGGATGCGGCGTGGCCTCTATGACGGGCAATTGACGGCGCTACGATAAAGGCGGGCAACGGTTTTCCTCAAATTCCCAGCGTGAAACCTATCGTTTTGGCTGAGAATACGTCGTTTCTGTGGTTTGGCGCGATGGTCCCTCAATGCGGGGTTTTGTCCACGTTAGACGTACTCTTCTGGTGCGCTTGACGCTCAACCAAGCCCCGCCTATAGCTCCGCGCCATCTCCCAAATTCGTCTCAGGCGGCCGCGGGAACGAGGCTTTCGAGTTTCAAGGATATTGCATCATGGCATGGCGTTGCGAACTCACCGGCAAAACGCGCCAGATCGGGCATCGGGTGAGCCATTCCAACCGCAAGACCAAGCGGCGGTTTCTGCCCAATCTGCTCAATGTCACCTTACTGTCCGATTCGCTTGGCCGCTCGGTTCGATTGCGGATATCGGCCAATGCGCTGAAAAGCGTCGATCACCGCGGCGGGCTCGACGCCTTCCTGATCAAGGCCCATGACGCCGAACTGTCGCCACGCGTCCTCGAGCTCAAGCGTCAAGTCGTCAAAAAGCGCGCCGCCGCGGCAGCCTAATTGTACTAAAACTCCTCGAGAATTCGCCCGTAGCCCGCGATGCGGTCCGCAATGCCGCAACGGCGCAGCGCGTCCCAATAAGTCACCGCGTTGATCGCCAGCACGGGTTTTCCGAACCAGCGTTCGGCTTCCGCCGCGATCGCCACCGTCGGCAGCGCGGTGCCGACCTGAAGCAGCGCGTCGACGTCGGGACCGTCGAGGTCGCTTAGCGCGTTTCGGATATCGGCCGCAGCGACCTGGGCGATCGCGCGCGGCGTGGCGCATTTTAGCCCCTTGAGGCGAGCGATTTCGAAGCCGGCTTCGGTCAGATAGAGCCGCACCATTTCGTCGCCGCGCGGCTGATGTGGCGTCAGCACGGCAATGCGCTTGGCGCCAAACGCTTTTAACGCCGCGACCGCGGCGGCCGAACCCATGGATATTCCAACGCCGGAACGCCCCGCGAGCTCATCCTGGAGCTTGTCCGCCGCAGCGACGCCGCCCCAAAATGTCTCGAGCGCGATACCGATAATGAGATGGTCCACTCCCGCGGTCATGATCTGATCGATCGCGGCTGCGATGCCCTCGCGCATGTCCGCCATGTGCTCAAAAAACGCCTGTTCGGTATTGAGCGGCCGCTCCTTGATGGTCGACCGCCCGGTATGGTTGGTGACGCCGCGTGGCCGCAGCGCGTCACATTCCGGCTGCACCGTGGTGTTGGTCGACGGCACCACGATGCCGATACGCTTTCGAAATCCCAATGTATCCGGCACCGTCATATCCTCGCTGACCCGCCTTCGCTCGCTCCGCTAGCTGCGGTAGACGTGAGTCCACCGAAGCGCATAGCGCGAAGGCGGAAATTGAATTACTGACATTACGCCAAAGAACGTGGTGCGCGCATGCCTCACCTGACGGCCGACGACGGTATCAAGCTGTATTACGAGGAGGCGGGTTCCGGCCTGCCGATCTTATTCGTGCATGAATTCGCCGGAGACCACCGCTCCTACGAGAACCAGATCCGCCATTTCAGCCGCTCCTATCGCTGCATCGCCTATAATGCGCGCGGCTATCCGCCCTCCGACGTGCCGGATGACGTCGAGCGCTATTCGCAAGATCGCGCGCGCGACGACATACGCGCCGTGCTCGACGCCTTGCAGATCGATAAGGCGCATATCGTCGGACTGTCGATGGGCGGCTTCGCCGCGCTGCATTTCGGCTTCACATATCCGGCCCGTTCCCGCTCGCTGGTGATCGCGGGATGCGGCTATGGGGCGGCGCCCGACAAACGCGCGCAGTTCGTCGCCGAAACCGAGGCTGCGGCGGCGCGTTTTGAGGCGGTGAGCATGGCTGAGGCCGCCGCAAGCTATGCCCAGGCGCCGGCGCGCGTCCAGCTACAGAATAAAGACCCGCGCGGCTTTCGGGAATTCGTTGATCAATTGGCGCAGCACTCGAGCATCGGCTCGGCGCTGACCATGCGCGGCGTGCAGAAGCGCCGTCCGTCACTGTTCGAACTCGTCGACAAACTGAAGACAATTTCGGCGCCGACTTTGATCATGACGGGCGATGAAGACTTCCCGTGCCTCGAGCCGGCACTGCTTCTCAAGCGCACGATCATGACATCGGCACTGGTGGTGCTGCCCAATAGCGGGCACGCGATCAATCTTGAGGAGCCCGAGCTCTTCAATCGCCAGGTGGACGACTTCCTGCACAGCGTCGACATCGGCGCTTGGCGGCCGCGCGATCAGCGCGCGATGGCGGCGTCGATCCTCGCCAGCACGCGCCCTTAGAGCCCGGCTTTGCATCGGCAAAAGCCGGTCAAACTTCCAGCTGAAGAAGCTATCGAGCCGGGATCGTTTTCAGAACCGGCAACCAGGTTTCCTGCTGCTTGTCGACAAACGCGAGCGTTTGATCCGGCGTCATGGCGTGCGCGTAACTGCCGGTCGCGAGAAGCTTCTTCTTAACGTCCGGATCGTTGAGCACTTTGGTGAGGTCTTCACTCACCTTGCTGACGATCAGCGCCGACGTGCCAAGCGGGGCCGCCACGATAAGCCAGCCCGCCGCGGCGAATCCTGGGATCGTTTCCGCCACGGTCGGCAGATCCGGGAATTCCGGCAACCGCTGCGGCGAAGCGACCGCAACGAGCTTCACTTGTCCCGCGTTGACCGCGCCAATGATGCCCGGATAACCCTCGATGATCATGTTCACGCGCCCGGAGGCGACGTCGCTTAACGCCGCCGACGGGCCGCCGTTATACGGCACCGGGATAAGCTTGATGCCGGCCCGCTGCTGCAACAACAAACCCGTCAGATGCGTCATGCGGCCGATGCCCGATACCGCGATCGAAAGCGTTCCCGGCGCCTTCTTGGCGCGATCGATGAACTGCGGCAGCGTGGTGATGCCGCTCTTTGGATCGACGGCAATAAACATCGGCTGCTCGGCGATGAAGCCGATCGGCAGGAAATCGCGCGGCAGCTTGACCGGCAGATTGGGCGCCACCGTCGGCAGCGCCAGGAAGGTCGATAAAGCAGGCGAATAAAGCGTATAACCGTCGGGCGCGGCTTCGCTCGCCGCGCGCGCAGCGATGCTGCCGTTGGCGCCGGGGTGATTGACCACGACGGCCTGCTGTCCCCAAATTGTACTGAGCCCGGCCGCAACAATGCGCATGGCAACGTCCGGACTGGCGCCGGCGCCTGCGTCCGAGATAATCGTCACTGGCTTGTCGGGGTAATTCGCGGTTTGCGCCTTCGTCAGCGACGTCCCGCACAATGTCGCCAGGCCGATTGCGGCCAGGCATATCCAGTTCCGGCGTCCCGTCATGTCATCCTCCCCATCTTTATCTGCGCGCTTCCGTGAATTCGGTGCGCATCTCGGTGAGCGCAAGCGACGATCCCTGGCTGCCTCCGACCCCGCAGCTTACGCGTTCAGACGGCGCGGCGCGCGGGCCGAACGCACGGGTCGCTCGACCGGGCTCTCCTCGAACAGTTCGGCGAGCTTTTCGGTCATGACGCCGCCGAGCTCTTCGGCATCGACGAGCGTCACCGCGCGCCGATAGTAGCGCGTCACGTCGTGGCCGATGCCGATGGCGATCAATTCGACCGGCGAGCGGGTTTCGATATCCTCGATCACCCACCGCAAATGGCGCTCGAGATAATTGCCGGGATTGACCGACAGCGTGGAGTCATCGACCGGCGCGCCGTCGGAAATCATCATCAGGATTTTTCGCGACTCCGGCCGCGCCAAAAGGCGCTTGTGCGCCCAGTCGAGCGCCTCGCCGTCGATGTTCTCCTTGAGCAGTCCTTCGCGCATCATCAACCCGAGATTTTTACGCGCGCGGCGCCACGGCGCGTCGGCGGCCTTATAGATGATGTGGCGCAAATCGTTGAGCCGTCCGGGATTGGGGGGCTTGCCTGCCGCAAGCCAAGCTTCGCGCGACGAGCCGCCCTTCCAAGCCCGGGTGGTGAAGCCGAGAATCTCCACCTTGACGCCGCAACGTTCCAGCGTGCGCGCCAATATGTCGGCGCAGGTGGCGGCGACCGTGATTGGACGGCCGCGCATCGAGCCGGAATTATCGAGGAGCAGCGTCACCACGGTATCGCGGAAGTTGGTGTCCTTCTCGCGCTTGAACGATAGCGGATGCATCGGGTCGACGATAACGCGCGACAGCCGCGCGGGGTCGAGCAAGCCTTCCTCGAGATCGAATTCCCAGGCGCGATTTTGCTGCGCCAGCAACAGCCGCTGCAGCCGGTTGGCAAGCCGCGCGACGACGCCCTGCAAATGCGATAACTGCTTGTCGAGATAACCGCGCAGCCGGTCGAGCTCCTCAGGCTCGCACAATTCCTCCGCCCCCACCGTCTCGTCGAATTTAACCGTGAACGGCCGATAGTCCGGCCCGCGCGGCTCGTTGCGCTGGTGCCGCGGCCGCCACGGCTCGGCGGCGGTTTCCGAATCGCCCATCTCGGCGTCGTCGGCCATTTCGGCGGCCGGCGCATCGACCGCTTCCGAAGCGCTGTCGGGCAATTCGTCGGCGGAAGCCTCGGCCTCGGCGCTCATATTATCGCTTTCGGCGGAATCGGACGCCTCGCCGTCCTGGCCGGTTTCGTCTTTCTCGTTCTGCTCTTCGCCCTCTTCGCCGTCCTCCTCGTCCGAGTCGCTCGAGCGATCCTCGCCCATGTCGAGACAGTCGAGCAGATCGTGCACGACATCGCCGAAGCGGCGCTGGTCATCGAGCACGCGTTCGAGGCGGTCGAGATCGCGTCCGGCGCGTTCCTCGATCAACGGGCGCCAAAGATCGACGAGCTTGCGCGCGGTGGCGGGCGGCGTCTCGCCGGTCAGCCGCTCGCGCACCATCATGGCGAGCGCGTCCTCGATCGGCGCATCGGCACGGTCGGTGATGTCGTCGAACTTGCCGCGGTGAAAGCGGTCGTCGAGCATGGCGGCGAGATTTTTCGCCACGCCGCCCATGCGGCGGGCGCCGATCGCCTCGACGCGGGCCTGCTCGACGGCCTCGAATACGGCGCGGGCCTGTTGGCCGCCCGGTGCGAGCTTGCGATGCACCGTTGGGTCGTGACAGGCGAGCCGCAATGCGATCGAATTGGCATGGCCGCGTACGATCGCCGCCTCGCGTTCGTTGAGCCGGCGCGGCGGCTCCGGCAGCCGCGCTTTGCCGCCGGTCAGGCCGGGGCGCTCGGACGCGAAACTCACTTCGAGATCGCCCTTGCCGGCGATAGCGCGCAAACAGACGCCGACGGCGCGCTTAAACGGCTCGGTCGGCGCTTCCTTCGCGGTTGCCTTCGGCTTGATGTTGGAGGTCATGATTTGGGTCCCCGCTTTCGCGGGGACGTCATTAGGAGAGCGCCACGTTGACTGCGCTCTCCGGCAATTCCTGACCGAAGCAGCGCTGATAGAATTCCGCCACCAGCGGCCGTTCCAGCTCGTCGCACTTGTTGACGAAGGTCAGCCGGAAGGCGAAGCCGATGTCGCCGAAGATTTCCGAGTTCTCGGCCCAGATGATGACCGTACGCGGGCTCATCACCGTCGAGATATCGCCGTTCATGAAGGCGTTGCGGGTAAGGTCGGCGACGCGCACCATTTTGGAGACGATGTCGCGGCCTTCCGCCGTGCGGTAGTGCTTTGCCTTGGCGAGCACGATCTCGACCTCATTGTCGTGCGGCAGATAGTTGAGCGTGGTGACGATCGACCAGCGGTCCATCTGGCCCTGGTTGATCTGCTGCGTGCCGTGATAGAGGCCCGACGTATCGCCTAAGCCCACCGTGTTGGCGGTCGCGAACAGGCGGAACGCCGGGTGCGGCTTGATCACCTTGTTCTGGTCGAGCAGGGTCAACCGCCCGGACGACTCCAGAACCCGCTGGATCACGAACATCACATCGGGGCGGCCGGCATCGTATTCGTCGAAGCAGAGCGCGACGTTGTTCTGCAGCGCCCAGGGCAAAATGCCGTCGCGAAATTCGGTGACCTGCATGCCTTCGCGGATCACGATGGCGTCCTTGCCGATCAGATCGACGCGGCTGATGTGGCTGTCGAGATTGACGCGCACGCACGGCCAGTTAAGCCGCGCCGCGACCTGCTCGATATGGGTCGATTTGCCGGTGCCGTGATAGCCGGTGACGATTACCCTGCGGTTCCGGGCGAACCCGGCGAGGATGGCAAGCGTTGTCGGCTTGTCGAACCGGTAGTCGGTATCGAGTTCCGGAACGTACTCGTCCGGCTCGGAATAGGCCGGCACTTCAAGGTCGCTGTCGATGCCGAACAGTTGTCGGATCGAGACCTTCATATCCGGCAAGCCGGATTCACTGTCAGCTGCGAGAGTCATTGCTCCTCCGTACCTCGGCAGATCCGAGGCGCAAATCGGCTGTCACCGGCGTTCGGATGTCGCGGTACATGTAGCAGAAACGCCTAAGGCGGCGAAAGCCCACACGAGCTACCCACAAGCTCAGCAAAAGCCCGCCGACTTCAGGTAGTTATAGGCCTGGATAATCTCCCGCAACCGCGCTTCCGAGCCACGGTCACCGCCATTGGCGTCGGGATGGTGCCGCTTTACCAAGATTTTGAACCTTGTTTTGATATCGGCGCGCTTGGCGTCGGCTTCAAGCCCGAGCGCATCAAGGGCCCGGCGCTGCGCATTGAATATCTTGCGGGCCTCGGGCGCGGTTTGCGCATGACCGGCGCGGCGGGCGCCGATCTCCCCGAACAGGGAGAACGGATCGTCGGCCGGCCCATCGGCTTCGCGAAATTGGCCGCGCCGGCGTTTGGCGGCGGGTTTGCCGCCGAGCGAACCCATTTTCCATGTCGGCCGGTGCCCGGTGATCGATTCTTTTTGATAATTCGCGATAGCGTCGTCGCTCATGCCGGCGAAAAAATTGTACGAATTGTTATATTCGCGCACGTGCGCGAGGCAGAACTGCCAATATTCGCTGGCGCGCAAGCGGCCTTTCGGCGCGCGGTGGGTCGCCGGGTCTTTGCATTTCGGCCATTGGCAAGGCGGAAGCTCCGCACGCAGGCGGCGGTCCTGATCCGGCTTGACGCGGATCCGATCAAACAATGGCGAGTCGCTGCTCATCTTCACGATTATGCGGGTTGGTCGATGGCAGCTTCAAGACTTGACAGAATACAAAATCACGCATCGCCGCTGTTGACGTTAATGTTCTATCGTCGCTAAGGCTGAACCGATGGGCATGCAGGATATTATCACGACAAAGTTGCTGGCGGCTTTCGCGCCGGAGAGTCTGCACGTCGAGGACGAGTCCCATTTACACAAAGGACACGCCGGACACCGTCCCGGCGGCGAAACCCATTACCGCCTCTATATCGTGTCGGAAGCCTTCCGCGGGAAGAGCCGGCTCGAACGCCACCGCATGATTAATACGGCGCTGGCAAACGAGCTCAAATCCCGCGTCCACGCGCTCGCCATCCATGCGCAAGCGCCGGGGGAAAGCGGATAGCCTCAACCGAGCGCCGACCAATGCGGATTCAGGCCCAGCGGTCGCCGAGGCTCAATCCGAGCTGCCGGTTGTTGCCATCTCTCGCTGCGGACTTTCCTCAGCTTCCCGCAACAGCGCCGTCAAATCGAGCCGGTGCGTGAACATCGCGAGCTTGCCGTCGGCGGTGCGCGGCCACTCTTCCCGTGGCCGATCCCAGTACAGCTCGACGCCGTTGTCGTCGGGATCGCGCAGATAAAGCGCTTCGCTGACGCCGTGGTCGGATGCGCCCTCGAGCGGAATCTTCGCCTCGATCAAACGGCGCAGCGCGTCGGCGAGTTGCGTCCGCGTCGGATAGAGGATGGCTGTGTGGTAGAGGCCGGTCGTGCCGAGCGGCGGCGGCGAACCGCCGTAGCTTTCCCAGGTGTTGAGTCCGATGTGGTGATGATAGCTGCCGGCCGAAATGAACGCCGCGCCTTGCACCCGCTGCATCAGCTCGAAGCCGAGCACGCCGCAGTAAAATTGAAGCGCGCGATCCAGATCGGCGACTTTGAGGTGCACATGGCCGATACGGACGCCGGGATCGATCGGAGGATTGGTCATCTCGGGCTACCTTCCTAGCTCGCTTTGGCCGTTATCTTGCGGCTGAGCGGCGCGACGCGTAAAGCCGTGATGCGGTTGCGGTTCCTGCGCAAAACCTGGAAGCGGAAGCCGTGAAAGGTGAAGCTCTGTCCCGGCTCCGGGATCGACCTCGCCTCGTGGATGACGATGCCGGCGATGGTGGTCGCCTCGTCGTCGGGGATATTCCAATCCATAGCCCGATTGAGATCGCGGATCGGCACGCCGCCGTCGACATTGACGGAGCCGTCCGGCAGCGCACGCACGCCGGGAATCGCGATATCGTGTTCGTCGGTGATATCGCCGACGATCTCTTCCATGATGTCCTCCAGCGTCAGCAGACCTTCGAGTTCGCCGTATTCGTCAACGACGAGGGCCAGCGCCGTCTTGCGATGCAGGAATGCCTTGAGCTGGTCGTAGAGCGGCGTGGTGTCGGGCACGAACCAGGGCGGCGTCGCCAGCAACGTGACGTCGATCTTGGTGGCATCGCCTCCGGCCGCGTGCAGCGCGCGCAGGAGATCCTTCGCGTGCAAGACACCGACGACGTTGTCCGGCGAACCACGCCAGATCGGCAGCCGCGTTACCGCCGCGGCAAGGGCGGCATCGACGATCTCGCGCGGCGGTTCGTCAGCGTCGAGCATGACCATCTTGGTGCGGTGGACCATCACGTCGGAAATCGTGAGTTCGCGTAGATCGAGTAGACCTCCCATCATGTCGCGGTCGAGCTTTTCCACCACACCGGCCCGATGCATCAGATCGACGGTGCCGCGCAGCTCCTCGCGCGGCGACAGGATCGACTGGATCTTGCCGACCGGCATGCCGAGCCCGCGCAGGATGAGGCGCACCAGCCACTCGACGGCCCGCAGCAACGGCGCAAACAAACGCACCGTGCTTGCGATCGGCTGCGCCACCACCAGCGCCATGCGATCCGGCGCATTGAAGGCGGCGGTTTTCGGCAACACCTCGGCGACCACGAAAATGAGGATGGTCATCACCAAGGCGGCGTAAATCTCGCCGGTCTTGCCGAAAAACGCGAGCAACAAACCGGTCGCCAATGTGGAGGCGGCAATGTTGGTGAGGTTGTTGGCGAATAGGATGGCGCCGAGCAGCCGCTCGCGGGTGGCCATCAGCCGGTTGACGATGCCCGCGTCGCGGTTGCCCTGCTTTTCCAGCCGATTCATGGCGGCGCGCGAAGACGCGGTCAGCGCCGTCTCGCTGGCCGAATAGAAGGCCGACACAACGAGGCAGATCGCCACCGCCACGACCGTGAGCCAATCTATAAAAGTCATCGCTCGGCAAGCTTCTCGCTCAGAAACGCACGCACCTCGCGCTCATCGACGCCGGCCTCGACGAAGGCCAAACCGATGTCGCGCACAAGTATGAATGTAAGCATTCCGCGCTTCACTTTCTTGTCCTGCGCGATCAAACTCATCAATTGGTCAACGGAAGGTGGCGGCCCGGAAACGTCCTGAATCCTTGTCGGCAAGCCGACTTCGGCGAGATGGCGGGTGGCGCGCGCGGCGTCGGCCTTCGAAACCAACCCCTGCCGCCGGGCGGAGAATTCGAAGGCCAGCGCCATGCCGACCGCGATAGCCTCGCCGTGGAGGAGCCGATCGGAAAAACCGCAGGCCGCTTCGAGCGCGTGGCCGAAGGTATGGCCGAGATTGAGCAGCGCCCGTTCGCCGGTCTCGCGCTCGTCGCGGGCGACGATCGCGGCCTTGGCGCGGCAGCACACCGCAACGGCATGCTCGCGCGCAAAACCTCCGGCGGAACTGGCGCCCGAGAAGATCTCCCGCCAATTGGCCTCAAGCCAGGAGAAAAACGCTGCGTCGCCGAGCAAGCCGTATTTGGCGACTTCGGCATAACCGGCGCGGAATTCACGCTCCGGCAGCGTATCAAGAAGCGCCGTATCGGCGACAACCAGGATCGGCTGATGGAAGGCGCCGATCAGGTTCTTGCCGCTGGTGGAATCGATCGCGGTCTTGCCGCCGACCGAGGAATCGACCTGCGCCAAGAGCGTGGTCGGCACCTGCACATAATCGAGCCCGCGCCGCACCACCGCCGCCGCGAAGCCGGCAAGATCGCCGATGACGCCGCCGCCCAGCGCAATGACAAGATCGCCGCGCTCGATCCGCGACGCAATGATCGCCTCGCAGACCTGCTCGAACACGCGAAAGCTCTTGGAGGCCTCGCCGGCCGGCACGATGACGCGGCTCGCCGCCACGCCGGCGCGCGCCAGCGCCGCTTCGGCACTTGCCAAAGCATAACGCGCCACATTGTCGTCCGTGACGACGAAAGTCCTCGCGCCGGGCCGCAGCGCCGCGATGCGCGCGCCGAGCGCAGCAATGACACCGCGCCCGATGACGATCTCGTAGCTGCGCGCGCCGAGCGATACATCGACGAGAGTAGGATCGGGGCGGACGGTCGTGGTCATGCGCCGTCCTTCTCCGGCGGCAACGCCGGCACGTTCAAGAAACCCGCGAGCGCGCGCACGATTTCCGCGACGATCGCATCGTGCGGCACTTCGCGGGACTGCACGGTGATATCCGATTGCGCATAGAGCGGCTCGCGCAAATCCAGCAACTGACGCAGGGTCGCGGCTGGATCGGGTGTCTGCAACATCGGCCGGTCGTTCTTGCGCTTACTGATGCGCCGCATCAGAAGGTCGATCTCCGCGGAAAGCCAGATCGAGACGCCCTTCGCTTTGATGGCCGCGCGGGTGTCGGCGTTCATGACGGCGCCGCCGCCGGTCGCCAGCACTTGCGGACCGCTCTCGAGTAGCCGCGCGATGACGCGAGCCTCGCCGCTGCGGAAATCGGCCTCGCCGTGACGGGCAAAAATGTCCGTAATGCTCATGCCGGCGGCCTTCTCGATCTCGGCATCGGCGTCAACAAAGGGCACGCCGAGGCGTGCGGCGAGCCGGCGGCCGATCGACGACTTGCCGACCCCCATCATGCCGACGAGCACGATCGACCGGCGTCCCAACTGGGGTAGGAGCGCACTTGCCGAAATCGCAGCGCTCGCATCGTTTTGTATTGCAATATCAATCATTTACTACGGATCCAGCGGCTGCGGAATGGCACGTTAATGGCGCTCGCGGCAAGGGCCGGCCGGTGCGCCACACGAATGACCGAGGTCACTTGCCAGTCCGTGCCGAACATGATCGTACTCGGTCCCGTTCGCCGGCACCAATGGGATGAGCGCGGGCGCCGGTGCGGCGGATTCGAAGCTCCTGAAATTCAACGGCAGCCTCGGATAGGTGTCTCAAATCCCAACCCGCACTGGCATCGTATATTTGCTAGCGTGCCCTTGATTCCGAAGCACGCATGAGAGATTGCCGAAAGAATTTGTGAACTTCGGAATCGGGATAGTGGACGATGCCGAGCCTGCTGCGATTACTTGCTGTCGTCGCGTTGATCTGTGCGGCCATCTATGGCGGCCTCTATGCGCTCGCGCATTTTGTGCAGCCCCACTCGCGTGACATGTCCGTGTCGATACCGCCCGATAAGTTCTTCAAGGATCGCTGAGGGCCGGCCGATGGTTTCGTGCTGGTTCGTGAAATGATTCGCGCCAAGGGTCATAGCAACGTTCGTAGCAGCGCTGGCGCCGCCCGGCAGTCCGACGATCGGCTCGTCGCGCTCTATCTCGATATGTTGGCGGCGGAGCGCGGCGCGGGGAAAAACACGCTCGCGGCTTACGGCCGCGACCTTGAGGATCTTTCGGCCTATCTCAAGGCCGCCGGCCGCTCCATTGCCAAGGCAAATACCCGCGATCTGCGCGCCTATCTCGGCGAACTCGCGCGCCGAGGTTTGCGCGTGACGACCGTGGCGCGGCGGCTTTCGGCGGTTCGGCAGCTGTACCGCTTCCTGTACGCGGAAGGCCGGCGCGGCGACGATCCCGCGGCCGTGCTCGAAGGTCCAAAACGCGAGCGCGCTGTGCCCAAAACACTCACGCTTGCCGAAGTCGAGCAGCTGCTTCGCGTCGCCGGCAAAAGCGATCCGCAAGCGCCGCTGCCGGCGCGGCTGCGCGAGACCCGCCTCGCCTGTCTCTTGGAGATTCTTTATGCAACGGGATTGCGGGTCTCTGAACTCGTGGCGTTGCCGATATCGGCCGCCCGCAAGGACGCGCGCGCTATCATCGTGCGCGGCAAAGGCAACAAAGAGCGGCTTGTGCCGCTCAATGACGCCGCCAAGCACGCCATGGTCGCCTACCTCAATCTGCTGGCGCAGTCCGGTCGCGAGGCTCAATCGAAATGGCTGTTCCCGTCGTTCGGCGAAAGCGGCCACCTGACGCGCCAGCACTTTGCGCGCGAACTCAAAACGCTTGCGGCCGCCGCAGGATTGCGCGCCGCCCAACTAAGCCCCCATGTGCTGCGCCACGCCTTTGCCAGCCATCTGTTGCATAATGGCGCGGACCTGCGCGTGGTCCAGACTCTGCTCGGCCACACCGACATTTCGACCACGCAGATCTATACCCATGTTCTGGAAGAGCGGTTGAAAAGCCTGGTGCGCGACTTGCACCCGCTGGCGCAGGATTAATATGGAACGGCGCTCTTTTCTTGACTTGAACGCGATGCGCAGGCGAGGGTGCCGCCCTCGCGGCAAGCGCTGTTCCAAGAACCGCTCACCTTTGCCGTCCATTCATTTGGTCAAGTTTCAGGCGTGATGCGCAGCTATCTCGATTTCGAAAAGCCCGTGGCCGAGCTTGAGGCCAAGATCGACGAATTGCGCGCGCTCAACAGCGACGGCGACGCCATCGCGGAGGAAATCAACCGTATCGAAGGCAAGGCGGTGCAGGCGCTCAAGGAACTCTATGCCGGATTGACGCCGTGGCAGAAGACGCAGGTCGCGCGGCATCCGCAGCGGCCGCATTGCCTAGACTATATCGCGGCGCTGATTTCCGATTTTGTGCCGCTTGCGGGGGACCGCAAGCACGGCGAGGACGCGGCCATCGTCGGCGGCTTCGGTCGGTTTCGGGGCGAGGCGGTCTGCCTGATCGGTCACGAAAAGGGTTCCGATACCGATAGCCGTCTCAAGCACAATTTCGGCATGGCGCGCCCCGAAGGCTATCGCAAAGCGGCCCGGCTGATGGGAATGGCCGACCACTTCGATGTGCCCGTCATCGCGCTGATCGACACTGCGGGCGCCTATCCCGGCATCGGAGCTGAGGAACGCGGGCAGGCCGAGGCCATTGCCCGTTCGACGGCGGCCTGTCTCGAAATCGGCGTTCCCAATGTCGCGGCGATTATCGGCGAAGGCGGGTCGGGCGGCGCCATCGCAATCGCCACCGCCAACCGCGTTCTGATGCTGGAGCACGCCATCTACAGCGTGATCTCGCCGGAGGGCGCGGCGTCAATCTTGTGGCGCGACACCGCCAAGGCCCAGGAGGCAGCGTCGAGCATGAAAATCACCGCGCAGGATCTGGTGCGGTTCGGCGTCGTCGACGTAATCGTTGGCGAACCGACCGGCGGCGCGCATCGCGACCGGACCGCGGCCATCGCCGCGGCGGGCGAAGCGATCGCCGATGCGCTCGGCGAATTGCGCGGTCTCGACCGCGCCACGATTGTGCGGCTGCGCCGCGAAAAGTTTTACGCGCTGGGGCGCACACTCGTCTAACCGCACGGTCCTGCGTGCCTGGGCCCGGAAAAGAGCCTTCGCCACAATCTCGCCCGGATTGGTCCCCGGCCGAATAGTGGGGCTCAATTACTTGGGTTTTCTCGGCAAATTCGACGATAATTTACCATTCATTTATGCGGCGCATGGTGAACCGGGTCGGCGACGGCCGGCTGCCTTGCGAAAGCCACCTCTTATGGATAACGATTAGACGGTGATGGCACGGGGATGGCCCACCTGTCGGGGAATTTCACCTTGATCCGCGCCAGCGTTGTCCGCGCATTTTCTTGCTGCGTGACGAGCTTGCGTGTGCTGCTAACATCGGTGGTGCTCGCCGCTGCCGCGCTGGCGCTTGCCGGCTGTTATGCCGATGACGGCTATCAACTGCCGACCCGGGCGATGAAAGAATTATCGCCGGAAATGCTGGCGCTCCTGCAGCAGAAAAATATGCCAAAGGATTCGCCGATCCTCATCCGGATTTTCAAGGAGGAATCGGAACTCGAAGTCTGGAAGCAGGACACGACGGGCCAGTACCAGCTGTTGAAGGTCTATCCGATCTGCCGCTGGTCGGGCGAGCTCGGTCCGAAGAAAACCGAAGGCGATCGCCAGGCGCCTGAGGGCTTCTACGCGATCACGCCCGGATTGATGAATCCCAATTCCAACTACTATCTCGCCATCAACATCGGTTTCCCCAACGCCTACGACAAGGCGAACGGCTACAGCGGCGCATTCCTGATGATCCACGGCGATTGCTCATCGCGCGGTTGCTACGCCATGACCGACGAGCAGATCGGCGAAATCTATTCGCTGGCGCGGGATTCGTTTCTTGGCGGAGAGAAGTCATTCCAGATCCAGGCCTATCCGTTCCGCCTGACGCCGGCGAATCTCGCGCGGCACCGCACCAATCCGAACATGCCGTTCTGGATGATGCTCAAGGAGGGCAACGACCACTTCGAGGTGACGCATCTCGAACCCAAAGTCGATGTCTGCGACCGCCATTATGTGTTCGACGCCGAACCGCCAGAGAATTCGACCAAGCCGCTGGTCTTCAACGCCAGCGGCCGCTGCCCGGCCTACCAAGTGCCGCAGGAAATCGCCGGGCCGGCGCTGGAGAAACAGCGCAACGATGAATATCAGCTCGCCCAGCTGGTCAAGGACAATGTACCGACGGCGCCGATCGTCATGGGCACCGACGGCGGCATGAATCGCGTCTTCGCCTCCAAGCTGGCGGAGACACAGCCGGTCTACGACAATGATGGACGGCTGCACGCGCCGCCGATTCATCCGGGAATGCCGCCGCCGACGCTGAGCGGCCCGCGCGAAAATCCCGAGGGCGGCGAGATGGCGAGTTCGTCCGGCGGATTGTTTGGCGGGCTGTTTAACGCCAAGTCGGGCGGCCAACCGAGCGGGCAGCAGACCCAAGTGCAGACCCAAGTTGCGTCACAAGATGCCGCAAACGGCGCCGCCACAGATACCGGCGCGCAAAACCATTCGAATTTCTTCGCAAGCCTGTTCGAGCCGAAGAAGCAACCGGCACCGGCATCCGCCGATGCCCAAGGCGCCGTCCTTGCCGGGTTAAATCCCAATCCGAGCATGATCCAGCCGCCGAAAAACGAAGCGGCGCGTACCGAGCCGCCGAAGCCCGAGCCGCAGATCGCGCAGACGCCGAAGCCAAAGGCAAAATCGCAAGACGCTTCACAGCAGGATGCCGCCGCCGGTCCGGCGTCGGTTGGCAGCACTGGACTGATGAGAGGCGCGCAGCCCGTGGTTCCCGCGGGCACATTCGACGGCCGCTGGGCCGGATTGCAGTAGTCGGGCAACAGCTCGCAGGAAACGGGCCACTCCCGGATTACCGAGATCAGATCCCCGTTACACGTATTTTCCGTGACAATGCTTGAATTTTTTGCCTGAGCCGCAAGGACACGCCTCATTGCGGCCGACCTTGCCCCAGCTTTGCGGATCCTGCGGATCGCGCGCCAGCGCCGAAGCCTGCGGCGAGCGTGCCGGCATTGCACCGGGAAGAAGCGACGCCGCCCCCGACGCGGCCGCCGTTGCCGCGCCGATGCCGTGGCGCGCCAATGTTTCGGCGCCGGCCAAAGCCAGCGCCATTTCATCCTCGCCGGTCGTCGGATCGATCTTATGCGCTGCCATGACCGGCAGCGCGGCAGGCGGCTGCTCCGCCGGCGGCGTCGCCTGGATTTCGACGCGCATCAGCTGCGCGGTCACCGCCTCGCGCAGACTTTGGCTCATCGCTTCGAAAAGGCTGAAGGATTCCGCCTTGTATTCGTTGAGCGGATCGCGCTGGCCGTAGCCGCGCAGCCCGACCACGTTGCGCAGATGATCGAGCATCACGAGATGCTCGCGCCAGAGATGGTCGAGCGACTGCAACAGGATCGACTTCTCGATGTAGCGGATGACGTCGGGGCCCCATTGCGCGACCTTCGCAGCCATATACTCGTCGGCGCGCCGCTCGACGCGGCTGAAAATCTCCTCGTCGGCGATGCCTTCTTCCTTGGCCCATTCGTCGACCGGCAGATCGAGGCCGAGCACACGCTTGAGCTCCTCGCGCAAGCCGGCGACGTCCCATTGTTCCGGATAGGCGTTTTCCGGCACATGCTTGGCGACCAGATCGTCGATCACGGTATGCCGCATGTCGGCGACTACCTCGCCGACCGCCTGATCCTGCATCCATTCGACGCGCTGATCGAAAATGACCTTGCGCTGATCGTTCATCACGTTGTCGTACTTCAGGATGTTCTTGCGTATATCGAAATTGCGTGCCTCAACCTTCTGCTGCGCTTTTTCCAAGGCCTTGTTGATCCACGGATGGATGATGGCCTCGTTCTCGCGTAACCCGAGTTTCGTCAGCATGCCGTCGAGCTTGTCGGTGCCGAAGATGCGCATCAAATCGTCTTCGAGCGACAAGAAGAATTTCGAGTGGCCCGGATCGCCCTGGCGCCCGGAACGGCCGCGCAATTGATTGTCGATGCGACGGCTCTCGTGCCGCTCGGTGCCGAGCACGCAAAGTCCGCCGGCGGCGAGCGCCTTCTCCTTCAAGCGCGCGACCTGCGTGCGAATCTCGTCGGCGCGCGGGCTTTTTTCCCGCTCGCGCGCGTCCTCGATGTCGGCCACTTCCTGGCGAATGCGCATGTCGGCGTTGCCGCCGAGCTGAATGTCAGTGCCGCGGCCGGCCATGTTGGTGGCGATGGTAATGGCGCCGGGCACGCCGGCCTGGGAGACGATATAGGCCTCCTGCTCGTGATAGCGCGCGTTGAGGATGGCAAAAACCTTGACCTTGGTAGCGCCCTCGTCGCCGGAGTAAAGCGCGGCAAAAGCGTTGGGATCGGCGAAGTCGTGCTGCTCCCAGCCCTGTTTGCGCAGCATTTCCGCGAGCTGTTCGGACTTTTCGATCGACGTCGTGCCGACCAGCACCGGCTGGCCGCGCGCTTTGCAATCTTCGATCAGCGCCATGATCGCGCGGAATTTCTCCGTCGCCGTGCGATAGACCTCGTCATCGTCATCGAGACGGATCATCGGCATGTTGGTCGGAATTTCCAGAACTTCGAGATTGTAGATGTCTTGGAACTCGTCGGCCTCGGTCGACGCGGTGCCGGTCATGCCGCCGAGCTTCTCGTACATGCGGAAGTAATTCTGGAACGTGATCGAGGCGAGCGTCTGGTTCTCCGGTTGGATCGGCTGATGCTCCTTGGCCTCGAGCGCCTGATGCAGACCCTCCGAATAGCGCCGGCCCGGCATCATGCGGCCGGTGAATTCGTCGATGATGACGACTTCGCCGTTGCGCACGATGTAATCCTTGTCGCGCTGAAACAGCTTGTGCGCACGCAAGGCCTGATTCACATGATGCACGACCGAGACGTTCTCGACGTCATAGAGCGAATCGGACTTGAGCAAGCCGGCATCGCGCAGCAAGTTCTCCATTTTCTCCATGCCGATCTCGGTGAGATTGACGGTGCGCTGCTTTTCGTCGAGCTCGTAGTCGTCCTTGTCGAGTTTCGGAAGATACGCGTCTATGGTATTGTAGAACTCGGAGCGGTCGTCGAGCGGACCGGAGATGATCAGCGGCGTGCGCGCCTCGTCGATCAGGATCGAGTCGACTTCGTCGACAATGGCGTAGACGTGGCCGCGCTGCACCATGTCTTCGAGCCGGTATTTCATATTGTCGCGTAGATAATCGAAACCGAGCTCGTTATTGGTGCCATAGGTGACGTCGCAATCGTATTGCTTCTTGCGCTGCTCGTCATCGAGCCCATGCACGATGACGCCGACCGTGAGCCCCAGGAATTTGTAGATCTGACCCATCCATTCGGCGTCGCGTTTGGCCAGATAGTCGTTGACGGTGACGACATGAACGCCGCGCCCGGCAAGGGCATTGAGATAGACCGGCAGGGTGGCGACCAGCGTCTTGCCTTCGCCCGTCTTCATCTCGGCAATTTTGCCTTCATGCAGCACCATGCCGCCGATGAGCTGAACGTCGAAATGGCGCTGGCCGAGCGTGCGCTTGCCGGCTTCGCGAACGGTGGCGAAGGCCGGCACCAGGATGTCGTCGAGCGTGCGGCCCTCGGCGAGCTGCTTCTTGAATTTGTCGGTACGCGCGCACAACGCCTCGTCGGACAGCGCGGCCAGTTCATTTTCCAGCGCGTTGATCTCATCGACGCGAGGCCGGTAGGACCGGATACGGCGTTCGTTGGAGGAGCCGAACAGCTTGCGCGCGACAGCGCCGATCATCGCATCATCCTTTTGAATTTCGGGCTTGCCCGCCGAGCGGCTTGATTGCGCACAATCGTGTCCGAAAACCGGTTCCCACTGCTCGGGATCATGTTCTGTCTTTTCTCGCCGGCCGCGTGTGTCCAACCGACGGAAAATGCGGCGCTATTCGGGCTTCTGCAAGGCGACTGAACGTCCCAATGTCTGTTCGAGAGATAGGAGGGGGTCGATTTTTTGTCAATGCAAGCCGTGTTTTCGGGTCCCGGGGGGTGGTCCGATTCTGCCATTGCCAAGGGCAGGCGTTTCGGCGAGTGTCCGCCCAACCCCGGACCGCAGGCTTTTGCGTCCGATGTCCCACAGCAAACCGGTGATGCACCGCCTCGCCAAAGGACTGTGTTTATGGCCTCCTCCCACCCGTTCGCCCGCGTGCTCGGCGCAGTTGCGCTCGCCGCGTTCCTTATCGCACCAGCCGCCGTAAGGGCTCAGGATTCCGATCCGCTCGTCGCCCGCGTCAACGGCGTGGATATCCGCCAGAGCGATATCGCGCTGGCCGAGGATGAGGTCGGCGCGAGCATGCCGCAAATGGCGCCCGATCAGAAACGCGAATACCTCATCACTTACCTTTCCGACGTCATTATCCTGGCGCAGACCGCCGACAAGCAAAAGATCGGCGATCGTCCCGACGTCAAGCACCGCATCGAGTTCGAGCGCAACAAGGTATTGATGGAAACGCTGCTGCAGGATGCCGGCAAGGCCGCCCTGACCGACGATGCAATGCACAAGGTCTATGATGATGCGGTCAAGCAGATGCCGCCCGAGGAAGAGGTGCATGCTCGCCACATCCTGGTTCCGACCGAAGATGAAGCGAAGGAGATCGAAGCCGAATTGAAGAAGGGCGCGGATTTCGCAACGCTGGCCAAGGAAAAATCCAAAGATCCGGGTGCAGCCGATGGCGGCGATCTCGGATACTTCACTAAGGACCAGATGGTCCCCGAATTCTCCGAAGCCGCGTTCAAGCTCGAGAAAGGACAGATTTCCGATCCTGTCCATACCCAGTTCGGCTGGCACATCATCAAGGTCGAGGATAAGCGTATGAAGCCCACTCCGACATTCGACGAAGTGCACGGCCAGCTCGAGAATTTTGTCGCTCACAAGGCGCAGGCCGAACTCGTCGAGAATTTGCGTAAAACCGCAACGATCGAGCGCCTCGACAAGCCAGCGCCGGCGCCGGATCCTTCGCAACTCAATCCGGCGGCGCCGGCGAAGAAGTAGCCCTAACCTGTCCCCGACGCGGTGCACCGCATAAGCGATGCACCGCTGATCCGGGATCGCCACACGCCCGGCCCATGCACCGCGCGCGGGAAAGATATGAACCCACATGTCCTCCACGATTTCCCCGCTCGCGCCGAAAACCATCCCTGACATGCCGGTGATCGCCGGCGTGCGGCTGGCCACGGCCGCCGCCGGCATCCGCTACCCGGACCGCACTGACGTCATGCTGGCCGTGTTCGACGAAGGCACCAGCGTCGCCGGCGTGTTCACGCGCTCGAAATGTCCGTCCGCGCCGGTCGAATGGTGCCGCGCCCGGCTCAAGGGCGCGCGCGCCCGCGCGCTCGTAGTGAATTCCGGCAACGCCAATGCCTTTACCGGCAAAAACGGACGCGAGGCGTGCGCGTTTACCGCCAAGCTTGCCGCCGCCGCGGTGGGCTGCAAGATCGCCGAAGTATTTCTTGCTTCGACGGGCGTGATCGGCGAGCCGCTCCCGGCGCAGGCTTTCGACGGAGTTTTGCCAAGGCTCGCGATCGAAGCTACCGCCAATGGCTATACCGACGCCGCCGCCGCCATCATGACGACCGACACGTTTCCCAAACTCGCCACTGCGCGTGCACGCCTTGCCGGAACGGAGGTCACCATCAACGGGTTTGCCAAGGGCGCCGGCATGATCGCGCCGGACATGGCAACCATGCTGGCTTTCGTCTTCACCGATGCGCCGATCGCGGCGCCGGCATTGCAGACCCTGTTGCGGGAGGGTGTGACCGACACTTTCAACGCTGTCACCATCGACGGCGACACATCGACCTCGGATACCTTGCTCGCTTTCGCCACGGGCGCGGCGCGCGCGCCGCGCATCGCGCGCGCCCACGACCCGCGCCTCACGCCGTTCCGCAAGGCGCTCAACAGCGTGCTTGCCGATCTTTCCGAACAGGTGGCGCGCGACGGCGAAGGCGCGCGCAAGCTGGTTGAGATCACGGTCGAGGGCGCGGTATCGAAAACTTCCGCCCGCCGCATCGCGCTCTCGATCGCCAATTCGCCGCTGGTCAAGACCGCAATCGCCGGCGAAGACGCCAATTGGGGCCGCGTCGTCATGGCGGTCGGCAAAGCCGGCGAGCCCGCCGACCGCGACCGGCTGTCGATCTGGTTTGGCGGCATCCGCGTCGCGCATAAAGGCGCACGCGATCCGGCCTATGACGAGGCTGCCGTCTCCGCCGCGATGCAGAAGCCCGAGATTGCGCTCAAGGTCGCGCTCGGCCTCGGCAAGGGCCACGATCGCGTGCTGACCTGCGACCTGACCAAAGAATATGTCGCGATCAACGGCGACTACCGCAGCTAGCGACCGAGACCAACCAGATGCCGGCCGCGATCAAACACATTCGTACTTCGACACTCGATGTTGCTTATGAGGAGAGCGGCGCCACGGGCGGCGTGCCGGTGTTTTTACTGCATGGCTGGCCCTACGATCCACGCTGTTATGACGAGGTCGTCGCGCTACTGGCGCCCGCAGGTTGCCGTCTCATCGCGCCCTATCTGCGCGGCTTCGGCGCGACGCGTTTTCTTGCCGCCGAGACGCCGCGTTCCGGTCAGCAGGCGGCGCTCGGCGACGACTTACGCGAATTGATGGACGCGCTCGCGATCGAACGCGCCGTGCTTGCCGGTTACGATTGGGGCGGCCGCGCTGCCTGCATCGTCGCCGCGTTGTGGCCGGAGCGCGTGCGCGGCCTCGTCACCGGCAACGGCTACAACCTGCAAAATATCCCGGCCTCCGTGAAACCGCTCGATCCCGTGTCGGAGCACCGGCTGTGGTACCAATATTATTTTCACGGCGAGCGCGGTCGCGCCGGCCTCGAAGTCAATCGCCGCCAGCTCGCCCGTTTGCTCTGGAGGCTCTGGTCGCCACCCTGGACTTTCGACGACGCGACCTTCGCGCGCAGCGCGGGGTCGTTCGACAATCCGGATTTTGTCGCAGTGACGATCCAATCCTACCGCCACCGCTTCGGCTATGCTGCGGGCGACCCGGCGTTCGACGCAATCGAAGCGCGGCTTGCCGCGCAGCCGAAGATCACGGTGCCGACGATCGCATTGCAAGGCGAGGCCGATGGCGTCCAGCCGCCGGAGTCCACGGCAAAGCACAACGCCTATTTCAGCGGATCTTTTGAGCGGCGCGTGCTGCCGGGGGTCGGTCACAATCCGCCGCAGGAGGCGCCGCAAGCATTTGCCCATGCGATCCTGGAGTTGATCCGGCAGCCATTGACCGTCCATTAACCAATGCGGTGAATGCGGCTAAGTAAAAGTCCGGATTGAACATGCCTTTACCCTCCACTCCCTAGATTGAGGCCGGCCGTGAGCGCCAAACTCGTCCTCGTCGCCGCCTGCGCGCTGATCGATCCCGATGGCCGTGTGCTCATCGCACAACGTCCGCCGGGCAAGTCGATGGCGGGCTTGTGGGAGTTTCCCGGCGGCAAGGTCGAACCCGGCGAGCGGCTGGAACAAAGCCTGATACGTGAGCTGAAGGAGGAACTGGGTATCGTCGTCAAGGAGGAGTGCCTCGCACCGCTGACCTTTGCGAGCCACCTCTATCCCGACTTCTACCTGCTCATGCCGCTCTATGTTTGCCGGCGCTGGGAAGGGTTCGTCGAGGCGCGGGAGGCGCAGCAGCTCAAATGGGTCCGGCCCGCCGAGCTGCGAAACTATCCGATGCCGCCGGCCGACGAACCGCTGATTTCGCATCTCACGACGCTGTTATGATCTGAACGCCAGAAGGCCAAAGACCATGTCAAAGCTCGAAAGACCGCCGGCCATGACGCTCCTTCTGCGCTTTGTGCGTGACGACGGCGGCGCCACCGCAATCGAATACGCATTAATCGCGTCGGGCATTGCGGTCGCCATCGCCGCCACCATCGTGACGCTCGGCTCGAGCGTCACCGGCATGTATTCGACCGTGCTCACGGCGATGAAATAAGCCGCCCGCTTAGCGGACCTATCGAGATGGATCAGGCGATCGCCCTGAGCGTGGGATTGATGGAGGCAAGCAGCCCTTTGACTTCTCCCGCCGGCCGCGGCGGACTGAACAGGTAGCCCTGGACTTCGGTGCATCCTTCCAATTTCAATTGCTTGAATTGCTCGGCTGTCTCTACTCCCTCGGCAGTCGTTGCGATGCCGAGGCCGCTGCCCATGGCGATTACGGCCCGCACGATCGCCAGGCTGTCGTTGTGCACCGACATGTCGAATATAAACGATTGATCGATTTTGATCTTGTCGAAGGGAAACTTGCGCAGGTAACTGAGCGAGGAGTAACCAGTTCCGAAATCGTCCATAGATATTCTTACGCCGAGCCCTCGCAATTCGTGGAGGATGGCGAGAGTCGCATCCCCGTCCTGCAGCAGGACAAATTCTGTAATTTCCAATTCCAATCGGTTTGCCGATAATCCGGATGCCGCAAGTGCCGACACCACCGTCAGCAACAGACCTTTGCTCTTGAATTGGATTGGCGAGAGATTTACGGCGATCTTGACATCGCTCGGCCAGGTAGCGGCTTCCAGACAGGCTTGACGCAACACCCAGTCTCCTATTGGCACGATGAGACCGGTATCTTCCGCGACAGAGATGAAATCGAGGGGCGGGATCATGCCGCGCTCAGGATGGTGCCAGCGGATGAGGGCTTCAAAACCTGTGACGTGCTCTGTCTGCATATCGACCACAGGCTGGTAGAACAGCTCAAATTCGCGATTCGCGATTGCTTTGCGGAGATCGATTTCAAGTCTCCGCCGAGCCTGCATGCGGGCGTCCATTTCCGGCTCAAAAAAGCGGTAGAGGCCGTGGCCGTCTGACTTGGCCCGATATAATGCCATGTCGGCATTTTTCAGAAGCTGGTCGGGATCGAGCCCGTCGCCCGGAGCGAGCGCAATCCCAATGCTCAATTCGACCCTAACCTGATTGCCACCAAGCTCATAAGGGGCGCCAATCACCTCGATGAGCCGCGACGCCAGCGAGGTTGCACCTGTCGGCTGGGACGTGCCGGCTTGCATAATGGCAAACTCGTCCCCGCCAAGGCGCGCGGCCATGTCGGTATCTCGAACGCATTGGCGCAGCCGGTCTGCAACCGCCTTGAGGAGAAGATCGCCCACGGCATGCCCGTACGCATCGTTGACGTCTTTGAAGCGATCAAGATCAAGGCCGAATACGGCTACTTGCTCGCCCCGTTTTAGCCGCGTCAGCGTCTGTCGCAACCGCTGGTAAAGCGTCGAACGATTCGGCAAATCAGTCAGCGCATCGTGGTGCGCCATGTATTCGATTTTCGCCTCCGCTCTTCGCCGCTCGGTAATGTCTTTGTGCGTGGCGACCCTGCCACCGGCGGTCATAGGCGAGTTAGTCACCAATACCTCACGCCCGTCCGACGTCTCGAAGATTGAAGTCGAGACGTTGCCCGACGCCATTGCCGCCGCCAGCTCGGCACGGTACTTTTCCGAATCGTGATGCAACAAGTTTCCGGATTCTTTCCGATACTTAAGCAAGTCAGAAAATGAGCAGCCCGGCTTCACGATCTCCCGCGACATTCCATACATCTCGATGTAGAGATCGTTGCAAACAACGACCCGCTCCGCCGCATCGAACATGATCAAACCCTGCGACATATTGTTGAGGGCCGTGTTGAGCCGCTCTTTTTCCCGTGCCAGTTGTCGCACGATCAGCAAAATCATGATTACGATCGTTAAAACCGCGAGACCTCCTGCTCCGAGAAGCGTGAGTGTTTCCCTTTGCCAGATGGCAAGCGCTGCGGAGGTGTCTTCGGCGACCGATAGCACAATCGGGAAATGGGCGAGCCGGTGAGCCGCCAGCAGACGATCCTTGCCGCCGATTTCGCCAATGAAACGCGCGGTACCGCTAACACCATTGCCTAAAACTGCGTTGACGGAGAACGTATAGGTTTTTCCGATGAGGGACTCGATTTGCGGAAATCGCGTCAACATAGCACCGTCACTGCGAAACAAAGTAATCGAGCTGCCTTCGCCAAGCGAAATCGAGTTGAAAAGCTTCTCGAAGTAAGACAGTTCGATCGCTCCCAGAACAAGACCCAAAAAATCGCCATTCACAGCCACCACTTTCCGGGCGAAAAACACCGTCCACGCGCCGTCAGTGCGATTGTGCCATGGCAGGCTTATGTATGAAGTCAATTTCGGATTTGACTTAAGCACGCTAAAGAATTCTCGATCGGCGACGTCGATTTCAGGAACCGGCCAAGAACGCGAAAAATTGATGAGATGCCCATCGGCATTTATGAGCGAAATGGCGTAGGCCTGGACTACACCGCTGATGCTGGTCTTAAGCATCACATGTACGTCTTCACCTGACATTTGGTGTGCAAAGTCCTCGCTTGAGGCAATCTTAAGTTTTTGTATTTTCTCGATGACGCTACTTTGAACCAGATCAACCGCCTGAAGCGATCGATCGATCTGTTCCGAAAGGATCGACGCGGTGTTTTTGAGTTCGCGCTCACTTTCCAACAATGCGCGATCGCGAAGATTGCTGATCATTATCGCGGTTGCCGCCACGATGGCCGCAATGATCAGCACGCCGCAGAGGAGAAGATAGCGGACCGGACGATTGCGCCATGCCGCCAGACCGGAGTTGGCGCCAAGGCGAATTCGGCTTGGTTTTGGTTGCGACACACTTCTACTCCCGTATGGGCGGGACCGCGGTCGCGTCTGGCAGCGAGTGCAGCGTTTGTAATCAGTTGAGATAAATTTCCAGATACGGCGTTAAGCCTAGTAGCCAGCCTCGGCTCTTCGCCCGTTCATTACGTAGTCCGCAGACCTTAAGTCGCGATGTTATCTGACAACGCAAAATCTCGGGATTCGACCCGTCGCCAGCGGGGTTAGTGTCAGCGTAGTTAGGATGGGATGAAGCGGCGTACGTAGCATTACTCAGGCCGCGGCTGCGTACGGCATCGAGCGCGACAACAGCCCGAATTTGATTCCATCGGAACCGGAACGGCCCTAGCGACGAGCCTTCTCACCCGCCGAAATTTCGCGCGCGCCAAGCGCGTCGGCGAGCCGCATTTTCGCCGCGCCCGGCTTAAGCGGCGGCTGCTGGCTCGGATGCGGCGCCCAGCCCGACAGCCAGACAATCTCGAACGTCGCCCGCAGGCGTCCGTCAGCGTCGGCAAAACGCTGCGCGTAGATTTCGGCCATCCGACGGAGCGTCGTCCGTTTGAGCGGCGCGCGGCGGCGCGCGGCGAGCGCATTGGTCGCGCCCATGCGCCGCAAGTCGTGCATCAAATCGAACGCGGAATCATAGCGCACGGTGATGCGGTCGACGTCGGTGACCGGCAGAGCGAATCCCGCGCGCTGTAATAACGCCCCGAGTTCGCGCAGATCGGCGAACGGCGCCACGCGGGGCGAAGCCCCGCCCTCTATTTCGCTCTCGGCGGCCGCGAACGACTGGCGCAGCTCGGTCAGCGTCTCGCCGCCGAGCAGCGCGGCGATAAACAATCCGTCGGGCTTCAACGCGCGGCGTATCTGTATAAATACTCCCGGCAGATCGTTGACGAACTGCAGCGCCAGCGCCGACACGACGAGATCGAGCGTGCCGTCGCCGAACGGCAGCGCCTCCTCGTCGGCAGCGACGAATTTCTCCGCGCGCAGACCGCCGGACGGCAACAGCGAATCGGCCTTGACGATCGTGCCGATCGAACCGAGGCGGGACAGCGCCGCCCGCACCGCCTCGCCGGGCGTACCGAGATCGAGCGCCAGCTCGAAGCGGCGCAATACCGCAGTAAGCCGGTCGACGAAATCGTCGGCCACCCGATCGAGCAAAAACGCCGCCGGACCCAACGCTGCCGCGCGGCGGCGGCGATCGCGGATGAGCGTACGGTCGAAAATCACGGAGCCTTCGGTCATGGCGTTCTTTGGGACGATGACATTTCGACTATAGCGCGATAGCGTGGCGCCATGACGCCATCAGCCGGCATGGCATTGCCTGCGCAGATCAAACGAGCCGCCGACGCGGTGCGCGCGGCGCTGCGCGCGTCGCTCGATCTCGCCTTGCCGCCGCTTTGCCCGGCCTGCCGCGAGCCGGTCGAAGGCCGGGGCCTGTGCCCGGCGTGCTGGTCGAAGCTTTCCTTCATTACCCGCCCCTATTGCGAGCGTCTCGGCATTCCTTTTGTCTATGACCCGGGCCCGGGTATCTTGTCCATGGAAGCGATTGCCGACCCGCCGGCCTATCAGCGCGCCCGCGCGGCCGTGCGCTTCGACGAGATTTCGCGCGCGCTGGTGCACGCCCTCAAATATGGCGATCGGCTCGATCTCGCTCCGATGATGGGGCGGTGGATCAGCCATGCCGGGCGCGAACTCCTGGCGGAGGCCGACGCGCTCGTCCCGGTGCCGCTGCACTGGCGCCGCTTGTGGGCGCGGCGCTTCAACCAATCCGCCATGCTCGCCGCCGCAATTTCCGCCGAAACCGGGCTGCCGGTCGCCGCCGGCGCCATCAAGCGCGTCAAGCCCACCGCACAGCAAGTCGGACTATCGCGAACCGAGCGCGCCGCCAACGTCCAAGGCGCATTCCGCGTGCCTGCGGAGGGCAGAGGCGCGGTCGCCGGTCGCCGCCTGGTTCTGGTCGATGACGTGCTCACCTCCGGCGCCACGGTCGACGGCTGCGCGCGGGCGCTGATTCGCGCCGGGGCCGCCAATGTCGATGTGCTGATTTTTGCCAGGGTTGCCGAGCCGGTGCGAACGTCCATATAAACAATTTGATAGAGATTACGCAGCATCCTGACGCAAACACCGTACCTAACATGGCCGCAATCGACATCTATACCATTCGTTATTGCCCCTATTGCTTCGATGCGAAGGAACTGCTCTCCCGTAAGGGCGCCAGCTTTCACGAGATCGACGTCAGCGGGAATCGGGACAAACGCCAAGAGATGATCGCGCGCGCTAACGGACGCAGCACCTACCCGCAGATTTTTATCGGTGGGACCCATGTCGGCGGCTGCGACGATCTCTTTGCCCTCGAGGAGGCCGGCAAGCTCGATCCGTTGCTGGCGCAGGTCAAGGAACAGCCGGCGAAAGGACCGCCAGCATGAACGCGGTAAAACCGTCGAGCTTCAAGGTCGGCCTCGTTCAGATGAGGTCGGGACTCGATCCGCATGAGAATCTCGTTGCGCTGCTGGCGGCAATCGACGAAGCCAAGCGCGCCGGCGCTGATTATGTGCTCACGCCGGAAATGACGAACATTTTGGCGCTCAAGCGCGACCAGCTGTTTGCTAAAATCGTCGCCGAGGAGCACGATGCGACACTGGCGACATTACGCGAGGTCGCGCGCAAGCTCGGAATCTTCATCCATATCGGCTCGCTCGCGATCAAGGCGTCGCCGGAGAAGGCTGCGAACCGCTCGTTCCTGATCGACCGCAAGGGCGACGTCACCGCCCGCTATGACAAGATCCATATGTTCGACGTCGATCTCGCCGGCGGCGAAAGCTATCGAGAATCCAACAATTATCGCGCCGGCGAGCTTGCGGTCGTCGCCGACCTACCATGGGGCCGGCTCGGTTTGACGGTCTGTTACGACTTGCGCTTTCCGGCGCTTTATCGCGCGCTGGCCGAGGCGGGCGCCTCATTCCTGGCGATACCGTCAGCCTTCACCCGGCAAACCGGGGAGGCGCATTGGCACGTGCTGTTGCGCGCGCGCGCCATCGAAAACGGCTGCTTTGTCGTCGCCGCGGCACAAGGCGGCAAACACGAAAACGGACGCGAGACTTTCGGCCATTCGCTCGTCGTCGATCCGTGGGGTCGCATTCTTGCCGAGGGCGGCATCGAACCGGCCGTGCTGATCGCGGAGGTCGACCCGGCCGAAGTCGCGGCTGCGCGCGCGCGCATTCCGTCGCTGCACCACGGACGGCGTTTCGAATTGGTCGAGCCGATGGCCGAGCCGACCTACCTTCACGCCGTGCGGGAGCCGCTATGATCCGCTACGCGCTGACCTGCAACCAAGGCCATAGTTTCGAAAGCTGGTTCCAGAATTCGGCCGCTTTTGACAAACAGGCAAAGCGCTTGCTGGTGACCTGCCCGGTTTGCGGCTCCGCGGAAGTCGAGAAGGCGATGATGACGCCGAATCTCGCTTCCGGTTCGGCGCGCGCGGATGCGGCCGGGCCGCAGCCGCCGGGGCCGGCACCGGCACCACCGAATCCAACGCCGCCGCCGCTCCAGCCGGCGCCGGCGCCGCCGATCCCGCCAAAGAATCCGGTCGCGATGATGTCACCGCCGGAGCGCGAACTGCGGCAGAAGCTGAAAGAGCTGCGCGACCACATCACCAAGAAAGCGAGTTATGTCGGGCCGCGGTTTCCGGAAGAGGCGCGCAAGATCCATTACGGCGAGACCGAGCACCGCTCGATCTACGGCGAGGCCTCGCCCGAAGAGGCCAAGGAATTGCACGAAGAAGGCATCGAATTCCATCCGCTGCCGATCTTGCCGGACGACCAGAACTAATACGCCAGTATCAGCAGCACGACCCCGACGACGACGAGCGCCATGCCGCCAGCCTCCCGCAAGGTGGTGCGCTGGCCAAACGCAAAGCGCGCGACGAGCTGCGCGAACAAGACCTCGATCAGCGCCAGCGTCCGCACATTAGCGGCGCTGGTCAGGGCAAAGCCGAGAAACCAGAATTGAGAGGCGAACGCGCCCATAAAGCCGGCGAACATGGATCGCTGCCAGGCCTTCAAAATGGCCGTCATCACGCCTGGAGCGCGCAGCAGAAGGTAGAGCGACAGCATGATGGTCGTGGCCACAAGACCGATGGCGAGCGTGAAAGTGGCAGCCATCATATAGTTCGGCAGGCCGAGACTAAGGATCGCGCCGCGATAGCCAATCGCAGACAGCGCGAACATGCTGCCGGAGCTCAGACCCAACAACGTCGGTCTAACGCCGCCGACCATGCCGCCCGGCTTGGTCGACATGATCACGACCCCGGTGGTGGCGACGACGATCGCCACCATCATCAACGGGGTCACCGCGTCGCCCAGGAAAACCAGTCCGAAGATCGCGACCTGGATCGGCTCGGTCTTCAGATAAGCGATGGTGACGACAAAAGAGCGCTCGCCCATCGCGACGAGCATCAACGCGGTCGCCGCGATCTGCGCCGCGGAACCGTCGAGCACCCAGAGCCAGAATGCCCAACCGGTATGCGGCAACCGGGCGCCGCTCCACAGCATCAAAGTGGCGAGGAAGATCAGCGCGAATGGAAAGCCGAACAGAAACCTGACATGCGTCGCGCCGAGAGTGCCGAGAGTGCCGGTCAGCTCACGTTGCATCGCATTGCGTACCGTTTGCGCGGCCGCTGCAATTACGGTGAAAATGATCCAGAGCCAAGGATAAGCAGTCACGTGAACATCACGCCGCCTTCTCCGCCAAACTCTTCTCAGCCACCACCATGTAATTGACGTCCATGTCGGAGGACAGCTGCCAGCGATCGGCGAGAAGATTGTAGATCACTCCCGTCTCTTGGGTGATTTGCATGCCGCTTTGCGCGACGGCGATTTCAAGCTCGTTGGGAGTGATGAACTTATCCCACTGATGGGTGCCGCGCGGTAACCAGCGCAGAATGTATTCGGCGCCGACGATTGCCAACGCAAAGCTTTTCACGGTACGATTGAGCGTCGCGACGAAGAGGAGACCGCCCGGCCTGACCATCTCGGCCGCGATCTCGATGAACAGATCGACATCGGCGACGTGTTCGACCACTTCCATGGCCAGCACCGCGTCGAAGCGTTCGCCGGCCGCTGCCAGCGCCTCGGCGCTGGTGTTACGGTAATCGATCGCAAGGCCCGACTGCGCCGCGTGATGCTGCGCCACGGCGATGTTGCTGTCCGAGGGATCGGCACCGACGACCGCGGCGCCGAGCCGCGTCAGTGGCTCGGCGAGGATGCCGCCGCCACAGCCGATATCGAGGAGCCGCAGGCCGGCGAGGCTGTCGAGCCGCTTCGGATCGCGGCCGAAATGCGCGGCGGCGCGGTCGCGGATATAAGCGAGGCGGGCCGGGTTGAATTTGTGCAGCGCCGCCATGGGGCCGCGCGGATCCCACCATTGCCCGGAAATTCGCGAAAATCGCGCGACTTCGGCCTCGTCAATCGTTCCTGCGGAGGTTGCCTGCCGGTCCATATGCGATTCCGGAATTTCTCTTTTTACGGCCGGACGGTGGGATGAGCGTGAAGGGGCTGCGGCCCACCTTTAGACCGCCTCAATAAACACGCGTTGCGCTCGCGTTCAACCTGGACGAGGATATGCCCCGAAATCGGCATAAGCATCACGCGAATTGGGAGGCGACAATGCGAAAGTTCCTATGCGCCGCGGCGGGCCTTGCGCTGGCGGTGTTCAGTTTCGGGCCGGTCAGCGCGCAGGACACCGTCAAGGTCGGCATTATCAACGAATATTCCGGCCAATTTGCCGACACCGGCGCGCAGATCGATCACGGCATCACGCTATATATGAAGCAGCACGGCGATACGGTCGCGGGCAAGAAGATCGAACTCATCCGCAAGGATACCGGCGGCATCGCGCCCGATATTTCCAAGCGTTTGGCGCAGGAACTCGTGGTGCGCGATCACGCCGATATCTTTGCCGGCTTTTCGCTGACGCCGAACGCGCTTGCCGCCGCCGACGTCTCCGCCGAAGCGAAGAAGTTCATGGTGGTCATGAATGCCGCTACATCCGTCATCACCACCAAGTCTCCCTACATCGCGCGCACCTCGTCGACGACGCCGCAACTCAACTGCACGCTTGGGACCTGGGCGGCCAAGCACGGGATCAAGACCGTTTACACGATGGTCTCCGACTATGGCCCGGGAATCGATGCCGAGAAATGGTTCCAGAAATGCGCCACCGACGGCGGCGCCCAAATTGTCGGCTCGGTGCGTTTCCCCGTGGCGAATCCCGATTTCTCCGCCTTCATCCAGGCCGCCAAGGACAAGAACCCGGATGCCATCTACATCTGGATTCCCGGCGGCGCGCAGCCGGCCGCAGTCGGCAAGGCACTGTCGGAGCGTGGCATTGACACCAGCAAGATCAAGGTACTCGGCCAGGACGCGCTCGGCTCCGAAAGCGCGCTCAAGAGCATGGGTGACGTGGCGCTTGGCATCATCACGGTCGCCGACTACGATTACAATCATCAGTCGCCGATGAACCAGGAATTCGTAAAAGCCTTTAACGATGAATTTCATCGTAACCCCGACTTCTTCGCTGTCGGCGGTTACGACGGCACGCATCTCATCTATGCGGCTTTGCAGAAGACCGGCGGCAAGGCCGACGGCGATTCGCTGATTGCGGCCGCCAAGGGCATGAGCTGGGAGAGCCCGCGCGGCCCGATACTGATCGATCCGGAAACGCGCGACATCGTGCAGACGGTCTACATCCGCCGCGTCGAGAAGGTCGGCAACGAATTGCGCAATGTCGAGATCGACAGCATCCCGAGCGTCAAGGATCCGGAGCACGCGCAGAAGTGACCCGGACCACATGATGAAAGCGTGCGGCAATAACGTTTCATAGGCTGCCGGTCATGCCTCCCGTCTTCGGCGTGCTGTTCGACGGCGTGGCCTATGGAATGCTCCTGTTCCTGATGTCGGTCGGGCTGTCGGTGACGCTCGGCATGATGAATTTTGTCAACTTGGCGCACTGCAGCTTCGCCATGCTTGGCGGCTACGTCACCGTTACATTGATGAACGCGTTCGGTTGGCCGTTCTTTTCAACTCTGCCGATCGCGTTCATCGCCGCCGCCGCCGCAAGCATCGTTCTGGAGCGTCTCTTCTTCCGGCGATTTTACAATGCCAGCGAGCTCAATCAGTGCCTGCTCACTATCGGTATCGTATTCGTCTCGATTGCCGCCGCCGCCTACATCTACGGAACTGACGAAGAATCGGTGCACTTGCCTGCCTATCTGCTCGGCTCGATCTCGTTTCGCGGGCTCGATTTTGCCGTCTACCGCCTGTTTCTCATCGCTGCGGCGTTGCTGATCACGCTCATTTTGGTTTTTGCCATCGAATCCACGCGCTTTGGCGCGCAGGTGCGCGCCGCAGTGAATAACCAGCGCATGGCGCGCGGGCTCGGCATCGATGTCGATAGATTATTCGCGGTCACCTTTGCGCTCGGCAGCGGGCTCGCCGGACTTGGCGGCGCGCTTGCCATCGCGATGATCGGACTCGATCCGTCGTTCGCTTTGACCTACCTCATTTACGTGCTGATCGTGGTCGCGGTCGGCGGTCTCGGCTCCATTACCGGAACATTTGTCGCCGCCATGCTGCTTGGCGTGAGCGACATGGCCGGCAAATATTACGTCCCCGCGCTCGGTTCGATCCTCATCTATCTAGTCATGATGGTGATGATCATTTGGCGGCCGACCGGTCTGTTCGGGAGACGCTAGGGGTGACGATACAGACGATCGCCGGCCCACACGACTATCTGCGAGCGCAATTCCGCTGGCGTTGGAGCGCAATCGCGTTCTGGCTCGCCACTTTGCTGCCGTTCGTGCTCGCGCCGGACTATCTGGTGCTGGCGAGCCAGGTCGCGAGCACGGCTCTGTTCGCGCTCTCGCTCGATCTCATTCTCGGCTTCTGCGGAATTATTTCGCTCGGTCATGCCGCCTATTTCGGCGTCGGCGCCTATACGGCGGGATTGCTGTCCACTTGGGGCTGGGGCGAACCGCTGTCCGGGCTGTTGCTTGCGGGCCTGGCGGCCGGCATTGTCGGTTATCTCACGAGCTTCATCATCGCGCGATTCCGCCATTTGGCGTTGATCATGATAACGCTCGGTCTCGGCCTCTTGCTGCAAGAGGTGGCGAACAGCGCCAGCTTTATCACCGGCGGCTTTGACGGACTTCAAGGTATCCATACCTGGCCGATCTTCGCAAAGTTCGAATTCGATCTTTACGGCTATACCGCCTATAGCTATGCGCTCGCCGTGCTGTTCCTCGTTTTCCTTTTGGCCCGGCGTATCATCCACTCGCCGTTCGGATTGGCGCTGCGCGGCATTCGCGAGAACGCGCAGCGAATGCCGGCCATCGGCGCGCCGCTGCGTTCGCACGTCCGCACCATCTATACGATTGCCGCCACCATCGCCGGCATCGCCGGGGCCGTTCTGGCGCAAACGACGGAGACCGTCTCGCTCGAAGTATTGGGCTTTCAGCGCTCGGCCGACGTATTGGTGATGCTTATTCTCGGCGGCACCGGCCGCCTCTATGGCGGGCTCATCGGCGCTGCCGTCTATATGGTCGCGCGCGACCAGTTTTCCGGGCTCAATCCGCAATACTGGTATTTCTGGATCGGTCTTCTCCTGATAGCCGTCGTCATGTTTCTTCCGAACGGCATCCTCGGCGGGCTGTCGCTCCTGGCGCGGCGGGCAAAGGCTGCGTCGTGAGCGAAACCGCACTGACCGCGCGCGGCCTGAACAAGAGCTTCGGCTCGCTGATCGTTGCCGCCGACGTCGAGATCAGCCTGCCGGCGGGCGTCCGCTACGCGCTGATCGGGCCGAACGGCGCCGGCAAGACCACGCTGATCAACCTGATGACCGGAATGCTGCGGCCCGACGCCGGGCGTATTTTTCTCGGAGATGCGGACATCACGGCGCTGCCTCCATACGAGCGCGTGCGGCGCGGTCTTACGCGCACCTACCAGATCAACTCGCTGTTTCCGCATCTCACCGCGCTTGAAGCGGTGACGTTGGCGGTATGCGAACGCCGCCGTGTCGCGCAAGCCTGGTGGCGAAAGCTCACCGCCTATCGGCACGAAATCGATGAGGCCTATGAGATCCTGTCCGCCTTGACGCTGAATGCGGTCTGTTATCGCTTGACGCGCGAACTGCCCTACGGTCAGCAACGCCTCCTCGAAATCGCGCTGGCGCTGGCGACTAGGCCAAAAGTGCTGCTGCTCGACGAGCCCGCGGCGGGCGTGCCACGCGACGAAAGCAAGGATTTATTTGCCGCCATTGCCGGGCTGTCGCGCGATATCACCGTCTTGTTCATCGAGCATGACATGGATCTGGTCTTTCGCTTCGCGTCCCGGGTCATCGTGATGGTCGGCGGCCGCGTTCTCGTCGAGGGCACGCCGGCGGAAATCGCCTCCGATCCACGCGTGCGCGCGGTCTATCTCGGCCAGGCACGCCGACAACCAATCCCAGAGCGCGCGCCGTGACGGAGCCGCTGCTTTCACTGCAAGAAGTCCGCGCCGGCTACGGCCCCGCCGTGGTGCTCGACGGCGTATCGTTCGATCTGCCCGAACGCGGCGGGCTTGCCGTGCTCGGCCGTAACGGCGTCGGCAAGTCGACGCTTCTTCTCACCATTATGGGCTATACCCAAGTCGGCCGCGGCCGCATCCTGTGGCGCGGCGAGGACATCACCGCGCGCGCGCCGCATCGCCGCGCGCTCGGCGGCATCGGCTGGGTGGCGCAGGAGCGCGAGATTTTTTCGACGCTGACGGTGGAGGAAAACCTCACCGTCGCCGCGCGCGGCGGGCGCTGGGATCTGCCCGCGGTGTATGACCTGTTCCCCCGCCTCGCCGAGCGCCGCCGCAACTTCGGCAACCAGCTCTCCGGCGGCGAACAGCAGATGCTGGCGATCGCGCGCGCGCTAATGACAAATCCGGCGCTGCTTTTGCTCGACGAGCCGCTCGAGGGCCTGGCCCCGATCGTCGTCGAGGAACTCGCCGCTGCAATCGGCCGCATGAGAAAAGTAGGCGGCAACGCCTTCATTCTGGTCGAACAGCATGTCGAGATCGCGCTGCCGCTGACGGAAAATGTAATCGTTGTGGAACGGGGCCAGATCGTCCACAGCGGCCTCTCGGCGGAGCTGCATGCCGACGAGGCGGCGCTCGACAGCTTGCTCGGCCTAAAGCTCACTAAGGCATGAGGACGGTATTCAGTCGACGAGGGGTATGGCGCGTTCGGCCTTGCTGGCATGAGCAACAAATGGTGATTGATTATTTAAATTTATACAACCCATAATTTAGTCGGTTAAATGGGGGGAGATTACAATGCGAACTTTTAGTGCATGCGCAATCACGATCGGATTGACATTGTTTAGCGCCGCAGCCAACGCGGCAACTTGCACCGCCCCGGGGCACTCGGACTGCAGCATTACGTGTGCTGACGATGCGGCGCGATCTATTCGGAGCCTAACGGACCCTGCAATACGTTCTGCTCGGGCGAGAACGTGGCTTCGAAGCTGCGAACGGGAGCGGCATCGCTGAGCGCTTCGAAATTGTCTGCGGCTGAAGTTCAAAAGCTGCTGAGAGGTCCCCGCGCCAAGGCGCGATAAGGGCTTCTCCCGCAGCCTGCTGAATAGCGGTACCCGGCCAGATACCAACTATTGCGCTGTGGATTTCGACGGTCACGCTGACGATACGACCGCCGGCATTTTGATCGCCAGCGCCTTAGCGATTCCTTCAAGCTCCTCCCAGAGCTTCGGCGGAATTGGGATGCCGGATTTACGGCGCAATGCCTCGGTGCGGGCGGAGCGCTCGCCCGGCAGTGTGATCTCATCGAAGCCGGCTTGCCGCGGCAGCGCTTTGATGATCGCCGCAAGCACGTCGACGTCATGCGTGTACTCGGCAAGCGGCCGGAAGCTTTCGATGTCGATGACGAACATCGCGGTATTTCCGGTATTTCGTGTGCGCTTTTCTGGACCGAGCGTGCGCGCCTGAATCGGCGCGGCGGCGAGCACGCTCGCCAGCATTTCGAACATTAAGCCGAGGCCCGAGCCCTTGGGACCGCCGAGCGGTAGCAGGATCTCGGCGTTGCGCGGATCGGTGGTGGGTTCGCCATCGGCGTTCAGCACCGTGTTTGGCGGTAACGGCGCGCCGGTGGCGCGGGCCTGCAAAATCTTGCCGTTGGAGATCGTCGAGGTCGCCATGTCGAGGACGATGGGGCCGTTGCCGCTCGGCACAGCGATGGCGATCGGGCTGGTCGCCATGCTGGCGACCCGCGCGCCGTGATAGGCCATCAAAGCGGGTCCCGCGCCCATCAGGACGGCGGCGTAGCCGCGTTCCGCGATCCATTGGGCGTAGCGGCCAATGGCGCCGGTATGGGTGGTTTCGCGAACGAGCGCGAAGCAGATGCCGGTCGCTTTTGCCCGCTCCACGGCGATCGCGGCGGCCTGCATGACCGCGACCGGCCCAAAACCGTGGCCGCAGTCGAGCACGAAGGTGGCGGCGCGGTCATGCGTCAGGCGCGGCTTAACCTTCATGTCGATCTCGCCGCTCGCGAGAAGCTTTACATACCGCGGCAATCGCGACACGCCGTGGCCGTCGCCGCCTCGCAAATTGGCCCAGACCAGCCCTTCGGCGACGACGGCGGCATCTTCCGGACGCGCGCCGTGGGCAACGAGCACGTCACGGATGAATCGGCCGAGTTCGCCGTGGCCGACTGCGATTTTCTGGCTACTCATTTTGCCGCCGGAAAATAAACGTCGAGCCAGTTGCGCAATAACGACCAGACGCGCGTTGAATTCTCCGCGAACAGGAAGTGATCGAGCCCGCTGAACAGATGCAGTTCGCTCGGCTGACCAGCGCGTTTGAACATCTCGATCGATTGCTCGGTCGGCGTCACCGAATCGTTTGCGGCATGAATGAGCAGAAGCGGGCGCGGCGCGATCTTTCCCACCACCTCCTCGGCGCGGAAGTCGAACATGCTTTGCGCCGTCTCGGCCGGAAACATCTCCACGGAATTGGGCGCCAGCATGCCGACGCGCTGCCGCTCGAGATTTTCGCGCACGTGGCTGGGGATCGGCACGATGTCGTAGCGCGGCACCATTAGCGACTTGCCGGTGCGGGCACGGTAGGCGCGGCCCTCTTCGAGCATCTTGGTGAATTTCGTCCAAGCTTCCGGGGTCGGATGCTGGCCGCGGAATTTGCGCTCGCCGTGGCCCCAGCCGCCGTTGGAGATGACGGCGGCAACGCGCGGATTGATGCCGCCGGCATAGACCGCGACCGCGCCGCCGAAACTCGAGCCGATGACGCCGATGCGATCGGGATCGACGGACGGATGCTTGGTTAGAAAGTCGATCGCATTGCCCAGATCTTCAACCTGTTCAAGGCAGATGACGCGGCCGAACTCGCCCTCGCTTTTGCCGCAGCCGCGCATATCGAAGCGCAGCGTGACGTAGCCGAACTCGCTCAGCACCCGCGTCGGCTGCAACACGTTCGGCCCCTCGCTGTTCGAGCCGAAGCCGTGCAGCACCAGAAATGCGGCGCGACGCTCCGCGCCCCGCAAGCCCTCCGGCACACCCAACACGCCATGCAGGCGCAGGCCCGCGGATTGAAAACTGACCACTTGCTCTTGCACGCGCTTCCTCCATCCGCCTTCGGCGGCCGCCAATCTACCCATTTACCGGCGGGACGGAAGGGGACGCGGGCCGGCGCTAAACAGCTTCGGAACGGCCGGCCGTTGCCGGGCTCGGCCAGCGCTCGTGCGTCAGCGGCACGACGAGTTTCACGGCGAGCCCCTTGCGCGAGAACGAGCGCGTCACTTCGCCGTTGAGCTGCCGTTCGATGACGAGATCGATCAGCCGCGCGCCGAAGCCCGTCTTGCGCGGTCGGCGCGCCAGCGGACCGTTCTTTTCCACCCAATCGAGCGTCAAGGTCATGCCGCGCTGGGTGCGGCTCGCCGACCAGCGCAAATCGAGTTGTCCCTTGGGGCGCGACAGGCTGCCGTGCTTGATCGCGTTGGCGGCAAGCTCATGCAGCGCCGCGCTGAGATTAAAGACCGGGTCGGGTTCGAGATCGATATTCGGGCCGTCAAGCGTAGCGCGGTCGACATAAGGCCCGAGCACCACGTAAAGCAGCTCCATGATCGGTATCGATTTCCAGCCGCCCTCGGTGAGCAAGCGGTGGGCATCGGCCATGGCGAGCACGCGCGCCTGATACTTGCTGGCCAGATCGGGAATATTCTTCGACGTCCGCGCCGTCTGCGAGAACAAGGCCAAAAGCTGGGAAAACAGATTCCCGGAACGATGGCGCATGTCGCGGATCATCAGTTCGTGGCGCTGCTCGAGCTGCCGGCGCTGAATAGCGCCGGCGAGAAGATTACCAGCCGCGGCCAGAAACGCAGTGTCCTGCTCGTTGAAATGCCGCGTTCGCGCGGCGCATACGCCGAGAATTCCATAGGCACGGCCGTCGCGGCCGGCGATGGTCACATTCATGCCGCTCGCACAATTGTGGTCGTGCACGTATTGCGGCACCTCGAAACGCTCCTCTTTGGCGAAATCGGCGATGACCACCGGAACGGAGCAATCCAACGTGAACCGGGCGAAGCCATTCGGCGCCGCCGTCGTCAGTACCGAGCCGACCAGATCGCTTTTCCAGCCGAAGCCGGCACGCAACAAAAGCTCGCTTTCGCCGGGCAGCAGTTCCAGAATTTTGACGAAGTCGACCGACAGCGTGAGCGCGACCGTACTCACGGCATCGTTGAGCAGCCGCTCGAGGCCGGGCTCGGCGAGAGCGCGCTCGCCAAGCTGGGCCAGCGCTTCCTGCTGCTTGGCGCGGTTGCGCAGTTCAGTTTCGAGATTCACCCGCTCGGTGACGTCATAGCAAAGGCCGCACATCGTCTTGGCCGCGCCGTTTTCGACGATGATCGTTCCAGCCGCCTCGATCCAACGCTCGTCGCGGCCGTCCTTACGCAGCGCACGGTAGCGCGCGCGGAAAGGCGAACTGGTGCGCAGCGATTCTTTGAGCGATGCTTCAACGCTTGATCGGTCGTCGTGGCGGATGTTGCCGATGAAACACGCCCAGCCGCCATCGAAACTGCCCGGCGGCACGCCGTGAATCGATTCGAGATTGTTCGACCAGGTTATTTCGTCGGCGGCAACGTCCCAAGACCAGACTCCGATCTGCGCGGATTCCAATGCAGTCCGGACGGTGGCGAGATTCGCAAGAAATTCCGCGGCAATTTTTTCCGGATGGCGCGCCGGTCCGACCGCCTCGGACTTGTTATCATCAGGCATGTCCATGCCTTTACACTTTCACCATCGACCCAAGCCGTAAAGATCATATTTGGTTGCAATAATGAAAAGAGGCTGGAACCCGCCGCACCGGGCGCCAGCCTCCGTAATTCACATGCCAAGAATGTTCGAGAGTTCGGAACCGAGCCGGGTTCAATAGACGCCGGCAGGCCCGGCGCCGGCTGGCGCCGTTACGGCGATGCGGGCCATCATCGGACCACCGCTGTTGTTTTGAATGGCGACGCGGCGGCCGTCATCGACAGATGCTTGTCCTTGGTTGTTCGGTAGCACGACGACCTTGGTGCCGATACCAACGCGACTGTAAAGATCGATCACGTCCGCATTGAGCAACCGGATGCAGCCGCTCGACATGTGCTTGCCGATTGACGACGGATCGTTGGTGCCGTGGATGCGGTAATCGGTATTGCCGAGATAAAGCGCGCGGGCGCCGAGCGGATTGCCTGGACCGCCGCCGACGAAGCGCGGGAGATATGGTTGCCGGGCAACCATCTCCACAGGCGGAATCCAGTCCGGCCATTCGGCTTTGCGGACGATTGTCTCCGTGCCGGACCACGTAAAGCCCTGGCGGCCGACGCCGATGCCATAGCGCATCGCTTTGCCGCCGCCGAGCGTCAAGTAAAGGTAGGTATGCGGAGTGTCGATGATAATGGTGCCGGGCGGTTCGTTGACCGGATATTCCACCACTTGCCGGCGCAGTTGCGCCGGAACGTCGTCCGCCGCCACATCGCCTGGCTGGTCGGCCTGCGGTGCATATTGCGGCGTCGTACCAAAGGTCTGCGCCGAGGCGGACGCCACGGGCATCGCGAGCACGCCCGCAAACAGAATTGCGCAAAACACCGGCGTTCGATTCATTGCCGACATGGCAGATACTCCCGCGCTGAAATGCCGTTCTCAACTGCGTTAATTGTTGGCGCGGTTAAAAAGTTCCGCGCCGGCATCCAACTATCACGAACAAACAAATAAACGCCTATCTGGACACCGCCACGACAGCGGTACCGCGCAAAGCCGCGTTAACTTTGACTGTCATGAGACGCGCGCGAATCCCGAACGGTTCAGCGAGAACGCATTACAATGGAGATCTCAGCGCTACCGTGCGGCCGCCTTGGGGGATAGAACGAAAAGGCTCAATCAAAAGCGCCAAACTACGTGCGCGCCAGACTACCTGCGCGCCAGACTATCTGCGCGCCAAGCTACGTGGCGCAACGTCCGTAATAGTACGCAAGCCGCGGGGAGGAGACCGGAGAAAAGGCAGGCTCGCACCCGATCGGCATTTCCTCCCGTGCTTGCGAATGCCGCGCCGAGCGGAGTTCGCCGCGTGAGATCGCCGCGTTGATATCGGAGACAAGCGGCAGCCGATCGCCCTTGAATTCGCGATTCACGGTGAAGCCCGGCGTTTCAGGACCCGCGCCGGCGGACGGAACCGCGCCCAAAAACGGAATGAGACCGATGAAGAACAGCGCAAGCGACGTTACGCCCAATGCGCCCGTGATACGAACAAACAAAAGCGTGGCCATTGGACTTCTCCAGCGCCGAACCGGACCGTGACAGCCGATCAGGCAAACGAAAAGCCCCCTCGCCGACCTCATCACCGTTCGTTCAACGCCCGCCGCTAACCCCGGTTCCGTCAGCCCGCTCCAGTCACTGGGTCGTGATTGCGTACGCGCGGTTCACGGTGCGACTCACGCAGGCCAGATTTTTGCCGGGGCTGCGACAAGATACCGGGGAGGAACAAAGGCGGCGGTCGGGGTTTGTCATGGCGGACGGCCATTCTTCCCCCTCCCCCCGTGCTTGGCCGGCCACGTTGGGCGCAGCCGATATGCCGATCGGCTGCGCCCTGATTTTTTTCTCGATCGTCATACACGGCCACCAGAGTCCGGCCTTTCGCCGGCACGGGTGTGCACTCTGGCCGCGCAGCCACGCCCGAGGTGCTGCGAATATATAGCGCATGGCCGGGACGAGTCCGGCCATGACACGATGAGTTGACGAAGAACTTGAGCAGTCGATTTACAGCGTCGCTTGGCGCTCGGTCTGCTTGCGCTCGCGCTGTCGCGCCTTGCGTCCGAAGAACAGGGCCTGACTTATCACCGCCGACACCACCGCGACTTGGAACGGTTTGGCGATCAGGAACGCCGGCTCCGGACGCTGGCCGGTCAGGAAACGCTCCGGATAGGCAGTGATGAAAATCACCGGCACCTCGAACGAGCCGAGCAACTCGTTCACCGCATCGAGACCCGAGCTGCCATCGGCGAGCTGGATGTCGGCGAGAATGAGACCGGGACGTTTCTGCTTCGCCAGCGCCAGCGCTTCGCTGTGCGTGCGCGCGATACCGATGACGTTATGGCCGAGGCTTTCGACCAAGGCTTCGATATCCATGGCGATGAATGTCTCGTCCTCGATGATAAGCACATCGGTCGCAATCTCGGCAGCGAGCTCGCGGCCGGATTCTTCGACGAGACCGCGGAGCGTCTGCAAGTCGCAATCGAGGACCTCGGCCGCGTCTTCTTCCGAGAAGCCTTCGAGCGCCACCAAGAGAAAGGCTTGGCGCGGCCGAGGCGTGATCTGGGTGAGGTGCTGCTCGGGCGGTAGGACGATCTCGCCTGCGTCCGCCTTGCCGTTCAGCGCCACCGAATTCCAGATCTTGGTGAACAGCCGATACAGCGCGACGCGCGGATTGGAGCCCGATTCCAGGATTTTCGGGCTAGCGATCAGAGATTCGACGGTTGCGACGACATAGGCGTCGCCCGAGACCTGGCTGCCGGTCAGAGCCCGGGCATAGCGGCGCAACGACGGTAGGTGCTGGAGTACGGTTTGCGATGTGGACACGAGCCCTCCCCTTCCATAGTGCTGAGGTTACTGGCAAAAACGCCGCAGCGCAAAAAAAGTTCCACAACGGTTTTCCGGGCGGAACAATGGGGCCTCTCAGTGCGTTAGCGCACGTTGAGTGGGTTCCCAGGGTATGGGTCGGCAATGGCTGAACGGGGGAAAGACGACGTTATGAAGCACCGTAAGACCAACCTTGAACCGTTGGAGCCGGTCGCGGACAAGCCGGAGAGCGAAGATCCAATGGCCAGGCCAGCCGCCACGCCGCACAAGCCCGAAGCCCGTTTAGGGCGCGAAGTTCAGGCCCGGATCGGCCAGCAATTGCGCGCCATGTACAACGACGTCGTCAATCAGGGCGTGCCGCAGCATCTCACCGATCTGGTTCGCCGCTTGAGCGATCAAGACCAGGATTGATGGTGGACACAGTCAGCATGAAACTCGACCCTGTCATACGCGACCAAGTTCTCGCCACCGTGCCGAGCCTGCGCGCGTTTGCCATCTCGTTGTGCGGCAATATCGACCGCGCCGACGACCTGGTGCAGGAGACTCTGTTACGGGCGCTGGCGCATATCGACTCCTTCGAGCCCGGCACCAACATGCCGGCATGGCTGTTCACCATTTTGCGCAACTTGTTTCGCTCCGAATACCGCAAGCGGCGGCGCGAAGTGGAGGATGCCGATGGGCGTTACGCTGATACGCTGAAATCGCAACCCGAACAAACCGGCCGGGTCGAATTCGAGGAGTTCCGGACCGCACTGGCGAAATTGCCGTCGGACCAGCGCGAGGCCTTGATCTTGGTCGGCGCGTCCGGCTTCTCTTACGACGACGCGGCGGCGATCTGCGGCTGCGCGGTCGGCACCATCAAGAGCCGCGTCAATCGAGCGCGCACGAGGCTTGCCGACTTGTTGGCGATCGACAGCGTCGACGATTTCGGACCGGACCGCGCGACCCGCGCCGTCCTCGCCGGCGGCCGGAATTAATTCAACGCCATTGCGAGGAGCGCAGCGACGAAGCAATCCAGGCATCGTCGCCCGCTGGATCGCTGCGCTCGCAATGACGCCTCACATATGAGACGGCAGCCAGAGCGCCAGAATTGGAAACGCGATCAAGATCACAAGCCGCACCAGGTCGGTGACGATGAAGGGCAGCACGCCGACAAAGATCGTTGAAAAGCTGACGTCCTGCACCACGGTCTTGATGACGAACACGTTCATGCCGACGGGCGGATGAATGAGCCCAAGCTCAACCGTCATGACAATGATCACGCCGAACCAGATCGGATCGAAGCCGAGCTGCATGATCACCGGAAATATGATCGGGATCGTCAAGATGATCATGGCGAGCGAATCCATCAGGCAGCCGAGCACGATGTACATCAGCATGATGAGCGCGAGCACTCCGTAGCGGCCCAAGCCCAGCCCGGTGAGAAATTCGGTGACCTTTTGCGGCGTCTGGGTGACGGTGAGGAAATAGCCGAATAAGAGCGCGCCGATCAGCACCGTCAGCACCGCGGCGGCAGTGCGAACCGCTTGCAGCAGCGAACGGCGGATTTCGCCCCGCGACAGCGTTCCCCGCGCCACCCCGATAATGAGTGCGCCGGACGCGCCCACGCCGCCGGCCTCCGTCGGGGTGAACAGGCCGCCGTAGAGACCGCCGATGACGAGCACGAAAAGCAGGAGCGTCGCCCAGATGTCGCGAAGGCCGGCGCGGCGCTCCGGCCAGCTGTGCCGCGGCGCGGCGGGAAGAAAATTCGGTCGTAGCTTGCCGATTAGCACGACCGTCATCATGTCCATCGCCGCGGCGAGCAGGCCCGGAATGATGCCGGCGATGAACAGCTTGCCGATGTCCTGTTCGGTGATGATGCCGTACACCGCCAGCACGGTCGACGGCGGCAGCATGGCGCCGAGCGTGCCGCCGGCGGCGATCACGCCGGTCGCGAAGCTCTGCGGATAGCCGTAGCGCCGCATCTCGGGATAAGCCACGGCCGCGAAGGTCGCCGCGGTCGCGACCGACGAGCCCGAGATTGCCGCAAAGCCGGCGCAAGCGGCGATGGTGGCGATGCCGAGGCCACCCTTGAAGTGGCCGACGAAAGAGTTCGCCGCGCGGAACAACTCGCGGCTCATCCCCGAATTGGACACGAACGCACCCATCAACAGGAACATCGGGATGACGCCAAAGGTGTAATCCGTGACCGTGCGCATCGAGGTCAGCCCGACGCTTTTCAACGCCGCGGTGCCGCCGACGAGATAGGAGAAGCCGCTGACGCCGACGAGCCCCATCGCCATGCCCACCGGCACGCGCAGCAGCATCAATCCGAATAGGCTCACAAAGCCGATAATCGCGACGGCGTCGGGACTCACAGAAACCTCATGCGATGCCGCCTCATTCGACCGGCTTGAACTGGTATTGGCCGCCGAGCAATTCGGGATGGAAGATCAGCCGGTACGTGCGCACGGCGATGAGAAGCACCGCCGAGACGTCGCCGAGCCAGGCGACCAGGAAAAACGGCCATACCGGCAGCCGCAGATCGAAGGTCAGCACGTTGTCGGAGTAGGTGTCGCGGACCTTGTCGAACAAAGTGTAGGTTTGCACCGTCACCACGAACAACAACACCAGCGTCGCGAACACGTCGATGACTCGCTTCATGCGGTCGCCGACATTGGCATAGACGAGATCGACGGTGATGTGATTGCCCCGGTACGACGTCGCGGCGATGCCCCAGAAGATCAAGATGCCGAGCAATAGCCTGCCGAAATCGTAGCTGTCGGGAATTTGCATGCTGAAGAAGTAACGCAGCATCACCGAGACGAAGATATCGAGCGCGACGATGCCGATAAAAAACGCAGCGATGAGCTCGATGCCGTCGATAAAACGGTCCATCGCGCTCGCCTTGCGCGCTGCTGCAGGCGCGGTGGATCCAGCAGCGGGAACGTCGGCTTCCGACATCGGCATTGCCCCGTATGGCGACGGCGGCGAAATGCTCGCCGCCGCCCTCGCTCTGCTCGCGCCGTCAGAAGCCCGCGTTGTATTGCGTCAGCGAGGCTTGCAGCCCTTTGAAAATCGTGTCGGGATCGCCGCCCGCCCGCTTCACGCCGTCCGCCCATTTCTGCTTGAGCGGCTCAGCCGACTTTTTCCACTCGGCGAGCTGCTCGTCGGAGATCTTATAGACCTCATGGCCGGGCGTATCCTGCATCTTCGCCAAGCCGGCGTGCTCGAAGTCGGCCCACGGGTCGGCGAACCTCGCGGCCCATTGCGACGTGCAGTGATCGTCGATCACTTTCTTCTGCGACGCCGACATCGCCGCGTAAGTGTCCTTGTTCATTATCCATACGAACATCACCGAGCCGAGCGGCTCGTCCATGTCGTACTTGGTCACTTTGTCGATGCCGAACAGGAACATCGAGCCCCACGGGAAGGTGACGGCGTCGGCGACGCCCTTGGCGAGCACATCCCTCACCTCCGGCGCGCTGGATTCCACGTTGGTGCCGCCGAGCTGCGTCACCCAGGCGGCAATCGTGCCTTGGGCCGGCCGGACTTTCATGCCTTTGATGTCGGCGGGGACCACGATCTTCTTATTGGTGGAGTGCCACGCCAGCGGATCGAGCACGAAGGCGAAGCAATAATGCACGTCCTTCATTTCGGTCGCGGCATACTGACGGTACCAGGTGTCGACCGCGAGATCGCCGCCTTTGGCCTTGCCAACGAGGAACGGCAATTCGCCGGCCGCTATGATCGGGAAACGTCCCGGCTGATAGCCCGGATTGACGTAGGCGAAATCGGCGATGCCGTCGCGCGCCATGTCGTAATGGTCGAATGCCTTACCGAGCTGCTGCGACGGGTAGATCTGGTATTTGATCGTACCGTTCGAGGCCTTCTCGATATCGTCCGCCCAGTCTTGAATCGCCTTCTGCAATGGATGGGACGGCGGCACCCAATGCGACAGTTTCAAAGTGAAAGTCTTGTCCTGCGCCGATGCAGTGCCGAGACAAATACCAAGGCCGAGCACGAGCCCGAAAGCGGCACCGCCGCAGAATTTTACGAAACGCATCCGAATTACCCCCCTTGTCCGTCGATTTGAAACATAGCCTTGTTGCTGCATTTAATCGCAGAAACGGCCCGGTGTAAAAGCATTTCCAACTCAATCGATAAAATTGTTCGTAACCGCATCGCTGCTTCTAAACCCTCCTCTTCGTTACTACTGCAAAGCTCGTGCGTATTAACGCGGCAGCAGTGACGGCGGGGTTATCGCGTCCTGAACATGAAACCGGGAGAGAGCGCAGAAGCGCCGGACCCGGCAGTTCGGGGACGTCAAAATGTTGCGTTGCGTGGCGGCGTTGTGCTTTGCCGCATTTGTCGTTGGTTGGCCGGCGTGCGCGGGCAGCGACACGGACACATTCTGGGATACGCCGTCGGCGGCCGCGCTGGCATTGGCATCGGCGAACGCGCTCGATCCGGTGCACCAACAGCCCGCCGATAATTCCGCGGGAACCCCGCACGACCAAGTCGGCGACAAAACCGCAGCGCCATTTCCAAATGATACCCATATCGATGTGCCGCAACAGACGGCGATGCCCGATCTATTAGAGCCAACCAGCCCGTCAGCGCCGGTCTCGGAACCGTTCAACCTTGCCACTGTGCCCGTCGCCGGCGGAGGCATTGTGACGAAATGGAACGGCGTCACGGCCACCATTCGCACCGATAGCGAAATTCTGGCGCGTTGCCGTGACAACATGCAGAGCTGCTCGGAGGCGGCTCGAAATTTCCTTTCGATCGTCGCGCAGGGTCAAGCGCTGACCGGTCGCGCCCGGCTCGGCGTGATCAACCGTGCGGTGAATATGGCGATCGAGCCGATGAGCGATATGGCGCAATGGGGCGTTCCCGACCGCTGGAGCGATCCGCTCGAGACATTTACGACCGGCCGCGGCGACTGCGAAGACTATGCCATAGCCAAATACGTGGCGCTGACGGCAGCCGGCGTGCCTGCGCAAGACGTCAAGCTGGTCGTGGTGCGCAATACCGCCGCCGATGAGGATCACGCCGTCGTTGCCGTTCACAACGATGGCGACTGGATCATCCTCGACAATCGCTGGCTGACGATGGTTGATGACGTCGAGATGCCCAAGGTCATCCCGCTGTTCGTCCTCGACGACGGCGGCGTGCGGGAGTTCGTGGCTCCGACGCTCACGGTTTCGCGGCAATCGGCGGCGCCCGCCTCAATCGGCTTCTAGAACCCCGCTACTTCGATTCCGCCTCGTAGACGCCGTCCCAATCCGGTCCGGGCGGATCGGCGCGATAGGCCGCGATACGCTCCTCATACATCTCGTAGAGGCCGTCGACGCCGAATCCGCCGGCGACCTTTCGGCAACGCGCGATCAGATCGAGCGCCTCGTCCCATTCCTGCTTGCGAAAGCAAGCCAGCATCTGTGCGTTCGATGCGCGCAATTCGCCGCAGCGCGGATCCTGCTCAAGATCGGCGCGCCCGAGTACCGCGAAGACCGCCTCGGGCTGCGTTTTGCCCTTCACCTGGATCAGATCGATTTCCATCGTGGCGAATTTCTGCTTGGCCCCTTCCGCGGTGCGCGAGCCGACCACCAGCGGCAGCCGGTAGTCTTTGGTCCGCGCCTCAAGGCGTGAAGCAAAATTCACGGTGTCGCCGAGCACCGAATAGTTGAAGCGGAAATCCGATCCCATATTGCCGACGACGCAGGGCCCGGTGTTGAGCCCGACGCCGATTTGCAGCGGCATGTAGACCCCGCCATTGGTCTCGGCCTCGCGCTTGAGCTCGACATTAAGCGCCGCGGCGCGCGCTTGCATTTCCAGCGCGGCGTCGCAGGCGTTGGCTTCCTGCTCGGCATCGTCCACCGGCGCGTTCCAGAATGCCATGATGGCGTCGCCGATATATTTGTCGATTGTGCCCTTGCGCTCGATGATGGCATTGGTGAGCGGCGTGAGGAACCGATTCATCAGCCGCGTGAGGCCCTGCGGGTCGTCCTTGTAATGTTCCGAAATCGTGGTGAAGCCGCGCACGTCGCTGAACAGGATTGTCATGCGGCGCTCCTCGCCGCCGAGCACAAGCTTTTCGGGGGAGCGCGCCAGTTGCTCGACCATGTGCGGCGACAGGTAATAGCCGAAGGCGGAACGGATTTGCTGGCGTTGCTTCTGTTCGCGAAAATAATTCACGAATGTCAGCACCAGATAGATCAGCCAGGTCGAAAGCAGCGGATAGGTGAAGTCGATGAGCAGGTCGTGCTCAGCAAACAGGTAGAACGACATCCCCATCAGGCCGGCAATGACGACGGCGCCGAGAAGCACGACCACGGTCGCCGACAGCATCGGCGCGGCGATAATGATTCCAAGCCCGATCAAGACCGCGAGCGTCAGTTCGGCCCCGATGGCATAGTCTGGATTGGCGAGAAGTGACTTGGTCAGGACGCTTTCGAGGATCTGTGCGTGGATCTCGACGCCCGGAATCAAGGCGTCAAGCGGCGTTGTCTTGCTGTCGAGCAGGCCGATCGCCGACGTGCCGATGAGCACGAGCCTGCCGCGAAAGCGGTCCGGCGAAGCCGTGCCTTGGAGCACATCCTTGGCGGAAACGAAGCGTGCCGGATTGTGTTTGTTGAAATGAACCCAGAGCTGGCCGTTTTGGTCGGTTGGCACTTGGAGACCCGGCACCGCGACCGACTGCACGCCGGCCTCGTTGGCGGTCACCAGAATCGCGCCTGACTGGGTGACGACGCGCAGCATTTCCATGGTGAGCGAAGGCACCATCGCCCCTTGCGCTTCCATGATCACCGGCACCCGGCGGACGATGCCGTCGCGCTCGGGATTTATCGAGAACAGGCCGCGCCCGGCCGCTGCTTCCTCGATCGGCGGAACGTTGCGCAGTATTCCGGGAAATGTCACCAGATAGGGCGCCGGATTGGGTCCGCGAACGGCGAATCCGGTTTGCAGCGCCGCCTCACCCGGCGGCGTCGGCACCGGACTCGCAGCGCCGGTCTGGCCGACGACGACGCGGGAGTGCTTGATCGCATCGGCCAGCACGGCATCATTGCTCGGCAAGCTGTCGAGCTTGGCGCGGGTCTCCGCATCGATGCCTTGGAAGCTTTGCTCCGCGATCGCCGGCGACATGCGGTCCGGCTCGGGGAAGATGACGTCGAAACCGATGACGAGCGCGCCGAGTTGCGTAATTCGCGTGACGAGATCCGCCACGGTTGTGCGCGGCCAAGGCCACTGCCCGATCGCTTTGAGACTGTCCTCGTCGATATCGACGATGACGACCGGATAGCCATCCTGCACGCGCGGGCGCAGAACCTGGAAGAAATCGAAGGCGCGCAGCCGCAGTTCCTGCAACGGCCGCGGGTCGGCCAGCCGCAGCGGGATCAGCGCGAACAGCAGCACGAGGCAAACCGCGCGCGCCACCCCAAACTGGCGCGCCCAGCGGGCAATCCTGGTCATGACCTTGAGAGTCCCCGCAACACGTCAATCATTCTACCCCACTCCGTGCAGCGGGGGGAGGATAAACGGAGAGACCCCTATTTTTCCCGGAACGATCGCATGAGTTGATCGTGCAACGGCTTGATCAGGTAGGACAGCATCGTGCGCTCGCCGGTTTCAATGAAGGCTTCGACCGGCATGCCCGGTGTCAGCTTGACGTCGCCAAGCCGCTTGAGCTCATCGTTGCTCATGGCGATGCGGACCAGATAATAGGTGCGGCCGGTCCGTTGATCGGTGGTGGTATCCGCGCCGATCCGAATCACCTTGCCGCTGATCTCAGGCGTCGTGCGCACGTTAAATGAGGTAAAGCGCAGCACGACGGGCTGATCGAATTGCACGTCATCGATGTCCTTGGGGTCGACCTTGACCTCGACCTGCAGCTTGTCGTCCTCGGGCACGATCATCATGATCGGATCGCCGGCGGCGATGACGCCGCCGACCGTGTTCGCCGTCGACTGAAACACGATGCCGTCTTGCGGCGCACGGATATCGGTGCGCTTGAGCTGATCTTCCGCGGTGATCTTGCGCTCGACGAATTCGCCGATCTTGCTGTCGGTCTCGCGCAGCTCCTTGGCGACGTCGCTGGCGAGGTCCTCGTCGACCTGGATGATTTGCAGCTGCGTTTCGGCGATCTTGCCCTTGGCCTCCGCCGCCTGAGCGACGAGCTGGCCGCGCGAGCCCTGAAGCTGCGCCTCGTCGCGCTCGAGCGAGGTGAGCCGGTTGAGCTGGACCAGGTTCTTTGCATAAAGATCGCGCACGCCTTTGAGTTCCTGCTCAATCAGCGCGACTTCCTGGTCTTTGGCGTCCTGCTGCGCGGTGAGCCCGGTGATCTCTTGCTGCAGCTGCGTAATCCGTTCCTGGAGCTGTTTCTTCTGGCCGGCGCGGTCTTGCCGCCGCAACTCGAACAGCTTGCGCTCGCTGGCCAGCGCCTCTTGCACGTTCGGATCGTCGAGATGGTCGGCAAGTTCCTTCGGCACGGCGACCGAGTTGTCGCCGTTAAGCTCGGCGATGAGCCGCGCCTTGCGCGCGTAAAGTTCGGTAAGGCCCTTGGTGACGATCGCCAGATTGGCTTGGGTCACCGTCTCATCGAGCCGAATGAGCATTTGGCCGGCCTTCACATGATCGCCGTCGTGCACAAACAGCTGGCCGACCACGCCGCCGGTAGGGTGCTGCACCTTCTTGATATTGGAATCGACGACGACGTCGCCGGGCGCGATCAGCGCACCGGAGATTTCGGCGGTCGAGGCCCAGCCGCCAAGGCCGAACGCCAAGACCCCGACGAGAATGCTGCCGGCAATGATATGCCGGCGGATCGATTCGCCCGCGCCATGCCCGGGTCCGGGTTCGCCGAACGCCCAGTACAGCCCCGACCTGGCCGCGCCGATCGCTTTCATGACTGGCCCGGTCAGCCAGGGCAGCCTGGCGTTGATACTGCGGACTCGTTCTTTGAGGCGGCCGCTCATCCCGCGCCTCCTTGTTCCGCGACTTTCAAAGCCCGCGGCGCAGTATTCGGCGGCGTCAAACGGGTGAGGATTTCTTCTTTTGGACCGAACTGCTGCTGGCGGCCCTTGCCCATAATGAGAATATAGTCGACGCCGGCGATCGCGCTCGGGCGATGGGCAACCACGATCGTGATGGCGCCGCGTGCGCGCAGACCGAGGATCGCCCGGGTCAGGGCTTCGTCTCCTTCGGCATCGAGATTGGAATTGGGTTCATCGAGAACGACCAGGAACGGGTCGCGATAGAGCGCGCGGGCCAGCGCGATGCGTTGCGCCTGCCCGGCGGAGAGCGCGCTGCCCTGTTCGCCGATGATCGTTTCATAGCCCTCCGGCAGGTTGATGATGAGATCGTGGACGCTGGCCGCCTGCGCGGCGGCGATCACGGCATCAGCGTCCGGCGGATCGTCGAAACGCGCGATGTTTTGCGCCACTGTGCCGTTGAACAATTCGACGTCCTGCGGCACGTAACCGATATGCCGGCCAAGCGCCTCGGGCGACCATTGATCGAGCGTCGCGCCGTCGAGCCGAACGGTGCCGCGCGCCGGCGTCCACACGCCGACTAACATCCGCGCGAGCGAAGATTTCCCCGAGGCCGTCGGTCCGATCACGCCAAGCGCCTTGCCCGCCGTCAGGGTGAAGTTGACGTCTTGGCAGACGATCTTGTTGTAGCCGGGCGGAGCCACGGCGCCGTTCTGGACCACCAGCGAGCGCGCCGGGGGCTTGAGCGGCATCGGCTCCGTCGTGGGCGGCAGATGGCCGAGCAATCGCGACAGGCGTTCCCAGCTTTGCCGCGCCCCGACAAAACTGCGCCAATTGGCGATCGCCAGATCGACCGGTGCCAGCGCACGTGCACCGAGGATGGAAGCGGCGATCATGATGCCCGGCGTCGAGGCCTGATGGATTACGAGCCATGCGCCGACCGCCAGAAGCGCCGATTGCAGCAACAGCCGCAATACCTTCGAAAACGCGCCGAGACCACCGCCGACGTCGCTGGCGCGCCCGCTCGACGTCACGAAGTTGCGATTAAGCTCGTGCCAGCGTTTGGAGATACGGCCGGTCATGCCCATCGCCGTAATCGCCTCGGCGTTGCGCCGGCTTGCTTCGAGAAGCGCATTGCGCGCCGCGGCGAATTGGGCGGCGCTGCGGGTCGGTCGCCGGGTTTTCACCTCGGTCGCGACTGTTAGTGTGATGAGGATAATGGCGCCAATAAGCGCCGTGAGGCCGAGATAGGTGTGGAACAGGAAGCAGACGGCGAGATAGACCGGCATCCAGGGCAGATCGAAGAAGGCAATCGGCCCGGTGCCGGACAGAAAGCTGCGCACCGCATCGAGATCGCGGATCGGCTGGGTACCGTCGCCTTTGGCGCCGATCTTGAGCGGCAACCGAACGATCGCGTCGTAAACCCGCAGACTTATCGTCTCGTCAAGGCTATGGCCGATGCGCACCAGGATGCGGCTCCTGATCATATCGATCAGGCCCTGTGCGCCGTATAGCCCGGTCACCAGGATCAATAGTCCGACCAGCGTCGGCACGCTGCGGCTCGGCAACACCCGGTCGTAGATTTCAAGCATGAACAGCGCGCCGGCGAGCATCAAAATATTGCTCATGCCTGAAAACAGCGCGATAGCGACAAACGCCCGCCGGCACGCGCCCAGCGCGGCGGCAAGTTCGGAACTCGCGGGCTGCTGCCGCAGCGGACCTGGAATCTGGCTCATGAAGCGTGCGTACCATCGTAACGGGCGGAAAACCGCGCCGGAGCGTGCGAACGGTCGGCAGCGGCTACCTACGCCGGAATTGGCTATCCCCCGACCAGATCAGCATTACTATACTCTTAATTACATGGAGTTACAGGCGCATTGAGGCGGGTTCGCGACCGTTAGTTAATGTTGCGGGCGGCTATCGAGGCCCCTGTCATGCGAGGAGCAGGGCAACCTACGGCGCGGAAATCATTCCTAACAGGCGACCATCGGCTCAGCGCGAGCAGACCTGGCAACGCCTCACGCGCACGACGGCGGCTCGGCGCGTCGCTTCGCCAACAAACAAACGCAACGTCGCGGCGTACCGACCTCTGAATTTCAGAGGCCGGCGCCGGTCAACGTTTGCAAAGCAGATTTGCTGCTGAAAATCAGGAACGGGAGTTCGAGCGAGAGCCCGATGCTGAAGGCCTTCTGGCGCGTGGCGCCCTCGGTCCTTTTCAGCTTCTTGGCAATTTGCGACGCAGAAGTTTTCTTGCGCGCCATTGTCTTCAGCTCACGGACTTCGCTTGAAGTCCACGAGCGCCGCTTCTTCTTCCTCTTGGCCATAAAACCTCCCTTTCAAGAAAGCCAGCTTGTATCCCTTACGGATGTAAAAGAAAAGCCGATGGGTTGGATGAAGATCACCTGTGAGAACGACGAACAGTTGCCACATATGCGATCATGGAACTTACGGCAATAGGAATGATCGCAAGACATGATCGCAGATAGGGCACGCGAGTTAACAAAAGCTTTTGTTAGATTGCTCTTAGCGCGCCAGACCGCGGGATGCAACCAAACTTCCGCAAATCTGCCGTTCCAACAATTTGGACGCGAGGTGAAGATGGGCAAGCCCGCGCGGGTACGGTTATTGTCATATACGGTCCTCTGCTTGACATTGGCCAGCCGGATGCCGCTCGCCGCCCAGACGTCCGCGCTGTCATGCGAGGACGGGCAGCGGTCAAAACAGGTCGCCGAGCTTCTGTTCGGCCGCGATATCGGCCGCCGCATCGGCGTCAGCGAAAAGTCCTGGGCGTATTTTGTCGCGCGCGAGTTGACGCCGCGCTTTCCCGATGGCCTGACCGTCACCGATGCGATTGGGCAATGGCGCGATCCCGCGGGCGGCACGATCGTACGCGAACCGGCCAAGAAGGTCGAAATCGTGCTGCCCGGCCATGCTGACGACCTGGCGCGGCTCGACGCCGTCGTAAGGATTTACAAGAGCGAATTCCGCCAGCACTCGGTCGCCGTCATTGTGCGGCCCGCCTGCGTCTCGTTCTAGAGAATGACGCCGTCTCCGGAAAAGGGGCTTGCGGGGCGTGGGCGGCCTTCCTAACTTTGACGAAGCGGAGGCAAACGCACAGACGAGGCCCGGATGAATTCGTGCACGGACGAACTCAAACTCGTCGCTCTCGACAAAGATGACATCGAGGTGGTGTCGGCGCACGTGCAGGACGCCATGGTTAGGGTCGGCGACATCTTCTGGCAGCCGCGCGAGCATCGTTTCATGATGGCGCTCAATCGCTTCGACTGGATGACCGCGGTCGACGGCAACGGCAATGCGGATTACCGGCGCTGCCGGACCGCACTGCGCTTCGAGCGCGTTAACGCATGCAAATGTCGCAACCTCGACCAGATCAACAAAGAAGCGCTGCTTAATCTGCTCGCCGTCGAGTTTTCCGAAACCGATGCGCCGGCCGGGGTCGTCTCGCTGATTTTTTCCGGTGGCGGCATCATTCGTCTCGATGTCGAATGTCTGGAGGCCGAGCTGGCCGATCTCGGCGAAGTCGCCGCGGCGGCTCTCTGCCCGGACCACTTTCCGGCCGGCTCGGCGACGGCGTAACGTCTCTCCGCCGCTTTAGGCCGCGCGCGGCCGTCGCGCCGGCGGCACTGCAAATAGCTTCATCAGCACGACGATGGTGCCCAGCGTCGCCAAGTAAACGACCAGCTGCATCGCGGTCGGCTGGTCGACATAGCCGATCAGCGTATGCAGCGCCCGGCCTAAAAAGCTGGAATCGCTCAGCAGCCAGGACGTGTCCCAGACGGTCTGGTCGAGCGCGGTAACGATGTCGGCTTGCTCGAGGAACGCGATGGCTTGTGCCGCCATACCGGCCGCGAGCAGTGCGATCAAGGCGCTGGTTACGCCGAACAGGTAGCGGGTCGGGATGGTGATGAGGCCAAGATAAGTCAACAGGCAGACCGACGAGCCGAGGATTAAACCGACGAAGCCGCCGGCGACCATGGACCAGCTCGCGCCGCCTTGCGCGGCGGCAACGCCATAGAGAAACAGCACGACCTCGGAGCCTTCGCGCAGCACCGCAATTGCTACGACAATGGCAAGCGCCAAAAGCGATTTCGATCCGGCGGCCACCGCCTCGCCGGCGGCTCGCAGCTCGGCGACGAGCTCGCGGCCATGCCGCGACATCCAGACATTGTGCCAGGTCAGCATCAGCACCGCGAAGCCGAGAATGGCGGCATTGAACACTTCCTGGCCGCTGCCGCCGAACAGGTCCGACAACCCGGTCGTGAATAGCGCCACCATGCAGGCGCCAAGCACGCCCGCGGCGACGCCGCCCGCGATCCACAGGGTGCGGCCGGCAACGCCCGCGGTCACGGCCATGACGATGCCGACAATCAAGCCGGCCTCGAAGACTTCGCGGAACACGATCAGCAGAGCGGCTAGCACGGGGACCTCACGACACGACTTGCTTCACGACTGATTGACATGTTTCACGGAACGATCAGGTAACCTTGCGTCGCATGATGAAAATCGTCGTAGAAATTGTAGCGGCCCGGCTGCAGCGGCCGCACAAAGACGACACCCTGGCTTCCCGCCGGAACGATTTTCTCGAAATGCAGATCGGCGCTCTCGAATTCGGACACGATCGGATTGAGATTTTTGACTTGGATTTCGAGTGTCCGGCCGGGCGGCGCATGCAGCTCGGCCGGATCGAATTTTTGATCTTTGATCGCGATCGAAAGCTTGACCGTGTCGTCGGCACGCGCGGCGATAGCCGGCAACGCCAGCGCGGCAACGAAAAAAAGCGACGACAGTAGCCGCCGGCCGAACCGATCGAGCGTGCAAGCCGTCATGAGCGGCAAAATACCTTCCTTAAGCCGGTGCTTGTTTACTCAAGCAGTTGGGGAACACCAGACTTTTTGTCAATCTAAAAGCCGAATATTAGAATTGTTATAATTAGAGGGGGCTGCTACTGAGCGCTGCACCTCAGGCAAAATCGGCGCCGGTTCACCATCAGCTCGGCATCAGTTCAGCAATCATGGCCATCCACCTCGACATCCGCTCCGGCGATTTTACGCAAAAATTTCGCGCTTTTCTCGATACCAAGCGCGAGGCGTCAGCCGATGTCGACGCCACGGCACGCGCCATCGTCGCCGATGTCGAAGCCCGCGGCGATCGTGCGGTTGCCGACCACACGCTCACGTTCGACAAACTCGATCTCGGCCGCGTCGGGATCCGGGTGACGGCGGCCGAGATCGCGGCGGCCGTCGCGGCGTGCGATCGTGACGTGCTCGATGCGCTCGAGCTCGCCCGCGCCCGAATTGAAACCTACCACCGCCGGCAAGTGCCGCAGGACGATCGCTTCACCGACGCGCTTGGCGTCGAACTCGGCTCGCGCTGGACAGCGATCGAGGCGGTCGGGATCTACGTGCCGGGCGGCACCGCTGCTTATCCGTCCTCCGTGCTGATGAATGCCGTGCCGGCCAAGATCGCCGGCGTGCCGCGGATCGCGATGGTGGTGCCGGCGCCGGGCGGCGAACTCAACCCGCTTGTTCTGGCGGCGGCCAACCTCGCCGGCGTCGACGAAGTCTTCCGCATCGGCGGCGCGCAGGCGATTGCGGCTTTGGCTTATGGCACGGCGTCGATCGCGCCGGTCGCCAAGATCGTCGGGCCGGGTAACGCTTACGTGGCGGCGGCCAAACGCATCGTGTTCGGCAAAGTCGGCATCGACATGATCGCCGGGCCGTCGGAAGTGCTGATCATCGCCGACAGCACCGGCAATCCCGATTGGATTGCCGCCGATCTTTTGGCGCAGGCCGAGCATGACGCGAGTGCGCAGGCGATCCTGATCACCGACGATGCGGGACTTGGCGCCGCGACCGAACGCGCCATCGAAGGACAGCTTAGCCGGCTGTCGCGGGCCAAAGTGGCCGGCGCCTCGTGGAAAGATTTCGGCGCGGTAATCCTTGTCCGCAATCTCGATGAGGCGCTGCCGCTCGTTGACGCCATCGCGCCGGAACACCTCGAAATCGCTGCCTTCGATGCCGAGCGGCTCGCCGCAGGAATCCGCAATGCCGGCGCGATCTTCATCGGCGCCCATACTCCGGAAGCGATCGGTGATTATGTGGCCGGATCCAACCACGTGCTGCCGACGGCGCGCTCGGCGCGTTTTTCGTCCGGCCTCGGCGTGCTCGATTTCATGAAGCGGACGTCGATCCTCAAATGCGGACCCGACCAATTGCGCGCGCTCGGCGGCGCCGCGATCGCTCTCGGTAACGCGGAAGGGCTCGAGGCGCATGCCCGCTCCATCGCCATCCGACTCAACCGCTGATGACGCGAAAAAGCACGCCGAAAGCGGATACCGGCCGCCTGGCCGTCGTCACGCTCGATGAAGCTTCGCTCGGCAGTTCCAACGACGACGTCGAGCACGAACGCAGGGTCGCGATTTACGACCTGATCGAAGAAAACAAATTCCGCCCAGTCGGCCACGACGGCGGCCCCTACACGCTGCAACTCGGCATCAGCGGCAGCCGCCTGGTGTTCGATATCCGGCAGGCGGATGGAGCGCCGCTAGTCGCCCATATGCTGTCGCTGGCGCCGTTCCGCCGCATCATCAAAGACTACTTCGTCGTTTGCGACAGCTATTACGCGGCGATCCGCACGGCAACGCCGGACCGCATCGAGGCGCTCGACATGGCCCGGCGCGCCTTGCATGACGACGGCTCGCGCCTGGTGACCGAGCGGCTTAAGCGCAAAGTCGATATCGATTCCAATACCGCGCGGCGGCTGTTCACGCTGATCGCGGTCCTGCACTGGAAGCGCTGAGGGCGCGATGCCACCGGCAGCGAGGCCGCCACTGGCCGTCCTGTTCGCCTGCAGCCACAATTCGGTGCGCTCACCGATCGCGGCGGCACTGTTCGCGCAGATTTTCGGACGCGCCGTCTATGTTGGATCGGCCGGCGTGCGCAAAGGCGAGCTCGACCCGTTTGCCGTCGCCATCATGGCGGAGATCGGCCTCGACATTTCGCGGCACAAGCCGATCACGCTGGAGGAGTTGGATGAATGGGAGGGCCTTAATTTCGATCTCATCGTCACGCTCGCGCCGGAGGCCCATCACCGCGCGCTCGAACTCACCCGCACCAGCGCCGTCGACGTCGAATATTGGCCGACCGCGGACCCAAGCGCCGTCGAAGGCAGCCGCGCGCAACGGCTCGATGCCTACCGCGAGGTGCGCGACCAGATCTTGGCGCACATCCGCCAGCGTTTTGTCACCCGCGGTACGGGCAATGAATGAAGCCCGTAGATCGCCCATTGGCGGGTTGCAAAGTCACCTCTGCGATACAATTCACGCCGGTTGTGAAACGAGCCGTCATCCGCTAGGTTCCGCGCCAATTTTGGCCGAGACGCTGTAACGTGTTTCTATAAAGTCGCGGCCGGATGGCAACGCTTTCCGGGAATCGAATGGCGAAGGAAGAATTGTTGGAATTTCCCGGTGTCGTGACGGAGCTGCTCCCGAACGCCACCTTCCGCGTCAAGCTCGAGAACGAGCATGAAATCATCGCCCACACGGCGGGACGGATGCGCAAGAACCGTATTCGCGTCCTTGCCGGCGACAAGGTGCTGGTCGAAATGACGCCCTACGATCTGACCAAGGGCCGGATTACCTATCGGTTCAAATGATCGGCCGCTCAAAACTCGTGCTCGCTTCCGGTTCGCCGCGCCGGCTCTCGCTCGTCAACCAGGTTGGCATCGAGCCCGACGCGCTGCGCCCAACCGACATCGACGAAACACCGAAGCGGGGCGAGCTGCCGCGCGCCTGCGCCACGCGGCTCGCCCGCGAGAAGGCGGAAGCGGCGCTTGCCATGGTGCGCATCGACGACGAGCTCAAGGGCGCCTACATCCTGGCCGCCGACACCATCGTCGCCGTCGGCCGCCGCATCCTGCCCAAGGCCGAGTTGCTCGACGAGGCGGCGCAATGCCTGCGGCTCCTGTCCGGCCGCAATCATCACGTCCATACTGCCGTCTGCCTGGTGACTTCGAAGGAGACTTTCCGGCAGCGCTACGTCGAAACTCGCGTGCGCTTCAAAAGGCTCTCGGATGAGGACATCGAGGCCTATCTCGCGTCCGGCGAATGGCGCGGCAAGGCGGGCGGCTACGCCGCACAGGGAATTGCCGGAAGCTTTCTGGTCAAGATCGTCGGCTCCTATTCCAATATCGTCGGCCTGCCGCTCTACGAAACCGTGGCGCTTCTGGGCGGCGAGGGCTATCCGGTCCATTTCGGCTGGCTCAACACTGTGTGAGGCTGGCACACCTCTGCGGGCGCCCCATATGGCCGTCATGCCTGACGTTAAGAACCGCAAGATAGCTGCGAGCGCCTGCCCGATCTGCGGCAAGACCGCCGAGGAATTGTTCCGGCCGTTCTGCTCAAAACGCTGCGCCGACGTCGATCTGCACCGCTGGTTTTCCGGCGTCTACGCGGTTCCCGTGACGGAGGACGAAGCAGAGGACGAGCGGCGCGAGGAGAGCGACGAAGCGGACTAAATCTCGCCTCCGTCATTGCTTCGCTCGCAATGACGGGCTTGCGGGCCTATTCTGGACAGCGTGAAAACGAGGCTCTATAAGCGCGACCCGTGAGCCCAGGTAGCTCAGTTGGTAGAGCACTGCACTGAAAATGCAGGTGTCGGTGGTTCAATTCCGCCCCTGGGCACCACTCGCTCTTTTCGCGCTCATAAGTCCCGATACGCCGGCGGCAGCAAGCGTGCCAGACGCAGCGCCCATTCGCGCTGACCGCTTTCATCCGCGATCAAATCCTGGCGGATCTCGATCAACACGTGATGCAGGCCGCGGCGCTCGGCGTGCACCGGGATGGTGTAGTCGGTCGCGTCGCTTACCGAGTAGGGCGCATTATCGCCGACGGTGAATTCCATTTCTGCGTTGAGCAGCGCCATCAGACGGTGGGCGAAACGCCGATCGCGATTGTAGAGCACGGCGGCATGCCAAGGCCGCGCCACGCCCTTGAAGACCGGCGTGAAGCTGTGCAGCGCAATCAGCGCCGCGGCCAGGCCAGCCCGCCGCCGCCGATCCAGTTCGGCTTCGATGCATCCGTGATAGGGCCAGAAAATCTCGCTGGCGCGCGCGGCCTTGTTTATTTCATCCAAGCCGACGTTGCCGGGGATCCCGGTGTTTTCGCTGATCGTCGGAATCGACGAGGCGGCGTCCAATGGGCGATTGCAATCGATGACGAGGCGCGAATAGTTTTGCTGGATCAGCGTTGCATCGAGCGCATCCGCCAACATTTGTCCGAGACCGGCGATGCCGATGTCCCAGGCGATATGGCGTTCGCATTCCGCCGCGGCAACGCCAAGCCGGTCGAGCGCGCGCGGGATCGAGTTGCCGGCGTGGTCGGCGACCAGCAAAAACGCCGACTTTCCGCCGGTGTTATGCACCGAAACCGGCGCTGGATCGTCCGCCCCCAGTAATTTTTTAGGCAGCGCGTTCATTGATGCTCATAAAGTGCGGAAAATACATGCAGGATATTTGCAGGATATTTGGCCCGATAAATGCATATTGGCACGCACAGAGTGGAGATGCATGCCTCAACTATGTATATCGCCGGCGTGTCCATTATCATGGAACGGCAATGCCGATTCTCAACATCCGGCACGTGACGACGTATCACTATAATCAGCCGGTCGCGTTCGGCGAACACCGGATGATGTTGCGCCCGCGCGACGACGAGGACCAGAAAGTACTCGAATCCGAGATCGAGATCACGCCCAAGCCGGTGCGGCTGGAGTGGTCGTATGATGGATTCGGTAATCACGTAGCGATCGCCCAGTTCGACGATCGCGCCGCCGAGCTTCGCGTTGTCAGCAATATCCGTCTCGACCACGCGCCGGCATGCTTTCGCGCCGCCGATATCGAGGATTTTGCCCGTACCTATCCGTTTGCCTACACGGCGGACGATTGGCCCGACGTTAGACGATACACCCAGCCGCCGTCCCCGCGCCGCGAACTCGATCGCTGGAGCGCGGCCTTTTTCGGCAACGATGGGTCCGCCGACGCCCACGATTTGCTCGTCGGCATGACGCAAAGCATCCGGCGGACCTTCCAGCACGTCGCGCGGCACCAAAACGGAGTTCAGGATCCGCTGCGCACGCTGACGCTGGGCAGCGGCAGCTGTCGCGACCTCGCGGTGCTGATGATCGCGGCGCTGCGGTCACGTGGAATTGCCGCGCGGTTCGTCTCCGGATATGTGCATCTTGCCGACGATGAGGATGAGGATGAGGATGAGATGACCGGCGGCAATACGCATGCGTGGCTCCAAGTCTACGTTCCCGGTCCTGGCTGGGTCGATTTCGATCCTTCGGCCGGGGTGGTGGGAAATCAGAATCTCGTCCGCGTCGCGGTTGTGCATCACCCCCGCGAAGCGATCCCGCTGCAGGGCACGTGGTATGGATCGGCGTCGGATCATCTGGCCATGAACGTTGCGGTGAAAGTCAAAGCGGGGGCAGCAAAAGACGCCGGGCGAGAGTCGGTCGGCCCAAGTCAAAAAGCGCTGCGATGAGAATTCGCGCCGGCTACGAAATTTCCTACGACTGTCCGCAGCCGACGCCGATGATCCTGACGCTGAGCGTCCATCCGTCACGCATTGCCGATCTGCTGACGCTCGACCGTATGAAGCTTGACCCACCAGTTTTGCCCAACACGTATCACGACAGCTTCGGCAATTTCTGCCATGTGATCAGCGCCCCTGCCGGTCGGCTGACCATGTCGGCGGACTTCCTGATACGTGACAAAGGCGAGCCTGACGCGACAGCCCCGCATGCCGAGCAGCATGCGCTCGAAGATTTGCCGGTGGAGGTTCTGATCTATCTGCTCGGTAGCCGCTACTGCGAGACCGATCGCCTGTTGAATACGGCGTGGTCCCTGTTCGGCAAAATTCCGAAGGGTTGGCCGCTGGTGAAGGCAATCTGCGATTATGTCCATGGCCACATCAAATTCGGCTACGAGCATGCGAGCCCGACCAAAACGGCATGGGATGCGCATGCCGAGCGGCGCGGCGTGTGCCGCGATTTTGCCCACCTCGCGATCACGCTATGCCGCTGCATGAACCTGCCGGCGCGCTACTGCACCGGCTATCTCGGCGACATCGGCGTCCCGCCCGACGAGTCGCCGATGGATTTTTCCGCCTGGTTTGAAGTCTATCTCGGCGGGCGCTGGTACACGTTCGACGCCCGCCACAACGTGCCGCGCATCGGACGCATCCTGATGGCGCGCGGGCGCGACGCCACCGACGTCGCGATCGTAACTTCATTTGGCCCATGCACGCTCGCGAGCTTCAAGGTGATCACCGACGAAGTCGCGCCGGACGCGACGGCAGCGACGTAAAGGCTGCCGGGCGCGCCGCACCGAACAAGCGGCCGGCCGCATGGCATGGTTTTATCGGCGCATGATCTTTTGGGACACCCGATTGCCGCCCCGGATCGTGCGCTAGATCGCCGGCAGCACCGCGCGCGAAAGGTAGAGAAACAGCGAGACGCCCAACAAACCGATGAGCGCGGCCAGCCCGATGTCAAAACGCACGCCTGTGCTCGGCACCTCGGTCTCGCTTTCGATGTCTTTCGCGGTTCGCACAAACCGCAAGCCCGCGACAACAATCATGGCGACGCCGATAGCGATGAAAGCGAGTCCGGCGAAGTTGGCGAATATCTGGCCATGCGGACTGATCTGCCGTTGCGCCGTCTGCGGCGCGATGACCTGAAGAAACAGATCGAACCTCTCAATGACAAAGCCGAAGGCCATCACCGCAATCGCGGTGCGGACCCAGGCGAGAAAAGTCCGCTCGTTGGCGGCGTGGTCGTTGTAGCGCTTGATCATTGGACTGTCCCGATGCATTGGAAGGTCACTATAGCGCCGTAACGGCAGCCGCGCCTGCCGTGACGGTCCCGAACGGGCAGGTTGCTGCGGTAGACCGGGCAAAAATACGCGAATGGGGAGTGCATAATGGCCGATGCTGCACCTGCAAATCCGAGTCGCGGTCGCTGGTATGTCCTGCTGCTGATCAGCGCGATGTACCTCATCACCTATCTCGATCGCGTCAACATTTCCACGGCGGCGCCCCAGATCAGCAAGGAATTCGGCTTCGACAAGGTGACGATGGGCTTCATCTTTAGCGCCTTCGTATGGGCCTATGCGCTATTCCAGGTCCCCGGCGGCTGGCTGTCCGATCGCTTCGGCGCGCGCGGCGTGCTGACCGGCGTCGTCACTTACTGGTCGATCATGACCGCCGCGACCGCGGCGGCTTTCAGCGGCGCTTCCTTCATCGCCGTCCGATTTCTGTTCGGCGTCGGCGAGGCCGGCGCCTTTCCCGGCGCGACGCGCGCAATGCAGCTGTGGTACCCGCGGCGTGAACGCGGCCTGGTGCAGGGCGCCACGCACAGCGCCAGCCGGCTTGGCGCCGCGCTCGCCCCACCGATCGTGGTGCTCATCATGAGTGTGTTCGGCTGGCGGCCGGTGTTCTACATTTGCGGCGTGATCGGGCTGTTATGGTCAGCGTGGTGGGCCGTGAGCTACCGCAACCTCCCCGAAGAGCACGGCCTGGTGAACCGGGCGGAGCTCGAACTTATCCGCGGCCGCGGCCCGAACGGCGAGATCAATCCGCCGCCGATGGAAAAGCAGACCAACGTGCCGTGGAGTAACCTGGTGGGCTCCGGCAACATGTGGGCGATCATGTTTGCCTACTTCACCTACGTTTATTGCCTGTGGATCTTCCTGAGCTGGCTGCCGTCCTACCTGATCGAGGTCCGCCATTTCACGCTGATCAAGGTCGGAATTTTTGCCTCGCTGCCGCTTTTGGCCGGCGTCGTCGGCGATACCGTCGGCGGAGTGGCGACCGACTGGCTGTTGAAGGTGTCCGGCAGCGCCAAGATCGGCCGGCGCGTGGTGGCGATCGTAGGCTTGCTCGGCTGCGCGGCGTGCATCGTGCCGGCGGCACTGACTTCGGATGCCTATATCGCCGTCTATGGCCTGACGGCGTCGATGTTCTTTCTCGAATTCACCATCGGACCGTCTTGGGCGGTGCCGATGGATACCGGCGGCAAATATTCCGGAACGGTATCGGGCATGATGAATATGGCCGGCAACTTCGGCGGCGCGCTGTCGCCGATCGTGTTCGGTTATCTCGCCGAAGGCGGTAACTGGCAGGCACCGTTCTTCGTCGCGGCCGCGTTGCTGGTCATCGGCGCCGCGGTGTGGGCGTTTTGGCTCGACCCCGACAAGCAAATCCTCGCGGCCTGATCCGCGCTTCCGTACCGCTTGCGGCGCCAATCGCTTGTTCTTGAGGTAATTGGCGCCGCGACATTTTTACGAATGCAAAACCCTTTCATTAACGAAACGTAAATTGCTGTTGGCTAGGTAGAAGGCAAGTTGGACAATCGCAGGGCGGAAACTCGCGATGCTTGTTGTCGTGGCCGCATGCGTCGTCTGTTTGCTGGCAGGCGCGTTAGTCCTGCTTCGACGGCGATACGGCGGCAAAAACCGCCTGCTGGCTCTCGCGCTCAACAATATGAGCCAGGGCGTGGTGATGTTCGACGCCGGCGGACGCCTTACGGTCTACAACGATCGCTATCTGGAAATTTACGGCCTGTCGCCGGATATCGTGAAGCCCGGCGCCAAGCTGATCGACATCGTTCGCCATCGATTCAAAATGGGAAATCTCGACCGCGATCCGGCGCAATATAGCGCCGAACTGATGCAGCTCATGGCGTCCGGAAAGACTTTGAGCTTCGTGTCCGAGCTGGCCGACGGGCGCTCTATCGCCGTCGTCAATCGCGCCATTCCCGGCGGCGCCTACTGGCTGGGGACGCATCACGACATTACCGCGCGGCGCGCCGCCGAGAGAAAGAGCGCATTGCTGAGCGAGCAGGAATCGCGGCGCGCCATCGTCGACGACGCCATCGCCTGGTTTCGCGGCAGCGTGGAAGGCGTGCTGAAGACCGTCACCGACAGCGTCGCGGCAATGAAATCGACCGCGGCCGCACTTTCGGGAACGTCGAACGACACCACCGCGTTTACCACCGGCGCGGTTCGCACCTCAAACGACGCCTTCGCCGGCGTCCAGAGCGCCGCAGCGGCGGCGGATGAGTTGTCGAAATCGATCGCCGAGATCAATCGCCAGGTCGTCAGCGCCGGCGACGTGGTGAGCGCCGCCACCGCCGAGGCGCAGTCGACCAATGAGATCATCGCCGGGCTTGCACGCGCGGCACAGAAGATCGATGACGTCGTCAAGCTTATTCAAAGCGTGGCCGGGCAGACCAATTTGCTCGCGCTCAACGCCACGATCGAGGCGGCACGCGCCGGCTCGGCCGGCAAGGGCTTTGCCGTGGTCGCCGCTGAGGTGAAGGCGCTCGCCGTGCAGACCGCGAAGGCGACCAACGACATCGCGTCTCAGATCGCGGCGGTGCAATCTTCGACACAAAGCGCGGTGCGCGCCATCGGCAGCATTGCCGCCCGGATGGAGGAAATCCGACAATTCACCGCGGCGATCGCGAGCTCGATCGAAGAACAACATGCGGCTACGGCCGAGATTTCCAACAACGTCGCCGCGGCCGCATTGGGCTCGCGATCGGTGGTTGCGGTGCTCGAACGCGTCTCCGCCGCCATTGCCGACATGCGCAACTCCGCGGATACGGTGTCGACGGCATCGACAGCCGTCGAGAACGCCGCCGAAAGCCTGCGCGGCAGCGTCGACGGCTTCCTGAGCAAGGTCGCGATTTAGCGCACTCAGGACGCGGGCCGCCGCGCAGGCTCTAGCGCGACGCGGACAAAGGTCGAGACGATTTTCAGCCCGGCCTTGAGCGACCCGCGCAGCGACCCGGCGACTTTTGACTCGCCGCCGATGCGCCGCCGGTAGGCCACCGGCAATTCGAGGACGCGCAAGCCCGATCGCGCCACCCGCATCTGCATTTCGAGATTCCAGCCGTAGGTCATTTCGCGCATGCCGAGCGCCAGCAAGGTGTCGCGGCGAATGGCGCGGAACGCGCACATATCGGTGTAGCGCACGCCGTAAAGTAATTTTGTCAGCCAGCCGGCAATGAAGCCGGCGAAGAGCTGATGCAACGCCATACTTCCCGCCTCGCGCTCGCCGCGCGCGCGCGAAGCGATGACGAAATCGAACGTCCCACCGCGCAGAGGCGTCACCAACGCCGCAATGCCGGCTGGATCGTCGGCACCGTCGCCGTCCATGAAAACGACGATGTCGGCGCCATCGGCCGCCTGCGCGCCGGCGAGGCAAGCGCGCCCATAGCCGCCGCCCACCTCGACGACTTCGGCGCCGGCGCCGCACGCGCTCTCCTGGGTGCCGTCGCCGCTGCCGCCGTCTGCCACGATAACCCGGCCGACAATATCGCGCGGCAATTCGGCAATCACGGCGGCGATGGATTCCGCTTCATTGAAGGTGGGAATGACGACGGCCACCGACGCCGCCTGGGGCGGCATTGCTACAAGCTCCAGCGCAGTCCGCAACTGGCGCAGGCCTCCGGCGGCTTGCTCGATTTGAGCGCCTTTCGGAAATCGCCGTAGGCCGGCCCGGTCCAAATTTCGCGCAAGGTCTGCTGGGTGGCGTCGCCGAGCGTATAATTCTCATAGCCGCGCTGCGAGAATGGCGCGATGCAGCACGGCAGTGCGCGGCCGTTGGCGGTGAAATACATCACCGTCCATGGCCGCCGGCAGAGCGACCACGGCGAGCCCGATCCGGCCGAACCGTTATCGCTGCGCTTAAGGCTGATGCCGGGCTCCGACGCGCCGCCCGAAGCGCTGAACGCGATGCCGAGGGTACGGGCAAGCGCCGCGGCGCGGTCGATATGGACCGATTCCGCGGCCGTTAGCTGCTCGTAAAGCGCCTGATCGGGCCGCGCCATGCCGATCGCTTTGTCGTTAAAAAACACCAGCCGCTGCAAATGCACTTCCTTGACGCCGGTCTCCGCCGCGACGCGGACGAACTCCGGCAATTCCGCGATGGTCTCGCGCAATCCGGTGAGCCAGGCCGAGACCCGCGGCTTGACGTAACCTTCGCGCTCTTGCAGTTCGCGAAAGGCGCGCACGTTTTTCAGGATGCGGTTGAAATAGTTCTTGCCGCGAATGGCGAGATAGGATTCGGCGTTGGCCGCGTCGAAGGAAACGCGCAACTCGTCCAATCCCGCGGCGATCAGCGCGCGCCCGTTTTTCTCGTTGAGCACCGTGCCGTTGGTGTTGAACAAAACATAGCTGCCGCGATCCTTCAGATATCGCACCATGCGCGGCAAATTCCTGACCAGCATCGGTTCGCCGACACCGTGCAGCACGGCACGCTGCAGCTGCGGGATTTGATCGACGATCGAGGTGAACAGTTTCCAGCTCATATCAGCCGGCGGCTCGAGCTCCTCATACGTTCGCGGACAAGTGGTGCACAGAAGATTGCAGCGGTTGGTCGTCTCCAGATACAGGCAAACCGGCTGGTGCTCGGGAACTTCGTTGTCCGCCGTCACGCCTTCGAAATAGCGCTGCGGGTCGATCACTCGTTTTGTCGCCGCCGGTTGCATGAACGTTTCGCCCCTTGGAGTGATTGGCCGGATCGCAGCGGCTCAAGCCCGCACTTCGTCTGCCGGCATCGCGCGATCGATGCGGCGGCCGAAATCGCGCTCCCGCCAAAGGCTACTCATCAGTTTCGCCGTCTGTATGGCGTAGTGTGGAGAATGCGCGCTGTGCCGCCCTTCGTCCTTGCCGCTCAACTCGGCATTGAGCCTGCGCAAGCCATCGACGTCATCGACGTCGTACCACACCGGTAATGTATGAACCTCGAGACCGATTTCACTGGCACGTTCGATGGTCTGCTCGGCGACGCGCGCGGTGCTCCACGCGATGTCTTCGAACATGCGGCGGTGCGCCGCCTTCAGACCGAGCAGATAATAGCCGCCGTCGCTCGAAGGGCCGAGCACCGCGCGGTCGCCCGGCCGCGCCAGCGCCGCGGCGGTCTCGATCAATAGCGCCGTGGGCAAGGTCGGGCTGTCGGAATTGAGCACCACGGCGGAGCCGTGGCCGCGGGCGAAAATCTCTCCGATGGTATGGAATAGGCAATCGCCGAAATTCGGCAGCCAGGCGCCGATCAGGCCGATGGCTCCCGGCAAGTTGCGGCGGAAGAAATCTTCGGCGTCGGTCGGTCCGAACGCCGCGTAACCGGCGATGCCGCTATGCGACGCGGTATGACGCGCCGCGAGCAGCACATTGTCGGCCACGTCACGCAGGAAGGCGGTGTTGAGCGCGGCCGCTTCGTCGAAGCTCAGCGGCGGCACAAGGCGGGTCTTGGCGCGACCCGGCACCGAGGCCTTTGCCATGAAGGCGATGCCGCAACTCGCCGTCGCAACGGCCGACGCCGCAGTGGCGCGACCAATCGAATCAGAACTGCCGTTGAATCGGCCGAAACGATTCATGCAATGCCCCCGGTAACAAACACGGCCACGCAATATCACCTGCTTGCCAAAGCGGCCGGCAAAGCGCCAATCACTTCCGCCTCAGTGCTACCAAGTCGTGAAACACCAAAAAGTTATCGGCTTCACAAAGTCGTGATCTCGGCGATGCCGCCTAGCGGCGGGCGAGTGCCACACTGATGCTGTCATCGTTCGGAATTGCGGTCTCGTTCGTTCCCCGCCACGACGGCGCGACGGCAAAATCTTCCCGCGGTATGTCCAGCGAGGCAAGTTCGCGCCCTAGAATTCCCACCACTTCGATCGGCACCGCGACCGGCCGCGCGCCCCAGCCGAGGAAGCCGCCATAGTCGACGATGAGTTCGATTCTGTTCTGCGGCGTGCGCACCACCCGCCGGACGTAGCCGAGCGTGCGACTGCTGTCGTCGATGAGCGGCAGCCCAATGAGATCGCCGACGCGCACGGCTTGCGGAAAGCGCCGGCGCATGCGCTCCGCCGCCGCCATATCCCGCGCCGCCATGGCCTTGTCGGCGGCGCCCATGCCGGTCGGCGGGATCATGGCCTGCGCCACAACGAATGTCCGATCGGGCACAGCCGCGCTCGCCGTGACCGCGAAACCGATCGCACAGAAAATCGCCAAACCGAACGCTTTCATTCGCAATCGCACCTGCGTCTCTCCCGATCAATAATCGCACGCGACTTTGTGAACCGGTCCGGCTTGCTTAGCAAATATCGCAACCGTACTGTCCGAAAGTCGCCATTACGGAATCCCCGATGTCAACGCCGGCCGTCGCATCAGCTGGATCTCAGGCGCGCCTCCACCCGCTGCCGCTTCGCATTATGCATTGGATCAATGCCGTCGCCATTTTCATCATGATCGGCAGCGGATGGAAGATCTATAACGACGATGTGATCTTCGGCTTTCTGCATTTTCCCGACTGGATCGTGATCGGCAAATGGGCGCAGTACGGACTGCAGTGGCATTTCTTCGGCATGTGGATTTTCGTGCTCAACGGATTGGCCTATATCGCCTATGGAATCGCGAGCGGCCGCTTCCGGCGCAAACTGTTTCCCATCTCCATGCGCGAGCTTTTTGTAACGATCGGCGAGGCGCTGCGATTTCGCCTGCGCCACGACGATCTGACGCATTATAACGCGGTGCAGAAAGTCCTCTATCTCGGCGTCATGCTGGTCGGCGTGCTGATCGTGATTTCCGGCCTGGCGCTGTGGAAACCGATCCAATTCTCGGAGCTTGCCGGCCTGTTCGGCAGTTTCCAGACCATCCGGCTGGTTCACTTCCTTTGCATGTCCGCCATTGTCGCGTTCATCCTCGTTCACGTGATGCTGGCCTTGCTGGTGCCACAGAGTCTCGTTGCCATGGTGACCGGCGGCCCCGTCGTCGATGACGGCAAGCGCCACGCCGCCGCCCTCCCCGAAATCGAAGCCACGCCATGATGCGGTGAGCCGAATGCCGATTCGATTTTCCACTCCGCCGATTTTCCGGTCCCACAAACGGGTCGGGCGGAACGCGCCGACAAAGGCCCGACCGCCGGTCGACGACATCAATCGTCGCGGCCTCATCCGAGGCGCGGCCAGTCTTGGTGCGCTTGGGTTACTGACCGGTTGCGACGTCAGCGAGAACGACGGCGTGCAGAAGGTTCTGCGCACCGTGTCGGCCTGGAACGACGGCGTGCAGGCGACGATATTCCGGCCGAACCATTTGGCGCCGACGTTCTCTCCGACGCAGGTGGTCAAGCCGCCGCGATTTAACGCCTATTACGATATCGAAGACGTCAAGCCGGTCGACGGCGCGACCTGGACGCTGGAATTGGTCGGCCGCATCGGCGACAAGCGGCCGTGGACGGCGCAGCAGATTTACCAGTTGCCGGAGCAGGAACTCATCATCCGGCACATCTGCGTGGAAGGCTGGGATTACATCGGACAATGGTCCGGCCCGAACCTGCGCGATTTTCTCAAACGTGTCGGCGCCGATCTGACGGCCAAGTACGTCTATTTCATTTGCGCCGACGATTATACCGAGAGCATCGACATGGCGTGCGCGCTGCATCCGCAGACGATCCTCGCCACCAAATACGCAGGCGACACGATTACCGACCCGTTCGGCTATCCGCTTCGGCTGCGCACCTCGACCAAGCTCGGCTACAAAAACGCCAAGTGGGTCAAGGCGATCGAGGTCACCAACGATTTTCGCGAGACCTTCTGGAGCAAACAGGGCTTTAACTGGTTCGCCGGGATTTAGTCTCGCCCTAACGCCGCGGCGGCGGTGGCTCGCGTCCTGGCTTCAACTCAATCTGAAATCGCCCTTGTGGTGATGCCGCAGCGGCGTTTGTTTGATTTCGCACATAAATCCGCCATTCCCCGTCGCGAGATTCTGCCAGCCGATAATTCGCGTTGGTGGCGAACGGGTCCTTGGTCCAGGCGCCGTCCTGCGGCACGACGACGACAACGTCGCAGGCGAATTTCGTCGCCATGGCGTCGATGTCGCTCGCGCTGCCTTGTCCGGCGAAGACCCGGATGAATTGCGCGTTGATTGCCTCGCGCTGCGCCGGCGGCAATGGCGCGAACGCCAGCGCCATTTCGCGACCGGCAAAACACGAACTGCGATTGGCAAGGAGTGCCCAGGACAAATTCGCCGGCCAAGGCGTCAGGTCCTGCAGGAACAACGGATTGTTGGCGACGCGCCCGGTCGGCGGCGAATAGCGGCGCACCGCGGCCCATAGTTCGGGTGCTTGCGCGAAAGCCCGCGCGTCCGCTGCCGGCGTTCCGACGGCATTGGAGCGCATCATGGCGACGGCGTCGGGCAGGCTGAGAACGAGACCGGCCAGCGCCGCGGCGGCGATCAGCGCACGCCGCGGGGCGCGCATCATTCCCGCCGCCGCGCCGGCGATAAGGATCATGGCGGCGGGTAAGACCGCGCGCAGGGCAAGATCGTTGTTGTCCCCCAGCGTGCTGGCAAATAGCCACGAGACGACGAGGCCCACGCCGGCAACGGCGATGAAACACGCCACCGTGATTTTCTCCGGCCCCGCCGCAAGCGTCCGCTGCGTCACGACGAGCGCAATGAAGCCGGCAACAAAGGTCGCCGGAAACTCGATCGGCAGCAGAATGAGCCAATAGGCCGACGGGTCGAGCACGCGGCGCAGGGTCTGTGGAAACATCGTGCCGAGCACGGCGAAATGACTCATGACGATCGGATTGCCGTCGCCGCGCGCGGCAACCGTGGCGAACTGGTCGCGGATCAACGGCGCGGCGATCAATACCGCAAGAACCGCGGCCGCCGCGAAGCCGCCGGCGACCGCGGTGCGCCGCACCGGCCTTACACTGGCGTAAAGGATCGGCGCGGCAACCAAAGCCGCGACAGCGAACGTTACGCCGCCCACATAGGAGGAGCTTTCAAAGCCGGCGACGACCAGCAAGACCAGCGTCACGAAACGCGCCGGGCTCGGCCGCTGTGCGTAGTGGACGATGAGCACCACGGCCGCGACCACGCACGACGCCGACATAAGATGCTGCGGCACCCAGGCGGACTGAAACAACCAGCCGGCAAAGCCATTGGGCGACGCCAGGAACGGTTCGAGGCCGTAACTGCCGAATAAGAAGCCGAGCGCGGTGCGCAGCGACGTTGCTGCGGCGAGCACAACCACCAGGATCGCTGCACCCGATTGCTTGCTGAGCCAGACGGCGACGCCCATCATCAACGTGAGCGAAGCGAAGGCGGTGAACCACGTCAGGCCGATATCCGCTTCCCAACCGCTGATATGCAGCGGCAGCGCCAGCTCCGCCGCGCTGAAATGCCAGAGATAATAGTAAGCGAGCCGGACCGGCGCGCCGACTGCGCCGAACACCGGATCGATCGGCGGCAGGCCCTGACGCGTCATCGCATCGATGATGGCGATTTTGGCGTGATCGAATATCGGGGCGGCGAGATGCACGCCGTCCGCAGAGAATTTCGGAACAATCGCGCTGGCCGGCGCCAGCGCCAGAACCGCGGCTGCCGCAAAACTCCATAATGGAATTGTCGGTTTGGCCGCGACATCGTCGTTCGCGCTGCGCGTGAGCAGCGTGCCGCCGCCGATGACGAGGAAAAGCGCGGCCATGCCGGCGATCGTCGCCGAAGAAAATCCGATCAGGCTGAGGACCGGCAGCGTCGCTGCGGCAAAGACCGCCCAACCAACGACGGCTGCCGCGCCGAGCGCAAGGACGCGCGGCAACAGATGGCGGGCGATCGCGTAGCCGAACGCCATGCAAAAGGCGGTCGCCACCAGCGCGCAAAGCGCGGCATTGACGGTCGATGCCATGAGAATGCCAACCTTGAGAATGCCAAGCCCTTTGGAATGCAAGCGCCGACACCGGTGAGATGACCCGCGGGCGCTTATGCCGCTTGCAGGAGCGCTTGCACCTTCGGCCACGGATCGGGCGCGAGGTCGCGGAACGGAGCCCAGTCGCTTTCGGTCATGCGATCGAAAATCGTCGCCTTGACGGACGGCCGCTCGCGCATTCGCGCCCACCAATCGCCGATGGCCGGATGACGATCCCACATGCTGCGCAACTTCAGAAGCTCAAGTCGCAGGATATAGGGAATGACGGCGCAATCCGCATTGGAGAATTCGCCGCCGGCGAGATACGGAGCGCTTTGCAGCGATTCATTCATCCAAGTGAACAGCTTGCTGTGCTGATCGATCGCGTCGCTGACGAATTCGGAATCCAATCCATGCTCGATGACGCTGCGCTTGTATTCCGCGCGGCGCTTAAGCGGCGATTTGTTGACCTCGGCAAGCCAGGCCTCGTGCGGCAGCTTGAGAAAATTCGGTCGGAATGCCGTCGCGAAGGTGAGGATCATGCACGCATTGTGCAGATATTCGTCGATCAGCTTGTTGTAGAGCCGCACGCGGTGACGAAGCCGCGGCTCTTTCTGCATCAAAGGAGGAGCGGGAAAGGCCTCGTCGAGGTAATACAGGATGAGCGAGGATTCGATAATCGTGTTGCCGTCGTGCACGAGCGTGGGCACGACGCCGTTGGGATTAAGCTTCAGATAAGCGGGATCGAACTGGTCACCGCGCAAGGTCAGAAGATGCTCCGTGGCGTCGAGGCCCTTCTCGTAAAGCGCGATGCGCACCTTCTGGGCGCAGACCGAATTAATATTGTGATAGAGATCGAGCACGCCGTCCTCCCGCCCGCCATTATAATCGAGACAATCATGGTCTCGATCAGGGCGAGAGTCTAACGCTTATTCTCCGGCCGAGCCAAAGGCGCGCAATCGCGCTCTAGCGCGCCCGGTAGCGGCGGCTTTTTTGGTGGCTTAGCGCGACGAATTCGTTCCGCGGCCGACCTTGTTGACGATTTCGGTCCAGTGCTCGACGGCTTGACGGGCATCGCGCACCGCCTCGGCAAACGCCTCTTCCTTTTTGTAGTGGAGACTCCACTGACCCTTTTCGTACATTTCGACGAGGTGCGCCAACGCCCGGCGCGCGCCGAACAGCTGCCGTTCGGCATTATGATGCTGTACTTCCGCGGTCAGGGTCTTGGTCATGGACCGCATTTTGCCGGCGAGACGTAAAAATAGAATCAAAACCGTCTTGCGATGGACACAGAGCGCATTTCAACCGGCGAAGTCACGGGTTCCTCGGCGCTCGGGATGATGAACAAAGAGTAAATTCCGGCTCGCGGACGGCATGGCGTGTCTGCACCGGCAATGGGCCGGGCAGCGCAACCGCTATGAAACGCTATAGAACTTGGAGCTTAAACTGGCGTATTGTAGTTGCGGAGGCCGGCATGAGCAGGGCAAACCCGTTTGGCGGTATATTTTTCAACGGCACGATCGGGCGCGGCCTTCTTATTTGCAGCGCGAGTGTTGGACTGCTCGCCAGCCCCGGAATCGCCCACAGCGGTCCCTGCACGGCACAGATCGCCGCGGTCGAGCAGCAAATCAGCGCCTTGCCGCCGGGTCCGAAGTCCGGCCCGACGTTCTCGCAAACCCTCGGCGCCCAATTGCATCATCAGCCGACGCCTCGCGACGTTGAGCACGCAGAGCGGGTTGCGAACAAGGATGGCGAGGCCGCGCTTGCGCGTGCGCGCAAGGCGGATGCCAAGGGCGATGCCGCCCGCTGCAACGCGGCGCTTACGCAGGCGAAGCGCCTCTACGACATCGACCAATAATCAGCGCGACAGAAGCGACGCCGGTGGCCTTCAATAGGCTTCTTCCGTGTAGATCGGATCGACCGAGCCGCGCCACGGACCGTGGAATTTGTCCAACAATTCCTGCGCCGGGGTCGTGCCGCGCGCCAACCGATCGTCGAGCACTTGCAGATAGCGCGTCTCGTCCTGACCCCCGGCGTCTAGGCATTGGCGGCGCGTCAGACCGGCGTGCGCAAGCTTGACAACTTCGTTCGCGACCTCAAATACGGTGCGGCCGCGGACCGTCGCGGCAAGACCCAATTTCGGCACCTCGTCGCGAAGCTTTTGGCGCTCTTCGGCGGTCCAATCCTTGACCACATCCCACGCCGCATCGAGGCTCACATCGTCATAAAGAATGCCGACCCAGAAAGCCGGCATCGCCAGCAGGTTCGGCAGCGAGCCTGAATCGGCGCCGCGCATTTCGAGATAGCGCTTGAGCCGCACCTCCGGGAAGATCGTGCTGAGATGGTTCGCCCAATCGGAAATCGTGGCGCGCGCGCCGGGCATCGCCGGCAGCTTGCCCGCCAACAAATCGCGGAACGATAGGCCCGAGGCGTCCACATAGTCGTCGCCGTGTTTGACGAAATACATCGGCACGTCGAGGGCATAGTCGACCCAGCGCTCGAACCCCATGCCCGGCTCGAAAGCCCACGGCAACATACCGGCGCGCGCATTGTCGGTGTCGCGCCAGATCTCCGAGCGGAACGACAGGTAGCCGTTGGGTTTGCCGTCGGTGAAAGGCGAATTGGCGAACAGCGCCGTGCCCACCGGCTGCAGCGCGATCGACACGCGCAGTTTCTTGACCATGTCGGCTTCCGAGGAGAAGTCGAGATTGGTCTGTACGGTGCAGGTGCGATACATCATGTCGAGGCCAAGCGTGCCGACTTTCGGCATGTAGGCGGTCATGATCTTGTAGCGGCCCTTCGGCATTTTCGGCATTTCGGCGCGCGTCCAGCTCGGCGTCATGCCGATGCCGAGAAAGCCGATGTGCAGCGGCAGCGCCACTTCGCGCACCTGCGCGAGATGCGCCATGAGTTCGCTCGACGTCTGGTGCACGCATTCGACCTGGGCGCCGGACAGCTCGAATTGGCCGCCGGGCTCGAGCGAGATCGCGCCGCCGCCGGTGACGTCGGACAGACCAATGACGTTCGGCCCTTCCATGATCGGCTGCCAGCCGAGGAGATGCTGCATGCCTTCGAGCAGCGCGCGAATGCCGCGGCGCCCCTCATACGGCACCGGATGGTGGCCCTCCAGCGTGAAGGCGAATTTCTCGTGCTCGGTGCCGATGCGAAATTGCGATTTGGGTTTGACGCCCTGGGCAAGCCAATTCACGAGATCGTCGCGCCGCTCGATCGGCGTCAGGTCGACTTGATCACGCGCCATGCAGGGTCCCGGGGAAAATCGGCCGCGACCTTATACGCGGTAGCCGTGGAAGGGCAATGTGGCGCGCACGGCGTTCACGCGACCGCCTTGCGTAGCTGCGGCGGGAAACGCCGGTAGAACGTCTCGCCCTTTTTCGCCATGTCGTTCAGGAGCTTGCCCGGCTTGAAGCGGTCGCCGAAATCCTTCGCGAGAGCGTTGCACAGATCGACAAAGGCTTGGGCGCCCATGCCGTCGATATAGGAAATGGTGCCGCCGGTAAAAGGCGCAAAACCGAAGCCGAGGATCGAACCGACGTCGGCCTCACGCACGTCGGTGACGACTTTCTCCTCGATGCACCGGGCGGATTCGAGCGCCTGAATCGCCAGCAGCCGGCGTTCCAAAAGCGCAATATCGATGGCGTCCGGATCGAGCTTTTTCGGCTGCAAATCGCCGAGCCCTTTCCACAGCCGCTTCGGCCCGTTTTGCGGATAATCATAAAAACCTTTGCCGTTCTTGCGGCCGTAGCGTCCGCGCTTCTCCACCATCTCCTCGAGAAGCGTCTTCTGCTTGAGATCAATCATCTTGGCGCCAAGATCGGCCTCGGTTGCTTTGAGGATCTTCCAGGCCAGGTCGACGGCAACCTCATCGTTGAGCGCCAACGGCCCGACCGGCATTCCGGCCATGCGACCGACATTCTCGATCATCGCCGCCGGTACGCCCTCGGTCAGCATCAAATGACCTTCGCGGATGTAAGTCCCGACTACTCGCGACGTATAGAAGCCGCGCAAATCGTTGACGACGATCGGCGTCTTGCGAATGGCGCGCACGTAATCGAGCGCGGTTGCGAGTGCCAAGTCGCCGGTCTCCTTGCCCATGATGATCTCGACCAGCATCATGCGTTCGACCGGCGAGAAAAAGTGGATGCCGATGAACCGGGTGCGATCCCTAAACGCGGCCGCCAGCGAGGTGATCGGCAGTGTCGAGGTATTGGAGGCGAAGATCGCCTGCTCGCCGATCACGTTCTGCGTCCGCGAAATCACCTCTTCCTTCACCTTGCGATCCTCGAACACCGCTTCGACGACGAGATCGCAATCCTTCAACTCGACGAAATCGGCCGTCGGCTTGATGCGTGAGAGCACCGCTTCACGGTCGGCGGTGGTGGCACGGCCGCGATTGACCTGATCGGTCATCAGCTTCTGCGAATGCGCCTTGCCCTTCTCCGCGGTTTCCGGATCGCGGTCGATGAGCACCACTTCGAGGCCGGCGAGCGCGCTGACGTAGGCAATGCCGCCGCCCATGAAGCCGGCGCCGAGCACGCCCACTTTCTTCAGCGGCTTTGCCGGCACGGCCGGACGCCGCGCGCCCTTGTTAAGTTCCTGCATCGAGACGAACAGCGAGCGGATCATCGCCGCCGCTTCCGGGGAGCGAAGGATCTTTGCGAACCAGCGCAACTCGACACGCAGCGCCTGGTCGATCGGCAACTGCAGACCCTCATAGACGACCTGCAGAATGGCGCGCGCCGCCGGATAATTGTCGTAAGTCTCGCGCCGATAAATGGCGTTAGCCGGCGGAAAGACCATCATGCCGGCCTTGGAATAGACCGGCCCGCCCGGCAATTTGAAGCCGTCGATGTCCCACGGCGCTTTGGCGGCGCCGCCCGATTTGATCCAGTCCTTCGCCGCCTTGATAAGATCGCCGGCCGGCACCACGGCGTCGACGAGCTTCATCGCCTTGGCGCGATTGAGCTGCAACTGGTCGCCTTTTAGCAAGAACTGCAGCGCATCGGATGGCGGCACCATCCGCGCGATCCGCTGCGTGCCGCCGGCGCCCGGGAACAGACCGATCTTAATTTCGGGCAGACCCAGCCGGGTCCGCCCGTTCTCGGCGGCGACGCGGTGATGGCAGGCGAGCGTCAGCTCGAAGCCGCCGCCCACCGCGGTGCCATTGATCGCCGCGACCCACGGCTTACCGCAGGTTTCGATGCGGCGGTACAACAGTGACAGCTTGCGGCTCTCTTCGAACAGGCGCGCACTCGCGGCTTCCGCGCCGTGCGACGCGACAAGATCGGCGAAGGTGCGGCTTAAGCTTTCCAGCATCGTCAAATCGGCGCCGGCGCAGAACGTGTCCTTGCCCGAGGTGATCACCACGCCCTTCACCGCGCCGTCGGTCGCGAGCTCTTCGACGATCGCGGACAGTTCCTCGATGACCGTCATGTCGATGACGTTCATGGTGCGCTCGGGCGCGTTCCAGGTAACGAGCGCAATGCCGTCGCCGTCGATATCAAGCGTGAAATTGGTGAACGTTGTTTTGCTCTCAGTCATACGGTTCGCCGTTTTTGTGGGTGTAGCGCATGCCTTTGTCGTCACGCACGACCATCAGGTCGACATCAGGATAATCGACGCGCTCATGCTTCGCGCGCGTGCCGATTTCGAGATACACCGCGTCGCGTTTCGACTTGTTGACGAGCTGATGGCCGTTGCGGCTGTTCGCCTTAAAGCCGGCGGCGTCGCCGGGCCCGAGCAGGCATTCGCCGCCGTCCTCGACCAGCACGACTTCGCCTTCGAGGATATAGACGAACTCATCCTCACTCTCGTGCCAGTGCCTTAGCGCGGATGCCGCGCCGGGCTTCAGCGTCGTCAGGTTGACGCCAAACTGGTCGAGGCCGACGGCGTTGCCGAGCCGTTTGCGTTCGCGACCGACGACCACGCGATCGTAGGGTTTCGGGTAACCCGTGCGGGTATCGGCCGGAACTTTGCCAATGTCGATCTTCGGCATGGCGCCTCATTCTCCGATCGGTGCGCCGGACTTGCGGAAGAAGCGGCGGCCGTTCTCGTCGCGCTCCATGACGAAGTCGACGTCGGGGTATTGCACGCGCTCGCTTTTCGCGCGCGTGCCGACCTCGAAATAGACGGCGTCGCGATCGCTACGGTTGATCAAACAATGCGCGAGCCCGCTGCCGGCCTTGAACCCCGCCGCGTCGCCCGGCTTGAGCACGGACTCGCCGTCGCTCTCGTGCAGCACCAGTTCGCCCTCTAGCACGTAAATGAATTCGTCCTCGTTCTCGTGGGCATGACGCAGTGCCGAAGCCGAATGCGGCTTAATTCGCGTGATGTTGACACCGAACTGGGTGAGGCCCGCGGCATCGCCGATGCGCTGCTTCTCCCGGCCGGAGATAACGCCAGCGAATTCCTTCGGGTATGACGCGATCGGCCGCGCCGGTACTTTTGCGACGTCGATCTTGGGCATTCGCTCACACCCGCTCGATGATCGTGGCGGTGCCCATGCCGGCGCCGATGCACAACGTGACGAGCCCGGTCGAAAGATCGCGCCGTTCCATTTCGTCAATGAGCGTGCCGAGGATCATCGCGCCGGTAGCGCCGAGCGGATGGCCCAACGCGATGGCGCCGCCGTTGACGTTGACCTTGGCCGAATCCAAATCGAAGGCCTGCAGATAGCGCAACACCACCGAGGCGAAGGCCTCGTTGATTTCGATGAGATCGATGTCGGCCAGCGTCATGCCGGCGGTCTTCAGCACTTTTTTGGTGACGTCGATCGGGCCGGTGAGCATCAGCGCCGGATCGGACCCGATATTGGCAAAGGCGCGCACCCGCGCGCGCGGCTTGAGACCGGTCTTTTGCCCGGCCTCTTTGTTGCCGACCAAAACCGCCGCGGCGCCGTCGACAATTCCCGAAGAATTTCCGGCGTGATGGACGTGGTTGACATATTCCACTTCCGGATGCGCCTGAATGGCGACCGCATCGAAACCGCCCAATTCGCCCATCTGCACGAAAGACGGCTGCAGCGCGGCGAGCGTCTGCATGGTCGTGCTCGGCCGCATGTGCTCGTCCTTCGCCAAAATGGTCAGACCGTTGACATCCTTGACCGGCATAACGGAACGGTTGAAGCGGCCCTCGTCCCACGCCGTCGCGGCGCGCTTCTGGCTTTCGACCGCATAGGCGTCGACGTCGTCGCGCGAAAACCCGTATTTGGTTGCGATCAGGTCGGCGGAAATGCCCTGCGGTAGGAAATAATGCGCAACTGCAATCGACGGATCGACCGCCCAGGCGCCGCCAGCCGCGCCGATTCCGACCCGGCTCATGGATTCGACCCCGCCGCCGACCGCCATCTGCTGCTGCCCGGACATGATCTGCGCGGCGGCGAAGTTCACAGCGTCGAGGCCTGAGGCGCAAAACCGATTGATCTGCACGCCAGGCACGCTGTTGCCATAACCGGCGACCAGCGCCGCGGTGCGCGCGATGTCGGCGGCGGCTTCGCCGACCGGGTCGACAACGCCCATCACCACGTCGTCGACCAAGCCGGTGTCGAGGCTGTTGCGCCTTTTGATGGCGCCGAGCGCCTGGCTGGCGAGATTGAGTGCTGTCACTTCATGCAGCGCGCCGTCGACTTTGCCGCGGCCGCGCGGGGTGCGCACGTGATCGTAGATGAAGGCGTCGGGCATAAATTCCTCTCAAACGTCACGGCAAGCGCGAAACCACTCTATTGAATAGCTAGAATGCCTCTGCCGGCAATTCCATGGTCGACGCGGCGCCCGCCTTGATGCGCGCCAGATGCGCAGTTGACGCCGGCAGCATCCGCTCCATAAAAAAAAGTCCGGTCGTAAGCCGTTCCGCCATCCGCTGCGCCACGCCGTTACTTCCGGTCGCGGCTTTGGCCGCCTCGGCGATCAGACACCACATATAGCCGAGCACGACCAAGCCGAAGAGATGCATATAGTCGGTCGCGCCGGCGCCGGCATTATCGGGATTGCCGAGCGCGTTCTGCAAAAACCACATGGTGGCCTGTTGTAAATCGCCGAGCGCACGGCCAAGCGGCGTGACATAGGGCGCCATGGCGGCGTCCGCGCCGCGCTCCTTGATGTAGGCCGCAACCTCGGCGAAGAAAGCCTGCAAGGCGCGGCCGCCGTCCTTGGGCAGCTTGCGACCGACGAGGTCCAGCGCCTGAATGCCGTTGGCGCCTTCGTACAGCATGGCGATGCGTGCATCGCGCACGAACTGTTCCATGCCATGCTCGGCGATGTAACCGTGGCCGCCGAATACCTGCTGCGCCGAAACCGTATTGGCGAATCCCTGATCGGTGAGCACGCCTTTGATCACCGGGGTCATCAGGCCGACATGATCATCAGCCGCCTGCCGCTCCTTGGCGTCTTCGGAACGATGCGCGACGTCGCTTTTGAGCGCAGTCCACAGAACGAGCGCGCGCGCCGCCTCGTTGAAGGCGCGGATCGTCATGAGCATGCGGCGCACGTCCGGATGAACGATGATCGGATCGGCGGGCTGTTGTGGAAATTTGGCGCCGCTCAGGGCGCGTCCGGCAAGTCGCTCCTTGGCGTAGGCGGCGGCGTTCTGATAGGCGACCTCGGACAAAGCGAGCCCCTGCACGCCGACGCCGAGCCGCGCCTCGTTCATCATCGTGAACATCGCCTGCAGGCCGCGGTTTGCTTCGCCCATGAGCCACCCGGTTGCGCCGTCGTAATTCATCACGCAGGTGGCGTTGCCGTGAATGCCCATCTTTTCCTCGATCGAACCGCAAGACACCGCGTTGCGCGCACCGAGGCCGACGCCGGCCGCGGTGAGGAATTTCGGAACGATGAACAGCGAAATTCCGCGCGTGCCTTGCGGGGCGCCGTCGATGCGGGCGAGCACGAGATGGACAATGTTCTCGACGAGGTCGTGCTCGCCGGCGGAGATGAAAATCTTCGTGCCGGAAATCTTGTAGCTGCCGTCGGGCTGCGGCGTCGCCCGGGTGCGAACGAGTCCGAGATCGGTGCCGCACTGCGGCTCGGTCAGGTTCATGGTGCCGGACCACTGCCCGGCAATGAGCTTGGGCAGGTAAAGCGCTTTCTGCTCTGCCGACGCGTGGGAGTGCAGCGCCGCGATCGCGCCTTCCGTGAGACCCGGATACATCCCGAAGGCCATGTTCGCCGAACAGAGAAACTCGTTGACGGCCTGCGCCAGCACCATTGGCAGACCCTGGCCGCCGAATTCGGCGGGCGCCGAGATTCCGATCCAGCCGCCCGCCGTCAGCTTCCGATAAGCGTCCTTGAAGCCCGTCGGCGTCGTCACCGAGCCGTCGTCGTGCCGGCGACAGCCCTCCTTGTCGCCGACGCGGTTCAGCGGCGTGAGCACCTCTTCGGAAAATTTCGCCGCTTCCGCGAGTACCGCCTCGACGAGATCGGGCGTGGCCTCGGCAAAACCGGGCAGGTTGTTGTAGCGATCGATATGGAACACGTCGCTCAACAGGAACATCACATCGTCAACGGGAGCCTTGTAGGTCGGCATGATGTCCCTCCCCCGCGTCCGCCGCGGGCAGATCGACGCATAGGCTAACTGATTCACGACGGGGCCACGACGGCGATTTACAGGATTGTGCATTGCAGCGCGTACGGCCGGAACCCCGGCGAAACGCCGTCGGCTGCCCTATTAACGGCTTGTTTACTCTAATCCGGAAAAGTCGGTGTCGAGGACAGTAGAGCGCGCCCTCCGCTTCGTCTGTTAACGAGCCCCCGCTCAAAACAGGGCCATCTCGTTCCTCCCGAAGTTGGTTTGGCGCGCAATGAAATCTGGCGGTCCGTGAAATCTTAGAGGCCTCCGTCCAGAAACGCGCGAGGCCGCCCGCGACGCCGCTCGCCGGTCTGGCATGTCGGTCGGGGAATGGCTCAACAACGTCATCCAGCAGGACGAAGACGACGATCACGGCGAGCCGATGCGGCGCGCTGATTACGACGACGAGGACGACGACGGCTGGCGAGACGATGCGCGCCGGGAACCGCGTCGCGATGTTCGTCGCGAGCCTCGTCGCCGGCCCCACTATGAAGATCATGAGCCGCCGCGGCGCCGCCGGCGCGAACGCGAAGTCGAGATCGAGCGCGAAGCGGCGTTGGCCCGCGAGGAGTTCGGCGAAGTCCACGCCCGTCTCGACCGATTGACGCATCAGCTCGAACGTATGGCGCGGACCGACGCACCACGGCTCAGCGGGGCTCCGGTGCCGCCGCGCGGACGTCAACATCCGCCGCGCCCGCGTGAGGGCATTCGCGCCCCGGGCAATGGGCCATCGAGCTCCGTCGACGTTGCCATCGCCGAAATCGCCGAACGCCAGCGCGCGCTTTACAGCGACAGCGCGATCGCTCCTGCCGTTTCTACCGCGCCGCCACCGGAGCCGGCGGCGATGCCGACGCCTGCGCCATTCACTCAAAGCGTCCAACAGATGCCGGAGCCGCCGCCCATCGACTTCAGCAATCTGGAGGAGCAACTGCGCTACATCACGACGCGGATTGAAGCGCTGCGGCCGTCGAACGAACTCGAAAAGGTCATCAAGACTTTCCGCAAAGACCTCACGGAGATCAGAGAGCAACTCACCGAAGCGCTTCCGCGCCGCGCCGTTGAATCGCTCGAAATCGAGGTGCAGGCGCTGACGCAGCGGCTCGATCACTCCCGCGACTCCGGCGTCGATTTCGGCGTGTTGGCCGGGCTCGAGCGCGGGGTCGCGGAAGTTCGCGACGCGCTGCGCAACTTGACGCCGGCCGAGAACCTGGTCGGATTCGATGACGCGGTCAAAGCGCTGTCGCAAAAGGTCGACCTGATCATCGCCAAGGAGGATCCGGCCGCCCTACAGCAGCTCGAAACGGCGATCGGAGCGCTTCGCGGCATTGTTTCGCACGTCGCCTCCAACGACACGCTGACCAAGGTGGCGGAGGACGTGCGTTCGCTCGCCGCCAAGGTCGACGGCGTCGCCAATAACGCGGCGAGCGGGCAGGCCGTCTCGGCGCTGGAAGGCCGCCTCGATACGCTGGCCAATGCGCTCAATGCCTCGACCGAGGCGGGACAAGCCGTGCCGCGCGACCTTGAGAAGCTTCTGTCCGGGCTGATCGAGAAGCTCGAATGGGTTCAGCTGACCCACACCGATCACGCGGCGCTGGGCGCGCTTGAAGACCGTATCGCCCAATTGATCAAGCGGCTCGACGCATCCGACGCTCGCTTCGGCAATCTCGAAGCGGTGGAGCGCGGGCTGGCCGATCTGCTCGTGCATATCGATCAGATCCGCGGCGTCGGCGGCGAGGCTGCAGCCGGCGCGATGCGCAAGCCCGTTGCCGTCGACGCCATCGAGCGCGACGTCGCCGAAATCAAACGCAGCGAACGGCGGACGCAGGATTCGCTTGAAGCCGTCCATGGCGCCGTCGAGCACGTGGTCGATCGGCTGGCGATGATCGAAAGCGGCATGCATGACGGAGCGGCCGCGGCGGAACCCTCCGGCGCGGCGCAGGCCGCGCGCGAATCTGCGCCCGCGTTTGCACCTGAATATGCGCCCGAACCCGCGCCTGAATCCGTATCCTCGGCCAAATCCGAACCTGCGCCGATGGCCACCGCCGCGGCGCCGATGCCGGCGTCCATCGAGCCGGCAGCGCGGCGCGCAGGCGCGCCCCGGCAGCCGATTGATCCCACTTTGCCGCCCGATCATCCGCTGGAGCCCGGCAGCGCCGCCGGTCCACGCACGATGCCGTCGGCCGCCGAGCGGATCGCGGCGTCGGAAGCCGCCGTCGGCTTTGCCAAGCCTGCCGCTGCCGGCGAACCGGCGGCGGAGAAGCCGAATTTCATCGCTGCGGCGCGCCGCGCGGCGCAAGCCGCCGCGGCGGCGCCGCCCGAGCGCCATGCGCGCACCGAGAGCGCCGCGATACGCGGCGCGCCGCGGTCGGAAAAGCCATCACGCTTGCGCAAGCTGCTCGTTGCCGGAGGCGCGGTCCTGATCGCCGTCGGCTTCCTGCATATCGCATTGCGCATGTTCCAAGACCGCGCGATCAAAGATACCGGGCTGGCCGGTTCGCCGCCCGCGCCTGCGCAACAGACCGCGCCGCCTACGGTTTTGCCGGAAACGAATGGGTCTAATGCGCCGCAGTCAGGCCCGCTGGTCCTGCCGGTTCCCGGCGCTTCATCCGACACAGCGCCCGGCACGCCACCCAGCACGCCACATGCTGCGACGCCGGCAGAGCCGCAAGGCGCCACGCCTGGCGGTTCGCCGAGCGCAAATCCCGTCGCGATGCCGCCCGCAATTCCGCAACGTCAATCGTCGCTGCCGAACTGGGCCGACATCACCGGCTCGCTGCCACGCCGAACGCCGCCACCCCCGCAAGCGCAGCCGCCGGCCAGTGTTGCCGCGGTTCAGCCTCCGGCCGCATCGGTGCCGGCGATGGTCAGCGACAAGCTTCCCGCCACGATCGGCGGCCCCAAGCTGCGCGCGGCGGCTATTGCCGGAGATGCAGCGGCGGAATTCGAAGTCGCAATACGCTTTGCCGACGGCCACGGCGTTCCAGCGAGCGATGAACTGGCGGTGCGCTGGCTCGAACTCGCGGCCAAGCAAGGCCTGGCCCCGGCGCAGTTCCGCCTCGGCGGCTTTTACGAAAAAGGCATCGTGGTCAAGAAAGACCTCGCCGTCGCACGCGACTTCTATGCCGCCGCCGCCGCCAAGGGGAACGCCAAGGCCATGCACAATCTGGCGGTCCTCTATGCCGAAGGCATCGACGGCCCGGCCGACTACCACACCGCGGCCCAGTGGTTCCGCAAGGCGGCCGATCGCGGCATTACCGACAGCCAATACAACCTCGCAATTCTCTACGCGCGCGGCATCGGCGTGGAGCAGAACTACGCGGAATCCTACAAATGGTTCGCACTGGCGGGAAGCAAGGGCGACAGCGACGCGGCCAAGAAGCGTGACGAAGTCGCTTCGCATCTCGACGCGCAGTCGCTCGCGGCGGCAAAACTTGCGGTCGAGAAATGGTCCGCCGAGCCGCAGCCGGAAGACGCCGTCACCGTCAAGGCGCCGCCGGGCGGCTGGGATCTGCCGGCGCATGCCGCGAACGCGAAGCCGCGGCAAAGCGGCGCCAAACCCGCCGCGCCGGAATCCAAGTTCAACTAAGAACTCAATCGGCGAGACAGCGCGCGGCCGGGACGGCGTACAGCCGTCCGGCGCCGAGCATGTGCGCGGTAAACGACAGCGCGCCGAACAAAGATACGATGGCGCGGTCGCGCACATTGAGACCGCCGGCATAAGCGCCGAACGCCGGCATCACGACGCGGCGACCGTCGCTTGCGAAGCAGCGCCAACTTACCGCACGGCCGCGCCGCGCAACGCGCGCCACCGGATGCAAATGGCCGGCGATTTCGCCCTCGGCGGGCTGCGGGGAAGGCTCGTGGCGGAACGTCAGCGCGCCGAGGGCCAAAGCATCGGCGAAGCGGCCGCCGACATTTTCGCACCGATCGGGATCGTGATTGCCGGCGATCCAGACCCAATCGCGGCCGCGCTGCAACGCCTTGAGCGCAACGCGGCTGCTGTCGTCCATCCGCGCCGGACCGCCGCGGTCGTGAAAGCTGTCGCCGAGCGCGATCACGAGGCGCGGCGCGTAGCGCTCGATGAGCCGGGCGAGCCGGCCCAAGGTCGCCGCCGTGTCGTAAGGCGGCAGCAACACGCCGCGCGCGGCGAAGGCCGAACCCTTTTCGAGATGCAGATCGGCGATGGCTAAGAGTTTTTCGTCCGGCCAGTAAATTGCCCCGGCCGGATCGGCGACGAGGGCGATACCGACGAGAGTAATTGTATCTTCCGTCCGTCCGCGCGAAAGCGCGGACCCGGCGGCCGGATTCCCGCTGGCGCCGGTCTGAGCGGGCAAAACACCACCCCTCACTGCATCGCCTCCTTCACCAATTCGGCCTCGGTCTCGGCGAGCAGCGCATCGGCAGCTTCCCCATAGACCGCCTCGCGCCCGATCTCCAGCATCACCGGCACCGCCAGCGGCGAGACATGGTCGAGCGCCTTATGGACGATTCGGTCCTTGATTCGCGAGAGCATTTCGCCGAGCCGGCGCACGTCGAGCAGTCCGGTCGCCGCGTCGGCCCGCGCGGCGCGCAGCAGCACATGGTCGGGCTGATGGCTGCGCAGCACGTCGTAAACGAGATCGGTCGAGATCGTGACCTGCCGTCGCGACTTCTCCTGACCGGGAAAGCGCCGCTCGATCAGACCGGCGATGATCGCGCAATTCCTGAAGGTGCGCTTCATCAGCGCCGACTTGCCGAGCCACGCTTCGAGGTCGTCGCCGAGCATGTCCTCGTCGAACAGCTGCGCGAGCGAGAGTTCGCCATTGCCGATGCGTGCCGCGACATCGCCGATACCCCAAACCGCGAGCGCATATTCATTGGCGACGAACCCCAAGGGCTTTAATCGGGCGCGCTCGAGGCGGCGCGTCAGCAGCATGCCGAGCGTCTGGTGCGCGAGCCGGCCTTCGAATGGGTAACAGACGAGATAATGTTTGTTGGCGCGCGGGAAGGTCTCGACCAGCAGCTCGCGGCGGCCCGGCATTTGCGAGCGCCACCGCTGTATTTCAAGCCACTCGCGTACCTGCGCCGGCAAATCGCGCCAGGCGTGCGGATCGGAGATGATGGCGCGGACGCGGTCGGCGAGATAGGTCGAAAGCGGAAATTTGCCGCCTTCATAAGCCGGCACCTTGGGAGCCTCCGACGCCGAGCGCGAGACATAGACTTCGTCCTCGACCAAAGCCTCATATTTGAGGATTTCACCGGCGAAAACGAATGTGTCGCCCGGCACCATGGTCTCGACGAAATATTCCTCGACTTCGCCGAGCAGTCGCCCGCCGCGCGGAATCATCTTCGAGGCACGCGAACGGACGAGCCGCACCTTCAACATGTCGGCTTCGACAATGGTGCCGACATTGAGCCGGTAACGCTGCGCCACGTTGGGATGAGTGATGCGCCAGCGTCCGTCCTTGCCTTCGCGGATCCGCGCAAAGCGTTCATAGGCCTTGAGCGCATAGCCGCCGGTCGCGACGAAATCGACCACCGCGTCGAACTCCGCCCGGCCTAGTGCCGCATAGGGCGCGGCGAGTTTCACCTCGGCGTAGAGCGCGTCGCTCGAAAACGGCTCGCCGCAGGCGCAGCCGAGCACATGCTGGGCAAGCACATCGAGTGCGCCGGTGCGCGAGGGTGGCGTGTCCTGCGCATTCGCCGCGATGGCGTCGATCGCTGCCCGGCATTCGAGAACCTCAAAGCGGTTCGCCGGAATGAGCGCGCCTTTCGACGGTTCATCCATGCGGTGGTTGGCGCGGCCGATGCGTTGCAACAGCCGCGACGCTCCCTTCGGCGCGCCGACATTGACGACGAGATCGACATCGCCCCAGTCGACGCCGAGGTCGAGCGAGGACGTGCACACGACAGCGCGCAGCCGGCCGCTCGCCATCGCCTCTTCGACCTTGCGCCGTTGCGCGACGTCGAGCGAGCCGTGATGCAGCGCAATCGCGAGATTGTCCTCGTTGAGGTGCCAAAGATCCTGGAAAATCCCCTCGGCCTGGCTGCGCGTATTGACGAAGACGAGCGTGGTGCGGTGCGTCTGGATCAGCGCATAGAGTTCGCCAAGCGCGTAGCGTGCCGAATGGCCGGCCCAGGGCAGCCGCTCGGTGCTGTCGAGCATGGCGACATGCGGCGCGGCGCCGCCGTCCGCGATGACGAGGTCGGCGCGCGCTTCGCCGCCGCGCTGCGGCACCATGAAACGGCAAAGATCGTCGGGCTCTGCGACGGTCGCCGAAAGTCCGGTGCTGGTCAGCTCAGGGGCGACGCGGAACAGCCGGGCCAGATCGAGCGCGAGCAGATCGCCGCGCTTCGACGTCACCAGCGCGTGCAGCTCGTCGAGAATGACCCGCTTGAGCGAGCCGAACAGATAAGGTGCATCAGCGGATGCGAGCAGCAGCGCCAGCTGTTCCGGCGTCGTCAGCAGAATGTCCGGGGGGTCCCGCCGCTGGCGCTGGCGCTTTGACGTCGGCGTGTCGCCGGTGCGGGTCTCGATGCGTATCGGCAGCCCCATTTCCGCAACGGGCGCTTCGAGATTGCGCGCAATATCGACTGCGAGCGCTTTGAGCGGCGAAATGTAGAGCGTGTGCAGGCCGCCAGCGCGGCGTATGTCGCGGCCCGTGGAAATTAGCCTCTTCCCGCCTTCGGCGCGGGGAGCGGCGGCGGAAGGCGCGTTGAGGCCGCTTAGCTCCACCAGGCTCGGCAGAAAGCCAGCCAGGGTCTTGCCGCCTCCGGTCGGCGCGATCAGCAGGACCGAGCGACCGGCTTCCGCCTTGGCCAAAAGCTCCAGCTGGTGCGCGCGCGGCGTCCAGCCGCGGCCGGCGAACCAGCGCAAAAATTGGTCTGGGAGCTGCGTGATTTTCACTAGCGAAGGCACTTTCCAACTTAGCCAGGTGCGCGCTTGGCGGTCGAGCGCGACACCGCCGTAGACGTGCTGGACTATGCACGCTAAAGAGCCGCGGTCATGTCCCCGCTCACGACCGATCCCGCGCCGGAACAGCAACGCGGACTCGTCTTCCTCTCATGTCTCGCGCTGATCACTGGGCTCATCACCGGGTTCGGCGCAATATTCTTTCGTGGCCTGATTGCGGCAATTCATAACCTGTTCTTCGTTGGAACTTTTTCCGTCCACTACGATGCCAATATATTTACGGCGGCCAGCCCGTGGGGTCCTTTCATCATCCTGGCGCCGATCATCGGCGGCATGGTGGTCACCGCGCTGGTCACGAATTTTGCTCCGGAAGCGCGCGGTCACGGCGTCCCGGAGGTCATGGACGCGATCTACTACAAAGAGGGCGTCATCCGGCCGATCGTGGCTGTCGTCAAATCGATCGCGTCGGCATTTTCTATCGGCACCGGCGCGGCCGTCGGCCGTGAAGGACCGATCATCCAGATTGGCGCCTCACTCGGATCGAGCATCGGTCAAATTCTGAGGCTCGATCCCTGGCAACGCATCACGCTGGTCGGCGCCGGGGCCGGGGCCGGCATTGCGGCGACCTTTAACACGCCGATCGGCGGCGTCATGTTCGCGATCGAGCTGATGATGCCGGAAGTGAGCGTGCGCACTTTTCTCCCCGTGGCGCTCGCCACCGGCACCGCCACCTTCGTCGGCAACTGGTTCCTCGGTCCGCAGCCGGCCTTTGCCGTTCCGATCTTGCCGGCGCTCGGCCACGCGCCGTCGTCGATGATCGCACTCGGCCTTTATGCGCTCCTGGGCGCGGTGATGGGCGCCGCCGCCGCGGGCTTCGTGCGCGGCCTCTCGGCGGCCGAGGACGCGTTCGAGTTGATCGAAAACCCGTATCTCCGCCACGCCATCGGCATGCTGTTCGTTGGCGTGTTGATCTATGTGCTGTTTCATTTTTACGGGCACTATTACGTCGAGGGTGTGGGCTACGCCACGATTCAGGCCTTGCTGACGAACCAGTTGGCGCCGCTGGCCATCCTGCCGCTCCTTTATGTCGCCAAGCTCGCGGCGACGTCGATCAGCCTCGGCTCGGGCGCGTCGGGCGGCATTTTCTCGCCGTCGCTTTATATGGGCGCGACGCTCGGCGGCGCCTTCGGCCTATTGGTCAACCTGATTTATCCGCTGCCGGAAGCCGGCATCGCCAATTTCGCCATCGTTGGCATGGCGGCCATGGTGGCCGGCGGCACCGGCGCGGCGATGACAGCCGTCACCATGATTTTCGAGATGACCCGCGATTACGCGCTGGTCATGCCGATGATCCTAGCCGTCGCGCTCGCCATCGGCGTGCGGCGTGTGCTGTCGAAGGAAAACATCTACACCATCAAGCTCGTCGGCCGCGGCCATCTGATTCCGAAGGCGCTGCACGCCAATATGCTGTTGGTGCGCCACGCCAAGGAGATCATGGACACCGATGTTTTGATCCTACCGGCGGAAAACGACTTCGACGCCTTCCTGCGTCGGCCGGAGCATCAAGGCGCGATGAAGCACGTCGTCGTGATCCGCAACAACCGCATCTTCGGCGTGTTGCGCGTCAACACCGCGCTGCGGCGCGGCCTCGAGGATGCCTATACCGGCGTCACGCTCGGCGACGTGGCGCAGCGCGACTTTACCGTCGCGCGCGAGGACGACATCGCCTTCGAAGTGATCAAGCGGATGTGGCGGCGCGGCGGCGCCATGGCGGTCGTGGTCGCCGGCAAGGGCGTGCCGACCGAGGCCGACGTCAAGGGCATCATCACCAAAGAGCACGTCGCCGACTCGGTGGCAGACAGCATCAAGAGTTACGACTGACGGATCGCCACCGCCACGAGGCCATCGACCGGAGCGCCGTTCTCGGTGCGGATCGCGGCCGCTGCGAGAGTAAGCAGCGTCAGACCTGCCGCAGCGATTGTCGCGCGCAGGTACTTCGCACCATAAGCAAAGCGCAGCGTCGCTAACAGCTTCACGCCGTCACCGGAATGGGCTTCCACTGTGAAGGCTAAAATCCCGCCCGGCGCCAGGACGTGCGCCACCGCGCCGAGAATCGGCGCGAGATCGTTGACGTAAACGAAAACATCGGCGGCGATCGCGAGGTCATAGCGTCCGGCCGCGGCGCTTTCCACGGCGAGAAAGCGAGCGAGATCGGCGACCGCCAATCGATCGTACAAGTTCTTGCTCTCCGCCCTCGCGATCATCGCCGGCGATAGATCGATGCCGGCCAGCCGATCGACAAAGGGGCGAAAGGCAGCGCCGGCGAGCCCGGTGCCGCAACCGAGGTCGACCATGGCGCGAAAATGCATCGGTCGCTTGACGGCGCGCATCGCCGCATCGACCGCGTCGCGCAGCAGCACTGGCCCGCGATAATGCAGGTGCTCGGTGAGCGCCGCGTCGTAGCGCGCAGCATATTGGTCGAACAGCCGGCGCACATACGTTTCGGTCATCGCCGGCGTTGCTTCGCCCGAGCCGAGCCGAGCCAGCTGCAGCCGCGCGCCGTGATAATCCTCCGGGTCGGCATCGCGGGCCTGCTCGAACGCCGCGACGGCGCCGGCGCGGTCGCCGAGCCGGTCGCGGATGGCGCCGAGCGCAAACCAGGCGGTGGCGAATTTCGGCGTAAGCTCGACCGTCTGCGCCAGAATATCGGCAGCGGCGGAAAAATCGCCGCGCGACGCGAGCTCGATCGCCGCCTTGTAGCGCCGGTCGGCGATGAGATTGCCTGACGAAACGAACAGCGGGCCGGTGTCGGTCATTGTAGCGTCATTCCGGAGCGCTCCGAGGCGAAAGCTGGAAATCCATAACCCCCGGCTTCGTCATATTGCAAAGTCCCGGCGGAGCGGCTTGAAACGATGATCGCGTGGATCGAACAGGGGCACCCGCCGTGAAGGGACCGTCGCGGCCTTCACCAGCCGCAAAACTCCGCCGCGGTCGGACCACCGATCTCGGTGCGCTCGTCGCGCTCGAGCGAGCGGTCTTTACCACCGATCTCCTGTCGCGACGCAGCTTTCGCCGCTTTCTCGCCGCTACGAGCGCAGCAAGCGCAACGCTGATCGTGGCGGAAGCCGGCGGCAGGCTCGCGGGCTATGTGCTGGTGCTCTACCCACCCCGTTCGAAGCTCGCCCGGCTCTATTCGATCGCGGTGGCCCCTCATATCGGCCGGCGCGGCGTCGGAACGCGCCTTCTCGCCGGCGCGGAGCAGGCGGCTCGGCGACGCGGGCGCGAAACGATGCGGCTCGAAGTCCACGAGCACAATGGCCGGGCCATCGGCCGCTACGAGAAATCCGGCTACCGGCTGTTCGGCCGCCATCGCCGCTATTATGCCGATCGCGGCGACGCGCTCCGCTTCGCGAAGGCGCTGGTTCGCGAATCCTCTCGGAACCGGCCTGACTCCGAAGCGCGAATTGGGTTTGATGGTGGACATCGCGGCCGGCGCAGTCGCTAATCGCTCAGTTTGCGGCTATGACGGTCCGTGCCGTAGTTGACCTCGGGCGCATGACCGGCCTCGTTTTACATATTGCCAGCGGCTGCAAGGGGACCCGTCCATGACCGGGTGGGTCATCCTCGTCGACCAGCCCCGCGACCTGCCGAACGCCGAGACCCCTCACAAGGTCATCAGCACCAGCGAGTATCTGGCGCGGCCGCGCCTGTTCGAGATGGGCCGGCCGAAGCTCGTCAATCTCGCCCGCTCCTACGCCTACCAATCGAAGGGCTATTATGCCTCGCTCCTTGCCGAGGCGCGCGGTCATCGGGTGGTGCCGACGGTCGAGACCATGCTGGAGCTGCGCGAGCAGAAGCTTTACGAGCATGCGCTGCCGGAGCTCGAGGAAGAGCTCAACCGCTGCGCCAGACGCGCCGATTACCAGCCGGACGGCGAATTCAAGCTCCTGGTTTGTTTCGGATTGTCGCGCGACGAACGCTTCGAGCCGTTCGGACGGCTGTTGTTCGATTGGTTCCGCTGCCCCGCCCTCGAAGTGATCGTCGACACCGGAGGCACCTGGCTGTCGATCGACCGAATCCGCCCGCGCACCATTACGCGACTCGCCAACGGCGAAGCCGAGTTCTTCCGCGAATCGCTGCACAATCACACCAAGCGGGAGTGGCGCGACCCCAAAGCGCGCTCGGTCGCCAAATACGATCTCGCGGTGCTCTACGATCCGAACGAGAAAACGGCACCCTCTTCGCCGGACTCGATCAAGCACTTCGCCCGCATCGCCGAGAAAATGTCGGTCGATGTCGAGCCGATCACCAAGCGCCAGTTGGCCGAGCTTGCCGAATTCGACGGCCTGTTCATCCGCGAAACCACCTCGATCGACAATCACACGTACCGCTTCGCGCGGCGCGCCTGGCAGGAAGGCATGCCGGTCATCGACGATCCGATCTCGATGATCCGCTGTACGAATAAGGTGTTCTTGGTGGAGCTTCTTCAGCAAAACCAGGTGCCGACGCCGCCGACGATCATCATCAGCGAGGACACCGAGCCATCCAAGGTGATCGACGAGCTCGGTCTGCCGCTGGTGCTGAAAATTCCGGATGGCTCGTTTTCGCGCGGGGTACACAAGATCGAGTCGGCGGCCGAGTTCACGCGGATCTGCGATGAACTGTTCGAAGAGACCGACCTGCTGCTAGCGCAGAAATTTTTGCCGACCGACTTCGATTGGCGGGTCGGCGTGCTGGCCGGCGAGCCGCTGTTCGTGTGCCAGTACCGCATGGCGCGCGGCCATTGGCAGGTGGTGAAATACCGGCCCGACGGCTCCTCGCACGAGGGTGGCTTTCGCGCCTTCGGTCTGGACCAGGCGCCGGCCGAGGTGATCGACATCGCGGTGCGCGCGGCGCGGCCGATCGGCGACGGGTTTTACGGCGTCGACCTTAAACAAACCGCCCATGGCATCGTGGTGATGGAGGTCAACGACAATCCCAGCCTCGAACACGGCATCGAGGATACCGTCGGCAAGGACGAGATTTGGACCCGCCTGCTGCGCTGGTTCATCGAGCGGTTCGAGCAGTAGTCCTAACGCGCCGCCGCCTTCGCCACTTGATCCAGCGGCCAGCGCGCGCGCGGCGCGACGTTGAGCGGATCGGTCAGACCCAATGCCAGCCGCTCGGCGCCGGCCCATGCGATCATGGCGCCGTTATCGGTGCAAAGGGCTGGCGGCGGCGCTACGAGCTCGGCGCCGATTTCGAATGCGACGCGATGCAGCGCTTTGCGGATCGCCTGATTGGCGGCAACGCCGCCGGCGCACACCAATGCGCTCGGGGCGCCAACTCGAACGCGGAACATGCGCAGACCTGAGCGCAGCCGGTCTTTGACGACATCGACCACCGCCTGCTGGAACGAAGCGCACAGGTCGGCGACGTCCTGATCGCTCAGCGGCGCGATTTTTTCCGCTTCCAGCCGCAAGGCGGTCTTCAGCCCCGACAAGGAGAAATCGGCGTCGCGGCGCCCGCTCATCGGCCGTGGCAGCGCAAACCGCCCGGCGTCGCCCCGCGCCGCTTCCTTCTCGACCAGCGGCCCACCGGGATAGCCGAGGCCGAGCAATTTAGCCGTCTTGTCGAAGGCTTCGCCGATCGCATCGTCGAGCGTGCCGCCGAGCCGCAGATAATCGCCCACCCCGCGCACGCCGAGGATCTGGGTATGGCCGCCGGAGGCAAGAAACAGGCAATAAGGAAAAGCCGTCGCATCGGTGAGCCGCGCGGTGAGCGCATGCGCTTCGAGATGATTGACCGCGATGAGCGGCTTGTCATGGGCAAGCGCGATGGCCTTCGCCGTGGTCAGCCCGACGATGACGCCGCCGATCAGGCCGGGCCCAGCCGCGGCGGCGACACCGTCGAGACTCGCGAAGGTGACCTTCGCCTCCGCCATCGCCTTGGCGATGATGTGATCGAGCGCCTCGACATGAGCGCGGGCGGCAATCTCGGGCACCACGCCGCCGAACTCGGCGTGCTCGCTGATTTGCGACAGGATGACGTTGGACAGGATCTGGCCGCGCCCATCCGCGGTGCGGCTGACCACGGCGGCGGCGGTCTCGTCGCAGGTTGTCTCGATGCCGAGGATGATCATCCGTGTATTATACGCCTGCAATGGCCCAATCTTCGACCGTAACATCCATCTTGCGCATCGGCTCGCGCGGCTCGCCGCTGGCGCTTGCCCAGGCGCGCGAGGTGCAAAGCCGCCTCGCCAGGGCGTGCGGCCTCGCACTCGAGCGGATCGAGATCAAGACCATCCGCACTACAGGCGACATGATCCAGGACCGGCCGCTGGCCGAAGCCGGCGGCAAGGGCCTCTTCACCAAGGAAATCGAGGAGGCGCTGTTGGCCGGCTCAATCGACCTCGCGGTCCACTCGTCAAAGGACATGCCGACCATATTGCCGGCCGGCCTGGTGCTTGCGGCGTTTCTGCCGCGCGAGGATGCGCGCGACGCTTTCATCAGCCGCAAGGCCAAAAGCTTGCGCGAACTGCCGAACGGCGCCGTCGTCGGCACCGCGTCGCCGCGCCGGCAGGCCTTGGTCAAACAGCTGCGGCCGGATCTCGCGATCGTGCCGCTGCGCGGCAATGTCGAGACCCGGCTGCGCAAAATCGAAAGTGGCGATGCCGACGCCACGTTGCTTGCGGTGGCCGGCCTCAAGCGGCTCGGCCTTATCGCTGAGGCCACGGCTGTCTTCGACCTCGATGAGTTCCTGCCGGCGGTCGGCCAGGGCGCGATCGGCATCGAGACGCGCGCGGACGACACTACGACCCGCGCCCTCGTCGCCGCCGTGGACGATCCCGACACGGCAACGGCACTCGCCGCCGAGCGCGCCTTCCTTGCCGTGCTCGACGGTTCCTGCCGCACGCCGATTGCCGGTCATGCGCGCGTACGCGACGGCATCGTCCGCTTCCGCGGCATGATCGCCAAGACCGACGGCAGCGCGGCGCTGGCGGTTTCGCGCGAAGGTCGCCGCGCCGACGCCGCAGCGCTTGGCGGCGATGCCGGCCGCGAACTCAAAGCGCGGGCCGGTCCCGGCTTTTTCGAGCGGGACTGAGCGGTGCGCCTCCTCGTCACGCGCAGCCAACCTGACGCCGCGCGCACCGCAGCCGCGTTGCAGGCCCGCGGTCACGCAGCGATCATCGCGCCGCTCTTTGAAATTGAGATTTTGTCCAAGGCCGAACCGGACGGCGGTTCGTGGGACGCGGTTTTGCTGACCAGCAGTAACGCGCTGCGGGCTGTCGCTGGATTCGGGCCACGCAACGATTGGCGCAGTCTGCCGATTTTCGCGGTGGGCGAACGAACCGCGCAAGCGGCGCGCGAGAACAATTTCACCGCCGTCACTTCCGCCGGCGGCGACGTCGACGATCTCGCCGATCTGGTCGCCGCACGTCTAAAACCGCCGGCGCGGCTTCTCTACCTCGCCGGCGAGGACCGCGCCGGCGATGTCGCCGCCGTCTTGCGGGCGAAGAATTTCGTCGTGGATACGGTGGTGGTTTATCGCGTTGCGGTCGCGCGAACGCTCCCCGAGGCGGCCGCCGCGGCGCTGACTGCCGGGATCGACGGCGTCCTCCATTTCTCGCGCCGGAGTGCCGAGACGTTTCTCGCCGCCGCGCGCAATTCCGGCCTGCTTGAAGCCGCGCTGACCAAGCCGGTGCATTATTGTTTGTCGGCCCGCGTCGCCGAACCGTTGCGGGAAGCCGGCGTGGCGGACGTGCGGATCGCGGCGCGGCCGGACGAGGCCTCGTTAATCGCACTATGCGGCTGAACCGACGTGATTACGCCGACTTGTTAGGGTTTGTTCGGCATGTTGCCGCTGCCGCCGCCCCGTATTATGCCCTCCCGGGACTGGCCTAAGGGGCCTTTGATTCGGTGACCAAGCCTTAATCCAGTGAACATGTCGAACTCGCTTTGAGGACAGCATGACGAGCGAGCCTGACAGCAAGGGAGGCCGGCGGCCGCCGACCATCGAGCTTAAGGCGACGGAAGTCGATTCCGCGGCGGCGCCGGCGTCCGGCGCGGCCGCAGCGGCCGATGCGTCGCCGCAAGGAGCCTCAGGTCCGACGCCGCAAGGGCCGCGGCCAGGCGCCAAGTCCGTCGGCCGGGTGAAAACGCACGCCATCAGCGGGATCCTCGGCGCCATCGCGATGGCCGCGATCGTTGCCGGGCTTTGGATCGCGGGTGTCTTGCCGCCGTATCGGGCCGCTCTCTCTCCCGGCGCCACCGCGTCCGATAATGCCGCGATCGATGCCATCTCGGCGCGGCTCAACGATATTCAAGGTGAGCTTCGCGCCGAGCAGGCCAAGTCCGCACAGGCCAAGTCCGCACAGGCCAAGTCCCCGCAGCCCGACCCGGCGATCGGGGCGCGCATCGCCGCCACCGACGCCGAAACCAAGTCGCTTGGCGATTTGCTTGCGGCGCTGAACCGGCGTCTCGATGACATTGCCGCGGCGAGCCAAAGCGCGGTCGCAAAGGCCGATGCCGCGCAAGCCGCCACCGCCGAAGCCGCGAAGAGCGCGAGCGCGGCGCAAGCGGCAAATCAGACAAATATTCAGCGCAGCGATCTCGACGCGCTGGCGAGCCGAATTGCGGCGCTGGAGAACGCGGTGAAGGCGCTTTCCGAAAATGCCGCACGCCCGGCGGCCGGCGCGGATGACCAGGCGGCACGGTTGACGATTGCGGCGCAGGCGCTGCGTGATGCCGTCCAGCGCGAAGCGCCCTATCGGGCCGAGCTTGCGGCGGTGCAATCGCTTGGCGTCACGGCGAACGCGGTCGCGCCGCTCGAACCGTTTGCGGCAACCGGCATCCCCGGCGCCGCCGCGCTCGCGCAGGACCTCGCGGCGCTCACGCCGGACTTGCGGCACGCTTCGGAACCCTCGTCCAGCGCGACCGGTTTTCTCGGGCGGCTTGAGGCCAACGCGCAGCATCTGGTCCGCATCACCCCGGTCGATGCGCCGGCCGGCAATGAGCCGTCGGCCGTCATGGCCCGGATCGAAGCCGACGCCGCGCACGCCGATATTGCCGCGGCGCTGACCGACATCGCGGCGCTGCCGGAAGCCGCAAAGCCGCTCGCTGCCGGCTGGGCCGGCAAAGCGAATGCGCGCCAGGCAGCGATCGCGGCGAGCCGGCAGATCGCGGCCGATGCGCTTGCGGGCTTAAGCAAGCCGGCATCGCAATGACGCGCATCGTCCTCTTCCTCATCGTCGTCGGCGCGCTGTCGCTCGGCGTTGCCTGGCTTGCCGACCGGCCGGGCGACGTCGTCATTGTCTGGCAGGGGCTGCGCATCGAAACCTCGCTTTTGGTGCTCGGCGCGGGGCTTATCGCGGCTCTTGCGGTGCTCCTCGCAATCTGGAGCCTGATCCGCTTCATCCTGCGCTCGCCCGGCTTGCTGTCGCGGCACATGCAGCATCGCCGCGGCTTGCGCGCCTATGAGGCGATTTCCAACGGCCTCATCGCGGTCGGCGCCGGCGACATCGACGCCGCGCAAAAGCATGCGGCCGCGATCAACCGGCTGGCGCCCAGCGAGCCGCTCGCGCTACTTCTTAACGCGCAATCCGCGCAGCTCTCGGGCGACCGCGAAGGCGCCGAACGCACCTTCCGCGCCATGGCGAGCCGCGCCGACACCAAGCCGCTCGGCCTGCACGGTCTTTTCATCGAGGCGCGGCGCCGCAACGACACCGCGGGCGCGCGGGCTTATGCGGAGGAAGCGGTACGCACCGCACCGACATTGGGCTGGGCGAGCCGCGCGGTCCTCGAATTGCTTTGCCGCGACGGCGATTGGGCCGCCGCCTTGCTCTTGCTCGAGCGCAACATGCGCACGTTCGAGCGGCGGATCTATCGCCGACTGCGCGCCGTGCTGCTCACCGCGCGGGCCCACGCCATCGAAGACAGCGATCGCGATGGCGCCAAGGCCTACGCGCTCGAAGCGCAGAAACTCGACCCGACCCTGGTGCCGGCCGCGGCGCTTGCCGGACGACTTCTGGCCGAGGGCGGCCAGCTGCGCAAAGCCGGCCGCGTGATCGACAGCGCCTGGCGCGCCAATCCACATCCCGAACTTGCCCAGGCCTATGCCGAGCTTCGCTCTGGCGAATCCGCGCGCGACCGGCTGAAGCGGATCGAAGCGCTGGCGGCTAAAATGCCCGGCCATATCGAAGGCGCGCTGGCGATTGCGCGCTCGGCGCTCAGCGCGCAGGAATTCGCCAAGGCGCGCGCGGCGCTGGCGCCCTATCTCGCCGCGCCGACCAAGCGCGTTGCCATGCTGATGGCGGAGCTCGAACGCGCCGAGCGCAACGACGAAGGCCGCGCCCGCGAATGGCTGGCGCGCGCGCTGGTTGCCGCGCCGGACCCGGCCTGGACCGCCGACGGCCATGTTTCCGACCGCTGGCTGGCGGCTTCTCCTGTGACCGGGCGGCTCGATGCCTTCGAATGGCGCGTGCCGCTCACCGGCATGGTGGGCGCGCCGGTGATCGAGCCCGAGCCGACAAGAGCCGCACCCGCCGAGATCGCTGCCACGCCGCCGGACGAAGCCGGCGCGGCGCCACCGCCGCGCGAGGTTCTGTCCGCTCGCCGCAAGGGCGAGGAGCCGCAAGCTAAAGCGGAGCCCAAAGCCGAGCCGATCATCCCGCTCATCCACGTGCCAGACGATCCGGGCCCCGAGGCGGTGGAGGAGAGCGAGACGCCCGCCGCCGAAGACACAGGCGGCTGGCGCAAGATTTTCGGGTAAGGGGGGCGGACTGCAGCGCCCGCCTGCTTGTTAACCCAGCACGGCTCATGCAATATTCGTATGAATTATAGTGCATGAGGCTCCCTTAGCCGTGCCACCCGCAAAATCAAAGACCCGTCAAAAACTTGCGCCTGCCCCGCCGAGCGGCACCGCCGCGATCGCGGGTTTTCTCGCCGCCATCGGCGGCGAGGTGCGGCGCCGGCGCGCCAAGCGCGGCATGACGCGCCGGCAATTGGCGCAGGCTTCGCAAACCTCGGAGCGCTATTTGGCGCAGATCGAAAGCGGCGCCGGCAACCCGTCGGCGACCGTGCTGCGCGCCGTCGCGCAGGCGCTCGACCTCCCCGTCGCGGCCTTGCTGCCGGCGACCGGCGCGCGCCCCGCGGCGCTCGGCGCCGTGCTCGATCTCGTCGCGCAACTGCCGGAGAGCGAACTGCCGGATTTCGCCAAGCTGATCGAAGCGCGCGTCAAGCGCGCCGCCGGCGCCGATCGGGCGCGGCGCATCGCGCTCATCGGCCTGCGCGGCGCCGGCAAGTCGACGCTGGGGCGGATGCTGGCGCAACATCTCGGCTGGCCGTTTGTCGAACTCGACCGCGTCGTCGAGGAGGATTACGGCGCCAGCATCCCCGACCTGATCGAGATGGCCGGCACCGCCACCTTCCGCCGCCATGAAAAAAGCGCGCTCGAGCGCGTCATCGCCGGGCACGACGAAGCGGTGATCACCACGGCCGGCGGCATCGTCGCGGATGCCGAAACTTACGCGCTGTTGCTTCGCCGTAGCCACACGATTTGGCTGAGGGCGCGTCCGGACGATCACATGAGCCGGGTGATGGCGCAGGGCGATTTCCGCCCGATGGCGGCGAACCGTAAGTCCAATTCCAAGGGCGCGATGGCCGATCTCGTCGCCATCCTCGAAGCGCGCCGCGCCGACTACGCCCGCGCCGAAGCCGAGGTCGACACGGCGGGCGACGCCGTCGCGGGAAGCTTTGCGAAACTGCTGCGGGTCGTGACGCAGTTGCTTGGGCTGCAAGCGGAACCGCAGCCATGATGCTTGCCGACCAAGGCTTTCTCGAACTCGCGCCGCTGCGGCTCGAATACCGCATGATCGGGCCGCGGCCCGAGGCGGCGCCGACCATCGTGATGCTGCACGAGGGCCTCGGCTGCGTCGGGCTGTGGGGAGCGTTTCCCGACCAGATCGCGGCGGCGACCGGCGCCGGCGTGTTCGTCTATTCCCGCGCCGGCTACGGCCAATCGAGCCCCGGCAAGCTGCCGCGCTCGACCGCCTTCATGCATGAGGAGGCCACCGAGGTGCTGCCGCGCGTGCTCGCGGCCATCGGCTTTCAGCGCGGCCTTCTGCTCGGCCACAGCGACGGCGCCTCAATCGCCGCCATCTATGCCGGCAGCGTGCAGGATCACCGCGTGCGCGGGCTCGTTTTGATCGCGCCGCATTTTTTCACCGAGGACATGGGTATCGCCGAAATCCGCCGCGCCCGCGAGGCCTTCGTCTCGGGAAATTTTCGCGACAAGCTCAAGCGCTGGCACGCCGACGTCGATTGCGCCTTCCGCTCGTGGAGCGAGCCGTGGCTCGATCCAAATTTCCGCAAGTGGGACATTACCGAAGCGCTCGGCTATATCCGCGTGCCGATCCTGATCGTGCAGGGCGAAGACGATCAATACGGCACGCTCAGGCAGATCGAAACGGCGCAACGGGAATGCTTCTGCCCGGTCGAGACGCTGGTGCTTCGCGGCGTTCGCCACGTGCCGCACCGCGAGGCCGCGGAACCGACGCTCAAAACGGTCGCCGATTTCATCAATCGGCTGTTGCGCGATCATCACGAAGGGCAACGGCGCCCGGGCTCCGGGGTTGCCGCATCATGAACTATAGTACACATTAAGTGCAGGCTCGCCGCAGGCGTGCACCATAATACAGGATCAGGGCCGGAGACGAGAGACGACGATGGGCGACGCCGAACATGCCATCCCGCGCCCTCTAGCGAACGGCAAGACGCGGATTGATTTCCAGACCGAGCCGGCGCGCTACCGCCATTGGAAGCTTGCGGCCGACGGCGAGGTGGCGACGCTGACGATGGACGTCGACGAAAAGGGCGCGCTGTTCGAAGGCTACGACCTGAAACTCAATTCCTACGATCTCGGCGTCGATATCGAACTTGCCGACGCGCTGGAGCGGCTGCGCTTCGAGCATCCGCAAGTCCGCGTCGTGGTGCTGCGCTCGGCCAAGCCACGGGTGTTTTCCGCCGGCGCCAATATCCGCATGCTGGCCGGCTCAAGCCACGCCCATAAGGTCAATTTCTGCAAGTTCACCAACGAGACCCGCAACGGCATCGAGGATTTGAGCGAGAATTCCGGGCTCAAATCGATCTGCGCCATCAACGGCACGGCGGCCGGCGGCGGCTATGAACTCGCGCTCGCCACCGATCACATCATGCTGGTCGACGACGGAACGGCCGCGGTGTCGCTGCCGGAACTGCCGCTATTGGCGGTTCTCCCCGGCACCGGCGGCCTCACGCGCGTGTCCGACAAGCGCAAAGTGCGGCGCGACCACGCCGACGTGTTCTGCACCACCGAAGAAGGCGTCAGAGGCAAGCGCGCGGTGGAGTGGCGGCTGGTCGACGACGTGGTGCCGGGCTCGAAATTCGACGAGACCGTTGCGGCGCGCGCCAGGGAATTCGCGGCGAAGTCGCGGCGCAATGGCACAGGCGGCGGCATCAAGCTCGCGCCGCTGACGCGGACCTTTGCGGCGGACGGCGTCGCCTACGGCGCGCTCGCGGTCGAATTCCAGCGCGAGGCGCGGATCGCCACCGTGACGTTGCGCGGCCCCGCGGCGCCGCCGCCTGCCTCGGCCGATGCCATGACGGCGCTGGGCGCGGATTTCTGGCCGCTTAAGCTCGCCCGCGAGCTCGACGACGCCATTCTGCATATCCGGCTCAACGAGCTTGACGTGGCGGCGATCGTCTTCAAATCGTCCGGCGATCCGGCCCAGGTGCTGGCCTACGATCGCTTCCTCGATGCCAACAAGGATCACTGGCTGGCGCGCGAAATCCGGCTGTTGTGGAAACGCGTGCTCAAGCGCGTCGATCTGACTTCGCGGTCGCTGGTCACGTTGATCGAGCCGGGTTCGTGTTTCGCCGGCACGCTGGCCGAGCTGCCGTTCGCCAGCGACCGCTCCTATATGCTGATCGGGCTGCGCGACGGCGACAACAAGCCGGCCGCGAGCCTTGCGCTCGGCGACGTCAATTTCGGCCACTATCCGATGTCGAACGGGCTCACCCGACTCGAATGCCGGTTCCTGGCGAACCCCGCCGCTGTCGCCGCCGCCAAAGCCGAAAGCGGCAACATGCTCGATGCCGAGCGCGCGCAAACACTCGGCCTCGTCACGTTCGCGCCGGACGACATCGACTGGGACGACGAGGTGCGCGTGTTTCTCGAAGAGCGCGCCAGCTTTTCGCCCGACGCTTTGACCGGCCTCGAAGCCAATCTGCGTTTTGCCGGACCGGAGACGATGGAATCGAAAATCTTTGCGCGGCTGACCGCATGGCAGAACTGGATCTTCCAGCGCCCCAATGCGATCGGCGACGAAGGTGCGCTCAAGCGCTACGGCACCGGCCAGAAGCCGGTATTCGATACGCGCCGAGTATGAGAGGGACCGAGCGATGAACATCGAGAACGTCGATTACACAACCAAAATCCCCAACAACGTCAATCTTGCCGACGACCGGCAGGTGCTGCGCGCGCTCGAAAGCTGGCATCCCGGCTATATCGACTGGTGGATGGATATGGGACCGGAAGGCTTCCAGGACGCCGAGGTCTATCTGCGCACCGCGATATCGGTCGACCCCAAGGGCTGGGCCAAATTCGATTACGTGAAAATGCCGGAATACCGCTGGGGCATTCTGCTCGCCCCGCAAGAGGAAGGCCGCAAAATCCCGTTCGGCCGCCATTATGGCGAGCCCGTCTGGCAGGACGTGCCGGGCGAATATCGCGCCATGCTGCGCCGCCTCGTCGTCATCCAGGGCGACACCGAACCTGCCTCGGTCGAGCAGCAGCGCCACCTCGGCAAGACCGCGCCGTCGCTCTACGACATGCGCAACGTTTTTCAGGTCAACGTGGAAGAAGGCCGCCACCTTTGGGCGATGGTCTACATCCTGCAAAAATATTTCGGCCGCGACGGCCGCGAGGAAGCGGCCGAACTGTTGCAGCGCCGCTCCGGCGACGCCGACAAGCCGCGCATGCTCGGCGCGTTCAACGAAGCGACGCCGGACTGGCTGTCATTCCACATGTTCACGTTCTTCACCGATCGTGACGGCAAAATGCAGCTGGAGAGTTTGGCGCAATCCGGCTTCGATCCGCTGTCGCGGACCTGCCGCTTCATGCTCACCGAAGAGGCGCACCACATGTTCGTCGGCGAGACCGGCGTCGGCCGCACCATTCAGCGCACCTGCGAGGCGATGAAATCGGCCGGCATCGAAGATCCGGCCGAGATCGACAAGGTGCGGGCGCTTGGCGTGATCGACCTGCCGACGATCCAGAAGAAGCTCAATCTGCATTATACGCTGTCGCTCGATCTGTTCGGCTCGGAGGTCTCGACCAACGCGGCCAACACGTTTACGGCAGGATTAAAAGGCCGCTTCCAGGAGACCAAGATCGACGACGATCACCGGCTCGAACACGCGACGTATCCGGTGCTCAAGCTCGTCGGCGGCGAGATCAAGCGCGTCGACGAGCCGGCGCTGACGGCGATCAATATGCGGCTGCGTGACGATTACACCGCCGACTGCCAGCGCGGCGTCGATCGTTGGAACAAGATCATCGACAAGACCGGCGTCGCCTTCAAACTCGAACTGCCGCATGTCGGCTTCCACCGCCTGATCGGCGAGTTCAGGGACGTCAAAGTCTCGCCGGCCGGCCAGCTCCTCGACGAAGCGGCCTGGAACCGCGAGCAGAGCAAATGGCTGCCGTCGAAGGACGACGGCGATTTCATCTCAAGCCTGATGCGAAAGGTCGTCGAGCCCGGCAAATTCGCTGGCTGGATTGCGCCGCCGCGCATCGGCATCGACAACAAGCCCGGCGATTTCGAATACGTGAAAATCGCGGCGTAACCGTCATTCCGGGGCCGGCCAGCGGCCGGAACCCGGAATCCATAATCACCGAATAGGCAGAATTGGCGCTAGATTATGCCCTCTCTGGTGGTGGTTGTGGATTCCGGGCTCGCGCTACGCGCGCCCCGGAATGACCATGCGCTGACACGATGGTTAATCGGGTCTTAACCTCGCTGCACCTATGCTATTGGACCGGTAATGCGGCGGGTGGTCCCGCTGTTCATGATGTACAGGATGACCCGCGAGTCCGATTCCAATCCCGTCCGTGCGACGCCCATTCGCGCGCCCAACGGCCGCTCGCCCTTCGTGCGCACGCGCGAACTCATTGGCGATACGCCGCCGGGCAAGCCGCCGATCAGCCTGGCGGTCGGCGAGCCGCAACATCCGATTCCCGCATTTGTCGGGCCGGTGATCGCGGCGCATGTCGCCGAGTTCGGCCGTTATCCCGCGAACAAGGGGCTCGATGCCTTCGGCGAGGCGGTCGCGCAATGGCTCGGCCGGCGCTACACGCTCCAGCGACCGGTCGATCCGGCGGCCGAAGTTCTGGTGCTCAACGGCACGCGCGAGGGACTTTTTCTTGCCGCGCTCGCCGCCAAGAACTGGGTCGGGCCGCGGGCCGGCCGGCCGGCGATGCTGATTCCGAATCCGTTCTACGCCGCCTATGCGGCCGGCGCGATCGGCGCCGAGTGCGAGCCGGTCTTTCTGCCGACCACGCGGGAGACGGGCTTCCTGCCGGACCTCGACGCGCTCGATGACGAGCTGCTGGCGCGCACTGTCGCGTTTTATATCGCTTCACCGTCCAATCCGCAGGGCGCCGTCGCCGATCTCGCCTATCTCGAAAAGCTGACCGCGCTGGCGCGGCGCTTCGGCTTCTTGATTTTCTCCGACGAATGCTATTGCGAGATCTACAGCGACCGACCGCCGCGTGGAATGCTCGAAGCTTCGGGTGCGGATTTCGCCAACGTCGCCATTTTCCACTCGCTGTCGAAGCGCTCGAGCCTGCCGGGGCTGCGCATCGGCTTTGCCGCCGGCGATCGAACGTTCATGCAAGCCTATCTCGAATTGCGCAACGTCGCGGCGCCGATGGTGCCGACACCGATGCAGCATGTCGCCATTGCCGCGTACAACGACGAGAAGCACGTCGAAGAGAACCGGCGGCTGTACCGGGAAAAATTCGATCTCGCCGACCAAATCGTCGGCGATCGTTACGGCTATCGCCGTCCCGCCGGCGGATTTTTCCTGTGGCTCGACGTTTCCGCGCAGGGCGGCAGCGAGGCGGCGACGCAGCTTTTGTGGCGCAAGGCCGGGCTGCGCGTGGTGCCCGGGCGGTACCTCGCGCGCGAGCAGGCTGACGGTTTCAATCCCGGCGCCGACTATATCCGCGTCGCCATGGTGCATAACAACGAGATCACCGCCGAGGCGATGCATCGCCTGGTGGCGGTGCTCGGCTGAGGCGGACATAGCGATGTCGATGATCGATCGCAGCCTCGACGGAATGGCCGCCTTGTCCGGCCAGCTCGGCGGCATTTTGCAGCGCCGGCTGCGCGAGCTTGGCGGCGTGGCGCTGATCAGTCTCACCATGATGGCGGCCCTCGCGCTTGCCACGTGGTCGGTGCAGGATCCGTCGCTGAGCCACGCCACCGATGCGCCGGTCCACAATCTTCTTGGCATGCCGGGTGCGATCGCCGCCGATCTGATGATGCAGCTTTTGGGGCTCGGCGCGCTGGCGCTGCTGTTGCCGATCGCGGTGTGGGGCTATCGGCTGCTCGGCCACAAGCGGCTCAGTCACGAGCGGCTGCGCGTGCTGCTCTGGCTTGCCGGCGCGGTGCTGACCGCCGCCTTCGCCTCCTGCCTGCCGCGGAGCCCGCGCTGGCCGCTGCCCTCCGGGCTCGGCGGCGTGATCGGCGACGCCGTACTGCGGCTGCCGGTTTTATTGCTGCATGCACCGCTTGCCGGAACTCACCTGCTCGCCGCCGCCATCGTGCTGGGCATCGCGGCGCTCGTCACCTTCGCCGGCGCCGCCGGCATGCTCTGGCGCGGCGCGGTCGATGAAGACGACGAGGACGAAGACGACGAGCCCGCCGACGAGGACGAGCGCGGCTGGATATCGCTCGGCTTTTTGGCGCATTCACTCCTCAGCTTCCGCGCCCGGCTTGCGCGCCTGTTCCGCCGCCGACAGCGGACGCCGATGCGGGAAGACCTTGGACTGTCCCGCCGCCGCGTCGAACCGCGCTTCGATGGCGCCGCGGAGCCTGAGATTGACGAGGCGGAGGACGAGGCGGAAGCCGCGCCGCGCGTGCGCAAGCCGCGCACGCCGAAAGCGCCGCGCCGGTCAAGCGGCGGCTATGTTCTGCCGCCGCTCGAATTGCTCACGCCGCCGAGCAAACTCGGGCGCGCCACCGTCAGCTCCGAAACCTTGCAGGAAAATGCCACCGCGCTCGAAGGCGTGCTCGGCGATTTCGGCGTGCGCGGCGAAATCATCAATGCGCGGCCGGGTCCGGTGGTGACGCTTTACGAGCTAGAGCCGGCGCCGGGCATCAAGTCGTCGCGCGTCATCAGTCTGGCCGACGACATCGCGCGCTCGATGAGCGCGCTCTCCGCGCGCGTCGCCGTGGTTTCCGGTCGCAACGCCATCGGCATCGAACTGCCGAACCCGACGCGTGAAAAAGTCTACTTACGCGAACTGCTCGCTTCGCGCGATTATGCCGAGACGTCCGGGCGGCTGGCGCTCTGTCTCGGCAAGGCGATCGGCGGCGAGGCGGTTCTCGTCGATCTGCAGCGCATGCCGCATTTGCTGATTGCCGGCACCACCGGCTCGGGTAAATCCGTCGCTATCAACACCATGATCCTCAGCCTGGTTTATCGGCTGCAGCCCGACCAATGCCGGCTGATCATGGTCGATCCCAAAATGCTTGAACTGTCCGTCTATGACGGCATCCCGCATCTGTTGACGCCCGTCGTCACCGATCCGAAAAAGGCGGTGGTCGCGCTCAAATGGGCGGTGCGCGAAATGGAAGAGCGCTACAAGAAAATGTCGAAGCTCGGCGTGCGCAATATCGACGGCTACAATGCGCGCGTCGCCGAGGCCAAGAGCAAAGGCGAAAAGCTCAGCCGCACCGTCCACACCGGCTACAACCGCGAGAGCGGGGAAGCGATCTACGAGAACGAGGAGCTCGATCTCGAGCCGCTGCCTTACATAGTCGTGATCGTCGACGAGATGGCCGATCTGATGATGGTCGCCGGCAAAGACATCGAGGGCGCGGTACAGCGGCTGGCGCAAATGGCGCGTGCCGCCGGCCTGCACGTGATCCTGGCGACGCAGCGGCCGTCGGTCGACGTCATCACCGGCACGATCAAGGCCAATTTCCCCACCCGGATCTCCTTTCAGGTCACCTCCAAGATCGACAGCCGCACTATTTTGGGCGAACAGGGCGCCGAGCAGCTGCTCGGCCAGGGCGACATGCTCTATATGGCCGGCGGCGGCCGCATTAGCCGCGTCCATGGACCGTTCGTCTCCGACGAAGAGGTCGAGAAGGTGGTGCGTCACCTCAAATCGCAAGGAGCGCCGGAATATCTCGAAGCCGTCACCGCCGAAGAGCCGCAGGACGAGAACGGCAATCCGATCTTCGACGCAACCGCGATGGGCGGCGAGGGCGGCGACCTTTACCAACAGGCGGTTGCTGTGGTGACGCGCGACCGCAAGGCTTCCACGAGCTACATTCAGCGCCGGCTGCAGATCGGCTACAACCGCGCCGCCTCGCTGATGGAGCGCATGGAACAAGAGGGGATCGTCGGGCAGCCCAACCACGCCGGCAAGCGTGAAATCCTGGTTGAAGGCGCCGAAGACGATGCCTATTGAGAATCGGGCGGTTGCGCCTTAAGCCCAAACAGTAGCCGCGAATTCGCCATACCGGGCGTTTAGCGGGTGGCGTTAGTCGCGGGCGTGCGCACGGATGCATCATACGAGGCGCATCAGCGGGAGAAGGATATGGCGGTAAGGGGCTTGGGCAAACTTGGCCCGGCGACGGTACTCGTGGCGTTCGTTTGCGGGCTGAACTTGCTGGGTACCGCCTTCGCCGAGACCGTGCCGCTGCCGACGCCGGCGCCGCTCCCCAAAACCGGCATCGCTGCGTCGCCCGTGGCGCCGCCGCCCGCGACGAGCGACAGCGTTCCGGTTCCTCCAGCCCCGATCCCGCAGGCCCCCCAGGCAACGCAGACCGACCACAGTCCCGGTTTTTTCCCGTTCTCGGATAAGGGCTCGTCGAACCAGGCGACCGCGTTCGACAGCAAGCAGCGCACGCTGCTCGACCGGATCAGCATGTATCTGTCGAACATCCAGACCATGGTGGGGAGTTTCGTCCAGATCGGACCCGATGGCGGACGGACCGAAGGAACCTTCTATTTGCAGAAGCCCGGCCGGGTGCGCTTCGAGTACAATCCGCCGAGTCCGATCGACATCATCGCCGACGGCTCATCGGTCGTCGTGCGCGACCGCAAGCTTGCGACGCAGGACCTTTATCCGCTGTCGGAGACCCCGCTGCGTTATCTGCTCGCCGACCGCATCGATCTGTTGCGCGACGCCGACGTCGTCAGCGTCACCTCCGACGACACTTTCGACTCGGTCACCATCGAGCAAAAACAATTGATGATCGGCACCGACAAGTTGATGATCATGTTCGACGCCAAGGATCTCACGCTCAAGCAGTGGACGGTCACCGATCCGCAAGGCTTCGACACCACGGTTGCGGTCTATAACCTCGACACCTCGAAAAAGCCCGATCCAAACCTGTTCGTGATCAACTATCAGGGCAGTCAGGGCGGCATCAGCAATCAATAGATTTGTCGTGCTCCGCAAGAGCGGAGCATCCGGTAAACGCCGCGCTTCGGATAACGTCCAATCGCTTGTGGATACCGGATCATTTGTCTTTGCGGATGATGACACGCTGCCGAATGCTGGTTTAATTGCCGGCTGAACCCACATTCACGACTATGCAAGTCAAGCTCACAACCTGGAATATCAATTCGGTGCGGCTGCGCATCGATCTTGTTGCCAGATTTATCAAAGCAGTCCGTCCCGACATCCTGTGTCTGCAAGAGACGAAATGCCCGGACGACGCCTTTCCGCGCAAACGCTTCAAGCGGCTCGGCTACGACAGCGTCGCGATCAACGGCCAGAAGGGCTATCACGGCGTCGCCGTGCTGTCGCGATTGCCGTTCGAGAGCTTCAATATCCAGAGTTTCTGCGGCAAGACCGACTGCCGCCATATCTCGGCGGTATTCGGGGAGCGCGCCGGACTGCGCGACCCCATCACGGTGCATAATTTCTACGTGCCGGCCGGTGGCGACATTCCCGACCCGGCGGTGAACCCGAAATTTGCCCACAAGCTTGCCTTTCTCGATGAGATGCGGGACTCCGCGGTGTTGCGGCCGGCGCGGTCCGAGCGCGCCATCTTGGTCGGCGATCTCAACGTCGCGCCGCTCGAGCACGACGTTTGGAGCCACAAGCAGATGCTGCGCGTCGTTTCGCATACCCCGATCGAGTGCGAGAAATTCACCGGCGCGCTGCGCGCCGGCGGCTGGGTCGACAGCATGCGTCGGCTTACGCCGGAGCCGGCTAAGCTCTACACTTGGTGGAGCTATCGTTCGCCGGACTGGGCGACCGCCGACAGGGGGCGGCGTCTCGATCATGTCTTGACCTCGCCGATGCTGGCCGATCGCGTCGCCGGCGTCGCAATCGCCAAGAACTATCGCGGCGCCGAGCGGCCGTCCGACCACGTGCCGGTGACGGCGACTTTGGAGCTCTAGAACATGAGCGCGGTGAAGCCCGCTTCGAACATGTCTTTGGAGGCTTGGCGCAGCCGCATCAAAGAATGGCACGAAGTCACGCGCGAGCCGGGGTTGACGGCGCTCTTGATTATCGAAGCGTTGCTGATTTTTATCGTCGTCCCCCTCACCGGGATGGGCGTCCTGCCGGAGTTTATCTTGCCGGCAATGTTTATCCTGCTGGTGATCTCGATTCTCGTCGTGACCTGGCACAGCCATATCGCCGCGATCGCGGTGACAACCGCCGTTGTGCTCAGTCCAGTCGGCACGTTTCTGTGGCGCGAAGATCCGTCACCGCTGACGCAATGGCTGAGCGCGGGCGGACGTCTCCTCGCGATATGCGCGGTGAGCCTGACCATCGCGCGCGCGGTTTTTGCATCCGGTCGCGTGACGTTTCATCGGGTGCAAGGCGCGGTCATCCTCTATCTGAACTTCGCGCTGATATTTTTCACGATCTATCGGCTGCTGGAGGTTTTGCTGCCGAATTCGTTCAGCAATCTTCCGCACTCCGGCTCGGAATACGGCTCTGGCGCGGCGCTGCTCTATTTCAGCTTCTCAACGCTGACGACGTTGGGCTACGGCGATATTGTGCCGGTGCATCCATTGGCGCGCAGTCTCGCCAACCTCGAAGGGGTGATCGGGCAGCTCTATCCCGCGACGCTGTTGGCGCGGATGGTCAGCCTGGAAATCGAGCATCGCCGGCAAAGCAAAACCTGAACGGCTACGGCCGCGGTCCGGTGCCGCGCGCCAAAGCGGCGCGAATATTGTCCAATTCGCGCGCCCATTGATCGGCCCGCCCGGCGATCAACTCGCGCAGCCGCAGCGCGGCATCCGGATAGCTTTCGAGCATTTTCACGAACATGGTGCGCGAGATGCGCATGACAGTGGAATCCTCGCGTGCGGTCGCGGTGGCCGGCCGGATCGTTTCCGCGAGCAGCGCCGATTCGCCGAGCAGCGTTCCCGGCTCGGCGACGACTTCGCCGCCGCTCTGCCGCTGCGGTCGCAGCGCGAACGAACCCTGTTGGACGATATAGGCGCAGTCGGCGGCATCGCCGATGGTGAACAGAACTTGACCGGCTTGGACCGAGTAGCTTTCGGCGCCGATAGCGAGGATGCGCAGCGCCCCGCCGCCGAGGCGACGCAGAATTGGCACTTGCTCAAGGAACGCGATGTCGTCCTCGATGGTCATGACAATCCGCGATCACGGGACCAGTTTATAGCCGCCGGCCTCGGTGACCAGGATGGCGGGAGCGGCGGCGTCCTTCTCGATCTTCTGCCGTAATCGGTAAATGTGCGTTTCGAGCGTGTGGGTGGTGACGCCCGAATTGTAGCCCCAGACTTCCTGCAGCAGCGTTTCGCGCGACACCGGCCGCTGACCGGCGCGATAAAGATAGCGCAGGATCGAGGTCTCCTTCTCGGTCAGCCGTACTTTGTTGCCCTTGGGATTGAGCAAAAGCTTGGAACTCGGCCGGAACGAATAGGGGCCGATGGTGAAGACCGCGTCCTCGCTCGCTTCGTGCTGGCGAAGTTGCGCGCGGATGCGCGCCAGCAGCACGGCGAACCGGAACGGCTTGGTCACGTAATCGTTGGCGCCGGACTCCAGGCCGAGGATGGTGTCGGAATCGGTGTCGTGTCCGGTCAGCATGATGATCGGCGCCTTAAAGCCGTTCTTGCGCAGGATACGCACGGCTTCGCGGCCGTCGATATCGGGCAAGCCGACGTCCATGATGACGAGATCGATCTGTCCGGCCTTGGCCGCTTGCACGCCCTTGCTGCCGCTGTCGACGGCCTCCGCCTCGAATTCCTCGTGCAGCGACAGCTGTTCGGTCAGCGCATCGCGCAGTTCGGCATCGTCGTCGACAATGAGGATCTTCCGCGTATTCGGCATTAAATCCGGCCCCGCCGTCGCTTTGTCGCGCCGATGGCGCGAAGTACAAGATCGAGGATACAAGAGCAGGCGCGGGTTGGGAATCCTAGGGGCCGGGATGCGACAAACCTCGTTTCGCGTCATTCGCATCCAAGCCGGGCCGGGCCGGCGCACGCGGGGCCGACTCTTTGCCGGCCAGTTTGCAGCACAAGTTGCGCTCGGCCGCGCCGGCATCAAGGCGTCAAAGCGCGAGGGCGACGGCGGCACCCCGGCCGGCCGGTTTCGCCCTGTCCGGCTGTGGTGGCGCGCCGATCGGCTGCCGCGCCCTCGGACATTGCTCCCGGTGCGGCGAATTGGCCGCGACGACGCCTGGTGCGAGGATCCCGTGGACCGCCGCTATAACCACGCCTTCCGCCGGTCGGCCAATGAACCAGGCGACCGGCTTCGCCGGGACGACGGCCTCTACGATCTCATCATCGAAATCGACCACAACACGCGGCCGCGCGTGGCTGGGCGCGGCAGCGCCGTGTTCATTCATGTCGCCCGCGACGGCTTTGCGCCGACTGCGGGCTGTATCGCGCTACGGCAGAACGCCCTTTTGCAATTGCTCCGGCATGTTTCGCCAAAGACGAGAATCATGATTCACTCCTAGCTGGCGTCCTTGCCCCGAAAATTGCGGTGCCGACCCGCACATGGGTCGCGCCGAAGGCAATCGCCGTCGGGTAATCGGCGCTCATCCCCATCGAAAGCAGATTTAGCCCATTGCGGCAGGCGATCTTGGCCGTGAGCGCAAAATGCGGCGCCGGTGCTTCGTCGTGCGGCGGAATGCACATCAAGCCGGAAATAGCGAGGCCGTAGCGGTCGCGGCAGGTGGCGAGGAAACCGTCGACTTCTTCCGGCAGCACGCCGGACTTTTGCGCTTCGGCGCCGGTATTGATCTCCACAAAAAGCAGCGGGCGCCGGTTCTGCTTTGCGATCTCCTTGGCCAGCGCCTCGGCAAGGCTGCCGCGATCGACCGAGTGGATGGCATCGAACAGTGCCACCGCTTCCTTGGCCTTGTTCGACTGCAGCGAGCCGACCAAGTGCAGTTCAATGGCGCCATCGCGCGCCGCGTGGCTGGCAATCAGCGGCGGCCACTTCGCCCTTGCCTCCTGCACGCGGTTCTCGCCGAAGACGCGCTGACCGGCGGCGATGACAGGCTCAATCGCATCGGCGCCGAAGGTCTTCGATACCGCGACAAGCGTGACGGTTGCGGGATCCCGACCGGCATCGCGGCAGGCCCGTGCGATTTCATCGCGGACCGAGGTAATGCCGTCCTGGGTAACGCCGTCTCGGCGGGTCATGGTTTCCATTCGGTCAACGATTGCACGAAAGCTTTAGCGACGGCGCGAGGTCCGTTTTTACGCGCGGCCGCTAACTTATGGAACTGGGGTGGGGTTGGCAGAATGTCGGACGGCCAAGCAAAAGCGCAGAACTCGTTGCGGCGGAACCGGCCGTTTCTGAGCATTCGCGCCCGCATGATCGTATTGGCGCTCTTGGCCATTGCACCGTTGATGATCGAGCGCGTCCACAGCCTCGAAAAGGCCCGCGCCGCGCGTACCGAACGCGCCAATGCCGAGGTGGTCGACCTCGCCCGGCGCGGCGTCGAAGCGCAGCGCGAAATAATCTCAACGGTCCGCGCGCTGTTACAGATCGTTTCGCGCATCTACGCCAAGGCGCCGCTCGAGCCGGCCGCCTGCAACCATGATATGGCCGACTTGACCTCCCACATTCCCTGGATCCGCGACGTCTCGATCGCCTCGCCCGACGGCCGCATAAAATGCTCGACCGAACCCTTGGCGATCGGATTGAATGTTTCCGATCGCCCGCACTTTCAGAATGCGCTGCATTCGCGCGAATTCGCGCTCAGCGATTATCTGATCAATCGGGTCAACGAGGCGCCGAGTCTGGTCGCCACGTATCCCGTCATCGCGGACGACGGATCCGTCAAAGGCGTCGTGCTCGCCGTGATCAATCTGCAATGGATCGGCGATCTGGCGGCGACCGCCGCGCAACGCGCCGGCGCATCCGTCATGTTGCTCGACGGCAGCGGCACGCTCATTGCCGGCTCGGCCGACCAGCAGAACTATATCGGCAAGCAGTTCGCCGGCCACGCCGCGGCGCGGGGGATGCTGAGCCATGACGAAGGCACGATCACGGCGGCCGGCTTCGACGGCATCCGCCGCATCTTTGCTTATGTCCGCGTGCCGTGGACGCACGCGCAGCTGGCGGTCGGCCTCGACGAGGATGCCGTGCACAGCAGCATCGACAGCAAGATCGACTTCGCCTACCTGCAGCTTGGCGTGTTCGGCGCGTTCGTGCTGCTGCTCGCATGGTTCGGCGGCGAGCAGCTGGTGGTGCGGCCGATCCGGTCGCTGGTGCGCACCGCCGCGCGGTTTGGCCGCGGCGACCTGCACGCGCGCGCCTCGCAGGAGCCTTGGGTCGCCGAATTCGCGCCGCTGGCGGCGGCGCTGGACGATATGGCGGCCAAGCTCGCCGCCCGCGAAGAGGAGTTGCAGATCGCCAATCAGCATCTCGAGGAGCTCGCGAGCCTCGACGGGCTGAGCGGGCTCGCCAACCGGCGCGGTTTTGACCGGCAGATCGAACGCGAATGGCAGCGCGCCGCCGACAAGTGTCAGCCGATCGCACTGATGATGGTCGACATCGATCACTTCAAGCTGTTCAACGACCGTTACGGCCACGTCGCCGGCGATACTTGCCTGCGCGCGGTCGGCGAGACGCTGTCGCTGGTGACGCTCGACGAAGCCGTGCTCGTCGCCCGCTACGGCGGCGAAGAGTTCGCGCTGCTGTTGCCGGGTCTCGATCTGGAACGGGCCACCGCGCTGGCCGACGAGGCGCGCAAAACGGTCGAAGACCTCCAGATCAATCACTCGGAATCGCCGTGCGGCCACGTCACCGTCAGCATCGGCATCGAATCCATCGTGCCGGACAAATTTCAAACCACTGCCGACCTCGTCGAGTCCGCCGACGCCGCGCTCTATGCCGCAAAGCGCCGGGGCCGCAACAATGTGGTCGGGCATATTCGCATGCTGCGCGCGGCGTCCTGATCGTCCAGAGCTCAGGTTTGCACGGTTATTTGCGCGGTTTGCTCCGCGACTTCCTTCGCGATACGGGATTGCGCTTTTCTTCGGGCGGCGCCCAGATCATGCCCTCAAGCTTCATGCCGTCCGGATCGGTGAAATAGACGGCGTAATAATTACGGCCGTAGTACTCGCCGGGCGGATCGACGACGTTCATGCCGTTGGCTTCGAGAAAGGCGCCGAGCGCGTCGACATCCTTGCGGCTCGCAAGCTCGAACGCATAGTGATGAAATCCTATGTCGCCTTTGCGGTATTTATGCTTTTTGCCTTGCGCATCGGCGGCGGCGATCCACAGCAGCGTCTTGCCGTTGCTCCAGCCGGCCATGTCCTCGTATTCATGCTTCAGCTTGAAACCGAGAAACTTGAGCAACTTGCCGTAATACTGCTTGGACCGCACGAAGTCGCCGACGCTGAGGACCAGGTGGTCGATACCGACGACTTTGGGCATGGGATCGTCCTTCTATTTGCTCAATCTCGCCGGAATTATCGGCGACAACGCGACCATTCAATCTGTCCAGCCGACGCTTCAGCGCTTGACGGAGCGCCGCAATGCTGGACGAGGCCAATTTTCTATATATTGTCATTACGAAACCAATTGCTCGACCTTCGCTCCCCCCGATCCGCGCGCTAGCCCCGTAGGAACGTCGCAAATAAATGCGAAGCTCTCGGTCTAATCTTCGCATCGTTTCCGTAGGTTCGACCGGGTACCGCAGCACCCGGTGGCCGCGGAAAATGAAGTTGCCATCGAGGTCAGTTACGTCGATCTTTCGATTTCGCACGATGATATCGGACACGATCTCTGGATGAAACTCGAGGTCTCGAACTGCACGCTCAAGATCGGGCCGCACAAGTTGAAGGAGACTCCGAAATCGCCCTGTATCGCCCTGATGGGGCGTCCCTGTGAGCAACAACATCGCGTCGGTTCGTGAACGAAGAACACGAGCAAGCCGGAAGCGCAATGTTTGCGAACCGTCGTCCGTGCGGCTGAGTCGATGCGCCTCATCAAACACGACGAGGTCCCAGTTATCGCTAGCAAGCAGTCGGCCAAAGTGCGTGGTAGGCTCAGCGCCCTCGTCGTCAACACTCCGCGGCTTTACTAAATCTAAGGAGGCAATAACACGATCATGCAGTTTCCATTTCCAGGTATCGTCAACGCTGAAATCTGATTCATATATTTCAAAGATGCGATCGAATTTAATTCGCATCTCGTCTTGCCATTGGCGTGTCAAACCAGCCGGAGTAACGATCAGGATGCGCCGGGCGCGACCCTGTCGCTCCAGGGCGGCGAGAATCAGGCCCACTTCGATAGTCTTTCCCAGGCCGACATCATCGGCGATGAGCCAATTCGTATGTCCGGACATTAGTATTCGGTGAACGAGTTGGATTTGATGCGGGAGAGGATCAACATCGAGTCGGTCGAGCGCTCCGGTTGCTTCGTTCCAGCTCCGCAAAGCATGAGCGATCATTCGCAGAGCCCAGCGCTCCCCGGCATCCGCGTTAGCCATTTCAGCGCGCAGGAACTCTAACGCCGGTTCCTTGATGCGTTTTAATGTTTGGTATGGCAACCAAAGTAGGCGGCCGTCTCCTTCGAGCTGGACCAGAGCCTGATCACATTCGGCGATTCGTCGAACAGTCAGGATGCGCCCTGGGCCAAGCGTGTTTCGGGTTGCAGACAAGGGCTCATCTTGGACGACGAAGTCGGGCATCAATCCTGAGCCAACTTGGTTGACCGAGAGAAATTCGTTGCCTCGTGGCCCCCAATCGACTTCAATCCTCCAGCCCGAACCGTCCTCTAGGAGCCCGATAACGCGACCAATATTGTGCGGGTCATCCAGCTTGCGGACCCACGACCCTACGGTAGGTGGGAGATGCGTGCAGCGTCATGGCTGTTCGAAACTAGAAGCGGCGATCGAGTCAGGGTGAGATGTTGCGTTCTGATCACGCAACGCGATAATTTCACCCTCGAAGGGAGCAACTGGCTGCAGACTATCGTCCGCCGGCTTTTCCGGAACATGTTGCGACTCAGAAGTCCATCTCCATATAATTTCTGGAGGACGTCACCGACGCGCTGTGCTTTTCACACCAATCTTTATAGCGCTTGACGAGTGTGGCCGGCACACCCGGCGTCGTATGTTGGATAGTGACCGACATGCCTGATGCGTCGTCAATGGGCGTCGTCCGACTAGTTGACCACCGCGCCTCTTCTTGACGTAGGAAAGCGACCAGTTGCCAGTCTTCAAAGTGCTCACCTTCTGCACGCAGCACAGCATATTCACCGAACGACCAAAAACCTTCCGCAGACCAGCGCAGTGCCCGCCAATCATCCAGCCATTCAGGATCAATCATAGTCGATGGGTCGTGATGGTGACGGGCAGTAGCAATGCGAACCGCCATGGGCCAAGAAAGAGTCCCACCATCCGTCATGTACACGCCCATGCGCCTTCCTCTTAAGCGTCTTTGTTGGAAGTCATTCTGATCCTGCCAGATATCTTTAATTGTGATGGCGGCAATCAACGTTTCAGGGTGATCAATCTCTCCAGCAAGGGAGCGCATTTTCCGAAAGAATTTCTCCTCGACATGATCAAGGAAGACTTCTTCGTAGGCGTTTAACCATGCAGCCCGCTGGCTCAGCGACGCGGGTTGCAGTATTGCCACTATCCATTTCGCCTTTGAGCGGGCATCCCGAATGAGCGGCTGATTGAAAATTTCAGCGGTCCAGTCGACGCGCCGAATGTCTGCTGTAAACTGAGGTAAATCAACTTCGTCAAACCAGCGATCAACCGGCTTAATCGTTTGCGATTCGAAATGTGATTGGGCCCCTAGCGGATTCCACCAATCTCGCGTGAGCTGTAAGGTCGCCCGTGGATCGACGACACTTCTCTCGGTAGAGGAATCCACCCCTCCTGGAAGGGAGAGAATTTGATCGCCAATCTGGGCACGGTGAACAATTTTTTCAATTTGTCCTGTTGGCTTAGTGGCTTCGTGCGGATTAGGTGTCGGGTCCCAGGGGTCATAGGTCCTTAAGGGTGTTGCCACTCGCGCAACAAAGTCCTCCTTCCGCCACCCGTTTGAGTAGCGATCTGCACTTGGCGGCAGCTTCTGTGCTAACCCGTGCACACCCCAATCCCTTACCAGACACGTAATGGTAGTATTAAACTTGGGGGAGTTTCAATGATCTACTGTCGTCGAGGGTGCACCGCAGTCTGGGGTGATGGGTTGCTCAAGTCAGCTCCTAGGCAGTAGATACGAACCAAAGCCATGCCCCGTACCTTGTTCGATAAAATTTGGGATTTCCATTGCGTCGGCCAACGCGCCGACGGCCGCGATCTTGTCTATATCGATCGTCACGTTCTCCACGAACTGCATGCCCATCATGCCTTTGCGCAATTGAAAAAACAGCAGCGCAAGGTGCACCGGCCGGACCTGACCTTCGCGGTCCAGGATCATACGGTGGCGACCAAGCCGGGCCGCGACGATGACACCAACCCGTCGGGCACCGCTTTTATCAAGGCAATGCGCGAAGGCTGCCGCAAGAACGGCATAAGGCTGTTCGACGTCGACGACCCCGAGCAGGGCATTTCCCACGTCGTGGCGCCGGAACTCGGCATTGTGCTGCCGGGCGCGACGCACGCGGTCCCCGATAGTCACGCCAGCACGGTCGGCGGGGTCGGCGCGCTCGCTTTCGGATGTGGCACCAGTGAGCTCGCACACATCCTCGTCACCCAGGTGATGGCGCTCAAGCGGCCGAAGCGCATGCGCGTGCGTCTCGATGGCCGCCTCGGCCCTCATGTCAATTCGAAAGACGTCGCTTTGCGGCTCATCGCCGAGCTCGGCGTGGCGGGCGCGCGCGGCTACGCCGTCGAATACGGCGGCGCGGCGGCTCGCGCGATGCCGATCGAACAGCGCATGACGCTGTGCAATCTCAATATCGAGATGGGCGGCCGCTCCGGGTTCGTTGCGCCCGACGAGGCAACCTTCGCCTGGCTCGTAGGGCGGCCCTATGTGCCGCAAGGCGTGCTATGGGATCGCGCGCTCGGCTATTGGCGCACGCTGAAAACGGACGATGACGCCGCGTTCGACCGCGAGGTCGTGCTCGATTGCGCAACGCTCGAGCCGCAGATCACCTGGGGCACCGATCCGAGCCAAGTCGTCGGCATTTCCGGCCGGGTGCCCGAACCGGGCACGGTCGATCCGAGTCGGCGGGCTGCTGCGGAAAGCGCCTTCGCCTATATGGGGCTTGCGCCGGGAACGCCGCTCGCCGGCCTGCCGGTCGATCGCGTCTTCATCGGGTCCTGCACCAACAGCCGGCTGCCGGACCTGCAGACCGCCGCCGCGGTGGTGCGCGGCCGGCGCGTCGCCGCGGGCGTCGTCGCGATGGTCGTGCCAGGCTCATCGAGCGTGAAGCGCGAAGCGGAAGCGGCGGGGCTCGATACCGTGTTCCGCGACGCCGGTTTCTTTTGGGGCGAGTTGGGTTGCTCCATGTGCGCTGGGGGAAATGGCGATCGCGGACGGCCTGGCGAGCGCTGCGTGTCGACCACCAACCGCAATTTCGAAAACCGCCAGGGGCCGAAAGTGCGCACGCATCTTGCGAGCCCCGCGACCGCGGCGGCAACCGCGATCGCCGGACGCATCGCCGACGTGCGGCAATTGCTGGCGGGAGGCGTGTAATGCAGCCGTTCACCTCTCACGCCGGCATCGCCGCGCCGCTCTTGAAGGACGACATCAATACCGACCAGATCGCGCCGATCATGCATTCGCGCAGCCTCAAAGAGGACTACAAAGCGATGCTGTTTCATCGCGCCCGACAGCGCGAGGACGGCGGCGAAGATCCAGACTTTGTCCTCAACAAGCCGCAGTTCCGCACCGCCGGCATTCTGGTGACGGGAAACAATTTCGGTGCCGGTTCGTCGCGCGAATCCGCGGTGTGGAGCATGGTGGCGAATAATATCCGCGTCATTGTGGCGAAGAGCTTTGCCGACATTTACCGAGAAAATTGCCTGCAGAACGGCGTATTGCCGATCGTTCTCGGCCCCCAGGAGGCGGATGCTTTCATCGCCCGTGTCGTCGCCGTCGACGGCGCGGCGCCGTTTACGGTCGATCTCGTGACGCAGCGCATCAGCGGGCCGGGCGGACCGGAGATTGCTTTCGAGATTGCTGCGGCGGATCGGACGCGGCTGCTCGAAGGCCTCGACGATATCGGCATGACGCTCAAGCACATGGATGAAATCGCCGGCTGGGAACGCCGCGCCGCGACGGCACAGCCCTGGCTACAGACAACGCAGGACAGCCGATAATCGGCGCAGGACGAAAAGGGAGGCCGCATGATGAACGTGCGTAAGAAATTCCGGGCGATCATGGCGGGCAAGCGGCTGGTGCTGATGCCCGGCGCCTATGACGCATTGTCGGCTCGTATCATCGAAGCCGAGGGCTTCCAGGCGATCTGCGCCGGCGGCTACGCCGCCATCGGCTCGATGCTCGCGCAACCCGATACCGGACAGTCCAACATGCGCGACTACGCCGATCACTACGGGCGCATCAGCGCGGCTGTCGAAGTGCCGGTTTATGTCGACGCCGATACTGGATTCGGCGGCGTCAACAATGTGCGGCAGATGGTGCGGGCGTTCGAGGCCGCAGGCGTCGCGGGCGTGTTCATCAGCGACCAGGTCTTTCCCAATCGCTGCGGTTATTTGCCGGGCAAGCAGGTGATCCCCGTCGAGCAGATGCTGGCCAAGATCAAGGCCGCGCTCGACGCCCGGCGCGATGCCGACTTCTTTATCGCCGGCCGCACCGACGCCGCCGGCGTCGAAGGCCTCAACGCAGCGATCGGCCGCTGTCAATTGTTCATGGACGCCGGCGCCGACATGGCAAAACCCATGGGCGTCGACACCGTCGACGATATCAAGCGCGTCATTCGCGAAGTCGGCGGCCCGCACATGGCGACGCTGTCGCAGGCGGCAGGGTTCAAGCAACGGAGTCTTGAGGACCTCGAAGCGGCCGGCGTCGTCGCGGCCACGTTTCCGTCGGTTGCGTTGTTCGCCGCGGCCCATGGGGTGCGCAACGTGTTGCGCATCCTCAAGCGGGAGAATTCGCTGACGCCGACGTTCGAGCACCTTTTGCCGCTCGACGACTATTACGGGCTGGTCGGCCTCAAGGAGCAGTTGGCGCGCGAGGAAAGCTATGACCGCGCCGCCACTGCGCTCGTCCATAAGCGGGCTGCGGAATAGCGGCCGCTAGCTGAAAGTCCAAAACAGGGTCCAAAAAAGAAAGGGGCCGGCGCGAAGCCGGCCCTTCCCCCATATAATGCCGTAAGGCATTACCCCTTGGTAACGACCGGCGGCGGGGCCTTACCCTTACCGGTTTGAGCGCAGCCAGCGACGCTCAGGAGAGCTAACACCGCGGCTGTTGCAATAGCGATCTTCTTCATAGGGAACTCCCCCTTGTCATGACAAAGTTAACCATACAGGCGAGGCTACCGGGTCTCTAGTGCTGAAAAGACACAGTCATGATCTGATTGCAGCACGCTCGCGGTTCCAATCGCTGTTTCTCGGGCTTACGGCGCGAACCGTGGGAGAGCTCGGCCAATGGCTGACAAAATTCGGGCCGGAACGGTCAGAATCGAGAGCCGGCGCGGACTTTTCGCGAGAATTGTCCCTCTTTTCGGCTGGAGCGGAAGCGTTGCAAATATGGCGCACTGCCCAAAATCCACTGCGGCTGCCGAACATTTGCCACCGGGCAAAGGCTAATTGTTGCTACCATTACGGCACTGGATGCGGTGAACCAAAGCCGAATCGCCTTAAGTGCATGCGATCGCAAAGGTTCTGCTGGCAAGCCGGTTACCTCGATGGCTGGTCAGGGTCATTCTGGCCAGACGCACGGAGGGCATCATGCGGCATGGACTGAGCGACCATATCCGCCCTGTTTGGCTTGGGGTTGCATTCATTTTGACCGCGCTCGCGTGCTTTGGGCTTACTGCCGCAAACGCACAGGATACGAGGTCGATCGTGAGGGCCCCCAATTCGCGGGCGGCACTCGTCACCGTCGGCTCCGGCGACTATTACGTCGAATTCCGCTCACGCTACGCCTGGGACTATGGCCACACCTTTCTTATTCACGGTCGCGTCGGCGTGCCGCCGACCAAGGACAGCGTCGCTGGCCTTTCACCGGTCGGCGACGATTCGACGGCCTGGGTGATCGGGCATTATGTCCCGGTGCCTGCGGAAACCGGATGGACCGACGGCGATCTCGAGGACAAATACGCGACGTCGCGCTTTCGCGTGCTGATGAACAAGGACGAATACGATCGGGTGGTCGCTCACGTCAGGGAGCTGCAAGCCAGCTCGCACGTGTGGAGCGCGGAACTCTATAATTGTAACGCCTTCGTCGGTGACGTCGCGCAGTTCATGGGCCTCAAAGTGCCGGCTTCGACGCTGATCTATCCCAAGATCTTCATAAACCACCTTCGGCTGATGAATACGGGACATCCGGAAGCGGCAAACACGCTCGTCAGTGACAATGTCAAGGAAATGAGCAACCCGACTCGCGACGGTCGGGCGATGATCGCCAACAATGTCTATACGATCGGCCCGAATGGTGAGCCCGAGTCGCGGCGGGCGCCGGCGGCAGCGCCGCCGAAAGTCACGATCGGCCCGGTCCGGGTCTCGAGCAAGACCGCAAACTAGGCCGCCAGCCCCGAAGTTCTCCCAAAAGACGGACGAAACGTGCAAGTAGCAAGATTCAGCGTGATAGCCGCATTGGCGGTTAGCCTAGGGCTTTCCGGCTGCGCAACGACTGCGACTCAAGGAACTGCGGCGGCGACATCCGGCGGCAGCAGCAGCGTTGCCGACTCCAGCGCCTCCGCCAGCGGCGCGTTGCGCGAGCTGACTCCGGCGGAGAAGAAAGTCATCATTGCGGCAGTCGCCAACTCGCTGCGCAATCCCGCCTCCGCGAAATACCGCTGGGCGAAGTTTCCGGTGGTCGTGACCGACCCGTCGGTGAATTACTGCTCAGTCGTGAATGGCCAAAGTCCGTATCCGGCTTACAACGGCGAGCAGGCTTACATTGTCGAAGCCCGGATGACCGGCAACAGAGTGACTTCCGCCGTTCTCGGTCTCATTGCCGGCGGCAAGGACCGGTCCATCGTCGATACGATGTGCGCCAAATACGGTCTCGATCCCAACAAATCGAGCTGAAAAGCCATCGCGGCGCCGGCACGTAAGGCTTACGCCCGCGGCGACCATTCCTCGGCGCTGGCGCCGGCAAGCGAGCGCACCCGCTCTTCATCCTTGGCGAACTCGGCGGCGGGGCCGGAATAGACGACGTGCCCGTCGTCGAGCACATAGGCGCGATCCGCGACTTCAACGGCGGCGCGCACATTCTGCTCCACCAGCAGCACCGAAATGCCCTGCGCGCGCGCGGAAGTGACGACCTTGAACACGTCCTGCACGATCAGCGGCGCGAGGCCTTGGCTGGGCTCGTCGAGCAAGAGGAGTTTAGGGTTCAACAACAGCGCCCGCGCGATCGCCAGCATTTCCTGCTCGCCGCCGGACAATTGGCGGCCCTTGTTGTTCTTGCGTTCGGCGAGCCGCGGAAACAATTCGTAGATGCGCGCGATCGTCCACGGGCCCGGGCGCTCGATCGGTACCTTGAGATTTTCCTCGACCGTCAAATTGGGGAATATGCGGCGTCCCTCCGGAACATAGCCGACGCCGAGATTTGCGATCCGGTACGGCGGCCAGTCGGTCGTGGCGTGGCCGAAGATGCGCACCGCGCCATCGCGCGCATGGGTCAGGCCGACGAGGCTGCGCAGCGTCGTGGTCTTGCCGGCGCCGTTGCGGCCGAGCAGCGTGACAATCTCCCCTTCCCGCACCTCAAGGCCGACGCCGTGCAGGATGTGGCTTTTGCCGTAATAGGTGTGGAGGCCTTCGGCCTCAAGCACGACGCCGCTCACGCTGCCACCTTCCCCAAATACGCCGCCTGCACCGTCTCGTTGGCGGCAATTTCCTGCGGGGTGCCCTCGGCGAGAAATTTGCCCTGATCGAGCACCATGATGCGGTCGGCAAGATGAAAGACGACGCGCATATCGTGCTCGATCAGCACTATCGTAAGCTTCTGGTCGCGATGCAGCTTACGGATCAATTGGGTGATGTCGTAGGTTTCCTGGTCGCCCATGCCGGCGGTCGGCTCGTCGAGCAGGAGAAGCCGCGGCTTGAGCGCGAGCGCCATCATGATCTCGGTGGCGCGCTGGTCGCCGTGGGCAAGTTCGCCGACCAGCCGGTCGGCCTTTTCGGTCAAGCCGCTCATCTCCATCAAATCGACGACGCGCGCCTTGACCTCGCCGTCGGCGTCATGCGACTGCCAAAATCGCAAGCGGTAGCCGCTGGCCACTTCGACCGCGATGCGGAGATTTTCCCGAATCGTCAGTTCCGGGAATACTTCGGTGATCTGGAACGTGCGGGCGATGCCGCGCCACACCCGCCGCGCCGGCAAAAGATGAGTGACGTCGTCGCCGTCGAACATAATGCGGCCGGCGCTCGGCGTAAGGAATCCGCTGATCAGATTGAAGAACGTCGTCTTGCCGGCGCCGTTGGGGCCGATCACGGCACGCAGTTCGCCCGGTTCGACCATCAACGATACGTCGTTGACGGCAACCAGACTGCCGAAATGCTTCGAGACTTTTTCAACACGCAACAGGGTCACGATGTCGCCTTTCGCCGAATGATGCCAAGCACGCCACGCGGAAAGAACAGCACGATCAGTACGAAGAACAGGCCGATAAACGACATCCAGTTCTCAGTATGGCTGGAAATATAGTCCTGCAACACGAGAAAGATGGCGGAGCCGATCAGCGGACCCCAGAACGAGCGCATCCCGCCGAGCACGGCCATGATGACGAAATCGCCGGACTGGTCCCAGCGCAGCGCCCGCGGATCGATGAAATTGTTCATCAGCGCAAACAGGGTGCCGGCGACGCTCACGAAGAAGCAGGAGATAACCCACGACATCCAGATGTGGCGATCCACCGGAATGCCGAGAAAACGAGCGCGGCGCTCGTTCTCGCGGATCGCCAACAACGTGCGGCCGAACGGCGAGCGCAGCAGAAACGCCATGGCCGCCGCGCAGACCGCAAATACCGCTACTACGAAGTAGTAGAAGGCCTGCGGATTATTGAGAATATCGATTTTAGTGAAGCCCAAGTCGAGCGGCACGCGGGTCCAGGCGCTGACGCCGTCGTCGCCACCGGTCGCCGAGCGCCACTGAAAGGCGATGAAATAGAACACCTGCCCGAAGGCGATGGTGCACATCGCGAAATAGACGCCGCGCAGCCGCACGATCAGAGGACCGATGATCGCCGCCGCCACTGTGCCGACGACGACCCCGACCAGGATACCGAGCGGCGTGCTCGGATACAGATACTTGATCGTCATGGCGGTGCCGTAGGCGCCGAGCCCGAAATACGCGGCGTGGCCGAACGACAGCACCCCGGTGTAGCCGAGCAGAAAATTGAGCGCCATTGCCGCCAGCGCGTAGACCACGACGTGGCTGCCGAGCTCGACATAGCTGCCGACCGCCGGCAGCCAGTAGGGTCCGGCCAGCAACAGAGCCCAGACCAGAATGTCGCCGGCGCGCTTGTCGAATTTCGGCATCAGAAGCGCCCCTCTTCGCCGAAAAGTCCGCGCGGCCGCACGATCAGTACCACCGCCATCATCACATACATCACCGCTTCGCTCGCCGACGGGAAGTAGACGCTGGTGACGCCCGAGGCGACGCCGATCATCAATCCGCCGATAAGCGTGCCGGGCAGGCTGCCCAGGCCGCCGACGATGATGGCGATGAAGCTCGGCATGATGAGATTGTCTCCGACCGTCGGCTGCAGGCCGAGCATGCCGATGGCCAATACGCCGGCGAGGCCCGCAAGATAGATGCCGAGACCGAAATTCAAATTGCGCAATACGCGCACGTTGACGCCCAGCACCGAGACCGTCTCGAGATCGAGCGTTCCGGCGCGGATGCGCAAGCCCAGGCGAGTGTGGTTGAGGATGAGAAACAGACCCGCGACCGCGGCCGCCACCAATATCATCATGAACACGCGATAGCCGGTGAGGAAGAAGTACTCGGTGCTCAACGGCGCCGCGAGCCAGCTCGGAATCTGATACGGCAAGCTCTGCGCACCCCAGATGAAGCGCGTGCCGTCCTCGATCATGAAGGCCAGGCCGAACGTCAGCAGGAGACTGTAGAGCGGGTCACGCCCGTAGAGCCGGCGGATCAGCACGCGCTCGACCAGAATGCCGATGAAGGCGACGATGAAGGGCGACGCTATCAGCGCACCCCAAAATCCCACATAGGGCACCAGCGTGTAGGCAACGTAGCCGCCGATCGCCAGGAACCCGCCATGTGCGAAATTGATCACGCCGGACAAATTAAGGATCAGCGACAGACCAAGCGCCATCAGCGCATAGAACGCACCGATGATAAGCCCGTTGAAGACGTTGAAGAGCAAGAGCTGCGTCATGCGACGATCACAGAACCCCCAAACGCTGTGGCCGGCAAGAATTGGCCCGCCCTGCGCGATGGGCGGGCCCGACCGGTACCGGCTCCAGCCCGGCGCACACCCCCCGTACTAAAACAAGCCGGGGACTGCAACGCAGCAGTCCCCGGCCGATCGAATCGTTAGGCCGGCCACACGACCTTGCAACCGGTCTGATCGACCGGCAGCGCGGCCTGGTCGCCCTTGACCAGTTGCGTCACCACGAACAGGTCTTCCGGATCGCCGCCCTGCGGAGCGGGCTGCGAATGGCCGACGAACAGCGTCGGCATCAGCTGATTGTCGCCGACGCGATAATACGGATTGTTCGGCATCAGGGCCACTTCCGGCGGCAGGACGAGACCCTGCATTGCCTTGGCCATCTTCACCGCATCGAGCGACTTCGCCTTTTCGGCGGCGAGCTTGCAGGTGTTGATCGCCGCGTAGCCGAACCAGGTGCGCGCCGTCGGAACCTTGCCGCCGGTGCGCTTGCGGATATCGGCGACAAACTCCTCGACATGCGGCACGCCGGGCTGCTTCCAATACCATTCGAACACCCAGTCGCCGAACAACGCCTCGGGCGGCAGGCCCTCGTTGACCTCGAGCTCCTGCTGCGCGCCGGCGATGTGGGTTTTCTTGTCGAGGCCGAACTGCACCGCCTGCTTGAGGCAGTTGATCATGTCGTCGCCCGCAAGCAACAGAATGATCGCATCAGGGTTGGTGGACTGCGCCTTGATCAGATTGGCCGAGAAGTCAGTGGTGCCGAGCGGGGTGAAGTCCGCGCCGAGCTCGGTGCCGTTGGCGGCTTTCAGGCTCGCCTCGAAGCCCTGCTGCAGCGCGTGGCCGAAGGCGTAGTCGGTCGTGATGAAGTACCACTTCTTGCCGTATTTGTTGAGGAGCAAGCCGGAGACCGAATTCGTCTCCATCCGCGTCGTGTTGCAGACGCGAAAGACGTTCCAATGACATTGGGTGCCGGTGACGCTATCGGTATGACCGCCGGGCACGATGTGGAACACGCCTTTCTGGAAGCTGGTGTTAGCCATCGCCTGCGCCAGCGCCGAATTAATGTTGCCGATGAGGAAGTCGACCTTGTCGCGGTCGATCAGCTTGAGCGCCTTTTGCACGGCGGTAGCGGTGTCGCCGCTGGTCGAGTCCTCGACCACCATTTCGACCTTGCGGCCGAGGATGCCGTTCTTGGCGTTGATCTGGTCGATGGCGAGTTGCGCGCCGATCAATTCGTTTTTGCCGAGCGCCGCGAAGGTGCCGGTCAGCGGATTGTCGAGACCGATCTTGATGGGTTCATCGGCGAGCGACTTCACCACAAAGGGGCTGGCAACTTGCATGGCGCCGATCGCAAGCCCGGCTTTCAGAATCGTTCGCCGCTTAACGGCGGTGCTGACAATATCATCCTTGGACATCGTGCTCTCCCAACTGTTCTTGGTTCGTGTTCGACGGTCGGCCATTTAGGTCCAAATGGCCGTCGCGTTCAATCAAACAAATGTCGCATTACGGCACGAAATGCAAACGCGCATAGCCGGTTGGGGCCGGCGATGCGATGCCGCACCGCCTATTTTATAGCCATTGCGCCGTGCCCTATAGCGCGCCACGGAGGAAATGCTCCCGAGGACATCGTCGTAGGGCCGCCGCCCATCGCCAGGGTGAGACAAAGCGCCGCTCCCCATCCGTGTCTCGGGCAACCATCACGGCGAGATATACATCGTCCGGGCATCGGCGGTGAACGCCCGCCGCGACTCCGGATCCAGATAAAACATATGGCCGCCGCGATAGAGCTTGAGCTCGGCGCGCTCTTCGCCCTCGAACGGAGGCAGGTGCTGCAGCAGATAGCGCGTCACCGCATAGGGCGTGACCATGTCGCTGTAGCCGTGGGCGATCATGAGCCGGAATGACGGTGTCAGCGCCAGCAGCACACGCAGATCATCGGTGATGCTGGGTTGGCCGTGGCCCTGCTCCCAATCCCATTTGCTGGATATGCTGCCGTCGAGCAGATTGTAGGTCATCTCGGTCTTGAACCCGAGTTCGTCGCGCGCATAACCGACAAACGCGCTGCCATAGGCGCGCACCATACCGTCGAGAATCGGATCCGGGCCGCGCGCGACCGGCGTCTCGGGATACGGATCGTCGGACGCAAAGGTCGCGTCATAGTGGCTGACGATCTTGTGGTCGCCCGCGAGATTCTTGACGTAGTCGTCGCGGATGAAGCCGCGTGATTGCGTGACGGCATCCACGGACAGGCCGGTGATCTTTGCGACGCGGGCGTAAAAATTCTTGGCCGCGTCGCCCTGCGGCGGCGGACCGGCAAGCGTGGTGAGATAATCCGTCAGCGCAAAATGCTCGGCCTGGACCAACGCGTCCTTGCTGAAAGCGCCTTTGCGCTCCAGCTCGGCGGCGGCGAGCGACGGCAATTGCAGCGCGGCGCCCAGCGCGAAGCGGTCGCCGCCGAATTGGAATGCGCCGTCGAGCATCGGCGAAACCATCAGGATTCCGGAAACCACGATGCCCTGATCGCTCTGTAGGACGCGCGCGACCTTGGCGGCGCGAAAGCCGCCGTAGCTTTCGCCGAGGATGAATTTCGGCGAACTGGCGCGGCTGTTTTTTGCAACGTAGAGGGCGATGACCTTGGCCATGGATTCGGCGTCGGCGTGCACGCCCCAAAAAAAGTGGCCGTCGTCCGGCTTGGCCGGCCGGCTCCAGCCGGTGCCGACCGGATCTATCAGCACCAGATCGGTGAAGGCGAGCCACGTATCGGGATTATCCGTCAGGCGGACTTGCGAGCCGTCCCGGCCGCTGGCGCCGAATTCGGCGATGCGCGGACCGACCAGTCCGAGATTGAGGAATGCCGATGCTGCGCCCGGCCCACCGTTGAAGACAAAAGTCACCGGCCGCGCGGATGGATTGTCCGTCTTCGCGACATAAGCGGTGTAGAATATCTGGGCCGAGCGCTCGCCCGATTGGTCGAACAGAGAAAACGTTCCGGCGGTCGCCGTATAAGCAAGCTTGCTCGACTTGAGATCGATGCTGTGCTCGGTGACGGCGTCGCCCGGCAGCAGTGACAGGACGCCCGGGCCGCTCTGATGCCCGCCGCCGCCCTGTTCTCTTTCCACTTGACGATCGGACCGTTCGCCGCCGTGGCCGGGATGTTCCTGCGCCAGCGCCGTTGCCGCTGCGGCAACGAGCATGAGTGCAATGAGCGGACGGCGGAGATCGATCATGTTTGCTTTCCGGACAACGGTTACGGTTCGCGCGGCATTGTTCATTCAAGTTCGATGGCGCCCTCGATCTCGATCGACAAACCGACGTCCTCGACCTTGAGCGTCACTTTGGCGGGCAGCGCCTCGTTGCCTTTGAGCCGGCCGCCGGCCAGCGCGCCGCGCACCGCCTGCTCGATCTCGCGTTGCGAGGTGATACCGACCTTTTTCAGGAATTTTCGCAAGCTGACATTGAAAGCTTCCTCGTTCATGATCGCCTCTCGAAAGTGCCCCAAAGATGACCGTTCGCGCCGCCAGTGTATCGTTTCTGCACGGCCGGAACGACTGGCTGCGCTGCCAATCGAGCCGGTGGACAATGCCTTGAAGATCGGGGAAGTTCGGCCACTTCCGGCCGTTGCAACGTGAGACTTGCGGCCGGCAAAAATCAAGCCGGCGACCAACCGGCATTGGAGACGCCAGCAATGCCTTTTCCCCGCGCTTCGAAAGCTCTTGCCCGCTTCACGGTGCTCGATCTTACCCGCGTGCGGTCGGGACCGACCTGCGTGCGCCAGCTCGCCGATTGGGGCGCCAACGTCATCAAGATCGAATCGCCGCCGGGACCGGAAGAGCCGATGGGCGGGCCGCGCGAGGGTTCGGACTTTCAGAACCTGCACCGCAACAAGCGCAGCATGACGCTCAACCTGAAGTCGCCGGCGGGACTTGCCGCGTTCAAGCGCATGGTCAAGAAGGCCGACGTCGTGGTGGAGAATTTCCGCCCCGACGTGAAGAAGCGGCTCGGCATCGACTACAAAACTCTCGCCAAGATCAATCCGCGTCTCGTCTATGCCAGCATTTCGGGCTTCGGCCAGGACGGACCTTATGCCGGCCGGCCCGGCTTCGATCAGATCGCGCAGGGCATGGGCGGGCTGATGTCGATTACCGGCCTGCCGGGCCAGGGGCCGGTGCGCGTCGGCATCCCGATTGCGGATCTTTCCGCCGGACTGTTCGCGGCGCTCGGCATTCTCGTCGCGTTGCTGGAACGCGAGAAATCGCGCAAAGGCCAGCATATCGAGACCTCGCTGCTGCAAGCGCAGATTTTCATGCTCGACTTTCAGGCCGCGCGTTATCTGGTGAGCGGCGAGGTGGCGAAACAGGCCGGCAACAATCATCCGACCAGCATCCCGACCGGCGTGTTCAAGACCAAAGACGGCCATATCAACATTGCCGCGACTGGGCAGAAAATCTGGGAACGGTTCTGCGAGGCCGCGGGCGCGACGGCGCTGATGCAAAATCCGAATTATCAGAACGGCGCGGCACGCTCGAAGAACCGCGATGCGCTCAATGCCGAGATCGACTCCTACATGGGCGGCCGCACCAGCGCCGATTGGATCGAGCGTTTGAACAAAGCCGGCGTGCCGTGCGGACCGATCTACTCGATCGACCAGATGTTCGCCGACCCGCAGGTCGAGCATCTCGGCATGGCGCAAAGCGTGACGAGGAAGGACAAGAGCAAGATGCGGCTGGTCGCCCAGCCGGTGAAGCTGTCGCGCACGCCGTCGCGTCTCGCGGTTCGACCGCCGGAGCTCGGCGAACACACCGACGCGGTGCTCAAGGAATTCGGATTCAGTGCGCGCGACATCGCGGCGCTGCACAAGACCAATGCGGTGTGAAGAGCCGCTGTCTGCAGAATTAGGAGCAGGAAGAAAATGACGCAAACCGACAAGATGCTCTCGCGCAAGGAAGGCGGCGTCGGCATCGTGACCTTCAACAATCCGGAGCGGCACAACGCGGTGTCGCTGGAGATGTGGGAGGCGACCACCGAAATCCTCAATGGCTTCGCAGCCGATAGCGACATCCGCGTCGTGGTGCTCACCGGCGCCGGCGGCAAGGCCTTCGTGTCCGGCGCCGACATCTCGAAATTCGGCAGCGAGCGCGCCACGCTGGAAGCGGTGCGGTCCTACAACAAGAAAACCGACGCGACCTATGCCAGCATCGCCGATTTTCCGAAGCCGACCATCGCCATGATCCGCGGCTATTGCATCGGCGGCGGCCTGGGACTCGCCACCTGCTGCGACCTGCGCATCTGCTCCGACAATTCGCGCTTCGCTGTGCCGGCGGCAAAACTCGGGCTGGGCTACGGCTATAGCGGTCTCAAACGGCTTGTCGATATCGTCGGGCCATCCTTCGCCAAGGAAATCTTCTACACCGCGCGCCAGTTCGACGCCGAGGAAGCGCGCACCATGGGACTGGTGAACCGCGTCGTGCCGTCGGCCGAGCTTGAAACCTACGTCAAAAGCATCACCGACATGATCAGCGCCAACGCGCCGCTCACCATCAAGGCGGTGAAGTGCACGGTCGGCGAAGTCGTCAAAGAAGATTCGAAGCGCAATTTGACGCGCTCGGCCGAGCTGGTCGAGCAGTGCTTTGCCAGCCGCGATTACACCGAGGGCCGCACCGCCTTCATGGAAAAGCGCAAGCCTGTGTTCACCGGCACCTGAGTCCATCGACGGCCCCAGTCTCCGGCCTGCGCTGCCCACTTTTGCCCATTGCTCGGCGGTCCCATCGCGGGCCGGCCGCAATCCCCGGCGCGACCCGCATATCAAGCGCTGGCGCTCCTTGCTAAGCTATGCGCTTAAGCTTGAAAGCGGAACCAGCACCCGCTTTAAATTCCGGGGAGACGTTCAAAAATGTATCGGGGCACCAAAGACATCAAATTGCCGACGACGATCACCGGCTCGCTGCCACGGCCGAGCTGGTACACGGAAAATCTCGGCACCCGTCATTTTCTCGAGGCGATGGTCAGCCGGCGGTTCCGCGAGCAGTATGAAGACGCCCTGACCTGTTATTTGCGCGATCAGGAACTCGCGGGCCTCGACATCGTCACCGACGGCGATTGCCGTTTCGACGACGACGTCGGCGGCCAGAGCTGGACCGCCTATCCGCCGAACCATATGAGCGGGCTCGACGCACTGCATCCCGAACCGACGCCCGCGGGGCGCGGCGGCATCCTGTTTCCGCGCGGCCACATTTTGCACGACTATCTTGAATCGCGCGTCATGCCGGTCATCACCGGCCCGATCGGGCGCGGCAATCTGCAATATACCGCGATGTGGAAGGCGGCGCAGCGCTTCACCACCAAGCCGGTCAAGTTCGGCGCGGTGTCCGCGGAGATCGTCGCCTTCGCGCTGCAGGACCGGCACTACAAGAGCGTGCCGGACCGCATGTTCGCGATCGCCGATGCCTTCAACGAGGAATATCACGAGCTTGCCGATGCCGGCTGCCCCGTCATCCAGATCGAAGAACCGCAGATCCATCTGATCGCGGTGCGCAAGATCCAGGACAAGGTGATCACGCCACAATTGATGGTCGAAGTGTTCAACCGCACCGTGAAGGGCCTGCGCGCCAAGACCGAAGTGTGGGCGCATTCCTGCTGGGGCAATCCTTCGCAGCAGCGCATGTTCGCGCAGGTGCAGAGCTACAAGGCGGCGCTGGAGACCTACAATACGGTCGACGCCGACGTCATCACGTTCGAATTGTCGAGCTCCGGCGGCATCGATCTCGAAGCGATCGGCAAAACCATCACCGACAAGAAGATCGCCATCGGCGTCATCGACCATCACGTTCTGCAAGTCGAAAGCCCGGACGAGGTCGCGGAGAAAATCCGCGCCGCGCTCAAATATATTCCGCCCGAGCGCCTGGTGATCTCGACGGATTGCGGCATGGGCCGCGAGGGCATGAGCCGCCGCCACGCTTTCTATAAGGTCGTTTCGCTGGTGCTCGGCACCAATATCGTGCGCAAGGAGCTCGGCTTGCCGCTGGCCGAATGCCTGGCGGCCGACGAGCGCTACTCGCTGGTGATGGCGCCGAAATAATGCGCTACGTTTGACAGCACGCCCGGGCTACGCCGCAAATCGGCGCCAGATCGGAAGCGACAAGGAGGACACATGGCCGAAGCTCAACCCAAGCTGCTGCTGCCGTTCCTGCAGCCGTTCTATGACGCCGTCATCCCGCTGTCCTGGCCGCTCATTCGGGTCACCGTCGGCGCAACGCTACTGGCTCACGGCTATAACAGGCTCATAGGACCGTCGATGGCCACGGCCGCCGAGGAGTTCGCCAAGAACGGTTTGGAGCCGGCATTGCTGGTTGCCTATATCGTCTTCATCAATGAAACCATCGGCGCCGTCTGCGTCATGCTCGGCCTGTTCACGCGCTTCTTCGCCGCATCGATCGCGATCGAGCTTGCGGTCATCAGTATACTCTTTGCTCACAACGGCTGGGCTTGGGCTCATCACGGTTGGGAATATGTCTTCCTATGGGGACTGATTTTCTTCGCCATCGCCTTGCGCGGCGGCGGGCCTTATTCGCTTGATCGCAAGATCGGCTGGGAGCTCTAAACTCCGCCGCCCTTGTTTCGCCTGATCGCCGCCGCTACATACTGCGCCGCGACGCTCAGGCTGTTGCCCTTCCGGAGAGGTGGCTGAGTGGTTGAAAGCACCGCACTCGAAATGCGGCATACGGGCAACCGTATCGGGGGTTCGAATCCCTCCCTCTCCGCCAGCCTGCTTCGCAGCAGCTGCAATCGATTGATCAGGCGCATGGGCGCCGGGCGTGTATCGCGCCAGGGATCATACAGCCGCGTAGCGCGTTATTCAGAGAAGGTATATCGTTTTCACGTTCGTTGCCGGTTGGATCGAATTGCAAACACGGATTGCTGCGATGCCGATAATTCCCCTGCTAGCGCAAGCGGCGTTCGAACCGGAAATGATTGACTTTCTGGTTTCGGTCTACAAAACCGCGTGGACGAAGGTCGAACAATCGGGCAGCAAATTCGCCTCGCCCGCCTACCAGCGCGCGGCGCAGGAGATCATCGCCAAACGCATCATCGAAAATGCGCAACGCGGCGAACGCGATCCGGCCCAACTGGCCGACGATGCGGTCGCTTTCTTGCAGCGTTCTTATGCTTAGTCGGACGACCGAAGATCAATCGTCATAATGCAGGAAACGCGTTTCAAAACTCGAGCGCTCGCGGTACGCCAACTGTCTGGCGCGCTCTTTCGCCGCCAACCGCCGAAAGTGGCTTTGTGAGATCAGCGGCTTCTGCCGAACGTCGATGGCGATCGTCGTCGGAGGGATTGCGTCGGCTTTTGCGGCGCGGGACGCGGCGATCCGGTCCCGCGGTTCGACCCCGGTCATCGGCTTTACGACCGAAGCCCCTATCGTCTGGACGGGGCTCGGCTTGGCCAGCATCGCGATGGCTTGCCCCGGCACCGTCCATTGCTGAACGGGAGCGGAAAAGAAAACCACGAATGACATCACCAGTCCGGTGACGATCCCGGTGACGCAAACGAGATAGGCGAGTATGGAAGCCAAAATATCCATCGACGATCCGGCGCTTCCCACCCCGCCACCGTCGTACAATGCATCACCATAGATTTTCGTTCCTGAAAATACGTAGGAACGCCGGGAACAGCGATGCGCCTTCGCTCCGCCGCGCGAGCAACACATTCGTGTTGCAAAAACGGCGCGAGCGCGCCGCCAACTTCGCCAACAAGTTCCAGTTTTAGGATCTTTGTTAGGACATCAATAACCGCGATCGGCTGCCGGTGCCGCGCACCGGCAGTTTTGCGCGATTGATCCCACCTCAACCCTGCGAGATAAATTTGGTGACGAAGTAGGCGCCCAAACCCTCGATGCCGCCCTCACTGCCGTGGCCGCTCTCTTTGACGCCGCCGAACGGCGTCTCGGGCGTCGAGATCGCGACCGAGTTGACGCCGACCATGCCGGACTCCAGCGCGTCGCCGATCGCGGCGGCGGTCGCGCTCGACGTCGTGAAGGCGTAAGCCGCGAGCCCGTATTCCAGCGAGTTGGCGCGCTCGACCACCTCGTCGAAGGTTTTGAAGGTAACGACCGGAGCGAGCGGCCCGAACGGCTCGTCCTTCATGATCTTGGCGTCGTCCGGAATGTCGGTGATCACCGTCGGTTCGAAGAAGTATCCCTGGTTGCCGTGGCGCTTGCCGCCGGTCTGAATTTTTCCGCCGCGGCTCTTGGCGTCGTTGACGAAGCTTTCCATCGCGTCGATGCGGCGTGAATTCGCCATCGGGCCCATGGTGATGCCCTTCTCCATGCCATCGCCGAGCTTGATGCCGTTGGCGTATTCGGTGAAACGCTTGAGGAAGCGCGGATAGACGTCTTCCTGGACGTAGAAGCGCGTCGGCGAAATGCAGACCTGCCCGGCGTTGCGGTACTTGAACGCCGCGATGGTGTCGGCGGCCTTCTCCGGATCGGCGTCGGCGAACACCACGACCGGCGAATGACCGCCGAGCTCCATGGTGGTGCGCTTCATGCCCTTGGCCGCGAGCGCGGCAAGATGCTTGCCGACCGGGATGGAGCCGGTGAAAGAAATCTTGCGGATCGCGTCCTTGGCGAGCAGATGCTCGGAGACTTCCGCCGGCACGCCGAAGACGAGGTTCAACACCCCTGCCGGCAATCCGGCGTCGACGAAGCAGCGCACCAGTTCGATGCCCGCGCCCGGCGTCTCTTCGGACGCCTTGAGAATGAGCGAGCAACCGGCGGCGAGCGCGCCGCCGATTTTCCGCGCCGGCGTCAGCACCGGGAAATTCCACGGCGTGAATGCCGCCACGACGCCGATCGGCTCCTGCAGCACGAGCTGGCGGACGCCCTTGCCGCGGCCCGGCACGATGCGGCCGTAAGAACGGCGGCCCTCTTCGGCATACCAGTCGATGATGTCGGCGGAGGTGATCACCTCGCCGCGGGCTTCCGGATAGGTCTTGCCTTGTTCCAGCACCATGATCTTTGAGATCGCGTCAAAGCGCTCCCGCATCAAGTCGGCGGCCTTGTGCATGAGCTTGCAGCGGTCGTAGGCCGACGTGGCGCGCCACACCGCGAACCCTTTCTGGGCTGCTTGCAGCGCGGCATCGAGGTCGGCTTTGCTCGCATGCGGAAGATGCGCAAGCGGCTTTTCGGTCGCCGGATTGAGCACATCCTCGCCTTTGCGGCCATCACCGCCAAGCCACTTGCCGTCGATGAAAAGTTCAAGATTGGCGTACATGGTTTCCTCGCTGGGCTTTGTTTGAGACCTGGTTGATAAACCGATTAGCAGCTTTTCGCGCCGCGTTCACCCCACCCTGGCCGCACGAGGAGCGTGCCAGGGCGGGGATCCTTGAACGCGCAGCAAGCACGAGACGCAGTCGCGGCTCCGCGCTAAAATCTCCCAGAGACGCGGCCGGCGAGATCAGGCGAGGTCGAAGCGATCGGCGTTCATCACCTTGGTCCACGCCGCCACGAAGTCTTGCACGAACTTCACTTTCGAATCCGCGCACGCATAGACTTCCGCGAGCGCGCGAAGCTGCGAATGCGAACCGAAGATCAAGTCGACGCGGGTGCCGGTCCATTTGACCGCATTCGTCTTGCGGTCGCGGCCCTCGTACACGCCATCGGAGCCGGCGGGCTGCCATTGCGTGCTCATGTCGAGCAGGTTGACGAAGAAGTCGTTGGTCAGCGTCTCGGGCCGTTTGGTGAAGACGCCGTGCTTGGACCCGCCGGTGTTGGCGCCGAGGACGCGCAAGCCGCCGAGCAGCACCGTCATCTCGGGCGCCGTCAGCGTCAGCAATTGCGCCCGATCGACCAACGCCTCCTCCGGCATCATGAACTGCCGCTTGCCGCCGATATAGTTGCGGAAGCCGTCGGCACGGGGCTCAAGCGGAGCAAATGACTCGACGTCGGTCTGCTCCTGCGATGCGTCCATGCGCCCCGGCGTGAAGGGGACCTTCACGTCAACGCCTGCGTCCTTCGCGGCCTTTTCGACCGCCGCGCTGCCGCCGAGAACGATCAGGTCGGCGAGCGAAATCTTCTTGCCGAACTCCTTCTGGACCGCTTCGAGTTTCTGCAGAGCCGTCTTGAGCTGAGCCGGCTGGTTGACCTCCCAGTCCTTCTGCGGGCTAAGACGAATCCGCGCGCCGTTCGCTCCGCCGCGCTTATCGGAGCCACGGAACGTCGAGGCCGACGCCCAGGCAGCCGCAACGAGTTGCGAGACGGACAGGCCGGAGACGAGAATCTTTGCCTTCAATGCGGCAATGTCCGTTTCCCCGATCAGCGGATGATTTACCGCGGGGACCGGGTCCTGCCAGATCAGCGTCTCCTTCGGCACCAGCGGGCCAAGATAGCGCGCGATCGGGCCCATGTCGCGGTGCGTGAGCTTGAACCAGGCGCGGGCAAACGCGTCCGCGAACTGGTCCGGATGCTCGTAAAAGCGCCGCGAGATCTTCTCGTAAGCCGGGTCGAACCGCAGCGAGAGGTCGGTGGTCAGCATGGTCGGAACATGCTTCTTCGACTTGTCGTGGGCATCCGGGATGGTGGCGGCGGCGCCTTTCGCCTTCCATTGTTTCGCACCAGCCGGGCTCTTGGTCAGCTCCCATTCGTTGTTGAATAGATTGTCGAAGAAGTGATTGCTCCACTTCGTCGGCGTCTGCGACCAGGTGACTTCCGGACCGCCGGTGATGGCGTCGGCGCCGAAGCCCGTACCAAATTTGCTCTTCCAGCCGAGGCCCTGATCCTCGATGGCGCCGCCTTCCGGCTCCGGGCCGAGCAGCGACGGATCGCCAGCGCCGTGGGTTTTGCCGAAGGTGTGGCCGCCGGCAATCAGCGCGACGGTCTCCTCGTCGTTCATCGCCATGCGGAAGAAAGTTTCGCGGATGTCCTTGGCCGCCGCGACCGGGTCCGGATTGCCGTTCGGCCCTTCCGGATTGACGTAGATCAGGCCCATCTGCACCGCGCCGAGCGGTTCGGCGAGCTGACGTTCGCCGCTGTAGCGTTCGTCGCCCAGCCACGTCCCTTCGGGACCCCAGTAGAGCTCCTCGGGCTCCCAGACGTCGGCACGGCCGCCGGCGAAACCGAACGTCTTGAAGCCCATCGAGTCGAGGGCGACGTTGCCGGCCAGCACCATCAGGTCGGCCCAGGAAAGCTTCCGGCCGTATTTCTGCTTGATAGGCCACAACAGCCGGCGCGCCTTGTCGAGGTTCGCGTTGTCCGGCCAAGAGTTCAGCGGCGCGAAACGCTGCTGGCCGGCGCCGGCGCCGCCGCGGCCGTCGGTGATGCGGTAGGTACCCGCGCTGTGCCACGCCATGCGGATGAACAATCCGCCGTAGTGGCCGAAGTCGGCCGGCCACCAATCCTGAGATTCCGTCATCAAAGCCTGCAGGTCCTTGATGACGGCGTTCAGGTCGAGGCTCTTGAATTCCTTGGCGTAGTCGAACGCCTTGCCCATCGGATCGGACTTGGGCGAATTGTGGTGGAGCACCCCGATATTCAGGGTGTTCGGCCACCACTCGCGATTCGACGGGCCGTGCAGCACCGGGCACTTGCCCGCGCTCTTGTCATCAGTCTTGGCGTCCATGTTTCTCTCCGATCGTGTTCTGCTTTTCCGCAACTGCCCGTCGCATCGGTATTGAGATGCCGGCTTTTACGCCGCTCCTTGGCTATGCGGTCATGATCAATTTATGAGTAGACGGGCTAATACCGTGCTCACCGGGAGTTTGGCCGAAGGCATCGTCGAATACGACAGCCAGTGTATGCCGCCGCAGCCGAGCCCACGCCCGGGATAATGACGTCCATAGCTGAACGGCTAAATTGGGGTGATGTCAACGACCGCAAGCATGCGGCCTTTGATTTGGTGCTATGCGAGCAGTTCCTAATGATCGGAAGGATTTATCGCCCGCGATGTAGGGGCACACGTCCTAGTCGGCGCGTGTCGGGTCGATGACAAAATTGGTGAAGCCGCCGTCTCTATCGTCCATTCCGGCGAGCGCCTCGTTGACCTTCGACAAAGGCGAAACGCGGTGCTCGAGCACGGACAAATTCAGCGTGCCGGAGCCGGCCATTGCCGCCATGTCCTCGCCTTCGGCGGTCGTGAACCAGACCGAGCCTTGCAGGCCTATCCGGTTGGTCATCAGCCAGAATGCATTCACCGGCAGCGTCTCGATGACGGCGCCGACGTTCACGGCGCGGCCGCCGCGCCGCAGGCAATAGAGCGCGCGCATCATCGCGCTTGCCGGCGCGCCGGGCGGCAGGCAATCGATGGCTCCGTCGACGCCATAACCGTCGGTCGACGCCTTCGCCCAGGCGACGAGCGGATCGGGCTGCGCGGCGGTGTTCGCGACCGCAAGCGTATCGATCCGTTGCGGCGCCAGCGCTTTGACCCGATCGAGCAGCGCGGCGTTGCGTCCGGTGCCGAGGATTTTGGTCGCGCCCATCGCCAGCGCGAGCAACGCGGCGCAAAGGCCGAGCTGGCCGCCGATGCCGTTGATCAGCAGCGACTGACCGGGACCGACGCCGATTTTCCGCATCGCGGCGTAGGCGGTGCCGAAATAGCCGAACCGCGCCGCGGCTTCGAAACTCACATTGTCGGGCAGCCTGACCAGCGCAGCAGCGGGCGCGGTGATGAACTGTGACAGCCCGCCGTAAGGATAGGCGCGCATGATGTCCTGCGAGCGCCCGAAATAGCCTTGAAAGGTGAAATTCGGACAATCCAGCGTCTGCCCGCTGCGGCACATCCGGCATGAGCCGCAGCAGCGCGCCGGATTGACATAGACCCGCTCGCCCTGGCGGATCGCGCGCACCTGATCGCCGACTTCCGCCACCACGCCGGTCGGATCGAGACCGAAAATCGCCGGCAACGGCGGCATGATCTTGAGATCGGGCACCTGCGTGCCGAAAAAATTGCTGATGACACGCGCCAGGTTGGGCACCACGCCGCAGGCCTTGACCTCGACCAGCACGTCGTTCGCCCGCGGCTGCGGCACTTCGATCCGGTCGAGCGTCATAGGGGCGCCGTAGGCGTGCAGCCGCGCGGCGATCATCGTATTCATTGCGTCTCCTGCCCTGGCGAATGCCAAGCAGGAATTGCATCAAAATTGTCGGTTCAGCGCGAGTCCTAAAACCGCATAGGTCGAAAGCCCGGTCTAGAGTGCGGCGGCGTCGGTTTCGCCGGTGCGGATACGGACCGCATGGTCGAGACCGAACACGAAAATCTTGCCGTCGCCGATCTGGCCGGTTTTTGCCGCCGCGCTGATCGTCTCGATGACTTTGTCCACCTGATTGGACGGGCAGGCGATTTCTATCTTGATCTTGGGCAGGAAGCTCACCGCATATTCGGCGCCGCGATAAATCTCCGTGTGACCCTTCTGCCGGCCGTAGCCCTTCACCTCGGTCACGGTCAGTCCTTGCACGCCGACTTTAGTAAGCGCGTCACGGACGTCGTCGAGCTTGAACGGTTTGATGATGGCCATCACGACTTTCATTGTTTCCCCCGTCGACCTTTCGTTGCATTGGTCTTTGCGGCGCAGAGCACTTCGGCGATGACTGCGCAGGAATATGACCGCGCCGCGTCATCGCCGGATGTCGAGGAATTCAAGCCCCGTGCCAAGTACCAAAACGGCGCCAACCACGCCCATTCGACCCCCGTGCTGCGCGGGCCCGACTTTTTCTGCGTCAGCCGCGAAGCTCCCGCTCATCGCGCCACGCTCATTCTGCTCAAATATTAGGCTAGAGATCCGGCGCGGCGGCCAGGTCTTAATCGGGTGCCGCGGTCAAGCGGGAGCGGCGCGGCGCTGCCGCAATAGTCCTTCCTGGGCCACCGAGGCGACCAAGGTACCGTCGCTTGAGAAGATCAGGCCGCGCGCGAAACCGCGGGACCCCGCCAGGTTCGGGCTGTCCTGCGCGTAGAGCAGCCACTCGTCGGCGCGGAACGGACGATGGAACCACAGCGCATGATCGAGGCTCGCCGCCATGATGTCCTCGCTGAACACGGAGCGCTGGTGCGGAATCAGCGCGGCATCGAGCAGCATCATGTCGGAGGCATAAGCGAGCACGCATTGGTGAATCGCCGGCTCGTAGGGGAGCCGGCCGGTCGCGCGCATCCAGACGTGAAAGCGGCCGTCTTTTGTTATCTCGCCGAGATAGCGGCCGTACTCGACCGGCCGCAACTCGATGGGCCGTTCGCGCTCGTAATAGCGCCGCACCGGTTCGGGCATCTTCGGCCACACGCGTTCCTTCAATTCGGCTTCATCCGGCAGCGCGTCCGGCTGCGGCACATCGGGCATGGCGAACTGATGCGATAGGCCGTCTTCGTGGACATGGAACGACACCGACATCGAGAAAATCGCGTGGCCGTGCTGGATAGCCTTGACGTTGCGCGTGGTGAAACTTTTGCCGTCGCGAATGCGGTCTACCTCGTAGATGATCGGCACTTTCGGATCGCCGCCGAGCAGGAAATAGGCGTGCAGCGAATGCGGCGGCCGTGTCGTCACGTCGTCGACGGTGCGGCAGGCCGCGACCAGCGCCTGGCCGATGACCTGGCCGCCGAACACCCGCTGCCAGCGCGATTGCGGCGAGCGGCCGCGAAACAGATTCACTTCGAGGGGTTCGAGATTGAGAATATCAACCAATTCCTGGACGGCGGAGGCCATGCTGTCTTCCCTCGCGCCCGGGGCGGTTCCGGCCGCGTATACTTCTTTGCATATAGGTTCGATGGGTGGGTCAAGCCCGGCCCAGCCTTGCGTGCTAGGATAAGGCATGACGCGCAACGATGCTGATGTCCTGATTGCCGGCGGCGGCTTTGCCGGGCTTACGCTGGCGATCGCCTTGCGGCAGGGCCTTGGCGCCGCGTTCTCGGTCGCCGTCGCCGATCCGACGCTCGGCGTGAGCCATGCCGGCGATGAGCGGGCTTCCGCGATCGTCGCGGCGGCGCGGCGGCTGTTCGAGACGATCGGCGTATGGGACCGGGTTGGCGGCGACGCACAGCCGATCCTCGACATGGTCGTCACCGACAGCCGACTCGGCGATGCGGTGCGGCCGACCTTCCTCACTTTCTCAGGCGACGTCGAGCCGGGCGAGCCTTTCGCCCACATGATCGAAAATAGACTGCTGCTCGATGCGCTGGTCGCCGAGGCGCGCGACGTCGGCGTGGATCTTCGCGCCACCGCGGTTGCGCATTTTTTCACCCCGATATCGACGCGAAA
>CAVZIQ010000011.1:0-157339 GCA_963775515.1 uncultured Alphaproteobacteria bacterium | reverse complement strand
GGTGTGCGCCGTGATAAGGCGGCGCTTTCCAGTGGGTGCAAGTCCCACCCGGCGAACGCTCCAGCCGGAAGCAGCCGGAGCAGCTATGGAGGTGACGAAATAGCTGAAGCCTTCGGATAGCGTGTCACGAATTGGTGACAGCGCGAATGTGCAGGCCGCAACGCGAGTGAACGCCGAGCAAACCTCGAAAAGGACGATGCGCAGGCCGACCCGACAACCCTTTCGGGGAAGGCTGATACGGCTGGGTGACTGAGCGAACCGATATGCCCAGACGCTGCGCCGGGGTAGTGGCGGCAGCATGTACACAAGGAAAGCGTACGCAACACGGGAAGCCCCGAAGCGTGGTCAGCGATGACCAACCGGACGCCCGCGAGGGACAGGCCGGGCACGTCGGGGTGGCGGAGAGGTTCGCAGTACCGTTGAAGCCGGGTAACGCCGGTGGAGGGAAGGGACCTCAGTTCAAGACGAACGCAAGACGTGGTGAGGGACCTGGAGATTGGGCAACCTATCAACTCCGAAGAGTGTTCAGAAACTGCAGATGGCGTTGCACGCGAAAGCGAAGGCAGAAGCCGGCTATCGCTTCTACGCCCTGTACGACAAGATCAGCCGTGAGGATATTCTGGCCCATGCCTATGCTCAGTGCCGCTCCAACAAGGGCGCACCGGGCGTGGACGGTCAGGACTTCGCGGACATTGAAGCGTATGGGGTGCAACGGTGGCTTGGCGAACTGGCGCTTGCGCTCAGGCAAGAGACTTACCGACCGGACCCTATCAGAAGAGTGTTCATACCGAAGGCCAATGGCAAACTCAGGCCGTTGGGCATCTCGACCTTGCGTGATCGGGTCTGCATGACGGCAGCGATGCTGGTGCTGGGACCGATCTTTGAAGCCGATCTTCCACCAGAACAGTATGCCTATCGTCCTGGGCGCAGTGCCCAACAGGCGGTGGTCGAGGTGGAAGCGCTGCTGTTTCGCGGCCATTCGGAAGTCGTCGACGCCGACCTCGCGGACTACTTCGGGAGCATTCCGCATGCCGAGTTATTAAAGTCGGTAGCGCGCCGGATCGTTGATCGGCGCGTGCTGCATCTGATCAAGATGTGGCTGGAATGTCCCGTGGAAGAAACCGACGATCGAGGAAGGAAGACACGCACGACCGAGGCTCGGGACAACCGGCGCGGCATTCCACAGGGTTCACCCATCTCACCATTGCTGGCAAATCTTTACATGCGCCGGTTTGTGTTGGGTTGGAAGATGCTCGGGCTGGAGCGAGGCCTCGGCACTCGCATCGTGACCTACGCCGACGATCTCGTGATCCTGTGCAGGAAAGGCAAAGCCGATGAGGCGCTGCAGCAATTGCGCAAGATCATGAGCAAGCTGAAGCTCATGGTCAACGATGAAAAGACACGAATCTGCAAGGTGCCGGAAGAGCAGTTCGACTTCCTGGGTTACTCGTTCGGACGGATGTACTCAGCGAGAACCGGCCAGGCACGCCTGGGATACCGGCCATCGAAGAAAAGCATCAAGGGCATAGTGGAGACCATCCACGCACTGACAGTCCGAACCGGGACATGGCAAGACACCACAGAGCTGGTGGACAAGTTGAACCGCACGCTGCGCGGATGGGCGAACTACTTCAATGTAGGCACCGTCACCAAAGCGTACCGGGCGATCGACAACTACACAGCGGTGCGGTTGCGCCGGTGGTTGCGCATCAAGCACAAGGTCAGGCGACGCAAGGGTGGGACCTATCCACTCCCGCATCTTTACGGCCACTTCGGGCTCGTACGCCTAACCGCGCTTGGGCGCGATGTGCCGTGGGTGAAGGCGTGAGGTCTTGTCCGAGAGCCGGATGCAGGAAATCTGCAAGTCGCGGTTCGATGAGCGAGATGTGGAAACGGAGCCACGGTCGAACCACTAAGGCACCGCCAGACGAAAGAGGCGGAAACGGATATGTCCGACCTACAGACACCGCGCCACATCTCGACTCTACCGATTGTGTTGAAAAAGTCTGCAGTTGCGGAAGTTGATATTCGCTGATTTAGTCGCTGCGAGAAGCAGGACTTCGAATCATGATGGGACATCGGCAAGTCGAACAGGCTGTGTTGTTCTATGAGTTTTCGCTAGAGAGGCACGTTCCAGGTGATCATCTGCTGCGCTCGATCGACAGGTTCGTCGAGTTGGAGGGTGTGAGGCGAGAGCTGGCGGCGTTCTACAGCACGATGGGCCGGCCATCGATCGATCCAGAGCTGATGATTAGAATGCTGATCGTTGGCTACTGCTTCGGTATTCGATCGGAGCGGCGGCTGTGCGAGGAAGTCCACCTCAATCTGGCCTATCGATGGTTTTGTAGGCTTGGGCTCGACGGGCATGTCCCCGATCATTCGACCTTCTCGAAGAACCGGCATGGCCGCTTCCGCGAGGCCGATCTGCTGCGGCGCGTGTTCGAGACAGTCCTGCAGCGCTGCATTCGCGAGGGGCTGGTCGGTGGGGAGGCCTTTGCGGTCGATGCCAGTTTGATCAAAGCGGATGCGAACCGGCAGAATGGCATCGAAGGTGAGAAGGGGCTACCACCAGAGACAACCGGCCGGGCGATCGAAGAATATCTGGCCGTGCTCGACGATGCGGCCTTCGGTGCCGCCACCGATGTGGTGCCCAAGTTCCTCTCTCCGGCCGATCCCGCGGCCCGTTGGACCGGCGCCCATGGTGGACAGGCATTCTTCGCCTATTCCACCAACTACCTCATCGACGCCGACCATGCGATCATCGTGGATGTCGAAGCGACGACCGCGATCCGGCAGGCCGAGGTTCTCGCCGCAAAACGCATGATCGAACGCTCGATGGAGCGCTTCGACCTGTATCCCGCCCGCCTTCTAGGCGACAGCGCCTATGGCTCGGCCGAGATGCTCGGCTGGCTGGTCTATGAGCAGGGCATCGAGCCGCATGTCACGGTGTTCGACAGATCGGCGCGCCAAGATGGCACCTTCTCCCGCGACGACTTCACCTATGATCATGACGGCGACGTCTACTACTGCCCAGCCGGCAAGATGCTGACCACGACCGGCTCACGTATCGATGATGGATCGACACTACGCTACCGCGCGAGCAAATATGACTGCGAAGCCTGCCGCCTGAAGCCTCGATGCTGTCCCAAGGAGCCGGCCCGGTATGTGCCGCGATCGATCTACGAAGGCGCCCGAGACATGGCACGCCAAATCGCAAGATCGTGGGAGGGACGCATCGCACGACGGCTGCGGAAGAAGGTCGAGATGCTATTTGCGCACCTTAAACGCATTCTCAGGCTCGACCGGCTCCGACTACGAGGACCGAATGGTGCGCGCGACGAGTTCCTCCTCGCAGCAACCGCCCAGAACCTCCGAAAAATGGCGAAGCTGATACCGGTACAAAAGCTCAAACCAGCATAAGAGCAGGGCCGCTCCACCGATTGACCGCACCCTCAGCGCGCCAATTGGCTCTACTCAAATTATCGTCCGACTTCTTCAACAGAATTGGTCAACAGCGCCGTTTCTAGCGCAGACCCGAGTACCCTCAATTTCAGACGTATTGTTGTCGCGCGGCAAGTGACGTTTAGGGCCAATCGTGAGCACCACGGCGGCTGGAAGCGGCGGCCTGGCATTCGGGAGCCTAGAGGTGCTATAATTGTTTCTTTCGGGGAAACGGGGAAATTCACTATGCTTCGATACCGGTTAGCCTTGGCTACCGCAGGCATCATCTTATTGACCGCTCCATCCGCATGGGCATTTAGCCAGCAAAGCACCGGCGGCGGAAACGGCAGCTCGTCATTCGCCGATCCGGACGACCAGATGATGAACAATTTCGGGCTCCATTCGAACGCGCAGTCGACGCAGCTCGGAAGTGTCCAGCAGCAGAGTGCATTTGATCCTATTTGGTGGGACCAATCGTTACACGGCTACGGCCCTTATTATCAGGCACCCCGGCCTGGCAAGTAAGCGCGCGTCGTACGACCTCAATCGCGTCACTGCGGCGGGCAGGGCACCTACTCGTCGAGCTGCAGGACCAGCCGTAAGGCAACCACAGCATCCTTGATGTCGCCGCCGCGAGCGGCGGCATTAATCGCATCAGCAACGCGGCGCCAGGTTTCCCGCTTGCGGTTTTCGGCCGGCAAATTCTGTGCGATTGGGATATCTGCTAAGGGTCAAAAGCGGACGTGACGACAACTCCGCGCGATGTGCGCCTTACCCCCAACTGCGGACATTGGCCGCGTCTTCGCGGGTCCGCGCCTGGATCGAGACGGCGTAACGCGCGGTTATTTTAATCTTGCATTCGCAGATGCGCGGTGAAGCCGGCCCAGGTCAGGTAAAGGCCGATCGCGAGCGCGGGCAACAGATACAGAAAGTAATGCTCGCCGTAATGCATGCCGCCGAACAGCTGCTGCATGGTCTCGGGCGTGACCAATAAAAGCACGAGGCCTTTCGCGAGGATCAACCAGCCGACGACGGTAACGACCACGGGCAGCGCGCCACCCGACCAGACATTGTGCCCGAGAATGATCGCGAGGCCCGCGGCGAGGCTGACGGTGGCGTAAACCAGCATCACCGGCGCATTGGCAACCGCGGCCTCGACGGTTGCGCTGCCGCGGACCAGCAAGCCAAGCACGAGCAGGACGGTGAACAGGCCGATGAACCGCGCCAGGAAAATCGTAAGTCGGGACATGCGAACCTCCGCCATGATAAATACCACAGCCGCCTGCTTGCGAGCCGGCATCATGCGCTTCGTGAATCTCTGCAACAAGGCTGGCCAAGAGCAAGGCGTGGCTTATTCGGCTGGTCATTCGCGGACGGCGATTTGAGTCCGGCTTTGTGCGAAAAACCGATACCGTCTGCCTCGGCGGCGGCTGCCGAATATCTCGGAAAGCGGGAATTCGGAGCTATCGGCGATCGGATTGCCGTGATTGAATATTGCCGAGGTCTATTATCCGAGGTCGGCGCATGCGTGCGACCGCGTCCAAGGCGCCAGACTCTGCAAAGTAATAAGGGGGGACTGCGTGAGACAATGCAAAGCGGCCCGTTCCTTTGACGAAATTCATGGGACGGACACCGCTGGCGGCATCAGTGTTGAAAATCTTCAGATCGAGAGCACCAACAGAAAGCACGGTCATCCCTACGAACCCATGCCGATGCGATCGTTTGAGCGATTGCTCAACAGCGCGGCGGTGCGGCACGAGGACTACGTCTTTCTGGATTTTGGCTCCGGCAAGGGGCGATGTCTTCTTCTTGCGTCACATTATCCGTTCAAAAAAGTGATCGGTGTCGAATATGCGTTGGATTTACATAATGTGGCTCTGAAGAATATCGCTCGCTATCGAAGCCGTCATCGGCGTTGTTTCGACATCGAGGCGGTGCACGCCGATGCGATGGAATACGCGGTTCCCTTGGAGCCGACGATTTGCTTCTTCTTCAATCCCTTTGATGAAAAGATAATGCGGGCGGTGCTCACCAAATTTAAAAAATCGCTGGATCATCATCCCCGCGACGTCAGATTCATTTATTACATTCCCCGACACGTCCATTTGTTTGACGAACTTGAATTTTCGAAAGGCCAGATAATGCCGCACGAACCCACATTGGAAGACTTCCAGGAATCCGTGCAGGATCGAAGTGTGGTGCGCTGAATCTCTGCGGTCGGTCATTCGCGGCGGGGAGAGGCCCGGCAACGGGTCCGGGCCGTATCTGTGGTGCCGGCGCCATCAAGATTGCCCGTCTCCGATGTTGCGACACGACTTGACAGTCGTCTCTCTTTCAGTTACATATTGACGAATCAAAGCTCGCTCATCGAAGGGACGTCGACCGGTGACAACCGATCGATGGAGCGGGTGCGGTTCTCGGAGGCGGGCTTGTAACCCGCATCCGGGCGGTTCTGGGCATCGTCCCGTCCGGCGCGTGACCGGACTGCGAGGTGCTCGCTGCACTGGTGCCGGAGAGGGTACTCCCGTTTGGATCCGGTGATTCCAGGAAGCGCGGCCCGGGCCGAGTTGAGGCCAAAACCTCGGCGCATAATCGCGGTGGAGCGCCGAGAGGCGAGCGCACCGGAAACGGCGCGCGCCGCGCGGCAGGTCGTTTGCGCCAATCGCGCAAATGATTTGCAGCGGACTCCGGTTTGGAAGCGTCTATCGGCGCTCCGCCTCCCTTCTTTTGTTGGGAGGTCGTTGGAAGGGCTTTCTTAAAGCGTGAAGCAAAACTCGGATGCGAAGACGCATCGCGAGAACGGGATCGCTTATTCACGTCTCCCCACGCGCGGGGAGAGGGAGCGCGCGAGCGGCGCGGCCCACGCCCCTTCCACTACCCTGCTTCGCAGGGTGGTCCCCCCGCCCCGCAACCGCGGGGCGGGATGATTAACGAAGGAGAACCCCATGCACATCGGCAAGCGAAGCTTTCCCGGCCGGCGGACGCTCGAACAGTGGCTGGCGATTCCGTTCCGCAAGCGCATCCGGCTGACCTGGCGCGCGCAAGCCGACCTGTTGGGATCGTTTCGGTCCTGCACCAACAAGCGCTGCCGCCGGCACCGCATGTGCTGCAGCGACGAGCCCGAGGTCTGCCGAAAAAGGGTTTGGCGCCTCAAGAAGGTGGTTCCGAAGACGCTGCGGACTGAATGGGCCCGGATCGACGGTCTGGCGTGGCTGTGACGCTGGGCGGGGACGCAGCGCGGGAACGGCCTTGAGCGGACTGGGTAAAACGCCGGAAAAGCCAGGCCGGCGCCGTTGCGTGGCGGGGGCATTTTTGGCACTGTCCGCCCCGATTTGCGCCGTACGCTGCGTCATTGTATGCGAGGCGCCTTCCTTACGGGCCGGATTCAGCCGGCCCTCCAATCAGCCGGGGTTATCGAATGGAAACTTTGTGGCTCATCGTCGGTTGCGGCGTTTTGGCGATTGCCTACGCCATCTGGGCCACGCGCTCGGTGATGGCCGCCGATGCCGGCAGCGAAAAGATGCAGGAGATCGCCGCGGCGATCCGCGAGGGCGCGCAGGCCTATCTCAAGCGGCAATACTCGACCATCGCGGTGGTCGGCATCGTGATCTTTCTCATCGTCGGCTATTTCCTCGGCTGGCTCGTCGCGGTTGGCTTTGCGGTCGGCGCGATCCTGTCGGGCTCGGCGGGCTTCATCGGGATGAACGTTTCGGTGCGCGCCAATGTGCGCACCGCACAGGCCGCGATCGGGTCGCTCTCCGGCGGCCTTGAAATCGCATTTCGCGCCGGCGCCATCACCGGCATGCTGGTTGCGGGACTGGCGCTGCTCGGCGTCACGCTTTATTTCGGCTTCCTCACCGGCACGCTGCATATGGCGCCGAACGACCGCGAGGTGATCGATGCCCTGGTCGCGCTCGGTTTCGGTGCGTCGCTGATCTCGATCTTCGCACGGCTCGGCGGCGGCATTTTCACCAAAGGCGCCGACGTCGGCGGCGATCTGGTCGGCAAGGTCGAGGCCGGCATTCCCGAGGACGATCCACGCAATCCCGCGACCATTGCCGACAATGTCGGCGACAATGTCGGCGACTGCGCCGGCATGGCGGCCGATCTGTTCGAGACTTACGTGGTGACGACCGTCGCAACGATGGTTCTGGCCGCGATCTTCTTCAACGGCGCCGGCGGCGATCTGTTGTCGCGGATGATGATGCTGCCGCTTTCCATCGGCGGCGTCTGCATCATCACCTCGATCATCGGCACGTTCTTCGTGAAGCTCGGCGCCAGCCAATCGATCATGGGCGCGCTCTACAAGGGCATGCTCGCAACCGCGGTGCTTTCGCTCATCGGTATTGCCGGTGTCATCTACGAGATGATCGGTTTCGGTCCGCTGCCGGGAACCAATTACTCGGGCGAAACCCTATACGTCTGCGGCATTGTCGGTCTTGCGGTGACCGGCCTGATTATCTGGATCACCGAGTACTATACCGGCACCAATTTTCGCCCGGTGCGCTCAATCGCGCAGGCCTCGGTGACGGGTCACGGCACCAATGTCATCCAAGGTCTCGCGATATCGCTGGAAGCAACCGCGCTGCCGGCGCTCGTCATCATCGCCGGCATCCTGACCAGCTATAATCTCGCGGGCCTGTTCGGCATCGCCATCGCGGTGACGACCATGCTGGCGCTGGCCGGCATCGTCGTGGCGCTCGATGCGTTCGGCCCGGTCACCGACAATGCCGGCGGCATTGCCGAAATGGCCGGCCTGCCGAAAGAGGTGCGCAAGTCGACCGACGCGCTCGACGCCGTCGGCAACACCACCAAAGCGGTGACCAAGGGCTATGCTATCGGCTCGGCCGGGCTCGGCGCCTTGGTGCTGTTCGCGGCCTACAACGAGGATTTGAAATTCTTCGTCGCCGGCGCGAAGGAGCATCCGTACTTCCAGGGCGTCGCGCCGGATTTTTCGCTGAACAATCCGTACGTGGTCGCCGGCCTGCTGTTCGGCGGGCTGCTGCCGTATTTGTTCGCCGCAATGGGCATGACCGCGGTTGGCCGCGCCGCCGCCTCGATCGTCGAGGAGGTGCGGCGTCAGTTCCGCGAGCGGCCCGGCATCATGCAGGGCAGGGACAAGCCTGACTACGGCCGCGCCGTCGACATGCTGACGAAGTCGGCGATCAAGGAAATGATCGTGCCGTCGCTGTTGCCGGTGCTCTCCCCGATCGTGGTGTATTTTGTCATCTATTTCGTTGCCGGCGGCGGCGCGCAAGGTAAGTCGGCGGCGTTCTCGGCGCTGGGCGCAATGTTGCTCGGCGTCATCGTCACCGGTTTGTTTGTCGCTATCTCAATGACGTCGGGCGGCGGCGCCTGGGACAATGCCAAGAAATATATCGAGGACGGCCATTACGGCGGCAAAGGCTCGGACGCCCATAAGGCGGCCGTGACCGGCGACACGGTGGGCGACCCCTACAAGGATACGGCAGGCCCCGCGGTCAATCCGATGATCAAGATCACCAATATCGTGGCGCTGCTTCTGCTTGCGGTGCTCGCGCACTAGAGGTCTGACGCACGAGAACGGGCGCTGGCGCGGCATCGATCGAAGGCATCGGGGGCCTACGCCTTTGCTTAGGTGCCTCTGCCTTCGAGATTGTGGATGATCGTGGTGACCACGCTGAGGTCGTTGCCGCCGGTCGGGGTGGTTTGGCTGACGAAGTCGAAGATATGACCGTCCTTGAGGCCGTATTCGGCCACCCTTCGGACTTTCCTGTCTTTATCGAAATAGACGGCGATCACGCGCTGATCCGTGACCTTGGTTCGCATGAACGCGACCGGCCGGTCGGCTTTCTGCGAGATGTAATAGAACGCTTCGCCGCTGACCGTGGCGACCGTCGACGGCGTGCCGAGCACAAGCAGCACCTGTTCCTGCGAGGCGCCGAGCGGGATCTGCTCGAGTGCGCCGTCGGGCAGCACGTAGCCGCGCTGGAAGGTCTCGCCGCCGCAGCCGGAGAGCGCGAGCGCAACGACGATGGCACAAGCCGCGGCCACCGGCCCGCTTGGACTACGCACGAAATTGCCCCACATCCTCGTCCCTAATTGCGTCCAGGCGCCGCGTGCCGTACCCCCAAAGCTCAAGATTGGCAATCGGCCGCCATCGAGCTGGTCGTGACGACCTCGGTTAACCTTATGATTTGGCGGTTCTTTCGACCCAATTCCCAAGATCGCAGCATCGGCGACCTCTATGGCGCGATCGTGGCGCAAGCGCGCTTGCCGGCCTTTTACAGCGGCTACGGCGTTCCGGACACGGTACAGGGCCGTTTCGATCTGATTGTCCTTCATCTGGTGCTGCTGATCGACCGGCTCGGCCGCGACAATGGCGGGCGCGGGAACGGGCAGCGGCTCTTCGACGCGTTTTGCCGCGACCTCGACGCCAATCTTCGCGAAATGGGGATTGGCGATCTCGCGGTGCCGAAGCGAATGCGCAAATTCGGCGAAGCTTTTTATGGGCGCCAGTCGGTCTATCTTGCCGCCTTCGCTGCGGCGGATGAGCGGGAGCTTGAGAAGGTGCTGCAACGTAATATCTTTGAAGATACGGATTCCGAGTCTGGAGCGGCTCGGCTTGCTCGTTATGTCCGCGCCGCGCGGCGCCAGTTCGAAGGCCAGGAGGATAGTGCGCTGTTGCGCGGCAAAGTCGTCTTCCCACAACCCGATTCTATCGCTGAAGCTGTCAGTCATGCCTGAACCAAAATCCGAGATATCCCCTGCCGCGCCGTGGCAGGTTACCGTTGCGGTGGACGACATTGCCGACACCGGCCAGCATTTCGATCTCGTCGCCGACGCGGCCGTGCGCGCGGCGGTGGCGCGGGTCGCCGGACTTCGCGACCTGCCGCGGCTCGAAGCCAGTTTCGACGTGACGCCGCGCGGGGCGGGCGGTCTGCGGGTCGCGGGGCTGGTCTCGGCGACAGTTGGGCAAAACTGCGTGGTGACACTCGAGCCGCTTGCCAATGAGGTCGAGGAGGCGATCGACCTTGTGTTCGTCCAGCGGCAAATGCCGGCGCGCCAGGATGGCGACGCCGCAGGCGAGCCGCACGATGTGAAATGGAACGATCCGGAACCTTTGATCGGCGGGGTGGTCGATTTGGGCGCGCTCGCCGTCGAGTTCCTGATGCTGGGGCTAGATCCCTATCCCCGCAAACCGGGGGCGGTTTTCGAGCCACCGCAGGTTCGCCAGCCGGAAGGTGGCCCGTTTGCGGCTCTTGCCAAATTGGCCAAAGATTAGGCTGGATTAGGCTGGGTGCTTCAAATCGGAGCGGCGAACCGCTAGTCTCCCCCCGGTGTCGCATTCCCACTATTCGGACCTAGGTCATTGAATGTCGGACAAGGTCCGCATTGCTCTCGATGCGATGGGGGGCGACCACGGACCGTCCGTGGTCGTCGCCGGAGCGGCATTGGCGTTGCAGCGCCATCCCGAGTGCGAGTTCCTATTTTTCGGCAATACCTCGCTGATCGCTCCGCTCATCGACGCCAAACCGAAACTCAAGGCCGTTTCGCGGCTCGTTCACACCGACATCGCCGTCCGAATGGAGGACAAGCCCAGTCAGGCGCTCCGCTACGGCCGCTGGAAATCGTCAATGTGGCTGGCGATCGACGCGGTCAAGAAGGGCGAGGCCGATATGACGGTATCCGCCGGCAATACCGGCGCGCTGATGGCGATGTCGAAATTCGACCTCAAGACGCTCCCCGGCATCGAGCGGCCGGCTATCGCCGCGCTGTGGCCGACATTGCGCGGCGAGTTGATCGTGCTCGATGTCGGCGCCACGATCGGCGCGGATGCCGGGCATCTGGTCGACCTCGCCGTCATGGGGGCGGCCACCGCGCGGATATTGTTCGGCCTGTCCCGGCCGACCGTCGGCCTGCTCAACATCGGTGTGGAGGAGGCCAAGGGTCTCGAACCGGTTCGCGAGGCCGGCCGTATCCTTCGCGAAGAGAGCCTGCCCGATCTTGAATATTGCGGTTTCGTCGAAGGCGACGATATCGGCCGCGGCAAGGTCGACGTCGTCGTCACCGAAGGTTTTGCCGGCAATATCGCGCTCAAGACCGCCGAGGGCACGGCGCGCCAACTCGGTGAATACCTTAAGGGAGCTATGAACAGTTCGCTGAGTGCGCGCATCGGTTACGTTTTCGCGCGTGCGGCCTTCCGGCAATTGCGCCAGCGCATGGATCCGCGGCGGGCCAACGGCGGGGTTTTCCTCGGCCTTAACGGCATCGTCATCAAAAGTCACGGCGGCGCCGATGCCGAGGGTTTTGCCGCGGCAATTGAACTCGGTCACGGCGTGGTCCGCGACGAACTGTTGGCAAAAATAAGAGCCGCGCTCGCGCGGCCCGGCAAGCCCCAGGCGCCGCGGAGCCAACTTCTTGATAACAAGGTTCTTGGCGGAGCCGCTTCGTGACAATCCATCGCTCGGTCATGCTCGGCTGCGGCAGCTATCTGCCCAGCCAGGTTCTCACCAATGAAGATTTGGCCCGCAAGGTTGATACGACGGACGAGTGGATCGTTCAGCGCACCGGGATTCACGAACGCCGCATCGCCGCAACGGGCGAGCTGACCTCGCAGATGGCCGTGCGGGCGGCACAGGCCGCGCTGGCGCATGCGCGGGTCGATGCGCAGTCCATCGATCTGATCGTGCTGGCGACGTCGACGCCGGACAACACCTTTCCTGCCAGCGCCGTTTCGGTGCAGGCCGATCTCGGCATTACCCACGGCGCCGCCTTCGATCTGCAGGCGGTGTGTTCCGGCTTCGTCTATGGCTTGGCGACCGCCGACGCATTTCTGCAATCCGGTGCGTTCAAGCGCGCGCTGGTGATCGGCTCGGAGACCTTTTCGCGCATCCTCGATTGGACCGATCGGGGCACCTGTGTGCTGTTTGGCGACGGCGCCGGCGCGGTGGTGCTGGATTCGCAACAGCAGCCGGGCACGCGGGAGGATCGCGGGGTGCTCACCGTCCGGCTGCGCTCCGACGGCCGCTATAAATCGAAGCTCTATGTGGACGGCGGTCCGTCATCGACCGGCACCGTCGGCCATCTGCGCATGGAAGGCCGCGAAGTGTTCCGTCATGCCGTGGCGATGATCACGGACGTCGTCGAGGACGCGTTTAAAATCACCGGCTATACCGCAGCCGACGTCGATTGGTTCATCCCGCACCAGGCGAACAAGCGCATTATCGACGGTTCGGCCCACAAACTCGGGATCGCGCCGGCAAAGATCGTCACTACGGTCGACCGCCATGGCAATACCTCGGCGGCGTCGATCCCGCTCGCGCTTGCCGACGCGGTCGCCGACCGGCGCATCAAGCGCGGCGATCTACTGCTGTTCGAGGCGATGGGCGGCGGCTTCACTTGGGGCGCCGCGCTGGTGCGCTGGTAGCCCCCCAAAACCGCTACAATGCCCCGTTGACTCGTCTGGCCAGAAGCTAATATCGTAGATAATTCAGCACGATATGTTGATCGACGATAGATCGGTCGCCGTGCTCGGGGCTGGCGATGGCGGGAAAGACGGTCACACGAGCGGATTTGTGTGAGGCGGTTTATCAAAAAGTCGGATTATCGCGCACCGAATCCGCGAACTCTTGTAGAATTGGTTTTGAAGGAAATCACCGACTGCCTCGAACGCGGCGAGACCGTGAAGTTGTCGTCGTTCGGCTCGTTTGTCGTGCGCAAGAAGGGTCAGCGCATCGGCCGCAATCCGAAGACCGGCAAGGAGGTTCCGATTTCGCCGCGCCGGGTCATGGTGTTCAAGCCTTCCGCTATTCTCAAGCAGCGCATCAATACGGGAAATAGCGGCGAAGCGTCGTAACGCCGGCAAGCGGCCGGGTCGCTCCGAAGACGCCGCGTTTAAGTCGCACCGCGGGGATTGCATTGGAAAAGGCGCCGGACGCGTTCCGCACCATCAGCGAAGTCGCCGACGAAATCGACGTGCCCCAGCATGTGCTGCGTTTCTGGGAGAGCCGGTTTACGCAAATCCGCCCGATGAAGCGCGGCGGCGGCCGGCGCTATTATCGGCCCGACGACGTCGATCTCCTGCGCGGCGTGCGCCATCTGCTCTACGGCGAGGGCTATACTATCCGCGGCGTCCAGCGAATTTTACGCGAAGAGGGCGCCGCATTCGTGCAGAATGCCTGGCACGCGGATGCCGAACTGCCGCCGCCGCAATTGGACGAAGATCGGGTGGCCGAGGACGCCGGCCAGGAACCGGCGGGCGAACGGCTGGAGCCGAACCTGTTCGGCTTTGCCAAGGACCGGCGCGAGCCGACAATAGAATCCGCGCCCGCGGCCGAGGCGCCGGTGCAGCGCGTCTTGGACCTCGACAACAAACGCAAGCTGCAATCAGTGCTCGACGAGCTCGTCGCCTGCCGCCACATCATTGACGGCGCGCTGCGTCAGAATTGATTTCCAGGATTGTATTCAAAGCCGCAGGCGGGCGTTGACGTAAGGCGCAATGCCGCGGTCCCAGTTCCGTCAGTCGCAAACAAAGTTATGCGGGCGGGGAGGGGTGGTCGGAGCGCCGAGATTTGAACTCGGGACCCCCAGTCCCCCAGACAGAACCACAGTTCCGACCTTTTGAGCACACTAACAATCAGGAACAATCACGACCCTTGCTAAGTTACTGTGACACGCCATTTTTCGGCTCGCAGCTTCAGTCTTGCGCGCGCGCGAGCAATCATGACCGGTCACGAAAAGTCTGCTTCCACGCTCGCTATTGCTTCCACATTGCTTCCAAGCGCTAATGTAATTCCCGCACTGCCGGTGTGAGATATCGGCACAGTCCACCATGTAATGAGGCGTGTACTCATAAAAGCGGTCACGGCACACCCGAAAGCCGACATTCGCTTGCGCTGCCATGTCCGACGTGAGAGGGCCAATTCCGGATAGCAGACAGCGCAAACCTCGAAAAGCTGACATTGAATGTCGGTTATTGCACGTCCACTTAGGGTCGATCGAAATGCACCTCCATCAGCGTGCCAACGAACGTGCTGGCCTGCATGAAGAAGGATGACCGGCTGTTCAGTGTAAGAGTAACCGTCACGGTTGGTATGAGTCCGCCAAATCGCACTTGGAAGTTCGCGGCGTTGTCGGTTCTCGTGCCTGAGACCGAACCTTGAAGGGTGGTCGGTGATGCCTCGCTGCCGCGCGTCGTACTTGTTTGAGTTAGAGTTCCGGAGATACGATTGTCGCTGAGGTGTACCGTGAGGCGGATTATCTTGTGGAGGCCAGCTTTCCCTTCGCAAATCATCTCGTGGTTTAGCGTCGTGTCGTCAGCCCGGATGCTAGCGTGACAGCTTGTCGACTGGCTGGCTTCCAATGGTGATGCGCGATCCGTGCCACTGCCACGCCAGCTACCGTTGAAATCGGTCAGCTTCGCTGCTGCCGCACCAGCCGAGGCGACAAATAGAAAAATAACCAACGTGGCCGCTCCTCCCGCCGCCATATATCTCATTACAGTCACAACGTTCCTCCCTTATTCCAAACCGTATTTCGGGGGGCCCGCAGCGCAAATTCGCGCCTTAGCGAAGTTTCACGAATAACGGCGAAACAGCATCCGACTACCAAGGTGCCGACGAGAAAAACGCAGGAAAAAATTGCGTAGAGGGTCGGAAGGTCCACCATGTGAAGATCAAATACAATGTAATACAGCGCAACCGCCGCCATGGTCAATTCAAGTAGCGCGGCATAGATGACCAAAACGGGTGCCATCCCAACGAGCATCATGCCTCCCATGAATGTCATGGTGACGTATTCGGGCCGAAACCAACTCTCCTGCTGCAACACACGGGCCGACGTATAGGCCATGGCGATAAATACCAATGTGGTCAGCACGAAATAAGCCTGCCACATTTGCTTCGAAATTTTCAGGAAGCTCGCAAAAAAAACGATGAGTAGGATCGGAGCTGCAATGAAGAAGAATTTGATTGACGCCAGATCCTTTCCTTGGCTTGCCACTAGGGCGGTGCTGCCAAAGACTAGCCATCCCGCTATGGCGATTGCGATCGCCGATTGCCCGAGAGCATAAAATCGCTCCCGATAATCGGCCATAAATTTACTCTCGGCTTCTGCATCAACAAACCGAAGTCCGTATTTTGTCAGTACAGAATTTAATCCGCCTCCGGCTCCGTCATGGGTTTTTGGACTTTCTGTTCTAAGCACTGGCTGTTCAACACTCTTGCGAGCCGGTGACGAAGGTTGATGCTCGTCGTCGGATGTCCTCGCCGAAAGCTCACGGACGGAGTTCAGTTCCAAAATTCGGTCCATCGATCGAATGAGCCGATCCATGTGCTGATGAAAGTCGCGTCCGGCGTCGATTTGCGCCGCATTTCGGAACGCGAGGTCCTTTAAGCCATCCGGGAGTTCGGCAGGCGAGGGCATGTCTGCTCCGCCGACCAGGACCGGCACGACTGGAATGTTACGCTGTAGGGCGGTTTCGACTTCAATCCGCACCGGGTCGGTTTCTTCATTGATTCTGGAACGGCCGCTGGTGTTCGGGCCAATCCATCTCGGGCCGATAACGGCAATCAAAATATCGTTTTCCAAAAGCGCAGTCTTAACGTGTTCCCGGAAATCCAATCCAAACGGAATGCTGTCAATATCCATGAACACAAAATCGTCGCCGTAATGGGAAACTAATTTGTCCCGTATACGCCCGGCAATCGCGTCCGAATCTGAACGACGATACGAAAGAATGATTTTCGGCATGCCGCCAGCCTCAGGCTGATCTACGCTGCTGACCCTGTGCTCTCGGCGCACTCTTGTCTACTGACAATGGGCGTCAGCATGCCGTGATTTCGTCGCAACATGACTAAGAGCTTGGGCTCCGGGACGTAATCCTGGCGCAGTCGAAGCCCTAACGTGTTAACCAGTACAGCAAGTACAGCTCACCCCTGCGCCCGCCCCCCGCTGTATCGACCGGGCAATGAGGTGCTCGCGTTTCCCTTCGCTCGTTTTCGCATAAACATTATCGGTGTTCCCATCGCTGCGATGCAAGTCAAAGTTGGAGATTTGTCAACGGCTGACATGACGCGGTGAAACTGCGATGGCCCCCCTCGCCAACGGGTGGCTGAAACCCCGCTCGCCCATGGCGCGTTGCTGCGACCAAATCGACGCGGCGGGCTTCTAGCAGGGCAGGGCGGGCGAAGGTTGCATGACACGAGCAGCGCTTGGCGCAAGTCACCGCTGTTACAATTGTCATTGCCCAGGCAGCGCCGGAGCCCCGGGTCACTAATTAATTCTGCAATCAACAGCTATCGCAGCGCCTAATCAGTGCGCTGAAGCCCTAGTGCGCGACGCGGCAGAAGGAGAGCCATGGCAACGCCTCGTTAATGGCGCTGAACCGTACCGGCAAGTACGAAAGATCAGAGATCATAGGGCTGTGGAAGGATGATAACGGAAAAACGGTGGAGATCGAATGTCCGGCCGGCGCCCACGGCGTGGTACTTACTTTATCCGATGCGCCAGTTAAGGAAACGACGCTTGATGGTCGCTGCGCTGAAACGGGCACTGCGTGGCGTTTTCACAGCAATCACCCCGTAACAATATCCGGAGACACACCGGCGGTCCGGGACGTGATCAACGCAGTGTGCAATCCAGCTCCCTAGTTAAAGCTTATGGCAGCCTGATCGGCGGGGCGGCCTTTTATTTCCGTGAGGACTCTAGCCCTGCCCAACGTGGGCAGGGGTCACGAACGCTAGCTAGGGAACCTAATCACGGGTTCAGACTTAATCCTGCTTCCATATTGCTTCCAAAGCAGACGTGCGTGGAAGCACACAGCTCGGTCGCCTTCAGATTTCGGCGAATATCAAGGAGAAGTTGGTCGGAGCGCCGAGATTTGAACTCGGGACCCCCAGTCCCCCAGACTGGTGCGCTAACCGGGCTGCGCTACGCTCCGAAAACGGGCGACTATAGTGGGCGGTAACCGGCCCCGCAACATCCGGTCGCCATTTGCGAATTCGCAAGATAAAGTGGCCAAAGTTTCCCTCCGGCTGTCTGATTTCATCGGATAAACCTTGAAGCGGCTTTTCAGCGCGACCCGAAACTCGCTGCGCGGGCTCCTCGACGGCTTCAAAACCGAGCCTGCGCTGCGCGATGAAGCCGTGCTTCTCGCCGTCGCGATACCGCTGGGATTTGTCCTGGCGCCGAACGCCGCGTGGTTCGTCGCGATGATTGGCGCGGTACTCGTCATCCTGGCCGTCGAATTCCTCAACACCGGGATCGAGAAACTCGCCGATCACGTCACGCGCGAGCAACACAAGGACATTCGCCGCATCAAGGATTTCGGCTCGGCGGCGGTGTTCTGCGCGCTCAGCCTGGCCGGACTGATCTGGCTGACCGCGTTGGCGGTGCGCTGCGGCTTGCTCTGAGAATTCTGTTTATTGCCCGATCGGGCTCAGCGCCGCCGCGCGGATGGGTCCGTAGATTGCCGCAAACGTCAAAGCGATCGCCCCCGCCGTGTAAACCGCAGCGTAAAGAGCGAGAAAGCCGACCAAGCCGAAGCCGGTCACGAATGCAAACAGCGTTGCGATCAACATCGCGACGGCGACGGCTCCGCCGTTATAGGCCAAACTCCGGAAGAAACCCGTGTATTGGAGCAAGGCCTCAGACACGATTTGCAGCACGCTGGCCAGCAGCAAAACGACAAGAATTGGTACGAGGGCGTGCGGAACAATTGCGGCCGATCGCAGCAGGAGTGTAAACAGCGGCCCGCCCGCGAATATGAGCAATGCGCTTGCAATCGCCGCCGGCGCGCAACAGAGTGCGGCCACCAGCAGCGTTGTTCGCACCAGGCGGCCGACGTCCCGCGCGGCAAGCGCCCGAGTCTGCCCCGGGATTGCGATGTCGCAAATGGCGGCAAAGATGACGCAGGCGCCGCGAAAGACGCGGAACGTGACTTCTACAATGATCGGCGCCGCGCCGAGACCGAACCAGAGCGGCGCCACATAATAGGGGAAGGTCGCGATGAATGCCGCGCTCAGCGCGCCGGTGCCGCTGCGCGCGATCGACGGCCAATTTGATCGGAAGAACAAGACCAGGTCGTGCTTATGGCCGCGCAGGCTCGGCAGGAGTGCGCCGCGCGCAATGAGCTTGGTCGATGCGGCGATGAACAAGAGGCCCCACAACGCATTCGCGACGATTAGGAAGACAATGAGCGGCAACCCAGCCAGCATGGCAAGCATCGTTGCAATGTTGACGATGCGGCGGATGAGCTCGAGCCTCTCGTAGAACACGAACAGGTCGACCGCGATGCTGATGCTGCGCAGCGAGGTCCAAGCGAGATTGAGCGTGATGTAGAAGAGGAACAGCGCCAGCTCGGCCGCGCCGGTGGGCGTCGAGGAAGGTCGCGCCAGGGTGACCGCAAAACAGACGAGCGCCGCGGCAGCCGCGAGCGCCGCGTAGAGCAGAGTGACGGCGGTGGCCTGGCGGGCAACGTGCTCGTCGCGGCGGCCGGCGAGGTGCGGGCCGCGCAGGTTTACGAACAGGATATTCGGCAGCCCGAGCTCGGCGAGCCACAGCGTGTAGCCGATCGCGCCGACCACGATGAAGATCGAAAACCGTTCCGGGGTGAGGATGCGCGCAAAGACGAAGGTCTGAACGAAACCCATCGCGACGGCGCCGGCCGCAGTGGAAGCTCGCAACAGCAGATAGGGTATCGAAATCAGCCGCTCACGCGTTTTCTCGAATGGCATCGTGGCGTCCGGAAGAGATCCGATATTGGCGTGCATGTCCTTGGTCTTATTCTTCGGCCGAGGCAGATTACTCAGGCGACTCCGATGATCTGTAACTACGCAAAAGCGGCAACAGGACTAGTGGCGCAGCACCGTTGGGATCGTCAGGCGCGGTGAAGCCGGACTTCGTCTTCCGTTCGCGACGGCGTCGACGATCACTGCTTCACAAGCATCGAGCATTGTTGCTGTGCGATATTTGGATAGATGTTGGGCAATTCGCTGCCGATAACTCGCCAGGATTTCAGGATTGCTGACGAGCCGATCGAGTTCGGCTGCGAGAGCGATCGGGTCGTTCTTCGGCACGGTCGGCCCACAAGGGCCGATGACTTCCGGTAACCCGCCGCTGTTCGCCACCACGACAACGCAGCCACATGCAAGTCCTTCAAGCGCAACGAGACCGAACGGCTCCTCCCAGCGTGAGGGCACGACCAAAATACGGTGACGATTTAGCGCGCGGACGAGCGTTTCACCTTCCATGGTTCCGGGAAAGTCGACTTGCGCGGCGATGCCGGCTTTGTCGGCACGCTGCTTGAGCTCATCGGCTTGCGGGCCCATGCCAATCATCGTCGCGCTCAACCGCCTATTGCCGGCGGCTAATCTCGCTAATGCGTCGATGAGAATGTCGGGGCCCTTAAACGCTTTTAAGCGGCCGAGATAGACGACATCGCGGTCGCGCGGTACGTCCGACAGTTCGCGAAAAATTTGCGCGTTGTAGGAGTTCGGAATGATCGGGCCCGGCAATCCCGCCGCGTCGCGCAATATGCTGCTGACAAATACATTGTGGCCGAACCGGCAGGCGAGGCGCTTGAGGAAACCGTTTCTGGTTTCTGTCTCAGCGTCACTGCGGAGCCAAATGTGATGCATGATCACAAGGGGGCGTGGAATGAAAATCAGCGGCCACAACAGCCGGAGACTAACGTGATTTTGCCACATGAGGTCGCAGTCGCGCACCAATCGCAAGAACGCGATAGCTTTGGGGTGCCGCACGACCCCGAAGGGATAGCCATCGGTGCCGCCCGGCGTAGGCGTGACGACGGTCACGTCGTAGCCGCGCTCGGTTAGGCCGCTCGCCAGCACATAGGTCGCGGTCTCTATGCCGCCGAGCGAGGGATGGAAAGGTGCCGACGTGATGAGGATACGCATGAACCTACGCGCCTTGTGCAGCGTATGACCGCCCCTCTTGGGAGAGCCGGATCGGCCCGCGGATCATCAGCGCGATAGCGACGAGCGCGCCGCAGGTATAGACCGCCGCGAACGCGTTCAAGAATTGTACGATGTCGAGATGCGCCCATATCGTGAGCGCGGCGACGCCGGTCATGGCCACGACAAGGCCAAAGGAAACCCGGGCGACCTCCTTAAAGAATCCGGTATGCACCAGCACGCTGTGTGACACCATCTGCGCCAGATTGCCGGTCAGCAACATGATGACGATCGGCGTGATTTCGGGCGGCATAACCGCCGCCGGGCCGAGCAGCACAGCGAATAACTTGTTGCCCGCGACGATCAAGACGGCGCTTGCCGCCCCCGCCGGCATGCCGCATAGAGCAATCGCCAGCCAGGTTGCACGGATCATCGCCGGGCCGTCGCGCTCAGCGAGCGCGCTGGTCTGCCGCGGCACCAGGCTGTCACAGGCCGCGCTATAGAACTGGTTGGCGGCACGGCACACCTTGAACGTTGTGTCGAGGATGATCGTCGGTGCGCCGAGGCCATAGGCCCACGGCACCAGAAAATACGGAAAATTGTAGATGTAATTCTCGCTGATGATGTAAACGGCGCTATTGAAAATTTCTCGGCTGTTGCCGCGGAAAAATGTGACAAAATGAACGAGACTGTCGCGGGCATTGCCGACCAACGCGCGGCGTTGCCGCAGTTTAGCAATGGCCAAAAAACTTCCACCGAGCCAGCCGGCATTGATGATGAGGAGAAAAAGAAGAATGGGAAGTCCGAACAGCAATGCCACCAAGGCAATTGTGTTCAGGCCGCGCCGCAATGCTTCGAGTATTTCAAAATAAACATACTCATCGATGGCGATGCTGAAATAGCGCAGGGCGAGCCACGGCAGATTGATCGCATTGAAAGCGAAGAACAGCGTCAATTCGATGCCGTCAGCAAACGGATACTTCAAAAGGATCGCAAGCGTGATAAAACAAATCAGCGATGCGATTGCCGCGAGCCCGGAATATAGGACGAAGAGCGCGGTTGCTTGCCCGGCGATTGCGCCCAAAGACTGATTGTCCAGAAACCGGCGCCGCAGATCGACAAAGAGCACTTTCACCATGCCGGCATCCGCCAAATTCAGCATATAGCCGAGCGCGGCAAAAAAGATAAAGAGCGAAAACCGTTCGGGCGTGAGCACGCGGGCAAAGACAAAGGTTTGCAGAAGACCGGTGCCGAGCGTGCCGGCCGCCGTCGAGGCGCGCAGCGCCATGTAGCGGTAGGAAATGCGACGCGTGACTGTCACGCCTTCTTCCCAGCTTCAATAAGATTGGCAACAGTGCGCGCGACGGTTTCGGGCGCCAGCTGCCGGGCGATGTCGGCCCGGGCGGTTTCGCCGAGGCGCTGCCGCAACTCAGGTTCGGCCCCAAGCCGGCGCAGCCAATCCGCGGCATCGTCGACATTTGCCTCGGCCCAAAGCTGCCCGTCGGCAATAAACGCGCCGTCGTATGGATCCTGCACCGGCACCATCTTGTAAGACACCGGCGCCGAATTGTGCTCGTTCATGAAATCCATATTGCCGGACCAGCCCGTCGCCACCACCGGCTTGCCGAGCTGCATCGCTTCCGCCGGAACGAGCCCGAAGCCTTCGGAGCGGTGCAGCGACAACACGATATCGACGTCCGCCATCAGGCCGGACATGTCGGCCGGCGGCAGCATGAGATTGATCAGGCGGATATTCGGCGCGCCTGCGATCGCCCGCTCGAGCGCTTCGCGCGCGATCGGCGAGGCGCCGTGGTCGATCAGCTTGATCGCCAAGATGCGGTCGGGCGCGTCGCCGAACGCGCGGCGGAAAGCGGCGATCGCGGCGAGCGGATTCTTGCGCGTGAATGCCGAACCCATGTGAAAGGCCGTCAGTACGATCAGGGCATCCGCCGGGAGGCCGAGGCGCGCCCGCATATTCGGGGTTGCCGTCACCGGCGGTAGCGGATGCGGCACCACGTGCACGGGCATGTCCGTCGCCGAGGTAACGGCCTGGCGCGCGAGCTCGCTAGGCACCCAGACTTCGTGGAGATAGCGAAAGCTCGATCGCCAGGAATCCGGGATGCGCGGAAACTCCCAAGCCCAATAACCGATGACGCGACGGCCGCGGACGCGCGCGCGGCCGAGCGCCCATAGAGCGTGCGGCAGAAACGGCGCGTTGTGGTGAACGACGAGCGTGCCGCCGGATCCTGGAACGATAGCGCGCCGCGACGGCCCGCTGAGCTCGGCCTGGCCGAATGCGGCGCTGATGTCGAAGGCGGCGGGCTTCATGCCGGCCGTTTCAAGCGCTTCGTAAGCGAGGCGGGCGCCTTCGCCGATGCCGCTCATGGTCGAGAACAGGCCGGCTATCGCAATCGGAAACCCGCCGCGTGGCGCTCGATCGGGGATGGGAGCAACGAGCCTGCTCACCGTCGACACGATCTGCGACCGCGTATGTTGCGGCAATCGCTGCCAAAGCCGCCGCAACGGATGACGGCGCGGCGGCGCACGGCCGGGCTCCTCGCGTTGAGGCAGGGCTGCGTCCCGATCGCCAAGCGCGGTTCGGGGAAACGGCTGCAAGGGCGCGTGCACGGCTCGATCCGTCGGGCAAACGAGGAAAATGGCGGCAAACTCTAGCGGTTCGATGCTAACCAAACCGTAAATCAGGCCGCATTTGGCCTGTTGCCGGTAAAGGCATCGTTTCAGCAGTTTAAACGGGGGCTTAAACCCCGGTCTGGATCGCCTCGCGTATCGCTCTGCGCGGCGGCGCATCCCATTGGTCGATAAGCTCCAGATATTGCTCGGCCATGACGTCGAAGCTGTAAGCGGGTGACAGCCGCGCCAATTCGGCGGCGATCTGCCGGCGTAGTTCCCGATCCGTCAGAATATTTTGGATGCGAGCGAGCCACGCGGACGGATCGGAAGGCGGCAACAAAAGCTGTGCGGTCAAAAGCGGCGAGGCGGCGAACATTTCGCGAAATGACGGAATGTCGGCGCACAGCGCCGGCACGCCGGCATGGATCGCCTCGATCGCGGCAAGACTCAATCCTTCGTAGCGTGACGGAAACAGCACAAGATCGACCGCCGAATAAAACAAGCCGATGCGCTCGTGCGCAATTGAGGGAATGATGTGGGCTCGTTCCGCCAGTCCCGCGGTGTCGATTTGCGATCTGAGTTCCGCTTCGTCCGGACCGATCCCGACCAGAACCAAAATCGCCTCCGGCAGTTGTTGCAGCAGCTCGATGCTGAAACCCTGGTTCTTTTGATAACTCAAGCGGCCGAGCTGTCCGAGCGCTATACCTTCAGTCGGCAAACCAAGCGCGGCGCGCGCTTCGGTGCGTGAAAATAATTTCGGAATATCATGACCATTGACGACCACCGATAGATCTTTGCGGTTGAACGTCTCTGCCACGCTGTTCGCGCAGGCGACCATCTGGGTATAAAGGCCAAGCCGACTGACGACCTCATCGAGCGCGGTGAAGACGGGTTTCACCCACCCGCGAGGACCATGGTAGGTCGGCACGCAATGACGAATGCCGGCGATGCGGCCGGCTATTCCGACCAGGACATTCGACAGCGGTTGCAAACCGAACACGACATCCGGGTGTTGTTGGCGCAACGCGGCGACGAGCCGCAGGAACAACCTGAGCAACACGACAGGCGAGCGGGAACGCGGTCCCGGCTCAAAGATGCGCGCACCGGCCGGCGCATCACCTCGCGACCCGAACAGATACCATTCCTCGACGTGGTGACCATGCTTGCGCATGGCCTCGGCAAGCCCGCTTGCCAGGATCGACGTGCCGCCATTGTCGTGCGCCGTGCCGAGGAAAACGATCGACCGCAGCCGGTTCGGTAAAGGTGAAATCACGAAGGTATTTCCAGGTTTTGCGGGAATGGTGGCATAGGGGGCCTTAACAACTTGTTCTTATCCGGCGTGTAACAGGGGCGACGCCCGGCGCCGCGGCGCTTTGCGCCGGAACGACGTCACAGCCGAGGTCAGGCCGATGTTTCAGACGATGAGGGATATCCTAAGAGAATCCATGCTCGCACAGCGGGCATATCGCCGGTTCATTCGGCCCTACATGCTGCAAGACGAGCCCGAGACCTACATCCTGAAGGATATGAAATTTGATCAGTGCCTGGATGTCGGCGCCCACGTGGGAACTTACAGCATTTTGCTGAGCCGCAACTGCAATCGCGTCTACGCTTTCGAGCCGGCGCCGCATGCGTTCGGTATTCTGCAAAACTTAAATATCAGGAACGTGATCGCCTATAATGTGGCGCTCGGCAATGAAAACGGCGAGGCCGAGATTTCTCTGCCATTCGTTCGTGGCAAAGTCGATCATGCGCTTGCAACTCTGCGTCCGCTCGCATCCGGAGAATTCGGCGAATTCGAAAAGCACAAAATAAGGGTTGCAAGATTTGACGACTTCGCCACCAAGATCGATTGCAAAAAGATCGATTTCATCAAAATCGACGTCGAGGGATTTGAAATGCAGGTCCTGCGCGGCATGAGCCGGCTACTACAGTCCAATAAGCCCGATTTGATGATCGAGATCGAGCGGCGGCACAACCCGAACTATATCGAGGTTTTTGATTATCTGGCCGGCCTGGGGTACGAGCCCTTCATTACGGTCGACGGCGTCGTGCTGCAAAGCCTCAATGTCGTGGACTTGCCGAAGCTCCAGACGAGCGACGGGCTGTCGAAAGACGAAGCGCGCAAGTTCCGGCCAGGAGAACACAAGAATTACATCAACAATATTTTCTTTCTTCAATCGGATCGGCAGTCCCGCTATCCTATGATGTGATTTTCGAGACGCCGGTGCTCGGCGCCGCTCAACTCGGGACGAGCTTAGTCACGGCGCTTGCATAGCTATAGCCCGGCGGCGCTTGGTGGCGCGCGTAAGTGGCCGTCGCCGCAACCAATCCCCACACAAGTCCGAGTAGAACGTAAAAATGCCGCCAGTGGTCGGTGTCGCCCCAAATGCCTTCCATGACCATCGCGACGAACGCCGGATAGGCCGCGATCAAGAAAGTCTGCCAGGGCGTGCGGATCCACAAGGCGCGGAAGCCGACGGTCAAGGTCAGCACGATGAGCACAATATAGGCGATGCCGCCGATCCAGCCGTGGTTTAAGAAGGTGCCGAGAAAGGTCTCGTGCGACACCCAGTTGGTGGCGTGCGCGAAGCCCCACGGTCCCATTCCGAGCGGATGATTGAAGACCTCGCGCAGACTGTCCTCCTCGAGATTGAGCCTCGATCTGTTGTCCGCATTAATATCGTAAGATTGCAATTGGCTGCGCTCGGCGAACATCTTGCTCACGTCGCCAATGGAGGCGAGCAGCATGAAAATTGCGATTGCGGCGACAGCGCCGGCGGCGACAAATAGAACAATGCGGTTGCGTGAGCGGCGGTCACGCTGGGTGACAAAAAGCAGGTAGATCAACGCAGCGATGCTGAAGAGGCTGCCGGCCCACGCGCCGCGCGAGAATGTCAGCAACAGGCCGATGAAGATAATAAGAATCGCAATGAGATTGTGCAGACGAATTTTATCGATGATGAAGCCGGTTATGAGCCACAGCAACGGCGCGATCAAGAAAGCGCCCATATCATTGGGACCCTTAAATCCGGCTGAGGCGCGGCCGCCCAAGGTAAAATAATCAAGGCCGGGATAGAAATGGAAATTGAGATCGAAAAAGCCAAGCGTGCCCAGGATTGAGGCCAAAACAGCGGCTGTGACAAACGCGGCTCGCAGCGTAGCAATCCGCCGTTCGGTGTCTTGGGACACGATGCAGGCGATCATCACTCCGGTGAGACCGAGATAAAACGACGTTCCAAGAAAGCGAATCGAATCCGGGTAATCGAAAGTCTCCGGATGCACGGCGGGATCGCCCTGGAGTCTCATCCATCCGAAATCGATAATCTTGAGCAAGCCGATCGCGCCGCCGGCGTCGCGAATGAGCAGCAAAAACAGAAGCGGCAGCACGACGCGGGGAAGGGTGACGCGCGCAAGGATGCAAGCAAATCCAAGCACTGCCGCCAAATATTCATACGGCGCCGGCTCGATGACGACGAAGAAGCTCGACGCTACGGTGAGGAAGAGAGCGACATGCAGGAAGCGGTCGGCAAGCGCATTGGCGGGGGCGTGCGCGTCCGACAATCCTAACCGCGGCCCGGCGCGATCCAGGGCGCTCACTGATCGAAACTCGACATGGTTGAACCGAGCCTTACCGCGTTGCGCATTGCGCGGCGGCAGCGTCCGCCAACATGGTAAACAATCTGCAAAGATGCGGTTTGCCGTTTCGCCGACCTAGTATGGACGGCGTGCCGATGGTAACGGCAGGAGTTGTAGTCTGAAGCGGCGACGAAATGGTCCGACAGCCTGAAATCCGCAGAGAAAATGGATTCGCGGTCTCCCTCGCAATCCTCAGCTGCGCCGTGGCCAGCGCTGGTCTTGTGAGGAGTGCGGCCGCCGGCGACGGCATGCCGCCATGCCTGCAATGCATTACCGTGCGATTGGAACATCCGGTCGTCGTGCGAGGCCCGTCACCGCACGAACCCGATGCTCCCGTGAGCGTCCTTAAACTTCCGGACGGCAGCTTTCGGGGCTTTATAGCGGGCGGGTCGACGCTTGCGGTGAATGGCGCAACGCCGGCCGCGCTAGGTGGACCGTCACAGGCCGTTCTCAACCCGGGTCCACCTGGGAGTCCATCGGACTGCGGGCGCTGGCTCACGACGGCAATGCAGGGCCTGGGCGTTCTTTACGGCTTAATTCATAACGAAACACGCTGCAGCGATCCGAAGGGCAGCTATAAATGGATGTCGATTGCCCGATCCACAGACTACGGCCTGACCTGGAACGTACTCGGCCCGATCATTTCCGCCGACGACGCGGACGTGCCGCATTCTCAAGGGGAGGGCGATTGTACCGGCGTCGACGGCCATGACGGTTATTGGTACGCGTATTGTCTGCGCCGCCGCGACGGGAAAAATATCGTCGCGCGGGCACCGATTGAAAATCCCGGGCCCGGAAAGTGGCTGAAATGGACCGGGCAGCGATGGAGTGCGCCGGGCGTGGGAGGAACCGGTGCGGCGCTGCCGGGATTTGTAGGAATGAGCTCAGCTTACTGGGCCGAGCATGACGTCGTGCTGCTCCTGGCGAACAACTCATCATTGCGCCTGTCGATTTCCGAAGACAAAGTGCACTTCGGCGCCGTTTCGGAGCCGCTGATCCTTTACGACGAAGACAATTGGCAGCGTCCGGCGCCGACGGAGCTTTACGCTTATCCGAGCATGGTGGCCGACCAGGGCCTCAACAATATCGCGGACCACTTTTTCTTGACGTACATGTACGTTCCGCCGAACGAGGATTTTAGCCAGCGATATCTGGTCTCGCAGGAGGGGTGGATCGGTGCATCTGCGTTGCCGCAGGATCCGCAGGTGCGGATAGCTCTGTCCCGGTGGGTTGACGTCGATGGCGGCACGTGGACGACAACGGGTCCCACGATAGCATCGGGCCATTCATATTCTTACGACGCCGATCTCGGATATCTGATGACCGCGCCGCCCCAGCAAAGCCCAGCCACCAAATTAGACGAATGCTTTTCCGCCCTGACAGGGATCGGCTTCCTCGCTGAGGCCGGTCAATGCCGGGCCGAAGGCAGCGAACGTCGCCGCCCGGCCGGATATGTATTCCGTTCCGAACAGCCGGGTACGATTGCGCTGTATAACTGCAGGTCGGAGAGTTACGCGTACTTTGTGTCGAAACGCTCGGATTGCGAGAATAAGGGTGTCCGCGCGCGCCTGTTGGGTTTCGCGCTTCAATAGCGTCAATAAGCGCTCTCGCCGCGGATGAGCGCGAACGGCGTTCGCAGCACGATGTAAAGGTCGAACAGGATCGACCAGTTTTCGATGTAATAAAGGTCGTGCTCGACGCGCCGCAGGATTTTTTCGCGGCTGTCGGTTTCGCCGCGCCAGCCGTTGATCTGCGCCCAGCCGGTGATGCCCGGTTTCACGCGGTGCCGCGCGAAATAGCCGTCGACCGCTTCGTCGTAAAGGTGCTCGGCGGCCTTGGCCTGGATGGCATGGGGCCGCGGGCCGACCAGCGACAGGTTGCCGGTGAATACGACATTGAACAATTGCGGCAATTCGTCGAGGCTGGTCTTGCGGATGAAACGGCCAACGCGGGTGACGCGCGGATCGCCTTTGGTCACGAGCTTGCTGGCGTCGGCGTCGGTTGCCTCGATATACATGGAGCGGAACTTGTAGATCTCAACGAATTTGTTGTTGAAGCCGTAGCGCCGCTGTTTGAAGAAGATCGGCCCCTTGCTGTCGAGCTTGATAGCGACGGCGATCAACAGCATGATCGGCGCAACGGCGATAAGCACCAGCGAGCCGATCATCTTGTCGAACAGCCATTTCATCACGACGTCCCAATCGGCGATCGGCCGGTCGAAAATATCGAGCACCGGCACGTGGCCGATATAGGAATAGGCCCGAGGGCGAAACCGCAACTTGTTGCTGTGGGCGGCGAGCCGGATATCGACCGGGAGCACCCACAACTTCTTCAGCATTTGCAGGATGCGGCCTTCCGCCGAAATCGGCAGCGAGAAAATGACGAGATCGACGCGGGTGTGGCGCGCGAACTCGACGAGGTCGTCGACCGTGCCGAGCTTGGGAACGCTGTCGCTGCTCAGTGAGCTGCGATCGTCGCCGCGATCGTCGAACACTCCGATCACGCGTACGTCGGAATCGCGCTGCGCGGCAAGCGTGGCGATCAGGGCCTCGCCACTGCCGCCCGCTCCGACTACGACCGTGCGGCGGTCAAGACGGCCCTGCCGCGTCCACCGGCGGACCAAAAGGAAGAGTCCGCGCCGAAACGTGATGAGCGCGATGAGTCCGACCACATAATAGCTGCCGAGCCAGGCCCGGGAGAATTGGTCGCCTGCTCTCGTGAAGTAGGACGCAGTAACCGCAAGCAAAAACACGACCGACCACGCCGAAGCGAGCCGCATATATTGTTTCTCATGCCCGCGAAAGGCCTGGACCTGATAGATATCGGCCACCTGGAACGCCAGCATTGAGAGCAGCGCGATGCCGGCGATGCAGCCGATGTAGTAGCGCGCGGAATCGGCGGCCGCCGCGACGGATGAGAGATAAAGGACAACGCCCACCGTCGCCACGAGAGCGACTTCAATGACCCGGACGATTCCCGCGAGGACGATCGGCGAAAACGGCTCTTTGAATTGCTGCCCCGCGACCGCAAGCGCTGCGGAGGAAAGGGCACGGGGCGCCGCAGCCTTCGCAGCCGTGCGCGGCAATGCCTTGACCGCGGATGACACCGCGGCGGCAGTCTCGAATATCGTGCCTTGGTCGGGACCGGACATAGTCGTTAAAATACTCCCCGGAGCCGCGTGGCGCCCCGTCCGCGCGCCGGCAATTTGCCGGCAACGTAGTGAACAATCTTCAAAAATTGGTTATGTGAATTGAGCAACTTTTCGCGCCGCAATGGCCTCTCGATAGGCCGCAAGATTGGCTTCAACCATCGCGCACAGCGAGAACTCGCTGTGGACGCGGGCCTTGAGCACCTGCGTGCCGGAACGCATCCGTTCCGGATCGTCGAGCGCGGTCGCTATCGCCGCAACAAGCGCGGCGCTGTCGTCCGGCGGGATCAATCGATTCGCTTGCGGCCCGAAGATTTCCGGAACGCCGCCGACGTCGCTGGCGATGATCGGAAGTCCTGCGGCGGCGGCTTCCAGAACCACATAGGGTAGCGACTCGGCGCGCGAGGGGATGACCAGCATTCTCCCCATCGTGAATGCCGTGCGCGCCGGACAGTGACCGATGAAGCGGACCTGATCGGCTAGTCCCTGCCGGTCCGCCAGTGCCTGCAGTTTTGCGGCGTCCGGACCTTCGCCTGCGATGGTCGCGCTGACGCGGCGGCCAGATTGCCGGAGGATGGCCAGAGCCTCGATCAGCACGTCGATCGCCTTTACCGGGCGCAGTTCGCCCACACACACGATATCGGTGGCATCACTCCGCGGTACGGCGGGGTCGAACTCGGCCTCAGCAATGCCGTTGCGTACGATGCGCACCATTCCGCGCGGCGGGGCAACCACAGTGCGATAGAGCTCGGCGATGTAGTTGCTTTCGAACAGAAACAGATCGGTCCGTGGATTGAGGATCCGTTCGATCAGCCGATAAAAGCCGCCGCTCAGTGTGCCGGGGGAATAGACCAGGGAGCCGCCATGCGGTGTGTAGGCGCGAATTGCGCCGGCCGCGGCAGGTGTGAGGCGCGTCAGCGCCGCGCCCTTCGCGCCATGGCCATGCAGCACGTCGGGCGCCAGTGCCCTAAGCCGCCATGATATGCGCCACAGCGCATGGAGGTCGCGCGGGCTGATCTCGCGCGCGATCGGAACCCGCTCAACGCCGAGGGCAAGCCGCGGCGCGAGCTCGGCAAGAATAGCGTCGGCGCGCGCCCCGCCGGTGGTCGAGTCCACGATTAGGCCGACGCGATGGCCACGCTCGATTTGGCCGTTCGCGACGTCCATCACATGCCGGAAGAGCCCGCCAAGCGGCGCGCGCAGAATATGCACGATCTTGAGACTGGTCGGCGAATACCCAGCGTGCCGCGGCTCGCCCGCTGGCGCGCGCGTCATAGTGAGCGGCCCGGCCACGCGGCCGAATGTCGCCCGGCCGAGACCGGGATTGATCGGGCGCGGATCGCCCATGTGCGGATCCCTAAAATTGACGCCAAAGGATTAAGCCGGATTGAGGACCCGGGAGGTTAATAAATCCTCACGCAGAGCCCGCGGCAGAACGCGTAGCGGGCTTAACCACTACAAGCGATCGATGGGCCGCTTTAACCGGATAGCAACCTTAATAGTTTGTGATCGGCTATGGCTCTGCGGTCTGTCGGCAAGTACGTTTCCAGGAGTTTTTCGATGAGTGTGGCGTCGCCGTCGCCCCGCACGAGAGGCCCATTTGACGCCGAGCTCGATCTGCCGGCGCTCGGTCAGGCGCTCTGGCGCAAGAGATGGAAAGTTTTGATCCCGACGCTCGTGGTCGGGTTGCTCACGTTTGCCGTCGTCCAGATCATCAGCCCCCGCTATTCGTCGGAAGCGCGCGTCTATCTGGAGGAGCGCGACAACGTCTATCTGCGTCCCGATGCCGACAAGGCGACGACCCAGCCGACCATCGACGATGAAGCGGTGACGAGCCAAGCGCAGATCATTTTGTCGCGCGACCTCGCCCGCGAGGTCATCAACAAGCTCAAGCTGGGCGATCGTCCCGAATTCGACCCGACACTGTCCGGCGTTTCGCCGATCAGGGCGGTACTAGGCCTTTTCGGATTGGGGAAAGACCCGCTCAGCATGAGCCATGAAGAGCGTGTACTCCAGGCCTATTATGATCGTCTGAGCGTGTATCCGGTCGAGAAGTCGCGCATCATCGACATCGATTTCCTGTCCGAAGACCCCGTCCTTGCCGCCGAAGTCGCGAACGCCATCGCCGACGGCTATCTGGAGCGTCAGCGCCAGGTCAAACAGGATCAAGCAAAGTCCGCCGGGCAATGGCTTTCCGGCCAAATCGACACATTGCGTAACAACGTGGAAACCGCCGAGGCCAAGGTCGAGGCTTTCCGCGCCAAGGCCAACCTTCTGGTCGGCACCAACAACACGACGCTGTCGGCGCAGCAGCTCGGCGACGTCAATGCTGAACTAGCCGCTGCGCGCGCGCAAAAGGCTGACGCCGAGGCGAAGGCCAAGATGATCCGCGACATGCTGCACTCGGGCGGCCCGATCGAATCCTCCGATATCCTCAATTCCGAACTTATCCGCCGGCTTGCCGAGCAACGCGTCACGTTGCGCGCTCAACTCGCGGAGCAATCGGCCACATTGCTCGATAATCATCCGCGAATAATCGAATTGAGGGCGCAGATTTCGGACCTCGATAACCAGATCAGGGACGAAGCGGCGACGACCGCGCGTTCGTTTGAAAACGATGCCAAGCTTGCCGGCGCGCGCGTCGACTCGCTCACGGCAAGCCTCGATCAGCTCAAAGATCAGGCGGCAACGACCAATGGGCAGGACGTGCAACTGCGGGCGCTCGAGCGCGATGCCAAGTCGCAGCGCGACCTGCTGAAATCGTATCTGGCCAAATATCGCGAGGCGACAACGCGCGATACGGCAAACTCGTCGCCCGCCGATGCCCGCGTGGTCTCCCGCGCGACCGTGTCCAACGTTCCGGACTATCCAAAGAAATTGCCGACGGTGCTGATCGCGACATTTGCGACGCTGATGCTGAGTTCGGGCATGATCGTAACCAAAGAGATTCTGGCGGCTCCGGCCCGCCCCGTTCCCGAGCGCGCAGACCAGCCCGCCGTGATAGCGGACGGCTTGTCGCCCCGATTAGCTGCCGTCGCGAACGAGCCGCCGCCACAGCCGCCTGCGCCCGGCTTTCCCAATTACTCGATTGCGACCGTTGCGGACAACGTGCGGCATTCCGGCGCCACCGGAGAGCGGCTTGCCGTGTTTGGCGCCGTGCCTGGAATAAATACCAGCCAGACGGCGATCAAGCTGGCGCGCGTGCTGGCCGATGACTCCCGTGTCGTGCTGGTCGGCCTTGCGTCGGGCGACACCGCGATCAGAGGGATATCGAACGAGCCGTCCGCCAGCGGGCTCGCAGAACTTGCCCGCGGCACGGCCACTTTTGGCAGCATCATCACCAAGGACAGGCTTTCCCCGCTGCACTTGATCTCGGCGGGGCAGGCGCCGGTCGACCGGATCGGCCTTCTTGCCGCGCCCGGGATGGTCACCAACTTCAACGCATTGGCGCGTAGTTACGATCACGTCGTTATCGATGCGGGCGATGCCGCGGGGCTTGAGATCGAGCGTATCTCCGAGATTGCCCCGCAAGCGGTGCTGGTTACCGACACACTGGCGAATCCCGCAACGAATTCGGCCCGGGGTCGCCTCCTGGCGTCGGGATTTGCCGACGTGAGGATCCTCGTGGGCGGATACGGAACTTCCGCCGAGACCGCGGCCGCCGCGTAATCGCACGGTAGATGGCGCGCGATACAATGGCGGTGGTTGACCTGGCTGCCGCTTTGACAAAAGATCATCGATACGCTTCGACGAGGGAACGCCGGTGGCCGGTCTGAAACAGACGATCATTCGCGGCGGCCTGGAATCACTGTATTTCACCGGCGCACACATCGCGCTACAGCCGTTTGTCGGCGGCGTCGGAGCGATTTTGACGCTGCATCATGTCCGCCCACCGCGGCCGGACCGTTTCCAACCCAATCGGCTGCTCGAAGTGACGCCGCGCTTTCTCACGCGGGTGGTGAAAACTTTGCGCCGATCGGGTCTCGATCTCATCAGTCTGGACGAAATGCATCGCCGCATGACCGAGGGCGATTTTTCGCGGCATTTCGTTTGTCTCACTTTCGACGATGGATATCGCGACACCCTGCAATGGGCTTATCCGATCTTGAAGGAGGCCGGGGTTCCTTTCGCGGTCTACATACCGACGAGTTTTCCGGATCGGCTCGGCGAATTGTGGTGGCTGGTACTTGAAGCGGTGATTGCGCGCAACGATCGCATCGGTCTTGCGATCGGGGGCCAGGACCGCAAATTCGACTGCCGAACGGTTGCGGAAAAGCGCGCGCTCTACGACGAAATCTACTGGTGGCTGCGCGGCCGGCCGACCGAAGCCGAGTTGCGCGATGTGGTCCGCAGCCTTGCCGCCTTTTATCACGTCGATATTGCGGCGTTTTGCCAGGATCTCTGCATGAGCTGGTCCGAACTCGCGAATCTCGCGGCCGACCCGCTCGTCACAATCGGTGCGCACACCGTGAATCATCCGATGCTGGCGAAGCTCGCCAAGGAGACCGTTCGCTCGGAGATGGACCTGAGCCGCTCGGTCATCGAGGCGGCGCTCGCCGTGCGGCCGCAACATTTGTCCTATCCGTTCGGCGACCGCTCGTCAGCCGGGATCCGCGAATTCGAGATCGCGGCGGAACTGGGTTTCAAGACGGCAGTGACGACCCGGCCCGGCGTCCTGTTTCCCGAGCACAGCCAACGCATGACGGCGCTGCCGCGCATTTCGCTCAACGGCGACTACCAGCGCATACGCTACGTCCGCGTGCTGCTGTCGGGCGCCGCGACCGCGATGTGGAACGGCTTCCGCCGCCTGGATGCGGCTTGAGCGGGTTTCAGCGGTCGACGGCCTGTCGTCAAAGGTTTTGAACTGCCGAGCTTACCGATAGCAGATTACTGACGTCGGATTCCTGGCCGGCTCATCCACGACACGATCGGCATTGCGGGTAAAACCCAGCCTAGGCCGGCGATCACGTAATAGGCGATCGACAACGCGGTGCGGTCGCGGATGGCTGGCGCCTGGGCGAGCGCCATCGCGACCAGCGCCCACACGACGACGAGCACCAAAAGAGCGACGGCGCCGATGAATTTGCGCAGACGGATGGGCATGGCAGCGGCGACACCGCGTCGGTTGCGAGGGTAGGGCGCAGCACTATATGGTCCGCGCGCCGCATACAAGCGACCGACTTCCAGCAATTGACGATGGCAACCCAGGTTTCATATCGACAGCAGCGCGCGGTCCGGTTCTGGCTCTACGCCGTGGCCGCACTCGTGCTCGCGATGGTCTTGGTCGGCGGTGCGACGCGGCTGACCGAGTTCAGGCCTGTCGATTACGCAATGGCAGCCCGTCATGGGCGTAGTGCCGCCGCTCAATGGAACGCAGTGGCAAGCCGAGTTTGAAAAGTATCAGGCCATTCCGCAATACCGCGAGCTCAATCCTGGCATGAGCCTCGACGCGTTCAAGACGATATTCTGGTGGGAATGGACGCACCGGCTGATCGGCCGCACCATTGGCGTAGTGTTCCTGCTGCCGCTCTTGTGGTTCCTGTGGCGCGGCTGGATCGGCCCGGGACTGCGCACGCGGCTGTGGGTGATTTTCGGACTCGGCGCGCTGCAAGGCGCGGTTGGGTGGTGGATGGTGGCATCGGGTTTGGCCGATCGCGTGGAAGTTTCCCAATACCGTCTCGCGGCGCATCTCGTGCTCGCGTGCGTCATCTACATTGCGATCCTGTGGACGGCGCGGCGGCTGGATGAACAGTCGTCCGTACCGGCGTCCAGCGCAATTCGCGCGACCGCTTTCGGGCTTCTCATTCTTGTGTTGGCGCAAATCTATCTTGGCGCGCTAGTCGCCGGTTTGCGCGCTGGTTATGTCTATAATACCTGGCCGCTGATTGATGGCACATTCGTGCCTGATGCGTCACGGCTGTTTTTCGATGTGCCGATCTGGCGGAACTTCTTCGAAAATACGCTCACGGTGCAATTCGATCATCGCATGCTCGCCTATACGATATGGTTTGTCGCGCTGGTTCATGCCTGCAATGTTGCGCGCGTCGTAAAAACGGGCCCCGTCGTTGTCGGCGCCGCCACCCTTGCCGCGGCGGTTACGCTACAGGCGGCGCTGGGCATTTTTACGCTTTTGATGGTCGTGCCGATTTCGCTGGCGCTGCTGCACCAGGCCATGGCGATGATCGTGCTGACGGTCGCGACAATCCACGCCGCATCCGTCGGCGAACGCGCGCCGCGCGCGATCGCCGCGCCGGCACGAGCGTGAGGACGGTTCAGTCCGCCAGCGCCTGTTCGAGGTCGGCGATGATGTCTTCCTTATCCTCGATTCCGATCGACACCCGCACCACGTCGGGTCCGGCGCCGGCCTGAACCTTTTGCGCATCGCTGAGCTGGCGGTGCGTGGTCGAAGCCGGATGAATAATGAGGGATCGGGTGTCGCCGATATTGGCAAGGTGCGAGAACAGTTTGACATTCGAGACCAGTTTCACGCCGGCGTCATAGCCGCCCTTGAGCCCGAACGTGAACACCGCGCCGGCGCCTTTGGGGCAATATTTCTGGGCGAGGTTGTGATAGCGGTCGCCCGGCAGGCCCGGATAGCTGACCCACGCGACTTGCGGATGCGCCGCGAGCCATTCCGCGACCGCCTGAGCATTATCGCAATGCTTTTGCATTCGCAGCGGCAGCGTTTCGATGCCGGTGAGGATGAGGAAGGAATTGAACGGCGATATCGCCGATCCGATGTCGCGCAGCGCCAAAACCCGGCAGGCGATGGCGAAGGCGAAATTGCCAAATGTCTCGTGCAGCACGATGCCGTGATATTCCGGCCGCGGCTCGCACAGCATCGGATAACGCCGCTCGCGCGACCAGTTGAAGGTGCCCCCATCAACGATCATGCCGCCGATCGAATTGCCGTGGCCGCCCAAAAATTTGGTCAGCGAGTGCACGATGATGTCGGCGCCATGCTCGAACGGCTTGCACAGATACGGCGTGGCGAGCGTATTGTCGACGATATAGGGAACGCCGGCGCGCCGCGCGAATTGCGCCACTGCCGCCATGTCGGTGATGACCCCGCCGGGATTGGCGATTGAACTCGGTAAAGATCGCTTTGGTTTTCGGTGAGATGGCGCGCTCGAACGAGCCGATGTCGTCGGGATCCGCCCACACCACGTTCCAGCCGAAATTCTTGAACGCGTGATTGAACTGATTGATCGAGCCGCCATAGAGCTTTCGCGACGCCACGAATTCATCGCCGGGCTGCAACAGGCAGTGAAAAATCAAGACCTGCGCCGCATGGCCGGATGCCGCCGCGAGTCCCGCCGTGCCGCCTTCGAGCGCGGCGACGCGTTCTTCGAGCACCGCCGTCGTCGGGTTGCCGATCCGCGTATAGATGTTGCCGAATGTTTGCAGCCCGAACAGTGAGGCGGCGTGATCGACGCTGTCGAAGACATAGGACGTGGTCTGGTAGATCGGCGTCGCGCGCGCGCCGGTCGTCGGATCGGGTTGCGCGCCGGCGTGAACGGCAAGCGTAGAGAAGCCCGGGATGCGATCGCTCATGGGTGTTTCCTCGCGGCCGCCTCTCGGGCCGGTCTTCGTTCTGGAAAGGCTTTGTCCCCGGTTTATAGGACCGGTCGGGCGCGTCAAGGCGCGGCAAGGCTGTTGCGTTAACGCGTGAAAAAGCACGAAGGCCGCGCTAGCGGGCGCGCCGGCGGCAGAAACTTCTTCTCTAAAAACGGTCCGAAGTGGATGTCAGCGAGCGGATACCGTCCGCGGATTGAAATGGGTTAGCGCGCTGCGGCATGCCGGCGACACTCGGCTGCGATTGGAAATGAGGCAGGCCGCCACCCGTTCGCGATCCGGGATGAACTGTCCGCAGACCGACATTGCATCTTGCATACACGCCTGCTGGCCAGATCCGTCTGCCGATGCGATGGCGGATGAGGATGCGAATCCTAGCGCGACGAGCGCAAGTACAATGTTCATTCTCATGGCATCCTCCTGAGGAAGGCTGCTTCATTCTAAGCTTCGACGTTCATTGATTAGACGCGCAAGCGGTCAAAAAGGTTCCGAACGATATTAACCGGCGCCAAATGTGCTTAATGCCACCTTCCGCGCAGTGACCGCGAGTGCGTCCTGCGAGGAGGTCAGCGTGGCCGGCGCGAGCCTCTATCGGAAGTGTTTGATCGCTTCGCGGCAAGCTGGCGTGATTTTGCCGCGGTTGGCCATCAGGCAATGCGCCACGCGCACGCGGTCAGGGATGAATTGGCCGCAGAATGTCTGAGCGTCCATCATGCAGGCGTTTTGGTCCTGCTGCTCCTCGGCCATGACGACGACCGGCCCGAGCATCAGGCAAAGCAGCGCAAGCGCGATTACGAAGCAAGATTTCATGACCCGCACCCAACCACCCCACTAAGACCTCACGACGCATTAGACGCCGAAGTCGTAAAGAAAGTTCGATAGGCAAACTACCGACCGCTTTCCTCGCGCTGCACGCGATCGGCAGCTTCGGTCGCGCCGCCTTGGGCGCTCGTGCGGTCGAGCGTCATGCGCTGCACGCCGCCAATAGTCGCCTTCTTCGAAGACAACGTGCGGGTGTTGACGCCCATCCAGGCGATCTCCGACGACAATCGGCCGTATTCGATCTTGGGACAGCGATTCATCACCACCTTCAAACCGTTGGCTTCGGCCAGTGCGGCCGCCTCGTCGTTGCGCACGCCGAGTTGCATCCAGATCACTTGCGGCCGCGCCTTGAGCGCGAGCGCCTCCTGCACGATTGCGAGCGCGTATTGCGAGCCGCGAAAAATATCGACCATGTCGATCGGCTCGGGGATATCGGCAAGCCGCGCATAAATCCGCTGACCCAGCATCGTTTCACCGGCATGACCCGGATTGACCGCGATCATGTGATAGCCGCGTTCGAGCAGATACTTGAAAGCGAAGTAACTCGGACGGCTTTCCTTCTCCGAGGCGCCGACCATCGCAATCGTCTTCACGGTGTTGAGGATGCCGCGGATATAGCTGTCCGGATAGGAATCGTGATTCATCGCGGGTTCCTAACGGTCAGCGGCGGTTGCTCAGAGTCTTCATTAGCGATCCTGCCACTTCGGCTCGCGTTTCTCGATGAATGCGCTGATGCCTTCCTCGGCATCGCGCGCCATCATGTTTTCGACCATGACGTCGGACGTATATCTGTATGCGTCGGCAAGCGGCATCTCGACCTGCCGATAAAACGCCTCCTTGCCGGTCTTGACGGTGAGCGTCGACTTGGCGGCGATTGTCTCGGCGAGCTTGAGCGCTTCCGCGCGTTCGTGACCGGCCGCGACGACGCGATTGACGAGGCCGATGCGCGCGGCATCTTCCGCCGAGAGCAGTTCGCCGGTCAGCAGCATCTCCATTGCGTGTTTGCGCGACACGTTGCGCGACAGCGCCACCATCGGTGTTGAGCAGAACAGCCCGATATTGACGCCGGGCGTTGCGAATTTCGCAGATTGCGAGGCAACCGCTAGATCACAGCTCGCCACCAATTGACAACCCGCCGCCGTCGCCGTCGCGTGAACGGCGGCGATGACCGGCTGCGGCAGCGCCACGATTTGCTGCATCACCCCGCTACACATCCCCATAATGTGTTTGAAATAGCCGCGGCCACGATCGTCGTCCTTGCGATGCGCATTGAGTTCTTTGAGGTCATGGCCGGCGGAGAAGGCCGGGCCGTTGGCGGCAAGCACGACGACGCGCACCGTGCGGTCGTGTGCGATGGCCGTGAGCGCGTCGCCGAGCGTCTCGAGCAGCGCCTCCGACAGACTATTGCGCGCGTGCGGCCGGTTCAGCGTTAGGACGGCGGTGCTGCCCTTGTCCTCACGCAGGAGAATGAGTGAAGAGTCGGTGGCGGCAGCGGCGGCAGCGGTTTCAGCGTTCATGTGACGGTCCACAATTTGAGCCGATGCGGGTTTTTTGCTGTTTTTGCGGTCTCATCGCGCACATTATATCGGAGTATGCGGTCCTCGGGAGGTAAACATGAGCGGCGGCAAAGCAATGGCGGCGCCGAAATTGACGCGCAAGGAACTCACCGACCGCTTGGGTGCCGAATTCCCGGAAGCGTCCCACGCCATGGGCGAGTATGAAATCGAGGAGGTCTGGCATGGCGGTTGCCGGCTGCGGCAGCGCTACAACGCGCGATCGTTGCGGCCGGGCGGCACGTTGTCCGGAGCAACCATGATGTCGCTTGGCGATTTCGCCATGTATGTGGCGGTGCTTTCGGCGGTCGGCTGGGTGCCGCTCGCGGTGACCACCAATCTGACCATCAATTTTCTCAAAAAGCCCGCTGCGCGCGACCTGCTCGCCGAGGCGCGCTTGATCAAGCTCGGCAAGCGGCTTGCCGTCGGTGAGATCGGCATTCGAGCCGACGGCGAAGACGACCTCGTCGCCCATGTCACCGCGACCTATTCGATCCCGGCGTGAAGGGATAAAGGTACTAAAATACCTCTAGCCCAAGGGATTGAAAAATATCCAAAATAGCGCCTGGCGGATTGACCATTGACGTTGTCTCCGCTAGAAGCCTGCGCGCGGCGCCGGATTGCCGGTCGCTACCTCCTAACGGATGCAGATATGAAAACTTTTTCGGCAAAACCCGCCGAGGTCGAAAAGAAGTGGGTGATGATCGATGCCGACGGCCTTGTCGTCGGCCGGCTCGCTTCGCTCGTGGCGCTGCGGCTGCGCGGAAAACATAAGCCGACATTTACCCCGCACGTCGATGACGGCGATAACGTCATCGTCATCAACGCCGCCAAGGCGGTCCTCACCGGCCGCAAAGTCGAGCAGAAGATTTATTACAAGCACACCGGCTATATCGGCGGCATCAAGGAGCGCACTGCAAAGTCGATCCTGGCGGGCCGCTATCCCGAGCGGATCGTCGAAAAGGCCATCGAGCGCATGCTGCCGCGCGGGCCGCTCGGCCGCCGCCAGCTCGGAAACTTACGGGTCTACCCATACGCCGAACATCCGCACGAAGCGCAGCAGCCTGAAAAAATCGATATTGCCGCGATGAACCGCAAGAATACGAGGACCGCGTAATGGCCGAGACGATCCAGACGCTTGAGGAGTTGTCGACGCTAAAGCCCGCGGCGGCGCCGCAGCCGCCCAAATACGTGCAGAAGCTCGACACGCAGGGCCGGGCGTATGCCACCGGCAAGCGCAAGGACGCGGTCGCACGCGTCTGGATCAAGATGGGCGCCGGCAAGATCGTCATTAATACGCGGCCGGTGGAAACCTATTTTGCCCGGCCGGTACTGCGCATGATGATCCAGCAACCGCTCGTCGCGGCGAATCGCCAGGGTCAATATGACGTGGTGTGCACCGTTTCCGGTGGCGGGCTCTCGGGTCAAGCCGGCGCGGTCCGCCACGGTCTGTCGAAAGCGTTGCTGCGGCACGAGCCCGATTTGCGTTCAGTGCTCAAGCGCGGCGGTTTCCTTACCCGCGATTCGCGTGTCGTCGAGCGCAAGAAGTACGGCCGCGCCAAGGCACGCCGCAGCTTCCAGTTCTCGAAGCGCTAGTTCGCCTCAGAAAAACGCCAGCGTGCGGATTTCGATGCTTTCGCGCGGGCGAGCGTGCGGCGGCGCGGTCGGATCGTCGAACGCGGTATGCGCGGTCCAGCGGGCGCGGCCGTCTTGCTCCGAATCATAGACCTTGAACACCAGCGCCTCTTCGCGCCGCATGCGCGGGAACCAGAACCATTTTTGCGCCGCATCGTAGGTGATGGCGTAGGTCTGGCCGATGCGGTTCGGATAGCGCCGCTCCGAGATGACAAGATTGTTCGACGACAGCGTGCGTGCATCGCAAATTGCGAGCGGAAATGTCTCGACCGGGTGACGGATCGGCCGCCAGACCTGGATGATCGCATAGCGGCGTTTGAGTAATTCGTCGGCTTCGCCGGGCAGAAGGTCGCGCACGCGCTGCGGACCGGACCATTCGGTATAGTCGTTGTGCACGCGGCGCACGACTTCGCGGATTTTCCTCGATTCACGCAACGCATCGTCGGCGGTGCGCAGCGTGTGATCGAACACGACGACGCGCTTCGCGCCACTCTCTTCTTTAATCAGCGCTTCCATCTCCGGATAATAGGCGCGCTTGATTTCCGCGTCGTCGTAAAAGTCGGCGATCTTGGTGTCATGACGTACAAAGCGGAATCCGTTGCGGTCGAGCGTAAAATCTCCGGCGTAGGGGCGGCCATTATGGAGCGTGATCGGTCGCGGATCTGGCGTACCGCCGGAGCGAACGTCCTGACCGCCGGGACCGGCGGTAATGGTGAAAACCTTTGTTCCGTCGTCGACGATGTAGTTGAGCGTCGCCTGGATCGTATCCGGAGCGGCGTCGAGCTCTGCGGTGAGCGCCATCGAAAACTCCTGTGGTTCCCCTCTAATCTATGGCCGGATCGCATCGGCGGGAAGGGTGCCTAAAATGCCGCCGCCACGGTTTACCGGCCGGCAAGCGTGTTCACGAGCTTTCACCCGGCAGTAACACGTACGGAACGCGTGGCGGCTAGTTTGCCGCGGTCGGCCGTTGGTAGTGGCGCCATGCATCTTGATCTGCAAACTCTCTCCGTCGTAACGGTGTTCATCGCGGCGCTGCTTGGCGCGCTATTGGTGTTCGCCGGCTTGCAGAACCGCAACGTTCGCGCCCCGATGTGGTGGGGGGCTGCCCATATCGTCAACGCGAGCGGCTTTGCATTGTTGACCTCGCGCGGCGCGGCGCCTGGTTTCGTGACGATCGATGTCGCCAATGCGCTCGTGCTGCTCGGTTACGGATTGACCTGGACGGGAGCCCGCATCTTCGATAGCCGGCCGATCCGGCCGTTCCTCGTGCTGCTGGCGCCGCTGACGTGGATATTGCTCTGCCGGATACCGGTCTTCGCCGATAGCGCGGCCGCCAGGATCATTTTCGTGTCGACGGCGCTGGCGCTGCTCGCACTGCTGACGGCGCAGGAGTTTTGGGGCGGCCGCAACGAACCGCTGATATCACGATGGCCTATGATCGTCGTGCTGCTGGCTCATGCTACGATTCTGCTCGCGCGCGTGCCGGCAATCCTGCTCAGTTCCACGTTCCGCGGCGATTTCGTCTTGAGCAACCTGTCGTTTGCATTGCTGGCATTCGGCACGCTGTTGTTCACCGTCGTCATGGCCTTCTTGCAGCTTAACATGACGAAAGAGCGCACCGAGCTTAAACACAAGATCAATTCGCTGGTCGACCCATTAAGCGGGGTTGCCAATCGCCGCGCCTTCCTCGACGGCGCCGCGGGCCTGTTGGCGCGGCAGGAAAGCGATCATGAGCCGCTTGCGGTGCTGCTGTTCGATCTCGATCACTTCAAGCAAATCAACGACCAATTCGGTCACGCGATCGGCGATGCGGTGCTGCAACGCTTTGCCGTTACGGCGACCCAGACGCTCGGCGCCGATATCCTGTTTGCCCGCATCGGCGGCGAGGAATTCGCGTCCTGCATGCCGGTCGGCGACATTGACGAGGCGTACGCCATTGCCGATCGGGTGCGGCGCAATTTCGTCGCAGCGGCAACTTGTTTCGGCAACGAGCGCTTGTCGCCGAGCGTGAGCGTCGGCGTCGCGCTCGGCCGCGATCCCCATGCAACGATCACGGAATTGCTCGCGATCGTCGACCGGGCGCTGTATCGGGCCAAGGAGCTCGGCCGCAATCGCGTCGAGATGGAAGCTCCCGCGACGGCCGACGCGGTCGCCGGGGCGCCATCGATCGTGCCGATCATCGGGCCTGATCGGGGCGCAACAGCGGCCCCGTCGGTCGGGCGGCGCTGGCGCATCGCGTCGTGAGCTAATTGCTCGGACTCTTCGCGGCGCAAATGCTCCCCGCAGTGCCGGAAAATTCCGAGATTCAAAGTGCGATGACTGAGACGTTGCGAACTTTGGAATCAAGAAACTTCAATTTTCAAATGTTTTTTTGAGCAAACCTGCGCGATAGCGGAGACATTCGGCAAAGCCTGATCGGCAAACGTTCAACGCGGCTCCAAAAACTGTGGTACGTGGTTGTACCTATTGAGGTGAGGAGCATCGCGTCCATGTTTGCACGCCTAGCGGAGGCATCGACTTCGCTTGATATCGGCACGCTGTTCGTGATCGCGACCTGCGTGACCTCGCTGCTCGGCCTATTCTTGCTGTTCGCCTGGATGCAGGACCGTATCGAAGCTCTTGCCTGGTGGGGATCGGCGTATCTGATCGGCGGATTTTCCGGCGCGCTCTGGCAGATCGACAACGCCGTCTCGCTGCCGCTGCCCTCGTGGATCGCCGTCGCGCTGTTATTCATCGCAGTCGGCATGATCTGGAGCGCTGCACGCCTGTTCCACGGACGCCCGGTGCGGTGGGGCGCGATGTGCTTCGGCGCCGTTGTCTGGACCGCAACCTGCATGTCGCCGGCGTTCCCGCACACGCCGGCCGCACGCATCATGCTCAGTTCGATGATCGTCGCAACCTATACGTTCCTGATCGCCGCCGAGCTGTGGCGCGAGCGGCGCAAATCGCTGATCCGGCGCTGGCCGGCGTTGTTCGTTCCGATGCTGCACGGCGCCATTTTCCTGTTTCCGGTGGCGCTGGCGAGCCTTGGCGTCCGCAGCCTTGCGACCGGATGGATCGCAGTATTCGCGATCGAAGTGGTGCTTTATGTGGTCGGGGCCGCCTTCATCGTGCTCGTTTTGGCCAAGGACCGCGCCGTCAATCGCTATAAGGCCGCGGCAGAGACCGATCCATTGACTGCGCTTTTCAATCGGCGCGGCTTCTTCGCGGCCGCCGCGACGCTGATGGCCGGCAACACGGCGAGCAAAACGCCGGTCAGCGTGCTCGCATTCGACCTCGATCATTTCAAATCCATCAACGACCGGTTCGGACATAAGTCCGGCGATGCCGTGTTGGGTCTGTTCGCCAAAGTGGCGCGAACGTCCATGCGCGCGGACGACGTCGTCGGCCGCATCGGAGGTGAAGAATTCGTCGCGATCATCTCCGGTACGCTCGCCGAGGCCTGCATCGCCGCCGAGCGCGTGCGGTCGGCATTCGAGAAGGCCGCCGTGGCGCCCGGAAGCCCGGAAATTCCGGCGACGGTGAGCATCGGCGTCGCCTGCGGCGTGCCGCAGGTCTCGATTGACGTGCTGATCGCCCGTGCCGACGCCGTGCTCTATCGGGCCAAAGCGAACGGGCGCAACCGCATAGAGCGGGACGATGAGTTCATCTCGGGCGCCGCGGATCGCCTGCTCGATTGTCGGGCACAGATGAAGCTCGCCGCGATGCCCGCCGTTCAGGCGCTAACGGTTCCCATTCTGGTGCGGTGACGCGCCGCGCGCCGCCGGCAATCAAAGCAAACAAAGAAAAGGGCGCCGAAGCGCCCTTGAGTTTGCATCGCTTACTGCAATGCCGGGAGGATACTCACGCCAAAATCTAGGCCGAGTAGTACATTTCAAACTCGACCGGATGCGGGGTGTGCTCGAAGCGGATGATCTCGGTCATCTTCAGATCGACGTAGGCGTCGATGAAGTCGTCGTCGAACACGCCGCCGGCTTTGAGGAAGCCGCGGTCCTTGTTGAGCTCTTCAAGCGCTTGGCGAAGCGAGCCGCAGACCGTCGGAATTTTTTTCAGCTCCTTCGGCGGCAGATCGTAGAGGTCCTTATCGACGGCTTCGCCCGGATCCAACTTGTTCTTGATGCCATCGAGGCCGGCCATCAGCATCGCCGCGAAACCGAGATACGGATTGGCGAGCGGATCGGGGAAACGTACCTCGACGCGCTTCGCCTTGGGGTTGGTCGTGTAGGGAATGCGGCACGATGCCGAACGGTTGCGCGCCGAATAGGCGAGCAGCACGGGCGCCTCGAACCCCGGAACCAGCCGCTTGTACGAGTTGGTGGTCGGATTGGTGAAGGCGTTGATCGCCCTGGCGTGCTTGATGATGCCGGCGATATACGACAGGCAGGTTTCCGAAAGATCGGAATATTTATTGCCGGCGAAGACCGGCTTGCCGCCCTTCCAGATCGACTGGTGACAGTGCATGCCCGAGCCGTTATCGCCATAGACAGGCTTCGGCATGAAGCAAGCGCTCTTGCCGTACACCTGGGCGACCTGATGAATGCAGTATTTGTAGATTTGCAACTGATCGGCCATCACGGTCAGCGGCGAGAATTTCATTCCGAGCTCGTGCTGAGCGGACGCGACCTCGTGGTGGTGCTTCTCGACCTTGACGCCCATGCGCGCCATTGCGGCGAGCATCTCGGAGCGCATGTCCTGCACCGAGTCCTGCGGCGGCACCGGGAAGTAGCCCTTCTTGGTCCACACTCGATGGCCTAGATTGCCGCCTTCATATTCGGTGTCGGAGTTCGACGGGAATTCGACGGAGTCGAGCTTGAAGCCGGTATTGTATGGCTCGGCCTTGTACCGCACGTCGTCGAACACGAAGAATTCCGCTTCGGGTCCGAAATAGATGGTGTCGCCGACGCCCATGGATTTGACCATGCCCTCGGCCCTCTTGGCGATGCCGCGAGGATCGCGATTGTAGGGTTCGCCGGTGGTCGGCTCGAGCACGTCGCAGACCAGTACGAGCGTGGTTTCGGCAAAGAAGGGATCAATGCAGGCGGAAGCCGGATCCGGCATCAGGCACATGTCGGATTCATTAATCGCCTTCCAGCCGGCGATCGACGAGCCGTCGAACATCATGCCTTCGGCGAACGTCTCTTCCTCGATCTGGCTGATGTCAAAAGTGACGTGCTGCCACTTGCCGCGCGGATCGGTGAAGCGGAAATCAGCGTACTTAACGTCGCTGTCCTTGATCAATTTCATGACATTCTTTGGCGTCGTCATGGTATGCGTACCTTTCGTGGTGCTGTTGGATGCCTCGGCGCACTGGCTCAATTCTGCTCACGACCGGGCCGGCGTCAGCAGACGGACCAGCAATTCAGATGGCGTCAACTCCGGATTCCCCCGTCCTGATCCGGATGGCTTCTTCTATATTCGAGACGAAAATTTTTCCGTCGCCGATCCGCCCGGTTTGGGCGGCGCGACGGATCGCCTCGATTGCTTTTTCGACCAGATCGTCACCAAGCACAATCTCGATCTTCACCTTGGGGAGAAAATCGACCACGTATTCGGCTCCGCGATAGAGCTCCGTGTGGCCTTTCTGGCGACCGAATCCCTTGGCTTCAGTCACGGTGATGCCTTGAAGACCGACCTCCTGCAGCGCCTCCTTCACCTCGTCGAGCTTGAACGGCTTGATGATCGCCTCGATTTTTTTCATCGCGTCTCTTCTCCCGGCTCCGTGATGAGCAGAATCATCCTTGGAACCGAGCCTTGGTTAGCAGGTCCCGTGCCAAGGCCTCTCGTGCCCGAAAACTACAATCAGATCAGAGTGCTAAGCCGTGTTCGAATCCTGCCTTTCAAGGCGTTCCAAAGGGCTTCGCCGATAAAGTAGGCATGCTGCCTATAAACTCGTCAACGGCGAAAGCAAGCCGGAGTACCGAAGATTGCGTGATATTCGCGAAACGGCACGTTCGTTATGGTGCGCACGGCAATGATCGAAATCCTCACCAACGCGGAAATGGCGCAGGCCGACCGGCTGGCAATCGGCGGTGGCGTTTCCGGCATCGCTCTCATGGAGAGCGCCGGCGCGGCGGTTGCCGAAACGGTCGTGGCACGCCGATCCGCCGGCTGCCGCGTCGTCGTGGTGGCGGGGCCCGGCAATAACGGCGGCGACGGCTTTGTCGCGGCGCGTCTCCTTGCGGCGCGCGGCTACAAGCTGGACGTCTTGCTCGTCGGTGAGTCTGGCCGGCTCAAAGGTGACGCGGCGCTCGCTGCGAAAAAATGGACCGGGCCGATCTTGCCCGCGCAACCGAACAAGCTGAACGGCGCTGCTGTCGTCGTCGACGCTCTCTATGGCGCGGGCCTCGACCGGCCGGTGGAAGGGCTTGCGCGCGATATGATCGAGGCAATGAACGCGCTCGCCGCGCCGGTGGTCGCCGTCGACCTGCCGAGCGGCATCAACGGCACGTCGGGCGCGGTGATGGGCACCGCCGTAAGCGCGGCTCACACAGTCACGTTCTTTCGCAAAAAGCCCGGTCATCTGTTGCTTCCCGGCCGGCTTCATTGCGGAACCGTTTTAGTGGCCGATATCGGCATCTCGGGGTCGGTCCTCCTCCAAATCGCGCCGCGGACGTTCGAGAACGTGCCTGCGCTTTGGCGCGCGGATTTTCCGGTACCGAGCCACGAAGGACACAAATACGACCGCGGTCATGCCGTGGTCGTATCCGGTCCGTCGTGGTCGACCGGGGCGGCACGGCTTGCGGCTCGCGGAGCGTTGCGCGCCGGGGCAGGATTGGTGACGATCGCGAGCCCGCGCGAGGCGCTGGCGGTCAACGCGGCATCAAACCTCGCGGTCATGGTGCGCCCTGTCGATGGCGCCGAACAGCTCACCAAATTTCTCGCCGACCGGCGCTTGAACGCGCTCGCGATCGGTCCCGGCGTGGGCGTGAGCGAGGCGACCTGCGAGCTTGTGCTGGCGGCGCTGGACGGCGACCGCGCCGTGGTGCTCGATGCCGACGCCATGACGAGTTTCGCAAAGACGCCGGAACGGCTGGCAGAGGCCCTCAAAGCCCGCGGACAGCGGACGACGATCTTAACCCCTCACGAGGGGGAATTCTCCCGTTATTTCGGGGCTTTGGACGAGCGAACTAAAGCAGGATCGAAGCTCGAAAGGGCGCGGCTTGCGGCACAGATCGCTGGCGTGACGGTCCTGCTCAAGGGCGCCGATACAGTGGTCGCCTCGCCCGACGGCCGCGCCTCGATTGCGGCCAATGCGCCGGCCTTCCTCGCCACTGCCGGCGCGGGTGATGTCCTGACCGGGATCGTGACCGGTCTATTGGCCCAGGGCATGCCAGCCTTTGCCGCCGCTTCGACCGCGGTCTGGCTCCATGGCGAGGCCGCAGCCGGGTACGGCCCCGGCCTCATTTCCGAGGATTTGCCGGATTTTCTGCCGCGGGTTTATGGCGCGCTGCTGGCGTAAAATTCGTCGGCTGGCTCGTGCCGAGCCGCAAGGCTATTTTTATAGTGGCCTGCGGCTTTTGCATGATATAAGCCGCGCCACCGGGCCGCCCTGCGCGTCGCGGGCGTGGCGGAATTGGTAGACGCGCGGGATTTAGGTTCCCGTGACGAAAGTCGTGGGGGTTCGAGCCCCTCCGCCCGCACCAGCCGGGCGGTTTTTCCAAAACTTGGCCGGGATGCGCTCGATATTGGGCCGTGAAGAGTAGTGCCGATGCAGGTGACTGAAACTGCCGCCGCGGGTCTCAAGCGGGAATACCGCGTGGTCGTTCCCGCAACCGATCTGGAAGCCAAGGTCAACGAAAGGCTCGACGACCTCAAGGGCCGCGTGCAGCTCCGTGGCTTTCGGCCCGGCAAGGTGCCGGTCGCGCATCTCAAGCGCCTCTACGGCAAGTCTGCGATGGCCGAAGTCATCGAAGCGGCTGTGCAGGAGGCCAATACCAAAATCGTCAACGACCACGGCTTTAAGCTCGCCATCGAACCCAAGGTGGTGCTGCCCACCGAAGCGGGCGCAGTCGAGGGCGTTATCGCTGGCAAATCCGACCTTGCCTATACGGTTGAGATGGAGATCGTGCCGCCGATCACCCTGGCCGATTTCAAGGGGATCAAGCTCGATCGGCTCACCGCGCCGGTGACCGAAGCCGAAATCGATCAGGCGCTGCAGACGATTGCCGAGCAAAACCGGCCATATCTCCCGAAGACTGAAGCGGCGGAAAAGGGCGACCGCGTCACGGTGTCGTTTCAGGGCACCATAAACGGGGAAGCCTTCGAGGGCGGTTCCGGCGAGGATGTGCCCATATTACTCGGATCGGGTCAGTTCATTCCGGGATTCGAAGACAATCTTATCGGTATTAAGGCCGGCGAAAGCCGCACCTTCGACGTCAGTTTTCCGGAGAATTATCAGGCAGCCGCCGTCGCCGGTAAAGCCGCGACCTTTGCCGTTACGGCAAAGGCGGTGGAAGCCCCCGGCACGGTCACCACCGACGACGCTTTCGCCAAGACGCTGGGACTTGAATCGCTCGACAAGCTGCGCGACGCGCTGCGCGAACGTATCGAGCGCGAACACGCGGCCGCCTCCCGCCAGAAGGTGAAGCGCGCGCTCCTCGATCAGCTCGATGCCCTGCACAAATTCGACCCGCCGCCGACATTGGTCGAAGAGGAATTCACTAACGTCTGGCAAACGATCGAGAATGACCTCAAGCAGCAGGGTCGCACCTTTGCCGATGAAGGAACGACCGAGGAGAAAGCCCGCGCCGACTATCGCGCCATCGCCGAACGGCGGGTGCGGCTCGGTCTCGTCCTTGCGGAAATCGGCGAGAAGAACAACATCAAAGTCACCGACGAGCAGTTGAGCCAGGCTGTCGTCGCACAAGCCAGAATGGTCCCCGGCCAGGAGCAGCGGGTCTGGGACTACTATCGCAACAATCCCGGCGCACTCGCGGCTTTGCGCGCCCCGATATTCGAGGACAAGGTCGTCGATTTCCTGCTCGAGCTCGTGGACGTTGCGGAGACGCAGGTTTCGCGGGAAGAGTTGTTCAAGGAAGACGAAGAGTGAGTCGGCTTGCTGTTGGGCGTGCCGATTCTAGCTCTTGCTTCCGCGATTTGTGCGCCTATCTCCGTTAGCCGCATAATTGGACGGCCGCGCTCGATCGCGCGGCAATCCCGACCGGCGGGCTTCGACAAGCCGACCAACTCAAGCCACATTGAGCGGACAGATTGCTCCCCAGTGACCAGGTGACCCATGCGCGACCCGACCGAGACTTACATGCAGCACCTCGTCCCCATGGTGGTCGAACAGACCAACCGCGGGGAGCGGGCCTACGACATCTATTCGCGGCTGCTCAAGGAGCGGATCATCTTCATCACCGGTCCGATCGAAGACGGCATGGCCTCGCTTATCGTGGCCCAGCTCCTGTTCCTTGAGGCGGAGAATCCGAAGAAAGAAATTTCGATGTACATCAATTCGCCGGGCGGGGTCGTGACCTCGGGCTTGGCGGTTTATGACACGATGCAGTTCGTTCGCCCCCCTGTGTCGACGCTTTGCACCGGGCAGGCGGCTTCGATGGGCTCGCTCCTGCTCGCCGCCGGGGCCAAGGACTTGCGATTCGCGCTACCCAATGCCCGCATCATGCTGCATCAGCCTTCAGGCGGGTTCCAAGGCCAGGCGACCGACATCATGCTGCACGCTCAGGAGATCCTGAACCTGAAGCGACGGCTGAACGAGATTTATGTCAAGCATACCGGCCAGCCACTGAAGAAGATCGAGGATGCGCTGGAACGCGACATGTTCCTGACCGCCGATATGGCCAAGGAGTTCGGCGTAATCGATAAAGTGATCGAAAAACGCCCCGAGGAACCGGGCCTGAAGACGGAGCCCATCCTCAAGGGAGTGAGCTAGCAGGGTGGCCCGCTGCCATGAAATGGGCCAATTCGTCGCCCCAAAGCGGGGCCGGGCCACGGGGCAAGCGTTTTCTCGGCTGTGTGATCCAGAAAACACACTGGTGCAAAGTCGCGTTATCGTTAATGGATTCTTGGTTGGCACGCCGCTAGCATGTCCGCTTGTGTCGTGTGGCTGAGTGTTGGCACTTTGGCGACCAGATTGGGCGCAGGACTTGGTGGTGCTACGGAATTTTAGCGGTGTACTTCGTAGAATATAGAGTCAAAGTGCTGCGCTGGCGAAGACGGAGACAGGAATGAGCAAGGTTGGCGGCGGCAACTCCAAGAACACGCTCTATTGCTCGTTCTGCGGCAAGAGCCAGCACGAGGTGCGCAAGCTCATCGCCGGGCCGACCGTCTTCATCTGCGACGAATGCGTCGAACTCTGCATGGATATCATCCGCGAGGAGAACAAATCCTCGCTGGTGAAGTCGCGCGACGGCATCCCGACGCCGCGGGAAATCCGAAAGGTCCTCGACGATTATGTGATCGGCCAGGACCACGCCAAAAAGGTGCTCTCGGTCGCCGTCCACAATCACTACAAGCGGCTCAATCACCAGAGCAAACATAACGACGTCGAGCTGGCGAAGTCGAACATCCTGCTGATCGGTCCGACCGGCTCGGGCAAGACGCTGCTGGCGCAGACGTTGGCGCGCATCCTCGACGTGCCGTTCACCATGGCGGATGCGACCACGCTGACCGAAGCCGGCTATGTCGGCGAGGACGTCGAGAACATCATTTTGAAGCTGCTGCAGTCGGCCGACTACAATGTCGAGCGCGCGCAGCGCGGCATCGTCTATATCGACGAAATCGACAAGATCTCGCGCAAGTCCGACAATCCCTCGATTACCCGCGACGTGTCGGGCGAGGGCGTGCAGCAGGCGCTGCTCAAGATCATGGAAGGCACGATCGCCAGCGTGCCGCCGCAGGGCGGCCGCAAGCATCCGCAACAGGAATTCCTCCAGGTCGACACCACGAACATTCTGTTCGTGTGCGGCGGCGCATTCGCCGGGCTGGAAAAGATCATCTCGTCTCGCGGGCGTTCCACCTCGATTGGCTTCGGCGCCAGAGTGGCGGCGCCGGAGGATCGCAAGCAGGGCGAGATATTCCGCGAAGTCGAGCCGGAGGATTTGCTGAAATACGGCCTCATTCCTGAATTCGTCGGCCGGCTCCCTGTTGTTGCGACCTTGGAGGATCTCGACGAGCCCTCGCTCAAGCGGATCCTGACCGAGCCGAAGAACGCGCTGGTCAAGCAATACCAGCGCATGTTCGAGATGGAGACGGTGGACCTTACGCTTGCCGACGAGGCTCTCTCCGCAATCGCCCGCAAGGCGATCGACCGCAAGACCGGCGCCCGCGGCTTGCGCTCGATCATGGAGAGCATCCTGCTCGACACCATGTTCGATCTGCCGAGCCTGGAAGGCGTCGAGGAGGTCGTGATCTCGAAAGAGGTCGTCGAGGGCAGCGCCCGGCCACTCTACATCTATGCCGATCGGTCCGATCGCGCCGGCGAGACCGGCGGGGCGAGCGCCTGACGAGTGAGTGGAACCAGCACCCGTGATTCGGTGTGCGGTTCGTGGTTTCGCCTCCACGGCGCGCAAATTCGCGCCAAAAATCGGCCTTTCTTGACACGCCCGCGAGGCGACGCCACCTATAGTATGCAGTTTGTCGTCACAGCGCATCCTGCGGGTTTCGATGGACGTGCATAACAATAAGGAAGTGGGGCCATGACAAGCGCCGCCAAACCGAAGCCGCTCCTGACGGCCGGCGAAAGCCGTGCCTATCCGGTGCTCCCTTTGCGGGATATTGTTGTCTTCCCGCACATGATCGTCCCGCTTTTCGTCGGCCGCGAGAAGTCCATCAAGGCGCTCGAGGAAGTTATGCGCTCGGACACGTTCATCCTGCTCGCGACGCAGAAGAACGCCTCCGACGATGAGCCGGCAACCGATGCAATTTTCAGCGTTGGCACGCTTGCGAGCGTATTGCAGCTGCTCAAATTGCCCGACGGCACCGTGAAGGTCCTGGTCGAGGGCGCGGCGCGCGCGCAAGTCAAGCAGTACACCGACCGCGACGAATATTTCGAGGCGGAAGCGGTGGTGCTCGCGGACTCCCCGGGCGATCAGGTCGAGGCGGAAGCGCTGGCGCGCTCGGTCGTCAACGAGTTCGAAGGCTACGTGAAACTCAACAAAAAAGTGTCGCCGGAGGTTGTCGGCGTGGTCCAGCAGATCGAGGACTATGCGAAGCTCGCCGACACCGTCGCGTCGCACCTCGCGGTAAAGATCCCCGACAAGCAGGTGATCCTTGAGACGCCCACCGTCACCGAGCGGCTGGAAAAGGTGCTCGGGCTGATGGAGAGCGAGATCTCGGTCCTGCAGGTCGAGAAGCGCATCCGCACGCGCGTAAAGCGTCAGATGGAGAAGACGCAGCGCGAGTACTACCTCAACGAGCAGATGAAGGCGATCCAGAAGGAACTGGGCGACGAAGACGGCAAGGACGAACTCGCCGAGCTCGAAGAGAAGATCAAGCGCACCAAACTCTCGAAGGAGGCCCGCGAGAAGGCGCAACACGAGATCAAGAAGCTGCGGCAGATGTCGCCGATGTCGGCGGAGGCTACCGTCGTGCGCAACTATCTCGACTGGCTGTTGTCGATCCCGTGGAACAAGAAGTCGAAGATCAAGAAGGATCTGACGCTCGCCGAGCAGATTCTCGACGCGGATCATTTCGGCCTGGAGAAGGTCAAGGAGCGCATCGTCGAGTACCTCGCGGTGCAGCAGCGCGCCAATAAGCTGACCGGGCCGATCCTGTGCCTGGTCGGTCCGCCCGGCGTCGGCAAGACTTCACTCGGCAAATCGATCGCCAAAGCGACTGGGCGCGAGTTCGTGCGCGTGTCGCTCGGCGGCGTGCGCGACGAGGCTGAGATTCGCGGCCATCGGCGGACCTATATCGGCTCGATGCCGGGCAAGGTCATTCAATCGATGCGCAAGGCGAAAACCTCCAATCCGCTGTTCCTGCTAGACGAAGTCGACAAGATGGGCGCCGATTTCCGCGGCGATCCGTCATCGGCGCTGCTCGAAGTGCTCGATCCCGAGCAGAACCACGCCTTCAACGATCATTATCTCGAGGTCGACTACGATCTGTCCCATGTGATGTTCATCACCACGGCGAATACGCTCAATATTCCGCCGCCGCTGATGGATCGCATGGAGATCATCCGCATCGCCGGCTATACCGAGGATGAGAAAGTCGAGATCGCGCGCAAGCACCTCATTCCGCACGCGATCGTCAAGCACGGTCTCGAGCCCAAGGAATGGTCGATCGACGACGAAGCGCTGCTGACCCTCATTCGCCGTTACACCCGCGAAGCCGGCGTCCGCAACCTCGAGCGCGAATTGTCGACCCTGATCCGCAAGGCGGTGAAGGAACTCACGATCTCGAAGAAGCAATCGGTCCATGTCAACGACAACGTGCTTCCGGATTATCTCGGCGTGCCGAAATTCCGCTACGGCGAGGTCGAGGACGTGGATCAGGTCGGCGTGGTCACCGGGCTTGCGTGGACCGACGTCGGTGGCGAGCTCCTCACCATTGAAGCGGCCATGATGCCCGGCAAGGGCAAGATGACCGTCACCGGAAATCTGCGTGACGTCATGAAGGAGTTGATCTCGGCGGCGGCATCTTACGTGCGCATGCGCGCGGTCGCTTTCGGCATCGAGCCGCCGGCGTTCGATAAGCGCGACATCCACGTCCACGTGCCGGAAGGCGCGACGCCGAAGGATGGACCGTCGGCGGGCGTCGCCATGGTCACCGCGATCGTGTCGGTTATGACCGGCATTGCGGTGCGCCGCGATGTCGCCATGACCGGCGAGATCACCTTGCGCGGCCGCGTATTGCCGATTGGCGGCCTCAAGGAGAAGCTTCTTGCCGCGCACCGCGGCGGCATCAAGACCGTGGTCATTCCCGAAGAGAACGCCAAGGATCTTGTCGAGATCAACGACAGCATCAAAAGCGGACTCGACATCATTCCGGTCTCGCGCATGGACGAGGTGCTGAAGCACGCATTGGTGCGCCAGCCCGAAGCCATCGTGTGGGAGGAGACGACGGCAAAACCCGTCGATGTTCCCGAGCCCGTGGTGGAGGAAGATTCCTCCGGACTTACCGCCCACTAAACACGGCTATGACAATTGCAGACGGCGCCCGTGCGGGCGCCGTTTTTTTATGCCGATCGAATTATGGCGGACACCGCGTTATCCATTTTTTAGGTATGTCGGTGTCGACTGCGCACCGGATATTTCGCACTCGTGTATCGTGGAATGGCCCGCTGGAGGGTACCAGGTGACGACCCGCTTCGCACGACCTGCCAAATCCCGCCGCCACGCCGGCAACGGTTCGCGGCAGATATTCGTCGTCGTGACCGCGATCGGGGCCATGCTCGCGCTTGGCGCGCTGGCGACCGACCAGTTTGTGACGGCGGCAAAACGGCAGGCCGGGGCGGCGGTCGAAGCGTCGAATGACGACGCCATCTATACGGGCTCGATCCTCTATATGCCCGATACGAGCAATATCTGCCATCAATGGCTGTTCAATAATCAGAACGGCCAATTCACAGACAATGGCAGTGTCGATTGCGAGCAGGCCGAGTACCAGGGGCTCGACGGCCCGAAGCAATGGTCGGCCGCGAGAATCCGTGTCATCAGCACCGGATTCCGCGATCACTAGCGGATCGCGGCAAAATTTGGTGCGCGTTCGCTGAAAAACGTTTGGCTGCGTACGCGACTTTCGCTACATTTTAGTGACCGGGCGGCGGCTCCGGCGTCGCGCGAGCGGCGGCGGGCAAAAGCAAAGTAGTCGAGCGAGGCGTGTACAGAACCCTTCACCCGTTCGCCGGATGCATCGCGCTGGCGTTTGTCGGCGCTGGTCTATCGAGCGCGGCTACGGCGGCCGATGATTTTCCGCTCGCCGGGAATTACACGCAGAATGTCGCGTGCAAGGGCGACGGCAGCGATCCCGCCACGGCCAAGGTGATGATCTCGGCACAGGAGATCGTCTCCAATGTCGGCGTCTGCACCATCCTGGATACGAAAAAGGATGGCGACAGCTATGCTGCGCATGTCGAATGCAAGTTCCCGAGCGGCCCGCTGATGGGCAATATCACGTTCACGCCGCGCCCCGACAATACGGTCGAATTCATCGATCGCGACATGACTTACAAGGCGGTGCTGTACCGCTGTCCGAATTCAATGCCCGCCGCCGCTGCCGCTGACAAATAATGCAGAATCTGCGGCCGGCTTCAGCCGCCGGAACTGGGAGGTTTACGCATGATTTATTATCAGGGTTTGCAGGCGGAATCGGTGCGGTTCCGCGGTTACAACGGTGATCAGGGCGACGCTTATTACGCACGTCCGACGCGCGCCGAAAAATTTCCCGGCGTGGTCGTCATCCATCATTTGCCCGGCTGGGACGAGTGGATCATGGAAGTGGTGCGAAATTTCGCCCATCACGGCTACGCGGCGATCTCGCACCACCTCTATTTTCGCGAGGGCGACGGCAGCCCCGACGACATCGGCGCGCGTGTGCGTGCCGCAGGCGGCGTCGCCGACGCGCAGGTCGTCGGCGACACCGCAGGTGCGATGGCCTACCTGCGCACGCAATCAAATAGCAACGGCAAGATCGGCATTATTGGCTTCTGTTCGGGCGGCCGTCACGCGTATCTTGCTGCCTGCAGTCTGCCGGGCATCGACGCCGTCGTCGATTGCTGGGGCGGCAATGTGATCGTCGACGATCCGAAGCTTCTCAACGACAAGCGTCCTGTTGCGCCGATCGATCTCACCGCGAAGTTGAACTGTCCGCTGCTCGGCATTTTCGGCAACGACGATGCAAATCCGACCGCGGATCAAGTTAACCGCACCGAGGCGGTCCTCAAGAAGCTCGGCAAGAACTATGAGTTCCATCGGTACGACGGTGCCGGACATGCCTTCTTCAACACGTTCCGCGACGCCTATCGCCCGGATCAGGCGCTCGACGGCTGGAAGAAGGTCTTTGCTTTCTTCAGTCGCAACCTAGCGACGTCTGCCGCCAGCGTCGCCGCCGAATAATTCGGAGAAGATCTCAATGTGCTCCTATATTGTCGAAAAAGCCGCGCTGGTCGGCAGCGCCAAGGGCCGAAAAGGCTGGATGCGGATCGATACCGCCAATGTCTATTTTGACCATCCGTATTACTCGACGCTCGACCACGTGCTCGCCATCGACTTCACCAATGAGGGCGAAGGCGGGCGCGATCGCGTCGCCGTCGAGCTTTCCGCCGATTCGGCACGTGCTCTCGTCGAGCGGATTCTTGCCGCGCTGGCGAGCGGCGAGGCCACGCATGCGGTGCCGTTGAGAGAAGCCGCCGTCGCTGCGCACTAAGTGCTTGGAGCGGGCAAGGGCTGCCGCGCGCCGCGGCCGCCCCGCGTATTACCGCACGGCGCCGGTGTTCACGCTCGGTCCGGTATATCTCACGAAACGCTTGCGCAGGTTGGCGACCTTTGTCTGATCGCCGCCGGCGTGCTAACGGAGTTGCGGCACGCCGGAATTGATGAGGAAGACGCCCAATGAAAGTGATCGCCTATCTTTTCGCTATTATTTGCGCCGTTGTCGCCGTGATGTACTACACGATGCAGGCCGGCTCACTACCGACATTCATGCCGGGCTACACTGCAGGCTCGACGCACATTCACCACCTGCATGCCTACGCCGCTCTCGTCGCCGCCATCGTGCTGTTCGGCACCGGCTGGTTTTACCGCCGGCGCTGATATTTTTTCGTCGCCGGCGCGACACGATTCATGGCCTCCGCTCCCGAGATACCGCGCCGCCGCAGGCCGCCGCTGCATTGGAAGCTGGCCGTTTCCGTCCGTAAGCGCTGGCGGCGCCTGCGCCGCTTGGGGCGGCCGGATCGCCACGTCGAGGACTGCCGGTATTTCGGCGCGCACTTTCAGGTCGCCCCGAACGACGTGATCGGCCGTGAAATGCTGCTGCAGCGTTTCGAATGGCTGCAAATTCCAGCGATGTTGCAAGCTTGCCGCGAACTGAAGCCCGCGGCATTCATCGATATCGGTGCGAATTTTGGCCTCTATACTTGCATCATTGGCCGGCAAAAATTGGCTGACCGGCTGATCGCCTTCGAGCCCAATCGCACGGTCGTGGAGCGCCTGCGGGCGCATATCGCCCTCAACGGCGTCACGGGCGTCGAAATCCACGAAACTGCCGTCGGCGAGACCCGGCATAAGGCTGCGCTTTCGCTCGGCGCGCCGGGTTTCGACGCACTGTCGAGCGTTGTGTCGGCACATCCGGGTGGTTACGAGATCGATGTGGTCCCGCTCGACGAAACGCTTTCCTTCGCCGGCAAGCCGTTGGTCGTCAAGATCGACGTCGAAGGCTACGAGCTCGAAGTTTTGGCGGGGGCCAAGAATTTATTCACGCAAAATTACGGCTACGCTCAAATCGAGTCCTTCGAAGAACCGCGCGCCGGCGCGGTCATCGGCATGATGGCGCAATTTGGCTGGCGGCTGGCCGATCACATCGTCGACGATCTGGTATTCCGGCGCGCCGCCTTCTAACGCGAACCGCGCACCTTGCGCTGCACTCTTTCGTCGAACCGCGCCACGCTGACAACCACCCGCTGATGGGTGCCGCCGCCGATTGGCTCGACTTCGTCGCGCGCTTCGACGCGAAAGGTCACGGTGCGGCCTTCGAGCCGCAGCACCTCGGCGGTCGCGATGACCCGCAAGCCGACCGGGGTCGCCGCGGTGTGGCTGACGTCGAGATGGATGCCGAGGCTTTGGTGGCCGGCCGGTAGGAGGTGTTCGATCGCGGCCAGCGCCGCGGCCTCGATCACATTGATCATCACCGGCGTCGCCAATACCGCGATACGCCCGGAACCGACGAAAGGCGCCGTATGCTCGGGTCCGACCAGGATTTCGGCGCTGCCGGTCAGGCCGGGACCGATCCGGCTAAGGGCTTCGCTGATGCGGGGAGGGGAATCCATGCCGTCTTATAGCGCCAATTTGCGCCATGGTCTGGCGCGGAACGGTGCTAATATGCCGCCCCGATAGCCAGGGGGATAACGCTTATGCTTCGCTACGCCTATCGCACCATCGTTTTGGCCGCCGCGCTGATCGCCGTGCTGCCGAGCGCGCCGTCGTTTGCGGTGACGGCAAAGGAAAAAATGGCGACGTGCAAATTCGGCGCCGACGACCAGAAACTGGAAGGCGCGGCGCGCACGAAATTCATGAAGAATTGCATGGCCAACAGGAACGATCCGCGCGGTCCTGCCGCTGGCGCAGCGCCCGCATCGGGAGCACCCGCTGCAGGCGGCGCGCCGCCGAAGCAATAACCGAGATCCAAACCCGGACCGGTCGCGCGGGGGCGACAAAGCCCTCAGCCGCGCATAGAATCATACAGACGCAAAGGGAGGAATCCATGAGTGCGCCGACCGCCGTAGCGGCCAAAAGTTATTTCCGGCGCGGCTGGATCCACGTTTTGACGCTGGCGCTGGTCACGATCAATTACATGGATCGTTCGGCGCTCGGCATCGTGGCGCGCAGCGTTATTCTGCCGGCGTCCTTGCCGGCGCCGCGCGGGGCCTGAAACTCCAACGCATAAAGGAAGCGCACCATGAGCACCGCCGTTCTCGAGACCAAAGCGACCGCATATGACGTCAAGGACGTCGAATACTTGCGCCACGGCGACAAGCCGCTATTGGCGCGGATATTCACGCCGCGCGGCGACGGGCCGTTCCCGGCGCTGGTCGAGTGCCATGGCGGCGCCTGGTGCCTATCTGACCGCAAGACCGAGCATTTGCGCCACGAATTCATGGCCTCGCACGGCATCGTCTCGATCGCGCTCGATTTCCGCGCCGGCACCGAGGCGCGCTATCCGGCCTCGGTCCAGGACATCAATTACGCCGTACGCTGGACCAAGCTCAACGCCCGCGAGCTGAAGACGCGGCCCGAATTCGTCGGTATTTCCGGCCAGTCGAGCGGCGGCCATCTGGCGATGCTGGTCGCGATGCGACCGCACGATCTGCGCTACGCGGCGATCGCGCTGCCGGCCGGCTCGCCGCAGCACGATGCGACCGTGCGCTGCGCCGTGCTGTCGTGGCCGGTGATCAATCCGCTGTCGCGCTACCGCCACGCCAAGCGCGCGCTTGCCGCCGCCAATCCGCCGGAATGGCCGAAAAACATCATCCCCCGCCACGATGCCTATTGGCCGTCGGAGGCCGAGATGACGGAAGGTAATCCGATGCTGGCGCTCGAGCGCGGCGAAAAAGTGCAATTGCCGCCGGCGATCTGGTTCCAGGCTCGCGGCGACCTGGTGCACGATTACAAAGATGCCGATTCCGATTTCCCCGGCAACGAGCCGGCGCGCTTCGTCGCCAACTACCGCAAGGCCGGCGGCGAGATCGCGCTCGAATACATCGAGATGGAGCGCCATGCTGGCCACACGCCGGATCTGTCGAAAATCAGCGGCGCCTTCGCCGACATGGTGACGTTCGTCGGCAAGCATATCGCCGTCGGCTAGGCGGAGCGATCGCCTAGGCGCTATTCCGGTTCGTTCGAGATACCGGGGTCCAACTTGTGGTGCAGCCGCTCGGCGTCGGTGAAGATGTCGACGATCGCGGTCAATGCGCCTTCGACTTTGGCCGGCAAACTCTCCGGCGCTGGCTTGCTGACTGTTTTGCGGGCAGGCGCCTTCTTCGCAACAAGCGTCTTCTTGGCCGCTAATTTCTTCTTCGCAGCCGGTTTGGATGTCTTTGGTACCGCGACCTTGCGCCGCTTTTTTGCGGCTGCGGCTTTTTTCCTAAACGGGGCTTTTGCTTTCTTCGCCGCTTTCGAAGCGGGCTTCTTGCGTGACTTTTTCGCCATAGCCGGCTCCCCTGTTTCCCGATCGTTGCGATCAGCATAAGCGTCGGCCCGGCGCCGCGCCAGGGGCCGCGACCGCCAACAAAAAACCCGCCGCGCGAGCGCGGCGGGGTGCCTTTGGGGGGCTGGCGGGTGACGCTTAAGCCGCGGCGCTGACTTTGCCGCCGGTCGGGACCGAAGCCACCGTCTGAAGGACCTGCGAGGCGATCTGGTACGGGTCGCCTTGCGAATTCGGCCGGCGGTCTTCCAGATAGCCCTTGTAGCCGTTGTTGACGAAGCTGTGCGGCACCCGGATCGAGGCGCCGCGGTTGGCGATACCGTAAGTAAACTCGGTGATCGCCGCGGTCTCGTGCTTGCCGGTCAGCCGCATATGGTTGTCGGGCCCGTAGACCGCGATATGCGCCTCGCGGTTCAGCTCGAACGCCTTCATCAGCGCTTCGAAATATTCCTTGCCGCCGACTTCACGCATATAGGCGGTCGAGAAGTTGCAGTGCATGCCGGAGCCGTTCCAGTCGGTGTCGCCGAGCGGCTTGCAGTGGAATTCGATGTCGACGCCGTATTTTTCGGTGAGCCGCAGCAGCAGATAGCGCGCCATCCACATTTCGTCGGCGGCCTTCTTGGAACCCTTGCCGAAAATCTGGAATTCCCACTGGCCCTTCGCCACCTCGGCGTTGATGCCTTCGTGGTTGATGCCGGCGGCGAGACACAGATCGAGATGCTCGTCGACCATCTTGCGGGCGATGTCGCCAACGTTCTTGTAGCCGACGCCGGTATAGTAGGGGCCCTGCGGCGCCGGATAGCCGCTCGACGGGAAGCCGAGCGGGCGGCCGTCCTTGTAGAAGAAGTATTCCTGCTCGAAACCGAACCAGGCGCCGGGATCGTCGAGAATGGTGGCGCGCTTGTTCGACGCGTGCGGCGTTGTGCCGTCCGGCATCATGACTTCGCACATGACGAGCGCGCCGTTTAAGCGCGCGGCGTCCGGATAAACGGCGACGGGCTTGAGGACGCAATCGGAATTGTGACCCTCGGCCTGCATGGTCGATGAGCCGTCGAAGCCCCACAGCGGCAGCTGATCCAGTGTCGGAAATTCCGCGAATTCCTTGAGCTGTGTCTTGCCGCGCAGATTTGGCACCGGCGCGTAGCCGTCGAGCCATATGTATTCGAGTTTATATTTCGTCATTAGCGTCTCTCTGCTGATGTGCCTGGTGAATGTGCAGAAGCGCGCGTCGCCGAAAACTGCGGCATCCGCGCCGCCCCCCGGTGATTTTCAAGCATTTAATGTGCCAAACGACGCATTGTTCGGGTTCCACGCCACGATGGGGGAAACCGAAGCGATTCGTGACTGGACACCTGCAGTTCAAATAAGCAAAAGCGCGAACGCCGCCAGAATGCACATATTGTAGCCAATTGCTGATTTTCTGTGAGGCACAACGAACAAATCACGGGCAAAGCATTATATTAACGGCGACTAAGGAGACTGATTCAGGACGCGCGCAGTGATCTGCGCGCACGGCGATGGAGCCGAACAATGACGACGAACAATTCCGGATCGGCGAAGATCTATACGTTTCCGCCACGTGGCCGCTTCGCGCTCAGGATCCAGGACGAGGACCTCGCGTCTGCGGCAAACGTGCAATTGCCGCGCGGCGTAAAGCTCGTGTCCGGCGGCAGCGGCTGGTATCACGACGAGGCGATTGCCGACGCCAGCAATGCCGAGCAGTGGCGGAAGAATTAGCATCGCGGACAGATCGCCGCTCTCCGCAAGCTTCCAGTCTGGCGTTCACAGCCCCGACAAATACTTGGCGATGGCGTCGCGATCGCCGGCGCTCAGCACTTTCATGAAGCCCGGCATGTCGAGGTTGTTGGTGCGCTGGCCGTCGGCGAAATTGTTCATGGCGGACAGCAGGTACTCGTAGCTTAAGCCCGCGAGCCGCGGCGCCGGCGCTCCGCCCTCGAAATGCGGCTGATGGCATGCCTTACACATTTCGGTCTTGCCGGCGATGTCCGCGGGCGGCGCGGCGTCGGCACTGGCGGCGGGTTCCGTCGGCCAGTTCTTGGCCGCGAAATAATCCGCGAGCTGGCGCAGGTCCGGCAGTTCGACGCCATGTGCGATCGGCGCCATGGTCGCGTTGGTGCGCTCGCCGCTGTGGTAGTCGTGCAATTCCTTGTAGAGGTAATTGCCCTGCTGTCCCCAGATGATCGGCGTCGCGGTGTTGATGGGCGTGCCGTTTTGGCCGTGGCAGGCACTGCAGACGACCGCCTTGGTCGCAATATCGTCGGTGGCATGTGCCGGAGCGGCGGCGAAACCGAAACAGACGGCGGCGCCGAACAGCGCCGCACCGAGACGATTGAACATAGACAGGCGATCGGTCGCGCGATTGGCCACGCTATTCCTCCCTTTCCGAGCGGCTTATTGCGCCGCTTCAATCCGCAGTTTTTTTATGCCCCGCGGCGTCATTTTACCGATACCCGCCGGTATGGCGAGGGACCGATTTGCGGGCGTGTCATGCGCGAGGCGGAGGCGGGGGCGCTGCCGCTTCCCGGCAGGGCGCGCGGCGATCAGCGCTTGCGCCGATACGCCGCAAGCGCTGCGCCGAACGCCGCGAACAAGGTGCGATTGACCGGATTGCGGTCGGCCACGTGCTCGGCATGCCATTGCACGCCGAGCGCAAAGTTCTTCGCGCCGTCGATGCGGATGGCCTCGATGGTGCCGTCCTCCGCCACGCCCTCGACGATGACGCGGTCGCCCGGCTTGAGGATGCCCTGGCCGTGCAGCGAATTGACCCGGATGGTCTCGGCGCCGAGCAGCTTTGCAAACGCGCCGCCGGACGTGAGCCGGACCTCATGGCGCTCGGCATAGATGACCTTGGGATCCGGATTGATCTCGCCGTTTTCGAGCCGCAGCGCGCGATGATTCATGCGCCCCGGCAATTCGCGAATCTCCGGATGCAGCGTGCCGCCGAACGCGACGTTCATCTCCTGAAAGCCGCGGCAAATGCCGAAAAGCGGTACGCCGCGCGCGACACAGGCCTCGATCAGCGGCAAAGCGAGCGCGTCGCGCGGCTCGTCGTAAGGCTCGTGGCGCGGATCGGGCTCAAGCCCGAAATGCCGCGGATGCACATTTGCGCGGCTGCCGGTGAGCAGCACGCCGTCGACGGTGTCGAGCAGCGCGTCGAGATCGATGATCTCCGGCGTGCCGGCAAAAATCAGCGGCAGCGCGTCGGCCGTCTCGGCGGCCGCACGCAGGATGCGCTCGCTGACGCGCTGCGCGGGGAACTTGCCCTCGGCCAGATGCGCGCTGCCGATGACGCCGACGACCGGCTTTTTTGTTGGCACTTCGAAGTCTTAGCCTGTGATTCCAGGTTCGGCTTTTAGCACCTCTCCCGGCGCGCGGGGAGGGTTTGGCGCTCGCTCCGCGAAAGCGGGGGCCCAACCCGGATTCCCGCCCGCGCGGGATTGAGCGGGCTGTGCAGTTCCACTACGCCACGAGGTCGCCGAATTCCGGATGCTTGGTCAGGTAGGCACTGACGAACGGGCAGCGCGGCACGATTTTCAGCCCGCGGCGGCGCACCTCCTCCAGCACGCCTTTGACGAGCTGCGAAGCCATGCCGCGCCCGCGCGCCGCAACCGGCGTCTCGGTATGCGCAAGCGTCATGACGTCGCCGGCGAGGCGGTAATTCATGAACGCCGTCACGCCGCCCGCCTCGAGCTCGAAGCGGGACAAAGCGGCATTGTCGCGGATCGGGGAGGGCATGGCGGCAATGTAGCACGGCTTGTGGGAAACGCGGGGCGCGCGCGCCGGCTGCTTCGCCTGGCGGTTATGGAACCGTCGTGCCCGAGGTTTTGGGGCCTTGCCGCCGATCGCGCCATGAATTTGGCGGATGTGACCGGCATGAGCGTGGCGCTATGTGGCTTCTCTCGTTGCGGTCGCTTGCGGATATCGCGCGGGCGGGCCACGCTGCGTTCCGGTCCCGCCGGTTTGTCCAATCCAAGAAGACGAGGTCGCTGTGAAGAGATATGCGTGGGCGTTCGCGTTGTTGGCGTTCGGAGTGTTGTGGAGCGATGGGTTGTTAGCCGGCGAACCGCTCGGCACGGCGGAACAGGCTCGCGCCATGCTCGACCGCGCCGTCGTCGCGCTGAAGGCCGACCAAGGCAAGGCGCTGGCGGCTTTCAACGACACGCACAACATGAACTTCCACGACCGCGATCTGTTCGTCTATTGCTTCAATACCGGCGATGGGAAATTCACGGTCTATGAAATGCCCGCGCTGATCGGCGCCGATATCCGCCAGTTCAAGCTTTACAACGAGCCGATGGGGCAGCGCAGCTACGATGTCGTCCACGACGCGCCGGAAGGCACGGTCGTCAGCGTCGACTACCAGATGCCGAAGCCGGGGGAGACCAAGCCGTCGGCCAAGCAAGCCCTCGAAGCCCGCGTCGGCGAAGCCGCCTGCGGGGTGAGTTATTTCAAATAGCGAAGTGTCGGGGATCGATCCGGCAGGCCGGCGCCATGTGTCTGGTAGATGTGTCCGGTCTCAGTTCATGAACGTGCGCGAAATTTGTCGAAGAGCCAGTACATCAGCCCGCCGACAATTGCGCCGGCGATGACGGCGGTCACGACGGTCTGCAGGTCAATTGACGGCGCCCTCAACAAAATGCCGCCCGACCACAGCACGGCGAACAGGATGGCTATCGGGATGCGATTGGAACGGGGGTTTGTCACGACGCCTCAAAACTGCATGAACCGCCGCCTCATCGCCAGCCGAGCGCAGGCGCGACGTGCTTGAGGATCGCCTCGATAACGTGGGCGTTGTAATCGACGCCGAGCTGGTTCGGCACCGTGAGCAAGAGCGTGTCGGCTTCGGCGATGGCCTCGTCTTGCTTCAGCTGTTCGACGAGCACGTCCGGCTCCGCCGCGTAGCTGCGGCCGAATACGGCGCGCCGGTTGTCGCCGAGGAAGCCGATCGTGTCCGCGGACTCGCTGTCGCCGCCGAAAAAAGCACGGTCGCGATCGTCCACCAGCGCGAAGATGCTGCGGCTGACCGACACCCGCGACTGCCGCGCATGGCCGGCCGCCGTCCAGGCCTCGCGGAATTTGCGGATCTGGCCGGCCTGCTGGACGGCGAGCGGTTCGCCGGTCTCGTCGTAGATCAGCGTCGAGCTTTGCAGGTTCATGCCGATCTTGGCCGCCCATTCGGCGGTGGCGCTTGAACCCGCGCCCCACCAGATGCGCTCGCGCAGGCCTTCGGCGTAGGGCTCGAGCCGCAGCAGGCCCGGCGGATTCGAAAACATCGGCCGCGGATTGGGCTTGGCGAAACCCTGGCCGCGCAGCACGTCGAGAAACACCTCGGTGTGGCGCCGCGCCATGTCGGCGTCGGTCTTGCCTTCCTCCGGTGCGTAGCCGAAGTAGCGCCAGCCGTCGATCACCTGCTCGGGCGAGCCGCGGCTGATGCCGAGCTGCAGGCGGCCGCCGCTGATGACGTCGGCCGCGCCTGCGTCCTCCGCCATATACAACGGGTTCTCGTAGCGCATGTCGATGACCGCGGTGCCGATCTCGATGCGCCTGGTCCGCGCGCCGACCGCGGCGAGGAGCGGGAAGGGCGAGCCGAGCTGGCGGGCGTAATGATGGACGCGGAAATACGCCCCGTCGGCGCCGAGCTCCTCGGCGGCCACCGCAAGTTCGATCGATTGCAGCAGCGCGTCGGACGCCGTTCGCACTTTCGATTGCGGCGACGGGGTCCAATGGCCGAACGAGAGGAAGCCGATGTGTTTCATGGCGTCAGTCTGAGGTTTGTGCGCGTCATGGCCGGGCTTGTCCCGGCCATCCACGTCTTACTTACTTGATGTTGGCACTCAAACAAGACGTGGATGCCCGCAACAAGTGCGGGTATGACGGTGCGGCGGTCATCGCCTGACTTTATCCGGCAATCCATGCACCGTCAGCGAACCGTCGCTGTTTTCGGTGACTTCGACGCCCTTGCCGCGCAGCCAGGCGATGGTGTCCTCGCGGCTCATGGGTCGGCGCGGGTCTTCGGCGGGAGCGTCGGCGACCGGCATGCCGGCCGGCAGCGCCGCGCGTTTGAGATAGCCGCTGATCTCGCCCCAGCCGTTGCGCTCTTCGTAGCTGTCCTTGACGTAGGGCATGGCGCCGTCGCCGCCCTTGAATTCGGTTTCAAGGTAGGCGCGCTCGCCGGCATGAAGCTCGCGGGCCGTGCCGTTGGCATTGATGTAGATGTAGGGGTACAGGTCCATGAATATTTCTGTGAATTGCTGTCACCTGGCCCAGTACACATCAACGTCATTACCAGTCCTTGTAAGACGGCGCGTCCAAGATACTTTTGGGCAGGAGTCCGCCATGCCGAATATGCCCAAACAACCCGGTGACGCGGTCCTCAGCCGAGACAAAACGGTAAAGCTTGACGGCAAGAAAGTTGGATACTGGGAATACGAAGCTCTGGACATCATGCCACCACAGTATCGCTTCTCGTTCGAGAAGGGTGGCGATGTGGTCTTTAGCTGTATGTTCAAAGACAACTTCAAGGCCCAACTACCGAGGTTTCTCGAAAGTCACGTAAGAAGAACCTAAGGAATCGCCTGATAAACCGGGATAAGATCAAGCTGCCGAAACGGTGGCGAGGATTTACGACGCCGTCGCCGCCCTTGAATTCGGTTTCAAGGTAGGTGCGCTCGCTGGCGTGAAGCTCTCGGGCCGTACCATCGGCATTGAAGTAAATGTACGGGTAAGGCTTCATCCCTTTGGGTAGCCCCGGCCGGGAAATAGGTTCAAATACGTTCCAACGGACATAGGCGCTGGATTACTTCGCTAGCGCTCGCAATGACACACGTCGGCATGGCCGGACTTGTCCCGGCCATCCACGTTTTGCTTTCCGCGCGCTAAAGCCGGGCATGACGGAGAATTGTCATTGCCGGCCATTCCGGTTCGACCGCCCCGAATGCAGGCTTGATCCGACAATCCGCCGGTCGGGGGGTGCGGCGTGAAGTACGAACTTATTGGTGCACTGTCACCGTAATTCCGTAATTCCCCAGTTGTTGTAGCCCCCGAATGATCGGACACGGTCAGGGATTTCCGCGAGCTTTGATGAACTCGCGGGGTGAACGATATCCGAGAGCCTTGTGCGGGTGAACCTCGTTGTAGTGGGTCATCCAGGATGACAGCTGACGCATCACCGTCTCGGCATCTGGACGCGGGCTGACACGGACGTAGTCGCGCTTGATCGTACGAACGAAGGCTTCGGCCATTCCATTACTCTGCGGACTTTCGATCGGCGTTGTTCTCGGTTCAAGGCCGATATCGCGAGCGAAGCTACGGGTGTCGCCAGCGACGTAACAACTGCCGTTGTCGGAGAGCCATTCGATGGTCAGCGGCAAACGATTGACCCTACCGAACCGATGCTCAACGGCAGCCACCATCAGGTCACGCACATCCTCGCCTTTGATCCCGCCTGTGGTGGCGAGGAAGCTCATAGCCTCGCGATCACAGCAGTCCAATGCAAAGGCAACCCGCACCTTCTCACCGTTGTCGCAGCCGATCTCGAAGCCGTCGGAGCACCAGCGCCGATTGCGTTCATCGACCGCAATGCGGCCGTCATGGCGCCGCTCGATGCCGCCTGCGTGGCGATCGAGGAGCAGGCCATGGAGCCTCATGGCGCGGTAGACCCGCTTGTGATTGGGCGGTCGCTTCCCGGTGGCCAGCGCCTGGCGCTTGAGGATGGCGTGGACACGCCGGTAACCGTAGGTCGGCAGTTCGGCGATGACCGCCTTGATCTGTGCCACGATCTCGTCGTCCGCTAGCGGTGGCCGGCCGAGCCGCTTCTTCGGTCGACCCTGCAAGTGTTCAACTAGGTTGGAACGGGACACCCCGATCACTTCCGCCACTGTCTTCATCGGGAACCGTCCCTCGGCGGCGACGGTGGCAGCCGCAGTTGTTTTTTTGAGCCCGTGGCGTGTTCGAGCGCCTCCTTGAGAATCTCGGCTTCCAACGTCTTCTTGCCGAGCAGCCGGTGAAGCTCGCGAATTTGGTTCTGCAAGGTTCGGTAATCCGATGCCGGCACGACCTCTTCGCCACTGCCGGCTGCGGTCAGGCCGCCTTGCGCCACCAAGCGGCGCCAACTGAACAGCTGGTTCGGGGCAACGCCATGCCGGCGAGCGACCAGGCTCACCGTCATACCGGGCTCGAAGGTCTCCTCGACCATCCGAACCTTCTCCGATGCCGTCCAGCGCCGACGGCGCTGAACCGACGTGATGATCTCAACGCGTTCCGGGGTGTTGGTCATAGACACGGTTGTATGCCTCACACTTGCCAAGTGGGAGACCGTGTCCGGTCACTTCGGGGGCTATCTCACCAGTCCTACTGGGATTGGGGCACAAGATTAATTTCGAGTGTCTGCGAGGCACCTTCTGCGTCGGCTTGCTGTCGTATCTTTTGATCGAGTTCTACCCGAGCAATATCAATCCACTCGTGAATGTTCGGCACGTAATCTAATATCTGTTTAGCCTGTAGCGCCATTGAGTTTGTATAGCCGTGCATTGTTGTCTTGTGTTCATAGCCCCTGACCTGCTCCCCTTAAACGCCCTCGTTTTTGGGTAGAGTCCGTTCCCTACGGGAGACGGACATGCGTAAGAGCAGATACACGGAAGAGCAGATCATCAAGGTGCTGAAGGAGCACGCTGCCGGATTGTCAGCCGGCGAGCTGTGCCGCAAGTACGGCGTCAGCGATGCGACCTTCTACAAGTGGCGATCTCGTTATGGCGGGATGGAGATCTCCGACGCCCGCAGGCTGAAGACCCTGGAGGACGAGAACCGCAGGCTGAAGAAGCTCCTGGCAGAGTCGATGCTCGATGCGTCGACACTGAAGGAGATGCTCGGAAAAAACTTCTGACGCCCAGCTTGCGGAGACATGCTGTGACCTGGGCTGTCCGAGAGAAGGGCTATTCGCAGCGGCGTGCTTGCCGCCTGGTCGGCCTGCATCCGAAGACCTATCGCTATGCGCCAAAGAGGTCTGGCGATGAAGAGCTACGCAGACGACTGCGCGAGCTGGCATCGCAGCGACGGCGGTTCGGCTATCGGCGTCTCGGTCTGATGCTGGAGCGCCAGGGCATCAAGCTCAACACCAAGAAGCTCTATCGGCTTTACAAGGAGGAACGGCTGACCGTGCGCAAGCGCGGTGGCCGCAAGCGGGCTCTTGGCACCAGGGCGCCGATGGCCGTGCCGCAGGATCGCAATCTGCGTTGGTCGCTGGACTTCGTGGCCGACACGTTGGCCAGCGGCCGGCGCTTCCGCATCCTGACGCTGGTCGATGACTTCACCAGGGAATGCCTCGGCCTCGTGGTGGACACCTCGCTCACCGGTCTGCGGGTCGCCCGCGAGCTCGATCGGATCGCCGAACTGCGCGGCTATCCCGGCATGATCGTCAGCGACAATGGAACCGAACTGACCTCAAACGCCATCCTGGCCTGGCAGCAGGCACGTGGCGTCGAATGGCACTACATCGCACCAGGCAAACCGATGCAGAATGGCTTTGTCGAAAGCTTCAACGGCCGCCTGCGCGACGAATGCCTCAACGAGCACGTGTTCACCAACCTCAAAGAGGCGCGCGAGATCATCGAAGATTGGAGGACCGACTACAACACCAACCGACCGCACTCGAGCCTCAACGGGCTCACACCAACCGAGTTCGCAGCACGCCCCAATCAGGGGCAAAACTGGAACAGACTCTCCTTATGAGCGAGGGCAAATTGGGGAGCAGGTCAAATCTATTTGACGTTCCGTACTTGTGCACACCCATTATCAAGACATGAAATAGGAGCAGGATTGGAAATATGGCCATTAGGCCGATGAGGGGCATTTCTCCCTGAAACCGAGCGATTGCAACAAGAATGGCGCCGGTCACAGCTAAGATTTGCAGCGAGTAACGTGTGAAACGGTCACGGACTGCATAAGCTTCAGCGCGCAGATAGCCGACCGTCCGAGCATCTTCTGGGGCGGATTCAGCGAGTGGTCGTCGACCTCTGGAAGCATAGGCTCTCTCGGGTCCGGCGTGTAAACAAACATCATACAGCCGATGATTGTGCCAAGCAACTTTGTCATTTTGTTGTGCTGTGACGGGAGCTTCCTTGGAAGGACGAGGTGTTTTTCTTGTAGCAAAGTAACCGAGCGGACCTTCTTATGTGGATGTAACGTCCGAGGTCTTTCGTCTCCTATAGAATGAGAGCCTTGTTAGCGCTCTTGCTTCGATGCCTATAGCAGGCGTCAAAAAACACAGGAGTCTCAAATGCTTGCTAACGATGAAGACGTTCAAGAAGTCGTCGATTCTTCTACTACCCCGAATTGCCCGCGCAATATCCAGTGAGGCACGTCGTGAGCGTTATCGCGCACAACTTCGAGGCTTGTACTTGCAGCAATCTGGGCAGTCGTTCGATCCTCGGAAGATGCTACATGCGAGGGCATCATTAAACGCGATCCGATCGCAGGTTACGGCGTCTGACTGGGCTTTACTTGTCGCCGTTGGTGAGGGTCGGGAATATCGGGAACTCGGTTCCCTAGGAAGCCTTCGGATCCGCGTGCTTCGCTTGCGCCACCGTCTCGCACACCTTTCCGTCGCTGCGTAAGATTTTACTCCGCCGCCTCAACCCGCTTCTTCTTCCTCGGCTCCGCGCCCGCGCCGCGCCAGCACCGGCTTCAAAAACGCCCCGGTGTAGCTGCGCTTCTCGCGCACCACGTCTTCCGGCGTGCCGGCGGCGACGATTTCGCCGCCGCCGTCGCCGCCTTCGGGGCCGAGGTCGACGATCCAGTCGGCGGTCTTGATGACTTCGAGATTGTGCTCGATGACGACGACCGTATTTCCCGTCTCCACCAGCTCGTGCAGCACTTCGAGGAGTTTTGCCACGTCGTGGAAATGCAGCCCGGTGGTCGGCTCGTCGAGAATGTAGAGCGTGCGGCCGGTGGCGCGCTTTCGACAGTTCCTTGGCGAGCTTGACGCGCTGCGCCTCGCCGCCGGACAGTGTCGTCGCCTGCTGGCCGACATGGATGTAATCCAGCCCGACGCGGTGCAGGAGCTTAAGCGGCTCGCGCACCCGCGGCACCGCCTTGAAAAACTCCAGCGCTTCCTCGACCGTCATGTCGAGCACGTCGGCGATGGACTTGCCGCGGAACAGCACTTCCAGCGTCTCGCGGTTGTAGCGCTTGCCCTTGCAGACGTCGCAGGTGACGTAGACGTCGGGCAGAAAGTGCATCTCGATCTGGAGCACGCCGTCGCCCTGGCAGGCCTCGCAGCGGCCGCCCTTGACGTTGAACGAGAAGCGGCCGGGCTCGTAGCCGCGCGCGCGGGATTCGGGCAGGCCGGCAAACCACTCACGAATGGGCGTGAAGGCGCCGGTATAGGTCGCGGGATTGGAGCGCGGGGTGCGGCCGATCGGCGACTGGTCGATGTCGATGATCTTGTCGAGATGCTCGACGCCTTCGATGCGGTCGTAGGGGGCGGGGGCCTCGCTGGCATTGTTCAGCCGCCGCGCCAGCGCCTTGTAGAGCGTGTCGACGAGCAGCGTCGACTTGCCGCCGCCGGAGACGCCGGTGACGCAGGTGAACAGGCCGAGCGGAATTTCGGCGGTGATGTTTTTCAGGTTGTTGCCGCGGGCGCCGACGATTTTCAGCGTGCGGGCGGGATTCTTGCGCCGGCGCTCGGGGATCGGCACGACGAGTTCGCCGGAGAGATATTTTCCGGTCCAGCTTTCCGGCGCGGCGACGAGGTCGTCGACGGCGCCTTGGGCGATGATATGGCCGCCGTGAATGCCGGCGCCGGGGCCGATGTCGAGCACCCAGTCGGCGGTGCGGATGGCGTCCTCGTCGTGCTCGACGACGATCACGGTGTTGCCGAGGTCGCGCAGCCGCTTCAGGGTTTCGAGCAGCCGGGCATTGTCGCGCTGGTGCAGCCCGATCGAGGGCTCGTCGAGCACGTAGAGCACGCCGGTCAGCCCGGAGCCGATCTGCGAGGCAAGGCGAATGCGCTGGCTCTCGCCGCCGGAGAGCGTGCCGGACGCCCGCGCCAGGGTGAGATATTCGAGCCCGACATCGACCAAAAATTTCAGCCGTTCGCGGATTTCCTTGAGCACGCGCACGGCGATTTCGTTCTGCTTCGAGGTCAGCCTTTGGGGTAGCTCAATGAACCATGCGGCTGCGCCTTTGACCGACATCTCCGACACTTCGCCGATGTGTTTGCCGCCGATCTTCACGCACAGAGCTTCGGGCTTGAGCCGGTAGCCTTTGCAGGCGTCGCACGGCACGTCGGTGAAATAGCGGGCGATCTCTTCGCGCGCCCAGTCGCTGTCGGTTTCCTTGTAGCGGCGCTCGAGATTGGTGACGACGCCTTCGAAGGCGCGCTTGGTGTCGTAGGCGCGCATGCCGTCGTCATAGGAGAAGCGGATTTCGGCGTCGCCGGAGCCGTAGAGGATGGCGTCCTGCGTCTTCTTCGGCAGCTCCTTCCACTTGGTGTCGAGGGTGAACTTGTAGTGCTTGCCGAGCGCGGTCAGCGTCTGCGTGTAATAGGGCGACGAGGATTTGGCCCACGGCGCGATGGCGCCCTTGCGCAGCGTGCGCTCCTTGTCGGGAATGACCAGATCGGCGTCGATGTGCTGCTCGACGCCGAGCCCGCCGCATTTCGGGCAGGCGCCGAACGGGTTGTTGAACGAGAACAGCCGCGGCTCGATCTCGGGGATGGTGAAGCCGGACACCGGGCAGGCGAATTTTTCCGAGAAGGTGAGGCGCTCGGCGGTCTGGTTGCGCTGCCGGTTTGCCTTGGCGCCCTCGACCGGCGCGGTGTCGGCGAGCTCGGCGACCGCGAGCCCTTCGGCGAGCTTGAGCGCCTGTTCCAGCGAATCCGCAAGCCGCGCGGCGATGTCCGGCCGCACCACGACGCGGTCGACGACGACGTCGATGTCGTGGGTGAATTTCTTGTCGAGCGCGGGCGCGTCGGCGATCTCGTAAAACGCGCCGTCGATCTTGACGCGCTGGTAGCCCTTTTTCATGAACTCGGCGAGCTCCTTGCGGTACTCGCCCTTGCGCCCGCGCACCACCGGCGCGAGCAGATAAAGCCGCGTGCCTTCGGGCAGCGCCATGATGCGGTCGACCATCTGCGACACGGTCTGGCTCTCGATCGGCAGCCCCGTCGCCGGCGAAAAAGGCACGCCGACGCGCGCCCATAACAGCCGCATGTAATCGTAGATCTCGGTGACGGTGCCGACGGTCGAGCGCGGATTGCGCGAGGTGGTTTTCTGCTCGATGGAAATGGCCGGCGACAGGCCGTCGATCTGGTCGACGTCCGGCTTCTGCATCATTTCCAGAAATTGCCGCGCGTAAGCCGACAGGCTCTCGACGTAGCGGCGCTGGCCTTCGGCATAGATGGTGTCGAAGGCGAGCGAGGATTTGCCGGAGCCGGACAGGCCGGTGAAGACGACGAGGCGATCGCGCGGGATGTCGAGATCGATGTTTTTGAGATTGTGCTCGCGCGCGCCGCGGATCGAAATGACGCGGCGGTCGCGGGCATCGAGACTTCGCGCACGGCGTTCGTCGTCGTCGCGACGATCTTTTGAACCCTTCGCGGATTTGTCGAACAGGTCGGTCATTGCCAAACCGGTATGGAGAATGGAACTCGCGCCGCCGCCGGCAGCGCCGATTGCGCGGCGGTAGAGGCCGAACATAGTGAGAACACCGGAATTTTGCCAGTGCGGGCCGGGAGGAATTCCCCGGAAAATACCGCGCGATCCACCGCCGTACCACGCCGCGGCGCCGTGCCCGGGAGAATCGAAAACGTGGCGGGCTTTTATCGCGGCGCCGATATTGGCGCCGCCGAGCTAGCAGGTCGGGCAGACCGAGCTGCCCGAATTGAAGCGGTAGTTGAGGCCGACCGTCAGCGTGTGCAGATCGGACCGGATCGAAAGCGGCGTCCCTGTGGCGGGAAGGAAGTTTTCGGTCTTGGTGCCGAAATCGAAGAAGTCGTATTCGAACACGGCCGACAGATTTTCGGTCATGCCGTATTCAAGGCCGACGCCGGCGGTGAAACCGGATCGGGTGTCGCTGATGGATTGCGTCCCGGTAGTGGCGCCGCCCGTCAGAATGTCCTGGACATGGTCGATATGCATCCACGCGCCGCCGCCTTTGACGTAGAACAGTAGCGTGTTGTCGGCGTAACCGACGCGCCCGGTCGCGCTGGCAAACCACGACGGCACGGACGTCATGCGCTCCTGGCTGACGGCGCCCGTAGTATTGAGCGTATCCTGGCCGTTGATATAGGAGGCACTCCACGACGCTTCGGCGCCGACGACCAAGTCCGAGAACTGATAATTCACCCCGGCCTGCGCGCCGCCGATGAGGCCGACCGGAGAGGGGTGGAAGGGCCCGACAGGGCTGAGCGCCGGGGCCGCGGTCGCTTGCGTCATGGTCTCGGATAACAGGCCGGCGCCGATATTTCCGCCAACGTAGAACCCGGTCCAGTTATAGATCGCCGGCGGCATCGGTGTGGGCGGGTAGTAGGCCGGCGCGGGCGACAAATCCGCAGCCCGCGCGGGAGCGGCAATAACCGCCGCCGCCAACGCGAGCGCAACCAAACCGGGACTTACAGACCTCATACGCCACCCCCCGCAGGGCACGAGGTTTACGTTTTCATGCCGCACTACAATCGTTCTGCGCGCCGCTGAATAGTGCAAAAAGACAACAGCTCACCGGAATTAACGAGCATCGGGCGGGTCGGCGGACCACGCCCGATGGCTCGGATGCTGCCCCAATTTCTTCAGCGAAACTTATAGTCGACCCCGAGACGGATCAGGCTGGCGTCGAACGTGACCGTGGTGCCATTGCTGAAGGTGGAATTCTGGAGATCGACGAACAGATACTCGATCCGAGCGGTCCAATTGTCGGCGAATGCGGCCTCAACGCCGGCGCCGGCCGTCCAACCGGCCTTCGTCGAGCTGGCAAAGCTGCTGTTGGCCAAACCGTTGGAGCCCTGTTCGATATTGCCGAACGCGCCGCCGGCAGTGCCGTAGAACAGCACGCGATCCGCCGCGTAGCCGGCGCGCACGCGCAGCGTGCCGAGCCAGCTATTCTTCGTCTCGCACTGGACGAGGCCGCAAACTGCAGGGCCGCTGGTGCCCTGCAGCCATGAGCCGTCGAAATCGCCCTCGACGCCAAACACGAAGGCGTCGGTCTGGAAATTAGCGCCGATCGTGCCGCCAGCCAGAAAGCCGGTGACATTGAAGGTGCCGGTCGTCGTACCGGCAACGGAGGTCTGTTTGGACGAGCCGAATCCGTAGCCGCCGTTGCCGCCGAAATAAATCCCGCCCCAGTTGTAGACGGGCGCCACGGTCGGAACGTAGGCCGCGGGCGCTTGCGGCGGCGGCGGAGCCGGCTGCGGAAGATCTGCCGCGAGCGCGTGCCCGGCTACGGCAAACGCGAACGCTCCAGCCATCAATAATCGCTTCATTGCGACCCTCCAGCGCGTTGCGCGCGACCAGTGGAACCTCGTCAGCAGGATCGGCTTTTCGAACCTGCGCAGACTATCACTCGACGGAATCACTTCCGCCCCGTCGCCGCCGTCCTAATAACTACCTGATCCGGCAAGAAAAAGGTGTATCCCAAAAGCAACAGGCGACGAGATTTCATCCCCCGCCAACCCTCCCGTCCGCCAAGACATTTCGCCGGGAAAGCCGCCGTCCCGCCCCAAAAAAGCTGGGCATCCCAGTCGGCTCCTCTTGCATTCGCCAATTGCAGTGCCTAGAACAAAAACGGAACACTTGACGGAAGCGGCCCGGATACGAGGAACTTGTGTGGATAACGCCGATGGTTGTTGCGAGGCCCGGCACCCACACTACTGTCCTTCAACCGGCTGGCACGGCACGCGGCGCGCGATAAGGGCCGCGAAGCGGATTCACCGAGCGGAGTTAGGTCATGGCAGGCAGCGTCAACAAAGTGATCCTGATCGGCAATCTGGGCGCGGATCCCGAAATCCGTCGCACCCAGGATGGCCGGCCGATCGCCAATCTGCGCGTGGCGACCTCGGATTCCTGGCGAGACAAGACCACCGGCGAGCGGCGCGAAAAGACCGAATGGCACCGCGTCGTCATCTTCAACGAAAATCTGTGCCGGATCGCCGAGCAGTATCTCAAAAAGGGCTCCAAGGTTTACATCGAAGGCGCGCTGCAGACGCGTAAATGGCAGGATCAATCCGGCCAGGACCGCTACTCGACCGAGGTCGTCCTGCAAGGATTTCGCGGCGAACTGACATTGCTTGATCGCGCCGGCGGTGCGGGCGCCGGCGGAGGCGGCGATATCGGCGCCGACGAGGGCGGCGGCGAGTTCGGCTCGCCCGGGCCGACGCGAAAGGTTGCGGCTGCGGCCGGAGCCGGATCGCCGCGCGGCGGCGCCGGCGCCGAGATGGACGACGAAATTCCGTTCTAAGCGTCGGCCGGTTCCATCGCGGAGTGAGCGCCGCGGGCGGTGCGTCATTGCGGGCAAGGCGAAGCAATCCAGAATGGCGATATGATGTGGATCGCTGCGTCGCGTCGCCGCTCGCAATGACCAGTCACACCGATGCTTGATCTGATCTTCACCATCAAATTCGTGCACGTGCTCGCCGTTGCGGTGACCTGCGGCGTCTGGCTCTGCCTGGCTATTTTCATGGTGCTCGCGCACCACTCCGGCAACACCTCGGTGGTTGCCGTGACGGCGCGGTTTGTCGTCAAGATCGAACTGATGGTGGTGGCCACGGCCTTCGTGCTGCAGCCGCTCAGCGGATTTCCGCTGGCTTTTGCGATCGGCCTGTCGCCGCTCACAGAATTCTGGATCGTTGTCTCCACCGTGCTCTACGTCGTCATCCTGGCATTGTGGGTCGCGGAGGTTTGGGTCGAAATGCGCATCCGCGGCATGACACGGACCGCGGCGCTCGAAGGGATGCCGCTCTCCGCCGCCTATCGGCGCCTGTTCCGTCTTTGGTGCACGCTCGCCGGTCCGATCATGATCGGCATGCTCACAATATTTGCCTTGATGATCTGGCAACCGCGGCTCGATTGATTGTCATCGCGTATGGCGTAACGACTCTAGCCGGCAAGCGCGAGCGGAGATTTGTCTTGCGCGGCGAGCGCGGTCAGCGCCGGCCCGGCCAAGACGTATGTCAGGCATTGCGGCAGCGGCTGAAATCCGGTGCGCTGGTAGAAGTGTTGCGCGGGATTGTCCGCCCGAACGGTGAGTTCGACGATCGGACTGCCGATCTCGCCGGCGAACGCCGCGACGCGCGCCATCAGCGCGCGCGCGACCCCATGCTCGCGGTGCGCGGGTTCGACAAAAAGATCCTGCAGGAAAACGATCGGGCCGTTCCAGCCGGTGATTTTGCGCCGGCTGCATGTCGCCATTCCGGCAATGATACCGCCGTTGACGGCATCGCCGCCGCCGCCAGCGGAACATTCGGCGACAAACGCTGTGAATCCGGCATTGGGACCGAAGCCGTCGCGCAACCAGTCGGGCTCGCTCGCCCGCAGGGCGTGAGTGGAATCCTCTTCTTCCGCCAACAGACGCTTGAGCCGCATCAACGCCGGGATGTCGCGCGGCTCCGCCGCGCGCACGCAAAAGCCCGGGCGTTCCTCGGCCATCTCGGGAGATGCGCCCGATTACGCCATGATGTTGACGTGGCTTCCCGGCCTGGCGCTCGAGACTCCGGCGGGCGAAATGCTCGAGCTTTGGACGTCAACGTCGCTGATCGGCGCCGCGCCCTCGCCACGATGCTTATGATGGCCGGACGGCTGCAACACTTGCTGGCTCGGCGGCTGAACGCTTGCCGGACCGGCAATTCCTGAAAATGCCATGGCGGTTCTCCAACGATTTGTTATTAAGCGATCGTGAAGGCTTATGGTTAATGAAGGCTTAGCGCGGCGTGATTGTTCTCCGGGGCGCGATAGTCGTGGGAGGAAGCGGGCACTCGGTTGCCGGCGTGATCTCGCTCGTTATCGGCGGGCGCGGATAATACTGGGTGTTGCACTGAACGGCCTCCGCCGCCCGAGTTCCCATGAGCAGTTGGACAAGCATCAACGCCTCGTCGAGCCCGGATGAGATACCGCCGCCGGTGAGCCGGTTGCGATCGAGGCAGTAGCGTGGATAGCCGTCGGCGACCCTCACCTTTGGGTGGCGTTTCAAACAAGGAACGAACGCCCCAGTGGGTCGTGACCGTGTAGCCGTCGAGGAGACCGGCGGCAGCGAGCAGCAAGGCGCCGTCGCAAACCGACGCCACATATTTCACGTGCTCGCTCTGCCGGATCAGGAAGTCGAGATAGGTTCGACGTGGGTCGCTCATGAGCTTGACGAGCGCGGCTTGGTCACCGCCGGGGACCCAGAGCACATCCCAAGCGCCGGCTTCTCCGAAGGTTTTATCGACGTTGAAGGAAAAGCCGTTGCGGAATTTCAGCGGCCCGGATTTTTCCGCCACCAACTCAACAGCAAGACCCGCCCAGCTGAACATTTCGAATGGGCCCGCGACGTCAAGCATGTCGACAGCATCGTATGCCGGCATACCTATGAGCATTTGCTGGCTCCCCGTTGGCAGGACGGAACGAAAGACAGTGTCAAATCAGCTCGGCTGGGCCGTGGCACGAAGGTCATCGCTCCGGTGCAAAACTCGCATGATGCAAATGTCTGCGTGTGATTGGCGATTGCCGCCGTTACACCAATTGGTGGCCAATTTACTCGATTTTGATTGCAGTTTATAGTGGTATCGACAAACTATACGCGCGGTGCGTTTATCTATTGGTGGGGGTCGTGATGAGCAGTGGAAAGCTAAGAGTTCGCAGGTCGCTGACGGACCTGCAGAACGATTACCGCGGCGGCAACAAGAAGCCGCTTGAAGATTTGATCCGCGCGTGGAAGGGGATCAAGGAGCTTCCCCCGAATGATCCAAAATCATTCTTTGTCCTCGGCGGCTACCACGGCGAGCCGTTCCGCGGCGCCGGGTGGGGCAACGCGTCGTACTGGGGCGGATATTGCATGCATGGCAATATCCTGTTTCCGACCTGGCATCGTGTTTATTTGCTCAAGTTGGAAGAGGCGCTGCAGAGCGTGCCGGGCTGCGCGGATGTCATGCTGCCGTATTGGGACGAATGCAGCGAAGATTCGCTATCAAAGGGAATCCCATGGGCGCTGACGGATGAAAAATTCGTGCTCGATGGTCGGAGCATCGATAATCCGCTGCGGTCCTTCGTCTTCACTGCCAACATCGTCGACCACATCGGCGGCGACGCTCCGAATTACAGCAAGCCGAAAGGTTACGAGACTGTCCGGTATCCGAAGTCGGGGTTGGTGGGTCCAAGCGATATTGAGAACACCAAAAAGCACAACGCCAAGTATCCCAATTACAAAACGAATGTCGAGATACTCAATGCTAATATTATCGCCTGGCTGACCTCGTTCATCATCGTGAAGCAGAAGGGCAAGAAGGATCAAAAGATTCCGACCAACGTCGCCAAGAAGTATCAGGAATGCCTAAACGCGCCGAACTATACGGTGTTCTCCAACACCACCTCGGCGGCCGAATGGAACGACACTCTCGCCAGCGGCGTCGATCCGATTGTGCCGCTTAAATCGCCGCATAACAGCATTCACCTGGCGGTGGGCGGCTGCGACGTTCCCAACTATGACCGCTCCCCGATCGAGGGCGCCAATGGCGATATGGGCGAGAACGATACCGCAGGCCTCGATCCGATTTTCTTTTTCCATCATTGCTTCGTCGATCGGGTGTTCTGGCTATGGCAGAAGAAGCATGGATGCACCGATAAATTCGATATCATCGCAAGATATCCGGGCACCAACTCAGTGGACAGCCAAGGCCCGACGCCGGGGGTGGCACCCAACTCCTGGCTGACGCTGGAAGCTCCGCTCGACCCGTTTAAGATGAATGATGGCGGCCGGGAGCGTATGTACACATCGCTCGACTGCATTAATATCGAAAAGCAACTGGGGTATACCTACGGATCCGGCTCGCTCGAGGCCGGCGTGACGGCGGCGGCATTGCCGGAAGATCACGGCACCAAAGTATTTCGCGTCGCAGGCATCAACCGCGCCACCATCCGCGGGTCGTTCATGATCACCGCCTATACGACGATCGGCAAAAAGAAATACCACCTGGGCACGGAGGCGGTGTTGAGCCGCTGGCATGTGGCGGGTTGCGCCAACTGCCAGACGCACCTGGAAGCAAAGGCATTTATTCCGATACACGGTCTGCCTGAAACGACGCTCAAGAACATTAAGACGTCGGATATCAATGTCGAGGTGCACACCCGTGACGGGTTACTGCGCCAGCCGCGGACTATGGCCCCGCTGGCCGTGACTGGACGAAAGCCGTTTCACTTTGACGTGCGGTAAGCGCGGTCATCGTGATGACTGACGGAGACGAGGGTTCAGCCCGCTAGAGCGGCGCGTATCCCATCGACGACGTACTGCACGGCCAGCGCCGCGAGTAACACGCCAAGCAGCCGCGACAGTACGATATTGCCGGTCAGGCCAAGAAGCCCGCTGATGCGTTCGGCGAAGAAGAACGTGATCAGACACGCGGCGGCGACAAGCACCACCGCCGCGAGCAACACGGCGATCAGCACCAAATCTCCACCGGCGCGTCCCGCCAGCAGTACGGCCGCTGTGATCGCGCCGGGCCCGGCGAGCAGCGGGATCGCCAACGGGAAAGCGGCGATATTGCGCACGTGCTCCTCGACTGCTTGTTCGGCCGCCTCGCCTTCGCGGCGCATGCGAACGCCGAGCACCATTTCGGCGGCGATCGCGAACAACAGCAGCCCGCCGGCGATCCGGAACGCCGCGAGCGAAATGGCGAGCGTATCGAGCAGCCAATTGCCGATCAGCGCGGCGCCGATCAGGATCGCTCCGGCAATGAAGCTCGCGCGCACCGCGACGCTGCGGCGGGCGGTGCGCGGCAGGCCGTGCGTCACCGCCAGAAATGTCGGGCACAGACCCACCGGGTCGACCACGAGGAAAAGCGTCAGCAGCGCCGAGACCGCGTAATTGAACACCATGATCGGACCCAACTAGCGTGCGGCGCAGGCGGCGTCGCTATGCTTTATCACCGCTTTCCTGACGGTGCTTCCGAACCGCCGCCGCATCCCGTTAAACGGCTTGGGACTGTCGCAATAAGGCCTTGAAAAGTAAACAGAAAAGGCCACCTCCAGCCGGTCGATAAAGATGGCTCTGCGAGGCCCGATCGGCTATAAAAATCTCACACGATTCGCCCGGATTCTTGCGCAGGATTTCGTAGGTGTCACACCAGGATACTCCCCCGCCGATCGACAGCGGGCCGTCCGATATTCGCCCGGTGTCGATCACCGAGGAGATGAAGAAGAGCTACCTCGATTACGCCATGAGCGTGATCGTGGCGCGAGCGCTGCCGGACGCGCGCGACGGATTGAAGCCGGTGCACCGCCGCATCCTCTATTCGATGCACGAAAACGGCTACGAATGGAACAAGCCGTACCGTAAATCGGCGCGCGTCGTCGGCGACGTCATCGGTAAATATCATCCGCACGGCGACCAATCGATCTATGACGCGCTGGTTCGCATGGCACAGGATTTTTCCATGCGCCTGCCGCTGATCGACGGCCAGGGCAATTTCGGCTCGGTTGACGGCGATGCGCCGGCAGCCATGCGGTACACCGAAGTGCGGCTGGAGAAGGTCGCGCAGGCGCTGGTCGACGATCTCGATAAGGATACCGTCGACTTCCAGGAAAACTACGACAATACCGAGCGCGAGCCGGTTGCGCTGCCGGCGCGCTTTCCCAATCTTCTGGTCAATGGCGCCGGCGGCATCGCGGTCGGCATGGCGACCAATATCCCGCCGCATAATCTGGGCGAGGTGATCGACGCTTGCGTGGCGCTGATCGAAAATCCCGCGCTGTCGATCGAAGATCTGATCGCGATCGTGCCGGGACCGGATTTCCCGACAGGCGGCATTATTCTCGGCCGGCAAGGCATCCGCTCCGCCTATCATCTCGGCCGCGGCTCCATCGTCATGCGCGGCAAAGTCGAATTCGAGACGTTGCGCGGCGAGCGTGAGGCCATCGTCATCAGCGAGATTCCCTATCAGGTCAACAAAGCGCACCTGGTCGAGCGCATCGGTGAGCTGGTGCGCGACAAGAAGCTCGAAGGCATTGGCGCGCTGCGTGACGAATCCGACCGCGACGGCTTCCGCGTGGTGATCGAAATGCGCCGCGACGCGGTGCCGGACGTCGTGCTCAACCAGCTCTATCGCTTCACGGCCCTGCAATCGTCGTTCGGCGCCAACATGGTCGCGCTCGACAACGGCCGGCCGCTGCTATTGAACCTGAAGGACCTGCTCACGCTGTTTGTGGCGTTCCGCGAGCAGGTTGTCTATCGGCGCACCAAACACCTGTTGGGCAAGGCGCGCGACCGCGCCCATGTGCTGGTCGGCCTCGCCATCGCGGTCGCCAACATCGACGAGATGATCAAGCTTATCCGCGCCGCCAAGGACGCCAACGAGGCGCGCGACCAATTGATGGAGCGCGACTGGCCGGCGCGGGACGTCGCCACCATGGTCACGCTGATCGACGATCCGCGTCATGCCGTGTCGCCGGCCGGCACCACGAAACTGTCGGCGGAACAGGCCAAAGCCATTCTCGATCTCCGTCTGCAACGGCTCACCGCACTCGGCCGCGACGAGATCAAGGCCGAACTCGACAAGCTTGCCGACGAGATCGCCGATTACCTCGACATTTTGCGCTCGCGCGCCCGCATCCAGGCGATCATCAAAGAAGAGCTGGTCTCGATCAAAAACGAGTTCGCCACGCCACGCCGCACCGTGATCATCGATCAAGAAGGCGAGATGGAGGACGAAGACCTGATCCAGCGCGAGGACATGGTCGTCACCGTCTCGCATGCCGGCTACGTCAAGCGCGTACCGCTGTCGACCTATCGCGCGCAACGGCGCGGCGGCAAGGGCCGCGCCGGCATGCAGACGCGCGAGGAGGATTTCGTCACCCGCCTGTTCGTCGCTTCGACGCATGCGCCGGTGCTGTTCTTCTCGTCGCGCGGCCAGGTTTACAAGGAAAAAATCTGGCGGCTGCCGGCGGCGGCGCCGCAGTCGCGCGGCAAGGCGCTGATCAACATCCTGCCGCTCGAGCAGGGCGAGAACATCACGACGATCATGCCGCTGCCGGAGGACGAAAAGACCTGGGACACGCTCGACGTAATGTTTGCGACCACGCGGGGCACCGTCCGGCGCAACAAACTGTCGGATTTTGCCGACGTGCGCCGTTCCGGCATCATCGCCATGAAGCTCGACGAAGGCGACGCCATCGTCGACGTGCAGATCTGCAGCGAGGCGGACGACGTTCTTCTCACTTCGGCGGACGGCCGGTGCATCCGCTTTGCGGTCAACGATGTGCGTGTATTCCAAGGCCGCACCTCGATGGGCGTGCGCGGCATCGCTCTGGCTGACGGCGACAAGCTGATCTCGCTGTCGATCTTGCGTCATGTCGAGGCGAGCGCCGAAGAGCGCGCCGCTTATCTCAAACGCGCCAATGCGGTGCGCCGCGGCGGCAACGGCGAAGCGGACGAGATCGGCGGCAACGGCGACGCCGAGGAAGCCGAGGGCGCCATCGAGCTCGGCCAGAACTCGCTACGCGGAATTGTCCGCGGCCGAGCAATTCGTGCTGACGATTTCCGAAAAGGGCTTCGGCAAGCGCACCTCGTCCTACGAGTACCGCACCACCGGCCGCGGCGGCAAAGGCATCGTCGCCATGGCGATCACCGAAAAGAACGGCCGGCTGGTCGCGTCATTCCCGATCGAGGAAAGCGATCAGATCATGTTGGTCACCGACGGCGGCCAGCTCATCCGTTGCCCAGTCGACGGCATCCGCATCGCCGGCCGCGCCACCCAAGGCGTCATCGTGTTCTCGACCGGCGAAGGGGAGAAAGTCGCTTCCGTGGAACGGCTGACGGAAGACGGCGGTGAAGAAGAGAACGGCGGCGAGTAAGCGGTCAGGCGTCGGGGACCACGAGCTTTGGTAGCCGATATGGCGGATGCACCGGTCGATTTCAAAATCTTGGCGGGGGCAGGGGCCCCCGCGCGCGAGTTCAAAGCCGGCGAAGTCATCTTCAAACAGGGAGATGCCGCGCAGGAATTGTTCATCATCCAAAGCGGAGAAGTCGAGATTCGTCTTGGCAACCGCCTGCTGGAAACGCTGACCCAATACGGCATCTTCGGCGAGATGGCGCTCATCGATGCCGCGCCGCGCAGCGCGACGGCCGTGGCCGCGACGGACGTGAAGGTCGTGCCGGTTGGCGAGAAGCAGTTTCTGTTCCTGATCAGCAATACGCCGCATTTTGCGCTGAATATGATGCGCGCCATGGCGCGGCGGCTGCGCACGACCAACGGCAGCCTGTGAGCAGCGAACGCCGAATGCGAGTAAGTCGGCGCGCTTGTGGCAGTGACAATTTCCCGGGCTACGGAGCCGGCGAATATTTGCCACAACCCGTCACGATTGATTTCTTGACAACGCGGATCATTGGTTCAGAATTCAATCGCAACCTAGCTGACACGGAGGCGGTAATGACTCCACCGGGTCAAGAGGCCGCGATGATTGCCGCGTAAATTCGTTCGGTTTGCGGCATAGCGGCAGGCACGAACGGTTCGCCGGCGGCGATTCTCCGTGGGTCATATCAGTCGGGCGAGACCCCAATTCGGTCGCCACCGGCGAGCTTTTTTTCGCGGCAGCAATCGGACATGCACGATCATAGTCATCACTCGGCCTCCGACCGCTGGAAGCACGATGGCGTGCGCGTCATTCCGGGCGATCAGCTCGATCCCAACGTTCCATCAACCCCGGGCATGGACCGCAAAGCGGCGATCAACTTCGCCCGCACCGGCGCGCGGAAGCTGTGGGCGGGTACGGTGACGATCAAGCCGGACGCAAAAACCGGCGCGCATCATCACGGCCATCTGGAGAGCATCATTTACGTGGTTCGCGGCAAGGCGCGCATGCGCTGGGGCGAGCAGCTGCAATTCACCGCCGAAGCGGGGCCCGGCGACTTCATCTTCATTCCGCCCTACGTGCCGCATCAGGAGATCAACGCCAGCGCGGATCAGATTTTGGAGTGCGTGCTGGTGCGCAGCGACGGCGAGGCGATTGCGATCAATCTCGACATCGCGCCGGTGGAAAAACCGGAGACTGTGCTGTGGGTGGACCCGATCCATCGCGATCCGGAGGCGAAGGCGTGAATAACGGGCCGCCGGCGACGCCGATCGCACGCACCTGAATCGGAAAATGGCTCAATGATTTTTACTCCTAATTCTTACGCGAAAGCCTCGTCGCAAAACCGCCCGGCGAGCTGAAAATACTTGTGCCGCCAGAACTAACTTTCTCGCATTTCGATCATATATATATTTGATGGAACCGCGTTGGGACCACGAATTGGAAAAGCCATGGCCAAACACGCAATAATCGAACGATCCGCTATCGAACAAGACTTGGTGGGACAAGACTTGGTCGAAGAAGGCGTGGTCGAACATGCCATAGCGGAGTTTGATTATGACGCCCCGGCGGAGTTGTTTCCCAGTCGCAATCGCAATCGGAAAACCAAGCGGCAGCCGATTGCGTACAAACGGTTCGGGCGCGCGGCGGACGCCATCCGCTTCGCGATCGAAGTGCTTGCCCCTGAGTTTCTTCTGGGCGCCTGTCTCGAAGTCGATGAGAACAGATATGACGGCGGTGGAATTCGCCGGCTGTACGACAGCGCGGACTATCCCTTGATCCGCGGTGCGACGGTATAGCGCGATGCCGATGCGCTCGCACAGCAAATCCGTTGTCTTCAGGCATCCATTTGAGTTGAAAGGTGTCGATCGAATCCTGCCGCCCGGCGACTATCGGGTCGTGACGGACGAGGAACTGATCGAAGAACTGTCGTTTCCGGTCTATCGCCGCGTCGCAACCATGATCTTCGTGCCGGCGGGATCTCGGCATGCTTCCTCGATCGAGATGGTGGCCATTGATCCTCAAGAACTCCAAGCGGCGCAACAGCGCGACTTAAAGCATGACGCTTAGTTTTCCAAATCAAAGCCGCTTCTACGATGCGACACGGCGTGCCGTGCGGTTTTGGGGGCACGATAGCGCAATGGAGGCCTCGTTTTTCGTCAATGCCGATGCGTTGAAGAGAATTAAACCCGACCTGCGGTCCGATGAGGCAGGGTTTCTCGGCGTTTTCGATTCGAACCGCGATTTGATCTATGCGACCGCAGCCAAGGTCTATGATCGCCGTCATAAAGGATCGTACGACCTGATTGCCGCTGATTTCTGAGCAGAACCCGGCGAGATGCGCCGGCCGGTTTGCTCCACCCATCCGACAGAGTTTTCCACAGGGCGGAACATTGACGCTCGGCATGCGGCCACGCAAAGTCGCGGCCGGAAATGTCAGTGAGTGGGCGTAACATGCCGGATCATTTGGCGAGGGCGCGCGAGATGCGCCGTCGGGCGGCCAAATGCCAACAGTCGGCCAAGAATAGCGTGTCGGCGAAATTTGGCGACTGCTACCGGCTTCTCGCAAAAAATTATATAATCTTGGCGGAGTTGGAAGAAGACTACGTCGCCAGAGAGAATTCCGCACTCCTCGAAAATAAACTTATCGCCGCCGAGTAGCGCCCGCCGATCCGGCCGCGGAGGGACCATGACGACACCGATCGCACTCAAGGACGTCACCATTCATCCGGTGATTGAGCAGCAGGGGCCGTTCTTTGAGATCATGGGATTTTTCCCGGCGCTCACGAAGGAGCTCCTCGACGAGAACCGCCCTTGGCTCGAGCCGACATTCCTCGATCCGGCTAGTAACGGGCTGGTGCTTTGCATACAGAGCTTCGTCATCAAGACGCCGCACCACAATATTCTTGTCGACGCCTGCGTCGGCAATCACAAGTCGCGGCCGACCCGGCCGTTCTGGAATATGTTGAACAGCGACCGTTTCGAGAAGGGACTTGGCGCCGCAGGGCTCACCGTCAACGACATCGATTATGTGATGTGCACGCATCTGCACGGCGACCACGTCGGCTGGAACACCCGCCTCGACAACGGGCACTGGGTGCCGACCTTTCCCAAGGCAAAATACATCATGGCCGACCGCGAGCTCGAGCATTGGACGGCGCGCGAAAAGGAAAATCCGCAAAGCGTGCCGTGGATCACCGATTCGGTGCTGCCGATCGTCGCCGCCAAGCGCGCGCAGATCGTCAAAAGCGATTTCGCCTTCAACGAGCAGCTGCAGTTCATTCCGACGCCCGGCCACACCATCGATCATTTCTCGATTCTGGTCGGCCGAAGCGGCGACGACGCGCTGATCACCGGCGACATGATCCATTCGCCGCTGCAGGGCAAATATCCCGACCTCGGTATGATGTCCGACTACGATTCGCGGCAGGCCGGGCTTACGCGGCGTACAATCTTCGACCGGTTCTGCGAAGAGCCGACCGTCATATGCGCGAGCCATTTCCCCGCCCCCTCGACCGGGCGCGTGCGGCACGCGGGCGATGGCTACAAATTCGTCGCGGCGGCAGATTAATCCGACGCCAGGCCGCCCGCATTGCTGCAGCGCCGTAGCGCGTTACCACTCGGGAAAGAGCGCCGCATGGTGGGGGCGCCGTTCATGACGGCAAGGCAAAAGGCCTTGGACAGTCTCACAAAATGACGCGGACGAGCATTGTGCATGCTTGCGCGACTATTTTTCGTATGTGAAACTGACGCGTTCCCCCGGGGGCTTTTTTCCTAGGGTGATTCAAGAGGTGGAGGAACTCATGCGCCGTTTTGGACTTTCGGTGGGTCTTGCGCTCGCGCTGTCAGGCATTGCGTTTTCCGGCTCGGCTTGGGCGGCTTTCCCCGCCTGCGCCGTCGGTACCGCCGTGAATAATCATGCGCGGATCGTGCTGCATCACAAGACGATAGCCACGTGCTCGGGCGCTGCCGGCTGCAAGTGCGTGTCTTGCTACAATCTTGATGGCTCGGTTTATTCGGCCTGTTACGCGCTCGTCGTTCCGATGCCGAAGTGAAGCGGCGCGCATTCGCGCTTCACAACGGACTTAATCGCGTTCCTGGCTTTTCGGACTGATTTGCTCGCGCGCCGCGTAGTGTCGGCGCGCGAGGAATTTCGGTCGGGTAATTCGATTTAAGAAGCCGCCGGTCACCCCGGCGGCTTCTTGTCTTTGGCCGCGGCAGCTGGATGCGGCGGTGGTGGGGCCGGCTGCGGAACGGCAGCCGGATGGGGCCGGGGCTGGTTGCGACGGTGGTGCCCGCACGACGCGCGGCTGAGAAATGGCCGTCCGAGCCGGTGGCGGAGGCCGGCTTATGCTCCACGTTGGGCAGTTTCACTTCGGCGCGGGTTCCGTAGCCGGTTCCGAACGGCGCGCCGGCGCACCTTCCGCGTGGTTGGGAAAGTGGTGTAGCATCGTGTTGCGAGCTGCCCGATTGGACGTGCCGAGATCCTTTTTAACGGCAGCGCTGATGCCGTCGGCAGGCGCGATCTCCGGCGATCGCTTTTTCCCATTTTTAGCGTCTGTCACGCTGCACATGCCAAGGACCGGAAGCTGCCGCACGGCGGGGCGTTCGGAGTTAATGCGCAATCAAACGGAGGATCACATGCTTTTCATCTGCATGATCAACTGGACCGAACAGGGAATCCGGGCGGTGAAGGATTCGCCCAAGCGGAGCAAAGCGGCAAAAGAGCTGGCCAAAAAGCTGGGAGTCGAAATCAAGGAGGTTTATTTGACGTCCGGCGACTCCGATCTCCTGATCATTCTCGAAGCCGCCAACGGCGACGCGGTTGCCAAATTCGCCATGGCGATCGGCGCGCTCGGCAGCGTGCGCACGCGCACGTTTAGGGCCTGGACCGAGCCGGAATATCAGAAGCTGATCGCCGAATTGCCGTAACGGCTGGCGCTGCGCGTCCTGCGACATTAACGTCCTGCGACATTACGCCATGAAGCCAGCCGAATGTCGCATGATTGAATTGAGTCTGCGGGGGCGGCCATGGAGGACAGCATGGCTGTCGATGTGGTGCTCTGGTTCATTCTTGCGGTCACGGTCGGATTCTTGTGCTGCGGCTGCATCGTGACGGCGCGCGGCGGGAAGCCGTCAAAACTAAACGACGGGGCGCTTGAACAGAAGTTCGACCGCGCTGCGTGAAACGCGTTCGCCTGTCCGTCACATCACTCGGCTGCGATGACGGGCAACATCAAGCACGATGCGTGCGCGCCGTCGTGATGGATGGTGTCGGTGCCCATCAGCGATGGGTGATAGGGATGCGAGAACACCCCGTCGGTCGCGGGCGAGTCGCCATTGGCGAGTTCCAGCCGGATGCGGTGATCTTTTTTGAAGATGTAGGCGATCGGCAGCACCTCGATGTCGAACGCATAAATCTCGCCGGGCTTGAGCGGTTGCGGATTGGTGTGTGTATAGAACGGCCGCTCGGGCTTCGAGCGCACCGAATCCTTCTCGCGATGTGAGGCTTTCAGCCAGCCCTTCGACACCGGCGTATAGGCCGGTTGCTCGCCTCGTGCGCGCGCTGCGGCATCTTGCGGATGCTGGTCGGTGAGCTTGACGATGAACTGGGTGTCGATCGCGGTCGACGACGCAAAGAGCGTCAGCACGATCGGCCCGGTCACTTCGAGATCCGCCGCAAGCGGCGCGCTGGTGAAGGTCAACACCCGGCGCGGCGGGTCCACCCGCCCGTCCGGTCCGATGACCGCAACGCCGTTGACCCATTCCCAGTCCGGATAGGTGTAGCTCGTTGGCGCCTCGCCCGGTGCCGGCTTTTCTGTCGACAGCCCGCCATCATTGAGCGAAGTGACGCTGGCGGATGGGCCTTTGCGCAGATAATAGGCGAGGTGTGTCGCGCCCGGCGGTGGCCATTCCTCTTCGGCGCGCCAGACATTGGCGCCGCGCACGAAAAGCTTCACCGGCTCGGTGTCCATGAAGCCATTGTTCGCGCCTTTGAGATGCAGATCGTAGAACGGCAGCAGCTCCTTTTCGTGGAATTCGATCTGGTCGAACATCCGGTGCGCTTCGAACGTGTTGCGCGCGCCGGTGACCACGAGCTTCTTCGGTGCTTTGACCTCTTCGTAGCCGAGGATATTGCCGCGCAGGTGCAACCCCATCTTGCCCCAATGGCCGATCGACAGCACAGGGCATTTGATCTTGTCGAGCCGCCAATAGGGCGAACGCTGGCGCCAGAAGTCGTCGTCGAGCGAATGCTCGATGATGGCGCCGACCAAGTCGAATTTCATCGGCGGCCGGCCGTGCGCGCCGGCGAGGCGATGCTGGTTGTCGGCGCGCAGCGATGTGTACCAGACCGAGCGATACGAGCAGTAGATGCCGCCGTGATAGTTCGAGCCGCGATACTGGTCGACCAAACCATCGTAAGGCGCGATGCAGGCCAGTCCGGGCGGAAGGTGGGTCGCCATCAGCCACTGCGCCATTGCATAATAGGATTGGCCGATGCCGCCGACGCGCCCGTTGCACCACGGCTGCCGGACGATCCAGTCGATCAATTCGAGATAGTCCTGTTGCTCGTTCGGCCCCATGAACTCGAACTCGCCTTCCGAACGCCCCGAGCCGCGCACATCGGCGTGCACATAGGCGTAGCCCTGGCCGACATACCATTCGACCGGGCCGGTCTCGCGCCAGAGAAACAGCGGATAGGCCGGCACGTCGTCCATTTCGTATTGATAGGGCGACGCCGCAAACAGCGCCGGAAAGCGCCCCGGCGCGTCCGGCCGATAGACGCAAAGCGAGATGCGTACACCGTCGCGCATCTGCACCGTGACGCCCTTGTCGACCTTCACCTTGTAGCCCGACACGTTCTGCCCCCCTGCCATCACTCGCCGTCGCCGCGAACCGCCAATCACATCTGCGCGTTTTAGCCGCTTGCCCGCACGCGGCTTGCTGCGGCATTGTTCGCCGTAACACTAAAGGATTGGGGAGGAAATGACATGCGCCGCTGGATTTTCGCGCTGCTTGTAGTAACCGCGGCGCCGCTGCCTGCCGTGGCGCAGAACTATCCGACGCGGCCGATCAAGGCGATTGCATCGCAGGGTCCCGGCGGCTTGAGCGACATATTCATGCGCGCGCTCGGCGATCAGCTCGGTCCGGCGCTGGGCACCTCGATCGTGGTCGAGGACCGTGCCGGGGCGGAGGGCACGATCGGCGCCCAGGCCTGCGCGGCGGCGGCGCCGGACGGTTATACGATTTGCATCCTTCCCGGCGAGACCGTCACCATCAACCCGGTCATTCAGCCGAATTCCGACTTCGATCCGGCGAAGAGCTTGGAGCCGGTCACCCGGGCGTATTACTTGACGCAGGTGTTCGCGGTGGATGCGTCGCTAAACGTCAAATCATTCGCCGAGCTGGCGGCGCTGGCCAAGGCCAAGCCCAACTCGCTCAATTACATGGCGCCTTCGCTGTCGAAGGTCGCCTTCATGCAGGAATTCGACAAGACCAACGGCGTCGACATCGTGCGCCTGCCGTTCAAGGGCGGCGGCGATGCCGTCAACAGCATGCTCACCGGCACGACGCAGATCGCGATTTTCGGTATCGGCAATCTGGTGTCGTTCATCCGCGCCGGAAAAATCGTCGGCCTTGCAATCGACGGCGACACGCGTTCGCCGCTCGCTCCCGACATTCCGACCTTCAAGGAGGTCGGCTACACCAAACATATTGCCGCGACCTTCTTCGGCATTTTCGCCCCAGCCGGCACGCCGAAGCCAATCGTCGATAAGCTGTATAAGGCGATCGCCGCGATCGGAGCGAAGCCCGACTTTCAAGAGCGCTTTCTCTTGAACCGCGGCTTGACCCCGGTGTTCACTCCACCGGACCAATTCGCCAAGGAACTGGTGGACGATCGCGCCGAGGGCCTTGCCGTGGTGAAGGCTTCGGGACTTTATCCGAATGTGAAGTGACCCGGCGGTCCTTTGATTCGCTGCCGAGTGCCTTTGTTGTCGGCTTGCGGCTGCTGAGGAATTCAGCGGCGCTAAAAGAATATTCGTAACCAAATATTTAGAACTATGTCGACTTCGCGGTCGGCGCGGAAATACGTAGCCGCACGTTCTTGAATCCATTCAAACTATCCACACAATCCCTGTTCATAATCGCGGGCAGATAGTCCTCGACCGGCGCAGTAGGGGTCGGCGGGATTTGGCACACTGATTGCATGGTTTTCCGTCATGAACGACGAAAATTATCTCTCGCTCCTGCTGTGGACGATCTGTGTGCTGATGTTTGCCTGCAGCGTTGTTGCGCTCACGCAGCATCCGGAATGGTTTGGAGCGTGACGACACGGCATGGTCCGCGCCGGTAGCCAGAAGGTTTTTTGCCCTGATCGTCTGATCGAGGCGTGAAACTTACTGCCCGCGCCGCGCGGCGGACGCGAAGCGCTTGGCCTCCTCGGCGGCGCGGAACAACGCCGCGGCCTTGTTGATGCATTCCTGCTGCTCGAAGCCTGGATCGCTGTCGGCGACGATGCCGGCGCCGGCCTGGACATACATGGTGCCGTCTTTGATCAGCGCCGTGCGCAATACGATGCAGGAATCCATTTCCTCGCCGGCGGAAAAATAGCCGACGCAGCCGGCATAGAGCGAGCGCTTCTCCTTCTCCAGTTCGTCGATGATCTGCATGGCACGCACCTTCGGCGCCCCCGATACCGTGCCGGCTGGGAAGCCGGCGGCGAGCGCATCGATCGCATCGCGGTCGTGGCGCAATTTGCCCTCGACGTTGGAGACGATGTGCATCACCTGGCTGTAGCGTTCGATGAAGAATTGGTCGGTGACCTTGACCGTGCCGATCTCGGCGACGCGGCCGACGTCGTTTCTGCCGAGATCGAGCAGCATCAGATGCTCGGCGCGCTCCTTGGGGTCGGCGAGAAGCTCCGCCTCGAGCGCCAAGTCCTCGTGCGGGGTGGCACCGCGCGCACGCGTGCCGGCGATCGGGCGGATGGTGACGATGCCGCGGCTGGCTTTGACCAGAATTTCCGGGCTCGAACCCGCCACGGCAAAGCTGCCGAAATCGAGGAAGAACAGATAAGGCGAGGGATTGACGCGGCGCAGCGCGCGGTAGAGCGAAAACGGCGGCAGCTTAAACGGCGCCTCGAACCGCTGCGACAGCACGACTTGAAAAATATCGCCGGCGGCGATGTAGTCCTTGGCGCGCATGACCATGCGCTTGAATTCGTCCGGCGTGGTGTTCGAGCGCGGCTTTACGTCGAGCGGTCCGGCATCGGCGTCGGTCGACGATTTGTCGATCGGCCGATCGAGCGCATCGATGACGGCGGATAGCCGTTCGACCGCGCGCGCCAATGCCGTTTTCGCGCTCACCCCGACATGCACGCGTACCGGTGTGACGATGGTGATCGTGTCCTTGACCGTATCGAAAACGACGATCAGGGTCGGCCGTACCAGCACCGCATCCGGAATGCCGAGCGGGTCGGGGGCCTGCGACCGCAAATCCTCCATCAGCCGCACCATGTCGTAACCGAGATAGCCGAACACGCCGGCGGCCATCGGCGGCAATGCAGGCGGCAGCACGATGCGGCTTTCGGCAATCAGGCTGCGCAATGCCTTAAGCGGCGCATCGTTGACTGGCACGAAAGCCGCGGGATCGGTTTGCACCGTACGGTTGATCTCCGCGTGCTTGCCGTTGACGCGGAAAATGACGTCCGGCTCGAGACCGACGATGGAATAGCGGCCGCGCACGGCGCCGCCTTCGACCGATTCCAGCAGGAAGCTCATCGGTGCCGAACCCTCGGGCCGCGTGCCGGCAACCTTGAGATAAGCGGAAACCGGCGTTTCCAGGTCGGCGACGAGCGTCGTCCACACGACCTGCGGCTCGCCGGCCGCGTAGCGCGCCGCGAAGGATTGCGCCGAGGGCTCGATGTGCATTGTCAGTTGGTGTCCGGCGCGCCGGTACCCATCGCCTGAGCCAGTACCGAAGCATTGATCTTGGTGCCGAGGTCGTCTTCGACCCAGCCGACATATTGGCCGATGAGGTCGTTGGACAATTGATCGTGCAGCGTCTGCTCGATGTGTTTGCCGTCCGGTGAATTCGGGTCGAGCTTCGGCGTTTCGATATCGGTTACTTGAAATACAATCCATTGCGTCGGAGTGGCGCCCACGCCGCTGCCGAATCCGTCCTTCGCGGTCTGGAATATCGCTTGCGTCATGTTCGACGAAACGTCGCCGCTCGATCCGCCGCGCTTAAGCTCCTTCGCCGTTTCGATCTTGAGATTCTCGCCGCTGGCGACGGCCGCGAACGGGCTGCCGCCCTTGAGCTTGTCGACGAGATCGGTCGCCTTGGTTTTCAGCCGAGACGCAATCTCATCGTTGCGCCAGCGCTGTGCAACCTGTCCTTTGACTTCGTCGAGCGTGCGGTCGCGCGCCGGCGTGATGGCGGCCACGTCAAACCAGACGTAGCCGTTATCGACGTCTATCGGATCGTTGTCGACGCCGACGTCCGACGCGTATGCGGCGCTGACGATGTCGGGACCGTGCGGAATATTGACGGCGAGTTTGCCGTCGGGATCGCGGCCGGAACGGTCCACGTCGAACGAGACGACGGGCAGTTTTTCCTTCTGCGCCGCTTCTTCGAGCGTGCTGCCGCCCGCGCGATCGTCTTCGATCTTGTCGTGCAGATCCTGCACTTCCTTCCTGGCGCGATCGAGCGCGATCTGGTCGCGTAGCTGCTGCTTGGCGTCGGCGAACGACTTGGTGGAGGTCGGCTCGATCTTGAGCACGGTGGCAAGCACCGCGCCGAATTGGGTCTGGACCGGCGCGCTCACTTCGCCTTCCTGCAGCGCGAACGCGGCATCGGCCACTTTCTGATCGACCATGCCCGACTTCGTCACGGTGCCGAGATCGATATCTTGGGCTTTCAGGCCGCGTTCGGTGGCGATTGCCGTAAAGCTCGTGCCGCTCTTGATGCGGTCCGCGGCGGCCTGCGCGTCCGCCATTTGCGGAAACACGATCTGCTCGATGTGGCGCTTCTCCGGCGTGACGAAACTCGAGTGCTGCTCGTCATAGGCCTTTTTGATGTCGTCGTCCGAAATCTGCATCCATTCCGCTAGCGCCGCAGGCGTCACGGTGACGGCGTCGATCTTGCGGTATTCCGGCGCCCGGAACAGAATCTTGCGGTCGTCGAAATATTTGCTGAGCTGGTCGTCGGTCGGCTGTGGAATGTCGCCGGCCTGCGCGGGGCCGAGCATGACATATTGGATGCTGCGCTGCTCGTTCTGGAATTGGTTTATCGCCTCGAGCCAAGCCTGCGGCAGCATGATGTCGCCGGATACGCTGTCGACGAGCTGCCGGCGAAGCACATTCTGGCGCTGATCGGCGATGAATGCCTGCTCGTTGGTGCCCATGTTTTGCAAAAGCGCTTGGAAACGCGCGCTGTCGAATTGACCGTGTTCGTCCTGGAGATGGGGATCGGACGTGATGTGCCGGACGATCTCGGCGCTGGAGAGGCCGAGCCCCATCTTTTGGGCGAACTGGTCGATTCCGGCCTTGGCGATCATCTCGCCGAGCACTTGCCGGTCGAGACCGAGCGCGCTCGCCTGGTCCGGCGGCAGCGGATGACCGAGCTGCTGGCCAATCTGCTCCAAGCGGTCGTTGTAGGACTGCCGGAATTGGTCGCTCGAGATTTCAGTCTTGCCGATCGTCGCCAAAGTCCCTTGGCCTAAGCCGTGGAAAATGTCGTTGATGCCCCAGATCGCGAAACTGCCGGCGAGCACCGACATGACCACGGCCATGACGGTGCGGCCGAGCCAATTTTCGGAGGCTTTGCGAATACCTCGTAACATGGTCCAATCTTTGAAATGGCGGAAAGGCGGCGCACTATAAGGAGCGTAGGCGCTCGCCGCAACCGACGGGTTTTATTGCTAAAACGCCCCTTTTCCGGGTGCAATGGCTCTGCTAACGGCTCTTTGTCGCATGACACTCCTCCGATTCTTCTGAGCCGACACGATGGCGCGCAGACCGCTGGTCGCAGGCAATTGGAAAATGAACGGGCTCGCGGCCTCAATCGGCGAATTGGAAAAAATCGTCGCCGGAGCGCGGTCGCTTGCCCGAAGCTCCGTCAATGTCGACATGATGGTGTGTCCGCCGGCGACCCTGGTCGCAAGCTTCGCCAAGGCCGCCAGCGGAACCGGCGTCGCCATCGGCGGCCAGGACTGCCACTCGCTGGCAGCGGGCGCGCACACCGGCGACATTTCCGCGGAAATGCTGCGTGACGCGGGCGCGCAAGCTGTCATCGTCGGCCACTCCGAGCGGCGCCGCGACCACGGCGAAACCGACGCGGTGGTGCGCGCCAAGGCGCTGGCGGCACGGCGTGCCGGCCTCGTCGCCATCGTTTGTGTCGGCGAGCAACGTGCCGAGCGCGAAGGCGGGCAAACGCGCCATGTCGTCGGCGGGCAGCTCGATGGCTCGCTGCCGGACACCGCGGAAAACTTGGCGGCGAGCATCGTCGTCGCCTATGAGCCCGTTTGGGCAATCGGAACCGGACGGACGCCGACGCCGAGCGAGGTCGGCGACACCCACGATTTCATCCGCGCGCGGCTTTGCTTGCGGTTCGGCGAGGCGGGGCACGATGTGCGCATCCTCTACGGCGGATCGGTGAAGCCGGCGAACGCGAAGGAGCTGCTCGCAGTCGAGAATGTCGACGGCGCGCTGGTCGGCGGCGCGAGCCTCGATGCCGCCGAGTTTCTTGCGATTGCAGGGGTTTATCGCTAGCGGCGGTCCGCCGCCGGAAGCTGCCGCAACGGCCATAGAAATGCCGCGCCGGATCGTGTAGAGACCCCCGCGACTTCCTTTATCGGGCATAGGCTGCGGGGTCGTGATTTCCCCGGTTGGGCCGCAGGCGGATATCAAATGCTGACTGTCGTTGTTGTCATCCATCTCATGCTGGTGATCACGCTCATTTGCGTCGTTTTGCTGCAAAAATCCGAAGGCGGCGGGCTGATCAGCTCGACCAGCGGCTTTTTGACCGGGCGTGGCACGGCGAACGCGCTGTCGCGCACTACCGCTGTTTTGGCGGCGGGTTTTTTCGTAACGAGCCTCGCTCTGTCATGGCTGGCAAGCTACGAGCATCGGCCGGTCTCCATCATCAATACGTCGGGCGGGACGCTCACTCCCCAGCCACCGCCGGCGGGAGGTCCGCAGGGTACGGCGCCGTTGAGCACGGGTAATAGCGGGCTTCTGAACCAGCTGCAAAAGGGCATACCGAGTTTGCCGGCCGGGTCGAACCCGGCGTTCGCCCCGGAGCCGAGCGGGCCGCAAGTGCCGCAGTCGAAGTAGTGCCAAACACGGGTCGGCATCCGTATTCGCGGTGCGTAAAAAACGGTCGCGCTAATCACAGCCTACCGGGCTCGGATAGCGCTTGAGGCTATAGGCTTAACCTCATGAAATTAAATTGATTTCCTTCGGCATGGCTGGCGTCCGCGCGAGGCGCGGCAGATATTCCGGAAAATCGCTCGTCGAATCGTCCAAGGCACGCTAATCGATAGGTCCCATGGCGCGGTACATCTTCATCACCGGCGGCGTGGTGTCCTCACTTGGCAAGGGTTTGGCTTCCGCGGCGCTCGGCGCGCTGTTGCAAGCGCGCGGTTATAAGGTGCGCTTACGCAAGCTCGATCCCTACCTCAACGTCGATCCGGGAACGATGTCGCCGTATCAGCACGGCGAGGTTTTCGTCACCGACGACGGTGCGGAAACCGACCTCGACCTCGGCCATTACGAGCGCTTCACCGGGCGCCCGGCAACGCGTCAGGACAACATCACCACCGGCCGCATCTATCAGGAGATCCTGCTGAAGGAGCGGCGCGGCGACTATCTCGGCGCGACCATCCAGGTCATTCCGCACGTTACCAATGCGATCAAGGAATTCATCCGCGACGGCAACGACGGCTTTGACTTCGTGCTGTGCGAGATCGGCGGTACGGTCGGCGACATCGAGGGCTTGCCGTATTTCGAGGCGATCCGGCAACTCGGCAACGACCTACCGCGTGGGCACGCGATCTACATTCATTTGACTCTGATGCCGTTCATTCCGTCAGCCGGCGAGCTGAAGACCAAGCCGACCCAGCATTCGGTGCGCGAACTGCGCGCCATCGGCATCCAGCCCGACATTCTGCTTTGCCGCACCGACCGGCCAATCCCGGAGAGCGAGCGGAGGAAGCTCGCATTGTTCTGCAATGTGCGCGAAAGCGCCGTGATCGAGGCGCGCGACGCCGACAATATCTATGCGGTGCCCGAGGCCTATCACGCTGGCGGGCTCGATTCAGAAGTGCTGGCCGCTTTCGGTATCGAGAACCCGCCGCCGCCGGATCTCGCGACCTGGCATCTCATCAACGAGCGCATCCGCAACCCGGAAGGCGACGTCACCATCGCGATTGTCGGCAAATATACCGGCATGAAGGACGCCTATAAGTCGCTGATCGAGGCGCTGTCGCACGGCGGCATCTCCAACAAGGTCAAGGTCAAGCTCGACTGGATCGAAAGCGAAGTGTTCGAGAACGAAGATCCGACGCCGTTCCTCGAACATGTCGACGGCATTCTGGTGCCGGGCGGTTTCGGCCAGCGCGGGGCGGAGGGTAAAATCCGCGCCGCGCGGTTCGCCCGTGAGCGCCATGTGCCGTATTTCGGCATCTGCTTCGGCATGCAGATGGCGGTCATCGAAGCGGCGCGAAATCTGTGCGGCATCGAACAGGCGAACTCGACCGAGTTCGTCGCCACGCCCGAGCCGGTGGTCGGCCTGATGACGGAATGGATGAAGGGCAACGAGCTGCAAAAGCGCGGCGTCCATGGCGATATGGGCGGCACCATGCGGCTCGGCGCTTATCCCGCGGTGCTGCAGCGCGGTTCGCGCGTCGCCGAGATCTACAATGCCACCGAGATTTCCGAGCGCCACCGCCACCGCTACGAGGTCAACACCGCCTATAAAGACCGCCTGGCGCAGCACGGCATGCGGTTTTCCGGCATGTCGCCCGACGGTATCTTGCCGGAGATCATCGAGTTCGACGATCACCCCTGGTTCATCGGCGTGCAGTTCCACCCCGAGCTGAAATCGCGGCCGTTCGCGCCGCACCCGCTGTTCTCCTCATTCATCGAGGCGGCGGTGGAGCAAAGCCGGCTGGTGTGATTTTCATACTCGAAAGCCGTCGCCCCGCTTATGTCAAATTGCATGCTGCCTCTGCCAGTACCGCAGTCATTAGAGCCTCGCCATTGGGAGTGCCCAAGCCTGTGCAAGCATCCCAACCCGCCCCGGCGTCGTAGCCTATGCCGGATATTTTATTGTCACCGATTTCGACATCGTGCAGGTTAGTAACCTGGCCATATAGAAACGGAGTGAAGAAGCCGACGCCTGTATTTGAGATCGGAAGAGCTTGATTGATCCGAGCAATCAAACCTGACCACAGCGGCGCCGCCGCACTCGTCCCGCCGGATACCAGGAGCTTGCCATCGACGCGAATGATGTAGCCCGCGCTGGGATCCGCGCTGGCGGCAACGTCGGGGACCCCGCGGCCCTTTCGACCTGTCCCCAATCCGACGGGGATGGTTGCCGTGTTCTGATACGCCGGAACCGGGAAGTGACTGCTCACCCCGCCGCCAGAAGCGCCTCCATTACCGCTGTTCCAGCACGTCTCGGATCGCGGCGGATATTTCAACGTAGTGCCACCGCAGCCCAGCACCCACGGACTTGACGCCGGAAAATCGACCTGGACAGAGCCGTCTGCGGATTGATCAATCGCGCCATTATCTCCGGAGGCGACGCAGATAGTGATACCCAGCAGCGCCGCGATCTGAAACAGCTGACTCATCGCTATCATAACTTGTGGTGTCCAATCGCTTTCCGCCGCACCCCAACTGATGCAAACAATGGTTGGGCGATGCACGGCATCGAAGATGGCCGCAAATACCGCATCGATAAAACCTCTTTCATTGTCTTCAGTAAAATAGATCACAATATCGGCTCCTGGAGCCGCTCCGCCGACCACCTCAAGATCGAGCATCACCTCTGCGTCCGGTCCGTTTGGGTCTCCTGTAGGATCATTTGTGCCGACGCCAACACAGACCTGCATGACCCTAGGGATTCTGGTTCCCAGCATTGTGAAATATGCATCGAGATCAGATTGAAGATATCCACCTCGGAACTCAATGATGGAGACGCGCTGGCCCGAGCCATCGAATCGAGATGGAAAATTATAAATCGAGGCTAGTTGCGAGGCATAAAATCCACCGGCCGAAGCTTCAAAAGACCTGGGACGGGAACGAACCCGAATGATCGGCCGATTGTCCAGCCCAGCGACCGCTGCGACATGTGGCGCCAAAGATGATGGCAGATAGAGATAGCCGGCGCGGGTGGGGAAGCCGTTGTCCGACAAGTGTAGTGCGTCGGGGCGGAATGCCTCCGTCATTGATTGCGCAGTGCCAACGAGCTCCACGCGCCGGCGAAGCCGGTCCATCCGCCGTACTTCAAGCCCCGCTGCACCGGCATATTTGGCGAACGCGTTCGCTACCCCAGTGTCAACACCAAAGCGAGCGCCAATGTCCTCCAATAGAAGCCTCTTACCGAAGAGAGTGTGTCGGCCCAGTGCTTCCGTATCTAAACCGTTAGCGTTGAAATACACACTGACTCGCATCAAATGATCACCTGGTACAATTGCAGCTTCATTAAGACCTGCAAGAGGCTTTCGGTAACTTCCCGGTATAGCGACGAGTGTCATCTGTCGTGTCAGAATCTTACGTCATGACGTGACGATTCGGAATCGGTGATCTAGAAAGCAAGTCACAAAATGCCTCAACGATGTTCGCTCCTGTCTTTAATTGTAACCATAGCCATTGACCATTTGGATTGAGTTCCAGAAAGACGTGTTCGTTGTCCTGATTAATGACGAAATCGAATGCGCCAAATCTCAATTCGAACCTCTGCAGCATTTTGAGGCATTTATCGACGAGCTCACGTGGCGGTTCGTATTGCTCATGGAATAGGTCCTGCGTCTTTTCTTTTCCGGCGCGATAGTCAATCTTCGTCTCGTCGTTAGATTGGGAATGAATCTTGAATGCGAAGACGCGTGCTCCTACGACGATCAAGCGCACGTCAAACTGCTTAGGTATGAACTCTTGAAAAACAGCGGGGCACAGTGAAAGGTTGGCCTTTTCGAGTTGATCTATATCCTTCAAAAGAGTTGTCACGAAAAGCGCACTGTGTTCGCCGGCCACTATGGAATGCGAGCGGAGCTTTTTCATCGCCAAGATCGAATTTTGATTTGCGAAGAACGCGCTGACTTGGGCAACGCTGTTGGTGACTAACGTTCGTGGAAGACGAAACCCCAATTCCCGCGCCACGTATAGTTGGCGCAATTTTATTTCCGCTCGCTGAATGTGACTCGGATTGGAGACCATCAGCGCGCCGTGGTCCTCCAAGACTTCCCACAAGCCAGCAATTACCGATAGCCACTCCTTCCTAACGAAGGGACGGTATTCTTCGTTTACTCTTTGGTCTTCTGGAATAACGGACGGGCGTCGATACAGGACGCTCTTTATGTCCTCTGCCGAAAATGCGTCTTGAGGTGGGCACAGGTTCGCAAAAGTGTTCTCAGCGATCGAGAAGCTAACCTCGCCCTCGATCAGCTTTCGCGGGTCTAGACATACGACGCGTTCCCCTCGTTTCTTGAGTTCGTCAACGACGACAGCGGCGTGCAGATCATCATCCATGTCAGTGACGATGAGTATCGATTTGTGGGGAAACATGTAGCGCTCTTGACGGTCGTCGGTTGGGTTGGGCCAGTTTTCCGTATTAGGAAAAACTGGCCCCAGTCTCACTCAGCCATCGACGTCTGCATCGCAATCGGGCGGAAACGACGCACAGCAGCACCAAGTATGGGAATGGATACCGCCGAGCGTAAGCGACGCGACAATATCGCCTTCCTTCAGATTGAGCGTTTTCACGACGGCCTGTTCCGCCGCGTTCATTGGCAACTCAAACAACGCGAGGACCGGTTTCCCCAAGTTGCTTTCGACCTTTGTCCGCAAAGCGGCATTGGCCCACAGATCTTTAGCTTGCGCCATTTCGTGCACTCCCTCTGTTCGTAGACTACAGTTAAGATTGTATATTATTAATTCTTCTACTTCTAGGGGTGCGTCCAAATTGGTAGAACTCGTTTGCATGGCGGGGAAGCATCGGGGAATTTCAGGCACCGCGGACGATCAACCGACCTTGTTCGACACGCTACTTCGACGCTAAATCACGCTAGTCATAATGAGGAGGATGCCCCGTGATCTACGAAATGCGCGTTTACCGCACGGTGCCGGGCCGGCTGCCGGCGCTGCTCAAGCGGTTCCAGGACCACACGCTGAAACTGTGGGACAAACACGGCATCAAGCAGGCCGGCTTCTGGACCACGCTTATTGGCGATTCCAATCAGGAACTGACCTATTTGCTGGCCTGGGAATCACTCGCCGACCGCGAGAAAAAGTGGAACGCGTTCATGGGTGATCCGGCATGGATCTCCGCCCGCGCCGACAGCGAAAAGGACGGTCCGATCCTGGCGAATGCGAGCAACCAAATCCTTCAGCCGACGGCATTTTCCGCCGTTAAATAGGCGCGGCGGACATGGTTGACCCGGCCTGTCGCGGGCTTCATGGTCGCCCGCGAGGGTCGCCATGACGGAAAAAGCAAATCCGGTCGTTAGCGTCGGCAAGGCGCGCTTCGGCAACACGCTGCCGCTCGCGCTGATCGCCGGTCCTTGTGCGCTGGAGAGCCGCGCGCATGCGTTCGACATGGCGGCCATGCTGCAGGAAATGACCGCGAAGCTCAATATCGGCTTCGTCTATAAAACCTCGTTCGACAAAGCGAACCGCACCAGCGCGGCGAGCGCGCGAGGTGTCGGCCTCGACAAGGCGCTCGAAATCTTCACCGATCTGCGCGACAAGCTCAACGTGCCGGTGGTCACCGACGTGCATGAGCCGGACCAGTGCGCGCTCCTCGCCGAGGTGGTCGATATCTTGCAGATTCCGGCGTTTCTCTGCCGGCAGACTGATCTCCTCGTTGCGGCCGCCAAAACCGGGCGCGTCGTCAACGTCAAGAAAGGCCAGTTCCTCGCGCCCTGGGACATGGCGAACGTCGTCGAAAAAATTACCGGCGCCGGCAACGCCAATGTGCTGGTGACCGAGCGTGGCGTGTCATTCGGCTATAACACGCTCGTCTCCGACATGCGGGCGCTGCCGGTGCTGCAAAAAATCGGCGCGCCGGTGATTTTCGACGCCACCCATTCGGTGCAGCAGCCGGGCGGGCAAGGCACCTCGTCTGGCGGCGAGCGCGAATACGTCCCGGTGCTGGCGCGAGCGGCCGTGGCCGTGGGCGTCGCCGGCGTCTTCATCGAAACGCACCAAGATCCCGACAAAGCACCCTCCGATGGGCCGAATATGATCCCGCTCAGAGATTTACCGCCACTTCTTGAGCGATTGATGCAATTCGATAATTTGGCCAAACAGCGCTAGCGGTCGGAGCGCTGCCATTTCCCCGCTTCTCAGAGTTGTCAGCCTCGTCGTGTTCGCTTCCACGCTGTTTTCGCGCGCGGTGGATCCGGTCATTCCGCGGATCGCCGCCGACATCGGCGTCGATATCAAGACGGCCGCGCTGTTGTCGACCGCGTTCACGTTTCCCTACGCCATCATGCAGCCCGCGCTGGGCACCATCGGCGACTTTTTCGGCAAAACCCGCTTGATGAATGTCAGCCTGATCGTTGTTGCGCTGACCACGCTGGTGTGCGCTTTCGCCAGCAATTTTTCCCTGCTGGTGGCGATGCGGGTGGTCGCCGGCATGCTGGCCGGCGGTATCTTTCCGGTCGGCGTTGCGATCGTCGGCGATCTCGTACCGGTGGAGCGGCGGCAGGTCGCGATCGGGCGTCTGCTCGCGGTGGGGCTGACAGGAAATCTCATCGGCGCGACGATTTCGGGCGTGATCGGCGATCTGTTGGGCTGGCGGGCCGTTTTCTTCACCTTGGGAGGTTTCGGCTTTATCGCCGCGATCGTCGCTTTTTTTGCTTTTCGCGGCTTGCAGGTCGGCAAATCAAAACCCTTCAATCTGGCCGCCGCGGCCGCCGGATTCCGCGGCATCTTCGCCGAGCCGCGGGCGAAATTCTGCTTCGGCTCGGTCTTTTTCGAAGCGATCATCATTCACGGCATGTTCCCGTTCGTGGCGCTATTGCTGCTGGCGAGCGGGCAGACCCGGTCGTCCTATGCCGGCATCGTCATCGCCGCGTTCGGTCTTGGCGGCATTCTGTTTTCGCTGTCATTGCCGTTTCTGGTCCAGCGGGTGGGCGAGCGGCGCATGATGCTGACGGGAGCTGGCTGCGCCAGCATCGCCTTCATTCTGATTTCGCTGAGCATGCCTTGGTACGTCGAAGCCGCGGTGTTCGTTCTGTTCGGCATCGGCTTCTACATGTTGCACAACTGCATTCAGGTTCACGTTACCGACCTGACGCAGACCGCGCGCGGCGCGGCACTGTCGCTGCATTCGGCGTCGTTCTATCTCGGCCAGGCGATCGGCCCGATCTATTACGGCTTTGCCTTCCAGCATTTCGGCACCAGCAAGCCGATGTTCGTCGGCGCTGCTGTGATCCTCGCGGTCGGGCTGGTTTGCGCGCGTTTTCTGCGCCACCGCCGCCCCGGATTGCACCTTGCCGAAGGCGCCTAAAACCCCCATTATTCCCTTATCGGCCAGGGGTGCCGCGCAAGGCGCGCGGCTGAGATCAAACCCGTCGAACCTGTCTGGGTCATTCCAGCGAAGGGAGCCGCGTTGGTCGGAACGAAGACAGCCAATTCGCCTATCGGCAAGCGGCCCCGCGTCGTCATTATCGGCGCGGGCGTGGTCGGGCTTGGCATTGCCTGGCGCTTGGCCGGCCGCGCCGAGGTTTTGCTGTTCGACCGCGGCAAGGCCGGCGCGGGCGCGAGCCACGCCGCGGCCGGGATGCTCGCGGCGTGCGCCGAAGCCGAACCCGGCGAAGAGGCGCTGGTCGCGCTCGGCCGCGACAGCCAGGCGCGCTGGCCGGCTTTTGCCGAGGAGCTTTTGCAGGCAAGCGGCATTGACGTGGAATTGCGGCGCGAGGGTACGCTGGTTCTGGCGCTGACCGCCGACGATCAGGCGACGCTCGCGCATCACTTGGAGTTTCAGCAAAAACTCGGGCTGCCGCTCGAATGGCTGTCGGCGACTGCGACGCGGGCCAAGGAACCGCATCTGGCCGGAAAAATCGCGGGCTCGGTATTCAGCCCACAGGATCACCAGGTCGACAACCGCAAGCTCAGCACAGCGCTGCGCATCGCCGCGGAAACTGCCGGCGCGCAAATTCACGAACACCAAGCTGTCAAGGAGATTGCCGTGCACGGCGGCCGCGCCACCGGCATCGTGCTCGAAGACGGAACGCGCGTGACGGCGGATCGCGTGGTGCTCGCCGCCGGCGCTTGGTCGCGCGGCATCGCCGGACTGCCGCCGGATCGCCGACCGCCGGTGCGCCCCATAAAAGGTCAGATGTTTGCACTGCGCATGGATGCCGCGGCGCCTCTGCTCAATCATGTCCTCTGGGCCCCGGGGGCCTATCTCGTTCCGCGCCGCGACGGCCGTCTTATTGTCGGCGCGACGGTCGAGGAAAAAGGCTTCGATGAAACGATTACCGCCGGCGGCATGCTGACGCTGCTCGAAGCCGCCTGGCGCGCCATTCCCGCGGTCGAGGAATTGGCGATCGAGGAAATCTGGGTCGGCCACCGCCCGGGCAGCCGGGACGACGCGCCGATTCTCGGCCGCGCCCCGCTCGAAAATCTGTTCTACGCGACCGGCCATCATCGCAACGGCATATTGCTGGCGCCGGTGACCGCGGACGCCATGGCGCGGCTCATTGTCGACGACGTCGTCGAAGCGGCGATAAAACCGTTCGGGCTCGAACGGTTTTTGCCAGCGCGCGCGGCGGAGTAGGGGACGCGATGACGCAAACGACGATCGAAGTCACCATCCGGGTCAACGGTGAAAGCGTGCCGCTCGCGGTCGCAACGCTCGACGCGCTGCTTGCTGAAAAGGCGGTCGATACGATGCAGCGCGGCATCGCGGTGGCGCTCAACGGTTCTGTCGTACCGCGCGCGGCGTGGCGTGCTACGGCGCTCAAGGCCGGCGACAGCATCGAGATCGTGCGGGCGCGACAAGGAGGCTAGGGAGCATCACATGTCCGATCCTCTGATTATTGCCGGCCACGAATTCGGCTCGCGGCTGTTTCTCGGCAGCGCCGGCTATCCCAACCGCAAAATCATGCTCGACGCGATCGCCGAAAGCGGCACCCAGATGGTCACCGCCTCGATCCGCCGCATCAGCCTTGCCGGCGACGACGAGAGCCTGATCGATCTCCTCGTCGGCCGGGTGAAATTCCTGCCCAACACCGCGGGCTGCCAAACCGCCAAGGACGCCGTCCTGACGGCGGAGCTCGCCCGCGAGGCGCTCGACACCAACTGGATCAAGCTCGAAGTCATCGGCGACCGCGAGCTGCTCTATCCCGATGTCGAGGAATTGCTGCGTGCGACCGAACAGCTCGTCGCCAAGGGCTTTATCGTATTGCCGTATTGCACCGAGGATCCGGTGACCTGCCGCAAGCTGGCCGATGCCGGTGCAGCAGCGGTGATGCCGCTCGGCTCGCCGATCGGTTCGGGCTTGGGCATCTCCAACCCGCATCTCATCGAGCTGATCTGCGCGCGCTCGCCGGTGCCGGTGGTGCTCGATGCCGGGATCGGCACCGCCTCGGACGCGACGCTCGCGCTGGAGCTCGGCTGCGCCGCTGTGCTCATCAATACCGCGGTGTCGAAAGCGCAAAATCCGGTGCTGATGGCAAAGAGCATGCGCGCCGCGGTGGAAGCCGGCCGCCTGTCGCGCCTTGCCGGACGCATCGCCAAGAAGAGCCACGCCGAACCGTCAAGCCCGCAGTTTGGATTGGTCGGAACGTAAGTCCTACGTCCGGCCGCTCGGCTCATCCAGTCCATAAACCTCGCGCGCCGCCTTCGGCGAAATGTAGCCGCGGGCGACATCGGTGCGAACGCGGTCGCGATTGCGGCGCTTGGGATCGCCGTATCCGCCGCCGCCGCCGGTAAGTGTGCGCACGCGGTCGCCGGCTTTGAGCATCACCACATCCTTCAGCGCCGCCTGTGTCGTGCCGTCCGCACGCTCGATGATCGCCGTACCCGGCGCCCCGTCGCCGCCGCCGTTGAGGCCCCAGGCCGGACACAACGTCCGCTCGATGCGCGTGGAAATCCGGCATGGCGCCAGCATCAGATAACGTCGCTCAAGGCCGAGCCCGCCGCGGAACTCGCCGGCGCCGCCGGAATCGGTGCGCAGGCTGAAACTCTCAAACATGAAAGGATAACTCGCTTCGTGCAGCTCGATAGGAATGAGGCGGGTGTCACCGTGACACATAGTGCGGAACGGTCCCGGACCGTCCATGTCGCAGAGCGCCCCCCAGCCGCCGAAACCGGAATCGTGGCATTGCCAAAAGGCGCCGGTGTCCGGATGGCGGCCGGCATAAGCGAGCGTTGAAAACGTACCGTAATGCGCCGCCGCCACGCGGTCCGGCATCGCTGCGCCGAGCGCACGGATGACCAGATCGATCAACATCGGCAGCGCCGAATTGTACGATCCCATCGGCGCGGTCGGGCTGGCGCTGACGATGGTGCCCTCGGGCAGGATCAAGTGGAGCGGCCGGAAGGTGCCTTCGTTGGCGTCACCCTCGGGCAGCAGCAGATAGCGGAATGCCAGCCGCGCCACGGTCGAGCCGCCCCCGCTGCGCCCCGAATTCATCGGCGCATTGACCTCGCGCGGCAGTTCCGAGAGGTCGATGGTCATTTCATCGCCGCGCACGCCGACCGTCACTTTGCAGGGCAGCGGCTCCGGATTGAGCCCGTCGTTGTCCAGCGTGGCCGTCGCCGTGTAAGTGCCGTCGGGGATGGCGGCAATGGCGGCGCGGGCCTCGGCTTCCGATTGATTCCAGATCGTCCCGATCGCGCGCAGAAACGTTGCGCAACCGTAGCGGCCGGTGAGTTCGGCGACGCTGTCGCGGCCAAGCAGACAGCCGCCAATCTGCGAATTGATGTCGCCCATCATTTCGACCGGAAAGCGGGTGTTATGTTCGATCATCCGATATATTTCGCGGACCGGCTCACCGCGCGATTGCAGTTTCACGGTGCGGAACTGAATTCCTTCCTGGAAAATGTCGGTGGCGAATTTTGAGATTGAGCCGACGTCGCGGCCACCGACGTCGATCCAATGCATGACGACGACCATGAAGGCGATCAGCTCGCCGCCAGCCGGAGCATAGATCGGCGTGTACATCGTCACGTTATTGAGGTGTTGGCCGATGGTGCCGGCATAGTTGGTGAGGACGAGATCGCCGTCGAACAGCTTATCGCGGCCGTAGAGGGCGAGGCCGTCCTGGACCGCCGCACGCATGACGTCGGCGACGAAGACCGGCATTCCCGCGGTGCATTGACAGATCAGGTCGCCGTTGGCGTCGACAATGCCGACGGCATAATCCTTGTATTCGTAGATATATGGGCTGAACGCCGTCCGCGTGATGTTGACGTCGACCTCGTCCGCGATCGCCACCAGCCGGCGGCGGATCACTTCGACGGTCACGAGGTCGGTCGCCGCCGGAGCGGTGCTCGTTGCGGCAGCGCTGTCAATGGTGGCAGTCAATGTGAATCTCTCCGAGATTGCCGATCTTAAACGTGTCGCGGGGTCCGATCAGCGTGCTCGATCCATATTCGACGATGAGAGCGGGGCCGTGGCCGGCGAAGTCCGCGCCGAGAGCATAGCGATCGTAGATTTCGGTCGGCACGAAGCGATCCTCCTCCAGAAAGAAGATCGGCCGCCGCTGCGGCACCGGTGCATTGCCGTTCTTCTTGCCGCGGGCGAGGCGGGCAATCTCGGGTTGCTTGGTATGCAGCGTCGCCAGCGAGTGCAGAACGACGATCTCAGCCTCCGCCGTATTGGTGTGGCCATAGCGCCGCAGGTATTCCTGGTCGAAGCGCGCGCGCAGCTGGGCGGCGTCGTCGGTCTCGGCGATGCGGATCTTGATCGAATGGTGCTGGCCCTTGTAGCGCATTTCGACCTCGCGATCGATCGTGATTACGCCGTCGCCGAATTCGCGCTGCAATGCCATTCGCCCTTCGGCTTCCAGTTCGGCGAATATCGCTGCCACCTTGGCCAGGTTCTCCGGATTGAGCCGAACGATGAAGGTCTGCGCGGTATCGATGCGTGGATCCGCCAGCAGCATGCCGACCGCGGAAAAATTTCCCGGTTCCGGCGGCACGATGACGCGTGGAATTTTCAGCGCCCGCGCCAGCTCGATGCCATGCAGCGGACCACCGCCGCCGTAGCAGAACAGCGCGAAATTGCGCGGATCGTAGCCACGCGCGATCGAGATTTTCTTGATGATCGACGACATGGTCAGGTTGGCGATCGTCAACACGCCTTTGGCGGCCTGCATTGCCGCATCGCTGCCGGCGTAGCCGAGCGGTTCGGCAATGCGATTCACGATGGCGGCGCGCGCGAGTTCCGAATCGAGCCGCATCTCGCCGCCGAGGAAGTTTTGTGCATCGAGCCGCCCGAGCAGAAGATTGGCGTCGGTCACCGTGGGCTCGGCGCCGCCGCGCGCGTAACTGGCCGGCCCGGGCATCGAGCCGGCGCTAACCGGGCCGACACCGAGCCGGCGCTGGCCGTCGAGCCAGGCAATCGATCCGCCGCCGACGCCGACTTCGAGGATATCGATGACATTGCCGCGGATCGGAAATCCCTTATCGGGCCCGCCGATATGGTAGATCGATTCCACGGCGTAGCGGCCGCGCTCGATGAGCGCGCATTTCGAGGTCGTGCCGCCCATGTCGAAAGCGACAAGATTGTCGATGCCGAGAAGCTGGCCATAACGCGCGGCGCCGATACAGCCGCCGACCGGACCGGATTCCACAAGCGTGATCGGCTCGCGGCAACTGCGTTCGGCGGAGATCACGCCGCCGTGCGAGCCCATCATCAAAAGCGAGCCGGCAAAGCCGCTGTCGCGCAACCCGGCATCGAATTCGGCGACATATTTGCTGACTTGCGGCCCGACATAGGCGTTGGCCGCGACCGTGGCGGTGCGCTCGAATTCGTGCCATTCGCGCGTGAGCTCGGTGCCGGTCGTCACGAACACGTCCGGCAAGAGACGCCGCAACTCCGCGGCGGCTTGGTCCTCGTGATCGGGCGTCAGGTAGGAATTCAGAAAACTGATGGCCAGTGCCTCGATCCCGAGCGAATGCAGCGCTTCCGCCAAGGGCGCGAGTTGTTCGGTTGCCAGTGAGCTACGTATGCGACCCGACCCTTCGACGCGCTCATCGACTTCAAAGCGCAACTCCCGTGGAACGAGCGGTGGCTCACGATGGAAGCGCAGATTGAACGGCTGCGTGCGGTTGCCGCGGCCGATCTCCAAAATGTCGCGGAAGCCCTTGGTGGTGATCAACGCAGTCTTGGCGCCGGCGCGCTGCAACAGCGAATTGATGACCAGTGTGGTGCCGTGTTTGACGGAGCTCGCGGCACGGGCGTCGATCTGCGCTTTGCGAATGCATTCGAATATCGCGTCACCCAAGCGGTCGTAGGTCGTCGGACTTTTAGTGTAGGCGACCGCGCCGCTGTCGACGTCGCATGCGACGAGGTCGGTAAAAGTGCCGCCAATATCGATGGCGATGACATAGGGCACGGGAGATCCTTATTGATTGATGCGAATACCGGCGCCCTCGATCACGTCGCGCCATTGCGGAGTGCGCAGTTGCAGCATGTGCGTGATCTCTTCAGGGCCGCCGTATTTCGGCTGCACGCCCGCGGCGGTGAGCTTTTGCACGACGCCACTATTGCCAATCGCATGACTTATCTGGTCTCTAAGCCAAGCCAAAGCCTCCGGCGGTGTGCCGACGGGTGCGAACATGGCGTAAGTCGTCGACGCATCGAAATCGCCGATGCCGGTTTCGCGGATGGTCGGGACGCCGGGCAGGTCGGGGGACCTTACCTCGCCGGCAACCGCCAGCGCCCTGACCTGCCCCTGTTGGACCTGCGGCAGCATGGTGGCAATTGGCGAAATCCAAAACGAGATGCGGCCGGCGACCAGATCGGTGACCCCTTGTCCGACCACGCGGTAGGGAACGTGCACGGCCTTGATGCCGGCGAGCCGGCAGAACAATTCGCCGTTGAGGTGGCCGGGCGTACCGACGCCCGTCGAGGCAAAGGTCAGTTCACCGGGCTTGCTCTTGGCAAGCGCAATCAGATCCGCGACGGACTTCACGGGCAGGTCGTCGCCGACCACGAGCATCGCACCGGAAGTGCCGAACATTGCAATCGGCGCGAGGTCGCGCCGCGGGTCGTATTTCAAATCGGGATAGAGCGTGACGTTAGCAGGCAACGAGCCCGACGGATCGGCCATCACCAGCGTGTAACCGTCGGGCGCCGCGTTCACGATCTGGCCGACCGCGATCGTGCCGCCGGCGCCCGGGCGGTTGTCGATCACGATGGTTCTTCCGGTCGTTTGCGCGATATAGTCGAACACGATACGCGCGACGATGTCAGTCACGCCGGCGGCGGCAAACGGCACCACGACGTGGATCGGCCGATCCGGATAATTCGCGGCGCGTGCGGCGAGCGTCCCCAGCGCGATGCAAGTAGTAAGTGCAAACGTCAGGCGAGCCCGCCGCGTCCACTGCATATACCCCCCTTTGAGCGTCGCGATATGTACAGCGGCTTTATTCATCCGCCGGCGTCAACAAGCAATGGCTCATGCATGCCGCGGGCGCGGCCGCACATTCCGCCAATGCAGTGCAGTCGGGCGCCGTTGAACGCAAACAGGCTTCGCCTAACGCTGCTGCGTGGCTATGTCGTTCTTCGCGACGATGCCCTGCCATATTTTAGGATCGCCGCCGATGCGGCCGGCGAGATAGTCAGGAGGCCCCGGCTCGGTGACGAATGCCTGCTGCGCGTAGGCCGCGCGCGTATCCGGCTCGCTCAGAATCGCGGTGATTTCTCGATTGAGCGTGGCGACGATGTCAGGCGGCGTGCCGGCAGGCGCAGCGACGCCGATCCAAAGCGCCACGTCGAATCCGGGAAATCCCGACTCGGCGAGCGTGGGCACGTTGGGCAGCGCCGGCACGCGACGCGCTCCTGTTGTCGCGAGCGCACGCAATTTGCCGGCTGCTAGCTGCGGCATTGCAGGCGGCAAGGTGCTGAATTGCATCTCGACGCGCCCCTCCATCACGTCGATGACCGCCTGTGCGGACGAGCGATAGGATATTTCATTGAGCCGGATGCCGGCTTGTTGTGCGAATAGCAGGCTCGCGAGATAGCCGAGACTTGTCGTTCCGTATGCTGCATTGTTCAGCGGCTGCGTTTTCGATTTTGCGAGTGCGATGAGGTCCGCGACGGTCTTTACGGGCAAGCCGGGATAGACGGCGAGCACGTAGGGCGAACTACCGAGCATTGAAATCGGAAGAAAGTCTTTGACGGGGTCGTAGGGCAAGTGTGGATCGATGATTTTCGCGATCACATGCGTGCTGGTCGTGACCATGCCGATTGTGTAACCATCCGGAGCCGAGCGGGCCAAGGCTTCGGCGGCAAGCGTGCCGCCGACGGCCGGCCGATTGTCCATGATCAACTGCTGATCAAGCCGTTTGCCAAGCTTTTGCGCGACGATCCGGCACACAACGTCGCCGGCGCTGCCGGGCGCCGACGACAGGATGAACCGAATGGCGCGCTTGGGCCATCCCGCGTCGTCGGAGTTTTGCGCGATCGCTTGCGCAATTCTCTGTGCTTTGGCGCTGCTCGCCATGAGCGGCAATAGGCCGACCATCGTGCGGCGGTTCACAATCATTATCGGCGATCTCCGGTCGACGCGCCGGCTGAGGAGGTGAGGGCGCGCTTTGGTGAGGGATGGTATTATTAAGCGGTCGTCAGCTCGCGCACCAGCGGTATCACCTTCGTCCCGTAAAGTTCGACGCAGCGCATGATCTTGTCGTGCGGCAATGTGCCGGCCGAATATTTCATGTCGAAGCGCACGGCGCCGAGATCCTTGATCGTCGTGGCGATGCGGCGGGCGACGGTTTCCGGCGAACCGAGGTGGAGTGCGCCGCCGCCGACTTCCTGTTCGAAGGCCGCCTTTGTGGTCGGCGGCCAGCCCCGCTCGCCGCCGATGCGATCGCGCGACGCTTTGTAGTGCGGCCAAAACTCCTCGCGCGCTTGTGCGTCGGTCTCGGCGACGTAGCCATGCGAGTGGACGCCGACGGGCTGTACGGGCTTGCCGAATTGGGCAAACGCGCGATGGTAGAGGTCGACAAAGGGCCGAAACCGCTTGGGATCGCCGCCGATGATGGCGAGCATCAGGGGCAAATCGTAATGTGCCGCGCGCACCACCGATTCCGGGCTGCCGCCGACGCCGATCCAAGTTCTAATTGATCCAGTTCGTAAAGCGCCCTTTTCGATCGGCGGATACACATGCTGATTGGTTAGGGGCGCGCGTGTCGAACCCTTCCAAGTCACGGCTTCGTTGCGCAGCACGGCCACGAACAGATCGAGTTTTTCCTCGAATAGTTTTTCGTAATCAGACAGCTCGAAGCCGAACAGTGGAAACGAACTCAATAAATGAGCCGCGCCCGAGGGTGACTTCGGCGCGGCCGTTCGAAGCGGCATTAAGCGTAGAGAATCGCTGAAACACCCGAATGGGATCGTCGGAGGACAGCACTGTGACGGCGGAGCCGAGCCACATCCGCTTGGTACGGCCGGCGATTGCCGCGAGTACGACATCGGGCGTCGAGACGGCGAAATCGGGCCGGTGATGTTCGCCAACGCCGAAAGCATCGACGCCGACTTCGTCGGCGAGCACGCCTTCTTCGATCACGTCGCGGATCACTTGAGCGTGCGAGTGTGGGCTGCCGTCGGGACCGAGGGTGATGTCGCCGAACGTATCCAGTCCGAGTTCGATATGCTGAGGCATGGCTTATTTGTTTAGCTCTCTTCGAATCTTTCGGCTTGGCTGTTGCGGCGGGCGCTCTGGCAGCTTGATTGCATCAAAGCCTGAACGCGGGGAACGGCGTGGTGCATGGAGGCCACCGGATTGGCGGAGGAACTGTTATCGTTCTCGATCATTCCACAAGGCAATTGGATCAAACGCGGATGAAGATCTTGCGGTGATACAAGAAGCCGGCCAGCATGACGGCAAGAGCAAGGGCCACCAAATTTGTGACGAAATTGCCGGTCCCCGGCGTTACCATCCGGTCGAGCAGAATTGCGAAATCGCCGCCAGCCAAGCGCGCGGCAACCGACCAGAAATTGAAAATATCATTGAGGAAATAGATCGCCAGCGCATTGGCGCCGATCCAGATAAAAACGGTCGCCCAACGCTGCCATCCCCACACGTCGACGATCTGATGCATCGCCGCCAGCAGGATCGCGCCGTATCCGGCCGTGACCAGCACGAACGACGACGTCCAGATCGCCTTTACGATCGGGAATTGCAGCGCCCAGAGGTATCCGGTGGTGAGGAGAACGCAGCCCGCAACGACGAGCCACAGCGTCTTCTGTTGCTCGGACAAGCGGCTATCGCGGAGCAATAGGCCGGCGAAAACCCCGAACAGGCAGGTGCCGATTGCCGGCAGCGTGCTCAGCATGCCTTCGGGATCGCGGGTGACGTCCCACAGTCTGCCGGACAAGTAGTGGTAGTCGATCCAGTTGGCGAGATTGGCGTCGGCGGCATACGATGCTGCACCGATTCCGGGAACCGGGACGAAGGTCATCAGCGCCCAATAGCCGACCAGAATGGCGACCGTAGCCGCAATCAGTCCGCGCAGATTGAAGTGCAGGAACATCAGCGACGTGAAAAAATAACAAAGCGCGATGCGCTGCAGAACGCCAAGCAGGCGGACGTCGACCCAATGCGCGCTGATGCCGCCGTAAGCGATCAGCCCCATCGCATAGAGCAGCACCGAGCGGCGAAATATTCGCAAATGCGCCTTGGCCATGCCTTCGCGCTCGACCAGGCGAGGCAGCGAAAGCACAATCGATACCCCGGTCAGAAATATGAACAGCGGAAAGATCAAATCGTAAAAGCGAAGCCCGTCCCAGGCGACGTGCTGAAATTGAGTACCGAGAAAGCTTCCGGCGGCACGGACGACGGGACCCTTGCCGTTGGACATTTGCGCGAGCGCGCCCATCGCGCCGTCAAATCCCATGATCCAAAACATGTTGATGCCGCGGAGCGCATCGACCGAAACGACGCGAGGCGATTGCAGGACTGATGGCAGGTCGACGTAGCGCATCGGATTTCGTCTCTCGCGGCACATTGCGGTGCCAGACGCGCGCAACAAAAGTTTGTCAGAGAAGCGGCAGTTCCGCCTTGAATTATATCAACTGTATGGCACCCAGCGGCAGGTCGTAAAGATCCGGCCGAAGCGGCGCCGTCTCAGTGCTTTGCCGCGATGACGGCCGGGGCGGCCCGGCACTGGCCGTCCGGTTCATCGACGCGATAGTAGTTACGGCCGATGAAGGACTGGTCGTAGTGCTGCCACGCAGTGCTCTGATCGAACGCCATGACACCCGCGAGCGTGACCGCGAAGACGGCGCTTTCCATGTCACGTTCGCGCGCGGTGAGGTTTTCCGCGAGCTTTGAGCTGGCGTAATCGACGAAATATACCCGGCGCACGCAATCCATGTTTTGTGCCGCATCGAGCGCCGCCTTCGCCGTCATCAAGTGGTCGGAGTGGTCGGCCGGATTGATGCGGGCATCGGGGTCGGCGACGTTGAGTTGAATAAGCGGCGCCCGCCCGCGCTCGTACTTGACGATGCCGCGGATGGTGGCGACCAGATCGCTCCAGCCGTGATAAACCGTCGAGCCATCGATCGACGCCAGCGTATCGATGTCGCCATCGGCAAGCCGCTTGAGCGATTGAAAGCCCGTGCCGGCAAAGCCCGCGCCCGAGGCGTCGCCATCGGGCAGGCGCAGGAAATAGCCGATCGTGCTGCGGTAGCTGGTCCGGTAGATCGGGTGGCCGTTGAAGGTGATTGGGCCGGCCAACTCGGCGATCGGCGTCCGGTCGGCGTCTGCCATGAAGCGCATGGCATTCACCGCGCCATTCTCGCGCGCCAGATAATAGGGCTGCTTGCGGCCGCCCGTGCCGATGCCGAGGCCGTCGTCGCCCGCGGTGACATGGATGAATACCGTCTTCGCAGCATCGCCGAGCACATCCTCGAACGCGGTTGGATTCATGAAGAGCTGCCAGTCATCCTCATGCGCAGCAAAGTAGAACGACACTTTGTCTGGCATGGCGAGATCGCCGGCGTGCGCGGCGACCGGCGACAGCAGCGCGAGGAGGGCGCAAGCTTTGCTCAGCGATCGTAACAGCGACGTGCCTAATTCGCGGCAATTATTGCGGCGATTTGATCGATCCATGATGTAGCGAACGTCTTGTTTCCAGCCCTGGGGGTATCTGGCCGATTTTGGAGAAAATGAAAAGCAAATTCACCTGCGGCGCGGGCACTACCCATTTTCGCCGTGCAATATTGGTGTGCGCTGCACAATGAGACGGCCGTCACAAAGCGACTCTCGATGCAAATAGAGTGCTGGCTATGCGCGCATTTTTGATCGCCTCACTCGCGACACTCGTGATTGGCGCTGCGGGCTATTTTGCGCTTGACGCACTGCAACAGCCGAGCGGCGCCGCCTGTGCGACAGACAGTGCTCGCATCGGTCCAGGCCGGTGCTGGCGCACGGTATGGGTGCCGTCTTCGGCGTCGCAGTGTGAACCACGCAAAATTTGGCAGTGGATTTTCGTCGATTTTCGCTGGCCCGACGGTGAATCGCGCCTTTGCTCGGATTCGCAAGAGAGCAATGGGCCCGATCGATGCCCCGAACACGGACGGTGACGTCAACTCGCGACCGTCTCCGCGATCCCAAGCGCATGCAAGAGCGGTCCGAGCTGCGCCTCGTAGACCCGCCAGCGGCCGATCGCGCTCTTATAGATCGGCTGACGCACCTGCGTGGCGCTTGCGGTTCGCACCGGCCGGTTGATTTCGTGAAACGACAGGCAGCGTTCGTCCCATGGCAGGCCGCAATAGGCGATGATCCGCCGCGCCTGTCCTTCGAGGTCGGCGACGACGTCTTCATAGCGCACATCGAGAATACTTTGCGGCGGCAGCACGCGCCGCCAATGCGCCATGAGCTGATCGTAGCGCTTGTAATAGCGGCCGAGCTCGGCCAGATCGTAAGTGTGGTTTTGTTCGGCGGTGAAAAGCTTTGAGAAGCAGGAAATGCAGGTATCGACCGGATTGCGGATGGAATGGATGATCTTCGCATTCGGCAACGCCAGATGGATGAGCCCGGCGAAGTAATAGTTCGAAGGCATCTTATCGGTCACGCGATCGTCGATTGGCGCGAGCTTGCGCACCGCGGCGACGTAGCGGGCGCCGATCTGCCGCAACGCCGACGCGTCGAGCGCGGCGACGAAGTCCGGGTAGCGCAAAGTATTGCCGTCCGGTCCGCGCACGCCGAGAATGCCGTCGTTGAAGGTCTGCAATTCGCCGGCGCCGTGCACCATCGGATGGCTGGCGATAATTTGCTCGACCAGGGTCGTTCCCGAGCGCGGCATGCCGATGACAAAGATCGGCATGGCCGAAGGGTCACCGAGGCCGGATTTTTTCGCGATCAAATCGGTCGTGAAAGCGGCCTCGATCCGGTCGAACAGATCAAAGACCGAGGCCTGGTCATAGGTAATCGTGGCGCGCTTGGCCGCATTGCCAGCAAGAAGATGCGTGAACGAGCGCCGGTAATCCTTCAGATCTCCGTAGGCTTTGCCCAGCGCGAAATCGAGCTGCAAACGATCGGTCTTCGATAACCCCTCGGACTTCCCCGCCAGAGTCTCCATCATCTCAAGGTGCGGATCGCCTGGCTCGAATTTCTTGGAGTTGGCGAGATTGACATAGACGCCGGCGATATTCGCATCGAGCCGGATCGCTCGCAGATAGGCGTCTTGCGCCTCCTGCAATTGGCCGAGCTCTTTGAGCACATTGCCCATGTTGTTATAGGCATCGGCGAGATCGGGCTTGAGCGTGAGCGCGCGCCGGTAATGCGCCAGCGCGGCTGTAAGATCGCCGCGCTCGAAGGTGATGCGGCCCGCCAGATTAACGGCGTCGTGGTTGTCGGCATTGAGCGCCAGCGCGCGCTCGTTCGCCGTTGCGGCCTCGTCGACCTTGTGTTGGTCGAGCAGTACCGTGGCATAATGCACGAACAGCTTTTCGTCGCGCGATTCAATCGTAAGGGCGCGGCGCATCAGGTCGGCGGCTTCGTCGAGCCGATCGAGATCTTTGAGCGCCAACGCCAGATTGTCGAGCGTGTCGGGATTGTTCGGAGCGAATTCGAGCGCTTTGCGGTAGACGGTCTCCGCATCTTCAGGGCGTTTGAGTTCGCGCAGGCAGGTGCCGAGATTGTTCCAGGCATCGGCGAAACTCGGCTGCAATTCGATGGCGCGGCGATAATCTTTCTCCGCGTCCGCGAAACGCTTGAGACGCTGCAGCGCATTGCCGCGATTGCTGTGGGCCTGGGCGAAATTGGCATCTTGCGCGACCGCGCGGTCGTAAAGGCTGAGCGCCTCGTCGAACTTGCCTTGGTCGAACAGCGCAATGCCGAGATTGCTCAGCGCGCCGGCATAATTGGGATTGATCTCGATGGCGCGGCGGCCGGCGGCGATCGCGTCGTCGATGCGGCCGGCGAGCCGGCACATTTCGCCAAGATTGGCGTGGTAAAGCGCGACGTTCGGGCTGAGCGCAATGGCGCGGCGCACATGGTCGATCGCCTCGGCCGTTTTGCCCGACTGGTGCGCGATGATGCCCAGCATATGCGCGGCCTCGGCATTGTTCGGCTCAGCCGCAACCGCGTGCCGCGCCAGTTCGTCGGCGTCGGCTAAAAATCCGTGCCGGCGCTTCTGCTCGGCGAGAATAAGAGCCTGGCCGGGCGTCGCCACTTGCACCGGCAGCGCAACGGGCTTCGCAGCCTGCGCGGCTTCCGCCGCGATGATGGCCGCGGCCTCCACGGCGCGGCGTTCGCCTTCGGCCTTGAACGGTGTCAGCCGCGCGCTGTCGCCTTGGACGACGGCTTTCAGTTCATTCTCGACGCGCGCGATTACGTCGGCCTGGTCCTCGCCCTTTTTCTGGCGAAAGAGACGCATGGTCGGGTACCAGGGACTGTCTTCGCGGTTGAGGAGCCAGCGCCAATCGGTCACCCAAGGCAATAGCACCCAAACCGGCTTGCCTAGCGCTCCCGCGACATGCGCGACGGAAGTATCGACGGTGATGACGAGGTCGAGCGAGTTGATCGCCGCGGCGGTATCGACAAAATCCTCGAATTTTGCCGCAAGATCCTCGATCGGAGTTTTGCGCGTCAAATTTTTCAAATCACCCGTACGCGGGCCGAATTGCAAGCTGGCGAAGCTGCTGCCGCGTACGGCGAAAAGCGGCGCAAGGCGCGACAAGTCGAGGGAGCGGCGGGAATCGTTGACGTGCTCGGGGTTGCCGGCCCATACGATGCCGATCCGCAAGCCTTTCATTTTCGAAAGCCGGCTGTTCCAGCGTTGTGCCGTCTCGGCCGGCACCCGTAGATAGGGCACCTCGGCCGGAATGGTTTCGAGCCGCGTCTTAAAGAGGCGCGGCAGGCTCAGCAGCACGGCGTCGTACTGATAGGGCGCCGGATCGCCGCGGTCGCCAAGAACGACGACGCCGGGCAGGCTCTCGCGGATCAAGCGTACCAGCTGCTGGTGTACGCGCAGCGTCACTTTGGCGCCGCGCTTAAGAAGCAGGGGCATATAGCGCGCGAATTGCAGTGTATCGCCAAAACCCTGCTCGGCCTGAACGTAGATGTGCTTGCCGGCGAGGTTCTCGCCTTGCCAGGGAGTTTCAGGAAATTTCGGGCCCTTGCGTTCGGTCGATCGCAATCGCCATTCGTATTCGTCCCAGCCCTCGGCGAGGTCGCCGCGCATGAGCAAGAGAATGCCGAGCCCGGATCGCGCATTGCCGTGATGCGGCGCCAGTGCGATGGCGCGACGTAACGCTGAAATGCCCTCTTCAAAGCTGCCGCTGTGATGCAGTGTCGTGCCGAGATTGGCCCAGCCGTCGGCATAATTGGGATTGATCTCGATGGCACGGCGATACGCGGGGATCGCTTCGTCAAAGCGACGCAGCGCGTGCAACGCGTTGCCGAGGTTGCTGTGCGCCTCGGCGAAATCGGGCTTTGCCGCGATCGCCTTGCGTTGTGCGCCGGCCGCGCTTTCGTAATCCTTCAGCTCGTACAGCGCGACGCCGAGATTGCTTAGCGCAGCGGGCATCGCGGGCTCGATCTCGATCGCGTTGCGCGCCGCCTCCGCGGCGAGTTTGGGGCGACCGGCGAGCCGCAACATTTCGCCGAGATTGGCGTGAAACAATGCGACTTGCGGCGCGAGCTTTGTCGCACGCTTGACGTGCTCGATGGCCTCGCCGAGCTTGCCATTCTGGTGGGCAATGACGCCAAGCAAGTGTTCGGCTTCGGGCACGTTGGGCTGGGCCTGGAGGATCTGGCGGCAGACCGCCTCGGCTTCCAGCAACTTGCCCTCACTACGGCAGCGCTCGGCGTATACCAGCGCCTCACCGAGCGGCATGATTGTCTGTTTGGCTTGGCCTTGCGCCATGATATTCTCAACTAGCATGAGCCCGCGTGGGCGGCCAAGAAATGCCAGCCGAGGTGGCTAATCTGGCGAGTAAGCAGGTAAATTGCCGCCATGCGCTTGCAGATCGTATCGGGCAAGCGCTTCACATTCACCCCAAGAATCCTGGCTTCGGGACCTAGCGAGCCGCATAACTCGATGAAATTAAAAAGCAAAATGGCGACGAGCTGGATCGCCGCCCCGTTGATGCTGTCGTTTGCCGCGATGGCACAGGCGGTGCAACAGCCGGCACGGTCGGCGCCGGTGCAGGACCCCGTGCCGGCGGCCCGCGGTACCGAGATCACCTCCGTCGCTCTCGTCTTCTTCGCGCTCACTGGATAGAGGCGAACCAAGCCTCCTGTTGCAACACCGGAAATTCACGTGACCGAGACGGTCGCCGAAATTCTTAACGCCTATCGCTCCGGCGCGATGACGCCCGCCGACATCGTCGCGCGGAGCTTTGCGCGCATTCGCGATCACAACGATCCGGCGATGTTCATTACGCTGCGCGCGGAGAACGACGTTGTCGCGGAAGCGCAAGCGCTGTCGCGCGGCGACAATACGTCGCCGCTCTACGGCATTCCGATTGCTGTGAAAGACAATATCGATGTGGCGGGCCTGCCGACCACCGCCGCCTGTCCTGCCTTCCTCTATCGTGCCGAAAAGGACGCCACGGCAGTGGCCCGGCTGCGCGCCGCCGGCGCGCTCATTCTCGGCAAGACCAATCTGGACCAATTCGCCACCGGTCTCGTCGGCGTGCGCACGCCCTACGGCATCGGCCGCAACCTGTTCGATCCAAAACTCACCCCGGGCGGGTCGAGCACCGGCTCCGCGCTCGCGGTCGGCGCCGGGATCGCGCCGCTGGCGCTCGGCACCGATACCGCCGGATCGGGCCGCGTGCCGGCCGCCTACAGTAATATTGTCGGCTTGAAACCGAGTGTCGGTCTGGTCTCGACCGCGGGCGTCGTTCCCGCCTGCCGGACGCTGGACTGCGTTTCGGTGTTCGCGCTGACCGTCGACGATGCGATGACGATGCTCAATGTCATCGCCGGGCCGGACGAAGCCGATCCATATTCGCGGCCGCGGCCGGTGCATTCGGTCGGACCGATGCCGGACGGCATAAAACTCGGCGCTCCGCCGGCCAGTCGGCGTCTGTTTTTCGGCGATAATATTTCGGCTACCGCCTACGATGCGGCCTTGGCGCAGTTCGCCAGACTGGGTGCAAAAATCGTCGAGATCGATATCGAGCCGTTCTACGAAACGGCGCGGCTTCTCTATGAGGGGCCGTGGGTGGCCGAACGCTACCTCACCGCGAAATCTCTCATCGAGACGTCGCCGGAATCGCTTCATCCGGTGACGCGGCAGATTATTTCGGCCGGCGCGAAGGTCACGGCGGCTGAGGCCTTCGCGGCGTTCTATCGGCTCGAAGAGCTTCGCCGCGCCTGCGATCGTGTCTTCCGCTCCATCGACGCGCTGGTGCTGCCGACCGCGCCGACTATTTATGCCGTCGAGCAACTCGTCGCCGATCCTATCGAACTCAACAACCGGCTCGGTACCTACACCAACTTCGTCAATCTGTTCGATCTCTGCGGGCTTGCCGTGCCGGCAGCGATGCGCCCCGATGGCCGTCCGTTCGGTGTGACGCTGCTCGCGCCCGCCGGCGAGGACGCCGCGCTCGCCTCGCTTGGGCGGCATTTTCATCACGCGACGGGCCTCGCGCTCGGCGCGCTCGCAAACAAACAGCCGCCGTTAGCCGCTACGCCTCGATCATGCTGACATGCGCAGCGACGACGCGCCAGCCTTCCGCAAAACGCACCCAGGTCTGCATTTGGCGGCCGACTTTGCCGGGCGCCGAGGCGCGGTGAAACAGCGTCGAAGCAACCGCGTAGTCGCGGCCGTAGGTGTTGATCACGGTCTTCGATAGTGTGCGGGCCAGTCCGGTCGGCGAGCGCGCGCCGCGAAATGCCTTGATCGCAGCATAGCCGTAAAGATTTTCCGCGCCGCCGTAGCGGATCGTGCGCGGATCGTCATGAAACAATGCGTCGAGTGTGACGACATCGTTTGCCACCAAAGCACTCTCGTATTGATCGAACGCAGCTTTGACTTCGGCGACGACCTCCGGCAGGTCGATCTCCATCGCTTTCTCCTTGGTGTCCGTTTCGTCTAAAGGGACGGGCGCGGGGCCGCGACGATGCCCTTGGTCTCAAGCGCGTGCGCGAGTCGCAGCGCCACGTCCTCGCGCCACGGGGCGGCGATGATCTGGACGCCGACCGGCAACGGCGCGAGCGGCACCGGCACGGCGACAACCGGCAGGCCGATGAACGAGATCGGTTGCGTATAAAGGCCGAGATTGGCGCGTACCGGCAGTTCGGTATCGCCGAACATGAATGTTTGCTGGCCGATCAGCGGCGCGGTGCATGGCGTCGCCGGCGCCAGGATCGCATCTACCTCGGTGAACAGTTTGAGCACTTCGTTTCGATACCAGCGCCGGAATTTTTGCGCCTTCACGACAAGCGAAGCCGGCGTCATCGCGCCGGCGATCAAGCGGTCGCGCACCGCCGGATCGTAATCTTCCGCTCGCGTACGCAGGCGGTTCAGATGCAGACTAGCTCCCTCGCTGGCGGTGATGATGAAGGCAGCAGCCCGCGCGCGCTCGGCCTGCGGGATTTCGATGTCACGGTTGGCGCTGAGCGCGGCGGACACCCGGTCGATGGCGCAGCAGGTTTCGCCGCTGTTGCACTTGAAATAGCCGGTGGCGACGGCGACGCGCAGGCCGTCCGCGCCGCGCTCCAACAGCGGTGCGACGAGATCTACGGGCCGGTCGGCGCAGGCCGGATCGTCGGCATCGAATCCCTGCATGGCGTCATACGCAAGCGCGAGATCGCGCGCGGTGCGCGCGAATGGGCCGAGGTGATCGAGGCTGGCGACGAAGGGAAAGGTGCGCGCGCGCGTCAACCGGCCGTAAGTCGGCTTCAATCCGAAAATGCCGCACAGTGACGATGGTACCCGGATCGAGCCGTTGGTATCGGAGCCGAGCGCCAGCGGCACGAGACCGCCGCCGACAGCCGCGCCGGAGCCGCCGGACGATCCGCCGGACATGCGATCGTGATCGTGCGGATTGTGCGAGGCGCCGTCGTGGATGTTCTCGCCGGTGAAATCGTAGGCGTATTCGCCCATATTGAGCGCGCCGACGAGAACGGCGCCCGCCGTTTCGAGCCGTTCGATCAGAGCCGCGTCGCGCGTCGCCGGTGGCAATTCTCGGTTGATCTTGGAACCGGCGAGTGTCGATAGGCCGGCGATATCGAACAAATTCTTGACCGCGAACGGCACGCCGGCGAGAGGTCCGACGAGCTCACCTCGGGCCCGCGTGGCATCGACCGCTTCGGCGCGCCGCAACGCGCGCTGCTCGGTGACCGCGGTGAAGGAATTGAGCACCGGATCGCGCTCGCGGATGCGCGCCAGCGTCGCCTCGACGACTCGCAGCGCCGTGCTGCGGCCGGACGCCACCGCGGCGGCGATATCGGCAGCCGGTGTGAAATCGAAATCACCGGCGGGCATATCAAGCATGAAATACCGGAGCGGGTTCGGCGTCGTCGGGGAGGGGGAATTCATCGACCAACGCCGCATGGCGCAGGATCAGTTGCAGGTTGAATTTCACGCCGGATTCCCACGATGGATCGAGCGGCAGCGCGAGCGCTTGCGCGCTCGCGGCGACAAGGGAATCCAGTGCGACGGGTTTGTGCGGTTTCGGCTTTTGGGCAGGTTTGCGCTTCATGATGGGATCGATGCTTGCGGCAAGAACTCCTCGGCGAAATGGCAGGCGACTTGACGATTACCAAAACTACGCAGCGCCGGCATTTCGGTCTTGCAGGCGTCGGCGCCCCGCGGGCAGCGGCCGTAAAACCGGCACACATTCGGATCGGGATCGATCGGACTCCGCGGTTCGCCGGAAAGCCGCAGCCGTTCGCTGCCGTTCTCGTGCAAGCGCGGCACTGCGGCGACCAGCGCCTGTGTGTAAGGATGCAGCGGGTGTTCGAACACTTCCGCCGCCGGGCCGGATTCTACGATCTTGCCGAGATACATCACCAGCACGCGATCGCACAGCAGCCGCACCACGGAGAGATCGTGCGACACGAACAAATAACTCATGCCGAATTCCCTCTTCAGCCGCTGCAGGAGCTGAAGAATGACGACCTGAACCGATACGTCGAGCGCAGCGGTCGGCTCGTCGAGCACCAGCAGGTCGGGCTCGACCGCAATGGCGCGGGCGATCCCGACGCGAGCGCGCTGGCCGCCGGACAGCTGATGTGGAAACCGCGTCAATAGCTGCAGCGGCAGTCCGCACTGGTTCGCAACCGTCTCAACCCGTTCCTTGAGCGCCTTGCCGCGCAGCTTGCGCAGCCGGCGCAGCGGATCGGCGATGGCGGCGTAAGCGGTAAAGCGCGGATTGATGCTTTCCCCGGCATCCTGAAATACCATCTGAATGCGGGCGCGGTCGCGGTCGCGGGCGAATACGCGCGCCGGCTTGAGCGATAATTCACGACTGCCGAGCTTGACGCTGCCGATGGTTACGTCGATCAGGCGGGTAAGCGCACGCACCAAGGTGGACTTGCCGCAGCCGGATTCGCCGACGAGGCCGACGGTCTCGCCCTTGCCGACGGTGAAACTCACTTCGTCGACGGCATACACCTTGGGGAGATTTTCGGGCCCGCCGGAAAGTCGGCGTCTGAACCTCGCCAGCAGTCCCGGTCCGCCGGTGACGGAAAAACGCCTCGATACTTCGGCGACTTCAAGCAGGGCGGTCATGCTGCACTCACTGTTGGCGCGCTGACGTTTCGCTCGGGCAGAGGATTCCAGCAGGCGACGATATGCGTCGCGCCGGGCATCGCCTGCGGCAAGGGCTGCGCGCAGGCGGCAAGCTTGCGCGGACAACGCTCGGAATAGCGGCACGGCGGCAGGTCGGCACGGCGCAGATCCGGCAGCGAGCCGGGAATGGCGGCAAGCTCGTCGAGGCTTTGCGCCGAATCCGGCGTCGCCGCAATCAGTTCGGCCGTATAGGGATGACGTGGATTTGTGAACAAGTCGTCGGTCGGAGCATTTTCGACCACATGACCGGCATGCATGACGACGATGCGCGCCGAGCGCTGGCCGGCGAGCGCAAGGTCGTGGGTGATGAAAATCGTCGCCATGCCAAGTTCTTTGGCGAGATCGTTGATGAGGTCCATGATCACGGCCTGGGTCGTGACGTCGAGGCCGGTGGTCGGCTCGTCAGCTATAAGGAGCGACGGTTTCGCCGCCAGCGCGATCGCGATCATCACGCGTTGGCACATACCGCCGGACATTTCGAACGGATAGGCCTTGGCGCGTCGCGCCGGATCGGTGATGCCGACAGCGCGCAGCATTTCCACCGCGTGTGCCGGCGCGGCGCGGCGCGACACGTTGCCGTGGCGGATCAAGACGTCGGCGATCTGGCGGCCGACCGGCCGGATCGGGTTGAGCGCGGTGCGCGGGTTTTGAAAGATCATCGCGATGCTGCGGCCGCGTACGGCGGCGAGTTCCTTCGGCTTTGCCGACAGAAGATCGAGATCCCCGAGCATGGCGCGTCCGGCGGTGACGCTGCCGGCTGGATCGAGAATGCCCATCACCGCATAGGCGGTGACGGACTTTCCCGAGCCCGACTCGCCGACCAGGGCGATGGTCTCGCCCTTGGCCACGGTGAAGCTGACATTATCGAGCGCGCGTACGATTCCCGAACGAGTGCGAAACTCGACGCTTAGTCCGTCGACGGAAAGTGCGGGCGCCGTGGTCATGTGCGCCACCTCATGTACGTCTCCTTGGATCGACCATGTCGCGCAAGCCGTCGCCGAGAAGATTGAAGCAAAATACCGCGACCATCAGCGCGGCGCCGGGGAAAAACGCGTTCCACCATTCGCCCGATACCATGAAGGCGGAGCCTTCAGCCACCATGATGCCCCACTCGGGCGTCGGCGGCCGCACGCCAAGTCCGATGAACGACAGGCCGGCGGCGTTGAGGATGGCGTAGCCCATGGTCAGCGACATCTGCACGACCAGGAGCGGAAACACGTTGGGCAGGATTTGAAAGGCGAGAATGCGCCAGTCGGAGTTTCCGGACAGCCGCGCCGCTTCGACGAAGCCGGCGTCGCGCCGGATATTGGCTTCGGCGCGCGCGATGCGGGCGTACAGCGGAAAGTTCACGATCGCGGTCGCGATGATGATGTTCTGCACGGTATTGCCGAGGGCGGCGACGATGCCCATGGCGAGCACGAACAGCGGAAACGCCATGATGGTGTCGGCGATGCGGCCGACGATGCGGTCGGTCCAGCCGCCGAAGAATCCGGCGGCGACGCCGGCAAGGCCGCCCATTAGAAAGACCAGCGCGACCGAGGCCACCGCAATGAAGAAATCGAGCCGCGTCGCGACGACGACGCGGCTGAACACGTCACGGCCGAGCTGGTCGGTGCCGAACCAATGATGCAGGTTAGGCGGCTGCAGCGCCTCGGCGGTGTCGCTCGCCAACGGATCGTACGGCACGATGTGTGGACCGAACATCGCTGCGAGTACGATCAGGACGAACAGCGCGAAGGCAAAGCCGGTGACCGGATTTTCGCCGATGACATAGCGCGCATGGCGAAGCACGGCGCTGAAACCGCCTTCGGGCCGCGCCGTTGCTGCGACGTCGGTCATGCGTCGAGCCTCACGCGCGGATCGATCAGGCCGTAAAGAATGTCGATCAGCAGATTGAGCATCACGTACATCACCGCCATGGTCAGCACGAAGCCCTGCACCGGCGCAAAATCCGACGCGAGCAAGGCTTCCACGGCATAGGAGCCGATGCCGGGCCAGGCGAAGACTTTTTCAACCAGCACATTGGCGCCAAGAAGAAACGAGAATACCATGCCGAGCGTTGTGATCACCGGCAGCATGGCGTTGCGGAAGGCATAAGTGATGATCACGGTATAGGCGGAGAGGCCACTGGCACGCGCGGTGCGCACGAAATCCGACGACAGCACCGCGAGCATCGAAGCGCGCGTCATGCGCGCGATCGGGGCGAGCGAGAAGATCGCAAGGGTGAGCGCGGGCAGGATGAGCTGCTTAAGACTCGCCAGAAATGTATCAGGATCGCGCGCGATCAGGCTGTCGATCAGATAGAGGCCGGTGATCTGCGGCGGTGGCGTGAAGTACACGTCGAGCCGTCCGAGCGGCGCCGGCGCCCAGCCGAGCAGGTAATAGAACACGTAAACCAGGATCAATCCGGTGAAGAATACCGGCAGCGATACGCCGGCCGTGGCAACGACACGGCAGGCATGATCGATTAGCGAGTTCGGCTTGGTTGCCGCGAGGATGCCGAGCGGCACCGCGATCGCAACGGCGACGAAGAGGCCGAGCAGCGTCAACTCCGCCGACGCCGGCAGCCGGTTGCGCAATTCCGTCACGACCGGTTGGCCGGTGGTGAGCGACGTGCCGAGATTGCCGTGCGCCAGGTCGACGACATAGCGGCCGAATTGCGTGATCAGCGGCTTGTCGAGGCCGAGCTTGACCCGCACCTCCTGGATGGCTTGCGGGGTCGCGGCGGGGCCGGCGAAATAGGCGGCCGGGTCGCCCGGCAGCGCCCGCGTCAAGAGAAAGGTGACGATCACCACGCCGATCAGGCTCGGGATAGCCATCGCCAGGCGCTTGACGATCATTGTCAGCATCGAGGCACCATCGGACGCAGCGTCACGACGTTCACGCCTTCACGAAGCTGCGGTAGTCGAGCCGGCGGTGGAACCAGTATTGGTAGCCGCTGATGTTCTTCTGCATCGCGACGTTGACATAGGGCTGATAGAGCGGGATGCGCGGCATGTCGGTGAAAGCGAGATCGACAAAGCCCTTCACGTCCTTGTTGTAGGTGTCCAAATCGCCGGTCGCCGCCGCGGCGCGCGCGCCGTCGATGAAGGTGTCCATCTGCGGCGACTGATAATCCATCGTGTTGAAGATCGATTTTCCGGAGTGATAGCACCAGTAGAAGAAGTATTCGGGATAATCGAGCCAGCCCGAGAAGACGTTGGTGAAGAGCGGCATCGTCTTTTTGGTGAGTTCGGTACGCCAGTTCGCGCCCGGCACTTTGTCGATCGTCGTGGTGATGCCGACCTGCGCGAGGCTCTCCTGCACCAGCTCGCAGATCGGCTGGTTGACGCCGGCGAAACCGAGGTCGAAGGAAATCGGCACATTGATGCCGCTCGCGCCGGCCTCGGCGAGCAACTGCTTCGCCTTGTTGAGGTCGGTGTTGAACTTGTGCGGCTGGGGCCAGGCGACTTCAGTCGGCGCGTCGGCCGGCGCACCGAACATCGGCTTGCCGAGACCGTACAGCACAGCGTCCATGATCTTCTGGTACGGCAACGCATAGGCCACCGCGTAGCGCACCTTCACGTCATTGAACGGCGGATGCTGTACGTTCATCCCGATATATTGGATGCCGTTCGAGTACGGCGTCGAAACGATGCTGAGCTTGCCGTCGGCTTTCAGCTCGGAAAAATCCTTGTTTGGCAGGTCGTAGGACACGTCGGCGTCGCCCCGTTCGAGAAGCGCGCGCCGGTTGCCGGCGTCCGGCACGATGCGCCAGATCACGCGCTTGATCTTCGGGAGCGGGCCGCCCTTCCACTGGTCATTGCGCTCCAGCACGATTTGCGAGCCGGCGGTCCAGTTTGTAACCTTATAGGCGCCGCTGCCGACGGTGTTGAGCTTGGTGTATTCGAGGCCCCACGGATCCTGCGCGGTGGCGTTCTTCTTCACCAATTCGGAATTGATGATGCAGGGTACGATTACGGCGAGATCCGGAATCGTCAGCCGGTCTTTCTTCAAAAAGTCGACGCGGAAGGTGTGGTCGTCGACGACGACGAACTGCTCGGGTTTGGTGAGCGAGCCGGCGCTCATCTGAAAGGTCGGGAAGCCGCCGACCGTCACCGCCCGGTCGAATGACCATTTGACGTCCTTGGCGGTGACTGGAGTGCCGTCTTGGAACACGGCGTCTTTGCGCAGCTTGAACGTCGCCGACATTTCGCCGACGTTCATGTCTTCGGAGAGCTCCGGCTTGAACTTGCTCTTATCGTAATATTGCGTGCCGTTCGGCAGCGTCTTCATCTCGTGGCTGATGAGGCGGTCGTAGCAATTCCACGATACTTCGTAGCCGGGTACGTTGGTTCCGACGCCATGAATGTCGAGATTGTTCGGCCCGCTTTCGGAGACGATGAGCAGCGTATCCTGGTGCGACTGCGCCTTGGCGGGCGACCAGATGGCTGGCGCTGGCACGGCGGCGGCGGCGGTCAGTGCGGTCATGGATTTGAGGAATTCGCGGCGCTTCATCAAGGCCTCCTAAGGCTGGCGTTCTGTCGGCACGAGTCTCCTTCCGCAAGCCGCGTGCCACACCGTGCGCGCCACCTACCGCAGCGCAATTGGCTGATTCAAAGGGTTTGCCGCCCAGGCACAGGCGCGCGAAGTACGCTTCGTGGGCGTCCGGATCAGTGGCCGCACATTTATTAGGCAACGCGGTTCGACGCTTCCTTCGCCGGCGGCCCGCCGGGCTGGCCTCGATCTTGCACATTTATTGTCATTGCTTGGCAGGAGATGGGGATGCCACGCGTAAGGGTCGAAGCCGAACCCGCGGCGCTTGCCATCGATCTCGCCGCCGCCGCGTTGGTCATCATCGACATGCAGCGCGATTTTCTGGAGCCGGGCGGTTTTGGTGAAGCGCTCGGCAACGACGTCTCTCTGCTGCGGGCGGCGGTCGCGCCGTGTGGCATGGTGCTTGCCGCCGCGCGGCGGTTCGACCTGTTCGTTATTCATACACGTGAAGGGCATCGGCCCGATCTGTCGGATGCGCCGCCGCATAAGGTCCTACGCGGCGATCCCGCGAACCGCATCGGCGCCCGCGGGCCGATGGGGCGCATCCTCATCCGCGGCGAGCCCGGTCACGGCATTATTCCGGAGCTTTATCCGCTCGAAAATGAGCCGGTGATCGACAAGCCGGGGAAGGGCGCGTTCTATCAGACCGACCTCGAACTCATGCTGCGCAACCGAGGCATCGACACGTTGTTCGTCGCCGGCGTCACGACGGAAGTGTGCGTCAATACCACCGTGCGCGAAGCGAATGACCGCGGCTTTCGCTGCATCGTTCTGGCTGACTGCTGCGCTTCTTATTTTCCGGAATTCCACATTGCAGGCCTCGCTATGATCAAGGCGCAGGGCGGCATCTTCGGCTCGGTGACTGGATCGTCGCAGTTGCTTCGATCGTTGACGCCGTTAGCCAATCAAAAAACCGCGTAAATCGAGAATCGGATCTCCATGACGGGGAGGGTGAGATGACGACGACGAGATCGACGGATTCGTATCGGCCGGTGCTGTGGCAGACCGGCGACTGGAACGCATTTTTCGGTTTCGGCACCAACATCCTGGTCAATATGCTGGTGCTCACCGGACTACTCCGGTTCGTACTTAAGATGCCGGATTCGCTCGTATTCGGACGCATCCTGCCGGCGCTCGGCATGATGATGTTCCTTTCGACGATGTATTACGCCTACCTCGCCTATCGGCTGGCGAAGCGAACCGGCCGAAGCGACGTGTGCGCATTGCCGTCGGGCGTGAGCGTGCCGCACATGTTCATCGTCACCTTTGTGATCATGCTGCCGATCGCGCTGAAGACCAACGATCCGATCCAGGGCTGGGAGGCGGGTCTGGTCTGGGTGTTTTTTCAGAGCTTTATCCTGATGATCGGCGGTTTCGTCGCGCCATGGATTCGCAAGATCACGCCGCGCGCCGCTCTGCTCGGAACGCTGGCCGGCGTATCGATCACGTTCATCTCGATGCGCCCGGCGCTGGAAATCTATCAGACGCCCGTGATCGGCCTGACCTGCTTTGCCATTATCATGGTGAACTGGCTCGGCGGCTTCAAATATCCGAAGGGCATTCCAGCCGGACTGGTCGCGATTGCCGTCGGAATGCTCATCGCTTGGGGCTCGAACCTCGTCGGCCTGCACTACGGCGGCTTGAGCGTCAAAGGCGTCAGTGACGCATTTGTAAATTTTGGCTTCAACTTGCCGATCCCCGCCGTCGATCATGTGTTCTCAGGTTTTCATTATCTCGGCGTGATCCTTGTCACTGCGGTGCCATTCGGCATCTACGACCTGGTCGAGGCGATGGACAATGTCGAAAGCGCCGAAGCGGCCGGTGACACGTATCCGACCACGCGGGTGCTCACCGCTGACGGCATCGTCAGTCTGATCGGTTGTCTCATGGGAAATCCGTTCATCAACGCGGTCTATATTGGCCATCCCGGTTGGAAGGGCATGGGCGGCCGCATCGGCTATTCCGCCGCGACCGGGCTGATGGTGATAGTGCTGTCGTGGTTCGGCATCATCTCGCTTCTGTTGGCGCTCGTGCCGGTCGTCGCGATTTCGCCGATCCTTCTGTACATCGGCATGCTGATCGGAGCGCAGGCGTTCCAAACGACGCCGACAAATCACGCGCCCGCGATCGTCCTGGCTCTAACACCGCATCTCGCCGGCTGGTGCAAGACCTTGATGGACGGCGCACTCGGAGTCGCCGGCGTGAGCGCCGCGGCGCTAGGTTACGACAAGCTGTTTAATGTCGGGGTGCTCTATCCCGGACTAGAGACGCTAGGCGGCGGTGCGATTCTGACGGGCCTCGTGCTCGCGGCCATTGGCGCCAACGTCATCGACAAGAAGTTCGTCAATGCTGCCGCTTTCGCGCTGGCGGGCGCCGTGCTGACGTTCTTCGGTTTCATGCATGGCCAGGCGGTCGGCTTTGCGGTGACGCCGACAGTTGCGGCAGCTTACGCGATCGTGGCGGCCTTCCTGTTCGCGCTCGACCGCTATCCGGCGCTCGCGCCGAAATTGACCATGTCAGAGACGGCGACAGCGACAACGCTCGCGGAGTGAGGCCGGAGTATCGCAACCAGGTTCTGCGAAAGGTGACAGCGCGACCTGACTAGGACGGTCCCAGGAACGCTGCATTCGCCTTTCGCATCTTGCCCATAAAACAGGCCAAGCCTGCTAAAAAAATCATCTTTGATATACGTCGATTATGATTGCTTCAAAAGACCAGTGCGTTACGGCCATCGGAAACTGGCACATGCCTTGCGACGCTGCCTCCGCAGAAGAGCGCCCTCCGTGCGCTCACTCTAACAATGCGAGGCTCACCCATGTCCAGCAAATCGACAATCTCTCTTCCCCTAAGCCGCCGCCGCTGGCTCGTAGGAGCGAGTGGACTTGCTCTTGGGCTTCTGGGGGCGTTTCCGGCGCGGGCCGAGGAGACGATCAAGATAGGCATTCTGCATTCGCTTTCCGGCACCATGGCAATCAGCGAAACGACGCTGAAAGACGTGATGCTCATGCTCATCGCCGAACAGAACAAGAAGGGCGGCCTGCTGGGCAAGAAACTCGAGCCTGTCGTGGTCGATCCGGCCTCGAACTGGCCGCTGTTCGCCGAGAAGGCACGCGAGCTGATCAGTCAAGATAAGGTCTCGGTCGTGTTCGGCTGCTGGACGTCGGTGTCGCGTAAGTCGGTGCTGCCAGTGTTCAAGGAACTCGACAGCATCCTGTTCTACCCCGTCCAATTCGAAGGCGAAGAGGGCGAGCGCAACGTATTCTATACCGGCGCCGCGCCGAACCAGCAGGCCATCCCTGCCGTCGATTACCTTATGAGCGCGGACGGCGGATCGGTGAAGCGGTGGGTGCTGGAAGGCACCGACTACGTCTACCCGCGTACCACCAATAAAATCCTCGAAGCTTATCTCAAGCAAAAAGGGGTAGCGGACGAGGACATCATGATCAACTACACGCCATTCGGATTCTCCGACTGGCAGACCGAAGTTTCCAAGATCAAGGCGTTCGGCTCGGCCGGCAAAAAGACGGCGGTGGTATCCACCATCAATGGCGACGCCAACGTGCCGTTCTACAAGGAGCTCGGCAATCAGGGCATCAAGGCTACTGATATTCCGGTCATGGCGTTTTCCGTCGGCGAGGAAGAACTTGCCGGTCTCGATACCAAGCCGCTGGTCGGTCATCTCGCCGCCTGGAACTATTTTGAGTCGATCAAAACCCCGGCAAATGCGGCCTTCATCAAGGAATGGCATACGTTCACCGGTAACCCGAAGCGCACCACCAACGATCCGATGGAGGCGCATTACATCGGCTTCAACATGTGGGTGAAGGCCGTGGAAAAGGCCGGAACGACCAATCCCGACAAGGTGATCGCCGCTTTGCCCGGCATCAAGCAGCCGAATTTGACCGGCGGCGTGTCCGAAATGCTGCCCAACCACTACATCACCAAGCCGGTCTTCATCGGCGAAATCCGCGCGGACGGTCAATTCGACGTGGTGTGGAAGACCAAGAATTTGGTGCCAGGCGAGGCGTGGTCGCCCTACCTTCCCGGATCGAAGGACCTGGTCGCGGATTGGGTGAAACTCAACTGCGGCAACTACAACACGGTCACCAAAACCTGCGGCGGTTCGTAATCTCGGCAGGGCCGATGCTTTGACACTGTTATCGCGGGGAGACGATGTCGCCTCTCCGATCCGGCGTCGGGGATAATTGCAGATGCGTTTTGGCCGAGCTTGCCTCGTCGCACTGGCTTTAACTCTTAGCTTAGCCATGGGCTGCGCAAATGCCCATGCCGCAAGCCTCGATGACGCGCTCACGCATTTCACCGCCGATGATTTCGACGAGACGCTGACCGGCGTCCAAGAGGTGGTCGCCAGCGGGAGTCCGAGGTCGGAAGTCATTATCACCGCCTTGCAGAGCGGCCAGTTGATGTTCAGTGCCGAAAAAAAAGCGGTCTACATTCAGGACGCCGCCGGCAAACTGTTCGACGCCGCCACCGGCGAGCCGGTGGCCGGTGAACCGCCGACCGATCTCGACACCGTGAATATCAACAATCGGTTGCGCGGCGCCATCGACGCGGCGCTTGGCCAGCTCACTTTGTTGTCCAGCAATCCGGAGAAGCGATACGAGGCTGCACAAGCGGTGTTCAAATCGCGCCAGGCTGGCGCGCTACCGACGCTCGAAACCGCCATTGCCAAGGAGACCGATAACCGGATCAAGGTTGTCCTCGAACAGGCGCGCGCCGCCATCCTGCTCACGACGGCCGGCACCTTGGAGGCGGACAAGCTCCAAGCGATTGCGATAGTCCGCGATCGCGGCGATCAGGATGCGCTGGGACTTCTCTCGGATATCCCGGCCCACGAGTTGCCGGTCGTCGCCAAGGCCGCGAGTGACGCGATCGGCGCGATCCAAACGCGGCTCGCGGAATGGGGCGCGGTACAGAACCTCTGGTACGGGCTTTCACTAGGCTCCGTCTTGCTGCTCGCGGCAATTGGGCTCGCCATTACCTTCGGCGTCATGGGCGTTATCAACATGGCGCATGGCGAGATGGTCATGCTTGGCGCCTACGTCACCTATGTCGTGCAGGACGCTATCAGGCAATATGATCCTGCCTTGTTCGATTATTCGCTGGCCATCGCCATTCCGCTGGCATTTTTGTTCTCGGGTATCGTCGGCATCCTCATCGAGCGATCCATCATTCGTTTCTTATACGGCCGCCCGCTGGAGACGCTTCTGGCGACTTGGGGCCTGTCGCTGATCTTGCAGCAGGCGGTGCGCACCGGCTTCGGTCCGACCAACAAGGAGGTGGATAATCCGGCCTTCATGAGCGGGGCGTTCGATGTCGGCGGCATCACGATTACCTATAATCGGCTCTGGATCATCTGTTTCGCGCTCGCCGTCTTTGTCGCGCTGATCGCGCTATTGCGATTCACGCGGCTTGGATTGGAAATGCGCGCCGTGACCCAAAATCGGGCGATGGCGGCCTCGATGGGTATTCGCACCAGCCGGATCGATGCGCTCACTTTCGGCCTTGGCTCCGGCATCGCCGGCATGGCCGGCGTCGCGCTTTCGCAGATCGACAACGTCAGCCCCAATCTCGGCCAGGGCTATATCATCGACAGCTTCATGGTTGTTGTATTCGGCGGCGTCGGCAATCTGTGGGGTACGTTCGTGGGGTCATTTGTGCTCGGCATCGCTAATAAGTTTCTCGAGCCCTATGCCGGCGCGGTGCTCGGCAAGATCGCGATCCTGGTTCTCATCATCCTGTTCATCCAGAAGCGTCCGCGAGGCATGTTCGCTCTCAAGGGCCGGGCGGTCGAGACATAATGCTCGGAAGCACACACCCTCTCTTGCGGTCGCTCGATCGCGGCGCAACGTTCTTCCTGATCGCGTTGGCGGCCGCCGCGGTCGCGGTCCCTGTGCTCAATTTGGCCGTACCGCAGTCGTCGCTATTTTACGTTCCTACCTACCTCGTCGCGCTGTTCGGCAAGTACATCTGCTATGCCCTGCTGGCGCTATCGATCGATTTGATCTGGGGCTATTGCGGCATCCTTTCGCTCGGCCAAGGCGCGTTCTTCGCGCTCGGCGGCTACGCCATGGGCATGTATCTGATGCGGCAGATCGGCACCCGCGGCGTCTATGCCAATCCGATCCTGCCCGACTTCATGGTGTTCCTGAACTGGAAGGAGCTGCCGCTGTATTGGTACGGCTTCCAGCATTTTCCCTACGCCGTGCTGATGATTGTCCTGGTTCCCGGCGCTCTCGCGTTCGTCTTCGGCTGGTTCGCGTTTCGCAGCCGCGTTAGCGGCGTCTATCTGTCCATCATTACGCAGGCGTTGACCTACGCTTTGATGCTCGGCTTTTTCCGCAACAATTTCGGCTTTGGCGGCAACAACGGACTGACGGATTTCAAGGATATTTTGGGCTTCGACGTGCGATCGGAGGGAATGCGGGCGGCTTTGTTCTCGATCTCCTGCGTCACGCTGATGATCGGCATTCTGGTCTGCCGCGCCATCGTGACGTCGAAGTTCGGCAAGGTATTGATCGCCATCCGCGATGCCGAGGCACGTACGCGATTTCTTGGCTATCGCGTCGAATCCTACAAGCTTTTCGTGTTCACGCTGTCCGCATGCATGGCGGGTATCGCCGGTGCGCTTTACGTACCCCAGGTCGGTATCATCAATCCGGGCGAATTCGCGCCGGGCAACTCCATCGAAGCTGTGATTTGGGTGGCGGTTGGCGGCCGCGGCACGCTAATCGGCGCTGCGGTCGGCGCGATCATCGTCAACTACGCCAAGACCTATTTCACGTCGGGAATGCTCGCGCCGTACTGGCTGTTCATGCTTGGCGGGCTGTTCATCGGCGTGACGCTGTTGTTGCCGCGCGGCATCATCGGCAGCCTGCACCATTGGACGGCGCTGCGGCGCGATCGAGCGTCCGCCGCCGCCGAGGAGGGCGTAACCGCGCCGCCACCCGAGCCACTGCCGGCGGAATGAGGAGCGGGCGATGAAAATTCAAGACCGACTGGCACAAGCCGAAAGTCAGGCAATGGAATCTTTCGAACGCACTCTTCTTTATATCGAGGGTGTTACGGTGTCGTTCGACGGCTTCAGGGCGCTCAATAATCTTTCATTCGCGATCGAACCCGGCGAAATGCGCGCCATCATCGGTCCGAACGGCGCCGGCAAGACGACGATGATGGACGTGGTCACGGGCAAGACCAGGCCGGATAAGGGCGCGGTCATTTTCGATAAGCAGCACGATCTGGCCCGGCTCGACGAGACCGAGATTGCGCTGCTCGGCATCGGCCGAAAATTCCAAAAGCCGACGGTATTCGACAGCCACACGGTCCACGACAATATCGAACTCGCGCTGAAAACGGATCGCCGCGCGCGCACGAGTTTGTGGTGGCGGGAAACGGCGGACGAGCACCGCCGCATCGACGAAATCTTGGAAACGATTCGATTGACGGCGGTGCAGGACCGTCTTGCGGCCAGCCTGTCGCACGGCCAAAAGCAGTGGCTCGAGATCGGCATGCTGCTGGCGCAGGATCCAAAATTGCTGTTGGTCGATGAACCGGTCGCCGGTATGACGGACGTCGAAACCCATCAAACCGCCGAACTTCTCAAAGAGATAAATCGTGAGCACACGGTTGTCGTGGTCGAGCACGATATGACTTTTGTGCGCGAGCTCGGCGTAAAAGTCACTTGTCTGCACGAAGGCTCGGTGCTCGCCGAAGGCTCGATCGATCAGGTTTCGGAGAACGAGCGAGTAGTCGAAGTTTATCTGGGGCGCTGAACGATGCTCGATGCAAGTTCCCTCGATCTTCATTACGGCGCCGCGCAGGCGCTGCGCGCGGTATCGCTCCGCGCCGAGCCGGGCAAGGTGACGTGCGTCCTCGGCCGAAACGGAGTCGGCAAAACGAGCCTTCTCGACGCGCTCGCCGGCCATCTCCCGGTCAGCCGCGGTACGATTTGCTGGGAAAATAACGACATCACGGCGCTTCGACCGCCGGAACGCGCCCGGCGGGGCATCGCTTATGTGCCGCAGGGCCGCGAGATTTTTCCTCTTCTGACCGTTGAAGAAAACCTGCGAACTGGTTTTGCTCCCCTTAAGCGCGACGAACGCTCCATTCCCGATGACGTGTACACGCTGTTTCCGGTGCTCAAAAGCATGCTGCACCGCCGCGGCGGCGACTTGTCCGGCGGCCAACAGCAGCAGTTGGCAATCGGGCGTGCGCTCGTGATGCGGCCGCGGCTTTTGCTGCTCGACGAGCCGACCGAAGGCATACAGCCCTCGATTATTAAGGATATCGGCCGCGCCATCGACTATTTGCGGTCGCTCGGCAAAATCGCCATCGTATTGGTCGAGCAATATCTCGACTTTGCCCGCGAACTCGGCGATCATTTCACGGTCATGGATCGCGGGGCCGTCGTGTATTCGTGCAGCCGTGACGATATCGATGAGGCGGCGGTGCGCAGAGCAATGGCAATTTGAAACTCGATGTGATGAGCCCCATAGCGATGGTGAGTTCGCCCCTGCGCGATGAAATGTTCGCCGCCAATCGCGCCGCCGGGCACATCGCGCTCGCCGTCGCGGCCGGTTCCGGCGGCACCCGGCGCAGCCAGGTCCACGAAGCGGGGTCGCTGCGGGTACGGTTTCCTCATGGCAACAGCCGAATCCTCGACGCCGTGATTATCAACACTGCCGGTGGGATGGCGGGCGGCGATCGTTTCGACATCGACATCAAAGTCCGGGCCGGCGCCAAGCTCAGCGTCACTACTGCCGCCGCGGAAAAAATTTATCGGTCGCTCGGTCCCGACACCGAGATCGACGTGAAACTCGACGTCGGTCCAGGTGGGACGCTCGCATGGCTGCCGCAGGAGACGATCCTTTTCGATCGAGCGCGGTTACGGCGCAATATCGATGTCGAACTTGCAGCCGACGCCAGCCTGCTCTTTGCGGAAGCCGGCATCTTTGGCCGTTCCGCGATGGGCGAGGCGATGGTCTCAGGGCGTTATTTCGACCGCTGGCGGGTGCACGTCGGCGGATCGCTGGCGTTTGTCGAAGCGGTCCGTCTCGATAGCGGCATCGCGCAACGCCTGGCCGAGCGGGCAATCGCGGCCGGCGGCGCGGCGATGGCGACAGTGATGAAGATTCCCGGCCGCGACGATGATGTTGCGGCCGTCCGCGCATTGCAGCAATATTTTTCCGGCGAAGTCGGCGCCTCCAGCTGGAACGGCCTGACGCTCGTCCGCTGCGTATCGAGCCACGGCGCGCCGTTGCGGCACGATCTTACCAAGGTCCTCACCGCGCTCGGCTCGGAGCCGCTGCCGCGGCTGTGGCTGAACTGATACGGGCAGAGCTGGGCGCCATGCATCTGACACCGCGGGAGAAGGACAAGCTTTTGATCGCTACGGCGGCGATGGTGGCGCGGCGCCGCCTCGCGCGCGGCGTCAAGCTCAACCACCCCGAAGCGGTCGCGCTGATTTCCGATTTCATTCTCGAGGGCGCTCGCGATGGCCGCACTGTAGCCGAACTCATGGAGAAGGGCGCCCATGTGATCACGCGCGCGCAAGTCATGGACGGCATTGCCGAGATGATCCCCGAAATCCAGGTCGAAGCGACGTTTCCCGACGGCACCAAGCTGGTGACGGTGCATGAGCCGATCAGGTAGAGGGCGACATGATCCCCGGCGAACTTTTCATCAAGAACGGCGAGATCGAGTTGAACAAGGGCCGTCGCACCGTCACGCTGACCGTCTCCAATACCGGCGATCGGCCGATCCAGGTCGGATCGCATTATCATTTCTTCGAGACCAATCCCGCATTGAAGTTCGAGCGCAAGAAGGCGCGCGGCATGCGGCTCGATATCGCCGCCGGCACGGCGGTGCGCTTCGAGCCGGGCCAGACCCGCGACGTGACGCTGGTCGCGGTTGCCGGGAAACGCACCGTCTACGGCTTTCGGAGCGAAATCATGGGAAAACTCTGAGGCGTCGCCATGCGTGGCAAAATCGCGAGGACCGTCTACGCCGACATGTTCGGCCCGACGACCGGAGACCGTGTCCGGCTCGCCGACACCGATCTCATTGTCGAGGTCGAGAAGGATTTCACCGTTTACGGCGAGGAGGTGAAATTCGGCGGCGGCAAGGTGATCCGCGACGGCATGGGACAGTCGCAAATCACCAATCGACAAGGCGCCGTCGATACCGTCATCACCAATGCGCTCATCCTCGACCATTGGGGAATCGTGAAGGCTGACGTCGGCATCAAGGGTGGCAACATTTTTGCCATCGGCAAGGCCGGCAATCCGGACATTCAGCCGAACGTAACGATCGTTATTGGGCCCGGCACCGAGGTGATCGCCGGCGAGGGAAAGATTCTCACCGCCGGCGGTTTCGATACGCATATCCACTTTATTTGTCCGCAGCAGGTCGACGAGGCCTTGATGTCGGGCGTTACCTCTATGCTCGGCGGCGGCACCGGCCCGGCGCACGGCACGTTCGCGACCACCTGCACGCCAGGCCCGTTCCACATTGGGCGCATGATCCAAGCCGCCGATGACTTCCCGGTCAATCTCGGTTTTGCCGGCAAGGGCAACGCCTCGCGCCCGGCGGCGCTCGAGGAAATGATCAAGGCCGGCGCCTGCGCGCTGAAACTGCACGAGGACTGGGGCACGACGCCGGCGGCAATCGACTGCTGCCTGTCGGTCGCCGACGATTACGACATCCAGGTGATGATCCACACCGACACGCTCAACGAGTTCGGGATTCGTCGAGGATACGATCAAGGCCTTCAAGGGCCGCACCATCCACGCCTTTCACACCGAAGGCGCGGGCGGCGGGCACGCGCCCGACATCATCAAGGTGGCGGGTCTGAAAAACGTGCTGCCGTCGTCGACCAATCCGACGCGGCCTTACACGAAAAACACCATCGACGAGCATCTCGACATGCTGATGGTGTGCCACCATCTCGACCCGTCGATCGCGGAAGATCTGGCCTTTGCCGAAAGCCGCATCCGCAAGGAGACGATCGCCGCGGAGGACATTCTGCACGACATCGGCGCGCTTTCGATGATGTCGTCGGACTCCCAGGCGATGGGCCGGCTCGGCGAGGTCATCATTCGTACTTGGCAGACCGCCGACAAGATGAAGAAGCAGCGCGGGCGGCTGCCGCAGGAGAAGGGCGACAATGACAATGCACGCGCCAAGCGCTACATCGCGAAATACACCATCAATCCCGCGATCGCCCACGGCGTGTCGAAGCTCATCGGTTCGGTCGAGAAAGGCAAGCTTGCCGATCTGGTTCTTTGGTCGCCAGCTTTCTTCGGCGTGAAACCCGATTGCATCATCAAAGGCGGCTCGATTGTCGCGGCGCCGATGGGCGATCCCAACGCTTCGATCCCGACGCCACAGCCGGTGCATTATCGGCCGATGTTCGGCGCTTTCGGCGGCGCCCGCACGGCGTCGTCTGTCGTCTTCGCATCGACGGCGGCGGTTAAAGCCGGCCTTGGCAGGAAACTCGGCATTCGGAAAAAGCTTGTCGGCGTGGAAAACACGCGCGGCAAGATTTCCAAAAAGAGCATGATCCATAACGATGCTACCCCGGCGATCGAAGTCGATCCGGAAACTTACGAAGTTCGCGCCGACGGTGAGCTGCTCACGTGCGCTCCGGCTGAGATATTGCCGATGGCGCAACGCTATTTTCTGTTCTGAGTGAGGCCGGTCCTGCCATGCGCGCCATTGCGATAAAGGCGGCTACCACCTGGTCGGGCGAGACGGCCGCCCGGGTCGTGCTCGACTACGACGATCGCCATCGCCGGCGCATCGCCATGCAGGGCACAAACGGGATCGGCTTTTTGCTCGATCTGCCGGCGCCGGCCGGACTGCGCGGCGGCGATGCGCTGGTGCTGGAGGACGGCCGGCTGGTTGAGGTCGTCGCCGCTCCGGAACCGCTTTTGGAAATCCGCTGCGTGGATCGAAACGATCTTGCCCGCATGGCCTGGCATCTCGGCAACCGGCATACGCCGACGCAAGTGCTGACAAATGCGCTGCGAATCCGCCGCGATCGCGTCCTCGCCGAATTGGCCGTGCAGCTGGGTGCCGACGTCCTTGAGATCGACGCGCCGTTCGATCCGGAGGGCGGTGCCTATGCCGCTGCGTCCGGCCGCCACTCGCATGGTGGCCGCGACCACCGGCATGACGGCGATATTCGCATCGACGATCATGACCGGTGAAATGCGCATGAAGCGGGCGGATGCGGCGCGCGTTCCGGCGCCGCGCGCCGAGCCCTTGTCGCACGATTCGCTTTATCGGCTGATGACCTGGTTGTCGCCGGCCTATCCGGTCGGCGCGTTTTCCTATTCGAGCGGCATCGAGTGGGCGGTGGAAGCCGGCGATATCGGCGATGCCGATACATTGCGCCAATGGCTCGAATCGATATTGACGCAAGGCGCCGGCCTCAACGACGGGATTTTCTTTGCTCAAGCCCATGGCGCAGTGACAAGGAGAGACGACAAAGCGCTGGCCGAAATCGCGGAACTTGCCGCGGCATTCGTCTCGACCCGCGAGCGCTTTCACGAAACGACGACGCTCGGCCGCGCCTTTCTCGAAGTCACGCGAGCCGCCTGGCCTTGTGCCGCACTGGCGCGGCTGCAGCAGATTTGGCGCGGGTCGGTCGCCTATCCGATCGCGGTTGGCGTCGCCTGCGCCGGCCATGGCATTCCGCTCGCGCCGGCATTGCACGCCTTCTTGACCGCGGTGTCGTCCAATTGGATCTCGGCCGGAGTCCGCCTGATCCCGCTCGGGCACACCGCGAGCCAACGCCTGCTGCAAGCCCTTGAACCGGCGGTTACGGCGACGGCGCAACGCGCCTTGACCGCATCGCTTGACGATCTCGCCAGCGCGGCGTTTCGCGCCGACCTCGCGAGCGCCAGGCACGAAACGCAATACACCCGTTTGTTTCGCAGCTGAGGATTTAAAGAGTGTCCAATTCGAATGGCCCGCTTCGCGTCGGTATCGGCGGCCCGGTCGGCTCCGGCAAAACGGCGCTGATGGACGCGCTTTGTAAATCGATGCGCGGCACCTACGACATCGCCGCCATCACCAACGACATCTATACTAAGTGGGATGCCGAGTTTCTGGTGCGCTCGGGCTCACTCGACCCCGACCGCATTGTCGGCGTCGAAACCGGCGGCTGCCCGCATACCGCCATCCGCGAAGACGCCTCGATGAATCTCGCCGCGGTCGCCGACATGCGGGCGAAATTTCCGGCGCTCGACCTCGTGCTGATCGAATCCGGCGGCGACAATCTTGCGGCGACTTTCTCGCCGGAGCTCGCAGACCTGACGATCTATGTGATCGACGTGGCGGCGGGCGATAAGATTCCCTCCAAGGGCGGACCGGGCATTACGCGCTCGGATCTCTTGGTAATCAATAAGATCGATCTCGCGCCCCATGTCGGCGCCTCGTTGCCGAAAATGCAGACCGATGCGAAAAAAATGCGTGGCGCCCGCCCGTTTGTCATGACCAATCTTCGTCTGGGCAACGGCGTCGAAACGATCGTGCATTTCATCGAGGACATGGGCGGGCTTTCGAAGCCATAATCCGGGCAGCATCCTTGCCGTCGCCGAGACGCGCTCCGCATGCCGGGTCGGACATGGAATTTCGTGGGCGGTATGGCGGAAGGGGTGTCCGACAATTGTTTGAAATTATCGATATAACTCAAATGGTTATGTTTTAGCAGTATTTTATACCCACGCCGATTCCCACAAAGTTTTTTGTGAACACGCGCGGTCAAGAGCGGATAATAACCAGCCTCACGCGTCCCAGTGACCGTAATCCGCTGCAAGCCAACATGGTGCACGATTGCGCGCCGAGTTAGAGACATTTAGCTTTTTATGAAGGCTGCTCAGCAATGAGGCGCGCTTTGTGGCGTTGCGCGAGATCGTGCCGCCGCACTTCTCATGAACCCGGACGTGCTTCCCTATCATCGTTTAGCCAGTCTGTTCCCGTGATTGGCGGCGAAGAATTCGACGCATTGATAGCATCGATCAAGGCGAATGGTCTGCGCGAGACCATCGTGCAGCACAATGGCACGGTATTAGACGGCCGCAACCGCCAGCATCCTTGCCAGGCGGCAGGATTTGAATGCCATGCGCCGATCCGGTGCAGTTTGTCATCGACAAGAATCTGAAACGTCAGCACCGCAACGATGATCAGCGCCGCATGGTGGCGACCAAGTTCGCCAATATGGGTCGCAGTCGGCAGTCAAAACATTCCGCAGAATGCGGGATTGAAATCTGTGATGCCGCGCGCATGGTGAATGGTGACACAGCCGGCACCCTCTGGATTTTCGATTGTCCTTATTTAAGGTATATGGTGTTCTGATTCACATTCCTTCAGACAAGATTGGACGCCACCCTTGACTCTCACGACACACGCAATTGTTGGTGGCGCTATTGTGAGCCATAATGCCGGTACATCCGTTACTCGGGGTCTGCATGGCCTTCGCGAGCCATTTTCTACTCGATGCAATCCCGCACTGGGATTATCCGATCCGATCCGCTTCTGTGAACCCCGAGATCGCCGGGCCAATGAAATATGATCGCGCGCTTTTCGCCGATATGGTGACAATCGGCGCAGATGCGCTCCTCGGCATAGTGCTCGCGCTCATTCTTTTCACGACCCAAAGGAGTATTATTCTGGTACTTCTTGGGGCGTGCGCTGGCATTCTTCCAGATGCGCTTCAATTCGCCTATGTGCGTTTTCCGCGTCAACCGCTGGTTTCCCTCCAGCGATTGCATGGATGGAGTCACACCTCCCACAAGCTGTCAAACCCGCTGCTTGGGGTGCTCTCCCAGTTCACGTTTGTTGTCGCCTTCGTTGTGATTGTACGTGCTCTGATACTTTAGCAGGTTCGACAACGGCCGCCTCATACCTGGAGGGCCGCTTCACCAGTTTGTGGTTTGGCCCTTCGGTCTGGCCTCCGGTCCATCCGTGGCATCTCGGATACAGCCTTGCGCCCGAGCGCTATTGCTATCCTCGGCACGGCAATACTCAAGATATTGTGCGCGCGCGGCCACGGTGAGTAGCTCCGGACTAATCGGTGTCGCGCCGATCGATGGCGCTGCGAGCCTGACGCAGGGATTTGCGAGCCGCATCAGGAGAATTGCCCGGGGCGCTCTCCAGCGGATGCCGATCTGCGGCCTGGACGGCGTGCGGCAAATGCTTCGACGCCCCCTCGCCATAGCCGCCACTGCGTTCACGGGCCACGCCGATCGATCGATGACCGGCGAACCAAGGTTGCGTTGTGATGATGATTTCGGCCAAGTGGCTAAATTCGTTGTGGATGTCGCACAAGGCAGGCTGAGGGTTCCCCAGCCTACCATGCGACGATCTTCCCGGCGGTCGGCTGTCCGGGTAGCAACGGCCTGGGGTCTCGCGGGCGGCCCTCAACGCAGCCTTTGGCCTCGAGGGCCTTGCCGCGGGCCGCGGCAAGGCTTCCAGAAATAGGTGCCGATAGTTGCCTCGTCCGTTTCCGGTCGCTCGGCGGGGTAACCCCGGTCCGGTGCCAGGTTAGCTCGCACGAAGGCTCCTTGCCGCCGCACCACTCGTCGGGGCACTCTATGCATCAAACTGTGAGTCCAAACCCGAGGAAAGCAAGTGCGGTACCTCGTAACCGGATGTGCCGGATTTATTGGTAGTCATCTGACGGAACGGCTGTTAGCTCGCGGCCACACCGTGGTTGGTTACGATAATTTCTCGACGGGCCAGGAGGAGTTTCTGGCCGCAACGTTTAAAATGCGCAATTTCACCTTGGTGCGCGCCGACGTATTGGACTTCGCCACACTGTCGCAAAGCATGCGCGACGTCGAGTTCGTGTTTCACCTTGCCGGGAATGCCGACATGCGGTTCGGCACCCTTCACCCGGCAAAAGATCTAGAGCAAAATACCATCGCAACGAACACGGTGCTTCAGGCCATGCGCAAAACCGGGGTCGACCAAATCGCTTTCGCTTCCTCCGGATCGGTGTACGGCGATGCAACCACCGTACCGACGCCCGAGGACGCTCCCTTTCCCGTGCAGACATCCCTCTACGCTGCATCGAAATTGGCAGCCGAGGGGTTGATTGCCGCCTACTGCGCAGGCTTCGGCTTCCGGGCCTGGATATTTAGATTCGTATCGATGCTGGGCGAGCGCTATACGCACGGCCACATCTTTGATTTTTATTTGCAGTTGCGGCGCGATCCAAGCAAACTGTGCGTGCTTGGCAACGGCCGACAACGCAAGTCCTACCTTTATGTTCACGACTGCATAGACGCCATGCTGACCGTGATCAATCAGCCTGGGGAAGGAGCAAATATTTACAATCTGGGCACGGAAACTTTTTGCGAAGTCAACGAATTGATCGACTGGATTTGTTCAACGTTGAATGTGCAACCCGTCATCGAATACAGCGGTGGGGAGCGCGGCTGGGCTGGCGATAACCCCAATTTGCTGCTGGACACTTCCAAAATACGCGGCACGGGGTGGCTGCCTAAAGTTACCATCCGCGAGGGAGTGATCAAAACCGTCGATTATTTGCGCACCCATTCGCATTTGTTGGCGGCCCGACAATGACCATTGTGATCGAAGTCATCGATCGCGTAATCCGCGGTTCCCGATGGCGGGCCACTGCTGAAATGTCGAAATGGCTGAATTTTTCGAAAACATTCGGGTCCCTCGCGCGCCCCGACTTTACCAACGCCATCGCCGCATCGACGGTCGTCACTCACATCTATGCTCGCAGCTGCTATGATCATCACGCGTAGCCCTCTGCGAATTACCTTGGGCGGGGGTGGGACGGATTTGCCGTCGTATTACCGCGAGCACGAGGGCTTTCTGATCGCCGCTGCCATCGACAAATATGTCTACGTGACAGTAACGCGCCCCTTCACGCCAGGCATCTATTTGAAATATTCCACCCTCGAGCACGTCGAGGGCGTTGAGGACGTTAAGCACCCCATTATCCGCGAAGCACTGCGCCTGGAACATCTATCCGCACCGCAAATAGAAATCACAACGCTCGCCGATATTCCGGCCGGAACAGGACTCGGCTCATCCGGCAGCTTCACGACGGCGCTGCTTCAGGCTCTTTATATGCACTATCAAAAACGCGCAGATGCGAGAGAATTGGCGCAGCAGGCTTGCGACATAGAAATTGACCGGCTGCACGAGCCCATCGGCAAGCAGGATCAATATATCGCGGCCTTCGGCGGCATCTCCTGCCTGACCTTTCACAAGGACCATTCAGTTACCGTCGAACCGCTGCAGATCTCAAGCTCGACTTTGTACAATTTAGAAGACAATCTTCTATTGTTCTTTACCGGGTTTGACCGATCTGCAGCCAGTATTTTGGGTAATCAGCAGATCCGTTCACTGGCCAAGGACGTTGAGATGCTGCGCAACCTCGACACCGTCAAATCAATCGCCTTTCGCAGCAAGGAAGCGTTAGAGTCGGGCGACGTTGAGCGCTTCGGTGAATTGATGAATGAACATTGGGAAATCAAAAAGCGTCGCTTCGAGCATATCAGTAACCCGCAAATCGATCACTGGTACTCACTGGCCATGAGAAGCGGCGCGGTGGGCGGCAAACTGGTGGGTGCAGGAGGCGGCGGCTTCTTGATGTTTTATGCCGCCGAGCGCGCCCGGTTGCGTCAGAGCATGGCAGGCGCCGGGCTGGAGGAGGTTCGTTTTCGCTTCGATTTCGAGGGCACGAAGGTCGTCCTAACTTGAGCATGTTTCCCGTCGCCATACTGGCCGGTGGTTTGGCTACACGGCTACGCCCGCTCTCAGAGCGCACGCCGAAGTCCCTGATCACCGTTGCCGGACGACCATTTCTTTTCTATCAACTGGAATTGCTCAAAGCCCAAGGGATTCGTGACGTCGTGTTGTGTGTAGGTTTTTTGGGCGACCAAATTAGGACTTCGGTGGGCGACGGTAGCAGATTTGGGTTGGTAATCCGTTATTCGTTCGATGGCGATGAACCGCTCGGAACGGGCGGCGCCATCGGTCGCGCGGTCCCGCTGCTCGGAGAGCATTTTTTTATTTTAAATGGTGACTCTTACCTGCGCTGCTCTTATGAGCGCGTTCAAGCTGGCTATCGTGAATTTGGGTGTCCCGCCCTGATGACGGTACTACGCAACGATAACCGCTGGGTGCGCAGCAATGCCGTATTTCGCGACGGTGTCGTGAAAGCTTATGACAAGCAAAACCAGCGCTCCGATATGGCTTACGTCGACTTTGGCTTGAGCGTCATGTCTGCCGCGGCTGTCGCGAGATTTAGCGACGCACGAGTATTCGATCTATCGCTAATTTTCTCGACGCTGGCCGCCGAGAGACGACTTGCAGGCATGGAAATGACCGAGCGCTTTTACGAGGTTGGATCAATGCAGGGCATCCGCGACACCGAGGCCCATCTGCTCAACCGGCCGGCACCCCTATGAGCTTTATCAAAACGAACTTGGACGAGGCCGCCGCCATCCTGCGGCGGTTGGACGCCGGCACCGCCGACCTCGTAGCGTCTTCGTAGAACACCTTGATAGTATCCAGAGAACACTCTGCGAATAATCTCTCGTGAGGTCGCCCACGCTAGTTCCGCTGTCGGATTCGACCGAAGAGTCTGCACAGTTGTCTGCATGACAAGGATTAGATTGGACTCCCTATCGACGACGCCGGACTTTCACGGTAGGCGGTGCGGAAACCTGTGCCGCCCGGCCCTTCGGCACGTGCAAAGTCGCGAACCGGGTTTTCAGAATGGCGATGATCCAAGTTGGAGGATCTTTGAACATCCGGATCTTCTTTCCTTGGTGGAACGCCCGCGACCGATAATTTACCGAGACTTCGAGTGGCTCAAACCCGGCGCGAATCAATTTGCCAACGAGCTCCCAGTCGAAATCGAACCGCTCGCAGGTGAAGTTCAGCCCGTTAAGGCAGTCGGCACGGAACACCTTATACATAGTTGTGGGATCAGTGAGCCGCGTGCCATACACAATGTTGAAGAACGAGTGAAGCAGAATGCCGGCAACGTTTGCGACGCCGGATAAGAAACTGTTGCGCTCAAACGTGCGGATTTTCCAACCTCTTGGCCCCAGATACCGGCTGCCGAGGACGAAAGCGCTGCGTCCGTCGGTGATTGGTTTGAGCAAATTCGGATAATCCGACACGTCATATTCCAGATCCGCGTCCTGAATTAGGTAGATGTTGCCGGTTGCCGCGGCAAATGCCTCGCGGATGGCGTGCCCCTTGCCCCGCGCGCGGTCTTGGAAGATAACATCTATTCGGATCGATGAGCGCGCCGCATAGCGGCGCACGAAGTCGGCGACAATCTCACGCGAACCGTCGTTGGAATTACTTTCGACGATGATGATTTCTTTAGTGATGCCTGGCAAAGGCTGAGCCCAGACCCTTTCCAATAGCGTCGCAACGGTGGCCGCCTCGTTGTAAACCGAGATCAGGATCGATACCTTCATATAAATCCAAGGCTAATGGAATATGGCTCACGGTACTAGACGACCGAGCGGACAAAAATGAGCCGTCTGTATGGCCTGCGCACGGTTCGGCTTATCTCGCCTGCATTTCGAATTCCATTGGCCCACATACCCGGTTATCGAATGCCGGCTGTTCGTATTATAGAAGCATTCGATGTAGTCGAACACATCAGCATTGGAGATGCACTGGGTCGGCTACTGCAACGCCGAGCGATCCCACTCGACCTTCGGCGGCAGGACGCCGGACGAGGCCTATGCTACACAGGCAAACCAGGAGAAAATGGCGGCGTAATCCGACCAGAATCCGCCTTAGCCAAGCCGCCATGCTGTTCTGGAAAACGGGACCACCTCTTTGGCGCCATTCGAACGGTAGGACCGCCCAGAAAATGTCAGGGTTTACTGAACACGCGGCGGCGTCCGGGCAGCAATCACTAGAGCGGCCGTTGGTCGTGGATCTTGATGGAACGCTCGTACGATCGGATTTGTTGCTCGAGACGGCCTTCGCCCACATTGGCCGAGACCCATTCTCGCTACCGGCGATCTGTCGGGCGCTATTGTCGGGAAAGGCGGGTCTGACGCATTTCATTGCAACGAATGCCGATTTTGCGCCCGAGCTTCTTCCATTTGAAGAGGCAGTCCTGAGCAAAATTCGTGAGGCGAAGGGGCAAGGTCGGAAGGTCTATCTGGCCTCTGCAAGCAACGAGCGTCTCGTATCCATCGTTGCGGACCACTTGGGCCTTTTCGACGGGACATTCGCTTCCGACGAGACGATAAATCTGGCTGGCACCGCAAAAGCCCAACGACTTGTCCATGCCTTCGGCGAAGCCGGCTTCGATTATATTGGAAACGATCGAGCAGATCTGCCGGTCTGGGAAAAGGCCGCTAAGCGAATTGCGATCCGCTGCTCGCCGTCAATCATCCCCCGCTTGCAGTCGGCCGGGCAGGACACCGAGCTTCTTTACTCTTCCGTTACATCAACTTTCGGGGCGTGGCTGAAGTTGGTGCGAGTGCATCAATACAGCAAGAACGCCTTGCTTTTCGTGCCGCTTATCACTGCGCAGGCATTAAACGTTTCGGCGATCTCCGCTGAAATATCGGCTTTCGTCGCGTTTTCTCTTTGTGCGTCCTCTGTTTACATACTCAACGATGTTGTCGATCTGGCAGCGGATCGATCGCACCCCAACAAGCGCAATCGTCCATTGGCGACAGGCGCAATTTCCATTGTGAATGGGCTGCTAGCAGCACTGGTTTTCTTAGCCGCCGGCGCGGTGGTGGCGGCGGCCGTTTCGCTTAAATTTTTCGGAGTCCTTCTGAGCTATATTGCGTTGACCACCGCCTACACTTTCTATCTCAAGCGAAAACTCCTTATCGATGTCGTTGTACTCGCCGGCCTGTATACAATCCGGGTCGTCGCCGGCGGAGTCGCGATCGACGTTTTTATATCGCAATGGTTGCTTGGGTTTTCGCTGTTTATTTTTACCGCTCTCGCCTTGGTGAAGCGATATAGCGAGCTCGCGATGCGAAACGACAGAGGACTCACAGACCCTAGCAACCGTAATTACAGGATCACCGATCTCAGCGTTATTGCAGCATTGGCTGCGGCCGCCGGCTTCAATTCCGTAACGGTGTTTGCACTTTATATCTCCTCGGACGCTGTTCGCATGCTCTACCGGCGCCCTGAGATACTTTGGCTCTTTTGCCCGGTCCTCATATATTGGATCGGACGGATGCTAATCCTAGCGCACCGCCGCGAGATGCATGACGATCCTATCGTCTTCGCGCTGCGTGATCGAAACAGCTACATTGCCCTGGCGTTAGCCGGGGCAATTATACTAGCCGCGAAGTAGTGGGAGATCTTGCCTTCTCCCCAAATCTTAACATCCCGGAGAAGTCAGGCTCATGCAAATCGGTTGGAATGGCGAGTCAACATCGGCGTTGGTGTTTCGCTTCGGGGAATTCGCGGCTATTGCGATTGTCGTCAATCTCACGACGCAGGCATTCGTCTATCGGTCTTAGCCGGCGGTCTGGCTTGATCAGTCGGCGCAGGCACAGTAACCGGGTTTGCTGCTAAGTACGTGCTGGATAAGCATTTGTTTTTTTTAATGGCCTTGACGGAGAAATGAACGAGCTTAGCAAGATCTTCCTTTATGGCGTGTTCAACGTCGTCACTACAGGTCTGTTTTGGGCCCTCGAAATCGGTTATTGGCTGTTATGGGACACTGATTGTGCAAAGTATTTCGGCGCAGTGATCGGCTTGTCGACCGGATATTGGTTCAAGTTTCGCCTGGATCGGGCCTACACCTTTAGGATCCCTGGCAGATGACTGAGGTTAGTGGGTGGGGACGATATCCGCGTTGCATCACGGACCTCGTTAGGCCGCGCGACCCCACCGAGGTCGAAAGACTTCAATCGGCGTTGCCAATGCACGTCGCCCGCGGAAATGGTCGAGCCTATGGCGACGCGGCGATTGGAGTGAAAGCGACGCTGGATTGCCGTGCGCTTGACAGGATGAAGCGGTTCGATCCGGCGACGGGCCTCCTAGCGGTTGAGGCTGGTGTTCTCCTGTCCGACATTATCACATGCTTTCTGCCGCGCGGCTTTTTTCCCTCGGTAGTGCCGGGGACAAAGTTTGTTACGGTGGGTGGCATGATTGCCACCGACGTCCACGGCAAGAACCATCACCGGATCGGCGGATTTGGCGGTGCCTTGGATGCGCTCGAGTTAGTCTTGCCGTCGGGCGAGCGACAGGCTTGCTCGATCACTGAGAATCCCGAGCTCTTCAGTGCGACCGTCGGTGGCATGGGACTAACTGGAACGATCGTGGAGGCGGGCTTTCGGTTGCAGGCGGTCGAAACCGGCTGGATCCGGCAGCGCACTATCGTCGCGAGCGATCTTGACCAAGCCCTGTCCGCGCTTGCCGCCCACGATCAGGCAACTTATTCCGTCGCGTGGATCGACTGCGCGGCACGCGGATCAAATATGGGTCGATCGCTGATCTATCTCGGCGAGCACGCGTCGCGGGCCGATTTGGCGAGGCTAGGCCCAAACTTACCGCCGTATCCCGCCACCACGGCCGCGCCGCTGTCGGTTTCGGTCGACGTCCCGAGTTCTAGCACTGAACCGGTATTCGGTCGCCACCTTCAACCAACTCTACTTTTGGCGCGGCGCGCGCCGCGCCGGCAAAGAGTTCTTGATACCGTTAGACCAGTTTTTTTTCCCGCTCGACGGGATCCAGGACTGGAACCGCATTTATGGCCGCCGCGGCTTCGTGCAGCATCAGTGCGTGTTACCCGAGATCAGTGCCCATAGAGTATTGGGTGATATCCTGGAACGCGTCGCAGCACGTGGGGCGGCATCATTTTTAACAGTCCTCAAGAAATTGTCGTCTGGGACTGGTTTACTCTCATTCCCCATGCCCGGTTACACTCTCACTTTGGATTTTGCCATTTCGGACGGTATCTTGACGTTCCTTGACGAAATCGACCACTTGGTTGCCCACGCGGGCGGCCGACTCTACCTGGCCAAGGACGCACGCCAATCGCCGACGACCTTTGAAAGCGGCTACCCTGCTCTGGGCAAATTCCGCGAGCTCAGGAAGGCGATTGGCGCTGATAGGTCGCTCCAGTCGCACCAGTCGGAAAGACTTTTTATCTGATGGCAGAAAAAAGGTGTGCATTAATCCTCGGAGCCACGTCCGACATCGGTATCGCCACGGCGCGCTATTTTGCAGCAAACAGCTGGAGTGTGTGCCTCGCTGCACGCGACGAGGCGGCGCTACAGCGCAATGCTGATGATATAGCGGCGCGCGGCGGAACAGACGTCCCAGTTAGGACGCTCGACATCCTCAATGCAGCATCATTCGATAGCTTCATGAAAGACCTGCCGCGGCTTCCGGACACTGTCGTCTGCGTCATCGGCTTACTGGGTAACCAGCAACTCGGGCAGATCGACCTGATGCAGGCCAGCACGATCATGCGGACAAACTACGAAGGTCCGGCGCAACTCCTTGGTTGCTTCGCCGAGGCTTTCGCCAAACGGAATTCCGGCACGATCATTGGGGTGAGCTCGGTTGCAGGCGACCGCGGCCGCGCGTCCAACTATATCTATGGTTCAGCAAAAGCTGGATTCACAGCCTTTTTGTCCGGCTTGCGCAATCGGCTGGCCCGTAGCGACGTCCATGTGGTCACCGTGAAACCTGGCTTTGTCAATACCCGCATGACAGCCGGCATAAAGCTTCCGCGCGTATTGACGGCCGAACCGGAAGAGGTTGCCGCGGCAATTTTTCGCGCTAGTCAGGAACGGGCCGACGTAGTATATGTTCGAAAAATTTGGTTCTTCATCATGTCATTAATTGCTTTTCTACCCGAGCGAATTTTTAAAAGATTTATGAGCTAGTGGATCAAAATCGCCGGTCTGTGGGACGAGTGGTGCGACAAATCCACGGGCGAAATCCTCAAGTCCTGCGCGATGGTGATCACCGCACCCAACAAGTTCGCGGCCGAGGTTCACGACCGCATGCCGGTCATCCTTAAAGCCAAGGCCTTCGAGATGGCAGCGCGGCGAAGTGAAGGGCGCAGCGGCGCTTATGAAGCCTGCCGACGAGGAAATCTTGAAGTGGTGGTCGGTGTCGAAGCGTGTAAACAGTTCAAGAGCGGCTAATGACGATCCGAGCGTGCGCATCGTCCTCTTTTCGAATGCGAACGCCTGCACTCTCGACCTCCTGCGTCGTCACTAAATGCCGCCCGTTTTCACCCTTGAATGTCCCTGCTTTCTAGGGCCAAAGCAGACGTGACACTGACACGCTCGCATCTCGCTCAGAAATCAGTGTAATCAAGCTATGAAAGCCCAATACAAGTCAACGCTACTATTCGCGATCTTCTATGCTTTTTCGGCATTTTCGATTTTGATATATTCCGCTTTGCACCGCGGCCCATGGTTAGACGAGTTTTGGAGTCTATGGGTCTCGGATGGCACTATTTCCTTTGAATCCATCCTCAAAACACGCTGGCTGGTGGATGTGCATCCGCCTATGTTTGCTGCCTTCATGTATGCCGCATCAAAATTGATACCGCTCAACATTATCTCTGGCAGACTCTTTAATCTCATACCGCTTCTTCTTTCCGCGGCCTTTCTCACCTACGTGTTCGTGGCCGACCGCAGAATGAGACAATTTTTGTTTTTATTTTCTCTGACAATAGCGTCTTCATATCACTTTACTTGGTATTTTCCCGAGTTCAGATCATATTTTTTGGGCATATGCGCTTTTTCGGTAATGGTCGTTTTGCTGCGGCAATTCTGCGAAGACACAAATACTTTTCATAAAACATCCGGAAATGGCGCATGGGCCGCATTTTTTGTTTCAGTTTTTATTTGCCTCAACATTCATTATATTACGGCACTGTTTTCGTCGATCGTTTTGGCTACATTCGGCATATACTTTTTGTCAAAAAGACGAATTGATTATTGTTTGAAATTTATCGCGATTGGGGTTTTGTCGGTTATTCCGTTGCTGGCGTTTGCAATAACGCAGTTTACATTCTTGAAAATGACTTCAAGCACCTTCTGGATTGATACTTCGACATTAGAAGGAGGAGCTATCATATTCGAAGCCATAACAAAGGCGCTGGTTCCCCAATTCGTATTAAGTCTTTTGGTGCTGCGACTTATTGCACATAACTGGCGAAATGGAAGGTTCTCTGACTTAAATGAAAAAGGAATTTTAAAGTTCTCTTTGCTCTTGGCGGTTTCAGTAGCCCTGTTTGTGTCAAGCATCGTCGCAATAAATCTAAAGTCGCCAATAATCCAGGAGCGATACGTAATACCGCTAGCTATTTCCTGCCTAGCGATCATTTCTAACATTTGTGAATTAGTCGATTTCGATCGAACACTGGTTCAAATGGCATTCATCGCAAATTGCATTCTACTGACATTGTTTTTTGGAGTTAGAACATCAAGTCAGGATAGATGGTATGCGTCTGCCCATATTGTAAAGCAGCATTTGGACTCCTGTCCGTCATCAAGAGTCATCGCAAGAGTGTGGAACCCGAGTGGCGTAAAGAACGAAGAATACGTGATGAAGCTCGGTTATGAGTACACATCAAAAATATTTCAGATCCCGGTGGAGCATCTCGAATCAGTTGGTGTTTCCAATGCGAGCCGAGCTTGCCCCGATATAATTTGGATAGAAAATGTGAAGAACTTGCTGTCTCTGGATCCAAAAGATATCAAAGATCAATTTACGTCGAGAAACGCCGACTATAGAGGCTATGATATCTCAATAGCATTCGACGACCCGCAAAAAGAAGCGTTGGTTTTATTGGCCAAGTCACGGGCCGCCGGCTCATAAAGAGGTGGTCCCACTTCCTGAGGCAGTCAGTCCTTTGTCCGAGAGCTTCTTGATCGAATGACCC
>CAVZIQ010000010.1:0-217818 GCA_963775515.1 uncultured Alphaproteobacteria bacterium | reverse complement strand
TAAGCCTCGCGATTCGAGGTATCGAGGCGATCAAGACAACTCTCCAGAGGGCCGCAATCCATCGCGACCTTCGGGACAGGCGTCATACGCCCTGTTTCGCGCCTATTTTCAGGTGATTCGGCCAAAGCTCCGAATCACCGCGCCGCATTCTCCACTTCGCTGGATCCCCGAGTTTTGCTCCGCTCACCCGGGGATTTGGCTTAAGTAAGCACTGCTTACTTAAGCTCAACCTTTGCGCCGACCTTTTCGAGGGTCGCCTTGATCTTGGCGGCCTCGTCCTTGTTGACGCCTTCCTTGACGTTCTTAGGCGCGCCTTCGACCAGGTCCTTGGCCTCTTTCAGGCCGAGGCCGGTGATGGCGCGGACTTCCTTGATCACCTCGATCTTTTTCTCGCCCGCGGCGGCGAGAACGACAGTGAATTCGGTCTTTTCCTCCGCGGCGGGAGCCGCAGCGCCCGCACCGGGACCGGCCGCAACCGCAACGGCGGCCGCAGCGGAAACACCCCACTTTTCTTCGAGAAGCTTGGCGAGTTCCGCCGCCTCCAGCACAGTGAGGGTGGAGAGGTCATTCACGATTTTTTGCAGATCAGCCATGAGATTTGTCCTTCGGTTCTAACCTTAGAAATGAAGCGTTAGGCAGCCGCGCTTTCACCGCCGCTTTCGCCGCTTTTGGCGGCGTAGGCCTGGACCACGCGGGCGACCTTGGCGGCAGGGGCGTTGATGACCTGCGCGATCTTGGTTGCCGGCGCCTGGACAAGGCCGACGATCTTCGCCCGCAACTCGTCGAGCGAAGGCAAGGCGGCAAGCGCCTTGACCCCGTTCGAGTTCGAGCGAGGTTGTTCCCATCGCTCCGCCAAGAATGACGAACCGCTCGTGCGTCTTGGCGAAATCGACGGCAACCTTGGGCGCCGCCACCGGGTCGCCCGAATAGGCGATCAGGGCCGGCCCCTTGAGAAGGGGCGCGATCGAAGCGACGTCGCTGCCTTCGAGAGCGATCTTGGCGAGGCGGTTCTTCGCGACCTTCACGCACGCGCCAGCGTGCTTCATCTGCCGACGCAGAGTCTGCATCTGGGCGACCGTCAGGCCGGAATAATGTGCAACGACGACGACCTTGGTGGTCTTGAAGACCTCGCCAAGAACGTTGACTTGCTCGCTTTTTGCCGCGCGATCCAAAAGCTCTCTCCGGTTGGCGGTCCGCCTTGCGCGAAACCGCCGGGTTCATACCGGCCGTCCCGCATCACCCATCGAGGTTATCGACGGACCCAGGCAGGACGACGTTGACACCCTGCCCCCCGGGCCGGCTTGCGCCGTTCCGGGCCATCGAGGTCAGAACCGAAGGGCAACAGGCCTTGTAACAAGCCTGGCCCTCGTCCTTCACCCGTCTATGCTGGCTAGGGTCTCTTTTGGAGAACCGAATTAAGCCGTTGCCGGCGCCCGCAGTCTCGGACAGGACGCGTCCAGGATCGCCAGTAAGCTTTTCTGTCTCTTAGAAAATCCGACCGGGATAAGCTCTAAGAGAAAGCCTCGCCATTCTGGTTTTCGAGGAACGCGCAAAGGCGCGCCGACAAACCGGGCCGGCACGCCCTCCGCGTCTATTTAGACTGCAACGGGGGCCTTGCCAAGTGGTTTTAACGGCGGGGTTCATTCATGCGGCAAGTGGTTTTACGCGACCTTGCCGAAGCTCTGCCGCAGCTTACGATGCCCGCAAAAATAAGGAGGCTCGACCTATGCCGCGCGATACCGATCGCATCCTGACCACCCATGTCGGCAGCCTGATCCGGCCGCCCGACCTTATCGAGTTCTGGCGCGCCATCGAAGGCGGCAAGCCGTACGACGAGGCAGCGTTCGAGAACTGCCTGACCGAATCCGTTGCCAAGGTGGTGTACCAGCAGGCGGAGGTCGGCATCGACATCGTCAGTGACGGCGAGTTCAGCAAAGGCGCCAATTGGGCGTTCTACGTGCACAAGCGGCTCACCGGCATCACCATCCGGCCGGCGACGCCCGAGGAAACCAAGGATCCGATGGCGTCAATGTCCGGCGGACGCGATCGCGAAGCGTTCCCGGAATTTTATGCGGAATACGACGTGGCTTCGGGCTTGGGCAAACGGCTTGGCAATCGCGTGGTCGTCAGCGGCGCGATCGCCTATTCCGGCCAAAAGCTGGTGGGCCGCGACATCAAAAACCTCACCACCGGCATCGCCAAGGTGAAGGACCGCTTTCCGTCACTGGCCGGATTCCTGCCGGTTGTAGCGCCTGCGAGCGCGGCTCCCGGCGCCAAGATCGAGCACTACAAGAACGACGAGGCATTTCTATTTGCGCTCGCTGACGCCCTGCACCAGGAATACCGGGCGATCGTCGACGCCGGCCTTTACGTCCAGATCGACGACGCCTTCCTGCCCTACATGTTCGAGCGCATGGTGCCGCCGATGAGCGCGGCCGACTACCGCCGCTGGGCGCAGCTGCGCGTCGATGCGCTCAACCACGCGCTCAGAGGCATCCCAGAGGAACGCTCGCGCTATCACATTTGCTGGGGAAGCTGGAACGGCCCGCACGCTTTCGACGTGCCGTTTAAAGACATCATCGATTTGGTCCTCCAAGTGCGCGTCGGGCACTATTCCTTCGAAGCCGCCAATCCGCGCCATGCGCACGAGTGGCGGATATGGGAGACGGTGAAGCTCGATCCCGGAAAGATCTTGATCCCCGGCGTGATCAGTCACGCCACCAACGTCGTCGAGCATCCCGAATTGGTCGCCGAGCGGATCGTACGGCTCGCCAAGATCGTCGGCCGCGAGAACGTGATGGGCGGCACCGATTGCGGCTTTGCGCAAAGCCCGTTTGCGCGCCGCGTTCATCCCACGATCATGTGGGCGAAGCTGAATTCGCTGGTCGAGGGCGCGCGCCTCGCGACGCAGGCTTTGTGGGGCAAGCGCGCGGCGGCGTAGCTGGAATGCGCCCGTTTCCCACGGATTCGGCGTTTGCAAATAGGTCCCGGGCGCGGCGCACCACTTCGTGCACTGTGCCCGGACACCTGTTTCGTTCAGTGCATCTGCTGCGACGCCGGGAACAAGGTCGCCGGCTCGACCTTGACGCCGGGGCCCATGGTCGAAGAAATGGCCACCCGGTTGATGAAGTGGCCCTTAGCGCCGGCCGGCCGAGACTTCTGCACCGCGTCGGCGAAAGCCATGATGTTTTCGATCAGCTTTTCCGCGCTGAACGAGGCCTTGCCGATGCCGGCTTGGACGACGCCGGCCTTCTCGGCGCGGAATTCGACCGATCCGCCCTTGGCGCCTTTGACCGCGTTGGTGATGTCCATCGTCACCGTGCCGACCTTCGGATTGGGCATCAGTCCGCGCGGGCCCAGCACTTTGCCGAGGCGGCCGACCAGCGGCATCAGATCGGGCGTGGCGACGACGCGATCGAAATCGATGGCGCCGCCTTGAACCTTCTCGACCAAGTCCTCGGCGCCAACGACGTCGGCGCCGGCGGCCTTGGCCTCGTCGGCTTTGGCGCCGCGCGCAAACACCGCAACGCGCACGGAGCGGCCGGAGCCGTTCGGCAAATTGACGACGCCGCGCACCGTTTGGTCGGCATGCCGCGGATCAACGCCGAGATTCATCGCCACTTCGACGGTCTCGTCGAATTTGGCCTTGGCGCGTTCCTTGACCATCTTCACCGCTTCGGCGAGCGGATAGAGCTTCTCGCGATCGACACCTTCGCGCGCGGTGCGCGTGCGCTTTCCAAGCGTACTCATTCCGTCACCTCATAGCCCATCGAGCGGGCGGAACCTTCGATCATGCGCATGGCGGCTTCGATCGTATCGCAGTTGAGGTCTTTCATCTTCTGCTGAGCGATCTCGCGCACCTGTGCTTTGGTCACCGCGCCGGCGATATCGCGGCCCGGCGCTTTCGAGCCGCTCTCGAGCTTGGCCGCCTTCTTAAGAAAGTGCGAGACCGGCGGGGTGCGCAACTCGAACGTGAACGAACGGTCGGCATAGACCGTGATGGTGACGGGAATTGGCGCGCCCTTCTCCAGCTTCTGGGTCTGCGCGTTGAACGCCTTGCAGAACTCCATGATGTTAAGGCCGCGCTGGCCGAGCGCAGGCCCGATCGGCGGCGACGGATTGGCCGCCCCCGCCGGCACCTGCAGCTTTACATATCCGGTGATTTTCTTCGCCATTCTCTACTCCTGTTAGTGGTGCGGATGTCGACGGCTGGCGACCGCCTCACCTCCCACGGCTTCACGTCAACTCTATAGCTTCTCGACCTGCCCGAACTCCAGCTCGACGGGCGTGGCGCGGCCGAAGATCGACACCGCGACTTTCAGGCGCGAGCGGCCTTCATCGACTTCTTCCACCGTGCCGTTAAACGAGGCAAACGGACCGTCCGAGACGCGGACCTGCTCGCCGACTTCGAACGACACCGACGGCTTCGGCCGCTCGATGCCTTCCTGCACCTGGTGAATGATGCGGTCGGCCTCGGCGTCGGACAACGGCATCGGCTTATTATCGGAGCCGAGGAAGCCGGTCACCTTGGGCGTGTTCTTTATCAGGTGATAGGCGTCATCCGTCATTTCCATCTTCACGAGCACATAACCCGGGAAGAACTTTCGCTCGGCGTCGACTTTGCGGCCGCGCCGCACCTCGACGACCTTTTCCTTCGGAACCAGGATTTCCTCGAACAGGCCGGACAGCCCGCGCTGTTTAGCCTGTTCACGGATCGAATCCGCCACCTTGTTCTCGAAATTCGAGTAAGCGTGGACCGCGTACCACCGGGTCGTCATGTCATCAATTCCAGGATCATGAATTTGGATCGTGATTGGTAGTGAATTGCAAAGCTCAAGAGTTGATGCCGAGCAGGAAGCTCACCGCGATACGCATGACCTGATCGGCCAGCAGGAAAAAGATCGAGGCGACGAAGACCATGACAAACACCATGATGGTGGTCACGGTCGTCTCTTTGCGCGTCGGCCAAGTGACCTTTTGCGCCTCGGCCCGCACCTCCTGCAGAAACTTGAACGGACTGACTTTCGCCATCGCGCGCTTAATCCAATGAGCATTCCCCGCCCAACTCTTAGGACGAGACCGACATAGCGGTGCCTTTTGGGGAATATGTTCGTCGCGGAAGTCCGTTACCGGGCCGCTGACGATGGCAGTTACCTACTGCCGGTTTGCCGTACCGTCAAGGAGGGAAAGTCCGCTTGATACGCCAATTGGTTAGGGAAACTGGGCGGCGCCTGGCAGGAGTGGAGGGACTCGAACCCCCAACCCCCGGTTTTGGAGACCGGTGCTCTAGCCATTGAGCTACACTCCTAGGCGGCGTTCACATGCCTCCTGGGCCAATCTAACGCAAGCCCGAGCTTGGAGCGGGTGAAGGGAATCGAACCCTCGTCATAAGCTTGGAAGGCTTCTGCTCTACCATTGAGCTACACCCGCGCGCCGCGATCCTCGCGTCACGCCGGCAAAATAGCGCATCACGGCCGACCGGCAAGGGCGGAAACGCTCGCCCGCGGCATTTATTCGATCATTGCGTCAGTCGCGCCGCCGCCACCGCCTGCTGGAACAGCGTCTGCATCGCGGCGGTAATATCGCCGTCGGTGGTCACCGAGAAAAACATTCCGGGCGATGCGCAGCTTTCAATATTGGGTTCGATCTGACTCTGAAACGGCGCAATCCAATTATTGTACCAGGAGTTGGTCGGAAGCGGCAGATAATCGGTGTACAGGACCGCGATCTGGATGCCGCGATTCTTGACCGTCGTGCACCATGCCGTGTTGAACGGTTGCTGACAGCGGCTGCCGTCGAGCGACTGCGAGCAGGACGACGAGACTTCGTCGTCGACGCCATCGGTAACGATGAAGAGCACCTCCTGCGGCGTGCTGGCCGGGGTGCCGGTCCCCGGCAGCGGCATGATGGTGTTGATCGCCGACATGGCGGATTCGAAGTTGGTGTCCGTGTCGTTATTTTGGCTCGTCTTCGTCAGCCAGTTGTTGGAGTAAACCTCCTCCACGTTGATATTGGCCGCCGCCGATTGCGCGGTGGCGAGATTCGACGTTAACAGCTGGATCGGATTGAGACCGGAATTATTGAACGTGTAAATGGCCATCTGATATTGTTGGCTGTTCGAGCCTTCCATCGACGACGCCGAACTCATCAGCGATTGGGTCGCGCTCGCCAAATTCTGCATCCGCGTCACAACGCCCAGTTTTTGCGCGAGTGTGTAGTTGTCCTCGCCGCCCGGATTTCCGAGGTTGTCCGCGGACGGATCGGATTCGTGGCAGGCAAAGGCGCAGCCGCCTTGCGCCGACGTATTGGCGACCATTGTCGCGATGCCGGCGCTCGTGGCGGCGATATTCATCGACGGCGAATTGTCGAGCAGCAAATAGAAGTCGATATTCGTCGTCAGGCCGGCTTGCGCGGTGGACGAGCCGGTAATCGTCGTCGACGGATAGCCGAAAATTCCCATGAATGTGTTGGACTTCGTCGCCGTATAGCTGACGACGGCGGTGCGGCCCGTCGTCGAGTCAGTCACCGTGGCGGACAGGTTGTTAACCGCAACATTGGGCAAGTTGACGGCTTCGGCATTGAACGTGTTTTGCGCGGCGGTCTCCGCCGCGGCCGGAGTACCGGTGATGGCCTGATGATCCACCGCCGAAAGCGCGGCCGTATCGGCCACCGCGTCGAGCTTCGCCTTCGCCATATTGGCGGTGCCGTAATCGACTCCGGCGCCGACGGCGAAAATGAGCGGTATTGCAGTGAGGCCCATCATCATGGCCACAGTGCCGCCGTCGTCTCGGCGAAAGCGGCGAATGCGGCTCATTGCGTCGCGAACGAAGCGAATGAAATTTGGCATCTGACAAAACCCCGCGCTGTTACGGGAGCGGATTCCCAAACACTTGCCGAAACCGGCGGGCACGACACGTGACCCGCCGGGTTGTTGATGCCGTGTTTTGCGGCCGGATTCCTAAAGATGACGTGAAACTACTTAGCGAGGAATCGTTGCTGCACTGCGCGGCTTTTTTTGAAAGCGCGGCTTAAATGCTCGGTTGTTTGCTAACGATGCGATAAGGATCGGCGCCCTTCGCCGCGCGTTCGTCACGGACTGCAGCGCAACAGGCCGCTAAGGTCACAGTAGCCGCGATCGAGACGGCAGCAGCGGAACGACCTTTCCGAACAGCAGAAGAACTGATAAGAGCCGCCGCGCTAATCCGAACAATACGGCCGGCCAAATACACTCAGGCGACTTTACGATCGCGTTGGTTCTCGATGGTCGGCTGACGCTGCGCCACATTCATTGCCCGCATGTCGAGGTCAAGAACTCCGGCCACCGTGACGAAGGCTTGGGCGCGATTGCCGTTCTCGAATCGAATGTAGCGAAGCGCCTCCGCACGATTCACGAACAGACCGCCCCGGGTCCCGTTTTGATCTCGCGCCACCCAGTGTCCGTGGCTGTCCTGGCCGATTATGAAGAGAGGATGTCGCAAAAATGAGGGAGATTCAGCATCGTGCTCCATGGAAGTTCCTTCCTTCGCAGGTCGGATGAATTTCATCCGACCGCGAACCCGCATTGCGATGGTGAATTATGGGATCGGCAGATCGTCGTCGTTTTTCGACGACAGAGTATAACGGCCGTGGAATAGCTCTCGTTCGATCGCCGCGCGGTTACTCCGCTCGCTGGCCAAGGCGCGCGAGATTTGTGCGACGAGTTTCCGCCATTCTGCAATCGCCATGGCAATGTAGGCGGCGAATGTCGGCGCCCGCCGCGTTATAAGATCCATCGCCGCGGTAAGAGGTTCGACAAGACGGCTGCCCTCGTTCGCAAGGTCGAGGTCGAGCGGCTCGTTGAGAAACATCATCGCGCAGCCTGCCGGCGCACCCTCATGCCGGGCAAAACGCACGGCTGAACGCCGGAAGAGAAATTCGCCGCCGCAGCGGCCTTCCGCCTCGCGCGCCACCCAAAATCCATGCTTGTTCCGGGCGATGTAAAACAGCGAGATCGTTTCGCTGAGAACGGAGAGATCCGGCCGTTTGGGGAAATTGACCACCGTGCCAAGCCCGACAGAGGGCTCGCCGCGCACCCCGAAATTCTGCGCAGAATTGGCAACGGCGAGCCTGACGGCTTCCGGCGCAGCGGAGCTGGCAAACCCAAAATTTTTGAAGAGCCCGCTCATTGTCGCGCTGCGCTATCCGGCTATTATTGCTCGATCCACGTTCGGCATCGCCGTGCGACCTGGTCTCGCATCCCTGCGGCGCTGCGGATTCCTCAACAACAGCTGCCGGCAGCGTTTGATGTCTTCGTCGACCCGGCGCAATTCCTGTTCGGAGACTGCGTGCTTGGTCGAATATGCGGCCAGCGCATCGAGCCGCTGGGCGACTCGACGCCAGAAGTGCGGCCGCTCTGCCGCACGGTTTGGCGGCTTAAAGCTCAAGTCGGCAGCGACTTCACTCATCGCGGCCTCTCCTTATTGCTGTTTTCGGCTGACCTGAATCTGCGCCTTGGGGCATATGAATTCGAGACGGAGCAAAACCCATTCTCATAAAGGCGGCATAGGGGGTAAACGAGGGGGAATCGCGGCGCTCAGGCGAAATTATCGCAATAGATCAGGCCATCCGGCGTCGTCTCGACGGAGGGCACTGCGGCAATGGATTGCGAGGCAGCCGCGGTCGTCCGGCGTGCCTGCAGAAACGCCAACAAAATTGCAAGCGGCATGACTTCATGAGTGGCGTCAGCGGTGTCGTCAAACGCATGCGGCAGGTTCGGCTGCCGGGACAGCGAGCAAATCCACTGAGTGTCCTCGTAGATCAGGCGCCGCAGCTTCCAGCCCGGAAGTTCCAGTTCGATCAAAGTCAGTGCAGCATCGGCCCACGCCTCGGATTCGACCAATCGGCCAATTCCAGCGGCTTTTCCCGACTTGCTTAGAATATGAATGCGAGTACAGGCACTGCCAATAATTTTCGCAAATAGATGCGGCGCGGGCTGCGGCGCAATGCGCAACTCGTCGCCAAGTCGATCGAAAAGAATTTCGTGATCGGCAGCGAAGACCATGACGCAATCTTACCGCTCGATAACCCATTAATGATCGCCCCGTAGAATGGCGTCAAAAGCCATATAGAAACCAGATGGACCGGCTCAGAACGATATAAGGTAAAAATAAGCATCCGACTGCGAACGTTCGTTCGACTAATGCGGCAAGCGCAAATATTTGCGCCAGTTCGGGAGTGATCCCGGGAGCCCCAAATCGGATCGCGGAGATTGTTTGGGCGCAGCGGCGAAGCTACCTTTAGCGGCAGCGCGGGCGGCCCTTGATCGCGTGCTCCACAATTCCTTCTGAGCTTTGAGAAACTCGCGATATTCTCGGGGATTGAAATCAAGCAGCGTCCCGCCCGAAGCAAAGTGCTGGATGAAAGCCATGCCGATCGCGTAAGTCGCGCCGGCGGACAAGGCCGGCATCACAATCGCGCTAACAGCGGTTCCAATGACTGGCACGCTCTTAGTCATACTCGCGGCCCCCATCCCGCTGCTCGCCGGAATCATCGACCCTGCAAGGCTGGCGATGAGCGCTTTGCCCCGATTCACGGAAAACGGAACGCTGTAAATCTGCGAAATGCGGCGCAGCATTTGAATTTGCACGCCGCCGACGGCAGCCAGATCGACGAACGGCACCGGAATAATTCCCGCAACCCCAGACCACAAAGAAAAACGTTCGACCAGTTTCACCGCCATTGCACGCCGACCATCCGGAGCGGCTTCACTCGCGTCGGCGGAAGTCGCTTCTGCCACCGCGACTGGGACGTCCTTCATGGCCTTGGTCGGCCCAGTCGTTTCCGTTGCCTCAGTCGATTCGGCCTCAGCGCCGGGGCTCCGCAATTCTACCGGACGCGCCGATGTCGTTTTGTCGGCCGCGGCTGCAACGGTCGCCTCGAGGCGCGCAATGTTCTGCAGCAGGCGATCGCTTGCGAGCCGGAGAAAGTAATAACCGAACTCCGGGTTATCGAAGTAGATTTCGAGCAGTCGGTCATAGGTGATGGTCAGGACATCGCCATTTTCGATACATTCGACCGTTTGCGTCCTTTTGTTATTGCGCGTGACGAAACCGAGCTCACCCATCAGACGACCCGGCGGAAGTTCGACGCCGATTTCGCGCACGAGAAATTTCCCGGTGACCGTAAGAAACATCTCATTCGCGACCTGTCCTTTGCGAAACAGGACGTCGCCTTGGCGATAAACGCGGCGGTTCATAAACGGCTTGAGCCAATCCATCGACAGATCGCCTTGCGCGGCGACGCGCGCTTTCTTGACAAGGCCGCGCATCTGAACGAGGCGCCAAGTGTTGATGGGCAGCAACAGCATATACATAAAAAAAGTCGACATCGCGCCGGCGAGCGCCCCATAGGCCATAAAGAACAACGCGCCGATGATGGCGAAAACGCGCAGCGGCACCATCGTTCGCATCAGCATCGTCCCGGCATAGAAGCCGGCGCCGATCAGCGCGCACGCACTTGCGAAATTGAGATGTGCTGCCGCGACGTCGGTCAGCCGCTCGAATATCGCGTGCCAAGTAACGTTGGTGGGATCCAGGCCGAGCTGAAAGAGCAGCTTTTCGACCGTAAGATTTTGCGTCAAGCGCTCGAGTTCGCGCGCAGCCAGACTTTGATTGTCACTATCCATTCCCCCTCCAGCAATAATCGGTCCCGGCGATCGCTGCGTCTCCCCAAGCCATGAACATATCCCGGCGCACTCCAAGGGCGAAATCCCAGCCCGATTTCTTCCGCAAGGCGTCCGATAGGCGTTAAGAACCCTCTCCCAGTTGGACTTACGGTCTGCGGATCGTCCAGCTTTATGGGATTCTTATATCGTTATTGTGCCTCCCGTCTCGATTTCCTATGCAGTCGGTGACACCTAAACACGTCTGATTGGGCGGAAGATCACGGACGGCGTTGATGCAAATCAAGGCCGCGTGTGACAGTCAGATATCTGCTGCCGAGCCAAACTATAGAGTTTTACTTCGGAGAACTTCGATGATGGACGCCGTCATGATGGCGATCGTTTTCGTCTTTTTCGCGCTGTCGATCGCCTATTGCTACGCCTGCGACCGGCTTTGAGGAGAACGGTCATGATCTTCGACTATTCGCTAGCCGGTCTCGTGACCGCGGGGCTGCTCGTCTATCTGATCTACGCCCTGATCAAGCCCGAACTGTTCTGAAGGATAACGACCATGACCGTCATCGGCTGGGTCCAGATTCTGCTTTATTGCGCGATCGTCATCGCGATCACGCCGGTCCTCGGCGCCTATATGACGCGCGTTTTCAACGGCGAACGCACGTGGCTGACGCCGATCCTGCGTCCGGTCGAGATTGCGATCTACAAGATCGCCGGCGTCGACGAGCGCCAGGAGCAGCATGCATTGACCTATACCGTCGGCATGCTGCTGTTTCACGTCGGTGGCCTGCTCATTCTCTACGTGCTGATGCGCACACAGGCGTTTTTGCCGTTCAATCCCGAAGGCCAAAGCGCCGTCGAAGAAGGCCTGTCGGTCAACACGGCAATGAGCTTCATCACCAATACCAACTGGCAGAATTACGCTGGCGAAAACACGATGTCCTACCTCGTGCAGATGCTCGGCCTGACGCATCAGAACTATCTCTCCGCGGCAACCGGCATCGTGCTCGCGGTCGCATTGATCCGCGGCTTCGCGCGGCATTCGGTGCGCACCGTCGGTAATTTCTGGGTCGATATGACCCGTTGCACGCTCTACATTCTCATTCCGCTCTGCGTGCCGTATGCGCTGTTCCTGGTCTGGCAGGGCATCCCGCAGACGCTCGGGCCCTATGTCGACGCCACCACGCTCGAAGGGGTCAAGCAGCACATCGCGGTCGGGCCGGTCGCCTCGCAAATCGCCATCAAAATGCTCGGCACCAACGGCGGCGGCTTTTTCAACGCCAACGCTTCGCATCCGTTCGAGAACCCGACGGCGCTCTCTAATTTCGTGCAGATGATCTCGATCTTTGCACTTGGTGCGGCGCTCACCAACGTGTTCGGCCGGATGATCGGCCGCCAGCGGCAAGGCTGGGCCGTTCTCGCGGTGATGGGCGCTCTGTTCATCGCCGGCGTCTTCTTCTGCTATTGGGCCGAAGCCCATGGCAACGATGCGCTCAATGCGCTCGGGCTCAACGGCGGCAATATGGAAGGTAAGGAGACCCGCTTCGGCATCGTCGGCTCAGCGCTGTTTGCCGTCATCACCACCGCGGCGTCGTGCGGTGCGGTCAATGCCATGCATGACAGCTTCACCGCGCTTGGCGGCATGATTCCGCTGATCAATATTCAGCTTGGCGAGATCATCGTCGGCGGTGTCGGCTCCGGCATGTACGGCATGCTGCTGTTCGTCATCATCTCGATCTTCGTCGCGGGACTGATGGTGGGGCGCACGCCGGAATATGTCGGCAAGAAGATCGAAGCCAAGGAAGTGAAGATGGCGATGCTCGCCATCCTGGTCCTGCCGCTGATGTATCTCGGCTGGACCGCCGTCGCCATGCTGGTGCCGTCGGCGGTGGCCTCGATGAACAATCCCGGCCCGCATGGCTTCACCGAGGTCCTTTACGCTTACACCTCGATGGACGGCAACAACGGCTCGGCCTTCGCCGGACTGAACGGCAACACGATGTTCTACAACCTCAGCGGCTTTGTCGCGATGGGCATCGGCCGGTTCTGGATGATCATCCCGACCATGGCGATCGCCGGCACGCTGGCTGCCAAGAAATTGGTGCCGGCTTCAGCAGGCACTTTCCCGACCGATGGCGGCCTGTTCGTTGGTCTCGTCGTCGGCGTGATCCTGATTGTCGGCGGTCTCACCTTCTTTCCGGCGCTGGCGCTCGGCCCGATCGTCGAGCAGCTCGCGATCAACGCCGGAACCCTTTTCTCTTCCAATTAAGGCCTGGAGTGACGTCGATGGAAACCTCAACCCTGCGCAAGAGCATGCCCGTCTCGGCGCTGTTCGATCCGAAGATCGTCGTCCCGGCCATCGGCTCCGCCTTCGTCAAGCTCAATCCGCGCACGCTCATGAAGAATCCCGTCATGTTCGTGCTCGAAGTGGTCACGATGCTGACGACGGTCATCCTGGTCCGCGATCTCGCGACCGGCGGCGGCCGTATCCTGTTTGAATTTCAAATCATCGTCTGGCTGTGGTTCACCGTGCTGTTCGCCAATTTCGCCGAAGCGGTGGCCGAGGGCCGCGGCAAGGCGCAGGCCGACACGCTGCGCCGTCAACGCACCGAGACGCAGGCCAAGCTTCTGACCGGTGCCGGCGACTCGCAGAATTACCGGCTGGTGCCGAGCACCGGCCTCAAGGTCGGCGACATCGTTCTCGTCGAAGCCGGCGACATGATTCCGTCGGACGGCGAGGTGATCGTCGGCATGGCCTCGGTCAACGAGGCGGCAATCACCGGCGAATCCGCGCCGGTCATCCGCGAGTCCGGCGGCGACCGCTCGGCAGTCACCGGCGGCACGCAGGTTCTTTCCGATTGGATCCGCGTGCGCATTACCGCGGCGCCCGGCTCGACGTTCCTCGATCGCATGATCCGCCTGGTCGAGGGCGCCGAACGGCAGAAAACGCCGAACGAGATCGCGCTGAACATCCTTCTGATCGGCCTGACCATCATCTTCGTGTTCGCGACCGCGACGATCCCGAGCTACGTCTATTATGCCGGCAGCGTGATTTCGGTCGTGATCCTGGTGGCCCTGTTCGTGACACTGATCCCGACCACGATCGGCGCGCTGCTTTCGGCCATCGGCATTGCCGGCATGGACCGGCTGGTGCGCTTCAACGTGCTGGCAATGTCCGGCCGCGCCGTCGAGGCCGCGGGCGACGTCGATACGTTACTCCTGGACAAGACCGGCACCATCACGCTCGGCAATCGCCAGGCCACCGAGTTCAAGCCGCTGCGCGGGGTGACCGAACAGGAATTGGCGGACGCGGCACAACTCGCTTCGCTGGCGGATGAAACGCCCGAGGGGCGCTCCATTGTCGTGCTGGCCAAGGAAAAGTACGGCATTCGCGGCCGCGAACTCGCGGAACTGAAAGCCAATTTCATTCCCTTCAGTGCGCAGACCCGCATGAGCGGCGTCGAGGTCGGCTCGTCCTGGGTCCGCAAGGGCGCCGTGGACTCGATCCTGAATTACCTCAACGGCTCGCCGGCCGCGGCCACTGCGGGCGGCGCCGTGCAGGCACTGCGTCCGAGCTTGAGCGGCGAGACCGTGCGCGAAGTCACCGCGATCGCGGACTCCATTGCCAAGGCAGGCGGCACGCCGCTTGCAGTCGCCAAGGACGGCCGCCTGCTCGGCGTCATTCACCTCAAGGACATCGTGAAAGGCGGCATCCGCGAGCGCTTTGCCGAATTGCGCCGGATGGGCATCCGCACCGTTATGATTACCGGCGACAACCCGATGACGGCCGCGGCGATCGCAGCGGAAGCCGGCGTCGACGATTTCCTTGCCCAAGCCACGCCGGAAGACAAGCTGCGGCTCATTCGCGACGAGCAGGCCAAGGGCAAGTTGGTCGCCATGTGCGGCGACGGCACCAATGACGCGCCGGCTTTGGCACAGGCCGACGTCGGCGTGGCGATGAACACCGGCACGCAGGCGGCGCGTGAAGCCGGCAACATGGTCGATCTCGATTCCAACCCGACCAAGCTCATTGAGATCGTCGAGATCGGCAAGCAGCTCTTGATGACCCGCGGCGCGCTGACGACTTTCTCGATCGCCAACGACGTGGCGAAATACTTCGCCATCATCCCGGCAATGTTTGTCGCTTTTTATCCGCAATTGCAGGCGCTCAACATCATGAAGCTGCAGACGCCGGAGAGCGCCATCCTGTCGGCGATCATCTTCAATGCGCTGATCATCATTGCGCTCATTCCACTGTCGCTGAAGGGCGTACGTTATCGCCCGATCGGCGCCGCCGCGCTGCTGCGCCGCAATCTGTGGATCTATGGCGCCGGCGGCGTGATCATTCCGTTTGTCGGCATCAAGGCGATCGATGTCGTCGTCACCGCCTTGCACCTGGTCTGAGGAGAACTGCGATGTTGCGCGAAATTCGTCCGGCGATCGTCGTCCTGATCGCTCTTACGCTCATCACCGGCTTGGCCTATCCCCTGGCGATGACGGGGATCGCCCAAGTCATTTTCCCGTACCAGGCGAATGGCAGCATGATCGAGCGCAACGGCACGGTCGTGGGCTCGGAGCTGATCGGCCAGGAATTCGACAGCGACAAGTATTTCCATGGTCGGCTGTCGGCGACGACCGCGCCGGATCCCAAGGATCCGACCAAGACCGTGGCCGCGCCCTACAACGCCGACAACTCCGGTGGATCGAATCTCGGACCGTCCAACAAGGCGCTGATCGATCGCGTCAAGGGCGACATGGATAAGCTGAAAAAAGAGAATCCGTCGATGCCGGTGCCGGCCGACCTGGTGACGACATCGGCCAGCGGCCTCGATCCGGAGATCTCGCCGGAGGGCGCCCTTTTCCAAGTGCCCCGTATTGCCAAGGCCCGCAATCTGCCGGAAGATCGCATTCGCAAGCTCGTCGACGACAACACCGAGGGCCGATGGCTCGGCCTTTTGGGCGAGCCGCGCGTCAATGTTCTGCAGCTCAATCTTGCACTCGATCGATTGACTGCCGGATGATGCGACGAGCGCCAATAGCTTGAGATCCATCGGCGATGGCGGAGCAAAGGCGCGAATTGGAACATCGGCCCTCCCCGGAAGCGCTACTCGAGGCGGCGCGCCGCGAAGAGCGGCGCGTCGGCAAGCTTCGCATCTTCGTAGGCGCCGCGCCCGGCGTCGGCAAAACCTACGAAATGCTGCAGCAGGCCCACGCCCGCAAGAAAGACGGCTACGACGTCGTCGTCGGTATCGTCGAGACCCACGGCCGCCGCGAGACCGAAGCGCTGCTGGACGGCCTCGAAATCGTTCCGCGCCAGCGCATCGAGTACAAGGGCCAGTGGTTCGAGGAAATGGACCTCGACGCCATCATCGCCCGCCGGCCGCAAATCGTGCTGGTCGACGAACTCGCTCACACCAATGTCGACGGCAGCCGCCATCCCAAGCGCTACCTCGACGTCGAAGAGGTGATGAGCAACGGCATCGACGTCTACACGACCGTCAACATCCAGCACATCGAGAGCCTCAATGACGTGGTCGCACAGATCACGCATGTGCGCGTGCGCGAGACGGTGCCCGATGCCGTTTTCGACCGCGCCGATGCCGTCGAACTCGTCGACCTGACACCGGACGACCTGATCCAGCGCCTCAAGGAAGGCAAGGTCTATGTTCCGAAGCAGGCCGAGCGAGCGCTCGAGCATTTCTTCTCACCCGCCAACCTGACGGCGCTTCGCGAGCTCGCATTGCGCCGAACCGCCGAGCGGGTCGACGAGGAATTGCTGTCGGAAATGCAGGCACACGCCATCCAAGGCCCGTGGGCGGCGGGCGAACGCATTCTGGTTTGCATCAGCGAGGATCAGCGCGCCGCCGGCCTCGTGCGTTACGCCAAGCGACTCGCCGACCGTCTGCACGGACCTTGGATCGCGCTTTATGTCGAGGGCCGGCGCAGTCTCCAGCTCTCCGAGGAGGAGCGTGACCGTGTCGCCGACACGCTGCGCCTCGCCGAGGCGCTCGGCGGCGAGGCCGTCACGCTGCCGTCCAGCGAGCATCGGATCGCCGAGGATGTGATCGGCTATGCGCAGGCAAACAATGTCACGCAGATCATCATCGGCAAATCGGCACGCACGCGCTGGTTCGAGATCGTGCATGGCTCGGTGGTGCACGATCTCGTGCGCCGTTCCGGCAATATCAGCGTGCACGTCATCGCCGGCGACACGGTTGCCGGCCAGCCTATTCCCAAGAAGTCGACCCGCCCCGCCGAGCGCGACGCAGCATTCGACCCACGTCCCTACGGCGCAGCATTGGTCGCGGTCGCCGTGGCACTTGGAGTTGGCGAACTGATTCAGGCATGGATCGACGGCACCAACAGCGACCTGGTTTTTCTGACCGCCGTCGTTGCCGTCGCCGTCCGCTTCGGCCTGTGGCCGTCGCTGTTGGCGAGCGTCGTCTCATCCCTCGCCTATAATTTCTTCTTCCTGCCGCCGATTTACACGTTCACGATCAACGATCCGCATAACGTCACGGCGTTCGGCTTTTTCACGCTCGTCGCCGTCATCGTATCCAGTGTCGCCGCGCGCGGCCGTACCCGGATCGTCGCGACGACGGAGCGGGCCCGGACAACCGAGTCGCTTTATGCCTTCAGCCGCAAGCTCGCCAGCACCGCAACGCTCGACGACGTGCTATGGGCGACGGCGTATCAGACCGCGCTGATGTTGAAGGTACGGGTCGTGCTGCTGCTGCCCGAACACGGCTCGATCGCGGTCAAGGCGGGCTACCCGCCCGAGGATATTCTCGACGACGCCGACATCGCCGCGGCGAAATGGGCCTGGGAGAACAATCGCGTCGCCGGGCGCGGTTCCGATACGCTGCCCGGCGCCAAACGCCTGTTTCTGCCGATGCGCACCGGACGCGGCGCCATCGGCGTGATGGGGATCGACAGCGATAAGCCCGGCCCGCTGCTGACACCCGATCAGCGGCGCTTGCTCGATGCGCTGGGCGATCAGGGAGCCCTCGCCATCGAGCGCATCAGGCTGGTCGAGGAAATGGACCGCGTTGAGCGCGCCGCCGAAACCGAACGCTTGCGCTCGGCGCTGCTCACGTCGATCTCGCATGATCTTAAGACGCCGCTCGCCGCTGTGCTGGGCTCGGCGGGTGCGCTACGCGATCTCGAGGACAAGCTGTCGGCGAGCGAGAGAGCAGATCTTTTGGGTACGATCATCGACGAATCGGAGCGGCTCAACCGCTTCATCGCCAATTTGCTCGACATGACCAAGCTCGAAGCCGGCGCAATCACGCCGAACGTCGCACTGCACGATCTCGGTGAAATCGTCGGCAGCGCGCTGCGCCGTGCTAGCCGCATCCTGTCCCGACATGAAGTCGAACTGGAATTGGCGCCGGATTTACCGATGCTCGAACTCGACGCCGTGCTGTTCGAGCAAGTGCTGTTCAATCTGCTGGACAATGCCGCCAAATACGCACCGCAGGAAACGACCATCCGCATCCAGGCCTGGCGCAACGGTGACGCGGTCTGCCTGCGCGTGCTCGATGAAGGCAGCGGCATTCCCGCCGGCGACCTCGAGCATATATTCGACAAGTTCTACCGCGCGCAGAAAGCGGATCAGGTTCGCGCCGGCACCGGGCTTGGCCTCGCGATCTCGCGCGGTTTCGTCGAAGCCATGCACGGCACCATCGTCGCGGCAAATCGCTCCGATCGCACCGGCGCGGTATTCACCATCAACCTGCCGATCCCTCGCGAGCGGCAAAGCCTGGATGTCGCCGCATGACCGCAGCCCCGCTCCGCGTGCTGGTGGTCGATGACGAGCCGCCCATCCGTAAGCTATTGCGCATGGGGCTGACCGCGCAGGGCTATCAGATCCTCGAAGCCCCGAACGGCAAGACGGCGCTCGAGCTCCTCAGCCAATCCCCCGATCTGATCATCCTCGATCTCGGCCTGCCGGATATGCAGGGCCACGAGCTCTTGCGTACGATTCGCGCCCGCAACGAGAGCGTTCCCATCGTCGTCTTGTCCAGTCGCGGCGATGAGGCAGGCAAGGTCCAAGCGCTCGATTCCGGCGCCGACGACTATGTGACCAAGCCGTTCGGGATGGACGAACTACTGGCCCGGATGCGCGCGGCGCTGCGTCACCAATTGCAGACGCAGGGCGAGCGTCCGATTTTCCGGGTCGGCGATCTTTCCGTCGATCTCGTGCGCCGTCTCGTCAAGGCCGGCGACAAGGAGATCAAACTCTCGCCGAAAGAGTACGAGCTGCTGCGCGTGCTGGTGCAGCATGCCGGCAAGGTGCTCACGCACAAATTTCTGCTCGGCGAGTTGTGGGACGATCTGACCGACGCGCAGTATCTGCGGGTTTATGTGCGGCAACTCCGGCAAAAGATCGAAGCCGATCCCGAACGGCCGCAGTACGTTCTCACCGAAACTGGTATAGGGTACCGGTTGCGCGCTCCCGATTGATCCGTCATCGACGTCGCTTCGCTCCTATCCCGTCCTTTTGAGCGCGCCAGCAAGCCCATGAAAATTACGGATTTTCTCTCTGTGAACAATGTCATGATCGACGTTGCCGCCGCCGACAAGAAGAAGCTCTTGGCGGAGCTCGCTCGCAAGGCGGGCGCAATTGTCGACGTGGTTCCGGAGCGGCTACTCGCCGAACTGGCCAAGCGCGAGGAACTCGGTTCCACCGGGATGGGTGGCGGCGTGGCAATCCCGCATGCGCGGTTCAATCAGGTCGCAAAGCCGTTCGGAATGCTGGCGCGGCTGCGCAAGCCGCTCGATTTCGACGCCGTCGACGGCGAACCGGTCGACATCGTCTTCCTTCTCCTGCTGCCGGAAGCGGCCGCGGCGGGCGACCAGCTTGGCGCTTTGGCTTTGATCGCCCGCAAGCTACGGAATTCGAAGATTACGGCGGCGCTGCGCGACGCACGCGACAGCGCCGATCTGTATCGCGCACTCACGTCCGATTGATCGCCGGCATAATTGCCGACCGGCTTTGGACGACGCATATTCGCACATCACACTCCAACGTTTTGTCAGCAAGAGGGACACGTCATGGCCGACGAACTCGTTCTTTATACCAACCCGATGTCGCGCGGCCGGGTCGCCCGCTGGATGCTTGAGGAGGTCGGCCAGCCCTATAAGACGGAAGTCCTCGACTACGCCTCGACGATGAAGGCACCCGCCTATCTCGCGATCAATCCCATGGGCAAGGTGCCGGCGTTGCGGCATGGCGATGCGGTGGTGACCGAGAGCGCAGCGATCTGCGCTTACCTCGCCGACGCGTTTCCGCAAGCACGGCTTGCGCCGCCGCCGGGCGATCGGTCGCGCGCGCCGTATTATCGCTGGATGTTCTTCGCTGCCGGCCCCATCGAATATGCCGTGAGCAACAAGGCTTTGGGCTTCACGGTACCGCCGGAGCGCGAGCGGATGATGGGTTACGGCACCCTCGCCCGCGCGCTGGACACGCTCGAAGCCGCGGTGTCGCGCGGCAATTATCTGGTCGGCGACAGCTTTACCGCCGCCGATCTTTATGTCGGCTCGCACATCGGCTTCGGCATGATGTTCGGCACGTTGGAGAAGCGCCCCGCTTTCGAGCAGTATTGGCAACGCGTCAGCAGCCGGCCGGCATGCCTGCGCGCCAAGGAACTCGACGACGCGAAGGCCGCGGAGATGAAAAAGGCCGCGCCCTAGATTAAGCGACCCGCATCAGCGGCCGCCCCATACGGATCGGCGCGCCTTCGCGAACGTTGTCGCAAAGCGTGAAGCCGTCCGGCGCAAAAACGATAATCGTCGATCCGTGCTGGAACCAGCCGAGTTCGTCGCCCTTGTGAACCTGGCTGTCGCAGGCGATGACATTTCGGCCGCGGTAATTCCGGTCCAACGGATCTTTGCAACAGTGCAGACGAATGCTGGCAACGAGAATTGCGGCAATCGCCACCAATGTGACGGCTTGGCCGTCGGGCGCGAGCGTCAGCCGCAGCACCGCGCGCTCGTTCTTGCAGAATAACCGCTCGATCCGCTTGAGCGCGATCGGATTGACGTTCCAGGTGTCGCCGGACACATAGGTCACCTGACCGATATGGCCGTCGTGCGGCGCGTGGAAACGATGATACATGCTCGATTTCAAGCGCAGCGTCACGTAGCGACCGTCGCGATGCGCTGCGACCAGTTCCGGATCGCACAACAAATCCTGCAATGTGTAGGGAAAGCCCTTGGCCTGGTAGAGCTCGGTTCCCGCAATCGCTCCGCAGGCGCCGATGATGGCGTCGCACGGGCTGACCAAAATATCGGCCGTGCCGTCGAGCGGGCGCGCGCCCTCCTTGAGTTCGCGGACGAAGCAGTCGTGCAGGCTGCGAAATTCCGATTTTTTTGCCTCGCTGAGATCGAGATCCGAAAACAACCGCCAGGCCGCGATCGATAGGTCGCGAACGAGCGGCTGCTCGATTTGGCTGAACCAGCCCATGAACTGCGTCGCCAGCCTCCGCGGGATACGGTTGGTCAGCAGGAAATTAATGTCTTCCTGATCGAATATCCGAAGGATTTGCGTCCTGACCGTCATGGGACTGTAAGAACTCCGCGCTAAACCGCAATTCGATGAAATGGGGCTCTACGAGTCTCGCCTTCTATGGGCTGGGTGCCGCGGCGGTTGCCACCTCCGTCGCGACCTTGAAGAAGCGGCTCGAACTGTCGCAGGCCAAGCACAGATCGCTCGCCGGGCATTCCCGGATCGCGCGCCGGCTCGCCGGCTTTCTGCCGTTCTACGACTATGACGACGATCGCTTCTTCGCTTCGGACGATGCGCCGGAGGAGGTCGTAACGCGGCGTCGCGACGGCTTTGCCCGGCTGTCGGCGCTTTACAAAGGTCGGTTTGCCGAAACGATTCGGCGCACCGCCGAAGCGAGCGAGGCTATCTCCGACCTGCAATTCACCGACGCCTATCGGGTGCCGTTTCAGTATCGCCGCCTGGTGCGAGCGCATTTGCCGTCCGCGGCCTTCGTTCAATCCTCGAGCGGCGTGACGATCACCGACCTCGACGGCAACTGCAGCTACGACCTGACCGGCTCCTACGGTGTCAATGTATTCGGCTACGACTTTTACAAAGGCGCGATCGAGCGGGGCGGTGCGCGCGTGCGCGAGCTCGGCCCGGTGCTCGGTCCCTATCACCCGGTGATCATCGAGAACGTAAAACTCCTCAAAGAACTTTCCGGGCTCGACGAAGTCTCCTTCCATATGTCCGGCACCGAAGCCGTCATGCAGGCGGTGCGATTGGCGCGTTACCACACCGAGCGCTCGCATCTGGTGCGCTTCTGCGGCGCCTATCACGGCTGGTGGGGCGACGTGCAGCCCGGTGTCGGCAATCCCGTGCCGGCGCATGAAACCTACACGCTCACCGACATGTCCGAGGATGCGTTGCGCGTGTTGCGGACACGGCGAAATATCGCCTGCGTGCTGGTCAATCCGTTGCAGGCCTTGCATCCCAATGCGTCGGCGCCGAGCAATTCTTCCTTGCTCGACAGCACGCGATCGGCGCATTTCGACAAGGTCCGCTATGCCGAATGGCTCAAGCGGCTGCGCGAAGTCTGCACCGAGCGCGACATCGTTCTCATCTTCGACGAGGTGTTCGTCGGTTTTCGCCTCGCCCAAGGCGGCGCGCAGGATTATTTCGGCGTGCGCGCCGATCTCGTCACCTACGGCAAGACGTTGGGCGGCGGACTGCCCATCGGCGTAGTCTGCGGAAAAAACGAGCTTATGAAACGCTTCCGCGAGGATCGGCCGGCGGATATTTGCTTTGCCCGCGGCACCTTCAACTCGCACCCTTACGTCATGGCGGCGATGAATGAGTTTCTGCGGCAGTTGCAAACGCCGGAGGCGGACGCGCTGTACCGCGACCTCGATCGCATTTGGGACGAACGGGCGAACTCTCTCAATCGCCGGCTGGCCGTGGAATCGCTGCCGGTCGAAGTGGCTAACATGTCGTCCATCTGGACCGTCTGCTATACGCAGCCATCGCGCTACAATTGGATGCTGCAATATTATTTGCGCGCCGAAGGTCTGGCGCTGAGCTGGATCGGCACCGGCCGCCTGATCTTCAGCCTCAATTACACCGACGCCGATTTCGCCGCGGTGGCCGACCGTTTCGTGGCCGCGGCAAAGGCGATGCAGGCGGACGGCTGGTGGTGGAGCAACCCCGCGATCACCAACAAGACGATCAAGCGGACCGTCTTGAAGGAAATGATCATGCACCGGTTGTTTTCTCCGCGCGGGCGCCGGAAGCATTAGCCGAGCCGGCCCGGCCGCGATTTGCGATCAACTGGTCCGTGGCAGTTCCGGCAGCTCCTCGTCTTCGTCCCAGTGATGCAGGCCAATCTCGGGATCGATCCATTCCCCGCGGAGCAGCGCGAGCGGCGCCTTGTGATAGATTTTAATATCGTGGAACGGATCGGTCAGGATTTTGGTGGCCCAAACCAATCCGGTCTGGACGTCTTTGATCACGAACAACTGGATCGTGCGGAAAAGCACGCCGCCGATGCCGAGCGCGAGCCAGATGATCGCGACATGCCGCACGAATTCCGTTTTGTTGGCCGCCGGCGTAAACAGGCCGAAAAAGCTCGGGTTGAAGAAAAGCGGCAGCGGCGAAAGCGCCCAGATCGTCAACAGCACGACCTTGCGCCGAAGATTGTAGCCGACCTTAATCTCTTCTTTGTATTCGTGCGTTGCCTTGTTAACGACGTCGTAATCCTTCGGCTCGAAGAAAAAGTGCCCGGTTTGCCGCGTCGTCATCGCCACCAGCCAGCCGGCCAGTGCTGAGATTGCGGGATCCTTGAAAAGCATCACGTAGGAAAACAGAAAGCTTACGGCGCTGACGAAATGAAGCGACTGATTGATCCGGCTATGGTGATAGTAGCGATGATCGTCCCAGCGCTGGGTCCGCAAGGTGTCGAAAAAATTTTCCATTTGCTGTGTTTCTCCGTCATGCAGCCGTCCGGCCTGGATATGGCGATTCGGTGAATCCCTCGTGACAGGGAATCCGACTGCGTTAAATCCGAGTGTGACGGTCGCGTGACCGCCAGCGACAAGATCGCTGATGAGGTGTTCAGCCCGCGGCGCGGACCGGCTCGGTTTCGTAATCGCGTTCCGCGCCGCCGTCCTTGCCGAAGCGGATCAGACAGAAATGCCCGAGAGGCGGCATGGGGCGGCGCTCGATGAGTCGCATGCCGGGTGCCTGACCAGCCCACCGCGAGTAACGCTCGAAGGAAAATTCGGTGCGCCAACCGAGCTTGCGCGCCGCCGGCTGGAACCAATGCTCGAGCGAGCGCCGCAATCCGGCCTCGGCGCCGACCCGACTGACCAGAATGATTTCCCCGCCGGGCTTCAGCACGCGGGCAAACTCGTCGAGCGTGGCCTCCGGATTTGGCGCTGTCGTAATCACGTACTGCGCGACGACGACGTCAAACGAGTTGTCGGGAAACGACATATGCTCGGCGTCCATGACCCACAGGCCTTCGACGTTGGTCAGGCCCAGTTCGGCGACGCGCTCCTGCGCCTTGAGCAACATCGGCGCGGAGATATCGACCCCGCATAACCGGCAGTTCTTCGAGTAATTTGGCAGTGAAATTCCCGTGCCGACGCCGACCTCGAGAATGCGCCCGCCGAGACGCTCGGCGGCGGCGATTGCGGCCTGCCGCCCTCGCTCGAAGACCGCACCGAACACCAGGTCATAGACCGGCGCCCACCGCGCATAGGCTTTGGTGACCGTCTGATTGTCCAAATCCGTCTCAGACAGAGTGTTCATGCGTGACCCTCGTGTTGCAACCCGGCACCAGCGCTTGCGCTGCTGAGCCAGGCGTGGTTTCGGCGATGGGGACCGCCGTCTCGGTTTCGGATGTGACGCCTAGGGCAATTTTGCGCGCGTGACCGATAAACTGCCGCGCACTGTTCTCCCAGGAATAATGCAGCGCGAATTCCCGGCAGGATTCGCGAGAAATCCACAGCGCCTGCATGCAGGCGATGCGAAGATCCTCGTTCAATACGCCGATGGGGTTGTTGCCGATGACGTCCTTCGGGCCGGTGACCGGGAAGGCGGCGATCGGAACGCCGCTGGCGAGCGCTTCAAGTTGCACCACGCCGAACGTGTCGGTGCGGCTCGGAAAGACGAAGACGTCGGCCGCGGCAAGATGCGCGGCAAGAATTCCATTATCCAATTGGCCGAGGAATTTCACGGCGGGGAAACGCCGTTTCAATTCCCCCTCCTGCGGCCCGGCGCCGATAACGACTTTGCTGCCGGGCAGGTCGAGGGACAGGAACGCCGGCAGATTCTTTTCGACGGCGACCCGGCCCACCGTCATGAAGATCGGCCGCGGAAAATCCAGATCGATGGCGCGATCGGGCCGAAACAAATCGACGTCCACGCCGCGCGTCCACATTCCGAGATTGCCAAAGCCGCGTTCCGACAGTTCGGTCATAAGCGACGGCGTTGCCACCATCGTGACCGCAGCGGCGGCATGGAAACGCCGCAGCACGTTGTAGATCCACTGCTGCGGGATCGGCGAGCGCGCCGAAATATATTCGGGAAACCGCGTCGTATAGCTCGTCGTAAACGAGCGGCCGTTTTTGATGCAATAAGCTCGCACCGCATGGCCGATCGGACCTTCGGTCGCGACGTGAATTGCGTCGGGCTTCGCCGCCTCGATACGTTCGGCGACGCGTTTGCGGCGCGGGAAGGCGAGCCGCAGCCCGGGATAGGTCGGCACCGGAAAGGTCCAAAACCCGTCCGGCGACAAAAAATCGATCTCGACGCCGAGCTTCGCGGCGGCGCGCGCCAACGAGCCGAGAGTCCGCACCACGCCGTTGACCTGCGGACGCCACGCGTCCGTCGCGACCAGGACCTTCATCGCGGTGCTTTCGGCCAACAGCGCGCGGCCATCGAATTTTCGAATCGCATGCGGTGAGGATTGCGATTTCATATCTCATTCGTGTGACGGTCACGAAAATCCGCCGGCGCTCGCAATATCGATCGTAACAATGTTGTTACAAACCAGTGGGAACGTGCCGCCACGATTCGTCTGACGGAGTTGATTTGGCCCTGCCAGCATCGCTTCCCCTCGCGCAGACGATCGTCCGTGGCGTCGGCCGGAACAGGATCAGCTTCGCGATCAGTTTTGTGATCGTCCTCGTTGCGACCGCTACGCTCTATCATTTGCTGCGCGGCATCGATGTCGGCAAAGTCATCGCCGCGCTCAAGGCGCAGTCGGGATTCCGTATTCTAATCGCCGGAGCGCTGGTCGTTGCCGGCTACGCCAACCTCATCTGTTACGATCTGTTCGCGCTCCATACGATCGGCAAGCATAAAATTCCGCTGCGGGTCGTCGCCTTCGCGAGCTTCACGAGCTACACGATCGGCCACTCGCTCGGCGCCGCGACATTGACCTGCGGCCTGGTGCGGTTTCGCGTCTATTCGTTCTGGAACCTGAACGTCGTCGACATCGCCAAGATCGCGTTCGTGACCGGAATGACTTTTTGGCTTGGCAACGTCTTCGTGCTCGGCGGCGCCGTTCTTTATGCGCCCGCCGCGCTCAGCGTCGTCGATCACCTGCCGCCATGGATCAACCGGCTGATCGGACTGTCGGGCCTGTGCGCGATCGGCTGTTATCTGATCTGGCTTATCCCGCAACCGCGGATCGTCGGTCGGGCGGATTGGCGGATCGCGTTGCCCAATCTGCGGCGCACGTTTCTGCAAATCGGCATCGGCACGCTCGACCGTTGCCTGGCGTCGCTGTCGATCTTCATGTTGTTGCCGAACAGCCCCAGCGTCGGCTTTGCGACGATCGTCGTGATCTTCGTCCTCGCCACGCTGCTCGGAGCGATCAGTCACGCGCCGGGAAGCCTCGGCGTGGTCGAAGCCGCAATGCTCATCGGCCTTCCGCAATACCAGCGCGAGGACCTGTTGGCGACATTGCTGACGTTTCGCGTACTGGATTTCTTTCTTCCGCTCATTCTCGCCACGCTCATGTTCGGTCTGCGCGAATTGCGGCTGCTGGCGCGGCGCGCCCAAGCACGGCGCCCCGACACGGCGCTAACCTTGTAAGGCAAAAGCCCTCACGTTAAGGTCGCCGCCGGTCGCATTGGGGCTCACGGTGACGAGTAGAATTATGGCTCCAAGGGTACGGCGAAGTCCGCCGTGGGGAAGGATCAGCCGCGCGCTCGCGGCGGCAGTTCCAGTCGGTATCGCACTCATCGCAGCAGCGCCGCGTGAGGCCTCCGCAGAGACGATCGAAGCGGCGCTTGCCCGAGCTTACGAAGACAACCCTCAACTCAATGCGCAGCGCGCCATTGTCCGCCAGACCGACGAGGGCGTGCCGCAAGCGCTCTCCGGATATCGCCCGACGATCACCGCCAACGCCACGGTCGGGCGGGAGTATACGGATACAAAGAACATCATCCCGCCGACCCCGGGCCTTGTGCCGAATGGCGCGGCATTCGCGGATCGAGGCCTGACGACACCGTATTCGGTTGGCGCTACCGCCTCGGAGACATTCTACAACGGCGAACAAAACGCCAACAAAGTCCGGGCGGCGGAGAGCAAGGTGTCCGCGGCGCGCGAGACGCTGCGCGTCATGGAACAATCGGTGTTGCTGGCGGCGGCGACCGTCTACATGGACGTGTCGCGCGACGGCGCAAACCTCGAAGTCCAGCAGAACAATGTTCGCGTCTTGGAGCGCACGCTCCAGGATACCCGCAACAGGTTTGCGGCGGGCCAGGTGACCACAACCGACGTTGCGCAGTCGGAAGCGCAATTGGCGGCGGCCGAATCCACCATGCACGCCGCCGAATCGACGCTGATGACGACGCGGGCCAATTACCGGCGCATCATCGGCGTCGAACCGGCCAACCTCGCTCCGGCCACGGCGGTCGATCGGCTCGCGCCCTCGACGCTGAACGCCGCGATCGCGGTCGGCACGGCGCAGAATCCGAACGTCGTGGCGGCCGTGTACGGCGTCGATGTTGCGGCATTACAGGTCAAAATTGCGGAAGGCGCGCTATGGCCGACGCTGACCGGACAGTACAACGTCCAGCAGCAAATCTTTCCGGCGATCGCAAATCCCAAGCTGTACACCGACTCGGTGATGCTGAATCTTTCGGTCCCGCTGTATCAAGGGGGCGCGGAATATTCGAACATCCGCTCGAACAAGGAAAATCTCGACCAGCAACGACTCGACGTCGATCAAGTGCGCGACCAGACCCGCGCCGACGTCGTCCAAGCCTGGGGCCAGTTACAGGCGGCGAAGGCGCAAATCGAGGCCGCCGAACGCCAGAATGACGCCGCGGCGCGAGCTTTGACCGGCGTTCGCAACGAGGCGCTCGCCGGCCAGCGCACGACGCAGGATGTGCTTAATGCCGAGCAGGCTCTGGTCAATGCGCGGCAAAATCTGATCGTTGCGCAGCACGATCGGGTGGTCGCCTCGTACAGTCTGCTCGCCGCGGTTGGCCGGCTTTCGGCTTCGGAATTGGGCTTGCCGGTTCCGGTCTATGATCCAATGGTGCACTACCAGCAGGTTCGCGACTCCTGGATCGGCGTGCGCACGCCGAGCGGACAGTAGGTCGCGCCGGCCGCGCCAAGTTGCAAACACGCCCGTGGCGACGCCGATGCCGGGTGGAAATGCTTAACGCGTTTTCCCGTGTGGTTTCTGCCACATATTGACGCTCGATCCCAACCATGCAGAATTGCCGGTGGGGAACCGATTGGTTTGGGGCATGGGGCTCAGGTCGCTGTCGGTCGTTGCGTTGCTTGCCAGTCTCGTGGGCGCGTGTGCGCTCGTCGATCCGGTCGACACCCGCTACGATACTATCAGCCGGAGCCTGGCGCAGTCGCGAAACGAGGCGATTTTTCTCAATCTCGTCCGCGCCAGCCACGACTATCCGCTGAGCTTCACCACAATTTCTCAGGTCACTCCGTCGATGACGAATACGTCGTCGCTGGCGTTGCCGTCGTTCCTGGAGGGTCCTGGCGGCGTCGTGCGCACTACAGCTACTGCATCAGCTAGTACTGTAGTCTCGACTTTTCCATCTTCATCCCCATTCCGTGACGTCGTTTTCGGCAATACGACCGCCAGCAACTCGACTGCCGTCAGCAGCAACTTCAACGTGGCGACGCAGGAAACGAGCGCGTTCTATGAAGGATTTCTGCGGCCGATCGATTTGCAAGTTCTGGATTATTTCATCCGGCAGGGCTATTCGCGCGAACTACTATACTGGCTGTTCGCGGATACGGTGGAACTCAAGATTGGCGGCCGCATCATCGGCATGCGCTACGATCCGCCGAAGGATTATGGCTGCGACCGAAGCGATCCCCGCCATCTGTGCTTTCCCGACTTCATCCGCATCGCGACCGCGGCCGGCCTGACCGTCGAGGAACAGACGTTGGAATCCGGAGGCGGGGGCGGCGCGAGCAAAGGCGGCAGCAGCAGCGGCGGCGCCAGCAAGGGTGGGACAACCATCTTTGCCCGCTTCTGTTTCGACCCCGTTTTGGCCCGGCGCTCGCAAAACGAAATGGGAGACAACTGGCTGCAGATAAAGAAAGCCTTCGATGTTTCGCTGGCAAATCCGAAATGCGGCAGTCATTGGGATCCGGTCCAGGACGCCAAAAAGCCGCAGGCGGACACGCTGAACTTCAGCGTCGGCCCGTACCAGTTCAAGGTTACGCCGCGTTCGGCCTACGGCGTTTTTGAATTCTTGGGAGCGCTGATGAAAATCCAGCGCGAACAGATTACGCAATCGCCCAAGGCATACATACCGCCCGGCCGGCTCGATGTCCTACAGCCGCCGATGCTGACCACGGCGGAGGAGGATCCGAATGTGATTACCGTCGCCGCGAGCGGAACGCCGCAATGCTTCGTCCACACCTGGTTCTATGACGGCGATTACTGCGTGCCGGAGAGTGCCACCACCACGAAGCGCATATTCAGCTTACTGGCGCAGCTCATCGCAATCCAAACCTCGGCCGCCGACCTTTCGATCACGCCGATCGTCCGCGTTATTCAATAGCATTCCACCGCGGCACCGAATTGCCGCGCGATTTCACCCAGGTTTTGCCGGCGACGATGCCGGCACCGGCGCGGGCGAATTTCCGACCAGACCGAGGATCGACTTCAACACGCAGCTATTTCGCCGCAGGATGACATCGGTTAACTGCGCATTCTCATTTTGCTGACTGGTATCGTTCGTTTGGTCTTGCGAGGTCGGCACGTTTGATGTTTGCCGCTTCTCGCCGGGACAGTCGTCGGGCTCTCCCAGCATCCAGGACACTACGGCGAAACTCGTTTTCGATATCTTCCAGCCCAAGGACAGGCCGTAGGTCTGGTCTTGGATTTCGACCATTTGCAGCGGCGCGTCGCGCCCGCCGGCATGGTCGATGCAAGTCTCATTGACCTCCATGCCGCGACTGTTGACCTTCTTGATCGGTTTTGGCGCGGCCGTAGCGCCTGCGCCGCTGGCGGCGTCATTATAAATGTAGCTGCACGCACGTGCGACGGCGTCATTGCCCAAATCCGACCGCACCTTCATGAGTGCGTCGATTGGCGCGATCGTGTCGCGGAATACCGTTCCATTGATCTCTTTGCCGCTGAGATCCGGTTGCGGATTGGAGCTGGTAATCAAGATGATTCGAAGGTCGACGCTCTGCGGAGCGACGTCTTTGACAGCGCGGTAAATATCGAGCGCTGTCGTCGCGCCGGAATTGTCGGCGTAGGCGCCGTCGACGAAATTCCACCGCTTGTCCTGCATCACCGCTGAAAACGGCGGCATGATCAGCGGGAACCGCGCACTGACCGCGGCCGCTTCCATCAGCGTCTTGTTGCTTTCATTCGGCATAGAGGGGTCGGAGAATGAATATAGGGATTCATCGGTCTCGTTCAGATGAAACGGAGCGAATGCCACCCGGAATCCGGTCTCGACCCAAGTGGAATTCAAAACCAGCGCCGGAGCGGGCCCGACCGTCGACCAATGTTGCGAAAACGGCGCGCAAAGCTCACGGCCGGCGAGTCCATCCTGTACCGCGGCCGAATATTCGAAGCTCGCCACCAGCGCATCGGAACGGCTCAACGGCGCGCCGAAGATCTCGGGGAAAATCGAGCCGACAACCGGAGAAAAATGGTCGTCCTCCATGACGTTCGCTGCTTCCTCGGTCAGCGATCGGCCCGGCCGCCCGCGATCGGCTGGCGGGGGTTGTGCGCAATTTGGATTGTCGCTTCCCGCCAATGCGCCGGTCGTCGCCGGCTGATCGGCATGGGCCGCATGGTCGAGCGCCTGAAAGATCGCCGCACCGATCGAGCCGCCGGAGACTCCGCTGATCGCAAATACATGCGCGTCAAACTGCGGCGCGACCTGCTCCAATCTTGCGAGGAATATCGACGCAGCGCTGGCCGCATATATTCCGCCGCCCTCGGCGGCGATAATGAATACCGGATATTTCTGCGGCGTCGCGCCGGCCTCGGGCGGCGGCGCAACCGCTTTTTGTTGACCTGGACATGCGATCGGTTGCTGGCCGCTCGTCAGCGGCGCCGCCGCGATCCCTCTTTGCTCGAGCCAGCAAGTAAATTCTACTTTGACGGATAACGAATCGGCGCCCGCGGACGCGGCAGGATTTTGATCGACCACCACCGCGGTACGCAATTCATGCCAGTTGGCAAATCCGAGAACCGGCAGCAACAGCACGATCGCGGCGACGGCGAAGCGGCCGGACAGTAAAGCCATGGCGGCGAAAACCAGGCAGACCACACCCAGCCCCAGAACGGCCCAGCCGGCGTAACTGGGAAATATGACGGCGATGACGACTGCCAATATGACCAAAGTCAGCGCCGGAAAGCCGGACCGCTGCGACAGTGCGGCAAGCAGCGCAAAAGTCGAAATAAGAAAAAGCAATTCCAGCGACACCGTTCCAAGCGGGCCGACAAACCGGTATATGGAAACCATATCGCTGACGCTGCCGAACCACGATACGCCTTCAACGGCCGCGGCAAGCGCGGCGACCAGAAAACAAATCGTCCATCGGCGCCATTTGCTGTTTGAAAATCGCCCCAGCAGGTGACCGACCAAAAGCCCGATCGAAATCGTGCAGCACATCGCCACTGGAAACACCGCCCAGTGGCCGGGCTGCGGCAGGGCCGCGGCGGCGACCGGGCAGACCGACCAATTGTCCGATAACTGCGCCGCAGGCATTACGTATTGGACGCCGGCGAAATAGGCCGCGAGAAACAACCACGGCAGAAACGCCCAGCCGGCGAGAAGCCGCCGCCGACGTTTACGCAAGCTGATGCCGGTGCTCGAACTCCGCGCGGACGAAAATAAAGCCGCCGCGGCGCCGATAAAGCCACTGATAGATCATGAAATAGCAGACCGTTGCCGCGGCGATGACCAGGCAAGCAGCCGTCGACTGCCACGTCCATTGCCCGGTATTGAGCCAATCGGTGAACAGAAGAAACAGCAACGCCGCCAACGGCGGCGCCAGACATGCAACGGCGCGTTGCGCGATGCGATTATGATCGCCGACGGCGCAGAAGTACGCCGCGGCGATACCCAGGACAATCACGGCCGCGGCGATCGTCACGCCTCCGGCGAGCGGCAGATACTGCATCTGATGCAGATCGGCCGGCGGAATATCGGCGACGTTGAGCAGCTGGCAATATCGGTTCGCCACGAAATTTCGCGCGCCGAACAAACCAACCGTCAGCCCGAACCAAGGCAGAAAGGCCAAAACAAACGCGGCAGCGCGTTGCAGGCTGCGCAGCCGCGAATTGGCGTCGGGATTGGAGTAGGTGGAATAGACGACATTGATCCGCATCGTGCTGAGCGCGTAGTGCGCTTCATAGAGGACGGCGCTGATCAAGGCGATTGCCGAGAACGCCGCCACGATGGCTGCGACCCATGCGATCATATTGCCTTGCGGACCTTCGAGGTAAGAAATGTAGATTTCGCGGAATTGGCCGTCGGTGGCCAAGAAAACGAAAAGTATGGCCACGGCCGCGAGCGGCAGCACGTGGAAAATGTCCATCATATTGCTGAGCGGCTTCCAGAATTGTCGCTGCAGGAAAAGACCGGCCTCGCCCCACTTTGAAGCCCACACCTCCGAATTCGCCATCTAGGTGTTCTCCAACCGCGCGAGCACTCCTTTTTCGCAATAGCTTTCAAGAACTTTGTCGCAAGCGCTCTTGTCCCGCAGTCGAAACGCCAGGAAATAAATCTCCTTCAGGGTTGGATTGGGCGTCGTGCGAAAGTAGTCGACCGCCGCCGGGATGACCTCTTGCGCCACGACTTCGAGCGGCACACCACCTTCGCCCGAACCCATCATCGGAAAAAGAATGCTGCCGAGATTGTTCTTCCATAGCAGCCGCCAAAATCCGTTGTTCTCTCGTTCCACTCTGCTCAGAACGTTCTCGACGCACATTTTCAGGTCATTCGGATCGGCCTTGACGCCCATGCCGAGGCCGCCTTCGACGGTCGCCACATGAAATACCCGTTGCACCCGATGACTGCTGCGCAGCATGCCCAATTCAGTCACCAACACGGTGCCGATCTTGACATGCGCACGCTCGCCGATGATGCCGCGCAAGCTTTCCTGGATCGTGTCGTCGATGATGTTGCCGTCGTCGTCCTTATTGGCGCCGAGCGAGCGGATTTTCGCCGAAATACTTCGGCCGATAAATCGGTCCATCATCATGTCGGTATTTTCGGAATTGACCCAGATGCTCACGCCTTTGACGTGATCGATCGAGCCGGTTTTGTAGCCGACGATCAGGCCCGGCTTGCCTTTGACCTCATAGCGCACCGTGGCGGGCTCAAGCAATTCGACGCGAGCCATATTGCCCTGCAGCCAGTAGGCCGCGATGGCGAGCTTCGGATCGTCGATCTGGCCTTTCGCCAGCCGATCGAACAATTCATTGACGCTGATTTGCACGACTCTGACGTCCTCGTCGGCTAGCCCGCCGCCCTGGCTTGGCTTTGCCGCTTCGCTGACCTGAGCGAAATAGAGAAAAATGCGCTCCGACGTGCCGCCGGGGGACGACAAAAATTTGCAGATCAATTCGGGGTCTTTGATCTGGTAACCCGTCTCCTCCAGTGTTTCGCGAATGACCGCCTCCTCGGCGGTCTCGCTCGGACCGATCATCCCGGCCATCACTTCGGTGATCCAGCCGTTCGTGATTGCCGGATCGTCGCGGCGGCGACCGATCAAGGTCGGCACCTTGAATTGTTCGACCAGCACGACCGATCGGGTATCGATATTGAACAGCAGCACCGCGACGGCGTCCCCGCGCTCGAAATTCAGGCGCCGCTGGTCGGCGCTCATTTGGCCGTCATACTGCTGATGCGCGACGATTATTTCGTCGATTTTGAAAAAATCGTCGAACAGCCGCTTTTGGCTGCGGATTTCAACGCGACGGCGGCCTTGCATCGGATGCCCCTGTCACAGGCTAGTGGCGGACGGAATTGGATTGCCTAATGGCGGAGGGAGTGGGATTCGAACCCACGATACGGTTTCCCGTATACACGCTTTCCAAGCGAGCGCCTTCAGCCACTCGGCCACCCCTCCGGACAACGGAAACGAGCGCAATATAGCGGCAGGGTGCCGAGTTACAACCCGCACTGAAAACGCCGTTTTCGCAGAGCAAACCGCCGCAACCGCCGGAAATCGGAGATACCCCGCCGCGGAACTTTCATCGCGCCGCGCCGTTATTCCGGCAGCTCCGACGAGGCAATACAGGAGGACGTCATGGGACGCGGGTTATTGTTATGGCTCGTCGGCATTCCACTGCCGATCATTCTTTTGATTTGGGTGCTTGGCGGCCTTCACGGCTGATATTGCCAGGCCAAAGACAGGTGACGCGTAGTACAGGTGACGCGTAGTAAGTGTGCGGAGGCCCGGCGCAAGCCGGGCCTTCTGCATTTGACTGTTGTCCCGCGCTTTCGCCGGCGCACGCATTACCTTACATTACCAGGATGAATTCGTCCGACGATGGCTATCTCGTTCGTCCCGATCCGCTCGACCCGCGCCTGACCGAGCGGATCAAAGGGGTCGACCAGTCAGGCGCCGCCATCGAGACGGCGGTGGTGGTCGAGCGCGCGCTGACGATCTTCCTCAATTCGCAGGAGATCGTAACGGCGATGACCATCAACGACCATCCCGAGTATCTGGCGCTGGGCTACCTGCTCAACCAGAACATGCTCCTGGCCGACGACGTCGTCACCGGGGTCGATTACGACGAGGAATTGTCCGTTGTGGTCGTGCGCACGAAACGCAAGACCAATTACGAAAAGAAGCTCAAAAAGAAGGTACAGACATCCGGCTGCGCGCAGGGCACCGTATTCGGCGATCTCATGGAGGCGCTGGAGAACGTCACGCTGCCGAAGGCGAAACTGCGCACGTCGTGGCTCTATACGCTGGCCCACAAGATCAACACCACGCCGTCGCTTTATCTCGAGGCCGGCGCGATCCACGGCTGCGTTCTTGCCGTCAAGGACACCCCGCTGGTCTATATGGAAGACGTCGGCCGGCACAATGCCGTCGACAAAATCGCCGGTTGGATGTTCAAAAACCATGTCGGTGCGGCCGACAAGATTTTCTACACAACCGGCCGGCTCACTTCCGAGATGGTGATCAAAACCGTGCGCATGGGCATTCCGATCCTGATTTCGCGTTCCGGCTTCACCGCGTGGGGCGTCGAACTCGCGCGCAAGGCGAATTTGACTCTGATCGGCCGCGCCCGCGGCAAGCGCTTCATCGCGCTTTCCGGCGAAGACCGCATCGTGTTCGATCAGGATCTCGCTTATGTCGAAGACGAAAGCGCCAAGCACCGCCGCAAGGCCGCGGTGCACGACGATTAAGCTGAAGCGCGCGTGACTATCCCCCCTACTCTCGGCCTTGTGCTTGCCGGCGGCCAGGCGCGCCGCATGGGCGGCGGTGACAAGGCGCGCATCAGCATCGGCGGCGTCACCATTCTGCAACGCGTGCTCGCATGCGTTGATCCGCAATGCGACCGCGTCATTATCAATGCCAATGGCGATCCGGCACGTTTCGCCGATACCGGCCTGCCCGTGGTGGCCGACAACGTGCCGGATTTTGCCGGTCCGCTTGCCGGCATCCTCACCGGCCTCGACTGGGCGGCGGCGCATGCGCGAAATTGCGAATGGCTCCTGAGCGTGCCGGGCGATTGTCCATTTCTGCCGACAGACCTCGTGGCGCGGCTGCATGAAGCGCGCGGCGCGGCCCGAACGCCGCTTGCCTGCGCGCGCTCGGGCGAGTGGCGCCATCCGGTCGTCGGGATCTGGCCGGTCGAGCTGCGCGAGGATTTACGCCGCGCATTGCTCGACGAGGGTCTGCATAAGATCGAAATCTGGACGGCGCGGCATGGCGTCGCCATCGCCGACTGGCCGGCCGAACCGGTCGATCCGTTCTTCAACGTCAATACGCCCGATGACGCGGCACGTGCGGCGGAGCTTGCCACGCGGTGCCCGGACGCCTAGCCGACCAGCGATGCGTAGGAAAGAAAGCCGACAGTCGCTCCCGGCTCGACCGTGGTCACGTCCTCACCGAGTTCGGCAAGGCCGTCGGTTTCCGTGAGTGACGTGAGCACGCCGGCGCCGTCCTGCTCGTACTTGACCGCCTCGATGACGCCATCCGGCGCCGCGCGCAGCGCGACCCGCACATATTCGCGCCGGCCTTTGCGTTTCTTGTAGGAAAACGTCGCCCGCGCCGGCATAGCGACGAGCGCCTCCGGCAAGGCCCCCGACAGCCGGAGCAGCAACGGCCGCACCACGCGGACGAAGGTGACGAAAACCGCCACCGGATTTCCCGGCAAGCCGACGAAAGCCGCGCCGTTGCCGCTCTTGGCGCCGGGTATGACGCCCATCGCCACCGGCCGACCGGGCTTTATCGCCACGCGCCAAAACACGAGCCGGCCGATACTTTCGATCGCACTGCGCACGTGATCGGCTTCGCCGGCCGAGACGCCGCCCGACGTCAGCACCAGGTCGTGATCGGCAGCCGCCGCGGCGAGAGCGCGTTCCAATTCCTTGGGATCATCGTTGAGGATGCCGAGATCGGTGATTTCGGCGCCGAACCGAGCGATGAGTCCGGAAAGCAAATAGCGGTTCGAATCGTAGAGCGCGGCGCGCGGCAGTGCCGCGCCCGGCTCGACGATCTCGTCGCCGGTCGAAAATAATGCGACCCGCACGCGCCGATGCACCTCAAGCTTGGTAAGGCCGAGCGCGGCGGCGAGTGCCACGTGCTGCACCGCGAGCCGCCGCCCCGCCGGCAATGCGATCGTGCCCGCCCGCACGTCCTCGCCGGCGCGCCTGCGATTGGCGCCGCGTTTCAATCCGGGCGGCACGATGACGCCATCGCCTTCGGCGCGGCAGTCTTCCTGCATGAACACGGTGTCGGAGCCGGCCGGCATCGGCGCGCCGGTAAAGATCCGGATCGCCTCCCCGGCTTCGACAGCGTGGCGCGCGGCGTGGCCGGCGGCAACCCGATCGACCACGGCGAGGCGCTTTTCGGCGTCGGCATCGAGGTCGTCGCCGCGCACCGCGTAGCCGTCCACCGCGGAATTATCGAATGGCGGGATATCGACCGGCGCGACGACGTTGCCGGCGAGCACACGGCCTAAAGCCTCGCGTAGCGTTACCGTTTCGCGGCCATCGACCGGCGCAACCCGCTCGGCGATCAGCCGCTCGGCCTCGGCGACGGGAAGCAGCGGGCCGTTAAAGGCGAAGCAATCGTCGCTGAGCTGCGCCATCACGTTTTCTCCGGTGATGGCCCGATTTGGTCGGGCGGCAGCGCTTCAGCCTGCAGGACGTTCGCAATCGATTCGATATCGTCGAGCATCAGCACCGGCACCTGCGCCTCCGGCAGCGGCGCATCGGTCGCAATAGCTACGATGCAGTCGTCGTCAGGATGAAGAAGCGGCTTGCCGACGAGGCCGCGATAGACTTCAAGCTTGGGATGCCGGTGCCGCTTGAATCCCTCCACGATGACGAGATCGACCGGGCTCAGCTTTATCAGCATGTCGCCAAGCGGCGGCTCGGCCTCTTGCTCCGGTCCTTGGCCCAATTCGTGGACGATGGCCCAGCGCCGGCTCGACACAATGGCGACTTCGCTGGCGCCGGCTCGGCGATGCAGCCAGGAATCCTTGCCCGGCTGATCGGTATCGAAATCGTGGTGGGCATGCTTGACGGTCGCTACTTTCAGCCCGCGGCGCACCAGCACCGGGATCACTTTGGTGACCAGCGTGGTTTTGCCGGAACCGCTCCAGCCCGCGAGACCGATGATGCGCATACGGGTCATTCCGGGGCCCGAGCGAAGCTCGGGAGCCCGGAATCCATAACCTCAACCCCATGAGGCAATCGACTCATATAGATCCGCCCACTCTGGGTTGGATCGTTCTATCAAATTGACCTTCCATTCGCGACGCCACTTTTTGATCTCCTTCTCGCGCGCAATTGCATTTATCGGATCGTCGTAACTCTCGAACCAAACAAGGTGATGCACAAGGTAGCGAGACGTGAACCCGCGAAAAACATGCGTCTTGTGCTGATAGACACGCCGCGCGAGATTCTGCGTCACTCCGACATATAGTGTGCCATGCTTACCGCTTGCCAGGAGATAGACGTACACAACGGCACCAACTGTGGTTATGGATTCCGGGCTCGCCGCTTCGCGGCGCCCCGGAATGACTAGGCCGGTTCCATGCCGAGAGCGCGAATCCGGCTGCGCGTGCCTTCATCGCGCAACGATTCCAGAAAGGCCTGCACGGCGGGTCGTTCGCGGCGCGCTTCGACCAGCAGAAAATCATAATGCTCCGGCGCGATCGGCAGGAAGGCAAGGCCGTACATGCGCGCCACCGGCTCGATCGCCACGCCCCAGTCGGCGCGGTTTTGCGCGATTGCCGCAGCGACGGCGTTATGCGAGCGCGGCTGATTGGCATAACCCGCGGGCCGCGCGCCGCGCAGCAGACCATCGACAAGGACCCGGGTGCCGGAGCCGGCATTGCGGTTGACCATCAGGATCGCCGGATCGGCGAGCGCCGTTTTCAGCGCGGCATCCGCCGTGCCGCCCTCGAAGCGTGCATCGCCGGGGCGGAAGACGAAGCCCTGCATCCGCCGCCAGCCGGGAACGAGCGCAAGACCGGGCGCCAGCAGATGGCTGTTATAGATGCCGGTCGCCGGGTCGACGAGATGCACCGGCGCCAGATCGCATTCGCCGCGCGCCGCTGCGGCAACGCCGCCGAGGCTGCCGACGGCGATCGTGCGCGCCGCAAAGCCGCGCTCAGCCAGCGCTCCGACCACGACGTCGAGCGCGACATCGTGGCTGCCCATGATGACGACATCGGGTGCGCGCTCGCTCTCGCCGATCAGCGTGACTTCGGCGTCCGCGTTGGCGTCGAGCGCCGAGGCGAGCGCGTCGATCGCCAAAAATCCGTCGGATTGCGAAAACGCGGTGACAGCTCCCGAGCCCTTGCCGGTCGGAAACGCGATCAACCCGTCGGCGCCGGCGACGAGCGACACCAGCACGAATTCCTCGCGGCCAAGCTCGGACGCAATCCGCACCGGCACGCGCGCGGTTACGGTGCGCGCGGCTTCCGGCGGCAAGCCGGCGCGAGCGCGAATGAGCGGCGCCACAAACGCATGAAACGTGAAAATGGCGGATGTCGGAAACCCAGGCAGCACGATCAGCGGCTTGTCGCCGATCACCGCGAGGCAGAGCGGCTTGCCGGGTTTGAGCGCCACGCCGTGCAGCAGAATGCCGGGCTTGCCGAGCCGCGACACGATGCGATGCGACAGGTCGCCCGCGCCCTTTGACGTGCCGCCGCTCAGGACGACGATGTCGCATGAATTCGAGCGCGCTGCGCATGGCAAGTTCGAGTGCGACGTCTTCGTCCGGGAAGACGCCGAACTGCACCGGCTCGCCGCCGGCCTCGACAACGGCGGCGGCAATGATCGCGCCGTTGCTGTCATAGACGCCGCCGGGCCGCAGCAGCTGGCCGGGTTCGATCAACTCATCGCCGGTCGACAGCACGGCGACGCGCGGGCGGCGCACGACGTCGGCCACTGCATAGCCGCACGCCGCGAGCATGCCGATTTCGCGGGATCCGATCGGCGTGCCGCGGCGCAGCAAAGTTTCCCCGCGCGCGATGTCGGAGCCGGCATAAGAGATGAACTGCCCGCTCGCCGCGGCGCGGCGCAGATCGATCGCGGGCGCCGCCGCCTGCTCGATCAATTCGGTTTGCTCGATCATCACCACCGCATCGGCGCCGCGCGGGATGACGCCGCCGGTGGCGATCGCGGTTGCGGTGCCGGGCATCACTTCGACCGCGGGCTTGACGCCGCAGGCGATCACTTCGGCATTGAGCGTCAGCCGCTTCGGCGCGCCGTCGCTGGCGCCGATCGTGTCGGCCGCGCGCACGGCAAATCCGTCGACATTGGAGCGGTCGAACGGCGGCGCATCGACCGGCGCAATCGCGTCGGCCGCAAGCACGCGTCCGAGCGCCGCGGCAAGGCTCACGGCGACGCCGGCAAGCGCCGAGCGGTCGGTGCAGGCTTCAAAACGCCGGCGAGCTTCCGCCGCGGAAACCACTTCGAGGAACTGCTCCTGGCGCGCGGCGCGCCGCACCGCATCGAGAATGGCCGCACCGCGCGGGGTCTGTTTCGGATTTACGGCCATGTTGCTGCTAAGACCATGGTCTCACGGCGACTTGCGTGCCTGCTGGAAAACCTTCGCTGTCGGCGGGAACGACGATCCAGCCGTCGCTGCGCGCCAGCGCTGCAAAGGACAGATAACCGGAGCCGAGCGGCTCCGCCATGCCGCCGGCACAGCTCACCGGAACGAATTCGGCAAGCCCGATCGTCGAACTGACTTTGCGCTTGAGCGGCAGCATTGCGAATTTGTCGTCGACCGCGCCGCCGGCAAGCTTGGCGATGAGATGCCGGCCGATCAGAAGCCAGACCGCCAGCGCCGCATCGAGACGGGCGGGCATCAGCAGGACGGGCCGCTCGCCAGCAAAGCCGAAGGCCGCCGTCTCGCCGGGCGAAATAGCAATGCCGTGCGCCTCGACCCGGCCGAGCCGCGCCAACGTCCGCACGCTGTCGTCATCGCGCCCGCCGCCGGTGCCGCCGATCGCGATAACCGCGTCGGCCTCGTCGCGCGCCACCGCTTCATGAAGTTGCGTCATCTCACCATGGACGGCGCCGCCGGATTGGCCGACGAAACGCGCAAGCATCGCAAGCCCGGCATCGATCAGCGGCGTCGTTGCGGCGCGGCCGCGAGCGATCCAGATACGAGGCTCGCGCACGTTCAGTTCGGCAAAGCCGACCGCCGCGGCAACTGCGCAGTCCACACTGCGCAATCGCTCGCCGCTGCGGCGCAATACCGTTTGCGGCGGCGCATCGCCGCCCGCGGGCAACACGCCCTGCCCGGCCGTGACCGGCGCGATGGCCTCGACGCGCTCGCCGCGCTGCGTGACGGCATCGAGCGGCGCCACGGCATCGGTTCCGCTCGGCAAGGGTTCGCCGGCTTCGACCCATTGCGGTAGCGATGCAAGCAGCACCGGCGCATAGGGTCCGGCGTCGGCAATCGGCGCCGCCTCGACCGCAAATCCATCGCCAAGCGCGATCGGACAAGTCGGACGCTCCGCCGTGATGATGTCGTCGCCGAGCGTCAGGCCTGCCGCCGAGGCCGTCGCGGATTTTTTCGTCCTGACGGCACCGACGCGCAAGTCGACGAGCGCAAGGATCGCGCCGAGCGGGGTCAGGCGTGCAATGCGCTGGATGCTGGAATCGTCGGCCATCGCCGATATGATAAGGACGTTTCGCGGCTTCGACGACTCGGACGAAATGACCGAAAAAACGCTCAATCTGCGCGGCCTCAAATGCCCGCTCCCAGCGCTGCGCACCAGGAAGGCGCTCGGCCAGGCGCAGCCGGGCGACATCTTTATCGTCGAATGCACCGATCCGCTCGCCGGCATCGACATCCCGAACCTCCTCAATCAGACCGGCGACGCCCTGGAAGATACCCGCAAGGACAAGAAGCTCCTGACGTTCCGCATAAGAAAGAAGTGATTATCCCGCCCCGCGACAGCGGGGGGCGGATGCACGCGATCCCGTTCCCGCGGCACGAACGCGCGCGAGTGTTGTCAAACAGCGATGTCGAACAGCCCGTGTCCGTAGCCCGGATTGAGCGGAGCGAAATCCGGGTACGATCGACCAGCTTTAGCGCCGCTCCTGGGTTTCACTCCGTTCAACCCAGGCTACGAAAAGAAATAAGGGAAGCGGAACGCCGGCAGACGCACTGTCGTCAGTCCCGCACCGAACGGGTGCGGTCGCGCCACGGATAAGGCGGCTTGCGCCGCCCTTTCCGCTCTCGGGCGCGCTCGCCTGCCGGCGTTCCACCACGGCTCTTGCCAAGGGGTGTATAGTCCCTTGGTGCGGCCCGGGCCAGGTTTCGTGGGCAAACCGTCCAAGCGGCGGGGGTCACTCCGCCGACGGCCTGACCACTTCCAGCGACGCACCTCGCACGCCGGTCGTAATGCCGGCAGACATGATGCCCGGACCGCCCGGGAGCCAAGCTGATGAGGCTTGGCCCGCGGGCACCGCACTCGCCCCTGCCGCCCGGCATCACCCGGACGGCGTCCCTTGGGGCGAGATTTGATTCGCTTATTATGTAACTATAACGGTGACGTTTGTCAATGGATATGTGACACGACGCCGTTCTTCGAACGGCCATGCCCGGCCATGACGAAAAGTGGCTTGCACATCGAGGCTCGGCGCCGTCCGTCGAGCCGCTCGGGATGACGGAACGATCTACTCCGCCGCCACGCGGTGCGCGGCGACGCCCCGCGCCTTCACCACCACCTTGATCGCGTCATCGACGCGGTCCTTGGCATAGCGGATCGCGGTCGGCAGATCGTCGAGGGCGAAAGTGTGGGTGTGGATTTTGGTGGCGTCGAAGCGTTTTTGCGACATGAATGCCTCGGCGCGATGCGTCGCGCTACGCCCTTCGCCGCGGATGCCGTAGAGATAAATGTTGTTGCGCACGATGTGGGCGACGTCGACCGGCGTCTCGTCGTGCGGGAACGCCGCGAGGCACACTTTGCCGCCGCGATTGACCATGCGGACCGCTTCGGTCACCGCATTGGGCGCGCCCGAGCACTCGACGACATAGTCGACGCCCTTGCCGCCGTTGAGCCGCTTGACCGCCGCGACGACATCTTTGTCGGTGCGGACATTGACGACGTGGTCGGCGCCGAGCTCGATCCCGATCTTGAGCCGGTTGTCGCGGGTGCCGGTGAGAATGACGGGCTGCGCGCCCATCGCCTTGGCCACCGCGACGCCGAGAAGACCGATCGGTCCCGGGCCGGTGACGACGACGCTTTCGCCGGCGACGAGGCCGCCGAGCTCGGTGAGGCCGTACATCGCGGTGCCGGCGGTGACGACGAGAGTCGCTTCCTCGTCCGACATCGCGTCGGGAATCGGGATGACGGTGTTGATGTTGTTGACCTGATATTCGCAGAAGCCGCCGTCGGTGGTGAAGCCATTGGCGCGGTGGCCCTTGTCGACGTCGCCGTAATTGAGCCCGTAGTTGTGGCACGAGGTGTACATGCCCTCGCGGCAGCGCTTGCATTGGCCGCAGCCGGCATGAATCTCGACGGTGACGCGCTGGCCGATCGGCAATTCGTCGACGCCCGGACCGAGCGCCACCACCGTGCCCATATATTCGTGACCGGGCGTGAAATTCTTGTTGAACGGTTTGCCGCCCTGGATCAGGGCCGGCGAGCCGTGATCGATGATTTCGAGGTCGGTGGCGCAGATCGCGACCGCATCGATACGGACCAGAACCTCGGCGCGCTTAGGCACCGGCACCGGCTTTTCGGTGAGCTTCAGCTCGCCGGGATTGCCGAGCACCCACGCTTTCATCTGTTCCGGAATCGGAAAATCCGGGTTCGTTTTCACTCCGGGGCCTGCGTACATCGGCGTTTCCTCTTTGGCCGCTTCCCTTCGGCCGAAATGTTATGTCTGCTCGGGCTTATAGTCGGTTTTGCCGGTGAACGAAACCGGCTGTCGCGGACAGGCGCCGCGTCCGGGCCATAACCGACATGGCCGAACTTGATGCCGGTGCGCGGGGGTCGCGAATGACCCAACTGCGACATCGACCGCCGTCCGATTGCGCGACAAACCTATAGCGGGCTTCCCGGCACGTCTTGAACAAAATGGCTGAGAGCAAAAATCCTAGTCGTAGGTGCCACCGAGGTCGGGAAATTCCGGCTTGTGGCTCAATCCAAGCCGCACGAGTTCAAGCAAAAACAGCGGCGGCGCCGCCTGTTTGGCGAGTTCAGTTGCCCAGGCTTGCAATTCCTTGACCTTGTCCGGGTTTTGCTCGGAAAGGTTGGTCGATTCCGAGACATCTTTCGAGAGATCGAACAGTTCGATGCGCTGCGGCAATAGCGTCGTCCACACCAGCTTCCAGTTCTTTCTGCGCACACCGGCGCGGTAGGGCTCGACGTTATAGACCATCGCGTCGCGCGGGCTGGGCTTGCCTTCGCTGATGGTTGGCCAGACGTCCATGCCGTCGAGGGGCTTGGTCTTGCCGAGGTCCGCGCCGGCGAGACCAGCCAGCGTCGGATACATGTCGACGATGTGTATCATCTCGTCGACGACGCCCGGCTTGATACGCCCGGGCCAATTCGCCAGCGCCACCACGCGGGTGCCGCCTTCGTAAACCGAACCTTTGCCGTCGCGATAGGGATCGTTGTTCGGCGGCAGCTCGCCCCTCACCTCCGCTTCGCCAACGAACAAATTCGAGCGGGTGCCGCCGTTGTCGCTGGCAAAGACAATCAGGGTGTTGTCACGCATGCCGCGCCGTTCGAGCGCCGCGACCACCTTGCCGATCTCGTCGTCCATGCAGGTGATTTGCGCTGCATAGGTGCGGCGCAGCGGATCGGCGATGTCTTTATAGCGATCGAGATAATCCTGCGGTGCCTGGTAGGGCGTGTGCGGGGCGGTGAAGGCGAGATAGAGGAAAAGCGGCGACCTAGTGTCGTGCGCCTCGACCTGACGCACTGCATCGGCGCCCAACAATTGCGTGTCGTAGCCCGGCTCTTTTACCAGCTTGTTGTTGCGGTACCAATCCGTGACGCCGTGGGATTCGTGCTTAAAGTGATCGATTTCGCCGATCAAAGGGCCATAGGAATAATCGAAGCCGCGCTGGCTCGGCCAATACTTGCGGTCGAAGTGTCCTAGGTGCCATTTGCCGACAATGGCCGTTCGGTAACCCGCCTGCTTTAGCGCCTGCGGCAGGAGCCATTCATCGGTGGCGAGACCATAGCGCCCGGCCGACGGTATCACCGCCATCTGCAAGCCGTAGCGCAGCGGATAGCGCCCGGTCATGAACGCGGCACGCGCAGGCGTGCAGATCTGCTGCGAATAAAATTGTTCGAGCCGGGCGCCGGTTTGCGCCAGCTTGTCAAGGTTAGGCGTTTTGATGTCGGAGCCGTGGAAGCCGACGTCCTTCCAGCCGAGATCGTCAGCCAGGATGAAGACGATATTCGCTTTGGCGTCAGCCATGGCCGCTGTCGCCGATACGAGACTGAGCGCGGATAAACCGACCGTTCCCCCGATTAGCGCGCCGCCCATCAACACGTCGCGACGGTGGAGTGCGGTATCCGCCTTTTCAGGCGTGTTTTTCTCGCTGCTCATGACGTCCCAACCCCTCTGTCGTTATTCGCGGGCGCGTTTGATAACATCAGCACCAGTGGAACGCCAAGCCCCGTGGCGTCGGCCACCGATGAATTGACATAAAGGGAGAAATCGCAGTTGAACCTGCCTCGCTTACATTGCGATCCCTACCAGGCAAGATGCATTATCGTAATCGGGTGAATGTCGGCGATTGGCCGATTCTGTTGAAGAAGTCGGACGATAATTTGAGTAGAGCCAATTGGCGCGCTGAGGGTGCGGTCAATCGGTGGAGCGGCCCTGCTCTTATGCTGGTTTGAGCTTTTGTACCGGTATCAGCTTCGCCATTTTTCGGAGGTTCTGGGCGGTTGCTGCGAGGAGGAACTCGTCGCGCGCACCATTCGGTCCTCGTAGTCGGAGCCGGTCGAGCCTGAGAATGCGTTTAAGGTGCGCAAATAGCATCTCGACCTTCTTCCGCAGCCGTCGTGCGATGCGTCCCTCCCACGATCTTGCGATTTGGCGTGCCATGTCTCGGGCGCCTTCGTAGATCGATCGCGGCACATACCGGGCCGGCTCCTTGGGACAGCATCGAGGCTTCAGGCGGCAGGCTTCGCAGTCATATTTGCTCGCGCGGTAGCGTAGTGTCGATCCATCATCGATACGTGAGCCGGTCGTGGTCAGCATCTTGCCGGCTGGGCAGTAGTAGACGTCGCCGTCATGATCATAGGTGAAGTCGTCGCGGGAGAAGGTGCCATCTTGGCGCGCCGATCTGTCGAACACCGTGACATGCGGCTCGATGCCCTGCTCATAGACCAGCCAGCCGAGCATCTCGGCCGAGCCATAGGCGCTGTCGCCTAGAAGGCGGGCGGGATACAGGTCGAAGCGCTCCATCGAGCGTTCGATCATGCGTTTTGCGGCGAGAACCTCGGCCTGCCGGATCGCGGTCGTCGCTTCGACATCCACGATGATCGCATGGTCGGCGTCGATGAGGTAGTTGGTGGAATAGGCGAAGAATGCCTGTCCACCATGGGCGCCGGTCCAACGGGCCGCGGGATCGGCCGGAGAGAGGAACTTGGGCACCACATCGGTGGCGGCACCGAAGGCCGCATCGTCGAGCACGGCCAGATATTCTTCGATCGCCCGGCCGGTTGTCTCTGGTGGTAGCCCCTTCTCACCTTCGATGCCATTCTGCCGGTTCGCATCCGCTTTGATCAAACTGGCATCGACCGCAAAGGCCTCCCCACCGACCAGCCCCTCGCGAATGCAGCGCTGCAGGACTGTCTCGAACACGCGCCGCAGCAGATCGGCCTCGCGGAAGCGGCCATGCCGGTTCTTCGAGAAGGTCGAATGATCGGGGACATGCCCGTCGAGCCCAAGCCTACAAAACCATCGATAGGCCAGATTGAGGTGGACTTCCTCGCACAGCCGCCGCTCCGATCGAATACCGAAGCAGTAGCCAACGATCAGCATTCTAATCATCAGCTCTGGATCGATCGATGGCCGGCCCATCGTGCTGTAGAACGCCGCCAGCTCTCGCCTCACACCCTCCAACTCGACGAACCTGTCGATCGAGCGCAGCAGATGATCACCTGGAACGTGCCTCTCTAGCGAAAACTCATAGAACAACACAGCCTGTTCGACTTGCCGATGTCCCATCATGATTCGAAGTCCTGCTTCTCGCAGCGACTGAATCAGCGAATATCAACTTCCGCAACTGCAGACTTTTTCAACACAATCGGCCCATCGCGATATTTCATGGCGATGAGCCGTCCGGTCGCTTTCGGAGCAAAGCGGACATTCAACAAACCGGGCTTATAGAGCCGGATTTATGAGTGCGCGCCCTCGATCGGCGCGCCTCATCGATCAAATCACGCCGGCTCGCCGGCGGCGTTGCGGTCGAGATCGACATAGATGTCGTCGCCTTGCAGCACCACCTTGTAGGTACGCAGCGCGACCTGGCAGGGCGGCGCTTTTACCGCGCCGGTCTTCACATCGAAGGCGCCGAAATGCACACAGCACTCGATCACGTCGCCTTCGAGCAGGCCGTCGGCGAGGCTTGCCGCGGCATGGGTGCATTCGTCGTCGGTGACGTAGAAGGTGCCGCCGATATTGTAGGCCGCGAGCCGGACGTCGCCGACCTCGAACGCCTTCACCGTTTCCGGTGCGATGTCGGCTTGCGCGCAAACCCGGACGACGTTTTCCACCATATTGCCAGCCACGTTTCTAGACATGGCCCTCCCCTTTTCGCGCCTGTTATATATGGATTCCGGGCGCGCCGCTAAAGCGGCGCCCCGGAATGACGAAGGGGCGGAAGCGCAATGCAGGTTCTGGTAATCGGCGCCGGCGTCGTCGGGCTGGCGATCGCGCGCACCGCGGCGCTCGGCGGCCACGACGTGACCGTGGCCGAGGCGACCGGCGGCATCGCCAATGGCGTGTCGTCGCGCAACAGCGAAGTGATCCATGCCGGCCTTTATTATCCGACCGACACGCTGCGCGCGATCCACTGCGTGCGCGGCCGGCGCATGCTCTACGCGTTTTGCGCCACGCACGGCGTGCCGCACCGCAAATGCGGCAAGCTCGTCGTCGCGACCAACGAGGCGGAACTGGCCAAGGTCGAGACCATCCTGGCGCAAGCGCAGACGAACGGCGTCGAAGGCGTCGAGATGATCGGCGGCAACGCCGCGCGCGCCATGGAGGCGGAACTGTCCTGCATCGGCGCGTTGCACTCGCCGGAAACCGGCATCATCGACAGCCACGCTTACATGCGCTCGCTGTGGGGCGAATTGGAAGATCGCGGCGGCATGATCGCGTTCGAAACGCCGGTCGAGCGGATGAGCTTCAAAGGGGCGCAGTGGCAGGTGCAATTCGGCGGCCGCGACGCCGGCACCGCGTCCTTCGACGCCGTGGTCAACGCGGCCGGCCTCGGCGCGCAAAACCTGGCGCGCCACATCGACGGCTATCCGGCCGACAAGGTGCCGCGGCTCGTGCTCGGCAAGGGCAATTATTTCGGCTTTGCCGGGCGGCCGGTATTTTCGCGGCTGATCTATCCGACGCCGATCGACGGCGGGCTCGGCGTGCATGTCACGCTCGATCTCGCCGGGCGCATGCGCTTCGGCCCCGACGTCGAGTGGATCGCGGAGGAAAACTATGCGGTGGATCCGCGCCGCGCCGAAAGCTTTTATGCCCGCATCCGCACCTATTGGCCGGGCCTGCCCGATGGCTCGCTGGTGCCGGACTATGCCGGCATCCGGCCGAAGCTGCGGGGACCGGGCGAAGGCCAGGCCGATTTTCTGATCGCAGGCCCCGCCGACCACGGCATGCCGCGGCTCGTCAATCTGTTCGGCATCGAATCGCCCGGACTGACGTCGTCGCTGTCGCTTGCGGAAGACGTCGTGAAGCATTTGGCCTGATTAAGCCGTGAGCTCATAAAAGCGTCCGGGCGGAGGGTTTGCGAAGTCTGCTATGCCCTGAAAGCGATCGACGTCTGTTTCAAGACCACGTGCCGCGATGGGCCAATATGCGAACCTATGCTTGGTTTGAAATGAACGAGGCCGCCGACCGGGGCGGCCTCAGTTGTGTTCATCCTCATTAACACTTCGTGCCGAACTGAGGGCCGCATTGTACTTTGATCGCACTGGGAGGCGGCCACGTTCCACGCGCCTGATCCTGTGTATCGATGTTAGCGTTACAACCGACGATGCCACATTCCTTGCCTCCTGCTCCTGTGCAATTTTCTATGGCAACCCGTCGAGCCTCCGCTTCGCTATCCGAACTCCAAGAATTGCCCCAATAGCCCGCAGGAGACTTAGCAAAGCATCCCCACGCCGCCCATGCAGGTGAAGTGGCAGCCGTGGTCGCTAGAACCAAAAGGCTTGCCGCAACGATAACGTGTTTCTGCATCTCATGCCCTCTATCCAAAGCCGCATCGGCTAGAGGGTGTCGCAAATAGCACACCGGCGAAAGGGGCCAATCCCTAAATTCAAAAGGGACCAGAGGCTTCGGAAAGGGGCCAGTAGCCCACTCGCAATCGGTAAGGATCGGGAATCTCGAACATCTCCTGTACGCGAGTCAGCAAGCATGGCGGCCACTAATGCAGTTCTTATGACCGTTTAGGGTCATTCGCGACCGGTTCGGGCCAGCAGCAAATCCGCCGAGTGCCGGTGCGTCCCGAAAGCGGAAATAAACATCAGCGGCCGCCGCTATCGGCCTGTGCCGCCCGTTACCTGGCGATCTGGCCGCGCATATTGGCGCCGAGATTGATCGGCGGTTGAGCGGGCGGCGGGGTCATGACGGCGCCGGGATTTTCGCCGGCCTTGGCCTCCACGGTCCGCCTACTGGACGCGACGCCGGACGTGACCGAGTTCAGCTCGGTCGCAACGCTCGACGGATCGACCGGCGTGAACGCGTCGGTTTTGCCGTTCTTGCCGGCATAGGCCACAAGACCTTCCTTGGTCGAAACGATGTCGCCCGGGCGCAGCGTCGGATCGCTCGACAAATCGAACGGCGCCAAGCCGTAGGCATTCCTGCCATTGCAGGTGCAGTCGGCGACCAGTTGCTGGCGATAGACGAACGCGGTGTCGAGGTCGGCGTAGCGGGCGCCGTCCTTGGCGACCGAACCGCCGATCTCGCTGCCGTAGAACACCTTGGTCTTGCTCGCCGGGCACATCGCCCGGCAGGTCTCCACCGGCGTCGCGTTGGTCATGTGTTCAAGCGGAAAATGCTGGCCGTCGCATAGCCGCACGCAATAGGCGACGACGCGGCCGGAGCTGCCGCCGCCTTGGCGTACGCTTTCGGGACCCAGCGGCGCCGGCGCGACGCGGCCGAGCGCCGGCGGCGGCGGTTCGGCATAGGATTGCGGCTGCGGCGGCTGGTCCTGGGAGTTGCCGAACAGAAAATCGAAAAATCCCCCGGCATGCGCGGGAGCAGGCGCAACGTCGGCAGCAGCCAGCGCGCCGGCGAGAACCGCCGCGCGCCATATCGCGTCCATGCTGCAACCCCGGCACACCACCGCAACACCCTTTTGGGACCCGCACCTCGGTTCGATAACGGCGAGCCGAAGGCAACGGTTCCCGCGCTCTTTCGGCCGCGAGCATGACTGAAAAGGTTCACCATCGTATGGCCGAACGCGGCCGCGCCGGCCGATTTGCCGGTATGGCAAAGAAATTCTGAATGGGTTTGCTTCGCCGGCGCCCGCGGGGGAGACGTTTCAAAAATACCGCAGCCAGACATAGAGCTGGCAGATCAGGATCGAAACGATCATCATCGGCAGCGCATAGCGTGTGTATTTGACGAAGCCGAAAGCGATGCCGTTGCGCTCGGCGACGCCGGCGACGGTGAGGTTCGACGTCGCGCCAATGAGCGTGCCATTGCCGCCGAGGCAGGCGCCAAGCGACAGACACCACCACAACGGCGCGATATGCGCCGGTCCGCCGTAGGCCGGCGCCATGCTCTTGATCACCGGAATCATCACGGCAACGAAGGGGATGTTGTCGATGATCGCGGCAAGCAAAGCCGACAGCCACAAAATAATGACGCCGCCCAAGGCGAGGTTATTGCCGGTGACGGCGACAAGCTTGCCGGCGAGCAGCTGCAGCAAGCCGCTCACCTCGACGGCGTGGACGACGATGAACAGGCCGACGAAGAAGAAAATCGTGATCCATTCGACTTCGGTCAGCGTTCGGGTGACGTTGTCGGTCTGCTTTTCGCCGCGATGTTCCCAATTGTCGAGCAGCATCAGGATGGCCGCGCCGCCCATCGCGATCGTCGCCGGCTCAAGATGAAGCTGATCCTCGAATATCAGGGCAACGATCACGGCGCCGAGCACCGCGATGGACTGCAGCAGCAGCGGCAGGTCGGCGATGACGGCTCTCGCGTCCATGGTCATGACGCGCAGCCGGTTCTCGATCGTGGCGTGTGTCGCGCGTCCCCAGACGAAATGCAGCATCAGTATCTGCACCGCCTGGATGACCACGACGATCGGCGCGAGGTGAATGAGGAAGCTATTGAATGCGAGGCCGGCTTGCGAGCCGATCATGATATTGGGCGGGTCGCCGATCAGCGTCGCCGTGCCGCCGATATTGGACGCGACCACTTCGGCGAACAGAAACGGAAACGGCGCGAGATTCAATTCCCGGGTGATGGCCAATGTCACCGGCGCCACCAGGAGCACGGTGGAGACGTTGTTGAGTATCGCGGAAACGAAAAATGTCACGACCTGAACCAGGACCAGGAGCGCGGCCGGATGCGCGCGCGCCACTTGCGCCGAGCGAATGGCGGCATATTGAAACACGCCCGAACGCTGCGCGATGGAGGTGATGATCATCAGGCCGGCCAGCGTGCCGATGGTGTTCCAGTCGATGCCCTTGAGCGCCTCGGCCTGATCGAGCGCGCCGGATACGACCACGACGCCCGCCGCGACCAGCGCGATGATGGCGCGGTTCAGCCGGTCCCAGACGATGGCCGCATAGGTGACACACAGCACGACCGTCGCGAACCACATCGGGTCGAGGCCAAAAATGATGTGCGGTGTGAATTGATCGGTCACGGCGCCGTCTCAGCCCATCCATTCGCGTAGCCGGGGTACAAGAGGAAGGCAACCGTAATCGGCGCTCGCGGTCTTGCGGCCGAGGCGGCAGGCTTACCGCGCGACGAAAAGGTAAGTCACCGCGACGAAGACCGGCGCCAGCACCACGATCGACCAGACCATGTAGCCGAAAAAGCTCGGCATTTTGACGCCGCGCTCCGTGGCGATGGCGTAGATCATGAAATTCGGCGCGTTACCGATATAGGTGAGCGCGCCCATATAAACCGCGCCCATCGACATCGCGGCCAGCGCCGGCGCGAACGTGCTCATCAGATCGGACGCATTGCCGCCGGCCAGCTTGAAGAAGACCAGATAGGTCGGCGCGTTGTCGAGGATCGCCGAAAGAATGCCGGTGAGCCAAAAGTAGGCGACCTGGTGCGGGCTGCCGTCGTGTCGCGTCACCGCGGTCAGGAGCCAGCCGAACGCCCCGTCATGCCCGGCGTCGAGCATCGCCTGCACCGGAACGGCGCAAACGAATATGCCGGCAAACAGCAGCGCGACTTCGAGGATCGGCTCGAAAGTAAAACCGTTGGCGGCACGCTGCGCGCCGGGAGTGAGCCACAACGAGGCGAGCGCGGTCAGAATAAGCAGCGCGTCGCGCGCAAGATCCTGCAGCGGCAGCGCCGTGCCGTAAATGGTGAAACTGATCCCCGGCTTCCACACCGCGGAATCGATGACCGCGACGATGATAAGCGCGAGCAGCAGCAGGTTGACGACGCCGCGTACACGCAGCGGCGCGGCTTCGGCCGGTTCGCCGACCGGCGCCGCGCGCCGATCCTGAAAATGAAACCAGACGTCGACGATCACGAACGCCACGAGCACGCAACCGGCGGTGAAAACCGTCGGCTGCCACAGATTTTGCGCCGGCCAGAAAAAATCGACGCCGTTGAGAAAGCCGATGAACAGCGGCGGGTCGCCGAGCGGCGACAAGGCGCCGCCGATATTGCCGACGAGAAAAATGAAAAACACGACGACGTGGACATTGTTGGGCCGCGCCGCGTTGGCGCGCAGCAGCGGCCGGATCAAAATCATCGCCGCGCCGGTGGTGCCGACCACGCTCGCGATCAGCGTGCCGAAAAGAATCACCAGTGCGTTGACAAGCGGCGTGCCGGGGATTTCGCCGGTCAGCAAAATGCCGCCGGCCACCACATAGAGTGCGAACAGCAGCGCGATGAAGCCGAGATAGTCGCCAACGATCGCATGCGCCAGGCCGGCGCCCGCCACGTCGACGCCGCGCAGCGCCGCCATGGGAACGACCGTCAGAACCGCCCAGAGGAAGACGAATTTGCCGTAGTGATGATGCCACAGGCGGGCGAAAAGAAGCGGCCCGACCGCGATCGTAAGCAGAATGCCGGCGAACGGCAGCACCCACGGCCACGATAGGCTCGCGCCGTCGAGAGCGGCGGCGTGGGCCGCGCTCGGCAGCAGGGCCGCGGCGATGAGCAAAGCGATGAATCGGGCCGGCATCTCGTGCAGTTTGCCATGACGCCACGACCTTTGCATTATGGGAGATAAACCACACACGCTAAATGCATGACATCGGGAGGCAACGAACGTGGCTATCCATCGCTTTCACAATCCTTCGTCGATGCCGCCGACCCGCGGCTACACCCATGTGGTGGAGACGCGAAGCCCGAGCCGCACCATCTACATTGCCGGACAGCTCGGCATGACGCCGGACGGAAAGTTTGCCGGAGCTCCGGGCGATTTTCGCGCCCAGGCGGTACAGTGCTTCGAAAATCTGAAGCACGCGCTCGCCGCGGCCAATGCGGATTTCGAACATGTGGTGAAAGTCACCGGCTTCTTCGTCGACATAGCGAATATCCAGACCTACCTCGAAGTGCGAAACCGTTACGTCAACGTCAAAGCGCCGCCGGCGTCGACCGCGATCCAGATCTCCAAGCTCGCCCACGACGGCGCGCTTTTCGAAATCGAAGCCATCGCCGTGGTGCCGGAGCAAAGCTAGGGCGCGATCGCGCCCGGCACGCTATGATCCGTTGACGGGGACAGTTGGAGGAAATCATGGGACGGAAGATTGCCTTTGTCGGAGCGGGCGCGGTCGGCGGCTATGCCGGCGCCCATATGGTGCAGGCCGGCGAGGACGTGACCTTCATCGATCCGTGGCCGGCGCACGTCGAGCACATGCGAAAGCACGGCCTGCGCGTGACGCATGCCATGAAGGAACCGGAATTCACCGTGCCGGTGCGCGCGCTCCACGTGACCGACGCGCAAGCTCTCGCCAAGGAGAAGCCGGTCGATATCGCTTTCGTGTGCATGAAGTCCTACGACACCGGCTGGGCGACGATGCTGATCCGGCAATACCTGGCGCCCGACGGCTACGTGGTCTCGCTGCAAAATTGCATGAACGAAGAAACCATCGCCGGCATCGTCGGCTGGGGCAAGACGCTCGGCTGCATCGCCTCGAGCATCACGGTCAATCTGCCCGAGCCCGGCCTCGTTCATCGCGGCGCCGCCAAGCACGGCGCGGCGCACACGGTATTTCGCGCCGGCGAAGTCCACGGCCGCATCACCCAGCGCGCGGAGGATATCTGCCGGCTGGTCGGCTATGCCGACAGCGCCAAGGTGACCAACAATCTGTGGGGCGAGCGCTGGTCGAAACTGGTCGCCAACGCGATGGCCAATGGGCTTTCCGCCTGCACCGGTCTCGGCGGCGGCGACCTGCTGAAGAACGATCCGATCCGCCGCTTCTCGACGCGGCTGGGCAGCGAAGCGATCCGCGTCGGGCAAGCGCTCGGCTACCAGTTGGAGGAGATCCTGCACCTGCCGCCCGAGACCATCGCGCGCGCGGGCGAAGGCGACGAGACGGCGGCGCGGACCTGCGACGAGCAGCGCTTCAAGGACGCCGGCCGCACCGCGGCCGGTCAACGCCCCTCGATGGGCCAGGACATGCAGAAGGGCCGGCGCACGGAAATCGAATTCCTCAACGGCTTGGTGGTGCGCGAAGGCGAGAAGATCGGGCTTTCGTGCCGCGCCAATGCGGCGCTCACCGACATCGTCAAGCGCGTCGAGAAGGGCGAGCTGAAACCTGATCCACGGCACATTGCCGAGCTGCGGCTGAACTAAGATTGGGAGCAATGTCGCGTTGCGTGTTTGGTCCGCCGCTCCTATGAGCCCGGTCGGGTTTGAACTTGTGGCGGGTGTCGGACGACGAATACAGATTCGATCTTCTGTCCTTGCGACGAGCCTGTCGAATGATTTGGGTCCGGTCCGCGCGGTGGTGCGCAGCGAAGCTTTTGGCAACGGTGCTGACGCTGGCGGCGACGACCGCGCCGGCTCCAGCGCAGACGTTGCAGGACTTAAAATGCACCGGCAATCCCGGCATCCCATGGGACGTGCAGGTCGCCGGATGTACCGACGCGATCAATTCAGCAAAGTTTGGCGGACAGAACCTCGCGACGATCTTCGTCAACCGCGGCATCGCGTACGCCGCCATGGACGACCTCGATCATGCCGTCGCCGACTACGGCGAGGCGATCCGGCTCGATCCCAATTACGTGGCCGCCTTCGTCGACCGCGGTATTGCGTACCGAGCCAAGGGCGATCTTGACCGCGCCATCGCCGACGACGACCAGGCGATCCGGCTCAATCCCAACGACCTCTTTGCCTACACCGCCCGCGGCGCCGCCTACCAAGCCAAGGGCGACCTCGACCCTGCCATCGCCGACTTCGATCAGGCGATCCGGCTCGATCCCAAAGCCGCTGCCGCGTTCGCCAACCGCGGACTGGCGTACCAATCCAAAGGCGACCTCGACCGCGCCATCGCCGATTACAACGAGGCGATCCGGCTCGTTCCAAACAACGCCGTCGCCTATTACAATCGCGGCAACGCGTACTCGGCCAAGCGCGACTTCGACCACGCCATCGCCGACTACGATCAAGCGATCCGGCTTAATCCCGCGCTCACCCTCGCCCTCAACAATCGCGGCGTCTCGTATTTCGCCAAGAAGGACTACGACCACGCCATCGCCGACTACAACCAAGCGATCGGACTCGACCCCACTTTCGCCGTCGCCTTCAACAACCGCGGCCGCGCCTATCTCGCCAAGAAGGACTACGGCCACGCCATCGCCGACTACGATCAGGCGATCCGGCTCAATCCCGATTACGCCACCGCGCTGTATTGGCGCGGCAAAGCCAAGCAGCAGAACGGCGACATTGCCGGCGGCAATGCCGATGTTAGCGCCGCGGAGAAAATCGATCCGAACATTGCCGCGCCGCGGTGAGGTGATCGGTGACGACAGACCAGATGTCGCGGCGAGACGGCAGCCTACCCAATTACATCCAGTATTCTAACATGAACGCCAATAACGGGGCGGAGGGCAACATGAACATCGTGAAACGAATTTGCGTCACGCAGGCAATCGCAGCAGCTGCCGCGCTTATCTTGTCGTCGACGCTGGCGCTCAATGTGGCGATCGCGCAAGACAAGACCTTTACGATGAAGATGACGCTGCCGACGCTCAACGATCCGAGCTATGTTTTCGCGAAGAATTATGCGGCGGCGCTGGAGAAGGATTCCGGCGGCCGCATCAAGACCGAGATTTATCCGGCAAGCCAGCTGGGCTCGATCCCGCGGCAGATCGAAGGCACGCAATTCGGCGCCATCCAATGCGCGCTTATTCCGCCGGAATTCTTTGTCGGCGTCGACGAGCGCTTCGAGGTGATGGCCGCGCCCGGCCTGGTCGAATCCATGGATCACGGGCAGCGTCTGGCCGCCGATCCGGCGGTCAAGAAACTGATGCTCGGCCTCGGCGCCAACAAAGGTCTGCACGGCGTCGCGCTGTTCATGAACGCGCCGTCCTCGCTGATCGCAAAAGCACCGGTGCGCCGCCTCGCGGATTTCAACGGCAAGAAAATCCGCGTTCTTGCGTCGCCGTTCCAGACCCAGGCGATCGCCCGGCTCGGCGCGACGCCGGTGGCGATGACGCTCGGCGACGTCATTCCGGCAATTCAGCAGGGCGCCATCGACGGCGCGATCGGCGGCATCGTGGTCTGGACCCCGATGCATTTTCAGGACACCGCGAAATACGTCACCGAGACCGGCCAGCCCGCCGTCTATGCGATCGTCGAGATCAGCAAGACCTGGTACGAGTCGTTGCCGCCCGACTTGCAAGAACTTGTCGATGACGACGCCGCCAAGGAGCAGTCCGCGATCGGGCCGATAGCGAGCGACATCGTCAATAAGGCGCGCAAAGGCTGGACCGACACCGGCGGCGAACTGATCAGCCTGCCGGCCGACGAGCAGGCGGACATGATGAAGACGTTTGCCAGCGTCGGCGCCGACGTCTCCAAGTCCAAGCCGCTGCTCAACGACGCCTATCAGATCGTGACCGCGGCGGCGAAGCGAACGCAATAGGGTCTTTCTTGGCGCGTTCAGCGCCGGCACGGCGGCGTTGCCGCCGCCGGCCCGTTGTGATTCAATCCGGCAACGACATAAAGACCCGCGCCGGGAGGCAACGACCATGGCCATCACCGTCTGTCCGGTCACGCCGAGCTTTGCCGCCGAAATCGGCGACGTCGATTTGTCGGCGCCGTTGGCGCCGTCCGATCTCCAGGACATTAAAAACGCGTTCGCGACCTACGCGGTCCTGATCTTCCCCGATCAGCATCTGTCGCAGGATCAGCATCTCGACTTCGCGCGGCATTTTGGGCCGCTGGAGACGACCATCGCGCTGCATCGCAAGGATGCGCAGTTGCGCGTGCGTAAAGAGTTCGCCGATGTGTCCAACCTGGGGCCCGACAACGAGGTGTGGGGCAAGGACTCCAGGCAACGCATGTTTCAGCTGGGCAACCGGCTCTGGCACACCAACTCATCGTTCAAGCGGCTGCCGGCGCTCGCCTCATTGCTTTATGCACGTTCGATTCCGACGGTCGGCGGACACACGGAATTTGCCGACGAGCGGGCGGCCTACGACGCGCTCCCCGAAGATATGAAGCGCCGGCTTCATTCCCTCGTGGCCGAACATTCGATCTTCAATTCGCGGGCAAAACTCGGCTTCACCAATTTCAGCGACGAAGAGCGGGCGGGCCTGCCGCCGGTACCGCAGGTCGTCGTTCGCACGATTCTCGAATCCGGCCGCAAATCGCTCTACCTCGCCTCCCATGCCGGCCGCATTTTCGGCATGCCGGAGCAGGAAGGCCGTGCGCTGATCGAAGAACTCGTCGCGCACGCCACGCAACGTCAGTTTATCTATACCCATCGCTGGCGCGTCCACGATCTGGTCATCTGGGACGATCGCTGCACCATGCATCGCGGCACCGACTTCGACGATCTGCGCTGGAAACGCGACATGCAGCGCGCCACCGTCTGCGATGTGGCAAATTCCTGCGAGCAGGAAGGCGTCGCTATCGAAGCGGCGTAGCCTGGCACGCCGGCCGAATGTCCCTTCCCGTGAACCGGCTCAAGGACAAGATCGTTTTGGTGACCGGCGCCGCAGGCGCGATCGGGTCGGCGATCGCCGATGCGGTGCAGGAACAGGGCGGCACCGCAATCACCAGTGATCTTGCCGGCCGTCTTGTGGAGCACGGCGACATTGCTCACGCGCTTGATGTCACCTCCGAAGCCGACTGGCTGCGCGTCATCGCCGCCATCGAGCAAAGTGCCGGGCGGCTCGACGGTCTGGTCAACGCCGCGGGCATTGTCGCCGTCGGCAGCGTCGAGGACACCGACTTCGCGACCTGGCGCCGCGTGCTGGCGGTCAATCTCGACGGCACGTTCCTCGGCTGCAAATATGCCATGCGGCTGATGCGGCGGAACGGCGGCTCGATCGTCAATCTCTCGTCGGTCTCCGGACTGGTCGGCGGACACAATCTCGCGGCCTACAATGCGTCCAAGGGCGGCGTGCGGTTACTCACCAAATCGGTGGCGCTGCACGGCGCGCGGCGGAAGCCGCCGGTACGCTGTAATTCCGTGCACCCGGCCTTCATCGAGGGTCCGCTGGTCGACGGAATGATTGCGCAACTGCGGGAGCCAGCGAGCGCGCACGAACGCATGGCGGCGATGGTGCCGCTCGGCCGTTTCGGCACGCCTGTCGAGGTCGCCGCACTGTGCGTTTATCTGCTCGCGGACGAATCCGGTTTCGTGACCGGCGCCGAGTTGACACTCGACGGCGGACTGACCGCGCAGTGAGGGCGCGGAGTTAGCGCCGCACCGCGAAGATAACCAGGAGAAGACCGACCAAGGCGGTCCCGCCGCCGTAGTAAATCCAACGGCTCTGGTCGATCATGAAACTCTCGGCCGGCCATCGGATATAGCCTGAGCCTTGGCCCATCCAGAAAAGCCCGCTCGCCGTCAGAAGCATGCCGATGACTGTGAGGAGACGCTTCATGTTTTATGCGCTCCCGGGCCTAATGCGCCGCGTCCCAATTGTCCGCCGCCTTCGCCTCGACGTGCAGCGGAACCGACAGCGACACCGCCGGCATCGGCGCGTCGACCATGACGGCCGTCACCAGCGGCAGCGTCTTTTCGACCTCGTCGTCGGGGACTTCGAAGACGAGTTCGTCGTGCACCTGCAACAGCATCTGAGCGGATAGTTTTTTCTTCGCCAGCGCCGCATCCATGCGGATCATGGCGCGGCGGATGATGTCGGCGGCGGTGCCTTGCAGCCGCGCATTGACCGCGGCGCGCTCGTTGAACGCGCGGATCGAGGCATTGGAAGCGCGGATATCCGGATAGTGGCACTTGCGGCCGAACAGCGTCTCCACGTAGCCGTTCTTGCGGGCGAACTCCTTGGTTTCCTCGATGAAGTCGCGGATGCCGGGAAAGCGCTCGAAATATTTCTTGATATAGGCGCCGGCTTCCTCGCGCTCGATGCCGAGCTGGTTGGCGAGACCGAACGCCGAGATGCCGTAGATGATGCCGAAATTGATCGCTTTGGCGCGGCGGCGCACCTCGGCCGGCATGTTCTTCACCGGCACGCCGAACATTTCCGATGCGGTCATGGCATGGATGTCGAGCCCGTCGCGGAATGCCTTGCGCAACTGCTCGATCTGCGCGATCTCGGCCAATAACCGCAGCTCGATCTGCGAATAGTCGGCGGAGACGAGCTTAAGGCCGGCGTCCGCGATGAAAGCGCGGCGGATTTTGCGGCCGTCCTCGGTGCGGATCGGGATGTTCTGCAAATTCGGTTCGGACGACGACAGCCGCCCGGTGGTGGTCGAAGCGAGCGCGTAGCTGGTGTGGACCCGATGCGTCGTCGGATTGACGAAGCTTGGCAGCGCGTCGGTGTAAGTCGATTTCAGTTTGGAGACCTGACGCCAGTCGAGAATTTTCTGCGGCAGCTTGTGGCCCTGCTCGGCGAGCTCTTCGAGGAGCCGCGCGCCGGTCGCCCATTGGCCGGTCTTGGTCTTGGTGCCGCCCTCGAGGCCGAGCTTGCCGAACAGAATGTCGCCGATCTGCTTCGGCGAGCCGACATTGACCGGCTCGCCGGCAAGCTTGTTGATCTCGGCTTGGAGGCCGGCCGCTTCCTGGGCAAACTCGCCGGACAACCGCGACAGCACCTGCCGGTCGATCGAGATGCCGCGCCGCTCCATGTCGGCGAGCACACGCAGCAATGGCCGCTCCAGCGTTTCATAGACGCTCAGCACGTGCTCGGCGGCAAGCCGCGGTTTCAGCACCTGCCACAGCCGTAGCGTTACGTCGGCGTCTTCGGCGGCGTATTCGGTGGCTTTGTTGATCTCGACGCAGTCGAACGTGACTTTGGTCTTGCCCGCCTTGGTCACCTCGTTGAAATCGATTGTCTGGTGGTCGAAATAGCGCCGCGCCAAGGGATCGAGGCCGTGATCGGAACGGCCGGCGTCGACGACATAAGACATCAGCATGGTATCGTCGTAGGACGCGATCTCGACGCCGCGCACGGCGAAAATCTGCCAGTCGAATTTTAAATTCTGCCCGACCTTGAGCACGCCGCGGTCTTCAAGGAGCGGCTTGATGGCGTCGAGCGCGGCGCGTTCGGCAATCTGATCGGGCGCGATCTCACCCTGGAACAAACCGCCATTGCCGTCGCCGCCCTGACGGTGCGACAGCGGCACATAGCAGGCTTCGTTCGGCGCGAGCGCCAGCGAGAAGCCGCACAGCGCCGCCTGCATCGGATCGAGGCTCGAGGTCTCGGTATCGATGGCGACAATGCCGAGATCGCGCGCGCGCTCGATCCAGGCCTTGAGGCGGTCAAGCGTACGCACCGTTTCGTATTTGGAACGATCGAATTTTTGGCTGTGCGCGATGTCGAGCCGGGCCGCCGCAAGGTTTTGTGGCGTGAACCCGCCGCTCGCAGCAGCCGGTCTGCCTGAGCCGCTTGCGGCGGGAGCAGCAGCCTGCTTGCCTGGCGCGCGCGCGAGTTGCCCGCTCTCACTCGCGACCTCCTCCTCGGGCGGGGGAGGAGAGGAAGTGGCGTGCACCGCCAGCTTGGCATCGGGTTCGATCTCGCTCACATCGATGGAGCCGAATTCCGCAACCCGCCGGGTCAGGGATGAAAATTCCATCGCCCGCAAAAACGCGATCAGGCGCCTGTAGTCGGGTTCATGCACGGCCAGATCGCCGATCGGCACGTCGAGCTTGACGTGATCGTCGAGCGTGACGAGCTTCTTCGACAGCCGCGCTTTGTCCGCGTTCTCGATCAGCGACAGCCGGCGCTTGTCCTGCTTGATCTCGTTTGCGCGTTTGAGCAGGGTCTCCAGGTCGCCGTATTCGCCGATGAGCTGGGCCGCGGTTTTGACGCCGATGCCGGGCACGCCAGGCACGTTATCGGTCGAATCGCCGATCAGCGCCTGCACCTCGATGACCTTTTCGGGCGGCACGCCGAATTTCTCGATCACCTCGGCGCGGCCGATCTTCTTGTCCTTCATGGTGTCGAACATGACGACGCCGTCGTCGACGAGCTGCATCAGGTCCTTGTCCGACGAGACGATGGTGGCGGTGGCGCCCGCCTCGCGGGCCTGGCGGACATAGGTCGCGATCAGGTCGTCGGCCTCGAAGCCCTTTTGCTCCAGGCACGGCAGGTCGAAGGCGTGCACCGCGTCTCGGATCAGCGGAAATTGCGGGCGCAGGTCGTCGGGCGGGTCCGGACGGTGCGCCTTATATTCGGGATACATTTCGGTGCGGAACGTGCGCTCGGAAAGATCGAACACCACCGCGAGATGGGTCGGCTTATCCTCCGCCTTCATGTCGCGCAAAAGCTTCCACAGCATGTTGCAGAAGCCGAACACGGCATTGAGCTGCAGCCCATCGGACTTGCGGTTGATCGGCGGCAATGCGTGATAGGCGCGAAAAATGTAGCCCGAGCCGTCGACGAGAAAGACGTGGTCGCCTTTCTTCAGCGGCTTCGCGGCTAATTGCGGTTTTTGTGCTTTTGGCGGGGCTTTTTGTGCTGCAGGCATGTTGGCCAATATATAGGAGCTTGGCTCGGCTTAGCACCGCTTGAGCGGTCGCCGCCAGCTATTGGATGAGACTGTGGATTTAACCCCGCTGCCGATCGACGGCGCACTGCCTGGCTTGACCGCGGCGTTGCGACGGCACAACGCGGCCGTTCTGGTCGCGCCGCCCGGGGCCGGCAAGACAACCCGGGTGCCGCTCGTGCTTGCCGGGGAGGAATGGGTCAAAAACCGACGTATCCTGGTGCTGGAGCCGCGCCGGCTCGCCGCGCGCGCCGCCGCCGAGCGCATGGCGCACACGCTCGGCGAGCGGGTTGGCGAAACGGTGGGCTTGCGGGTGCGCTTCGGTTCGAAAGTCTCGCGCAAAACCCGCATCGAAATCATAACCGAGGGTATTTTCATCCGGCTCATTCTCGACGATCCGATGCTCGGCGGCGTGGCCGCGGTGCTGTTCGACGAATTCCACGAACGGTCGCTCGACGCCGATCTCGGTTTGGCGCTGGCGCGCGACGTGCAGCAGGGCTTGCGCGAGGATTTAAAGCTCCTCGTCATGTCGGCCACCATCGACGCCGCGCGCGTCGCTGATTTGTTGGGTGATGCGCCGACGATCGAAAGCGAGGGACGCGCGTTCGCGGTCGAGACACATTATGTCGGCCGCGATGCCCGGCCGATTGAATTGCAAATGGCGGATGTCATTACCCGTGCGGTGCGCACCCACCACGGCTCGGTGCTCGCGTTCTTGCCCGGCGCCGCCGAAATCCGCCGCACGCTGACGCACCTGGAAAACCGGACCGAGGGGTCGACCGACGTCGTGCCGCTTTACGGCGCGCTCGGCGGCGAGGAGCAGGATCGCGCCATCGCACCGGCGCGTCCCGGCCGGCGCAAGATCGTGCTGGCAACATCGATCGCGGAAACCTCGATCACCATCGAGGGCGTGCGCATCGTCGTCGATTTGGGGCTGGCGCGGGTGCCGCGCTACGAACCCGACGTCGGCGTGACCCGGCTCGAAACCGTGCGCGTGTCGCGCGCGGCGGCCGATCAGCGCCGCGGCCGCGCCGGGCGCACCGAGCCCGGCGTCTGCTACCGGCTCTGGGACGAGCCGCAGACCGCCGCACTCGAACCGTTCGCCCGGCCGGAAATTCTGGCCGCCGACCTGTCGTCTTTCGCGCTTGACCTCGCGGCGTGGGGCGGCGGCCCGGAACAGCTCGCGTTTCTCGATCCGCCGCCGCGGCCCGCACTTGTCGAGGCAAGGGCGCTCCTCGCCGAACTCGGCGCCATCGACGGCGACGGCCGCATCACCGACGAAGGGCGACACCTGCGGCGGCTGCCGCTGCCGCCGCGGCTCGGCCGCATGGTGGTCGATGCCGGCGAGCATGGCGCCGCAATCTTTGCTGCAGAACTTGCCGCGATCATTACCGAGCGTGGCCTCGGCGGCAACGACGTCGACCTGCGCGGGCGGCTTGCCGCGTTGCGGCGCGATCGCTCGCGCCGCGGCAGCGACGCCCGCGCCATGGCGGAGCGGTGGGCCGAGATCGCTGCTATTCCCTCCCCACATGGGAAAGCCGAGCAGTTATCCCTCGGCGCACTGGTCGCCCTCGCCTATCCGGAGCGCATCGCCAAAAGCCGGAGCGGCGCGCCGGGCGCATTTTTGCTGGCGAACGGACGCGGCGCCCAGATCGAGGCCGCGTCTTCGCTGGCGCGCGAACCGTTCCTGGCGGTGGCCGAACTTGCCGGCAGCGCCGCGCAAGGCCGCATCTTGTCCGCCGCGCCGATCGCGCTTGCCGAAATCGAAGCGCGATTTGCCGAGCGCATCGAAGCGCGCGAAGAGATCACTTTCGATACCGCGAGCGCAAGCCTGCGCGGACGGAAAAGCCGGCGGCTCGGCGCCATCGTGCTTGCGGAAGCTCCAATGCCGGTCAAGCCGAGCGACGAGACCACGAAGCTCCTCGCCGAAAATATCGCCAGGATCGGCATCGACCGGCTGCCGTGGACCAAAGCGCTCGCGCAATGGCGCGACCGCGTCATGTTCCTGCGCGCCAGCGAGGGCGACGAGTGGCCGGATCTCGCCGATGCGGCATTGGCGAAAACCGCGAGCGAATGGCTTAGGCCGGCGCTCGCGGCGAAAACCGCGCTTGCCGATATCGCAACGGACGAGCTGGAGCAGGCCTTGCACGACATCTTGCCATGGCCGCTCAAACGCCGACTCGAGGCCGAAGCGCCGACCCATTTCGAAGCACCGACCGGATCGCACGTGCCGATCGATTACCAGGCCGAAGGCGGACCGAAAATCGCGATCCGGGTGCAGGAGCTGTTCGGGCTCAATCGCCATCCGACGATCGCCGGCGGCAAAATCCCGCTTGTCATCGAATTGCTGTCGCCGGCGCATCGGCCGGTGCAGACAACGCGCGACCTGCCGGGATTTTGGCGCGGCAGCTATGCCGCGGTGCGCGCCGAGATGCGCGGCCGCTATCCGAAACATCCATGGCCCGACGATCCTGTTGCAGCGCCGGCAACGCGGCGCGCCAAGCCGCGGAAGATCTAATCGCAATTGTCGCGAATGCTTTAGCTTTTCGCTTACCGTCGAGCGGCAAATCCGGGACGCGAGCGCGCGGCATTAGTTCCTTGTTCGCCGTCGCATGGTGAAGTGACGGCGAACAGCCGGATCACAATCATGCGCTCCGTCGTCATTTTTGCCGTCTTCGCGCTTGCCGCGGGCATCATCGTTCCGAAATATGCCACGCAAATGCACCCCGGCGGCGCACCGCCGACGATGATGGCGGCGCGCCCGGAGACGCCGGTCACATCGAGCGCCTCCGATCGCTCGGTTGTCATCGCGCCCGGACATAATGGACATTTCGAGGTGGCCGGCAATGTCGACGGCCACCGCATGGATTTCATGGTCGACACCGGCGCCTCGGTGATCGCATTGACGGCGCGCGACGCGGCGATGCTCGGCATCCATCCGGCGGAGAGCGAGTATGTCGCCCTGGTGCGGACCGCAAACGGCACGGTGCGCGCCGCGCCGGTCGAGCTCGATCGGGTCGAGATCGACGATCTGGTGGTGCACGACGTCGCCGCCATGGTGCTGCCGGACGGCGCACTGAGCGACAATCTGCTCGGCCTATCGTTTCTGTCGCGGCTGCGGCGGTTCGAATATTCCGACGGCAAGCTCGTCCTCGAACAATAACCTTCGTCATTTCGAAGCGCGCGAAGCGCAAGCCGCAATGACGCGACGCAACCATTCCCGCCCCCCGTCGTTTAAGCTATTGCTGTCGGGCTTTCGATTCGGACGAATTTTTCAATGTTTCCCAAGCCAAAACCTTCGCTCAAGCCGAATACTTACGCCTATGAATCCGAGCCGATGGTGAAAGCCACCGGCTTTCGCGAATATGACGCGCGCTGGCTGTTCGGCAGCGAGATCAATCTGATGGGCGTTCAGGCGCTGGGGCTCGGGCTCGGCACGCTCATCCACGAGCTTGGCGTCAAGCCGCACCTCGTCACCGGCCACGATTTCCGCTCCTATTCGGCATCAATCAAAATGGCGCTCACCAACGGGCTGATCGCGGCGGGCTGCAAGGTCTACGACATCGGGCTTGCGGTGACGCCGATGGCCTATTTCGCGCAGTTCGACCTCGACGTGCCTTGCGTTGCCATGGTCACCGCCTCGCACAACGACAATGGCTGGACCGGCGTGAAGATGGGCGCCAACCGCCCGCTTACCTTCGGTCCCGACGAGATGACGCGGCTAAAAGACATCGTGCTCAACGGCCGCTTCAAACCGCAAGCCGGCGGCGGTTACGAATTCGTCGAGAACTTTCCGGCGCGCTATATCGCCGACCTCACCAAGAGGCCGAGGCTCAAGCGCCGCTTCAAGGTCGTATGCGCCTGCGGCAACGGCACCGCCGGCGCCTTCGCCCCGCAAGTCCTGGAGAAAATCGGCTGCGAGGTGGTGCCGCTCGATTGCGAGCTCGACCACACGTTCCCGAACTACAATCCGAACACCGAAGACATGAAAATGCTGCATGCGATGCGCGACGCCGTGCTCAAGAGCAAGGCCGACGTCGGGCTCGGCTTCGACGGCGATGGCGACCGCTGCGGCGTCGTCGACAATGGCGGCGAGGAAATCTTCGCCGACAAGGTCGGCGTCATGCTCGCGCGCGATATTTCATCAAACCACAAAAATGCGCTGTTCGTCGCCGACGTCAAATCGACCGGGCTGTTCATGACCGATCCGCTCTTGATCAAGAACGGCGCCAAGACAGATTACTGGAAGACGGGGCACTCCTACATGAAGCGCCGCGTCAACGAGATCGGCGCCATCGCCGGCTTCGAGAAATCCGGCCACTTCTTCTTCAACAAGCCGTTCGGCCGCGGCTATGACGACGGGTTGATCTTCGCCTTCGCCGTTCTGGACATGCTCGATCGCAACCCCGATAAAAGCATGGCGGACCTCAAGAACGCGCTGCCGAAGACCTGGTCGTCGCCGACCATGTCGCCGCACTGCGCCGACGAGATCAAATATGCCGTGGTCGACGACGTGGTGAAGCATTTCGAGCGCGAGCAGAACAACGGCGGCAAAGTGGCCGGCCAGCCGATCCGCGATCTCGTCACCGTCAACGGCGTGCGCGTCACCGTCGCGGACGGCACTTGGGGACTGGTGCGCGCGTCATCGAACAAGCCGGAATTGGTCGTGGTGGTCGAAAGCCCGGTCTCCGAAGCGCGCATGCGCGACATGTTCAAGTCGCTCGATGCCGTGCTCCGCACGCATAAGGAAGTCGGGGAATATAATCAGACGATATAAACGTCATTGCGAGCCAACGGGTCCGGCCCGAACTTGGCCGGCCCGATGACAGGCTCCGCGAAGCAATCCAGCGCGGCGGCGCAGTGCCGGATTGCTTCGTCGCTTCGCTCCTCATAATGACGAGAGCGCAGCGTCACACGTCCTGAAATACATCGATCTCCAGCGCGCCGGGAAACATGGTGCGCCAGGTTTGCAAATAGGTCTGCATCCGCGCGTCGCTGGCAATGCGTTGCCGATTGAGCTCCCAGCCCTGATCCGCCTCGTATTCGATCACTTGGACGAATTTGGCCGGATCGTCGACGTTCTGCAGCAAACGGACTTCGGCTTTGCCGAACATCTGGTAGAACGGCGCCGCGGCTTTGATCATGGCGACGAATTGCGTGGAATCCGCCGCCGGCATGGTGAAACGCAATTGCAAGGTACGCCGGACTTTTGGTTGCTCGTCGTGTGGCATCGGCTGCATTCCCTTATTTCTTCTGAGCACGAGCACAAACAGTACCGCTCGGACCGGTATTCCCGAATCCGGCTCGGCGTCCGACCATGATGCTCTATTTAAAGGTCTCGCGGAACCGGTGCGCGGGATAAACGCCCAGAATCCGCAGCGATTTCGGCACCGAGACGAATTCCAGCTCCTCAAGCGCGAGTTCGAGCGCGCGGTGCTTGGGATGACCGTCAACGTCGGCGTAAAATTGGGTCGCGGTAAAGCTGCCGTCGACCATGTAGCTTTCCAGCTTGGTCATGTTGACGCCATTGGTGGCGAAACCGCCTAACGCCTTATAAAGCGCCGCCGGGATGTTGCGCACCTGGAACACGAAGGTCGTGATCAGGCGCCTATCCTTGCGGCTCGCCCATTTCGGCTCGCGGGCGAGAACGACGAACCGGGTCGTGTTGTGCTTGGCGTCGGCGACGTCCTTTTTCAGGATCCGCAGGCGATAGATTTTGGCGGCGAGCTTGGTCGCGAGCGCCGCCCGGGAGACATCTCCCGCTTCGGCGACTTCCCTCGCCGCTCCTGCGGTGTCGGCGCCGACGACGGCTTTGAGCCGGAGCGCGCGGATGATGTTGCGGCATTGCCCGAGCGCGTGGACGTGGCTCTCGACCGTCTTGATGGTTTTCAACGTCGCGGCTTTCGGCGCCATGAGTTGATGCTGCACCGGCAGAAACCATTCCGCCACGATGTGCAGCCGCGACGCCGGCATCAGATGATGGATGTCCGCCACCCGCCCGGCCACCGAATTGTCGATCGGGATCATGGCGAGCGCGGCCCGGCCGGTGCGCACCGCAGCGAACGCGTCCTCGAAGGTCGGGCAGGCCAGCGGCTCGTAGTCCCGGTAGGCCTCTTTGCACGCGATATGCGAGTTGGCGCCGGGTTCGCCCTGATAGGCGATCTTTCTGCGTTTGCTCTTTTTGCGCCTGGTCATGCAACCTTTGGTCCTCAGTGTCCCGTTAGCATGGCACGGGCCTTTTCCAAATCCTCGGGCGTATCGACGCCGAGCGGCACCGTACCGACAACCGCCACGTCGATCCGCATGCCGGCCTCGAGCGCCCGCAGCTGTTCGAGTTTTTCGCGCCGTTCGAGCGGCGACGGCGGCAGCTTGACGAACCGCTCCAGGGCTGCCCGCCGGAACGCATAGAGGCCGATGTGATGATAAAGCGGGCCCTCGCCCGCGGGAGCGGTGGCGCGGGTGAAATAAAGCGCCCGCAGCCGCCCCGGACCGACCGGCGTTCCCACCACCTTGACGACATGAGGGTTGACCCGATCCGCCGCCACTGTGATCTCGGCCGCAAGCGTTGCGATGTCGACGGCGGCATCGGTGAGCGGCGTGAGCGCCGCGGCGATAGAGCTCCGCTCGATGGTCGGCAAATCCCCTTGCAGATTGACGATAATTTCGGCGCGGCGCTCCGAATCGACTTTGCCCAAAGCTTCAAAGATCCGATCGGAGCCGGAGGGGTGATCCGGCCGCGTCATCACCGCGCTGCCGCCAGCCTTATCCACAACCGCGGCAACCGCGGCCGAGTTGGTCGCGACGACCACGGGGCCGATAGCGGCCGCCTGCGCGCGGCGCAGGACATGCACGATCATCGGCACGCCTGCGATATCGGCGAGCGGCTTGCCCGGTAGCCTGGTCGCGGCCATGCGAGCGGGAATCAGAATGAGGACATCGGCCATCGCGGTGGTTTGTGCTTATACGGGTTGCAAGAGATGCGGCAAACCGGCTAATTGTGCACTGCCCACATCTTCTCCGCTGCGGAGCCTTCCGGCGATGAATTCGTTCGAAATCAATAAGATTCTCGGCGCCTTGCTGGGAACGTGCCTTGTCCTTGTCGCCGTGCATATCGCGTCCGGCGCGATTTTCACCCAGGAGCCGCCGGCCAAGCCCGGTTACGAAATCGCAGTGAAGGCGGAAGGGCCGCCGGGCGGGGCCGCATCGGCAGCGCCGGCCGAAGTCCCGATCGAGACGCTCCTGGCAAGCGCGTCGCCCGAGCGCGGCGCCCAGGTCGCCAAGCAATGTCAAGCCTGCCACAACTTCCAAGAAGGCCAGGGCGCCAAGGTCGGCCCAGATCTCTACGGCGTGGTCGGACGCCCCGTCGCGTCCGCGGCGGGCTTCAACTACACGGCCGCGTTGAAGAAGCTCGGCGGCAACTGGACGTTCGATGCACTGAACACGTGGCTGACCAAACCTAGTGCCGACGCGCCGGGCACGGCGATGACGTTTGCCGGCCTGTCCAACGGAAAACAGCGCGCCGACGTCATTGCGTATCTCAATACGCTTTCGGCCAAGCCGTTGCCGTTGCCGACCGCCCAGGGCGCCGCCGCTCCGGCCGCCGCCCCCGCTCCGGCGTCGCCTGCAGCTGCCCCCGCGAACCCGCCAGCTGCCGCTCCGGCGAACCCGGCAGCCGCCGCTCCGGCACCGCCGCCGGCGCAACACTAGCGGCGCTTTTCACCCCCAAAAGCCCTGTCGTCGCCCTGTCGCACCGGGATGTGAAGTCTATTTCGTCGCGGTGCACCCCGGCCCGCTGGCGCCGCAACCGAAAAGGCAGATAATACCCCGCAGCAAGAACCGTTCATAAACTCTAGGGAGAATCGAGTGAACCGCCGATCCCTGCTGACATCTGTATTGCTTGCGACCGCCGCGCGGCGTCTTCCGTTCCCCGACTGGATCAGTGCGGCGCAGGCACAAACACAATCGCAGCCACAAACTCCAACACAACCGCAGGCTAAGACCTGGCGTCACGGCACGTCGCTGTACGGCGATCTCAAATATCCGCCGGACTTCAAACAATTCGATTACGTCAATGCCGCGGCGCCGAAAACCGGGGCCGCGCGGCAGGTCGCCTACGGCACGTTCGACAATTTCAACGCGGTGGTGGCCGGCGTCAAAGGCTCGCTCGCTGCCGGCATCAATCTCATCTACGACACGCTCGCGGTGTCATCGCTCGACGAAGTATCGAGCGAATATGGGTTGCTCGCCGAGGCGCTCAGTTATCCGGACGATTTTTCCTCGGTCGCCTATCGGCTGCGGCCGCAAGCGAAATGGCACGACGGCACGCCGGTGACGCCGGACGATGTCATCTTTTCCTTCGAGTCCTACAAGAAACACAGTCCGCAGGCCGGCGCCTATTACCGCCACGTCACCAAAGCCGAGCAGACCGGCGATCACGAAGTTACCTTCACCTTCGACGGTCCGGGCAACCACGAGCTGCCGCAGATCATCGGCGAGTTGACCATCCTGCCGAAGCACTGGTGGGAGGGTAGTGACGCGAACGGCAAGAAACGTGACATTTCCGACACCACGCTTGAGCCGCCGCTCGGCTCAGGGCCTTACCGCGTCAAGGACTTCTCGGCCGGCCGTAACATTGTCTATGAACGCGTCAAGGACAGCTGGGGCGGTACCGTCAACGTCAATATCGGCCGCGACAATTTCGACGAGCTGCATTTCGAATATTTCCGCGATACGACCGTGGCACTGGAAGCCTTCAAGGCCGATACGGTCGATTGGCGCGTCGAGAATCTCGCTAAAAACTGGGCCACCGCCTACGACTTCCCGGCCGTTACCGACAAGCGCGTTCTGCTTGAGGAATTTCCGATCAAAAATTTCGGTCTCATGCAGGCATTCGCCTTCAATGTCCGGCGTCCGAAATTTCAGGATCCGCGGGTGCGGCTCGCCTTCAATTATGCGTTCGACTTCGAGGAGATGAACAAGGAGATTTTCTTCGGCGCCTATAAGCGTATTGACAGTTATTTTGACGGCACCGACCTCGCCGCCACCGGCGTGCCGACCGGCCGGGAGCTCGAGCTGCTGGAAACCGTGCGCGCTCAGGTCCCGCCCGACCTCTTCAAGAAGCCCTATACCAATCCGGTCAACGGCAATCCAGGGGCGGTGCGCAACAATCTGCGCGAGGCGCTGCGGCTGCTCAAAGAGGCGGGTTACGAGGTCAAGGACCAGCAACTCGTCAACACCAAGACCAACGAGCCGTACACGGTGGAATTCCTCTCCGCGGGTCCGAGCTTCGAACGCATATTCCTGTTCTATAAGCCGTCCCTCGAACGGCTCGGCATGACCGTGTCGGTGCGGACCGTCGACGAAGCGCAATACGAGAACCGCCTGCGCGGCTGGGATTTCGACATCATCACCAACTCCTGGCCGGAATCGCTTTCGCCCGGCAACGAACAGCGCGGCTATTGGGGCTCGCAGGCGGCCGACCAGCCCGGCGCGGATAACCTGATCGGCATCAAAAATCCGGCGGTCGACGCGATGATCGACAAGATCGTTTTCGCCAAGGACCGCGCCGATCTCGAAGCCGCCAGCAAGGCGCTCGACCGCATCTTGCTGTGGAATTATTACGTCGTGCCGCAATGGGCGTATTTTAAAGTCCGCACCGCGCGGTGGGACCGCTTCGACCATCCGGACCCGATGCCCAAATTCGGCATGTCCGCGTTCCCGACCCTGTGGTGGTGGGACGCGCAAAAAGCCGCAAAGACGGGTTAACGCCGGCGATATGAACGGGCCCACTCGGCGGCGCGTCCTTAAATTGACCGCCGGCGCGCTGACGGGCGCAGCCGCCGCGCCCGTTGCATTTTCTGGTGCTCGCGCCGATGCGCCGATCGAGTCGCACGGACTGTCGGTGTTCGGCGATCTCGCCTACCCGGCCGACTTCGCGCATTTCAACTACGTCAATCCGAATGCGCCGAAGGGCGGCATTTTCTCGCAGATCGGGCCGGATCAGATCTACAATCAGAATTTTCTCACTTTCAACTCGCTCAACACCTTTATCCTCAAGGGCGACGCCGCGCAGGGCATGGAGCTGACCTTCGCTTCGCTCATGGTCCGCGCCGGCGACGAGCCGGACGCCGTGTACGGGCTCGCCGCGGCAAAAGTCCGTCGCTCGGCCGACGGCCTTACCTATCAGTTCGTCATCCGGCCCGAAGCGAAATTCAACGACGGTTCGCCGCTCACCGCGCACGACGTTGCCTTCTCGCTCACGATACTCAAAGAAAAGGGCCATCCGCTCATCGCTCAGTCGCTGCGCGATTTTGCCGGCGCCGCGGCGGACGACGACGCGAACGTCACCGTACGCTTTGCGCCCAACCGCGCGCGCGACGTGCCGCTGTTCGTCGCCGGGCTGCCGATTTTCTCGCGCGCCTATTACGCGACGCGGCCGTTCGACGAATCCACCCTCGACATCCCGCTCGGCTCGGGAGCCTATCAGGTCGGCCGCTTCGAACCGGGCCGCTTCATCGAATACAATCGCGTCAAGGATTGGTGGGGCGCCGATCTGCCCGTTGCCCGCGGCCAAAGCAATTTCGACATCGTGCGCTACGAATATTATCGCGACCGCGATGTCGGTTTTGAAGGCTTTTCGGCGGGCACCTATTTGTTTCGCGAGGAATTCACGTCTCGCTTCTGGGCGACACGCTACGATTTCCCGGCGGTCAAGGATGGCCGGGTCAAGCGCGACGAGATACCGGATGACACGCCGTCGGGCGCACAAGGCTGGTTTATCAATACGCGGCGGCCGCAATTCGCCGACGTGCGGGTGCGCGATGCGCTCAACGATGCGTTCGATTTCGAGTGGACCAATAAGACCGTCATGTATAATGCGTATCGCAGGACGGTCTCCGTTTTCCAAAACTCCGATCTGATGGCGCACGGCCCGCCAAGCGCGGCGGAACTCGCGCTGCTCGAGCCGTTCCGCGCCCGCCTGCCGGCCGAAGTCTTCGGCGAAGCCTATGTGCCGCCGGTCTCGGACGGCTCCGGCGAGGACCGCCCGCTGTTACGCAAGGCGGCGCAGACCCTGCAGGATGCCGGCTGCGCTCTCCGCAACGGCAAGCGCGTATTGCCGAACGGCGCGCCGATCGCCGTGGAATTTTTGATCGACGAACCGGCGTTCGAGCCGCACCATATGCCGTTCATCAAAAATCTCGGCATCCTCGGCATCGACGCCACCTTGCGCATCGTCGACCCCGTGCAATACCGGGCGCGCCTCGACGACTTCGATTTCGACATTACAATCGACCGCTTCAGCTTTTCGTCCACACCCGGCGATTCGCTGCGGTCGTATTTTTCGTCGCAGTCGGCGACGCTGCACGGTTCGAACAACCTCGCCGGCATCGCGGATCCGGTGGTCGATGCGCTGATCGGCACCATCATCGCGGCCGATTCACGCCCCGCTTTGGCGACCGCCTGCCGGGCGCTCGACCGGGTGGTCCGCGCCGGCCGCTATTGGATTCCGAACTGGTACAAGGCCTCGCACTGGATCGCCTATTGGGACGTTTTCGGCAGGCCGCCGGCCCAACCGCGCTATTTTCGCGGTATTCCCGACACTTGGTGGTATGACCCGATAAAGGCAGCGAAAATCCATCGGCCAGGCTAGTGCGGCAGATTTGAAGTCCATAAAATCGAGTGGTGGGACGCCAGATTGTCGCATGCCATATGGTACTTTCCCGGCTATGACTGTCGTGTTTTCGACATCCTCAGGTGCGACTCCGCCAGCCGATTGGAACCGTCAGGGGTGGTGGCGCATGACGCCAAGGGCCTTAAGATGGCGGCCCCAATGACAATAATCGCCGGGACGCAATGACTGCCTACATCATCCGCCGCATTCTATTCATGATCCCCACGATCTTCGGCATCATGCTGGTGTCGTTTGTCGTGGTTCAATTCGCGCCGGGCGGGCCGGTCGAACGCGTCATCGCCCAGCTTCGCGGCAGCGATACCGGCGCCACATCGCGTATCTCCGGGTCGAGCAGCGGCGACTTTGCACGCGGCGCGGTCCAGAGCGGCTCGCAATACGACACCACCTCCAAATACCGCGGCGCGCAAGGACTCGATCCGGCATTCATCAAAAGCCTGGAAAAGCAATTCGGCTTCGACAAGCCGGCTTACGAGCGCTTTTTCATCATGATGTGGCACTATCTGCGCTTCGATTTCGGCAAGAGCTATTTCCGCGACGTCAGCGTACTTGAGCTCATCAAGGAAAAGCTGCCGGTCTCGATCTCGCTCGGCATCTGGATGACGCTGTTGAGTTACCTGATCTCGATTCCGCTCGGCATCCACAAAGCGGTTCGCGACGGTTCGCAGTTCGACGTATGGACGTCCGGAGTCATCATTGTCGGCTATGCCATTCCCGGCTTCTTGTTCGCGATCCTGCTCATCGTGCTGTTCGCCGGCGGATCCTTTTGGCAAATCTTCCCGCTGCGCGGGCTGACCTCGGAAGGCTGGTCGCATTTTCCGTGGTGGGAAAAAATTCTCGACTACTTCTGGCATTTAACGCTGCCCATCGTCTCGATGGGCCTTGCCGCTTTCGCCACCATGACGCTGCTGACCAAGAACTCGTTCCTCGAGGAGCTGCGCAAGCAATACGTGCTCACCGCGCGCGCCAAGGGCTGCTCCGAACGCCAGGTGCTGTACGGGCATATTTTCCGCAACGCCATGCTCCTGGTCATCGCCGGTTTCCCGGCCGCGTTTGTGTCCGCCTTCTTCGCCGGCTCGCTGCTGATCGAGACTATCTTTTCGCTCGACGGCCTGGGGCTACTGAGCTTCGAGAGCGTGCTTAACCGCGACTATCCGGTGGTGTTCGCCAATCTCTACATTTTCGCGTTGCTCGGCCTCGTCGTAAATTTGATTTCCGACCTCACCTATACTTGGATCGATCCGCGCATTGATTTCGAGACGCGGGAGGTGTGAGGTGGACGCCAAGACCCTCGCCAAAGGTCTCGAAACCGAGGTCGAGCCGGGCATCCCGCCGGAACTGAAACCGGACAGCGAACCGGCCGGCCCGCTTGGACTTGCCGGCCTGCCGCGCGGCTTTGAATTCTCTCCGCTCAACGCGCGGCGCTGGCGCAATTTCAAGGCGAACCGTCGCGGTTATTGGTCGTTATGGCTCTTTCTCGTGCTGTTCGTGATCTCGATGTGCGCCGAGTTCATCGCCAACGATAAGCCGCTGTTTATCCACTTCGACGGCAAGTCCTTCTTTCCAATCTTCGTCACCTATCCGGATACGGATTTCGGCGACGACCTCGGCACCGCCGCCGATTACCGCGATCCGCACTTGCAGAAATTTCTCGACGAGCATAACGCCGTCGAGATCTGGGCGCCGATCCGCTTCTCCTACGACACCATCAACGACAATCCGCCCTCGGCGTTTCCGTCCAAGCCGACTTGGATGCTGAACGCGCAGGACTGCGAATTTGCCGCCAAGAACGGCTACGCCAAATGCGACACGCTCGAAAATAACTGGCTCGGCACCGACGACCAGGGCCGCGACGTGCTGGCGCGGCTGATCTATGGCTTCCGCATTTCGGTGCTGTTCGGGCTCGTGCTGACCATCGTCTCGTCGATCATCGGCGTCGCCGCCGGTGCCGTGCAGGGCTATTTCGGCGGCTGGACCGACCTCCTGTTCCAGCGCTTCATCGAGATCTGGACTTCGGTGCCGGAACTTTATCTTCTCCTGATCATCTCTTCGGTGCTGGTGCCCGGCTTCTTCGTTCTGCTCGGAATTCTGCTGCTGTTCTCGTGGGTCCGGCTGGTCGGCCTGGTGCGGGCGGAATTTTTGCGCGGGCGGAATTTTGAATACATCCAAGCGGCGCGCGCGCTCGGCGTCTCCAACCGGGTCATCATGTTCCGGCATCTATTGCCGAACGCCATGGTGGCGACGATGACGTTTCTGCCGTTCATCATGTCGTCGTCGGTGATGACGCTCACGGCGTTGGATTTCCTCGGCTTCGGCATGCCGCCCGGCTCGCCGTCGCTCGGCGAATTATTGTCGCAGGCCAAAGCCAATGTGCAGGCGCCTTGGCTCGGGCTCACCGGCTTCTTCGCCGTCGCGCTGATGCTGTCGCTTTTGATCTTCATCGGCGAAGCGGTGCGCGACGCGTTCGACCCGCGGAAGACGTTTACATGAGCAAAGAACTCTGTCTTTCGGTTCGCGATTTGTCGATCGCATTCCGTTCCGGCGGGCGCGAGACGCTCGCGGTCGATCGTGTTTCATTCGATATCGTCAAGGGCGAATGCATGGCGCTGGTCGGCGAGTCCGGCTCCGGCAAATCGGTCACGGCTTTATCGATCCTAAAACTGCTGCCCTATCCGGCGGCGCATCATCCATCGGGCAGCATCCAATTCCAGGGTCGCGACCTCCTGAAGCTTTCCGAGCGCGAGATTCGCCGGGTGCGCGGCGATGACATCACCATCGTGTTCCAGGAACCGATGACTTCGCTCAATCCGCTGCACACGATCGAGAAGCAGATCGGCGAAATCCTGCTGCTGCATCGCGGCTTGACCGGGGCGCCGGCCCGCGCGCGAACCCTGGAAGTTCTCACCCAGGTCGGCATCCCCGATCCGCAAACTCGACTCAAGAGCTATCCGCACCAGCTTTCCGGCGGCCAGCGCCAGCGCGTGATGATCGCGATGGCGCTCGCCAACGAGCCCGACCTGCTGATCGCCGACGAGCCGACGACCGCGCTCGACGTCACCGTTCAGGCGCAGATCGTCGCGCTGCTTAAGGAGATTCAGTCGCGGCTCCATATGTCGCTGCTGTTCATCACTCATGACCTCGGCATCGTGCGTAAAATCGCGCAACGGGTCTGCGTGATGAAAGAGGGCAAGATCGTCGAGCACGGCACCGTCGAGCGCGTCTTCTCGTCGCCCGAGCACCCCTATACGCGCGCCCTTCTTGAAGCAGAACCGAGACCCGATCCGGCGCCGCCGCTGCCCGACGCGCCCATGCTCCTCAAGACGGATCAGCTTAAGGTGTGGTTTCCGATCACGCGCGGCCTGATGCGCAAAACCGTCGGGCACGTCAAAGCCTGCGACGGCTTGAGCATCGAGTTGCGCAAGGGCGAGACGCTCGGCGTTGTCGGCGAATCCGGCTCGGGCAAGTCAACGCTAGGGCGCGCAATCCTCCGATTGATCTCCTCGGAGGGGCTAATCGCCTTCATGGGGCATGACCTGCAAGGGTTGCGATTTAAGGAAATGCTGCCGTTTCGCCGGGACATGCAGATCGTGTTCCAGGATCCGTACGGGTCGCTGTCGCCGCGCATGTCGGTCGCGGACATCATCAAGGAAGGCCTCAAAGTCCACCAACCGGACATGTCCGATCGCCAACGCGACGAGCGCGTCGTCCAGGCCTTGCGCGACGTCGGCCTCAATCCGGACCTGCGCTTTCGCTTTCCCCATGAATTTTCCGGCGGCCAGCGCCAGCGCATCGCGGTGGCGCGCGCCGTCGTGCTGGAGCCCACTTTCATCGTGCTCGACGAGCCGACCAGCGCGCTCGATATGATCATCCAGGCGCAGATGGTCGATCTGCTGCGCGACCTGCAGAAACGGCACAATCTGACCTATTTGTTCATTTCGCACGACCTGCGGGTCGTTGCCGCACTGGCGAGCCGCCTATTGGTCATGCGGCACGGTAAGGTCGTCGAGGCCGGCGACGCCGCGGAGCTGTTCCGCAATCCCAAGACCGACTATACCCGCGCGCTGTTTGCCGCGGCGTTCAAGCTCGAAACCGTACCCGTACCCGAGGGCGTGGTCGAGCAATAGGAACCTGCGTTATCCGCATTCGAGTCAGCTGATGAGCAAAAGCATCTCGCGCCTTATGCCGTGCGCGCTGGCGCTGTTTTTGGCGTGGAGCGGGCCAGCTGGCGCGCAGGCTCGCGATCGTTCGATGCAACTGGTTTCGGAACTTCCGCTCGTCAACGACGACGGCCAGCGTCTGCCCAATCACTCGGTCAAGCTGGCCCAGCCGATCGACAAATTACCGGGCGTTGTGATTGCCGCCAATCCGGACGGCAAGACGACGCTCGTCGAATTTTACGATCTCAACTGCCCCTATTGCCGAATCGCATCCGCCGACATTGCCGACATGGTCGCGGTGGACCCGGAGCTTCGCCTGGTCCTTGTCCCCTTTCCGGTGCTCGGCGTCGCATCGATCGCGGCAAGCCGCGTCGAACTTGCCGTGGCGAAGCTCGGCACAGCACAGCAATTTTACGATTTCCACCGCAAGATCTATTCGCAGCGCGGCGTCACCGATGGGCGGCGCGCGCTCGACGTCGCGCATGGGATCGGCTTCGACGAACGGGCTTTGACCAAACTCGGCGACAGCGACGAGATCACCAAGACAATGAAGGCGCATGTGGCGCTCGGCAATTCGCTGGGGCTTGCGGCGACCCCCGCCTTCGTCATCGACGGCGTCGCCATACTCGGCTATCCGGGCCGCGAGGGCTTGCAGAAAATCGTCGATGCCGCCCAATCTTGCGGTAAGGTGGCGTGCTAAATAGTCGTGGGGGGAAGACAACATGCGGCGCCATCGGGGCTGGCTCTTCGGATTGTGCTGCGCCGCGCCGTTCCTGCTGGCGACACCGGCGCTGGCCGGCACCGTCAAGATCGTCGTTCCGTTCGCCGCCGGCGGCCCGGTCGATCAATTGGCGCGCATCCTCGCCAACGAATTAAGTTCAAGTCTCAAATCCAACGTGATCGTCGACGATCGCGGCGGCGCCGGCGGCGCGATCGGCTGCGAATTCGTGGCGCGGGCGGCGCCCGACGGCAACACGGTGCTGTTGGCGAGCCTCGGATCCTTTGTACTGAACCCGATCCTTAAACCGCCGACCGCTTATGAGCCGCTGAAATCGTTCGAGCCGGTCATGCTGGTCGGCGCCGTGCCGACCTTGCTGGTCGTGAACAAGAATCTCGGCGTCGCATCATTGCCGCAGCTCATCGACAAGGCGAAGGTGCAGAAGCTCACCTATGGCTCCGCGGGGCCGGGCACGACAATGAACATTGCGGTCGAGATGCTCAACGCCGCCGCCGGCGTAAAAATCACCCACGTCCCCTATCGCGGCGCGGCGCCGGCGATCAACGATCTGCTCGGCGGCCACGTCGACATGGTCAACGCCGATCTGCCGGTGCTGCTGCCGCTGGTGCAGGCCGGCTCGGTCAAGGCGCTCGCTTTGTTTGCCGACCAACGTTCGCCGCTATTGCCGGACGTGCCAACGACGACAGAGCTCGGGCTGCCGAGCGTCGTCATCGAAAATTGGTACGGCGTGTTGCTACCCGCCGGCACGCCGCCGGACGTCCGCGACAAGCTCGAACAGGCGCTGTTTGCAGCCATCGCGACGCCCACGATCAAGGAGCGCCTCGCCGCGAACGGTATGCACGGCAGGCTCGGACACGAGGCGTTCGCGGCGGAGCTTGCGAAAGAATTCGCCGAGTGGCCGGACACGATCAAGAAGCTCGGCATTACCGGCGAGTAACGGCGGCTTTATCGTGCTTTGCCCAGCAGCGCAGAGACCGGAACGCCGGAAGCAATCTTGTCTTCGCGCAATTTTTCCGCCGCCGCGTTGCGCTGCGCCCGTGCCAGCACCTCCGCCACGCGCTGGCGCGGGATGAAGCAGACGCCGGTCTCGTCCGCCAGCACCAGATCGCCGGGATCGACCGTCACACCGCAGATCGTGACGGCCTTATTGATCGCGACGGTTTCGACGCGCCATTTTCCCGTGATCGGGCTCACGCTGCGCGACCACACCGGCAGCCCGATGGCGCGGGAATGATCGACGTCGCGCGCCCCGCCATCGACGATGGCGCCGATTTCGCCCTGCCGGTGGCCGATCGTCGCCGACATGCCGCCGAGATTGGAGACCTGATCGACGCCTTGCACCACGAGGACGTCGCCCGGTTCGGCGAGGTTATGCGCCTCGATCTCGCCAAGACCGGAAATGCCGGCTTTGACCTTGTCCGGGACCGGCGCGCTCGCGGGGATGTTGCATACCGTCAGCGCCCGTCCGACGACGCGCGCTGTCGGATCGTTTGGCCGCAACACCGCCGCCGGCACGACACCGACGATGCCGAGCTCGTCCATCGCGTCCGACGTCGTGCCGGTCAGATCGGGTAAGCGGCGAAAGCCGTCGAGAATGTCGGGCGGCAGCGCCGGCAACTCCAGCGTGCCGAAGGCGTCGGGTAGAAGCTTGCCGAGCGTTTGCTTCGTCATGTCGCCAGCTCAAAACCCGAACAGCTTCGCCGGATTTTCGACCAGCATGAGTCGGCGCGTGCGCTCATCGGGCGCGATCTCCGGGATGAGATCGACGAGTTCGCCGTCGTTCGGCACGGCACTGTGGTTCGGATGCGGCCAGTCCGTGCCCCAAACCACGCGCTCGGGCGCGTGCGCGGCAAGATCGCGGGCGAACGGCACGGCATCGGCATAGGGATACGGCTGTTTAGTGATGCGATCGGCGCCCGAGAGCTTGACCCAGACATTGCCGCGGTCGAGCAAACGGCGCAGCACCGAGAACGTTTTGCCGTGCAGCCCTTCGGCGACGTCGATCCGTCCGATGTGATCGATCACCACCGGCGCCTCGATCGAGGTGATAAAGTCGTAGTAGTCCAGCACGCCGTGGCCGCCGAGATGCATGGCGATGTGCCAGCCGTTCGGCGCCACCTTCTCGATCACCTGCAGCATGTCGTCGCGCCGCATCGGCGCGCCGAGATGCGGAAAATAAAAATGCAGCCGAACGCCGCGGACGCCGGCGTCATCCAGGCGATCGACCTCCGCCTGGGGCGTCCAGGGATCGAGTAGAGCGACGCCGCGGTAGCGGCCCTCGCCGGCGGCAAGGAGATCGACCAGCGCCGCATTATCGGTGCCGTGGCAGGTCGATTGAACGAACACGCCGCGCTCGAAACCAAGGAACGCGTGCAGGCGGAACAGAGCTTCCTTGGGCGCATCGGTCGGCGTGAATGGCCGGTCGGCCGCGTAGGGAAATTTGCTGTGCGGCCCGAACACGTGGAAATGCGAGTTGCAGGCAAGCGGCGGCAGCTTGAACCGCGGCTTTTTCGGGTTCGGATCCGGCGGCGGGATGGTTGGGGTGAGATCGTCGGCGCGGATAGCCATGTGACATTCCAATCTTGGGTGATCAATCGCAACGCGCGGTCATGCCGCCGTCGACCACGATCTCGGTGCCGGTGATGAAGCGCGCCTCGTCGGAGGCGAGAAACAGCACGGCGTTGGCGGTGTCGCGGCCGTCGCCCATGAATCCGAGCGGGATGCGCGCGACCCGCGATTTGAGCAGCGCCTCGATGTCGCCGCCGGTGCGCTGTTTGGCGAGACGGGCTTCGACCATCGGGGTGTGCATCTGGCCCGGCACCACCGTGTTTACGCGAATGCCGTGCTTGGCATATTGCACCGCGGTCACCCGCGAGAACTGGATGACGGCGGCTTTCGCCGAAGCGTAGCCGATCTGCGGCGAACCGGTATAGCGGATGCCGGAAGTCGACGCCGTATTGACGATGGCGCCCCCACCGGACTTCTCGATCATCACGGGGATAACGTGGCGGCAGGCGAGAAACACGCTTTTGAGATTATAGTCGATCTGGCCGTCGAAACTTTCCTCCGACATTTCCGCAGTGCCGCCGGCAGCCGAGCCGCCGACATTGTTGACCAGGATGTCGATCGGACCGAATTTCTTGCGGCACGCGGCCACCATGGCGCCGACCTGCGCGTCGTCGAGAACGTCGCAGACATGCGTCGCGATTTCGCCGTCATTGCCGACGCGCGCGACCGTCTCGGTCATCGCATCCGCGCTCTTGTCGACGGCAAAGACTTTCGCGCCCTCGCGCGCGAACAACACCGCAGCGGCGCGGCCGTTGCCCCAACCCGGCCCGACGCAGCCGGCCCCGGTTATCAGCGCGACTTTCCCCTCGACACGTCCCGGCATAGGCCCTTCCGTCCGATTGATTGAACCCGGATGTTAGTGAGAAATCGCCAAATGCGCCATTACTTCCGTAAGCTGGTGCGCGCACCAGACCGATAAGATGCCGCCGTAAAGTGTGCGTCGGTAAAAACGCCGAGTCTCGCGTGGCCATTCCTGTTATTATGCTCGGCAAAAGCACGGGGGAGGATTCGATGCGAAGGCTGATCGCCGTCGCGGCTTTGGCACTCGCTGCCTTTGCAGCCGCGCTGCAATTCACCGGCACCGCGCAAGCGCAACAAAACTACCCGACGCGAACGGTTCGCTTCATCGTGCCGTACGGCGCCGCCAGCGCCTCCGATATCACCGCCCGGTTGTTCGCGGATCGGTTGTCCGCGCGCTGGAACAAGCCGGTGGTGGTCGAAAACCGCCCCGGCGGCGATGGCTTGGTTGCGCTGAATGCATTTGTCGGAGCCCACGACGACCACACCCTGTTCTTCGGGCCAGCCGGGGTATTCGAGGTGCTACCCTATGACCAGAATACGCTGCCGTTCGATACGAAAAGCGACATCGTGCCGATCATATGCGTCTCCGAAGTCGTTCTGGCGATCTCCGTGCCGACGTCGGCGAACATCGACACGCTCGATCAACTCGTGACCCTGGCGCGGGCGCAGCCGGGAAAATTCAATGCGGCTGCCGCCAACGGCATTTCGGATTTCCTGCTGTTCGGATTTATCAAGAACATGGGCTTGCAGATCACGAAGGTGCCCTATCGCGACATTATGCAGGCGCCGAACGATCTCGCCGCGGACCGTATTCAGGTATTGACCACGTCGCTCGCAGTCGTCCAGCCGTTGGCCCATGCCGGCCGCATCAAGGTCTTGGCCGTCACCAGCAGCCAGCGCGCCCCTGCTGCGCCCGACGTTCCGACCGCGAAAGAAGCAGGTTACCCGGCGTTGACGTTTGAGAGCCTGTTCGGCCTGTACGGCCCGCGCGGCATGCCGGACGAAGTGCGCAAGAGTATTGCGGCCGATATCCGCGCAGTCGCCGAGGCCGATCCCGCCATCGGCAAGCGCCTTGGCGATATTGGGACGATCATGTCGCTCCGCGGACCGTCCGAATTCGAAGCGAGCGTCGATCAGCAACGCGTCGAGCTCGCCGCCATCGCTAAGACGCTCGGCCTCAAGCCAGCGCCGTAAACATTGGGCGCCCGGACCTTACTCGGACACGCTCGCGCGGCGGTTTAAAAAGTGAAGAGTATGGCAGTGTACCAATTATAGCGGTCTGTCGTCTCGGCATTTTGAATGCCGCGACCCAGATAACCCAGCAGATGAAAATTATCGTTCAGATCATATTTTACTCCGGCCCCGACGGATGACGTGGCTTGTTCGCCGTGCGTATCCGCGGTCTGATGAAACAATTCCAGGCCCACCTGTAAATTGGGCATGACTTGACGGGTCACAACGGCTCCCATGAGGCAGAAGTTTTGCGAGTCGCCTCCCCGATTGATTTCACACCCGCCGCCGCCGAACGCGGACCATTGCCGCCAGTCTTTCTCGATCCAGATTGGAAACAGATAAGATGCGTGCTGCTCGCCCACCAATGGCGATGCGCTCGGCAGGAACACGCGGGGAAATACCGCGACGTCGAGGCCGAAATTATCCTGCGTCAGGAAGCGGTATTTTGCCGCAAGTTCGACGTTGCCGGGCCCGACCGCCGACGACCCGGAAGCCGGAAAGTTGTAAGTCGCCGGCAGCGTAGCCGTGAGCTGCAGGTTGGGCGCGCCGCCATAATTGAAATCGATGCCGCCCTCGCCGCCGACGCCGCCTTGCGTCGCCGTTCCCTGCGAGAATGTGTAAATCTCGAAGTGCTGGTAATCTGTCGGTTCGGGGTCGTCGGTCATATAAGGTGGACCTGCCAGCGCGGGGCTGGCAAATCCCAACAGTACGGCACAGCAGAGCGACACTTGAGCCGCGGCGCGTAGCACGCTTGTCCCTCACTCCGGAGATTACCAACTAGGCCGGCGTAGCACTTCGCACGGATCATAAACCGGAAGACTCCGGGCGATACACCCTGTACTGCGCCAGTCCCCGGTGGCCGTAAATTGAACGCGAGGCAGGATGACAAGCCCTAGTGAACGAACCGCCAGTAAAATTCCCGAAGTCACGCTGGTTTTCTGGATCATCAAGATCGCCGCAACGACGCTTGGCGAGACCGGCGGCGATACCGTCACGATGACGTTGAATTGGGGCTACCTCCTCGGCACGGCGCTCTTTCTGTCGCTCTTGGTCGTCTTCGTGTTGCTGCAAATCTCGGCCAAAAAATTTTATCCGTTCTTGTACTGGGCCACGATTGTCGCCTCCACGACCGCCGGCACGACGATGGCGGACTTCGCCGACCGCTCCTTGGGCATCGGCTACGCCGGAGGTTCCTCCGTCCTGTTTGTTTGCCTAATGGCGACGCTCGGCGCCTGGTATTGGGCGCTCGGCTCGATTTCAGTCGCGACCGTCAACACACCGAAAGTGGAAGTGTTTTATTGGATCGCCATCACCTTCTCGCAGACGCTGGGAACCGCGCTTGGCGATTGGACGGCGGACGATACCGGCCTCGGCTATGATGGCGGCGCGCTGCTCTTCGCCGCCGGCTTAGCCGTGCTCGCCGCGCTCTATTTCTGGACCGGCATATCGCGCGTCTTCTTGTTCTGGGCCGCCTTCATTCTCACGCGGCCGCTTGGCGCCACGGTCGGCGACTTTCTCGATAAGCCGAAGACCGACGGCGGCATGGCCCTGAGCCGTCCGATCGCCTCGGCCGTCATCGGTGCGTTCATTATCGTTTGCCTTCTCGTCCTGCCGCAGCGGGCAGGTCAGCATCCGGGGCAAGCCGATACGCCGTCATGACGGGCGGACGATCCGTCCGCCAATCGAACTCAGCTCACGCGCGCGCGGTTTTCACGAAAGTACCACCAGAACACCGCGGCAATGCCGATAATCGCGCCGGCAACCAGCACAAGAAGCAACGCGGAATTTTCGATCCAGGCAATCGCCGGAATGCCGAGCGCCATGATCAGGCCGAGCAGACACACCTGCCACGACAAGACATGCACGCCCGCGGTAAAAGTTCCGAGCGCCAGCAAGGTGAAAATGGCGAGCCCGGTCGCACTGGCGCTGAAATCCCGCTGCACGCTTGTCAGCAACATCATGTTCATCACCAAGAGGAAGGCGAACCAATGCAGCGCCTGCGTCGCGATCAACCGCAATCGCTTGGCATAATCGGTCGCGCTCGGCCAACCGGCTCCGACGCAGACCAGCGCGATCAACGGAGCGAGAAGCTCCCAGTAGCCGGTAATCGGCTTTTTCGAAAAGCTCGTATAAGCGACGCCGACCGTCGTCAGGATCAGAACCAGGGCAAACGGCAGTTCCCGGATCCAAAAGTTCAGGCGCAGCAAATGACGATAGGGGGCGTGGTGCGCGCCGACCGACGGCACGGACAGGTGTGGTTCTTCATTGCTCATCGCATTCGCTCCGAGCTCGGATGTATTCTCAAGCTTAGAACACAAGCGACGCCGGCGCCACCTTGTCGCTTAACGCCCGAGCCGCCGCACGCTGGTGATTTCGCTGCCGGCGGCGCGGATGCGGGCGATCGCCGCGGCGATCGGCTCGATCGCGACCGCCATGTGGAAGGCGTTGGCGTGAAGAAGACTCGCGGCGTCATGGACGATGGCGACGTGACCTTTCCAGAATACAAAATCGCCGCGTTCGAGATTGGACCAGTCGGCGTTTGCTCTAACCTGATTGCCGAGCGCGGCGTCCTGCATGTCGGTGTCGCGGGGGCAAGAGACCCCGCAGGCCGTGAGCGCAATCTGCACGAGGCCCGAACAATCGAGACCGAGCGCAGTCTTGCCGCCCCAAAGATACGGCACGCCGACAAAGCGTTCTGCGACCACAACGAAGTCGGACTCGTTTTCGCCGATCGGTTTGAGATGAGCCGCCGGTACATAGCCGCCAGCCTGCGTCACGGCCAGCCGATCTTCGATGCGCACGACGGCAAGCTTGGCGCCGAGAGGCAACGCTTCGATAGGCGGCAATTTGATCGACGGCCCGGGAAACGCGAAACTGCGGAGCGCCGCGACTTTGTGCGTCGGGGGAACGCCCGGCGGCGCCAGCGCGCCGAGCGGCAGCCAGCCGACATAATTATCGGCGGCGAGCTGGCCCCACGCCCAACCTTCCGCGTTGCTGTCGTAGATCGTGACGCACTCGCCCAGCAGCGCTTCGGTTTCGAGCGGCGCATCAGGCCGCGGCTCTTGCCGCAGCGGCGCTTGCGGTGCGATGACTTCGTACGAACGGCCGTCGACGTAACGCGGCGCCGGCACCTTGCCTTCGAGAAATTTGGCCGCGAGATCGGCGCGGACCGGCGTGACGCGAGGATCGAAGTCGCGCATCTCCTTTGGCTCAGCCGTAGCGCGCGGCGAGCATCGCGTAGAGCGCGCGCGCCGACTGCAAGTCGCCGCCCTCGGGCCGGCCCGCTTTGGCCGACGCCGTCCACGCGAACAAATCGATATGCAACCAGGATCTCGCCGTCACGAAGCGCCGCATGAACAAAGCCGCGGTGATGGCGCCGCCCTGGCTGCCTCCGACATTGTTGATATCGGCGACCTTGGAGTCCAGCATCGCCTCGTAGGGGCGCCACAGCGGCAGCCGCCATAACGGATCGTTCTCGCTCGCGGCGTACCGCATCAGTTCGCCGGCGAGCGCATCGTCGTCGGTGAAGAACGCCGGCACGTCCGGGCCGAGCGCGACGCGCGCTGCTCCGGTCAGCGTCGCGAAGTCCGCGATCAGGTCCGGCTTGTCCTCGTCGGCAAGCGCCAGTGCATCGGCAAGGATAAGGCGGCCCTCGGCGTCGGTATTGCCGATCTCGACGGTGATCCCCTTGCGCGAAGTGTAGATGTCGCGCGGGCGGAAGCTGCCGCCGGCGATCGAATTCTCCACCGCCGGAATCAGCACACGCAGCCGCAGCTTTAGGCCCGCCGCCATGATCATGGACGCCAGCGCCAACGCGGTTGCCGCACCGCCCATGTCCTTCTTCATATTCAGCATGCCGGTGTCGGGCTTGATGTCGAGGCCGCCGGTGTCGAAGCAGACGCCTTTGCCGACGAGCGTCACGCGCGGATGCGCGGCATCGCCCCACGATATGTCGATCAGCCGCGGCGCGCCGACGGCGGCGCGGCCGACGGCGTGAATCAGCGGAAAATTCTTCTCCAACAGCTCTTCGCCGACGATGGCGTTGATCGTGGCGGAGTGGCGTGCCGCGAGCCTGCGCGCCGCCTGCTCGAGCTGCGCCGGGCCCATGTCGTTGGCCGGCGTGTTGATCAGATCGCGCGCCAGCGTTACGGCTTCGACGACGCGTTGCAGGTCCTCCCGGTCGACGCTCTGCGGCAAATCGAGCTTGATGGCGCGCGCTTCCGCCTTGCGGTAGCGCGTGAACCGATACAGGCCGAGCGCAAGCGCGAGCGCGGCGAGCCGCGCATCGTGCGGCTCGTTGGCGAAGCGGTAAACGCCGTCCGGCAGAAGCTGCGCCAGACGTCCGGCAAGAAACGCGTCCTTGGTTTCGTCGCCGCCCTCGATGCCAAACAACACCCCGCCGAGTCCGTTCTTGCCGGGTAGGATGAGATGGCGGCCGGCCTTAGGCTCGAAGCCGGCGGCATCGGCAAAGGCGCTTGCTTCGGCGCCGAGAACTTTTCGCACCTCGGGATAGTTCGCCGCGGTGACGAACCAGATCGGGACCGCGTCCGCCGCGCCGCGTGCAACGAAGATGGAATCCATCGAGCAGCCTTCTCTGTTCGGACTCACAACCACGGCAAGAGCGAGGCATGGATCACGTCGGGCACGCCCTCGCCGCCGACCGAGCGGATGGCGAGGTCGACGTCGTTGAGCCCGAAGCGGTGGGTGGTGACCAGTTCGAGCGGGAAGCGCTTCGAGGCGAGCTGCGCCAGCGCGAGTTCGCAAGCCTTGTAGCTGTGGCCGCGGGCACTCTTCATGGTGATGAATTTCACGGTGAATTTTTCCAGCGGGAAATTCGGAAACTGGGCCATTTCGCCCTGCGCCACGATCACGCCGCCCTTGCGCTTGAGCGCCTCGATGCCGAGCAGCATCGGAATGGTGCCGGCTCCGGCGGTGCAGTCGAGCGCGACATCGACGCCTTTGCCGCCGGTGATCTCCATGACGCGGGCCAGCGGGTCTTCCTTCTGGACGTCGATGACGTGATCGGCGCCGAGTTTTTTGGCGACGTCCATGCGTGCTTTGTCTTTCGAAGTGCCGGTGACGATGATCAGCGAGGCGCCGGCCTGCTTGCAGATCACGGTCTGCGACAGGCCTTGCTGGCCGGGGCCTTGAATCAACACCGTCGAATTGTAGCCGACGCCGCCGTCGAACAGCGACCATTCGACGCCGTTTGCCATTGGCGTCACCAGGCCCGCCAGTTCGGCGGAGACGCCCTTCGGCACGTGATGCACCACGGCGTTCCACGGCAGATAGACGTATTGGGCGAAGCCGCCCCACAGATGCGGCGCCTTCTCCGACGACGTGTAGCCGTAGCGGATGGCGTCGGGGTTGGTGCGCCAATTGGTGTTTTCGCAGTGTCGGTATTGGCCGGCATGGCACCATTCGCATTTGCCGCAGGAAACATAATGCTCGACGAAAACAAGATCGCCTTCCTTGAAGCCCTTGCGGCGGGAAAATTCACGGCCGGCCTTGGCGATGGTGCCGATATTCTCGTGACCCATGATAACCGGCGCGCTCGACGGCGGGTGCTTGTAAAGCTTGACGTCGGTGCCGCAAATGCCGCCGACCTCCATCTTCATCAGCGCGGCATCCTCCGGGATGTCCGGCATCGGATAATCGCGGATTTCGGTTTTGCTCGGCCCGGTGCGCACCGCCGCCAATACTTTTTCGGCCACTGCAGATCACTCCTTGGTGTTTCCTCGTTAAATTATGCGGGTGTAGTCTCCAAGTCCGCAAGCCCTCGCGGCTCTGGATATAGCCATATGGCGGCCTCGTTTGAAATGATACGTCCGCGCAACGCCCGCCCCGATCGGGGCATGGCGCTCGATCGGGCGCGCGAGTGGACGCGGGCGCGCTTTGCGCTCGCCGATGACGAAACCATTATGGTGTCGGAGCTGACCTGCGCCGTTCCCGGCTGCCCGCCGATTGAAACCCATGTAGTGTTCTGGACGGCGGCGGGACGGCATCATTTCAAGATTTTCAAGCCGCTCGCCGACGTCGACGAGGACGACCTGCCGCCGGCATTCCTGAAAAATGCACTCCTGGCCCTCGAAGGGCTCGATTGCGATTGTTGCTAGTCCAGCCCCGCCTTCGCCAGCGCCGCCGCCTGACGCTTGCCGACGCGATCAAGAGAAAACTTTTCAATCGCCTCGTTGAACAAGCGATAAAAATTCAATTCGGCGCGCAGGTGAAGGAACACGGCGCCGAGCCCGATCGCGGCGCGATCCATGAACACGAATTCGCGCGGCACCTTCACCGGCCCCTTCCGCTTAAGCGCCTGATGCACCCGGAACGCTTCGCGGCGGCCATATTCCGATGGCGCTACGCCATCGGCGATACTGCGCACGCGATCGTCGAGCAACGGCCCATAGATGAACCGCGCCCAGATATTGAGAGTGTCGATGAGCTCGCGCGACAGCCTGCGAAAGCCCCAGGTCTCATAGGCATTGACGATGAGATCGTCCTTGCCGTGCAGCAGGCCGTTATAGAGGTCGACGACGCCGCCGACGAATTTCGGCGCAAAAATCCGGATGCAGCCGTAATCGAGGAGATTGATTCCGGCGGGCTCGCCGCCGCGTTCGAACACCGTGTAATTGCCGAGATGCGGATCGCCGTGGATGACGCCGAAGCGGCTGAACGGGAACCACCACGCGGTGAACATCGCCGTCGCCAGCGTATTGCGCGCGGCAAGCGGATCCTTCCTGTGCGTGAGCATGCGGCTGCCGTCGAGCCAATCGAGCGTCAGGAGGCGGCCGGTCGATAATTCCGGCCAGGCGCGCGGCACGCGCACATTGTCGGCGCCGCCGAGCATTTCGCCGTAGAGCGCGGCGTGCTTGGCCTCACGCCGGTAATCGAGCTCTTCGCGCACCCGCGCCCCGATCTCTTTGCCGATCTCCGATGTATCGAGCGCGGAATTGAACCGCCGGCGGAGCGCCAGCAGCCATTCGAGTTGCACCAAGTCGGCTTCGACGGCCGATTGCATGTCCGGATATTGCAGCTTGCAGGCAAGGGCCGCGCCGTCGAGCGAGCGCGCGCGATGCACCTGGCCGAGCGAAGCGGCCGCGGCCGGATGATGCTCGAAGCTTTCGAACTTCGTCTCCCAATCGGGGCCGAGCTCAGCGATCATGCGGCGCTTGACGAAGGCCCAGCCCATCGGCGGCGCTTCGCTCTGCAGCTTCTGCAATTCGGCGGCGTATTCCGGCGGCAACAGATCGGGGATGGTCGCCATCAGTTGCGCGACCTTCATCAGCGGACCCTTGAGGCGGCCGAGCGCCGAGGTCAGCGCGCTCGCATCGGAGGCCCGGTCGGGCGCGCCGCCGAGCATTCGCCGCCCGGCGTAGCGCGCCGCCACGCCCCCGACATTGGCGCCGACCCGTGCATAGCGCGCCGCACGGGCGGAGAAGCGGTTTTTTTCAAGGTCGGGCTTTTCGCGTTTCGGCATTTAGCCTTCAGTCCAGCGCTTCCAACTCGCCGATCAGATTGGCGATCACCTGCAATCCGCCGTCCCAGAATTTCGGATCGCGGGCGTCGAGACCGAACGGCGCGAGAAGCTCGGAATGGTGCTTGGTGCCGCCGGCCGACAGCATGGCGAGATAGCGCTCGGCGAAGCCCTTCTCCGCATGCTCGTAGACGGCATAGAGCGAATTCACCAGGCAATCGCCGAACGCGTAGGCATAGACGTAGAACGGCGAATGCACGAAATGGGGGATATAGGCCCAGAACGTCTCGTAGCCGGGTTTCAGCTCGATCGCGGGACCCAGGCTTTCGCGCTGCACGTCGAGCCATAATTCGCCGATGCGGTCCGCCGTCAGCTCGCCGTTGCGGCGCTCGGTATGGACGGCGCGCTCGAAGGTATAGAACGCGATCTGCCGCACCACGGTATTGATCATGTCCTCGACCTTGGCGGCGAGCATCGCCTTGCGCTCTTTCTTGTCGCGGGTCGCGGCCAGCAGTTTCCGGAACGTGAGCATTTCGCCGAACACGCTTGCGGTCTCGGCAAGCGTCAGCGGCGTCGGCGCCATCAGGGCGCCGTTCGGCGCCGCCAGCACTTGATGGACGCCGTGGCCCAATTCGTGCGCCAGCGTCATCACGTCGCGCGGCTTGCCTTGATAATTGAGAAGCAAATAAGGATGCGCCGACGGCGTGGTCGGATGCGCGAACGCGCCCGGCGCCTTGCCCGGCCGCACCGGCGCGTCGATCCAGCGCTCGGCAAAAAATCGTTCGGCTATCGCCGCCATTTTCGGCGAGAACGCGCCGTAAGCCTCGAGCACCGTGTCCATGGCCTCGGTCCAGCCCACCGTGCGCGTGGCGACGGTCGGCAATGGCGCGTTGCGATCCCAGTGCGGCAGCCGCTTTTTGCCGAACCATTTGGCTTTGAGCGCGTAGTAACGGTGCGACAGGCGTGGATAGGCGGCGCGCACCGCCGCGACCAAAGCATCGACCACTTCGCGCTCGACCCGATTGTCGAGATGCCGCGCGTCGGCGATGTCGGCAAAGCCGCGCCAGCGGTCGGAGATTTCCTTGTCCTTGGCGAGTGTATTGGTGATCAGCGCGAACGCCTGCACGTTGTCCTTGAACGTATGCGCCAATGCCTGCGCCGCGGCCTTGCGCTTTGCTCCCGAGCGGTCCTGCATGAAATTAAGCGTCGGCTCGATGGCGAGCGATTTGCCCATGACCTTGAAACGGAGATTGGCGATGGTCGCATCGAATTGCCGGTTCCAGGCGGCATAGCCGGTCACCGATTTTTCGTGGAACAGCTGCTCGACACGGTCCTCGAGCTGATACGGCCGGTAGCGCCGCACGTCTTCGAGCCAGGGCCGGTAATGGCCGAGCGCGGGATCGGCCATCGCGGCGTCAAGCAGCGCATCCTCGATGCGATTGAGTTCGAGCGTAAAGAACAACAGATGCGTGGAGGCCGCCGTCATGCGGTCCTGCATGTCGCCATAGAACTTGGTGCGCGCCGGATCGAGCGTGTCGCCGGCATGAACCAGCCCGGCATAGGAGCCGAGCCGTCCCATCAGATCGTCGATCGCCTCGTAACGCCGTATCGCTGCTGCAAGCGCGACGCCGGCTTGCGATGCGTCCCTTTGCGCCCCGGCCGCCATCCCGGCGAGCTTGCCCTTGTAGGCGGCTTCGAAGTCGATGCATTCCGCGTCGACGCGGTCGAGATCGCGCTTGATCGCCGGATCGTCGAGACCGGAATAAAGGTCGTTGAGATTCCACTCGGGCAGTTTGCCGAGCGCAGTTTTGCGGCGGGCCGGCGCGCGGGAAGCCGACCGTTGAGCGGCAGTCTTTTTCGCGATTTTCGGCATGTGCGGACCTGATCTCACCGGGGTTTCATGTGGCGCAGCAGTGCGGCTACCGCAAGGCCGCCGGCGGCGGCGCTTACGCGGCGTCGCGCGACTGCGGCCAGAGCGGCGCGTGCGTGCCGAGCGGAACGCTCGGCCGCGCCCAGCGTGCCGGCGTTTCGGACATCGCCGCGGCGTGGCGGACCGTCGTGAGCCGGCCGAATCCGCTTGCCGCCTCCTCCAGGCAATCGCGCACATCGTCAATTCCGGGATCGCGACAGTTCATGCCATCGATGCGGCCGAGTTGCCGCAGCCAGTAGCCGGTTTGCGCGAGCGAAAGGCGCACATGCCATGAACCGCCCTCTTCGGCCTGACGCTTGAGCGCCGTCATCACGGCGAAGGCCAGGAGATAGCCGGTGGCGTGGTCGAGCTCTTGCGCCGGTAACTCTTTCGGCGTGGGCGAACCGAACGCTTCCGCCTCCGCAAGATTAAAGCCGCTCGCGGTCTGCACGAGCGAATCGAACCCGCGCCGGGACGCCCACGGGCCGTCGTGTCCGTAGGCGCACAGCGAGGCATAGACGATCCCCGGCCGCATGCGGGCGACGTCCTGCGGCGCGAAACCGTGCGCGGCGATGGCGCCAGGCCGATAACCCTGCACGAACACGTCGGCCGCCGGGACCAGTCCCGCCAGCGTCTCGCGTCCATTCGCATCGCGCAGATCGATCGAGGCCGACAATTTTCCGCGTCCCGTATCCATGACCAGCGGCAGCATCGAGGCGAGATGCTTGGCGGTGACGAGCAACACGTCCGCGCCATGCGCCGCCAGCGTCCGCCCGCAGACGGGGCCGGCGATGATGCGCGTGAGATCGAGCACTTTGACGTCCGACAGTGGGCGATCCCCGGCGCCGCGTTTCTTTGGCGGCGCATCGCCGATCTTTTCGATGCTGAACAAAGGAAGCTTCGCCACCGCCTGGCCTTGCGGATGGCGATCCCACTCGGCGAACGAACGGCAGGCGGTGACGACGAGACCGGCTTCGGCGGCCGCGGTCTCGAGCGCTTCGGCCGTCATGCCGTCGAGCGCGCGCTGTAGCGCGGCCTTGTCATGCGGCACGCCGAGCAATTTCAAAAGGCCGCTGCAATGATGCGGCAGATTGGTATGCAGCCGCGCCCAGCGGCCGTCGCCGCAGCGATAAAGCCCGGCGAGGTCGTCGTGATATTCGTCCGGCCGCTTGCCGTCGACGCGCAAATAACGCTCGCTGCGGAATTCGATCGCCGCACCGCGCATATCGACGCCGACGCCCTGGCGGCGGCCGGTGCGCAAGCGCCACAACTCGGCGGCGGCCAGCGCGGCCGCGCCGATCGTGGCCTGCGCCGCCGTCGCCACCGCAAACGACGACGGTAGCACCGGCTCGGCGCCGGTGAACTGAATTTGGCTCAGTGCCGAAGCGTCGTGACCGGCACTGCGCCAAAGTCCGGCGAGCACATTTCTGGCATCGGGAGCGGGCATGGCTGGGAACCGGCGGGCGAAGTCTGCCGCATTGAAATGCCCATATAACCTTGAATCAAGCCTCGAATAGCCGTCGGACCGCGATCTTGCCCGCCGCCGTTGGCTATGCTCTTTACCGCGCAACCAAGACCAGTGATCTGGGCGGGGCGCTCAATCCGAACGTGAGGGACGATTTATGCCGAAACATGCTCGTACTCTTTTAGGCCTCGCGCTCGCCGCAACGCTGGCGAGCCCTGCTTTGGCGCAGCAGTCGGGCGGCACGAAAGTAGGCGTGCTGACCTGCCGAACCTCCGCCACCATCGGGCTCATTGTCGGTTCGCACCAGCGGATCGCATGCAGTTTTGCTCCCGACGCCGGCGGACCGCCCGACAACTATGCCGGCTACATCACCCGCGTCGGACTCGATCTCGGCGTCACCACCGGTGGCGTCATGTCATGGGGCGTCGTCGCACCCGTAAACGGCTGGCATCACGGCGCGCTCGCCGGCACCTATGGCGGCGCGAGCGGCAGCGTTTCGGCCGGCGTCGGCGTCGGCGCCAACGCGCTGGTCGGCGGCTCGCGCCGCTCCTTCGCGCTGCAGCCGCTGTCGGTCTCCGGCCAGGTCGGCGTCAATCTGGCGCTCGGCGTCGCCGGACTGACGCTGCGAAGCGTGCGCTAACACGTCGACGAACCGAACATGCGTCGCGGCGGGTCCGCCGCGGCGTGCCGGTTAACACCCCCTTAAGCCTCGTGCCGCAGAGTGCCCCGAAACGGCACAGCGTGCGCAGATGAGGCCGCCGGGGATTGCATGACCATTCTCATCGTCGATGATGATCCGGTGCAGTGCCGGCTCCTCGAAGCCATGCTGCACAAGTTCGAGTACGAGACGATCGTGCGCGACTCCGGCGACGCGGCGCTGTCGCTGCTGACGGGGCCTGACGGCGCGCGGATCGATTGCGTGATCCTCGATCTCGTCATGCCGAACCTCGACGGGCTCGGCGTGCTGGCGAAAATGCGCCAGTCATCGATCAATGTGCCGGTGATCGTGCAGACCGCGCATGGCGGCATCGACAATGTGGTGTCGGCGATGCGCGCCGGCGCCATCGACTTCGTGGTCAAGCCGGTCGGCGCCGAGCGACTACATGTCAGCCTGCGCAACGCGCTCAACGCCAGCGCGCTCGAAGGTGAACTGGCGCGGATGAAGAAGAGCCAGTCCGGCACGCTGGACTTCAAAGACATCATTACCAAAAGCCCCAACATGCATGCCGTCATCCGCATTGCGGAGAAAGCGGCGGCCTCGACCATCCCCGTCCTCATCTCCGGCGAATCCGGCGTCGGCAAGGAATTGATCGCGCGCGCAATCCACGGCTCGAGCGAGCGCCGCGCCAAGCCGTTCGTCGCGGTCAATTGCGGCGCCATGCCGGAAAATCTCGTCGAGTCGATCCTGTTCGGCCACGAGAAGGGCTCGTTCACCGGCGCCACCGAACGTCACGTCGGCAAATTCGTCGAGGCTTCCGGCGGCACGTTGTTTCTCGACGAGGTCGGGGAATTGCCGGCGCCGGCGCAAGTGAAATTGTTGCGCGCGATCCAGGAAGGCGAGGTCGAGCCGGTTGGCGCGCGCAAGCCGGTGAAAGTGGACGTACGCATTATTTCGGCCACCAATCGCGATCTGATCGCCGACGTCAAAGCCGGCCGCTTCCGCGAAGACCTGTTCTACCGCCTGCACGTGTTTCCGGTCACGGTGCCGCCGCTGCGCGAGCGGTCGACGGATATTCCGGCGTTGGCCCGGCATTTCCTGGCGCGGTTTGCGGCCGAGGAAGGCAAGCGCATCCGCCTCGTCACACCCGAGGCGCTGCGCGTGCTTGTCGCGCATCATTGGCCGGGCAATATCCGGCAGCTGGAAAATGCCGTTTTCCGCGCCGTGGTCCTCGCCGAATCCGATGCCGTCGGGCTGGATGAGTTCCCGCAAATCACGGCACAGATCGGCAGTAAGGCTGCGGCTGTCCCTGAGGGATCGGTCGCGGAACCGGCGCAGGCTCCGTCCGTGGCGCCGGCTGAGGATTTCGAGCCCGACCTCGCCGCGATGACCCATGGCGCGGCGGTCCCCGCTTCGAACGCCGGCTTAGCGCCGCTGATACCCGGCGACACGCTTGCTTTACTCGATGCCGAGGGCGAGGTGCGACCGCTGGATGACGTCGAATCCGAGCTCATTCGGTACGCCATTACCCATTACCGGGGTCAAATGTCGGAAGTCGCGCGGCGGCTGCAGATCGGCCGCTCCACCCTCTATCGCAAGCTCGAAGCGCTCGGCCTAAACAGCGAGCGCGGCGAAGAAGATAGCGAATCCGTGGCAGCGGAGCGACAGCCCCCGAAATTCGCCTGATTTAACCCCGCAGATCAGGGGACAAAACTGGACGGCTCACGTATTGTCCGCCGCCGTGGCGTGGTTCGGTCGCGGCTCGTGCCACGATCGGGGGGCAGTCACCGCCGAGGGTAAGAGCATTGCGGCCGCAATGCGCAGGCTCCTAAGGAGAGTTGGTAATGCTTGGAATCCGTGTCGATCGGCTGCTTGCCTCGACTGCCGTCGTCGTCCTGCTCTCCGCTTCCGGTGGCGGCGCATTCGCCGACCCCTCGACCGCAGCGGCCGGCAACGCCGCTATCGCCACACCGGTCGTTGCCGCTCCGACTGCAGCGACATCGTCGGACACGCCAGCCAAGCCCGTTGCCGCGCAGGATGCTTCACCCGCGACAGCAAACCCTGCCGCAACGCCAAAATCGGACGACGCCGCCGGCGCAAAAGCGAGCCCTGCTCCCGCGGCCGCTGCGGCGCCGACGTCGACCCCCGACACGGCCGGTGCAGCCCCTGTATCGGCAGCGCCCGCGGCGCAAGCAAATCCGCCTTCGCCCGCCCCTTCCGCTGCGACGGTCAGCGCGCCGGCGTCTCCTGAGACAGCCGCAGCGCCGGCCGCCGCACCACCCGGACCGGACGCGGCGATCGCCGATCAATTGCGCGATCTCAGCAACGGCAAATTCGATCACATGATCGGCAACAAGAAGGACCGGACTCAGATCGATGCGTTCTATTCCGGCCGCAACTACAAGCCGCTGTGGATTGCCGACGGTAAGGCCAACGCGCGCGCCACCGCGACGATTGCTTATCTCGGCCATGTCGACGCCGACGGACTGTTTCCGTCCGACTATCCGGTGCCGAATTTTGCGGCGCTTTCCACCCCGGCCGATCTCGCCAATGCCGAGATTGAGCTGACGATGTCGGTCATTACTTATGCGCATCACGCCAGCATCGGGCGCGTGGCCTGGTCGCGCGTGTCCCCCGACATCTCCTACGACAGATCGGCGCCGGAGCCGGCCGACGTTCTCGCCACCATCGCCGACGCCAAGGACGTGGCGGCCGCACTCGATTCCTACGAGCCGCAGACGCCCGGCTATCTGGCGCTCAAGGCGAAGCTCGCGCAAATCCGCGCCGGCAAGCTCGACACCGGCAAAGCGCCGATCGCGAGCGGACAGGTGCTCAAAGTCGGCATGCAGGACGATCGCGTCCCGGCATTGCGGGAGCGGCTTGGCGTTCTCGGCGACGGCGGCACGACTTACGACAAGGCGCTTGCCGAGGCGGTCAAGAAGTTCCAGCACGAACACCAGATTGCGGTAACCGGTACGCTGACCGCAGCGACCGTCGATGCGATCAACGGACCCAAGCCCGACCACGTCGAAGACACCATTATCGCCAACATGGAGCGCTGGCGCTGGGCGCCGCACCAGTTCCCCGACACTTACGTCATCGTCAACCTGCCCGATTACACGTTGCGGGTGATGCACGACGGCAAGCTCGACTGGATGACGAAAATCGTCATCGGCAAGCCGGATACGGCGACGCCGCTGATGACCGCGGACATGAAATTCATCACGGTCAATCCGACCTGGAATGTGCCGCCCTCGATCGTCAACAACGAATATTTGCCCGCACTGCAGCAGGACCCCACGGTGCTCGACCGCATGGGACTAAAGGTCGGCCGCAATCCGGACGGCTCGGTTCATATCTGGCAGCCGCCGGGCGACGGCAACGCGCTCGGCCGCATCCGCTTCAATTTCCCGAACAAATTCCTGGTCTACCAGCACGACACGCCGGACAAATATCTGTTCGCCTACGCCAAGCGCGCCTACAGCCACGGCTGCATGCGGGTTCTGGATCCGGCGCACTACGCGGAGGTTCTGCTTGCATTGGTCCGGCCCGGCGAGGGCTATACCGAAGAGCGGATCAAGAAAATGTTCGGTCCGAACGAGGTCAATATCGACTTCCCGACCTTCATACCGGTCAATCTGACCTATCAGACTGCATTCGTCGACGATGCCGGCAAGCTTGAATTCCGCGATGACATCTATGGCCGCGACAAGACGCTGCTCGCCATCCTTAAGGGCGACCGCAAGGATGCGGACATCCCGGTCGAGCACAAAGAAGACATTTCGCATCGCGAAGTCCTGGCGATGCCCGATCAGCCCTCGCTGTTCGGCGGCCGCAGCCTCTTCGGCGGCGGCAGCGGCAGCTACTATCCGAACGGCGGCGGCGATAACTTCTTTTCGCGGCTATTCGGCGGCTTTGCCGCTCCCCCGCCGCCCGCGCCGCCGAAGCACCGGGTCGCTTCGCACGCCAAAAAACTGAGCCGGTCCGGGGAAACCGTCGAGCGCTAAGCGGCCCATGATCTAGGCGGCCCAAGACCTGGGCGACCCAAGACCTGGGCGACCCAAGACCTGGGCGACCCAAGACCTGGGCGACCCAAGACCTGGGCGACCCAAGACCTGGGCGACCCAAGACCTGGGCGACCCAAGACCTGGGCGACCCAAGACCTGGGCGACCCAAGACCTGGGCGACCCAAGACCTGGGCGACCCAAGACCTGGGCGACCCGACCTGGGCGACCCAAGACCTGGGCGACCCAAGACCTGGGCGACCCAAGACCTGGGCGACCCAAGACCTGGGCGACCCAAGACCTGGGCGACCCAAGACCTGGGCGACCCAAGACCTGGGCGACCCAAGACCTGGGCGACCCAAGACCTGGGCGACCCAAGACCTGGGCGACCCAAGACCTGGGCGACCCAAGACCTGGGCGGCTAAAGACCTGGGCGGCTAAAGACCTAAGCGGCCCAAGACCTGCAGGGCCGCCGGCATTAACTCCGTCTTTCCCGCGCCTGAGGCTAACCGGCCCATGCGGCCCGGTTCGGCCATATTTTGCCACACTGGGACGTTAGCCCTATCCTCGGTCGGGGGTGGGGTGACGGTAAGTTCGCGTTAACCCTTCCCAAATTAACTATGCGTTAGCGTTACCCGGCGCGGCGAAAGCCGCGGCGGATCGCGCTTTTAACGCGTCAACGCGAGATTGCCAGTGCACGTTGCTCACGCGCGCCTGAATACTCGACGGCTGTCCGCGGCGCGCGCCGGCTACACCTGCGGTCTTGCACTTCTGCTGTTTCTGTTCGGATCGCGAGGGCTGCAAAACGCGGTCGCCGAGGGCGAGACGCGCACGATCACTCTGCACCACATCCATACCGGCGAGGACATCACGATCACCTACAAGCGCGACGGCCGCTATGACGACGCCGCGCTAAAGAAGCTCGACTGGTTCCTGCGCGACTGGCGGCGCGGCGAGGCGACCAACATGGATCCGCGCCTGATCGATCTGGTCTGGGAGGTGCAGCGCGAAACCGGCGCAACTGACCCGATCCAGGTCGTGTGCGGCTACCGTTCGCCGCAGACCAACGCCATGCTCCGCCGCCGCAGCGAGGGCGTCGCGCGGTACAGTCAGCACATTCTCGGCCGCGCCATGGATTTTTACATTCCCGGCGTCGCGCTCGAAAAAGTTCGCGAAATCGGTCTGCGTTTGCAGCGCGGCGGCGTCGGCTTTTATCCGGAGTCCGGCTCGCCGTTCGTGCACATGGACGTCGGCGGCATCCGCATGTGGCCGCGCATGACGCGCGAGGAATTGGTGCGGGTGTTCCCGGATGGACAGACGGTCCAAATCCCGACTGACGGCAGGCCATTGCCCGGCTATGCGCTGGCGCTCGCCGAAGTCACGAAGCATGGCGCTATACCGTCGGAAAATTCGATCGAAGCGGCGCGCAATGCCGGCATCAATGTCGACACGTTACTGGCGAGCAATGCGCCGCCGGCCGCGACCAATCCCTTTGCCAAGCTTTTGGGCCTAGCCAAGGACGGCGATGAGGAAGAGGCGGACGCTACGCCGACGCCCGTTGCTTGGCACCCGAATGCCGTGGCCCTTGCCGGACTCGATCCGAAGTCCGAGAAGAAGCCGGGGTTCGGCAGTGCCGTGAAGGCAAAAGTCGCGAACGCTATTGCCAAGCTTAAACTCGTCCACGTCGCAAAACTGCTGCCCGCTCCCGCCGAGCCTGCACCGCAGTCCCCTGCCCCGCGAATTCGTCCGATTGCCGCCGCGACCCCGCTGACGCCGAACCAGGTCATCTTTGCGCGCGGCTACTGGGAGGGCCCGCCCGACGGCATGGCGGTCGCCAATCCACTCGCCGAGGTCGCGTATCGCCGCAGCAAGTCGGCGGACGCCGATCCGGACAGCACCGGCGCGACCGGTCCGATTGCGAACGAGTCCGACGATCGCGCCCCGCTCGCCTATGCCGAGCCGCACGGCGACGCGTCTTCCGCCGGCCCGACCACGGCGATGGGAATTGCCGCGCTGCGCGCTGCGGCCCTCGCGGCGCAAGCGGCCGTTCCAGCCAAAACGACGATCGCGGTGACGCGCGCTGCCGATCAGGTTGCGTCCGCGGTCATGACGGCGAGCGCTTCTTCAATGACTGTGATCAAGGACGGCGCGCGTGTCGCCAATCCGTGGCTGCGCGCCATCGTATTGTCGCCGAGCGTGAAGCGCTTCCTCACCACCGTCGCACTCGGCGATCGCGATTTCCGCTCGCTGGCGGCGCTGATGGTCAAGCCGCGCAATGCGGTGATGATGAAGTTTTCGGCCGATCCCAATCCCGGCCTGTCGCAGGATCGCTTTAGCGGCTCGGCGATCGTGTTCGTGTCGACCGTGAGCTACCCGACGCCGACGCACACCGCATCGTTGCAGTAGGCCGCTACCCCAGCATTCCCAGCGCGTGCAGGTAGGTCTCGAGAATGGCTTCCTGCTCCTTGCGTTCGTTGACGTCCTGCTTGCGCAGACGCACCACGACGCGCAGCGTCTTGACGTCGAAGCCGTTGCCTTTGGCTTCGGCATAGACGTCGCGGATATCGTCGGCGATCGCCTTCTTGTCCTCCTCGAGACGTTCGACGCGTTCGACGAAAGCCTTGAGCTGATCCTTGGCGAAACGGTGAGCGGTTTGTTCGTCCTTAGCGGCGGCAGCGGTGGCCATCATCTACTCCTCGCGATGAACTGATCGAGAGGTTTCGAAAGTGCGCGGCGTTACGTCAAGCCGTGACGGCGATCATCCACAGCACTGCACAGGGCGACGGCGTGCGGCGTGCCGTGTCAGTGCTTTTGGCTTGCTTTTTCGAATGCCGCCTTCTGACCGGGCGAGGCCTCTTTCTGGTGCGTGGCGCGCCATTGATCGTACGGCATGCCGTAGACGATCTCGCGGCTTTCGTCTTTCGTCATCGGAACCCCTTTGGCGTCGGCGGCGTCCTTCATCCAATTGGACAGGCAATTGCGACAGAAGCCGGCCAGATTCATCAGATCGATATTCTGCACGTCGGTGCGCGAGCGCAGGTGCTCGACCAGGCGGCGGTAGACGGCCGCTTCGAGTTCCGTGCGGGTATTCGGATCGGTAGCCATGATCTTCTCCGCGGTTTAGGTAGGAAGAAGATAGAGGTGCGACCGATTTGTTTCCATAGTCCGCGCCGGGACGACCGATGGCGACGCAATCGCGGGAATTGCTTGAATCCTTGTTCCGCGCCGCGGTCGCCGCCGCGCACCCTTCGCGCTGCCTGCCGCCGAACCTGCCTGAGGCGCCGCCGCGCGGCCGGCTCATAATTCTGGCCGCCGGCAAGGGCGCCGGCTCGCTGACCGAAGTGGCGGAACGGCATTATCTCGCAACCTTGCCGGAAAGCCGGCTCGACGGCATAGCCGTGACCCGTCATGGCTATGGCCGGCCGACGCGGCGTATAGCGATGGTGGAGGCCGGACACCCGGTGCCCGACGAGGCCGGCCTCAACGGCACCGAACGCGCGCTCGAATTCGCCGATGCGGCGGGCGCAGACGATCTCGTCCTGGTGCTGCTTTCCGGCGGCGCGTCCGCCAATTGGATTGCGCCGGCCATGGGCATCACGTTCGCGGACAAGCAGGCGACGACCCGGGCGCTGCTGCGCAGCGGCGCCAATATTGGCGAGATCAACTGCGTGCGCAAACACCTCTCGCGCATCAAGGGCGGCCGGCTGGCCCGGCGGGCCCATCCGGCGCGCCTCGTCACACTCGCCATTTCCGACGTGCCGGGCGACGACCCTGCGGTGATCGGTTCGGGGCCCACCGTGCCGGACCCGACGACGCTCGCCGACGCCCGGGCTATCGCAGGCCAATACCGCCTCGATCTGCCCGAAGCCGTAGGGCACGCGCTTGAGGATCCCGGCAACGAGTCGCCGAAACCTGGAGACCGGATTTTTGCCGGAACCGACTATCGGATCGTCGCCCGGCCGGCCGACGCGCTGGCCGCGGCGCAAGCCCGGGCTCGGGAGGCCGGTTACGATTGCGTGGTGCTCGGCGACCGGCTGCAGGGCGAAGCCCGCGAGGTCGCCGCCGAGCACGCGCGGCTCGCCCGCGAGCTCGCCGCGACGGGCCGCCGCATGGCGATCCTGTCGGGCGGGGAACTGACGGTTACGCTCAAGGGCGGCGGCCGGGGCGGGCCGAACCAGGAATATGCGCTGGCTCTCGCCATTCATCTCGATGGCGCCAAGGGAATTGCGGCGCTGGCCGCCGATACGGACGGTACCGACGGCGGCCGCGGCCGGCCGGACGACCCGGCCGGCGCCTTTATCGACGACACGACTTTGGCGCGGGCGGCGGCGGCCGGCCTCGATCCCGCCGCCTTTCTCGCCGACAACGATTCCACGGGGTTTTTCAACGGCATCGGCGATTTATTCACGCCCGGCCCGACGTTCACCAACGTCACCGACTTCCGCGCCATTGTCGTTGACGGGCCGTAACGGGGTAGAGCGGAAACCGACCGGAAAATGAAGCGAAGGGCTTTTACCAACACGGCGGCTGGCGCGCTTGTGCTGTGCGCTCTCGCGGCGGCAACGCTCCTGGCCTCTGCCGGCCCCGCCGCGGCCGATTTCCGCCTGTGCAACAATACCTCGGGCCGGGTCGGCATTGCCGTCGGCTACAAGGACGCGCAGGGCTGGACCACGGAAGGCTGGTGGAACCTGCCGTCACGGACTTGCGAAACGGTGCTCAAAGGTAATCTTGTCGCCCGTTATTATTATGTCTACGCGATCGATTATGATCGCGGCGGCGAATGGATGGGGCAGGCCTATATGTGCACCCGCGACAAGGAATTCACGATTCGCGGCATCGGCGATTGCCTCGCGCGCGGCTACGACCGCACCGGCTTTTTCGAAGTCGATACCGGCGAGCAGCGCGCCTGGACCGTCCAACTTACCGAATCGAGCGAGCAGCCGGTGCAGAAGCCGCCCACTGTAAGCTCGGTCCCGCCTGCCGCGCCGCCGCCGGCGGCCGCGATCGGAACATCGTCAGCCCCGGTGGCGCCGCAGATTGCTCCGGGCGTCGGCCCCACGATAATGCTACGGGGCGGCAGCAAGACCCCATGACGATGCGATGAGAGCCCCATGAGACGACAACGTCGCACCAAAGTCGTCGCGACGCTGGGCCCGGCGTCGGGTGATCGCGCCGCTATCGGCCGGCTATTCCAGGCCGGCGCCGACGTCTTCCGCATCAATATGAGCCACACCAATCACGAGCGGATGCGTGAGCTGGTAACGACCATCCGCGAGGTCGAAGCCGAGAACAACAGGCCGATCGGCATCCTGGTCGACCTGCAAGGCCCGAAACTGCGGCTGGGTACTTTCAAAGACGGCGCCGCCGAGATCGACAAAGGACAGCAATTCACGCTCGATACCGATCCGGCGCCGGGCGACGCCAAGCGTGTGCAGCTGCCGCACCCGGAAATCTTCGCCGCCATCAAGCCCGGCGACGCGCTCCTTATCGACGACGGCAAGCTGCGCCTGGTCGCGACCGAGGTCGCTCCGCAACGCATCGTCACGCTGGTCGAGGTCGGCGGCAAAGTGTCGAACCGCAAAGGCGTCAGCCTGCCGGATACCGTCGTGCCGCTGGCGGCGCTGGCGCCGAAGGATATCGCCGACCTTGAAGCCGCGCTCGACGCCGGCATCGATTGGATCGCGCTGTCGTTCATTCAACGCCCCGAAGATATCGCCGAAGCAAAAAAGATTACCCGCGGACGCGCCGCGGTGATGGCCAAGATCGAAAAGCCGCAAGCCGTCGCGCGGCTTTCCGACATTCTCGAACTCGCCGACGCGCTGATGGTTGCGCGCGGCGATCTCGGCGTTGAAATGCCGCTGGAGAAGGTCCCCGGCGTGCAGAAGGAAATGACGCGCGCCTGCCGCCGCGCCGGTAAGCCGGTCGTCGTCGCGACCCAGATGCTGGAATCGATGATATCGAGCCCGGTGCCGACGCGCGCCGAAGTTTCCGACGTCGCCACCGCCATTTTCGACGGCGCCGACGCCATCATGCTGTCGGCGGAATCGGCGTCGGGCCAATACCCGGTCGAAGCAGTGGCGACCATGAACCGCATCGCCGAGGAAGTTGAAGACGACGCGATGTATCTCGCGTCGTTGCACGTGCTGCAGACGGCGCCCGAGCCGACCGGCGCCGACGCCATCGCCGCGGCGGCGCGGCAGGTCGCCGAGACGCTCGACCTCGCGGCAATCGTATGCTGGACCTCGTCCGGCTCGACCGGAATGCGCGTCTCGCGCGAGCGGCCGAAATGCCCGATCGTCGCCATTTCGCCGATCGAAGGCGCCGGGCGGAAATTGTCGGTGGTCTGGGGCATCCACTGCGTCATCGACGAAGATGCGAAAGACCAGGACGACATGGTCGAGCGCGCTTGCCGGATCGCGTTCAAGGAGCGTTTCGCCAAAGCCGGCCAGCGTATCATCATCGTCGCCGGCGTGCCGCTCGGCACGCCCGGCGCGACGAATTTCATGCGCATCGCTTATGTGGGCGACGGCACGGGCGGCGAATAGCTGCCGGCGATCTGCACGATCTCCGCGACAACACGATCCGCCGCGACGTGGTGCAGCATGTGGCCGACGCCGGGCAGCACGACGAGCTTGGCTGCCGGCGCCGCGGCGGCGAAGGCAAAAGCGTGACGACGCGGCGCGACCACCATGTCGCAATCGCCGGCGATGACGACGGTCGGCGCCGCCAGCTCGGCATAACGACCGGCTTCGCGCGCGAGAAACGCCCGCAGATCGGCGACGTCGCGTGCATTGGCGAGGAACGCCGCCGGCCGCAGCAGGAGCAGCGCCGCCGTGCGCCCGATATAGCGGCGCGGCGGCAGTTGCGGCAAAAATGCCGAGCCCAGCCCGACGCCGATGAACGGCAAGCCCAACGGCAGCGCGAGCGTCCGCGCGTAAAGCCATCCGGCGACCGGCGCGGCAAACAGCGCGTAGAGCCACGTCATACTGCGCGGGAACGGATAAAGCGGCGGCGCGAGCAACACCAAGCCGGCGACGCGCGCGGGATGATCGAGCGCGAATGCGGCCGCGAGCGCGCCGCCCCAAGAATGGCCGACCACGACGGCGCGTTCGATCCCAAGACGGTCGAACACGTCGTGCAGTATCGCCGCCTGATACGAAGGCGAACTGCCGCGCCGGCGCTTGCGTTCGCTCCAGCCCAGCCCGGCGCGGTCGATCAGGATGACGCGGTGCCGGGCGGCAAGACGCTCGCCGAGTGCAAGCCGCATGTCTTCGAGATTGCAGCCGGCGCCGTGGAGAAGGACGATCGGCGTGCCGGCACTCGCGCCGAGCTCGACGACGTGCTGACGCAAGCCGCCGACGGCAACGAAGTGGCCACGCGGCGGATGCGCCCGCTCGATGAGCCGCGCGCCGATGATGGTGATGACGGCGCCGGCGCCGAGAATTTCCGCGACGGCGGTCAGCGCGTGCATTTAAGTTTGGATTGCCTCGCCCTTGAGCCAGCGCGCGCCTTGCGCGTAAAGCGCGTCGAGATCAGGACCTTCGAGCCCAGGCATGTCTGTCTTCACCTTGTAGCCGATCTTGGTCTGCAGATAGGCAAGGTGACGATAGCCTTCCGGGAACTGCTTCAGCAGATCCTGGTCGAGCGCGAGCTTTGCCGCCGGATCGACCGGGTCGAGCCGGTCTTTCTCATAGACCAGCCGGCGCAACACAAGGCCCCAGCGGCCGTCGCGCTTCTCGAAGAAATCGTAGAAGCGGCCGGTGCAGACCACGTCGCAGATCACGCCGTCGACCGGCGCGCGCTGCGAGATCGTCATCTTGGTCTGCGCAACCGCGCGATTGCCGGCGACGTCGATCGCGCTGCCGCCGAGAAAATGCAGGATGCGCACGCCGCGCTTCCAGCCCTCGTCATTGCCTTTGATAAATTCCTCGAACGTACCCTGGAACCAAGTCGCCCACATGCGGCCGTCGGCGTGCCAGACAGTGCGGAAGCGATCCCACAGGCGCGCGTCCCGCCACACCGCCCAGTTCTCCACCAGTTCGCGGATCGTCCGCTTGTCGGCTTCGCTAATATCGATCATGGCGCTCCCTAACCGTCGTCCCGAGGTGGCCGCGAAGCGGCCCTCGAAGGATACGGCCGAGGAGTCACAGGCCGTCGCCCTTCGAGGCTCGCTCTCCTCGCGCCGCAGGGTGACGGAAGATACGCGAATTGCGGGACAGGTCGAAGCGCAAACCGCGCTCAGATGTCGCGACCCTCGACCTTCTCGGTGAGGGTCTTGACGACGTCAGGGATGTTTTCGAGGTGGGGGTCGACCGCAAGCGCCTTGCGGTAGGCTTCGAGCGCGTCCTTATCGTCACCGATATCCTGCAGCATGAGCCCCAGCCCGGCCAACGCGCCGAACTGACGGGGCTCGCGCGCCAATACCTCGGCAATGTCGGCGATCGCGCGGGGATAATCGTCTTTCAGATAATAGACCGTGGCGCGCTGGTTCCAGGCTTCGACGTAGCCGGGCTTAATCGCGATGATGGAATTAAGGAGCCTGATGGCGAGATCGTAATCCTTATCGCCGATGGCATCCTTCACCCGGGTCATCAGCAGATCGCAGGTGTCGCTGCCGGATTCGATCCAGGCCGCCCAGATCTGGTTCTCGATTGCCTTGGCGCTCGTCTCATCCGGCGCGATCTTCAACGCACCGAACAAGGTGTCGAGACTGTAGGTCGGTTCGCCGTGCTCGGCGCGCGGCAGATCGCTGGGAGGCGACAGCAAATCCTCCGCGTCCTGCCCGAACGCCGGCGTCAGCACCGGCGCGGCGAGCAAAGCGGCAAAGAGGAGGACCGGGAATCGCAGCTTCATGCACAAGAGTCTATTCGCTTGCCGCGACGCAGCAAGCCGGAAAAGTACTCAATCAAGGGGGAAGAATGCGGCAGAAATCGGCAGGCGCGGGCTCGCCCAGCGCGGTTAGCCTTGGCGCGCCTTGAACCGCCGCTGCGTCTTGTTGATGACATAGACGCGGCCCTTGCGGCGCACGATGCGATTGTCGCGGTGGCGGCTGCGCAACGATTTCAATGAATTGCGGACTTTCATGGGGAGCGAGTTCCTTTTGCCGGTTGATTAAGGACGCGGCTTGCGGTTGTCAATGTCGGGGTACCGCCCGGGCAGGATCTAAACCAATGAATAAAGGCTTTCTGCGGCTCATATCGGGCGTCGGCAAAAAGGGGCCGGCCTGCTTCGTAGTCGAGACCGACGGCAAACGGCTCGTGCTCGATCTTGGCGAAGGCCCGCCGCTAGGCGCGCTGCCGGACGTGGCCGGGATAGGCCGCGTCGACGCGCTCATCTTGAGCCACGGCCACAGGGACCATGTCGGCGGCCTGTCGCTATTGCCCAAACTCGGCGATCCGCCGGTTTACGCCACCGAGATCGTCGCGCGCGGCTTGCGCGAAGGGCTCGCCGTGCGGCCTCTGCCGGTCGGCGGCATAGCGGACGTGCTTGGCATCGCGGTTACGACCGGCCGCAACGGCCATGCGCCGGGCGGCGTCTGGCTGCATTTCGCCACCGGCAGAGGCTTTCTCTATACCGGCGATTACGCCACGGAATCGGCGCTCTATGCCTACGATCCGCCGACGCAAGCGGTCGCGACCGCGCTGATCGACTGCTCATATGCCGACTACGAAAAACCGCTCGCGGAATGCTGGGACAACCTTGTCGCATTCGTAAAACGCGGCCCGCTTTTGCTGCCGGTGCCGGCCAATGGCCGCGGCCCGGAAATCGCGCTCGAACTGCTGCGTCACGGCATTGAAGATATTTTCGTCGACGACGCGATGCGCGACGCGCTGCGCCGGCTGTGCGACGGCGACGGCGTTTCGCTGCGTCCGGACGTCAGCGGCGACATCAAGCGCCTTGCCGCGATCGTCAAACCGATCGATGGCGCACGCGGTGTCATGCTCGCGGCATCGGCCGACGGCACGTCGGGCGCGACCGCGCGCCTTCTTCCGCAGTTCGAGCATTCGCCCGAGGTGACGATCGTATTCACCGGCTACGTCAATCCCACCACGCCGGCGGAGCGGCTGACCAAGAGCGGCCGCGCGCAATTCCTGCGCTGGAACGTGCACCCGCTGCTCTCCGACACCATCGCGCTGGTTCGAACGACGCAGGCGGAAACGGTGATCCCCGCTTTCTGCGATCGCGCGAAGCTTTCCGCGCTCGCCGCGGCGCTTGCACCGGCGCGGGTGACGATGGATGAGACGGTGCCGATCTAGGGCGCGTCCTGCAAACGTAGAAACCGGCATTGCGAACGGGACGCGCTCCGATAAAAACTATCGCGCCTGTTGACCGCGCAGGCGCGGGTGCCCGATGCCGAGCGGCTTTGCATCCATCAAAACAATGGCGAGACGCGCCGGCGCCATACTGCGATTGACCCAAGCGTGGTTGGTGCCGCGCTGAACCATGATATCGCCGGCGCGAAGTTTGACGCTTCCTTCATCCATATCCATGTCGATTTCACCCGACAGCATGACAATGTAATCGATCGTCTCGGTGCGATGCATTTCGGAGACGACGCCGGGAGCAAATTCCATGACGATGAAGCGCGAGCCGTTTTCAGGGGGCGCGGTGCCGAGGATGCGTGCGCCCATGTCTTCGGCGCCTTCGCCGATGGCAATATCGGCGGGCATCGCGTCGGTGCACCACATCAGCGTCGAGGCGACGCCGTCGCGCGGAGTCTTGGTATTGGTCGCCGGTCCGTCGAGGATCACCTTGGCGATATTGGTTTTCGCCTGATGGCCGGTTATGACGCGGCGGATCGGTATGCGTGGCATCGTCGGACCGAGGCGGCGCCGTTAGCCGGCGGTCACACGTTCGGGATCGCTTCCCACCGCGGGCTTGCTCTCGAGCGCGTCGTCGTCCTCGGCAGGTCCGGCGAGAATGGCCCAGAGCTTGTTCCAGGCGCGCAGCGCAAAACCGAGCGGGCGCGGCATGGTGTGCCGGCAGATGGCGAGTTTCCTCACCTCTTTGGTCACGTGCCAAACGCTGCTGCTGCCGGCGGGAAAATAGGCGACGTCGCCCGGCCCGAGCCGGCGGCTTTCACCTTTCTCGTCGGTGACGAAAACCTCGCCGGATATGATGTGCAGTATTTCATCGACGACATAATGCCAAATGAAGCGGCCGGGAGAACACGTCCATGCAATGACCGCCGCGGCGCCGTCGGGGCTTGTGGCGAGCCGCTTCGAACGCGCCTGCGGCGTGCCTTCGATGATCCAGCGCGGAGGAAGCGGAGCGGGCTGAAGCTCGATCTCGGCGGGAGCGGCAAAAACGACGGGATGCGGCACGGGACTCTCCAGGCCATTTGCGCGGCCATTAAACCGCGCCACTACCGAAGAAAGCGTAAACTCCCTGGGTTGGGCGCGCTTACGGCGTCGAACCATCGACGGCCCGGCGCATGCCAAGCGGCCAATCGCGCCAAGTCCGGCGTAGCCGCGCCTCCGGCACGGCGATGGCGACGGTCCGCCGCTGCGCCTTACGGGCGCTCAAATAGGCGCACCATTTCTCGTAGACGCCGAGCGCCGCAGCGCGCCAAGCCCGTTGCAGGCCGGCTTCCAGCTCGGTTTTGGGGAACTCGGCGATGAGTTTGGCGCGGCGGTTGCCCAGCGCCCGTGCGCGGAAGGCCTCAGCGAGCGCCGCCGCCTCGTTACTGAAATAGCCAAGCGGCATTCCCGGATACTCGGCACGCTCACCGTTGAGGAAACGGCTGACGTCGCGGCGATATTCGCGAAGCAGCGTGTCCGCCTCATATTCCGGGTGGCCCTGAAAAAATAGAAAGAAGCTGCCGTCATGCTTGGCGAAAGTGTCGACGCCCGCCGTCTGCGAGCGGGTGAGAACCGTGTAGCCGCACGACGCCAGTGCCCGCTCCGGCAAGTCGTTGTAGCGGGAATGCGGCACCCAAAGCGTCTCGGGGAAGTGATCCGTCATCGGATGGTCGGCGACGAGCCGGCAATCGAAAACGCCGAACTGCTTTTGTTTTAACGCGCGCCGTTCGATGCCGTCGGCGTGCAGCACCGCGGCGTGCGCGGCAAGGCAGGACCAGATCGTCGAACCGGTATGGTCTCTCGCCCAGTCGACGATCTTGCTGAACGTCCCCCAATACGGCTCGTCCGTCAGATTTTTGGCGCGCGGCTCGGTGCCGGTCACGATCAAGCCGTCAAGCGGCGTATTCCAGAGCTCGGAAATGTCGCGATACCGCTCGGCGAGCGCACGACACGTATCCTCGGCGCGCGGTATTTCCGGGATCGCGAATAGTTTCAGGAGCACGACGACGTTCGGCGTCGCCGCCCGGAGCAGATCGGTGAATTGCCGTTCCGTCGCCTCGAACGCTGCGTCCGGCATGTTATTGACGAGGCCGATCGTAATGCAATTCGACGCGTTGAGTTCGAGCGGCGATCCCAAACGGCCGGGGTTCAGAAAGAGCGGCATCGGCGCTATTCTCCAATGCTCTATTCGGCCGCGATCAGCGCCGAGCGGCGCGGCTGCGACGCCGCCAGCGCCTGATCGAGATCGGCAAGGATATCGTCGATATGTTCGATGCCGACGCTGAGCCGGATCATTTCCGGCCGCACGCCGGCTCGGCGTTGCTCGTCGGCCGACATCTGCCGATGCGTGGTCGAGGCGGGATGGCAGGCAAGCGATTTGGCATCGCCCATATTGACCAGGCGCTTGAACAGGCTCAGCGCGTCGTAGAATTTCTTCCCGGCCTCGAGACCGCCGGCGATGCCGAAGGTGAGGAGCGAGCAGGCGCGGCCGCCGAGGTATTTGTGCGCCAGCGCGTTATAGGGGCTATCGGCAAAGCCCGCGTAATTGACCCACTCGACGCGCGGATGTTGCCGCAAGAATTCGGCGACACGACGCGCATTCTCGACGTGGCGTTCGACGCGCAGCGCCACGGTTTCGACGCCCTGCAGCAGGAGGAAGGCGGACAGCGGCGACAGCACCGCGCCGGTCGCACGCAGATAGACGCTGCGGCAGCGTGCGATATAGGCAGCGTTGCCGAAATGGTCGCTGTAGATGAGCCCGTGATAGGACGCGTCCGGCTCGTCGAATTGCGGAAAGCGCCGCGCGTTCTTCTTCCAGGGAAATTTGCCGCTGTCGACGATCGCGCCGCCGAGCGTGGTGCCATGCCCGCCGAGAAACTTGGTAAGCGAATGCACGACGATATCGGCGCCGTAGTCGATCGGACGAAGCAGAATCGGAGTGGCGACGGTGTTGTCGACAACGAGCGGAATGCCGTGGCGCTGGGCGACGGCCGCGAGCCCCTCGATATCGCAGATGTTGCCGGCGGGATTGCCGACGCTCTCGCAGAAAATCGCGCGCGTTCCATCATCGATCAGCCTTTCGATCGCGTCGGGCCGATCGGACTCGGCGAAGCGTACGGCGATGCCCTGGCTCGGCAGAATGTGACCGAACAGCGTATAGGTCGTGCCGTAAAGCTGCGGCACCGAAACGATGTTGGTGCCCATCGCTGTGAGATTGAGCAACGCGTAGTTCAATGCGGCCTGTCCTGTGCCGACGCACAATGCGTCGACGCCGCCTTCCAATAGGGCAACGCGCCGTTCGAGCACCGCAACCGTCGGATTGCTGATTCGGCTGTAGCGATGGCCCTCGGCTTCGAGATTGAACAGTGCCGCGCCGTGATCGGCGCTGTCGAACTCGTAAGCCACGGTTTGATAAATCGGCACCGCGACCGCTCTGGTCGTCGGATCGGAATCGTAGCCGCCGTGAACGGCCAGTGTCTCGTTTTTCATGCTTCCCGCCGCCTGCCCGAAAACACGCCGTTTATAGGCCAATTGCGTTTCTTATCCGTGGCCAGAGAGGCTAACAACGCAAGCGCCGCGAATTCGAAGGAATAACGTTAATGGTTTGCCATGCCGAACCGGGCGAGCGCGGCGGGGCGTATTAAATCGTTCAAATTTTATCCGTTCTTGAAGCGAAAGATTCACTTTGTTGGGCAATGCTAAATCATGGCCCTGGTCGAGATGGATCAGCCGTCGCGCGTCAGCCGCGGCGCCGACAGCGCGCTGCGCGACTGGGTGCGCGCGCTCGAAGCGACGGCGCCGATCGCCGGCAATCCGCGCCGCATTCTTTGCAGCGTAATCGAGGAATTAGCGCAATGCCGCGGCGAAGCCGAGGCGCTGATCTCGGATCATGGCACGCTGACCTACCGTGCGCTCGTCGAGCGCAGCCGGCGCTACGCGCGCTGGGCGCTCGACCAAGATCTCGCCAAGGGCCAATCGGTTTGCCTGATGATGCCGAACCGGCCGGAATACATGGCGGTCTGGCTAGGCATCACATCCGTCGGCGGCGTCGTCTCGCTCATCAACACCCAGCTGCGCGGCCAGTCGTTGGCGCACTGCATCGACATCGTCGCGCCCACGCACGTCATCGTGGCCGGCGAATGCGTCGATCAGTTCCGCTCTGCTCGGCTTTCAAGCCGGCCGAAAATCTGGTCGCATGGCGGGCGGGAATATCTGCGCATCGATCGCGAGATCGAACGGTTTTCCGCGGCGCCGCTGACGGACCTCGAGCGCGGCACGGTAACGATCGCCGACCGCGCGCTGACGATCTATACCTCGGGCACGACCGGCATGCCGAAGGCGGCCAATGTCAGTCACAGGCGCCTGATGCATTGGAGCCTTTGGTTCGCCGGCCTGATGAATACCGGCCCGGACGATCGCATGTACGATTGCCTGCCGCTGTATCACTCGATCGGCGGCGTGGTGGCGACCGGCGCCTTGCTGGTTCGCGGCGGATCGGTCGTGCTTCGCGAAAAATTTTCCGCAAGCGAATTCTGGGATGACATCGCAAATTGGGACTGCACGCTGTTCCAGTATATCGGCGAGCTGTGCCGCTACCTCGTCAATGCGCCGACCCATCCGCGCGAGCGGGAGCATCGCTTAAGATTGTGCTGCGGCAACGGGCTGCGCGGCGACATCTGGCAGAAATTCCAGTCGCGGTTCGCGATTCCGAAGATTCTGGAATTCTATGCCGCGACCGAAGGCAACATTTCGCTCTACAACGTCGAAGGCAAAGTCGGCGCCATCGGCCGCGTGCCGCCGTTCCTCGCGCACCGCTTCCCGCTCGCGTTGGTCAAGTTCGATGCCGCAGCGGGCGCGCCGGCGCGCGACGCCGAAGGGCGCGCCATCCGCTGCGCGACCAATGAAATCGGCGAGGCGATCGGCCGGATCGCTCATGACCCGGCGGAGGCAGGCGGCGGCGAATTCGAAGGCTATACCAGCGTCGCGGACACCGAGCGGAAAATACTTCGAAACGTGTTCGAAGCCGGTGACGCCTGGTACCGCACCGGCGATCTGATGCGCATGGATGAGCGCGGCTTCTTCTATTTTGCCGACCGGATCGGCGACACCTTTCGCTGGAAGGGTGAAAATGTGGCGACTTCTGAGGTCGCGGCGGCGCTCATGGAGTTCCCGGGCATCCGCGAAGCGACCGTCTATGGCGTCGCGGTTCCCGGAACCGACGGCGCCGCCGGCATGGCGACGCTCGTCACCGCCGCCACGCTTGATTTTACCGAACTGCGCCGCCATCTCGCGCGGCGATTGCCTGCCTACGCGCGGCCACTGTTTCTGCGGCTGAAGGGAAGCATCGACACGACGGCGACGTTCAAGCACAGAAAAATAGAGCTTGCGCGTGACGGCTTCGATACAACGGTGGTCCGCGATCCGATTTATTTCGACGATCCGGAACGGCAGGCTTACGTCCCGCTCGATGCCGCGCGATATGAGCGGATCGACTCCGGCAAAATTCGTCTTTAACGGAAATCTAAAACTATGTCCCGGAGCGTGCGGCATTTTGGCCGCAATCGCAGTCTGCGCGCGAGCAAGTGAACGGCTTGAGCGCACGGGCCGGAACAACTCCGCCGTCAATGCAATTGACAACGCAGCGATACGGTCACTCGAACCGGTCGCGCACGCCGACACGTTGGAACTTTCAGATACGGGAGAACGACATGAGATCGAAACTATTGGGCGGCGCTGCCGCGCTTGCCTTCACTGCATGCACCGTGCTGGCGACCGCCGCGCCGGCGTCAGCGGCGCCGTGGGGTTGGCACCACGGCTGGGGCGGTTGGCACGGTGGCTGGGGCGGCGGCGTCGCCGCCGGGGTGATCGGTGGGGCGCTCGCGGCGGCAACTTCGCCGCTCTGGGCGCCCGGTTACTACGACTATTATCCCGGTTACGCGTATGCACCGGCTTACGGCTACGCCGTCGCGCCCGCTCCGGTTATCGGCGGTGGAAATTCGGCGGCCTATTGCGAGTTGCGTTTCCGCTCGTACAATCCGGCGACCGGGATGTATCTGGGCTACGATGGACAGTATCACGCCTGTCCATAGCGCCGGTCAGCATGCCGCGCATGCCACGGGCGCCGCCGAAATTCTAAAATGGCGGCGTCCGATATTTGGTCGCAAACGTCGCGCGCAGCGCTGCAAAATTGCGGGTATTCAGGCCGTCGCACCGGCGTCGACGGTGAGTACCGTGCCGGTAATACTGCGCGCGTGATCGCTGAGCAGAAACTCGACGGCGTTGGCGACATCGTCGACGCTGGCAAGGCGCCGGAGCGCGCTCCGCCGCATCACCTGCTGGCGCTGCGCGTCGGCAAGCCCGTGGGTCATCTCGGTATCGAGGAAGCCCGGCGCCACGGCATTCACCGTGATGCCGAGCTGGCCGACCTCGCGGGCCAGCGAGCGGGTGAAGCCGAGCATCGACGCCTTGGTCGCGGCATAAACCGATAACCCGCTATAGCCGGTGAAGCCGATGATCGAGGCGACATTGACGATGCGGCCGGTGCGCTCCGACATCATCCCGCGAACGACATATTTGCTGAGCACGATGGGAGACAGCGTGTTGACGCGGACCAGTTCCTCGATCTGCGAGTTGTGCATCAGCGACAACGCACCGTCGAAGCCGACCGCCGCATTGTTGACCAGTCCGAACAGCGGACCGAACTCCTGGCGCAGCTTCCGCACCAAGGCGGGGATTCCATCGGTTTTGCCGAGATCGAAAGCGACGAAGTGAAGCGAGCCGCGCTTGGCGTGCGCAACGGCCGCGGTCAGTTCCTTGCTGGGTTTGCGCGCCACCGCGATGACGCAATAGCCCGCCGCAATGAGCTTGCGGGCGATGCCGAGCCCGAGACCGCGGCTGGCGCCGGTGATCAATACGTTGCGCGCGGTTTTCGACGCTATTTTAGCCATAACGCCGCGCCAATTTGCCGGTCGCCGCGACGTCGAGCGCCGGCACAAAGCTGATCGCGGCCGGGACCTTGTGGCGCGGCAGCGTCTCGCGGCACAACTTCAGGATATCGCCCTTAACCTCACCGAGTTCGCCATGCGCGGCGGCGTCCGCGGATTTCAACACCACGTCGGCAATCACGATCGAGCCGGTAATGGGACTGTGTCTCGACCGCACCAGCGACATGCGCACCTGCGGATGCCGGTTGATCACCGCCTCGACTTCTTCGGGATGAACTTTCAAACCGCCGATATTGATAATGCCGCCGCGGCGGCCGGCAAAGACATAACGATTGCCGCGCGGTTCCACCATGTCGCCGGTATCGATGAAACCGTCCTGGTCGACAAGCGCCGTTTCATTGCCGATATAGCGCGAGGCTGCGCGCGGCGAGCGAATGCGCAGCGATCCTTGCAGAACTTTCATCTCGACGCCGTCACGGCTGCGTTCGACGAGCTCGGCGGGAAATCCGGCAAGGCCGTCACGGACCTCGAACGCGACGCCGGCCTCGGTCGAAGCATAGGCATGACTGACCACGGCCGACGGAAAGGCGTTGTGCAAACTATCCAAGATCGTCTGGTCGGCGATCTCGCCTGACAGGCGAACATAGCGGGGCGAGATATTCTTGATCGCAGGCGACATCAGCGCGCGGCGCCAATGCGTCGGCGTCCCCAATAGATGCGTCACGCCATGCCGCGCGAGACGATCGAGATGATCGGCCATCGGTTCGCCGGCACCGGCAAGCACCAGCGACACACCGCCGAGGACGGCGCGCAAAAAAATCTGCAAGCCGCCATAGCGGCGGATGTCGTAGAAGGTGCCCCATACGACGGCGTCGTCGGGCTGTCTGCCGCGAAACGCCGCGGTCAGACCGACCAAGGTGTGCACCACCATTTTCGGCACGCCGGTGGTGCCTGAGGTGAGCATGACCCATTCGGTTTCGCGCGATGGCACGGGAAGCTGTGCGGCCGCCGCGATCTCCCTCGCGCAGGTGACGCGGAGCGGAACATCGAATGCGGCGCTTGTTGCTGAACTTCGGTCTACGACGACGGCATCAATGTCCGCCCCGGCGACGATCGCGGCGAAGTGATCTGGATCGGCATCGGGCGGCAGAATGGTGAGGCGGCGCGCGACTCCGTCCAGCTCGATCAGTACCAGCGCCGTCGTCAGCTGACCGCCGGTGGCGACGAGAACGGATCTGCCCGCCAATTCCCCGATCCGGCCGCCCAGGACCGTGCCACAGACCAGATCGGGAATGCGCGCGCTCGCATCACGATCGAACAAGAATCGTTCCGCCGGACCGATATACTGCCGCAACGATCGCGGTTCAGTGCGCGCCATTTTCATAGACTTTCACGAAATCGCCGAAAGTCACGGGGAACAGCGCGTCTTCCGACGCCGTGAAGGGATCGACGCCTAGTTTGTCTTCGAGGCGGGCGACAAGCACGGCGAAGCCGAGCGAGTTGAGGCCCGAATCCAACAGCACGAGATCGTCGCTCAACGGCGCCAGAATTTTGCCGTGCTCGCGCGCGATCTGCTCCATCTGGTGCATTATGGTTAATTTTACCGACATATCAGTGAAGCCTACGGTTTGTTCATTTCGCGTCGATATATTCCAGCAACGATTACGATCAAGTTCACGAACCGGACGTGGTCAATACGAATGGTTTCCGCTTCGCCGGCAATCCGCTGCCGACAGATCGACGAAAGCGATGTTCCTGCCGTCGCCGAACTGCTGCGGCGCGGATTTCCGAACCGCAATCGTCAGTTTTGGCTCCGCGCGCTTAACGAGCTGACGCGGCGCGAACCGCCGTCCGGTTTGCCGAAATATGGTTACCTCATGGAAACCAACGGCGCGCTCGTCGGCGCGATTCTGATGATTTGCTCGGCGATGCGCGCAGGCGGCAAGCTTGTGCCGCGCTGCAATCTCTCGAGCTGGTATGTCGAACCGGCGTTTCGGACCTACGCGCCGCTTCTGGTTTCGCACGCGCTGCGGCACAAAGAGGTCACTTATCTTAATGTCTCGGCCGCGCCGCATACTTGGCCGATCATCGAAGCCCAGGGTTTCTCGCGCTACAGCGAGGGCATTTTTATTTCCGTGCCGGCGTTAAGCTGGATGTCCGGGAGCGAGAAGGTCGAGGTATCCGCCGCGGCCGCGCCGCCGAAAACCGTCATCGATGCCTTCGAGCAGGACACCCTCCTGCAACATGCCGAACACGGCTGCATCAGCCTGTGGTGCGTGAGCGCCGGGCGCGCCTATCCGTTCGTTTTTCGCCCGCGCCTGGTCAAAGGCTTCATACCCTGCGCGCAACTGATTTACTGCCGCGATATCGCCGACTTCGCGCACTTTGCCGGACCGATCGGACGCTATCTGGCGTTGCGCGGCCGCGCCATCGCGATCGTCGACGCGAATGGCCCGATACCCGGGCTGATTGGAATCTTCCGCCGCGGCAGCAAGCCGAAATACTTCAAGGGCCCGCAACGGCCGCGGCTCGGCGATCTCGCCTATACCGAATACGCCATATTGGGCGTGTAGCTCGACGTAAGAATTAGACCATTAGCGCCTGGCGAACGCGCGTCGGCCATTGCGGCAGTTCGACGCCGTGCGCGGCAAACAAGGCCAAGGCCAGACGATCGATACCGAAAGCGACGCAGCCGGTATGCGCGATTGCACCCGATGCGGTGCGCAAATTCCACGCCGCGCCGAAATGGTCGCGGTGGTAGTTGAAGCTCATGCACGCGGTCGGCTGTTCCTCCGAGTGCACCGGCACAAGCAGCTCGAATTTCAACTCCTGCTCGACCTGATTTATCGCCATCAGCTTGCCGCCGCGGCCGAAAAACGGGTCGCTGGCATGCTCGATGCGGTAGGGCAAACCCAATTGACCGGCAAAGCCCTCGGCGCGCTTCATCCACCGTGCGCGAAAGTCCTGGATCTGCTCGGGCGAACCGACGCAGACATATTCGCGCATGCGGAAGGACTGCAAACGGTCGAGCATTTTCGAAGGTTCGCGGCGGAAGCAGTCGCAGGCGACGTCGAAAATAAGTCCGCCGGCCGATACGTTGCCGCGGCTGGCGACCAGAGGATAAACCGGGTAGCAGGCGGCCGGGCTTAAAACGAGATCGGCGGCCGTCAACGCGCCCGTCCAATCCTCGCCCGCTTCGCAACGCTCGACGCTCGAGCGGATGTCCGTCTCGGTTCCGGCAAGGCAGCTCACGCAGCCGAGAAAATGCGGGAAGCTCTTCAGATATCCCGATTTCTCCAGTTGCCGGCGGCTCATCACCGGCGGAAAGCGCAACACTTCGGTGTCGGGTTCGCGGTAACGCGAAATCAGCATAGAGACGCCGTTGACGACCTCCTCGAACAGGGCGGTGCGCGCGTAAACGCCGTCGATGCCGGTCGGCAACAACAGCGCCTCGGCGATCGAATTGAGCGAATTGGCGGTTCTTGCCGGTTGCTTGAAAGCAACGTTCATTTCTTCACGCCTCTTTATTCGGCCGCTGCGGGCGGCGAAGGTCAATCGCTGAGCGAATTCGGAGCGCCGCTCAAAAGCGAAGCCGCGGCGATATTGGCGAGGATGCGGTCGTTGCTGATCATAATCGGCGACGACAGGATATCGCGCAGATGGCGTCCGATGCTGAACTCGCCGTCATTGCGGTAGCCGGACAATCCGCATGTCTGCATCGCGCTCATGACGGTTGCGACGGCAAGCTCGGAAGCATTGACCTTGAGCAAATTCATGCCGCTCTGGAAGTCGATCGTCTCGAGCGCCGCCGGATCGGCCGCGGCGGTTTCGAACCGCCGCACCGCGGAAGCGATCAGGCTGCGCAGTGTTCGCAGCGACGTGGTGGCGCGCGTTAAATGTGCGGCGGCCGGCGGCAGCGTTCCGCCGGCGCGTTGCGCGGCGTTGCGGACGAAAGCGCGGGCGCGATCGACCGCGGCAGTCGCAATGCCCGTCCAGGCCGCGCTCCAAAGCAGGTGCGCGACCGGCATCATGGTCTGCGCGTGAATCTTATCGTAGCTCACCGGCAGGATTTGCTCGCTTGAGGCGGACGCCGTGAGCTTGAAGCCTTCGCTGCAAGTGCCGCGCATGCCGAACGCGTCCCAGCCGACGAGAGGCTGCAGCGTGTAATCCTGCTTGAGGAACGTGACCAGGACCTGGTCCGAACTCGCGGCGTCGGCCGAACGCCGCGCGGTCGTGACAATCGCGTCGGCGGCCTTGCCGTAGGAGATGACGGTGGCCTGGCGTTCGAGGCTGATGCGCGAACCGTTGCGCGCGATCGGCGCGGCGCTGTTGCGAACGTCGCCGCCGCCCTGTCCTTCGGTGGTCGAAGACGCCAGCAGCAGTTGTTCGTTGCACAGCCGCCGCAGCAAAAGCTGATGCCAGGCGCTCGCGCGTCCGTGGCGCACCAGGCAAGCGGCCTTGGTCTGGTGCATGGCGTAGATCATGGCGGTCGACGCGCAGGCGCGGCCGAGCGCGTAGCAGATATCGACGATCTCGGCGATGCTGGCGCCTTCGCCGCCAAGTTCGGGCGGCACCGCGATGCCGAGCAGCCGTTCGGCGCGCGCGGCGGCGATCGCTTTATCGGGAAATCGTGAATCGCGGTCGACCGCGGCAGCATGCTCGGCGGCGACTGCGGCTACGCGTTCGGCGCGCCTCACCGAGTCCGCGGCACCGGCGGCGCGCAGATTACCCGCCGCGGTTAGAATGCCGCGCGCGGCGTTACGCGCCGTTTGGACGTCTTGTTCGACCTCTAGAACCGTCGCGGTTCGGGCGTTCATGCATGAACTCGATATGGTTGCCGCCACTTGCATGCGATGCGATTGGTGCACCACAGCTAGCGCAAAACTTACAAATCCTCATGGCATTTGCCGGGAATTAGCGCGCTTCTTTGGCGTAAAGGTTACCAATCGAAAACCCATCTCGTGCTAACCATTCGTCGAGCCACGCATGAGATGATGGTTTCCGAAGCAGCGATTTTTCGGGTTCAAATTTGGGAAATATTCACCGTGCTGGATCGCATGAATTCGTCGACGCCGGATCGCATCGCGGCCTTGGTGCGCCAGATTCTCGCCAAGCGAGGGCTAGATCGGCCGCTGGATCACGACGCGGATTTGACCGAGGCCGGCTTGTCGTCGCTCGACACCGTCAACCTGATGCTCGCGGTCGAAGCCGAGTTTGCGGTAAAGATTCCCGACCGGGATATGACGCCCGCTAATTTTCGCAGTATCGCCCGGATCGATGGTTTGGTCGGGGCGTTGCGGGAAAACTCCTAATCATCAACGGCGTGTGGCGAAAAAGCGAATAGGGCAGCAATCAGGCTGCCCTACTCGCGCTTCGCTGCGCGCTTTTCGCGGACTGGCTTACTGCTGCTTATCGTAGCCGTTCTTGTTCTTCATGACCTTTTCGGTATTGGAGGCGGAGCCGGTTTTCGGACCGCCGACTTGATGGGTTCCGGGCCCGCCGCTGGCGGCGGCATTGCCGGCCGTGGAGCTGCTCGGGCTGTTCGGGTTGTTCATTTGGGCCATTGCCAAGGACGTGGCACCCGCCAATAGCGCGGCCGCAATCGCGATCTTGAAAGTCGTCTTCATCGAGTTTCTCCTGTTTGACCTTGAAATTTCATCTTGGGATTCCATCCGTACGCGCGGCGTACCTGAAGAAACTCGCTCGCCAAGCGGACGTTCCAATGTTGGGCGCATAATCACACGTAAGGTTTGGGAACCTTTCCAAAAGCACGCGTAAAGTTCGGGAACCTTTCCGAAGCCGTGCAAATTTGATCGGCATTTTGCAACGCAGTATGTTCGCGATGCGAAAATTGGATCGGTCGCGTCAAGTTCCAAATTCCACAAAGCTGAAATCCAGCCATGCCAAAGACAGTGTATTACGCCAGCGTCGGCCCCACGTTGTCGCTCTACGATCTCGACATTGACGCCGCCGCGCTGACCAAGCGCGCCGCGGTGAAGCTGCCGGCCAATATTCAATATGCCTGGCCGCATCCGTTGCGGCGCAGCCTCTACGTGGTCTCGAGCACCGGCGGACCCGGTATCGCCGGCGACAAGCACTACGCCAGCGCGCTGACGATCGATCCGGCGTCGGGGATGTTGCGCCCGCACGGCGAGCCTGTGGCGTTGCCGTCGCGACCGATCCACACCAGTCTCGATGCGAGCGGCGCCTATCTGCTGACCGCGCACAATAGCCCGAGCAGCGTCAGCGTTCACCGCGTCAAGGCCGACGGCACGATCGGCGCGCCGGTCGTGCAGCCCGGCGGCCTCGACACCGGCATCTACGCGCATCAAATCCTCGCCGCGCCGGGCAACCGCGCCGTGATCTTGGTGACGCGCGGCAACAATGCCGTGCCGGGCAAGCCGGAAGATCCCGGCGCGATCAAAATATTCGGCTTTGCCAACGGCGTGCTGAGCAATCTGGCGTCGGTCGCTCCAAAGAACGAACGCGGCGATGGACTTGGCTTCGGCCCACGTCATCTCGACTTTCATCCGAGCAAGCCGTGGGTTTTCGTCTCGATCGAGCGGCAGAACAAGCTCCACGTTTATAAACTCGATGCCGAACGCGGCCTCGCGCGTGAACCGATCTTCGTCAGGGACACGCTGTCGGATCCCGCTTCGCCGGCGCCGCAAGGCGCCGGACCGATCCACGTTCACCCCAACGGCAAATTTGTCTATTTGACCAATCGCACCTTTCCGGCGTCCGGGCCGGGCGCACGCGAAATCGCCCCGGGCGGCGAGAACAGCGTCGCGGTGTTTGCCATCGATCAAACGACCGGCGAGCCAAATCTGATCCAGAACATCGATGGGCGCGGCGTCCAATTGCGCACATTCGGCATCGACCCGTCGGGCCGCATTCTTGTCGTCGCCAGCATCATGTCCTTGGCGGACGGCACGCTTCCCGCGGGCATTACCGTCATGCGCATCGGCGCCGACGGCAAACTCACCTTCGTGCGCAAATACGACGTCGACGTCGGCGATGCGCAGCAATTCTGGAGCGGCATGGTCACGCTGCCCTGACGGTATCAACGATGTGCCTTCTTGCTCGCCGCAACCGGTCCCCCATTTTGAAGGCAGCAAAATCCTTCAGGATAAGGTCATAGCGTCATGTCCATTCGACCTGTGAAGAGCATCGTCACCTCAAAGCCGACCATCGAAGGCGCCGGCGTCAAGCTCAACCGCGCCTTCGGCTTCGGCGCTACGTCCGAATTCGATCCGTTCCTGTTGCTCGACGATTTCCGCAACGACCGGCCGGACGACTATCGGGCGGGTTTCCCATGGCATCCGCATCGCGGCATCGAGACCATTACTTACGTGCTGGCGGGCAGCGTCGAGCACGGCGACAGCCTGGGCAATCGCGGCAATCTGGAAGCCGGCGACGTGCAATGGATGACGGCCGGCCGCGGCATTCTGCATCAGGAAATGCCGCAAGGCGACGCTGCGGGCCGCATGCACGGCTTTCAGCTCTGGGCCAACCTGCCGTCGTCGCTGAAGATGACGGCGCCGCGCTACCAGGACGTCAAGGCAGGCGAAATTCCGGATATCGTCGATGACGACGGCACCCGCGTGCGCGTCGTGTGCGGCGATTTCTGGGGCCGCCGCGGCCCGATCGAGGGCGTCGCCGCCGATCCGCGCTATCTCGATATTTCCGTGCCGCCGTGCAAGCGCAAGACCCTGCCGGTGGAAGTCGAGCGCCACGCCTTCGCCTATGTGTTCGAAGGCTCCGGCGATTTCCGCGGCGCGTCGGCGCCGTTCGGCGTGCTCACCGAGAAGACCGGCGGCGGCAACGAGACCTTGACGCGCGAGCAGACCGGCAATCGCTCGCTGGTTCTGTTCGACCGCGGCGACGAGGTCACGGTGCAGGCCGGCGAACAGGGCATCCGTTTCCTCCTGGTCTCCGGCAAGCCGATCGAGGAGCCGGTCGCCTGGCACGGGCCGATCGTGATGAACACCCAGGCCGAGCTGCAACAGGCCTTCGCCGAGCTGCGCGGCGGCACGTTTATTCGCTAGCTCCGGCCTCCGCTCGTCCCCGCGAAAGCGGGGACCCAGCCGCCTATTCCGGGGTGAAACTGGATTCCCGCATGCGCGGGAATGAGGGGAGAGTGTTACATCCCTCCCTGGAACGAGTTGTCGCGGCAAGGGCCTCACGCACGGCCGCCCAACTCTGCTATTCTCACCTGGCGGAAAGGGCGTGCGGCGCCGCAAGCCGACACTCCCAGCAAAAATAAATTGCATCAGCTAGGGAGGGAGCAAATGAGGAAATTGCTTGCCGTTGTTGCGACCGCGGCCGTGCTCATGGTGCTCGGCGCGGCGGTCCGCGCCGCTGAGGATTATCCGACGCGGCCCATTACCATCACTGCCGTGTTCGGTCCGGGCAGCGCCAGCGACACCATCTGCCGCATCATCTCGGACCCGCTCAGCAAAGCGCTCGGGCAACCCGTCGTCATCGAAGATCGCCCCGGCGCCGACGGCGCATTGGCCGCGCTTTACGTCCATCATCAGCCGGCCGACGGCTACAATCTGTTGATGGCGACCAATTCGCCGCTGTCGGCCGATCCGTTCCTGCACAAGGACGTGAACTACGATCCGGTGAAGGATTTCGCGCCGGTCACGCGGGTCGGAAGCTTCACCCTGATGCTGGTGGTCAATCCGAAGCTGCCGATCCATTCGGTCAAGGAACTGGTCGCCTATGCCAAGTCGCATCCCGGCCAATTGTCGTTCGCCAGCGGCAACACCGCCGGCATCGTCGCCGGCGACACGCTGGCGAAATGGGCCGAGATCAGCATGTTGCACGTGCCCTATAAGAGCACGCCGCCGGCGCTGGAAGACATCATCGGCGGCCGCGTCTCGATGATGTTCGCCGACTTCACCACCGCAATGCCGCACGTCGCGGCCGGCACGCTCCGGGCGCTGGCGGTGACGCGCATCAAGCGCAGTTCGCTGTTCCCCAATCTGCCGACCATGGACGAGGCCGGCATCAAAGGCTTCAACATCGACGCCTGGGCGGGCCTGGTCGCGCCGTCCGGCACGCCGCCGGAGATCGTCGCCAAGCTCAACAGTACGCTGCGCCCGATCATCGACAGCCCGGAGGTGCAAGCCAAATTCAAGAACGTCGGCTTCGAGGGCTTTTCCTCGACGCCCGGCGAGCTGGGCGACTACATCAAGGCCCAGCTCGTCGAATGGGGCAAGATGGTCAAGGACGCCAATATCCAGTCGGATTGATAACGCTTCCTCCCCCGTGAAAACGGGGGAGGGGGACCGCCGAAGGCGGTGGAAGGGGCGTCGGTGTCAACGCTCTTTCTGCGGCGACAACGAAGCTCTGAGTCAGAAGCCCCCTCCACCATCCTTCGCTCGCTACGCGAGCTACGGATGGTCCCCCTCCCCCGCTTCGCGGGGGCGGGTGCACGCGATCCCGTTCCCGCGGCGCATCAACGCGCGAGTTTTGTCAAACAGCGATGTCAAACAGCCGTAGCCCGCATGAGCGGAGCGATATGCGGGTACGGTCGAGAAGCTTCAATGTCCAGCGATGTAGGGTGGGCAAAGGCGCAAAGCGCCGTGCCCACGCTGTGCATCGCCGTATCACCTCATCGTTCCGCGTGGGCTTCGCTTCGCGAAGCCCACCCTACGAACAAGAAAGAAAGGGAAGCGGAACGCCGGCAGACGCACTGTCGTCAGTCCCGCACCGAACGGGTGCGGTCGCGCCACGGAAGGAGCGGCTTGCACCGCCCTTCCGCTCTCGGGCGCGCTCGCCTGCCGGCGTTCCACCACGGCTCTTGCCAAGGGGTGTGTCTAGTCCCTTGGTGCGGCCCGGGCCAGGTTTCGTGGGCAAACCCGTCCAAGCGGCGGGGGTCACTCCGCCGACGGCCTGACCACTTCCAGCGACGCACCTCGCACGCCGGTCATAGTGCCGGCAGACATGATGCCCGGACCACCCGGGAGCCAAGCTGATGAGGCTTGGCCCGCGGGCACCGCACTCGCCCCTTTCCGCCCGGCATCACCCGGACGGCGTCCCTTGGGGCGAGGTTTGATTCGTCATCATGTAACGGAACCGGCGACGATTGTCAAGACGGGTCACTTTCACGTTGACAAATGTCTCTGCTTATGCGACGAGACCGACATGATTCAGATGTGGCGTTTAAGCGAGTGCGGCGAGGACAATCTCGGCCTGGCATGCAGCAACGATGGCCTGGTCCTAGGCCGAACGCCGCTGATTGAGCGCCGCGATTATCGTTTCGTGGTTCGCGATCGGGGCGAGATCGAAGCGCTGCTGAGCCGCGCCTATCGGAAAAATATCGCTGCCGACCGGCTGATGCCCGGGCTTGCGACCGTGGCAGCCGCGTTGAACGCGAACGACCCCTGCTTGGCGCGGATCGCGGCGGTGCATTTACGCATTCCCGATCTTCCTGATCGATCTGCGCGCGGCGCATTGGAGGTCGAGGACATCCTCATCAAGTCCGCCGGCGGTGCCGATCAGCGCGACATTCATAAAGCGAGCCCGGACGATCCGAAGCATCCCGGCTGGCCTGCCGGAACACCCGGCGGCCGTGGCGGCAAATTTCGACCCAAGACCGACGCCGAAATCTCGCAGGAGACAAAGGGTCGCCTCATACGTAGGGCTGCTCGACGCGCCCTGCGAACGGGCGTACGCGCGATCTCGCGCCTGGGCGCCGAAGCGGCGGCGAATTTGATCCCGATCCTTGACGCCGCGGCCGACGCGGCCATCGCGCTCGATATCGTCCACATCGTATCCGACTACTGGAAGCTTGCGACCGACACGGCGGCCGCTCTCGATTTTGCGCAGAAAGGACCGCAAAATCTTGAAGATTTGCAAATATCAAATGACTATGAGGAATTTGCCGATTACGATTTCTTCGTAAAGGCAGAGTTGGTCACAGCTATAATGGTAAGGAGGTTCGGCGGTGCGGGCGCCGGCTTTCAGTATCATCATGTCGTGACGCAAGGTGGGACAAATGCCACGACCATTCCGCCCGAGCAGCTCCAGAACACCGACAACATTATTCGCCTGCCGACGCTGTTGCACGAAGAGGTAAACATTGAATACTTGAAGCCGGGGCCAGATACCTCAGCAAAGAATCCAGATGGTTCGCAAATGAATATGTATCAATGGCTGCAAACACAGCCATATGAGGTGCAACGTGAGGAGGGGCTTATAATTCTGCGGCGGCTCCAAATTCTGAAATAGGACACATGCGGACCGAGCCGAAACTTTGATGGAAGCGGACAAGACAATTGCCGAATTGGGAGCAAAGCTCGACGCCTGGTTCGACGGAAGCTCCGAGGCCTTCGCGTCACACGACCGCGCCGTGCAGGCCAAAGCATTGATTCGCGGGATTGCAATCGAAAAAGAGATTAATCACTTCATCGCTGAAGCCACAGCAACGCTTGGTGCGCTGCTTAATCGACAAGACAAAATCGGCGAACAACAACGCGTTGCATCGTTAATCCGCGGCTTCGAATTCGGTTCCAGATTTGCGCACGCGCTTCACGACCAGCTCGGAGACACTGACAGCGAGACCAAGGTTGTGCATCTCATTCAGGATATAGCCGAAACATTGGAAAGCATCGATTCCGGACGAGGCGCTCTCGCGGTGCTTCTCAATCATCCTGACGTTGGCGTGCGTGCGTCGGCTGCGGCATCGCTTGTGAATTCGATCCCCGATCGGGCCGTGCCGGTCTTGCGCGAAATCGATCAAAAGGAAGGCGGCACGAGCGCGGACTTCACAGCCCATTGGGCGCTACTCGCCTGGCAATTGAAGCAGAAAGCAAACGCCAACAAGGCGGATTGATACGGCAATTGATGCTGCATAAACCGGAGCCCTCGATGGAAGCCGACAAAGCAATCGCCGAATTGGGAGCTAGACTTGACGGGTGGTTTGATGGAAGCGCAGAGACGTTCGCGTCGCAAGACCGTACCGCCCAAGGCAAAGCAATCCTTCGTGGGGTCGAGATCATCAAACAGTTCGATCGTATTAAAGCCGATGGCAAGGCTGCCATTAACAGCCTAGTTGATCGGTACGATACGACGGCAGACGACAAAGGCGGGTTGCCGCTCGTCAAAGCGTTCGAATTTGGCGCCAGGCTTGGCCATGCTCTTTACGACGAATTTCTGGACACCGAAGGCAAGAATGACGTTTGGCATCTGTTGGACGCAATTGTCCTGAAGCTGGAAAAGGCTGGTTCGGGCAGGGCCGCATTACCGCGCTGTTCGGAAGCCCGGACGCGGGCTTACGCGCTGCTGCGGGAGCTTATCTGATCGATCTTATGCCGGACCGTGTTGTCCCCATGCTTCGGGCCATCGATGAGGCCGGCGCCGGAAAGAGTGCCGACTTTGGCGCGCACTGGACGCTCCTCGCTTGGGAGCGCGAGCGAAAATCACGATTTAATTATTTGACCAGTTAGCACGAGGTCCGCGCGCCTACTGCGTGAGGCCGTGAATGCAGAATTTCTTAAGCTGGCGCCGGACCCCTCGGCAAGGAATCCGGATGGTTCGAAAATGAATCTATATCAATGGCTGCAAACCCAGCCCTACGAGGTACAACGCGAAATAGGTCTCAAGATTTTACGAGAATTGCATATACTGAAGTAGGCCTACGGATCCGGGGAAGCGTCCGATGGACATCAATGAAACTATTGCTCAACTGGGAACAAAACTGGACGAATGGTTCGATGGAAACGGTCGAACGTTTGCATCGAACGACCGCGCCACCCAAGGCAAGGCTATCCTTCGCGGAATTGAGATTGTCAAAGAGATCGATCGGATCAAAGCGAAAGGCTCGACGGCACTCACAGCGCTACTCAAGCCAGCAGGCATTGCGGAGAATCAAGACCGCGTTGTCTCCCTTGTTGGCGGTTTTAGATTTGGCGCGCGGCTTGCGCACACTCTTCACGATGAACTCCTGGACACAACCGGCGAAGCAAAAGTCGTGGATCTGATGGACGAAATTGTTCATCAATTGGATGAGCTCGACCCGGGCCGAGCAGCTCTTTTACCGCTTCTCGGCGACCCCGATGCCGGAGTGCGGGCCTACGCGGGAGCCTACTTGATTAAGTTGATGCCCGACCGCGCCATTCCGGTTCTCCGCGACATAGAGGAAAAGGAAGATGCCAATAGCGCGCATTTCACCGCCTATTTTGCCCTCATGATCTGGGAGCGCGAGGGCAAGCATGCAGCAGCGAGCAATTAAACAAGAATAACGGATTACGCTTCGCTAGTCCGCCCGGCGATCCTACAGTTCCGATTTATGAAATCAATTCGCATTAAAAGATTTGATATCTAGCGCCTCCGGGCGAACGTCCGGGTGCGGGCGGACTAACCAAATCCGGGAAATCTCAACAAACGACGGGCGGCAGTCCGAGCGCCTGAGCAGTATCCTTTGAGGCCTGCGCCAAACGCGGGTGCCTCGGGACGACGTCCTACTGAGAAGCGCCCCGCAACGGCGCCGGCTGCTCGTCGAGCATCGCCTGGATCGCCGCCCGCGTCGCGGCGCGGTCGAGGCCGTGTTGCGCGACGAGGTCCTCGCAATCGGCCAGGATGGCGTCGGCGTCCTGCATGATCTTCAGCCGCTTGAAGCTGTCTTCGTAGTACAGGCCCATGCTCAAGCCGACGATCTCGTACAGATTCAAAATCTGGAACGGCCGGTCGCGCTCGTGCGCGCACAGTTCGCGGTGATCGGAATGATAGACCGCGACCAGGGCGTCGACGCCGGCGGCTTGCGCCGCCGCAAGCTCGTTCTCCTGCAGTTCGCGGCGGTATTTCGGATTGATGCGCAGACTGTTGGACTGCAGCCCGACCGCGGGCTGGTGCAGATCGACGACTTCGATCCCCGGCACCGCCCACAAAATTTCCTCCGCCGCCTCGACCACGCCGCGGATGCCGGGATGCTTGTGCAGCGCGATGCGCATCGGCACCGGCTCGCGCAACAGCGGCCGCAGCCGGTCGAGATTGTTGCGGATGAACATCGTGAACGGCGTCATCTCGAACGGCTTGGCGCCGCGCGTCTGTTCGACGGCCGGCAGCGTCTGTTCGGTGAAATTGACGTGGCAGGCCGGGCACCACGATACGACCTGTTTGGTCTTGCTCGCCGCCATCTTGTCGAGCGTGCTTTCGGCGACGCGGCCGAACGTTGCGGTGTCGCCCGCGCGCATCGGCTGCACGCCGCAGCAATGCGTCGGGCCGCCCATCACCTCGTAGGTCGCGCCGAGCGCGTCCATGATGTCGAGCGCCAACAGCGCGATGTGCGGCGTCTTGAGCACGTTGCAGCCGGTGTAGAAGACGAAATCGGGCGGCGCGCCCGCGGCGGGACGCGGCGCGGCGCCCTGCCCCAGCCGTTCCAGCAAGGCGCCGTCGAGCTGCAAACGCGAAATATGTTTCACGTCGTGCGCCACGTGGCGGAATCCCTCGACGCCGTTCTTGCGCTGCGTCATGGCGTCGTCTTTGGCGCGCACCATGGCGACGCGCGCCATGTGCAGCAGGAACCGCGGATTGACGCCGTAGTCGCAGGCCTCGATGCACTCGCCTGACAGCAGGCACCCCGACGCCCATTTGCGCGCCGCTTCGTTGCCGGCGCCGTGGCGCACAATGTCGACGATGCCGCCGATGACCGCGGCGGGATTTTGCAGCTCCGCGGCGCCGAGCCCGGCCGCCCCGGTTGCCGGGCAGACCTCGACGCATTTGCCGCAGCGCGTGCAGGCGTCGGCCATGGCGTCGGCGCGGGCTTGCAGGGCGGCTTCGAATGTCTGGGGCATAGTCTCGGGCATGGTCTCGATCATGTGGCGACACTATAGCCCGTTCCGCGCACTGCCGCGACAGCGGGAATGCGCGAATAGCGTATTCGGGAAGAGGCCGGCTTCCCGGCTAGCGGCAGACGCCTTGCGAGCGGGCGCCATCGAGCGCCGCCGAGGCCGCCAGCCAATCGGGCAGCCCGACCGCGATCTTCGTCCATGAGTTGCCCCACGGATTATCGGCGCTGTTCCACCAGATCTTGCACCAGCCGTCCTGCAACTGGACGACCGCATAGTCGGCGCGCGCCGGGCTTGCGGCCGCGACAGCAAGCGCCAAGACGCCAACCGCCAAGGTCAATCGCTTCATCGTCTGCTCCATGGTCTGCTCACAATGGCCAGCCCGCAAAATTCAGATAGGGACCGGCTCAAAGGGCGGCAAGCGGGCCGCATTGAAGGGCTTGGCAGGCCGTTGTAAAACCGCATCTTCCAGCGATGCCCGGCCGTTCCGCCGGGCATCTCAATCAAAATCGGCGACCAGCGAGGACTGCGATGGGTGAATTCGCGATCGGCCAGCCCGTTCCCCGGTTTGAGGATCCGCGGCTGATCAAAGGCGGCGGCCGCTACGTCGCGGATATGACGTTTCCGGGAACCGTGTTCGGCTACGTGCTGCGCTCGCCGCATGCCCATGCCCGCATCCGCTCGATCGACACCGCGAAAGCCAAAGCGGCGCCCGGCGTGCTCGCGGTTCTGACCGGCGCCGACTACAAGGCCGCCGGCTTCGGCGATCTGCCGGTGCCCGGCGGATTGAAGCGCCGCGACGACAAGCCGGGCTACCGGCCGCGCTATCCGGCTTTGGTCGAGGACCGGGTGCGGATGATCGGCGACTACGTCGCCTTCGTCGTCGCCGAGACCTACTACCAGGCGGTCGATGCGTCCGAGCTGATCGAGGTCGATTACGAGCCGCTGCCGGCCGTCGTTAAGACCGGCGACGCGGTCAATTCCGGCGTGCCGCTCGTTTGGGAGGATTGCCCGAGCAATATCGGCTTCATCCAGGTCGAAGGAAACAAGGAGGCGACCGACGCGGCGTTCGCCCGCGCCGCGCATGTCGTCAAACATCATTTCGTCATCAATCGCGTCACCGCCGCGGCCATGGAGCCGCGCGGCTGCATCGGGCTCTACGAGCCGACCGAGGGCCGCTACACGATCTACACCACGCTGCAGCGGACCAATGTGTTCCAGACCGAGCTGTCGCAATACGTGCTGAAAGTGCCTGACAGCAAGATCCGCGTCGTCTGCGGCGACATCGGCGGCAGCTTCGGCATGAAGTCGGCGGTCTATAACGAAGTGGCGCTGGTTCTGCTCGGCGCCAAGCTCACCGGGCGGCCGGTGAAATGGGTGGCGACGCGTTCGGAATCGTTTCTGTGCGACGCGCAGGCGCGCGACAATGTCACCGACGCCGAGCTGGCGCTCGACAAGGACGGCATCTTCCTGGGGTTCCGGGCGAAAATCATCGCCGCGATCGGCGCCTATATGCAGGTCGGCATGCCGGCCTTCACCGGCAATCTCGGCACGCTCGCCGGCGTCTATCGCACGCCGGCCTCGCATATCGACGTCACCGCGGTGTTCACCCACACCCAGCCGGTGCGTCCCTATCGCGGCAACGGCCGCCCCGAGGCCGGTTACGTCATCGAGCGCATGGTCGATCTCGCCGCCGACCAGCTCGGCATCGATCCGGCGGAGCTGCGCCGGAAGAACACCATTCCGACGAGCGCGATGCCGTTCAAGACCAGCGTCACGTTCACCTACGATTGCGGCGAGTTCGACAAGAATTTGGACATGGCGCTCAAGGCCGCCGACAAGAAAGGTTTCGAGACGCGGCGCACGGCGGCGCGCAAGCACGGCAAGCTGCGCGGCTTCGGCTTCTCCAACACCATCGAGCGCTCGGCCGCCGCCGGGCTTGAAGGCGCCGAGATCCGGTTCGACCGCACCGGCACGGTGTCGATCTTTTCCGGCAGCATCAACCAGGGCCAGGGCCACGAGACCGCGTTCAAGCAGATCGTCTGCGACCGGCTCGGCCTCGACCCCAACGAAGTGACCTACATCCAGGGCGACACCGACCAGGTGTTTTTCGCCGAAGGCACCGGCGGCTCGCGCTCGGCGGCGTTTTCCGGCTCCGCCTTCACGCTCGCCGCCGACAAGATCGAGACCAAGGCCAAGGCGATCGCCGCCAACATGCTCAAAGTCGAGGTCGCCGAGATCAAATTCGCCGACGGCGTGTTCTCGAGCCAGAAGACAAACCAGACGCTGACCATCAAGGAAGTCGCCAAGGCCTCGCTCGACCCGAAGAATCTGCCGCAGGGCATGGAATGCGGCCTGATCGAAAAGGCGATCTATTCCGGCAAGACGGCGAGCTACCCCAACGGCGTGCATGTCTGCGAGCTGGAAATCGACGAGGACACCGGAACGGTCGAGATCGTCAACTACAACGTGGTCGACGACGTCGGCACCGTGGTCAATCCGCTGTTGCTGCACGGCCAGATCGACGGCGGCATCGCCCAGGGCGTCGGGCAGATTTTGATGGAAGACATCAAATTCGACGCCGAGGGCCAGATCCTCACCGGCTCGTTCATGGACTATGCCATGCCGCGCGCCTCAGACCTCAGTGCGTTTCATGTCGACTCAAATCCGGTGCCGACCAAGACCAATCTGCTCGGCATCAAGGGCGCCGGCGAAGCCGGCTGCGTCGGCGCCATGCCGGCGGTGGCGAATGCCTTGGTCGACGCGCTCTCGGTGCTCGGCATCAAGCACGTCGAGATGCCGGCGACGCCCGAAGTGTTGTGGCGGGCGATCCACGAGGCGCGGGGGAAAGGCGCTTAATCGCGACGCTCACTCTACCCCTCCCCCTTGTGGGGAGGGTTTAGACCACCGCGACGCCCTGAATCTCGATCATCATTTCCGGCTGGGCGAAGCCGGCGACGGTGATCGCCGCGCTGGCGGGAAAATCCTTGCTGAAGATTTCGGTGCGCAACTCGGTCATGCGCGTGGTGTAGCGCGAATTGATGAGAAACACCGTCATGGTGACGAGGTCGCCAAGTTTTGCGCCGGTCTCGGCGAGCGTCTTTTCGATATTGCGGAAGGTCTGCCGGCATTGCGCGTCGAAATCGCCGGCAAGCGATTTGCCGGCATCGTCCACCGCGCCGGTGTGGCCGGCGAGCCAGACAGTCTTGCCGCCCTCGGTGATGACGGCCTGCGAATAAGCGCGCGTTTGCGCCCGCGGCCCGCGAATGAACGATTTCTGCATGGCTTTCTCCCCTCGCTTTCCGTCATTATAGAGCATGGCAATGACCGGGCCGGCCACCGTTTCGAACGCAACCTTGCCGCTTGCCGGCATCCGCGTGCTCGAATTCTGCCACACCATCATGGGCCCGACGGCGGGGCTGATCCTCGCCGATCTCGGCGCCGACGTGATCAAGATCGAACCGGCGGGCGGCGATCACACCCGGCGGCTGTACGGCTTTGCCGCGGGATTCTTTGCCACCTTCAACCGCAACAAACGCAGCCTGGCGCTCGATCTGAAATCCGACGAGGGCCGCGCTTTGCTCCATCGTCTCGCCGCGACGGCCGACGTGGTTCTGGAAAATTACGCGCCGGGCACCATGGACCGGCTCGGCTGCGGCTATGGCGAGCTTTCGCGAAAAAATCCGCGGCTGATCTATTGCGCGCTCAAAGGATTCTCTGAGCGGACCTTACGAGCACCGTCCGGCGCTCGACGAAGTGGTGCAGTTCATGGCCGGTCTTGCCTATATGACCGGACCGCCGGGCCAGCCGTTGCGCGCCGGCGCCTCGGTCGTCGACATCATGGGCGGCATGTTCGCGGTGATCGGCGTGCAGGCGGCGTTGCGCGAGCGCGAGCGCACCGGCCGCGGCCAGATGGTGAAATCCGCTTTGTTCGAATCCACCGCATTTCTGATGATGTCGCACATGGCCGGCGAAGTGGTGACCGGAAAGCCGATGCCGCCGATGCCGTCCCGCGAAGGGGCTTGGGCTATTTATGAACCGTTCGCGACCGCCGATGGCGCGCAGATTTTCGTCGGCATCACCAGCGACGGTCAATGGCGCCGCTTCTGCGAACATTTCGCGCGGCCGATCTGCTTGGCCGATCCGGCGTATAAGACCAACGAGGACCGCGTGCAGTGCGCGGCCGTGCTGCGCCCGCTGGTCGCCGAAATCGTCGCGCGGCATAAACTCGCCGAGCTCGCCGAATTGTTCGACCGCATCGATATTCCGTTCGCTCCGGTCGCCAAGCCGGGCGATCTGTTCGACGATCCGCAGCTCAATGCCGGCGGCCGCATGCTGGAAATTGCATTCCCGAACGGCAAGCATGCAAAACTGCCGCGCCTGCCGATCGAAATGGGCGATCACGATTTCGGCCTGCAGCGCCAGGCGCCCGGCCTCGGCGAGCACACCAGCGAAATACTCGCCGAGCTCGGCCTGACGCCAGATGAGATCGAGGCGCTGACGAAGCGCGGCATCGTTAGCGTCAAGGAAAAATCATGAGTGACCTGCCGGCGGCCGTGCACATCACCGAAGAAGGCCCGCGCGAAGGCTTTCAGATCGAGAAAGGTCCGATCCCGACCGCGCGCAAGATCGCGCTGATCGATGCGCTGTCGCAGACCGGCATCGACCACATCCAGATCGTGTCCTTCGTCAATCCGAAGAACGTGCCCGGCATGGCGGACGCCGAAGACGTGGTCCGCGGCATCACGGTGAACCCGGGCGTTGCCTACACGGCATTGTGGCTCAATGAAAAGGGCTTTGCGCGCGCGCTGCAATTTTCAAATCGGCTCAGCAATACCGGCACCATCCAGCTCTGCGCCTCCGAGAAATTTTCCGTCCGCAATCAGAACCGCACTGCCGCGCAGCAGCTCGCCGGACAGCATGCCATCGTCGAGATGTACAAGGCGGCCGGAATTCCGGTCGAGCGCGGCAGCATCATGGCGGCGTTCGGCTGCAATTTCGAAGGCGACATTCCGATTGCGCGCGTGGCAGCGCTGGTGGCGCAAATCCTCGATGTGGCGAAAGCGCACGGCGTCACGCTGAAATACATCACGCTCGCCGACACCATGGCCTGGGCGACGCCGCTCGCGATCAAGCGCACGGTTGGTGCGTTGCGCGAACGCTTTCCGGAGATGGATTTCGCGCTGCATCTGCACGATACCCGCGGCATGGCGATCGCCTGCGCCTATGCCGGCCTCGAAATGGGCGTGACGCGCTTTGACGCGGCGGTTGCGGGTCTCGGCGGCTGCCCGTTCGCCGGCCACGCCGGCGCCGCCGGCAATGTCTGCACCGAGGACCTCGTCTTTCTCTGCGAGGAAATGGGCATCAAGACCGGCATCGACCTCGACGCGCTGATCGAATGCGCTCATCTCGCCGAAGAGATCGTCGGCCACCCGCTGCCCGGATCGGTGATGAAGGGCGGGACGTTGCAGAGGTTTCGCGCTTAATGCCCTCCCCCCTTGTGGGGGGGGTTGGGTTGGGGGTGGGGAGCTAACGCGAGCGCGTTGACGTTGGCGCGCCTCCTCTCGACCCCCACCCCTATCTCCTCCCCACAAGGGGGAGGGGAAGAGCAAGCCTTACCCCTCCCCCAAAATCTTCCAAATCCCGCTCGCCGCGGCGACGATGCGGGCGCCGACTTTCAGCTTGCCTTCGATGAACAGCACCGAGCGGGTCTCACGTACCACCTCGCAATGCGCCTCGACGAAATCGCCGATCTTCACTCCGGCGATGAACTGCATGTTCATCTCGATGGTGGCATGGGGCTTGTCGCCGGTGAGGCGGCGGCCGGTCATGCCCATGGCCTGATCGGCAAAGCTCATCAGGACGCCGCCGTGCAGCATGCTGCGATGGTTCCTGTGCTTGTCCGCGGTCACGATGCCGAACAGGCCGTCGCCCTTGCGCCAGACCGGCCCGATCAGCTCGCCGAAATTATGCGCCTTAACACGTTCCCAGCCGTGTGCGGCCGGATCAAACGCCGCTTCGGTCGTCGCCACCTCGTCGTTCATGCGGGCACCTCGGTTCTCTGCCTCGCGGCGAGCCGCCGGCCGATATCGGGAATGAGCTTTTCGGCGTTGACGCCGGCGGTGAGCGCGCGGCCGTTGCCGCCGAGCGCGCGCACCGCCGCGACGTAGCCGGCGACCTCGCTCGGCTCGCGCACGGCTTGCGGATAATCGGACGCGAACACGAGCTGCGAGAAGGAAAGCTCATCGAGCCCGAAGCGGACCCAGTCGGCGCCCCATTCCGCGGCATGATCGGGTCCGGCCCAGCCGGCGATGTCGTAGAACAGGCGATGATCGAGATAGTAATCGAACGGCTGGCGCGGCTGGCGGCCGTGGCGCGGCACTTGCGCGGTGCCCCACTTCGTGCGCTGCTGAAAGCCGCGGATGCGGCCGAGATAGCGGCCGATGCCGCCGGCGAAATGCGAGAACTGAATCCGCAATGTCGGCAGCTCGTCGAGCAGGCCGCAATTGACGAGGCGCACCGCCGCCGTCATCAGCGAGAACTCCCAGCCGAGCATGCGGCCGAGATCGTCGGCATCCATGCGCGTCCAGCGGATGACGCGCGGCAGCGGATGAATGAAGACGTAAAGATCGAGATCGGCGCAGGCTTTCCAGAACGGCCGTAAGCCCTCGGCATCGAGCGGCTGATCCTGCAGCTCTGACGCGATGACGACGCCGGGAAAGCCGAGCTCGACGGCGCAGCGTTTCAACTCGGCCGCGGCCTCCGCGGGCTTGAGCGCCGGCACGTGCGCGAGTTCGATGAAGCGGCCCGGATGCGCCTTTTCCGCCTCGCGCATGCGATCGTTGATCTGCCGGCAGGTCGCAAGGTCGGGCTGATCGAAGCCTAAGCCGCAAGACAGCACGCCGGCATCGATGCCGGACGCATCCATCATGCGGATATGCGCGGCAAGATCGGCGAGCATCGGATTGAGCAAATAACTCGGATTGCCGTCGCGATCGAGATCGACCACGACTTTGCCCGGGTCGCCCTTAAGCAATTCCGGCGGCGTGTAGTGTTGCTGGAAATCGACGAGCATGGGAAACTTTCTCATTGTCATTCCGGATTGCCGCGCAGCGGCAAGTCCGGAATCCATAACCACAGGTTGGCGAATATGGATTCCGGGCTCCTCGCTGCGCTCGGCCCCGGAATGACGCAGCGGTCACATGATCGCAAATTCGGTGTTGCGGCGGTCGGTCACCAGCATGGCGCCGGGATAGTGGGTTATACAGAATTCCGGCCGCACCGCCATGATCACCGATTGCGGGGTCACCCCGCAGGCCCAGAATACCGGAATCTCGTCATCGTGGATCGGCACCGCGTCGCCCCAATCGGGCTTGGCAATGTCTTTGATCCCGATCGATTCCGGCTTGCCGAGGTGCACCGGCGCGCCGTGCACGGAAGGGAACCGCGTGGTGATCTGCACGGCGCGGATGGCGTCGGCGGGCTTCATCGGCCGCATCGAAACGACCAGCGGCCCATGGAACGGCCCCGCCGGCACGGTTTCCACCGACGTGCGATACATCGGCACGGTGCAATCGCACGTCATGTGGCGCAGCTCGATGCCGCCTTCGAGCAGCGCCTGTTCGAACGAGAACGAGCAGCCGATGGCGAAGGTGACGAGATCGTCGCGCCAGTATTTGAGGATATCGCTCGGCTCGTCGGCGAGCGCGCCGTCGCGCCAGACGCGATAGCGCGGCAGGTCGGTGCGGATGTCGAGGTCGTCGGCCAGATCCGGCACGCGCGGATCGCCGGGCGCCGAGACGCCGATCAGCGGGCATGGCTTCGGATTGCGCTGGCAGAACTGCAAGAAATCCTGCGCCAAGGCGTTCGGCAGGATCGCCAGATTGGCCTGCACGAAGCCCGGCGCCAGCCCCGAGGTCGGGCCGGAATGCGCATTGCGCCGGATCGCCAGTCGGGCCGCCTGGCCGGTGGGAAGCGCAGCGGGATTTTCCCGCCGCATAGCCGCCGTTACCATCGCCCGCTCCATTGCATTTCGCCGTGACGCTTTCTGCCCATTTTATCACCAACTCGGCAAGGAAAAAGCCGGCGCTGCCGCGACGATCTTACGCGCAGCGCTCCGGGCGCAGGGCCAAAACGGAGTTGCGAATTCGGTTGAAACGGAAGCCAAGATCGCGTTTGCTAACGTCCTAAATTGCCTGCCAAAAGCCCGGGAGACGGGCCTGCAGCGTGGGGCTGCGTGAAATCCAGTGGAGGGACATCCGATGACTGAGAAATGGAAAGAAGAGAAGTGGGCTGAAGACATCTGGTACAGCGGCAAGGTCACGCGCCGCCGGCTGGTCGGCTGGGGCGGCGGCGCGATCGGCGCCATGATGCTGGTCCCCGCGCCGTGGCGCGCCGCCTTCGGCGCCGAAAAAGCCTACAAGATCGGTTCCGAGCAGCCGCTGTCCGGCGCCGGCGCCGCCGGCGGCAAGACCGCGGTGGTCGGATTGCAGATGGCGGCCGACCGCATCAACAAGAACGGCGGCATCAACGGCCGGCCGGTCGAACTCGACATCGTCGACGACGAGAGCTCGCCGGCGGTCGCCCGGCAGAAGAGCGAGAAGCTCGTTCAAGAAGACAATATCGACGCGCATGTCGGCGGCTTCCTCTCGAATATCTGCATCGCCTGCATGCCGGTGTGGGAAGACGCCAAGATCGTCAACATGATCAGCGTCTGCCTCGACACAACGCTCACCACCAGCCACTGCAACCGCTACAGCTTCCGGACCTACGATTACGCGCCGGCGCAAGCGGTGGCGTTCGCGCCCACGCTGACCAAGCTGGGCAAGAAGTGGCATATCGCCTTTGCCGACTACTCGTGGGGCCAATCGACGCGCGACGCCTATATCGCGCAGATCAAGAACAACGGCGGCGAAGTGGTCGGCACCACCGGCATCCCGCTCGGCACCCCGGACATGACGCCGTTCCTGTCGAAGATTTCCGGCGATTTCGACGGCCTGTTCGGTATCTTCTTCGGCAAGGACGGCGTCACGATCGCCACCCAGGCCTACGACCTCGGGCTGACCAAGAAATACAAATGGGCAGGCGACGGCTCGATCTCGGAATTGACCAATATCATCGCAATCGGCAACAAGATCGACGGCTTCACCGCGATCAACCGCTACATCCCGGTGTTCCAGGGTCCGCTCGACACGCCGTATCACCACGCTTGGTTTAATGAGGCCAAGGCGCGCCTGGCCAAGATCGATCCATCCGGTCCGCTGCCCGACAAATACGTCCAGTCGAACTTCGAGGCGCTCAATGCACTCAAGATCGGCATGGAGAAGTCGAAATTCCAAGGCCGCGATGACACCATGAAACTGATCGAGGCCCTGGAAGGTCTCGAGCTCAAGGCTGGCCCTGATTTCCCGCAGGGCACCAAGACGATTTGCAAGGAAGACCACCAGGCCTTCCCGCAAGAATTCATCTTCACCGTCTCCGGCGGAACCTATCATCTCATAGAGACAGTGCCGGGCAGCAAGACCGTCGTGCCGCCGGCCTGCAACTTCTCTGCGTAAGTGAGCGCGGCAGCATCGATCGACGTGCGCTCCCCGGTGACGAACCGGGGAGCGCCGTCGGCGCCTATCCTCAAGACCGAGTTGTTGTCCGTCCGTTTCGGCGGACTTTCCGCGCTTTCCGACGTCAATTTTGAACTCGCGCGCAACAAAGTGCACGCCATCATCGGCCCGAATGGCGCCGGCAAGAGCACGTTCTTCAATTGCCTGACCGGCGTGCTGCGCCCGAGCAGCGGCCGCATCATATTCGACGGCGATGACATCACCGGTTTGCCATCGAATGCGATTTCGCGGAAGGGCATCGCGCGCTCCTATCAGATCACCAACATCCTGCCCAACGCCACGGTGTTCGAAAACGTGCGGATCGCCGCGCAATCGCGCCGGCACGGCTGGAACATGATCGCGCATCACGGCGCGCTGGCCGATATCAACAACAAGGCCGCGGCGGCGCTGGATTCCGTCGGCTTGCTCGGCAAGGCGGAGGATTTGGCGGCAAATCTGTCGCACGGCGAGCAGCGCAATCTCGAGATCGGTATCGCGCTCGCCACCGAGCCGAAGCTGTTGTGCCTCGACGAGCCGACCGCCGGCATGAGTCAGGCCGAGACCGACGAAACCAAGGCACTGGTGCAGCGCATCGCCAAAAATCTCACCATCCTGATCGTCGAGCACGATATGCAGGTGGTGATGGAGCTTTGCGACCGCATCACCGTGTTGAACTACGGCACCATTCTCGCCGAAGGCACGCCCGCGGAAATCCAGGAGAATCCCAAGGTGCTGGAGGTCTATCTCAAGACATGAGCGCCATGGTCGACACTTCGGCGAATATTTCGACAGCCGGCGCAGTTCCGCTGGTCGTCCTCGACGACGTGCACACCTATTACGGCAAGAGCCACATTTTGCACGGCGTCTCGCTCAACGTCGCTCCGGGTGAGGTGGTCGGCCTGCTCGGCCGCAATGGCGTCGGCAAAAGCACGACGCTGAAGACCATCATGGGCCTGGTGCAGCCAAGCCGGGGCGCGGTATTGCTCGAAGGCCATGCCACCGCCGGCCTGCCGCCGCACAAGCTGGCGCGGCGCGGCATCGGCTATGTGCCGGAAGACCGCCGCATCTTCCGCCTGCTCACGGTGATGGAAAACCTGCGTACCGGGCTCGATCGCCACGGCGTGACCGAGGAAAAGCGCCAGGCGCTGCTCGACAAGGTCTTCGCCTTCTTTCCGGTGCTGGCGGAACGCCGCGGCCAAGCCGGCGGCACGCTCTCGGGCGGCGAGCAGCAGATGCTCGCCATCGCTCGCGCCATGATGCTGGAGCCGAAAATCATCCTGCTCGATGAGCCGACCGAAGGCTTGATGCCGCGCATGGTCTCGCAGATCCGCAACATCATCGAGCTCCTTCACAACGAAGGCGTCGCCATTCTTTTGGTCGAGCAGAACGTGCCGTTGACGCTGGCGGCGAGCCAGCGCGTCTACATCATGGAGAAGGGCAGCGTGCGCCACCATTGCGCGGCCGGCGAGATCGACGCCAACCACGCCGTGATCAAACAGTATCTGGGGGTGTGAGCGATGGATGCGCTCGGTCAGTTCCTTCATGCCGTTCCTTTCGACCTCATTATCATCCAGACGGTCAACGGCATCGTCACCGGCATGATCCTCGCTTTGATCGCGTCGGGGCTGACGCTGATCTTCGGCATCATGGACGTGGTGAATTTCGCGCACGGCGAATTGTTCATGCTTGGCGCCTATATCGGCTTCGTCGTTTTCGTAACGACCGGCAGCTTCTGGCTTGCCTTGATCGGCGCCTCGCTGATCGTCGCCATTCTCGGCGCCGCGATCCAGGTCGTCGCGCTGCGGCCGCTCATCGGCCGCGATCCGCTCAACACCATCCTCGCCACTTTCGGTATTTCGCTCGTGCTGCAGAATTACGCGCTCTGGCAATTCGGCCCGGTGGTGCGCAAGATTCCGGAGCCGATCAGCGCCGAATTCACATTGTTCTATCTGCAATACCCCTGGTATCGCATTCTGATCGCGGTGCTGTCGGCCGGCATCATCGGCGGCTTCTGGCTGTTCCTGAAATTCGGAAAATTCGGCGTCTGGATCAGGGCCACCGCGCAGGACCGCGTGATGGCGCAAGCCATGGGCATTCCGGTGCCGCTGGTCTACACCGGGGTGTTCGCGATCGGCGCCGCCATGGCGGCGGCGAGCGGCGTCTTGTTTGCTCCGATGGTCGGGGTCAATCACACGATGGGGCTGGATTGGGTGCTCAAGGCCTTCATCGTCGTGGTGGTCGGCGGCATGGGTAATTTCGGCGGCTCGATCGCCGCCGCGATCTTCATCAGCCTGCTCGAGGCCTACGCCTCGATCTGGGTGGACCCGTCGCAGGCGGTGATCGTCTCGTTCGTCGTGCTGATCCTCACCTTGTTGTTCCGTCCCACCGGCCTGTTCGTAGCGTCGCCACGATGACAACCGCACCGCTCGATAAGTCAGCCACGCTCAACGGCACGCGGTTGAGCCACACCGCCGTTTTCTGGATCGGCTTTTGCGCGGTGATCGCGGTGCTGATCGTGGCGCCGCTGGTGCTGCCGGAATTCTGGCGCCGCTTTCTCACCGAAATCCTGATCTGGGGGCTGTTGGCGATGTCGTCCGATCTTTTGATCGGATACACCGGGATGATCTCGTTCGGCCACTCGGCATTTTTCGGCCTTGGCATGTACGGCGCCGCCGGAGCGCTGTTGCTCGTGAGCCCGCCGAACCTGTGGCTTGCCATCCTGGCCGGGCTTGCCGGCGCGGCCGGCGCCGCGTTGTTCGTCGCCTTTTTCTCGATCCGGCTGCGCGACATTTATTTCGCCATCACCACGCTGATTTTCAGCCAGATCTTCTACGTCATGATCTTCACCTGGACGGCGGTGACCGGCGGCGAAAACGGCCTGATTTTCACCCGCCCGCATCTGTCGATTCCGTTCCTCTATGACGCGCGCTTCTCCTCGACGACGCTGCATTGGTTCGTGCTGGCGGTCGTCGCCGGGTCCTACCTGATCTTGCGCCGGGTGACGCGGTCGCCGTTCGGCATGGTGCTGCAATCGATCCGCGAGAACGAGCCGCGCACCCGCGCCATCGGCTATGCGGTCGAGCGCTATAAGATGGTGTCGGTGATGTTGTCGGGGCTGTTTGCGGGTCTCGCCGGCGTGCTCTACGCCATCCAGAACGAATTCGCCGCGCCGGATTTCGTCTACTTTCTGACCTCGGGCGACACCGTCATGTACAATGTCATAGGCGGCATCGGCACGCTGGTCGGGCCGATCGTCGGCGCCGGATTTTTCCAGCTGGCGCGGCAATTGCTGGCGCAGCTGTTCGGCGATCAATTCCCGTATCTGATCCCGCTCGGCATGCTCTTTATCGTGATGATCATCTTCCTGCCGCAGGGCATCCTCGGCTTTGCGCGGCGATGGCTCAACCGCTAGCTCATCCGGCGTTTCCGGATCATCGAGCGCGGTTAGTGGCAATACCAGTAGTGCCGCCTGAAAATGTGGCCGGTTCTCACATACATGCCAAATCTGTTGCGCAGCAAAAATTGCCTTTTAGCGCTGTCGTATTCGATCTTGGAGACGGCATGGCACCCGGGCTGAGGGCGCTGCTGCGCTTTCACCGATGAAGCCGGAAACGCAATGAGCATCAACCCGATCGCGGCGGCGATGAGCGTGACGAGCTTTTCTCGCTTCATTCGATCACCCGGCCGGCGAGCGCGAGCCGTTGCCGCGGCACGCCGATGCCGGGCGCCTTGACGGTTCTGAGATTGATCGCGAGCTCTAATTTCGTCGAACACATCGAATTCGGAATTGATCAGAATTTGTAGTTCAGACCCGCTCGAACGACATTGAAGCTCACCGTGCTGAAGTTCGCTGTAAACGAGGCTGGCGAGGCCGGCGGCAAGATAAGCGTGGTAACGGCCACCGAATTCGACGCGAACGCGACCGAGGTTCACGTACAAATACTCGGCCTTCAGCGTGATATTGGGCGCAATGACATATTCACCGCCGGTTCCCACGGTCCAACCCACACTGGTGCGAGACGTGTCGCCCGAAAAACAGGCCGGACCGGGGACGCAGTTATATTCAACAGGAGGGGGAGTAGAAGCCAAATTCGCATTGAACTGCGAATTGAGGACGGCTTTTGCATCGTAATGACCGTAGGCGAATCCCCCCGTGCCGTAGAGCAGAAGATTATTGGCCGGCAGCCATCCCAAGCGCGCTCTCACCGTACCGAACGATTTGACATCTTCGGTAGCCTGAAAGTTCGAAGCTGCCGGAGTTGCCGAGCCCAAAGTAAAATTCGACGTTCCCGTGCCTTTGAGCCCGGCCCAATCGAAATCGGCTTCGAGGCCCGCGAGCCATTGCCGACCGAATTGCCAGTTATAACCAGCCGCAATGCCGCCGAGGGCGCCGCCGATGTCAAAAGATGCGGCCGGAACACAGGTGCCCCCCGCAGCTCCGCCGCAGGTGCCGGCGAGCGAAGCACCGTCGTTGGGTGTGTAGCTCACCGTCGGGTCTTTCCAGCCGTAGCCGGCGTTCACGCCCGCGTAAAATCCGGACCAGGTGAAGACGGGATCGGACTGCGGCGCGGCCGGCGGCGCTTTGACGGACATGTCGGCGGCGTTCGCAACAGCCGTACCGGCACCGGCGATGATCGCTATGCTTGCTAGCAAGAGCTTATTCATTGCGGCCCCTGCGGCTGGATTCTGACGTATTCTAATGCAGAGCCTCTTCATTGGCTGCGATATTTTGGCAACAACCGGCGGAAATTCAATACCGCAAAAACGGTGGCGTTCCGCCATCGGTTGCCTTCGATGCCTGCGATCAAGCCGCTCATCGCGACTTTGCCACGCCGCTGTCTCAAAGACGACGAGATAGTGGTGCGAGATGGTCAAGCGGCGTGGCTGGTCGTGTGCACGCGTTGAGTTGGGGTAATAGCGATGACGACTGACGAGTTGTTAAGTGCCATCACTGCCGAGCTATCTGCGATCGGGGCGGCAGTTGATTTGGGCCTCATCAGCCAGGACGGCGAGCGCGTATCGACGGTCCTGATGATCGACGATCGCCGTTTTTGCCTTAGCCTCGAACCGGCGCAGGCCGATATGAACGAGACGGGCTGACGACGAGACAAGCGAAGCCCGGCCGCGGCCGCCTCAGGGCGACGAAAATCAAGACGAGCTCTTCGCCAAAAACGCGGCGAGCGCTGCGGCATCCTTCTTGTCCGACTCGAAGTCTTGCGCGAAGCGTTCGTAAAAATGCGCGGCGCCCGCGTACAGCTCGTGCGCCGCCGGATCGTCGCCGACGAAGCCGGCGATCTCGTGCATTTCCGCGACCCAGCGATAGGCCTTGGGCGGCATCAGCTCCAATTGGCGCTTGAGCCAGGGAAACAATTGCTTCTGGCTTGCCTGCAGTTCGGCGAACAAATCGTCGGCGGAGCCTGAGCGCATCGCCGCCAGCATCATCGCCGCGCCGATCGCCTGGGTGCCTTTGGTGATGCCGGCATAGGACATTTTAAGCGCCGAGGCCGCGCTCATCGCGCCGCCGAGCACGCGGACGTCGAGGCCGTAATCGCGCAAGCTTGCGAACCGCGGCGCCGCGGCGCCGGAAGCGTAAAAGCGCGGACCGGAATTGCCCGGCTGCGGCGGCGCGCCGATAATGCCGGCATCGACGAAGGGGCATTCTGTCGGCGCAACGGCCGCCGCCACGCGCTCGACCGTCGCCGGATTGATGGCGTTGCAATCGACATAAACGGGTTTGGCATTGCTGGCTTTGAGCGCCGGCGCAAATCGCTCGGCGAGCGCCAGCGCGTCGCCGGGCGGCAGAATGGAAAGGATGAAATCGGCGGCCGCGATCTCGCTATCGTTCGCCGCGGCCATGCCGGCCGACTTGGCCCGCGCCACGGTCTCTTGGCTGCGGCCTCGGAGCGAGGTCAGCACCCGGAGCCCGTTGTCCGCGAGCCTTTTTCCCACGGCGGCGCCCATGGCGCCGGGCGCGATGATTGCAACGACAGGCGTCATGATGTCCTCGAATGACCACGTAATTTTCAATTATAGCGGCATTTCCGGCCCGTGTCCCCGGCGCGGCGTGCCGGCGCTCTGGCGCTGCACTTTCACGCCGTTGCCCGCGCATGAAAACCTGTCAACAATGCCGCGATGGAAAACGGCCGCGGAAAACCCGATGCGGCGGCGAACACGGCCGTGGCCACCGGCAATAGCGCAGAGGTATTCACCGCCTTCCTGCGCCTCGGCCTCACGAGCTTCGGCGGCCCGATTGCGCATATCGGATACTTCCACGAGGAATTCGTCGTTCGCCGCAAATGGCTCGAAGAGCAGGCCTATGTCGATCTTGTCGCGCTGTGCCAGTTTCTTCCCGGGCCGGCCTCGAGCCAGGTCGGATTTTCCATCGGGCTGATGCGCGCGGGCTACAGCGGCGCGCTGGCCGCGTGGACCGGATTCACGCTGCCGTCCGCGATCGCGCTCGTTCTGTTCGCCTACGGCGCAGGCGAGCTCATCGGCCCGGTCGGCGCCGGCTTGCTGCATGGGCTGAAGCTCGTTGCCGTCGCCATCGTGGCGCAAGCTGTTTGGGGCATGGCGCGCACGCTTTGTCCGGACAAGGAACGCGCCTCGATCGCCGTGGCGGCGGCACTCGTCATTTTGTTCAGCGCCTCGTCGGTGGCGCAGATCCTGGCGATCGTGCTGGGCGGCATCGCCGGGCTGTGGCTGTGCCGGGGCGCGCAACCGGTCGTTGGAGCGCATATGCCGATCCCGGTCGGCCGCGCAACGGGGATTGCGGCGTTGACGCTGTTCTTCGTTCTGCTCGTCGGCCTGCCGATCCTGCAGAGCATTGCAGGCGCGCCGGGCATTGCGTTGTTCGATGCCTTCTATCGATCCGGCGCGCTCGTCTTCGGCGGCGGCCACGTCGTGTTGCCGTTGCTGCGCGAAGCTTTCGTGACTCCCGGCTGGGTCAGCGACGATACTTTCCTCGCCGGCTATGGCGCCGCGCAGGCCATTCCCGGTCCGCTGTTCACTTTCGCGGCCTATCTGGGCGCCGTGACAAATCTATCTCCGCACGGCGTCGCCGGCGCTGCGCTTGGGCTGATCGGCATCTTTCTCCCCGGCATCTTGATTCTGCTCGGCACGTTGCCGTTCTGGGAGACATTTCGGAAACGCGCGGGCGCACAGGCGGCCATGCGCGGCATCAATGCCGCTGTCGTCGGCTTGCTCGGTGCGGCGTTGTACAATCCGCTTTGGACGACTTCGGTCAAGACCCCGGGAGATTTCGGCGTCGCCCTTGTCGGCTTCGTTCTGCTGGCCGCCTGGCGGACACCGCCGCTCCTGGTCGTCATTGTCGGCGCGCTCGGCGGCGTGGCGCTGGCGCTGATGCCGTTCGGCTGGTGAGGCGGGGCGTTGATCAAGATCAATGAAGCGGCACGAATAACAGCGGATTTTATAAAGTTCGGTATTGGCTGACGGGACAACAAATGTCCGGCACGACAAAAGGCGTCTCGCTCATCCTGATTGCCGTCGTCTTGATGGCCTATGCGAATGTTGCGGCTAAGCTGCGGGCGGCGGCTGTGGGCGGCAGCGGTTCCGTGTCGTGGCTGTCCTATATTCTGTCGATGCTGCGCGATCCGTGGTCATGGTCGGTCGGCATCGCCGCGCTTGTCGCTGGATTGCTGTACATCATTGCCTTGCGGGAACTCCAGCTTGGCGTGGCTCAGCCGCTGTTCGCGCTGGTTTTTGTCGTGGTGCCGCTCGCCGCCGCGCTGGTCTTGGGCGAGCCATTGCCGCCGCTGCGAATCGCGGGGTTGGTGCTGATTTTCGCCGGCGTCATTCTGGTCGAACAAACGTCATAAGCGCCCGTGCCCGGTCGCAATTGCGGCGACCTGCGCCGGGTCTTCCGGCGCCGCATTGCCGCGCCAGACCACATGCATGTCGGGGCGTACGAGGATCAGATCGTAACCGTAGACGTCGCGGGCGACCCGATCCGGAACGTCGAGCAACTCGACGGGCGCGCCGCGCGCGCGGATGGCGCGCTCAAGCCCGCCGGCGTCAGCCTTGCTGCCGCCAAGTTTGATGATCGTGTAACCCTCGGCAACGCGGTCCTGCATCGCCGTACCGTCGTCGAGCCAGACATGCGGCAGACGCGCACCGGGCCAAGTGGTCGGCTGATAGTCGCGGAACAGAAGTTCCGGCCCGCCTGGTATGTTGCAGACGATCGGCGAATCGACATAGCGGTAGCCAAGCTCCGCCCCGATCATCTCGTTGCTTTTGCGCTGCTCGACATCGGCGACCGCGGCCAGATTTTTCCGCGTGGCGGCGCCGGCCGGCGAATCATCGGTGATGTCCGGCCGCCACATCGAGCGCCATTTGCGCCGGCCGATAGTCGCGTAACGCGAGGCGCCGACATTGCGGTCGCCGATCTGGCGGCGCTCGATCTCATAGGATCTGAGCAAATTCGGGCCGCCCCAGCCGGCCAGCGCCGCGGCAAGCTTCCATGACAGATCGATGGCGTCGCCGACGCCGGAATTCATGCCGAGCCCGCCGGTCGGAATGACGAGATGCACGGCATCGCCGGCGAGAAAGACCCGATCCTTGCCGTAGCGGTCGGCGAGCAGAAGATTCTGCCGCCACGGCGCGCAGGACAGCATCTCGTATTTCACAGGAACGCCGACGACGCGCTCGAACGCCGCCTTCATCTCTTCGTCGGTGTCGACGACCGAATGCAACGTCCAGTGCTTGGTCGAATCCTGCATGATCAGGAACGTCGATTTGGCGTCGGCGACGTGATAGTGCCGGCCGTGTCCCGGACCGTTCCCGAGCGGCAAACGGCCGAACAGCTCGTCGCAGCGGTACAGCGCCTGGCGCAGCGCCAACAGATTGCCTTCGCCCGAGAGCGCGATATCGAGCTCCCTGCGCACCACGCTCGCGCCGCCGTCGCAGCCGACGAGATAAGCGGCGTGAATTTCCTGCGTGCCGCCACCGGACGCCTGGACGCGCGCAGTCACGCCTCCGGCGTCCTGCCGCAGCGACAGAAATTCGCAACCGTAGCGCACCGTCACGGCGGGCAGCGTCTCGGCCACCGATTTGAGAAGCGGCTCGAGCGTGTATTGCGAGATGAGCTGATAGGGCTCGAGCGGCAGCGTGCCGTCGTTGGTGGCGCGCGTATTCGCCAGCGCCTGCTCGACGGAAGGGTAAGTCAAATGCAGAAGCGGCGGCTCGGTCAGCGTCAGGATGATATAGACATCCATCGGACAATCCGGCCGCAAGCCGGCGGTGCGGATTTTCTGCGCAAGCCCCATGCGGCGGTAGATTTCCATGGAGCGCGCATTGATGCGTTCCATCTTCGGCAGAAATGCCGGGCGCTCTTTCTGCTCGATCAGCGTACATCGCACCCCGCGCCTGCCGAGGTCGATGGCGAGCGTGAGTTCGGTCGGCCCGGCGCCTACGATCAGAACGTCGCTATCCACGTGAGTCATTTAGGGATTGCCGCCTGCCGCACCGATTACCCCGGCGGCAGAGCCGCGGCAAGCTCGGTGAACGGCGTATAGGCCGCGCTGCCGCATTGCGCCGGCGTCGAATCGATAAATTGGGCGATCATGCCGGCGAAATAGATCGCCACCTTGTCCTTGACCTGGCCGTTGCCGTGAAATTGCACACAGACGATGTAGCGCTGATTGTCGCCGACCGGCATGAGCATCGGCGGCGAGATCAAGGCGCCGCGGAAGTCCGCCCGACTAGTCAGCGATTGCCGCAGAAACGTCGCGATCTGGGTGCGATAGGTTGCCGGATAGGCATTTGGATCGGTGGGAGCCGCGTCCTTCTTCGGTCCGCCGAATCCGCCGCAGCCGGCAAGCGCAGTTGCGATCAGCGCCGCCGCCACACCCGCGCAGAACTTTATCCCGACCGTACGCACTGGCACCCACCCATCCCTCGTTGTCGCGCTTAATATAGCAGAGACTTTTCCCCGGTTCAGGGGCACTTCACCGCAGCTTTGCGGCGATCGGCCGACCGCGCGACCGCGGCCATCAATTCTCCGGCGACGGTCCGCACCAGCCGGGGAGATATTCGGCATCCTCGCTCTTGGCCAATTGCATCGCCCGCTCGACAGCGCGCTCAAAGTCGCGCTCGACCGGCTTGCGCTTCATGCGCCGGCGCAGGAAATCGGCCCAGAGGAATTCCGAAAACAGCGTGATGTCCTTGGCGAAACCGCCGGCCCGGCGCAATTCGCCGGCGAGCGAGCGGAACGGGTCGTCGATCAGCTCGGTCACGGATTTGGGTATGTCACTGTAGTGCCGGCGTTCGCCCTTGGCATCGAACGGATGCATCCAGCACCGATTGTCCATGACGGTCCAAAACGCGTCGGTCTCGAGTTTGCTCAGGTTTGCAATGACGGTCACGGCGACGTCCTTGACGCCCTCGTCGTGCAATGCCCGTGCGAGGTGATGATGATCGATGATGTAGTTGCGCTGTTTCGGGCCGAGGATCACCGGAATCATATGTTTGCCCAGGAATTTTTCGCCCTTTTTGGTGCGGATTTCGCGCCAGCGCTTGCGCTTAGCCATGACCTCGCGCATGCCGATGGTGATCTGGGTCGGGCGTAGATCGGTAATTTCGACTGTGGTCAGGGTGGGCTCGCGAACCATCTTCGGCTCCTCAAACAAATGTCCCGACCCCGACAATAGCGGCATGCGGCCGCTTGCAAAAGTAAGCCGCCCGGCGCTGCGTAACGCTGGGCGGTCGTGTTTCGACGGCTTGGCCGAAGCGCTCAATCCGCGAGCGGATCGGGCCGGATTTGGATGTGAACGGCCATCGGCGTCATGCCTTTGCCGCCCTCTTTAAGCCACGGCGTACGGTCGCCCTCGGAACCCCAAAGGCCCCTCCCCGTCCGGCCCGCTTTCGGATCGTCGATGCGCGCGTCCAGCCCTTTGCTATAATAGCTGAGCGGGCAAGGCGCCCGCAGCATCACCATCTTGCCGTCAACCAGCGCCGCGTAACCATCGTTCTCGTCCGCCGTCGAGATCGGCAGGTCTTTGCCGAGCCCAACCGCGTTATGCCGATCGACCCAACTGTAGTAGCTCGCCTCGGCGCTGTTGTCGCCGACGCCCTGGGGGATCAGTTCGACGACGTATCGGCCGCATTCGATAATTTATCGAACAGGCCGGCGATGTCGTTGCGGATCGTCGCCAGCTTCGAAAAATGTTCGGTGACGGTCGAAACGCGGTTCTCGAGTTCCTGCTTCGCCTCGATGAACATTTTCACCCGCGCGGCAAGGTCGCCGTTGTCGTCGGCTTCGATGCTTTCGATCTTGGCGACGAGGCGGTCGCGATTGTCCGCGACCTGGGCGATCAGATCCGCCACGCCGCCATCCTTGGCCTCGAGCGGAACGAGCCGGGATTGCAGGTCGCCGAGCTTCCCTTGCAGCTGAGCGAAAGCCGCCATGCTGCGTTCGATCTCGTCGAGCCGCGCTTGCGTCGCTTTGGCGAATTGCGACAGCTCGGCGAGACGGCCATCGGCATCGCCCGCGCCGGGCGCGGATATCAGATCAAGCGCACGATCGAAATTCGCGGATACCCCCTCGATGTCCTTACGCAGCGTCACCAGCCGGGAAAATTGCGTTTCAAGGTTTGCTACACCGTCGTCGAGCTTTTTCTTTTCGTCGGCAAAGGCCTGGACGCGTGCCGCAAGACCGCCTTGCGGCGTCTGCTGCAGACCGGCGATATCCGCCGCCAGCCGGTCTTGAACTTCGCCGAGATCCTTGACCCGGCGCTTGATTCCGTCTTGCGCCGCTGCGTACGGCTCAAGCCGCGCCCGCAAACCGCTGAAATCTTCCTTCAAGCTTTCAACCGTTTTCGCGGCGCGCTCGATTTCGTCGCAGCGCTCGTGGCCGTGGCGAACAAATTCCACGAGGCTATTCAGACGCACATCGATCGCGGTCGCGTCGTCGCCGCTGGCAATTTCGGCGAGCGACCGCTCGATGTCGTTCTCGCGACTGTCCAGCTCGGCGAAAAGCTGCTCGATGGTTCGTCTTTTCTCCAGCACGGGCATGAGCCGTTCCCGCAAGCCCTGCTGCTGGGCGCGCAGTTCGTCGACGCGCGACTGCAGATCGCCGGGCGCGTTGCGCGTTTCTTGGACCTGCAACACGCGCTCCGCCTCGGCGAGCCGCTGCGTCACCGCGCCGATGGCGCCTTCCGGATCGGTGCGGGCGAGGTGATGCACCGCCGCATCGGCGTCGACCTGGGTCAGCGCCAGTTCTTTCACGCCCTGGCGCACGCCGCCGAGCCGCAGTTCGAGCGCGGCGTTCGTCTTGCGCTGGCGCAACAGCGCGTCGCAGAGCCACAGTGCCGAAGGAACGAGCGCGAGGGTGATCAGGATGACCAGGAACCAGGCGAGCTTCTGCGTCAGCGGTTCGGAGCGGAACGCCTCGAACAATGCGACCATGTCCTGCGGTTGGCTCACGACAATGAGTCCGACCGCAAGGACAAAAAGGACGACGCAAATACCGACGAACTTGGCCATTAAATACCCAGCCCACCCAACAAAAGCTCGGTTCGCTTGGTACGACAGGACCGTGCCCCGCACAAGCGTCAGAGTTGCCGGGAAACCGGCTTCCGCGATATGTCAGCGAACCGGCACGGTGGTAACGGCGGAGGGAGGACACCCGGAATGATCGGCCTGCGGCAGGCGGGACTGACGGTTTGCGCGCTGTTGTCGATCTCGCTTGTTTTTGCCGCCCGGCAATCGGCGCGAGGCGAAGAACCCGCGGCTGTCGGGGCCAAGCCTGACGCTTGCCGGCGGGCGAGCTTCCGCGTTGTCGTCGACGTCGGCCATACCATCGATGTGCCGGGCGCCATCAGCGCGCGCGGGATTCCCGAATATGCGTTCAATCTTCAGCTTGCCCAACAGGTCAAACAAGCGCTCGCCGACGCCGGCTTCAGCGAAGCCACTCTCCTCATCACCGCCACGCCGCCATGGCGCGGACTTTTCGAGCGGGCGGCGCGCGCGAACGCCATGCATGCCGATCTCTTTATCGCCATTCATCACGATTCTGTTCCGGACGGTCTGTTGCAGACGTGGCAATACGCGGGCCAGGACCAGCATTACAACGACGACTACCCGGGCTACGCCATTTTCATCTCGAACGATAATGCCGATCGCGCCGGCAGCCTGATGTTCGGCAGATTTTTGGGCGGCGAACTGCAAGCGCGCGGCTTGCAGTACACGCCGCATTACACGCTGCCGCTGATGGGACACCGCCGCCGCGAACTCGTCGACGCCAAGGCCGGGGTTTATCGCTACGATCAGCTGATCGTCTTGCGCGCGACCCATATGCCGGCGGTGCTGCTCGAAGCTGGCTCGATCGTCAATCGCCAGGAGGAATTGCAACTGGCGAGCCCCGAGCGCCGTGCGCTCACCAGTGCTGCGATCGTCGCCGCCGTCGACGATTTCTGCGCGGCGCGCGCGCCACCTGTTGAGGCGAAGACCGCGGCGCCCATCAAGCGCGTCAATTTGCAGCCGCCTCAGCGCTAGTATTCACGCCGGCGCGGTCTGGCTCTTGCGCAACGCCAGCGCGCTGATGATCATGAAATTGAGAACATTGACGCCGAGCCCGGTGGCGAAGGCCGGCGCGTAAAAGCCGAAATGGTCGTAGATGACGCCGGCGATCCAGCCGCCCGCCGCCATGCCGAAACCGCTGCACAGAAGAAGCGTCGGCATGCGCCAATAGGCGTCACCGACCGGGAAGAGTTCGCGCGAGGCCAGCACGTTCGCCGGAACAAGACCGCTAAATCCCATCCCGAACAGGGCCGCAACGGTAAACAAGCCGACTTCGTTTTGCGTCAGCAGAAATCCGACCATGCCGAGCGCCTGGCAGGCCGATCCGGCAAGCATCGTGTAGAGGCCGCCGATCCGATCGGAGATCGCTCCCCAAACCTGCCGGCTGAAAAATGCCGCGCCGAGGAGAACCGACACCATTGCCGCGCCGCTCGCGGCGCTGATGCCGTGATCGGTGCAAAACGCCACGAGATGGCCTTGCGGCATCGACATCGGAATACAGCAGGTGAAGATCGCGCACATCTGCAGCGCAAAAACAAAATTCGGCCGCCAGCCCATCACGGCTTTTTGCGCGATCGGTTCAGCGCTACGCACAGCGTGATGCGGCGTGTCCGGCGGCTGCTCCAAGAATATCGCGGCGGCCGGCGCGATAATGAGCAGCTCGAAGGCGGCGTAATACAGCATCGTATGCCGCCAGCCGGCATAGGCGATCGCGCGCGCGAAAATCGGGGGCCAGATCGTGCCGGCGAGATAGGCGCCGCTCGAAATCAAGGCCAGCGCCGAGCCGCGCCGGCGATCGAACCAGCGGCTGACATACACGTAGCACGGCGCGTTGATGCCGCCGATGCCGATCAAGCCGATGAACAGCCCGTGCCCGATATAAAGCGGCCAGGACGGACCCATACTGGACAGCGCGAGCCCGACCGCGATCATCATCGCGCCGAAGATGACGGTAAAGCGTACGCCTATCCGCTCGGCGATCCGTCCCATCAAGATGCCGCCGATACCGGAGCCGATCCACATCAGTGCGCTGGCAAAGGCCGGGATCGAACGCTCGCCATTCACCTCGGCGGCGATGTCTTTGAGCGCCACCACGGTGATCCACGGCGCCCCGAAGGCGACTGCCATGACCACAAGAATGATGCTGGCGACGAGCCATGAGGTTCGCGTCTCAACCGATGAGACTGTCGATTGCAGCATGAAATCCGCGTTGCTGGCGCGCCCGGCGCAGTTCGTTGGCCGCGAGGATATAGCAGTGCGCCCGTTCGGCCGCCCACAAATTTTCCGCGGTTCCGGGAATAAACCGCGCCGCCCCTCAATCACGTCCTCGGAAGCCGCAAAGCCGCCAAAACCATCGTGGTCGCGTGGCCATCGGCCCTCAGAGGAGAAATGCAATGAGCGAATCCGACCGCGACGACGGCGTCAGCCGGCGCAAAGTGCTGGAATGCATGACCTGGGTCGGCACCGGCGTATTGTGGACCGTGTCCGGCGGCGTTCCCCACTCGCTCGGCATCATGGGTGAAGCGGCAGCGGCGGAGGCAAACGGACTCACCTTCCTGCAGATCAGCGACAGCCATATCGGTTTTCACCTGCCGCCCAATTCGAACGCGCTCGGCACGCTCCAGGAGGCCATCACCAAGGTCAATGCGCTGACACTGCCGCAGAAGCCGGCCTTCATGATCCATACCGGCGACATCAGCCATTTGTCGCTGGAAGCGCAGTTCGACGACGCCGACAAGGTCATCTCGCAGGCGCGGCTCGACGTGCATTACGTCCCGGGCGAGCACGATTTCCTCGATCCCGATCGAAAATTTTATCTCGATCGCTATGGGCGCGGCACCAAGGGCGCCGGCTGGTACTCATTCGACGCCAACGGCGTTCACTTCATCGGCCTCGTCAATGTTTTCAATCTCAAGGGCGGCGGCATGGGCGATCTCGGCGCCGAGCAGCTCGAATGGCTCGAAGCCGACCTGAAAGGCCGTTCCGCGTCGACCCCGATCGTCGTGTTCGCGCACATTCCGTTGTGGACCATCTATCCGGAATGGGGGTGGGGTACCGACGACTCGGCCCAGGCGCTGTCCTATCTCAAGCGCTTCGGCTCCGTGACCGTGCTCAACGGCCATATCCATCAAATCATGCAGAAGGTCGAAGGCAGCGTCACGTTCCACACCGCCCGCTCGACGGCGTTCCCGCAGCCGGCGCCGGGCGCCGGTCCCTCTCCAGGGCCGATTAAGGACTTCCCGGTCGACAAGCTGGGCACCGTGCTCGGCATTGCCAACATCACGTTCAAGCAGAACGAGCAGCGGCTCGCGATCGTCGACTCGCCGCTTCAAGGCTGAAGGAGTTCCCCAATGTCCGCTTCAAAGTCTCTGTCGAACACAATGCGCAGCGCGCTCGTCGCGGCCGGGCTCGGCGCGGCAACCGCGACCATGCTGGCCGCCGTCGTGCTGCCCGGCTGGGCACAAAGCACGCCGCAGGCCACCGCCGGCGCCATATCGATCGACAACTTCACCTTCACGCCGCAAACGCTGACGGTGAAGGCCGGCACCACGGTGACCTGGACCAACAGAGACGACATCCCGCATGGGATCGCCTCGCAAGACAGCGCTTTCGCTAAATCGAAGGCGCTGGATACCGACGACAGCTATTCGTTCACGTTTACCACGCCCGGCACGTACAAATATTTCTGCTACGTTCATCCGCACATGACCGGTACGATCGTGGTAGAAGCAAACAACGGCTAGCGATGCGGCGCAGCGTTGCTCGATCGGCTGCGGAGCGAAGCGCCAAGGGTATTTTGGACGGCCGAGCGCGACACGATGACTGGCGACGCGAATGCCGAACACGACAAGGCGCGGCGTTTTCGAGACGCCGCGCTGCCTTATCTCGACGACGTCTTCGCGCTGGCGCGGTATCTCATGCGCAACGCCGCGGATGCCGAGGACGCGGTGCAGGAGTGTTATCTACGGGCGTTGCGCCATTTCGACAGCTATCGCGGTCCGGCGATGAAACCGTGGCTCTTGGCGATATTGCGGAACGTCTGCAACGCCGAATTCTCGCGGCGCGGCAGGCAAGACCTGGCGTCCGATTACGCCGCGGATGAGCCCGCGGCGGAGCAGCCGCCGCTATGGCAGGAGCCTCTCGCCTCGCCCGAAACGGCGTTGCTGCGCCAGCATGACAACGACACGATCCGCCGCCTGGTCGCCGCGCTGCCGCAGCCGTTCCGCGAAGCCATCGTGCTGCGGGAAGTGAACGACTTGTCTTATCAGGAGATCGCCGAAGTCGCCGGCGTGCCGGTGGGAACGGTGATGTCGCGGCTGGCGCGCGCGCGTTCGATGTTGCGTTCGGCGTGGAACGCCGCCGAAGGCTCCACGGCGGGAACGGTGCCAGGAGGCGTGTCATGAATTGCGCCGAATGCGAAGTTCTGCTCCATGCGCTTATCGACGGCGAGCTCGATGCCGGGCATGCCCGCGAGGTCGAAGCGCACGCGGCCACTTGTCCCGGTTGCGCCGCGAAGCTTTCGGCGTTCCGCGCCATGCGTGAGGCGATGGCGAGAACCGACCTTAAGGGGACGGCGCCGGCGCATTTACGCAACCGTATCGCGGCGGCGCTGCCCTTATCCGCGGCGCAAGTTTCGGCGGAAATCATCACCCCGCGTAAATTCCTGCAGCCGTCCCGGCGCATGTTCTTCGGCGGCTTCGCCGCCGGCACGGCGCTGTCCGCCGCGCTGGCCGCCACTCTCGTGTTCACCGTGTTCCCTCGCGACCAGGAGCAGACGGTCGCCGACGAGGTGGTCTCGGCGCACATCCGCTCGCTGCAACCCGGTCACCTGATGGACGTGGAAACCAGCGACCAGCACACCGTCAAGCCGTGGTTCGACGGCAAGGTGGACGTCGCACCGCCGGTGATCGACCTGACGGCCGAAGGCTTTACGCTTCTCGGCGGCCGTCTCGATTACATCGATGGCGAGCCGGTCGCCTCGGTCGTCTACAAACGCCGCAAGCACGTCATCAATCTGTTTGTCGCGCAGCGATTGGGCGCCGCGCACGCCAATGTGACCGACCGGACGGTCCAAGGGTACAATGTGCGGCATTGGTCGGCCGGAGGCCTCGACTTCTGGGCTGTTAGCGACCTCGATCCGGCCGAACTCAACGAGTTCGTGCAGAAAATCTCCGCGGCGTTCCGTGGCAGTCCGTCCTGACTGGCCTGCGTCGCCATTACCGGGTAAAAGCCGATCTGGCATACGAGCGTTTGAAAAAGCGCCGCCGGCAACCCATTTGATATGTCAAACGTTTAAGCATCGGCCATGGATCAACGTGTCGATAACGAGCGCCGCGCCGATTCGGCGCCCGGCCAGGAAGCGAAACCCGCTTCCGAGCGGGCGAAGACGAAGCGTTCGTTGCTCGACACTTTGCGCAAGCGGCGCGGCCTGGCGATCGCCGTTGCCCTCGTTGGCGCCGGACTGATCCTCGCGATCGTCATGTGGTGGCTGCATGCCAGGAATTACGAATCCACCGACGATGCCTTTATCGATACCCGGACGGTCCAGATCAGCGCCCAGGTCGCCGCCGCCATCGTCGACGTGCCGGTGACGGACAATCAGCTGGTCGGCGCCGGCACCGAGCTGGTTCGCCTCGACGATCGCGACTATATCGCGCAGCACGACCAGGCAAAGGCGAGCGTCGACAATCTCTTCGCGCAAATCACGGCGCAGCAGGCAAAGATCGATCAAGCCGACAAGCAGGTGGCGCAGGCGCAAGCCACGCTGATCTTCGCGCAACAGGAAGCCGATCGCTATGAGCGGCTGCAGAAGCAGGACGCCGCCACCGTCGAGCAGGCGCAGCAGTATTCCTCCAACCTCTTGCAAGCCAAGGCGTCATTGGCGGCCGCGCAGGCCAATGCCGTCGCGACTGAAAAACAGGATCCCGTGCTCAGAGCGCAGCTGGAGACCGCCCAAGCGCAGCTGGCGCAGGCCGACGCCAATCTTTCGCGCACCATCATAACCGCGCCGGTTGCCGGCCGCGTAACCCAGCTTACCGCCGCCAAAGGCGTCTATGCCGCCGTCGGCCAGGCGCTGATGATGTTCGTGCCGCGCGACGTGTGGATCACGGCCAATTTCAAAGAGACGCAGCTCGATCTGATGCACCCCGGTCAACCGGTCGACATCGAGATCGACGCCTATCCCGACCGAACCTTCGAAGGCCACGTCGATAGCGTTCAAGCCGGCAGCGGCACGGCGTTCAGCCTTCTGCCCGCCGAGAATGCGACCGGCAATTACGTCAAGATCGTTCAGCGCGTACCGGTCAAGATCGTGTTCAACAAACCGCCGGACGTACTGTTGGGCCCCGGCATGTCGGTCGTTCCGACGGTGAAAGTGCGATGAGCGACCCGTCGCTGCCGGCAGGCTGGAATCCTAGCCGTTCGGCCGCCGGCGATCGCAACCCTTGGCTCGTCGCGGTCATCGTCTCGCTTGCCACCTTCATGGTCGTGCTTGACACCGCCATCGCCAACGTGTCGCTGCGCTACATTGCCGGGAGCCTCGCCGCCAGCGTCGACGAGAGCACCTGGGTGGTCACGACTTATCTCATCGCCAATGCCGTGGTGCTGCCGGCGAGCGGCTGGCTGTCGAACGTCGTCGGCCGCAAGCGCTTCTACATGGTGTGCGTGGCGCTGTTCACGATCAGCTCTTTATTCTGCGGACTGGCGACTAATCTGCCCATGCTGATCATCTGCCGCATTCTGCAGGGACTCGGCGGCGGCGGCATGCCGACCAGCGAACAGGCCATCCTTGCCGATACCTTTCCGCCGCAACAACGCGGTCAGGCGTTTGCGCTGTACGGCGTCGCCGTGATCGTCGCGCCGACCGTCGGACCGACGATCGGCGGCTGGATCACCGACAACTTTTCCTGGCATTGGATCTTCTTCATCAATGTGCCGATCGGGCTCGCCTCGCTCGCGCTGGTGCATTGGTTCGTCGACGAGCCCGAAGTGCTCGATCGCGAACGTGCGGAGCGACTTGCCGGCGGCCTGAAGGTCGATTGGGTGGGCTTCGCGCTGATCGCGGCGACGCTGGCCTGTCTCGAAGTCGTGCTCGACCGCGGTCAGATCGACGATTGGTTCAGATCCGGCACGATCGTCACGTTCACGATCCTCGCCGCCGTCGCATTTCTCGCGTTCATTCCATGGGAACTCAGTCAGGACGACCCGATCATCGAAATCCGGCTGTTGTTTCATCGCCAATTCGGCATGGCATTCTTCGTAATGCTGATGATCGGCGCGATCCTGTTCGGTTCGAACCAGATCATGCCGCAGCTGCTGCAGACGTCGTTTCCCTACACCGCGATGCTTTCAGGCCTCGCCATGATGCCGGGCGGCCTGGCCATGCTGGTCATCATGCCGATTGCCGGCGTGGTGACCGGCCATTTTCAGCCGAAGTACCTGATGGTGCTGGGACTGAGCGGCATCGCACTGTCGATGTGGTACTCGACCTCGCTCACTCCCGACGCGAGCTTCGATTACTTCGGATGGGTGCGCGTCTATCAGACAATCGGGCTGCCGTTCCTGTTCATTCCGATCAATACCGTCGCCTATGACGGGCTGCCGGCCAATAAGACCAATCAGGCGTCGGCGCTCATGAACGTCGCACGCAATCTTGGCGGCAGCGTCGGAATCTCGCTCGCCAACGTCGTACTGACCCAGCGCGCTCAATTCCATCAATCGCGGCTTGCCGAGAACATCACGCCCACTTCGCCGGTATTTCAGTCCACGTTGAGGCAGACGACGAATTATTTCCTGCAGCACGGCGCCCCGGCCGGCCAAGCGCACAACTTGGCGATCGGATTCTTCGGCCAGCTCATTCAAACTCAGGCAACAATTTTAGCCTATATCGACGTGTTCCATGTCTGTGCCATTACCGCCGCAGTGATGATTCCGCTGGTCCTGATCATGGTCCGGCGGGTGCAAATTCAAGCCCAGGCGGTGGTGGGACACTGATATAAGGCATTCGTGAATGGCGGCGGAATTTTCCCGCCCGGAGTGTGTTAGTGCAGCGACGCTATAACGCGGCCGCATCGCGGGCGCGTTGCGCGTTAACAATGTGCAAACGTCGATGGCCTTGCCCGGGGAAGGCAGCTATGAAGCGAAACGCCGCTAGGCTGTGTTTGTTGACGATGCTCGCGCTGTGTCTCGGCGGCGCCGCTCCCGACCCCCTGACAATGAACGTGACGATGATCGACTACAAATTCGTGCCCGATCATCTGACGCTCAAGCACGGCGTACATTATCGGCTGCATCTGGAAAATCACGGCAAGGAAACTCACGAGTTCACGGCGCCGACATTTTTTGCCGCCGCAAAAATCGACAATCCGGACGTGCTCAATCGCGAGCGCTCCGAGGTCGTCATGCAGCCTGGTGACGTCAAGGATGTTTTCCTTACCCCCGGGAAACCAGGCACGTATGATTTGCGATGCGCCGATCACGATTGGGACGGCATGGTAGGCGGCATCACTGTCGAATAACGGCGCAACGGTTTGCGTCACGTCCAGGCCGTAGTCTTGCCGCCGAACCGCCTGCATCGCAGGCACGCTGCCGAAAAATGCGACCGCGTGAGGCACCGCCTCCGTCGATCCCGACGCCGCCGTTAGCCCGCGGCCAGCAAATAGTCCGGTTGACAGCGCCGACGCGATACAAAGAACGCCAATTCCCGACGGCTCACGACTACACGACAGCGTGAATGCGCCGAAATGTCCTGCGGCTGTCAAACTACGGCACCAATCTTGCTTAGAGTCGTTGTCGAGGGGGTTGTGGGGCTGACTAGCGCAAGACCTGGGAAGAAAAGGAGTCGCCAATGTGTGACTTTAGCCTTCAAAGCGTACGATCGAGGCCGGCTGCGGTCGGCGACAAGCTCGTGACGCGTGATTTCGGGACCGGGACCCGTGGGTTCTCGGCTTCGGATGACCCCGGAATGGCGGTCTGCATCCTGCCTGGTACTGAGCTGGCCTTTGCCAGCGAAGTGAGCTGCCTACCGGCCGGGCTACTCGGCTGGAAGACGAAGACAGTCAACTTCCAAACGGCCATTTTCCGGCAAGTCAACAAGGATAAAATGGCCGCGCATCACGACGCGCTCGAGTTTCCCGATGGGCGCACCGTGCTGCTGACGCTGCTGTGCGAAGGTCAGGCCGCGACAGTTCTGCAATTGCCGGCCCAGCCGAAGACCGAGGAAGAAGCGCACGAACAGGAACGGGTCAGCTACGTTGGCTGACACTGCGACACAATAAAGCCGGCCGCCTTCGGGCGGTCGGCGCTTGCGTGACAGACACGTAAAGTCCCATCGGCCGTGAAGTCCTTTTCGGGCTTCTTGCGGCAAGGTCGAGTGCGCTGCTATTTTGTCTCCGTCACATTCCACGGGGATTGATCGGAACAGGCGACGTTCCGTTCGCAAAACCCGCCGAACACGCCGCCGCGGCTAACGGTGCGCCTGCACGCGACGAGCGCATTTTTTCTCCAATTCTCGCGCCGCCCACGCGTCCATTGCGACCGCAAAACGGCGTTTCGCGTCAGACGATGCAATAATGCAATGCCGCGATGCGTGCATGGGGCGCTTTCTTGCAGTAAGCGTGTCGCGGACGCGGGGGCGCGCTAGGGAACACTCACGGACATGCCGATCCCATCCGCAACGCCGCCCTCGCGCGGGCGCTTGACCGCAAAACTCGTTGACCCGGACGGGCGCCGATCCGCCCGGATTTCGTCGTGACTCGAAGACGGAAGAGGTTGAAAATCACCTTCGAGTCCCGTTCGGCCGGGGGCGCGCCATCCGCCATAGTGCAGCATTCGTCAAAAATCGTTCGCAATAAATCATGCAATGAATAAATCGCCGGACCAAACGGCAGCCGTAGACCGCTCCACTGCCGATCCCGCAGCCGCGCCGACCGCCGCGCCCTCAGCGCAACCGGATTCGGCTGCGCCCGAGGTCAAGGAACTGTCGACCGGCGCGCAGTTTCTCACCGTCTTTCCCCCGATCATGCTGCCGATGTTTCTCGCGGTCGCCGATCAAACGATCGTCGCCACCGCGCTGCCGGCGATTGCATCGAGTCTGGGCGAAATCGAGCGCGCGTCCTGGGTGGTGGTTTCCTACCTGATCGCCAACACGATCGCGGCGCCGGTTTACGGCCGCCTCGGCGATACGTTCGGCCGCCGATTGATGATGGTGCTCGCGTTGGCGTTGTTCATGGTGGGCTCCGTGCTTTGCGCGCTGGCGCCCAACATCGAGCTCCTCACCGCATTTCGCGTGCTGCAGGGCTTTGGCGGCGGCGGCCTGATGACGCTCTCGCAGGCGCTGATCGGAGAGGCGATCCCGCCGCGCGAACGCGGCCGGTATCAGGGCTATCTTGCCGGCATAGCGGTCAGTTCCAACACCTTCGGTCCGGTCGCCGGCGGCTATCTCACGCAGGCGTTCGGCTGGCAGTCGATATTCCTGGTCAACATTCCGCTCGGGCTGCTCGCAATGTTGTTCGTGTTCCGCATTCCACCGCGCCAGGGCGACCGCCGCCGCACCACGTTCGACGCGCCGGGATTGGTTCTGTTCATCTTCTTCGTCGGCCCCGTCATCTTGGCCCTGGAACAGGTGCAGCGCATGCAGCTGAGCGCGCTGCCGATGGCGCTGGCGATGCTCGCCGTCGGCCTGATCTCGCTTGGGCTGCTGACCTGGCAGGAACGGCTCACCGCCGCGCCGCTCATTCCGCCGAAACTGTTCCGGCAGCCCTCGATCTGGCGCGCCGATGCCATGGCGGCGCTTCATGGCGCAGCGCTTGTTTCGCTGATCACGTTTCTGCCGATCTATCTTCGCGCCGTCCGCGGCGCCTCGCCCTCGGAGACCGGCCTCATACTGCTGCCGCTTACGGCCGGCATCGGAATAGGCTCGATGATGACCGGACAGATGGTGACCAGGACGGGCTTAACCGCCGTATTTCCGTCTTATGGATTGATAGGCGCAACGGCGGGACTGTTGTTCATCGCCTTCTTCATCCCGCATCTGACGACCGGCGAGATGGCTTGGGCTTTCTGCACGGTTGCGCTGTTCATGGGGTCGGTGATGGGCGTCGTTCAGGTCACGGTGCAGGCCGTGTCCGGGCCGCGGCTGCTCGGCACCGGCGCGGCCATGGTGCAGTTCTCCCGCTCGGTCGGCGCCGCCTTCGGCACCGCCGCGGTCGCCGCTATCCTGTTTTCAATTCTCACCGTGACGGACCGCGATACGGCAACGCTGTTCGGCAGCATCATCGAGCAGGGACCGGAGGCGATCGCGGCGCTCGATCCCGCGCGGCAGGCGATCGTGCATGCGGAGATCGGCGACGCCTTCCGCGCCGCGTTCCTCACCATCGCGACATTCACCGGATGCGCTACCTTGCTGGCTTGGTCGCTGCCGCTGCGCCGCCTCTAGGCATGTCCCAACAAAGCTCCGGATCGGCGTTGCGGCGCGCCGCCGCACACGGCAGACTTCAGGGAAATCCGGGGAGGCAGCGATGATCGTCGACGCGCAAGTTCATTTCTGGAAGGCCAATTCGCCGGACCGGCCGTGGCTGCCGAACCGCGTCGCGCAGCTTCCGGAGCCCTTCACCGCGGACAAATTCGTACCGCTGATGGACGATGCCGGCGTCTCCCGCGCCGTCATCGTGCCGCCGTCGTGGGAGGGCGACCGCAATGACTGCGCACTCGATGCCGTGGCGCGCTATCCCGGGCGCTTCGCGATCATGGGGCGCATTCCGGTTCAGGATCCGAAATCGGCGGCGCTTTTGCCGGATTGGAAAAAGCAGCCCGGCATGGTCGGGATCAGGCTGACATTTCATCCGCACCAATGGTCTTGGCTCAAGGATGGAACGGTGGATTGGTTTTGGCCATTGGCGGAGAAATACGGCCTGCCAATCATGTTCTACGGCGCGCCGATGCCAAACTTCGCACTTGTTGCCGAACGTCATCCGCAATTGCAGATGATCGCCGACCACCTCGGCGTCACCGGAGAGGTTGCGAAGAGTCCCCGCATGGCGGAGGCCATCGGCGAGACCGCGGCGCTCGCCAAATATCCGAATGTTTCCGTGAAGCTGTCGACGACGCCATTCTACTCCAACGAACTCTACCCGTTTCGCGACATGACCGTACATATTCGCCGGTTGTTCGACGCATTCGGCCCGCGCCGCTGCTACTGGGGCACCGACCTGACGAATTCCTACAGCAAAGCCACGTACAAGCAGCGCGTTACCCACTTCACCGAGACGCTCGATTTTCTGTCAAAAGAAGACAAGGAGTGGGTGATGGGCCGTGCGATCCTGGAGCGGCTTGGGTGGAAGTAGCCGTCTTGCATGACCAAAATTCTGCTGACCCGGCACGGCCACGTCGAAGGCATCAAGCCCGAGCGATTTCGCGGCCGTGAGCCGCTCGAACTCACGGCGCGCGGGCGCGCCGAGGCTGCGGCCGTCGCGCAACGCATCGCCGGCACCTGGCGGCCAAGCCACATTTATACGAGCCCGATGGGCCGCTGCGTCGAAACCGCAGCCGCCATCGCCAAGGCCTGCGGCATCGCCGCCAAAATTTGCGACGACCTCACCGACATCGATTACGGGGCGTGGCAGTTCAAGACCTTCACCGACGCCAAGGCGCACAATCCAGGCCTCTTCGCCGCATGGTTCGTAACGCCGCAACTGGTGCGCTTTCCGGACGGCGAATCGTTGCAGGACCTGGTGGCACGGGCCGCCAACGCCGTGCGCATGGTGCTCGCGCGCCATCCCGACGAGACGATCGTGCTGGTCGGCCATGACAGTGTAAATCGCGCGCTGCTGCTCGAATTTCTCGATCTGCCGCCGTCGGCGTATTGGCGCATCGCCCAGGAACCCTGCTGCCTCAATCAAATCGATATTAACGGCGGAAAAGTTTGCATCCGCAGCATCAACGAGATTCAGCATCTCGATGCCGTCGCGAGGGAGCAAGACGCGCGACGATGACGCCGCGCCGATCGGCTTAAACCCCGAGGACCTACGTCGCATGGCTTATGTCGGCCGCTCGCTGCCACGCCTTGAGGATCGGCCGCTCGTCACCGGCCAGGGGCGCTTTGCGGCCGACATTTCGTTTGCGCAGCAGCTCCACATGCGTGTGGTTCGCTCCGCAAACGCCCATGGCCGTGTCGCTGCGATCGATGCGGCTGCGGCGCGCGCGGCGCCGGGCGTCGTTGCGGTTTGGACGGCGGCCGACGTCGCCGAAATTCCGCCGATCGATTTTCGCCTCACGCGCATTGAAGGGCTTGAACCTTACCGCCAGCCGATCCTCGCCGGGGATCGCGTGCGCTACGTCGGCGAACCGGTCGCGGTGGTTTTTGCCGCCGACGCTTACGCGGCCGAAGACGCCGCCGACCTGGTGACGGTCGAGATCGAAACGTTGCCCGAACACTTGGCCGCCGATGCGCCGCCCGGCGAATTCGACACCGGCCGTTCGAGCGAAGCCGCGATCGTGCACAAGGGCTACGGCGACGTGGCGGCGGCCTTCGCCAAGGCGCATGAGATCGTCGCACTTGAGCTTAAGATCGGCCGGCACAGCGGCGTTCCGCTGGAGACGCGCGGCGCCATTGCGCGCTACGACGCGGCGCGCGATGTGCTCGAGCTTTACGGCGCCGCCAAGGTACCGCACTGGAACCGCGACAGCCTGGCGCGCATGCTGGGCCGAGCGCCCTCCTCCGTGCATCTGCATGAGGGTCATACCGGCGGCGGTTTCGGCGTGCGCGGCGAACTCTACCCGGAGGACGTGCTCGCCTGCCTCGCCGCACTGCGGCTCGGCCGGGCGGTAAAATGGATCGAAGACCGCCGCGAGCATCTGATCGCCGCCAATCACTCGCGCCAGCAGCATTATCGCGTCCGCGCCGCGGTCGACGGCGCCGGCCGGCTTCTCGCCATCGACGGTGAGTTCTTTCACGACCAAGGCGCTTACGTGCGCACGCATGCCGCAACCGTGCCCGATCTCGCCGCCACCATGATGCTCGGGCCTTATCGCGTCGCGGCCTATCGCATGGTCGGGCGCATTCGCCTTACCAATAAGACGCCGTGCGGCACCTATCGCGCGCCGGGCCGCTACGAGAGCACCTTCGTTCGCGAGCGATTGCTGGACGCGATCGCCGCGCGCCTGCGTGTCGATCCGGTCGAAGTCCGCCGCCGTAACCTGATCGGCACGGCCGAGATGCCCTATGCCCGCCATCTCGATACTCTCGGCACGGAAATGACCTACGATTCGGGAGACTATGCCGGGCTTCTCGATAAGGCGCTTGCGGCAGTCGGCTGGAAAAAGCTGCACCAAGACCTCAAGCGCCGGCGCGCTGCCGGCGAAGCGGTCGGCGCGGGACTGGCAATGTTCGTCGAAAAAAGCGGGCTCGGACCTTACGACTGTGTGCGCGCCTCTATCGATACCGGCGGAATGGTCGAAATCGCGACCGGGGCGACTTCGGTCGGCCAAGGCATGGAGACCGTCCTCGCGCAAATCTGCGCCGATGCGCTCGGCGTCGATTACCGGCGCGTCCGCGTGGTGCACGGCCAGACCGACCGCATCACCTATGGCATGGGCACATTTGCCTCGCGGGTGACGGTGATGACCGGCGAGGCCACGCGTATTGCCGGGGCGAAGCTGCGCGCCAAAGCGCTCGCCGCCGCGGCCGCGCTGTTGCAAACGCCGGCCGAAACGCTCGACGTGATTGACGGCACTGTTGTGCGCAAGAATTCCGCCCAGGGACCATCGATATCGCTCGGCGACGTCGCGCGTGCGCTCAATCCCGGCTCAAAAATCGTCGGCGAAGCGACACCGGGGCTGTCCGCCGAAGGCTTTTTCGAGCAGCAGCACATGAACTATCCCTACGGGATCCATATCGCGGTGGTGCGCGTCGACTGCGATACCGGCGGCATCGCGGTCGAACGCTTTTTCGTCGCTTATGACATCGGCAAAGCGGTCAATCCGATGCTGGTCGACGGCCAGATCACAGGCGGCGTCGCGCAAGGCCTCGGCGGCGCGCTGTTCGAGGAGTTCCTATACGATTCGCGCGGCGAGCCGCTCTGCGTGAACTTCGCCGATTACGTCATGCCGAGCGCGCGCGAAATACCGCCGATCGAGGTGCTGATCACCGAAGACGCGCCGAGCCCGCTCAATTCGCTCGGCGTCAAGGGCGCCGGCGAAGGCGGCGCCAACGCGGCCGGCGCCGCCATCGCCGCCGCGATCGACGATGCGCTCGGTCGACCGGGTGCTGTGACCGAGCTTCCGGTCACGCCGCAGCGGCTGCGCGGGATCGTCCAGGCGCTGCGGCCGCGCTGAGCGGCATCGTTATTTGTTCCGCGCCGCCGACGCCATCACCGTCTTGATCGCGGCGTTCAGATCCGGCTTGGACGCCGACAGATCGAGGCCGATGCTGGAAATCTTTGTCATGAACGCTTCCTGATCCGCGGCGGGCAGGCTGGTCAAGCTGCCGCCGGAGTCCGTCCACACTTTGCGCTGTGCGTCGAAAAACTGATTGATGAACGGAACGATCTCGGCCGAGACCTTGAGCGCATCGTCGCGGACAATTTTCTGCAGGTCGGGCGGCAAACCCTCCACCCATTTCTTGCTCAGAACGGCAATCGTGCTCACGTAGGGCTGGCCCGTTTCGACGACATTCTTCGCCGCATCGATATAGTGCAATGTCGTGTACTGCGTGATTGTGGTCAGCGAGCCGTCGATGGCGCCCTGCTGCAGGGCCGGCAAGACGTCAGCCAGCGTCATCGCCACCGGCGAAGCGCCCATTCGCTTGATCAGCTCCAACTGAAATTGCGACGCCAAGACGCGAATCTTCAACCCCGAATAATCGGCAAGATTGTGTATCGGCTTTTTTGTGATGATCGAGGACGGGCCGATCGGGAAAATGCCGGCGCCGAGCAGCCCCTTGTTCGCACCCAACCCCAAGACAAGGTCGCGGACGGCGGGATCATTGATCACGCGCAGATACTGGTCGCGGCTTGAAAACAGGCCAGGGGCGCTCAACACCTCATAACGCTCATCGACGCCGACCAGAAATTCGGGCGGCCCAGCCCATCCTTGAATCGAACCGAATTGCGTGCCCTCGATCTGACGGGGGATCGAGCCGAGCTGGCTCGCCGGATAGATCTCGCCCTTGATCCGGCCGCCGGAATCCTTCTCGACTGCCGCCGCGAACCGCTTCAGCCACTCGTGCTGCGTATCGTTGAGCGTCGCGGTGCTCAGCTTCATGACAATGGGATTGGCGGCTTGGGCCGCAGCCGGGGACACCGGTCCGACGATGGCCGACAATGCTAGAATGGCGAGCGTGGCGACCGTCGCGCCGCAGATTGGTGTTTGCCTCATGATCTCCTCCGTGCCCCCGACACTATCGCACGAGTTCGGTGCCACCCGCGTCGGAACCTCAGCCACGGTGCCATAGCAATCGACGCGCGTATACAAGTCGATTTGCCGCGTCGGATGATGCTATTCTGACAAAGGTATCGGGTCGCGAGACAAGCGATGAGCGAAGTGCGGCTGACGGTGCGCATCGATTTCGGCGCGGACGGGGCGCTCGGGCCCGGCAAGGTCCGGCTGCTGGAGGCCATCCACAAGACCGGCTCGATCTCGCAAGCCGGCCGTTCGCTCGGCATGTCATACCGGCGGGCGTGGCTGCTAGTCGACGATTTGAACCAATGCTTCCGCGAGCCGGTCGTTACGACGCAACCAGGCGGTGTGCGCGGCGGCGGCGCCGCGCTCACCCGCTTCGGCCGCGAGCTGATCAAAAGATATCGGTCGATCGAAACCCAGGCGACGACAGTAGCCAAGCGCCAGATGCATGATCTCAAGGACGCGCTTCGCACGGGTACGCGGCCTGTGTCCAAACGGCTGAAAACGTCGATTCCGGGCAGCAAGTCGCGGCGATGACAAGTAAGTGTGGCACGGCAGCCACAGCGTATCGGCTTTTTCGTTGGGCGCGGACTAGCTGTTTTCTTCCGCGATGTCTTCTTGCAAAGTGAGTGTGGAGGCGTGTGGCGAAGGTCATGCGATTGCGAGCGCAATTCTTAGCGGTCTGGGGCGCCATTGCCGGCGTAGCTATCGCATCTGGTACGGCACGCAGCGCCGACATGGCCACTAAAGCGCCGCCGTCACCAAGCTGCGCGCAGGCCGTCGACGGGGTGAACGGCAAACTCGGCGGTTTCGGCGGCTCGTTCGGCAACAAATCCTACTACGAGGGCGAGGGTGCGCTCGCCGTGCCGCTTGGATGCGAATTCGGCGCTCAGATCGACCTCAACGGTGGAAGTTTCGACGGACGTTTCATCGGCACCGTTGCCGGCCACTTGTTCTGGCGCAACCCGGCGCAGGGTCTGCTCGGCGTCTATGGCGATTTCACTAAATGGGACGAGTTCGGCGGAGTACGCGCCGGTCACGTTGGGCCCGAGGCTGAAGCCTACTTCGGACGGTGGACGGTGCAGGGCGTGGCCGGAGCCGAATTCGGCAATAGCGTTTCCGGCACCGTCGGGACGGTCATCCAGACTTTCAATGTCAGGACACGCTTCTTCGACGAGGTCAATCTCGGCTACTACCCGATCGATAATCTGGAACTGTATGTCGGCCATCGCTACCTCGGCGGCAAGAATGCCGCGGCATTCGGCGGCGAGTGGGGCATCCCCATGAGCCATGGTGCGATGGCGGCCTTGTTCGCCGAAGCGCGCGTCGGCGAAAATTCCGATCACGGCGCTTGGGGCGGCGTGCGGTTCTACTTCGGCCAGAAGGACAAGACCCTGATCCGCCGCCACCGCGAGGACGATCCGACCAACTGGAACAATGGAGCCGACTCCATCTACAACGGCGGCGGCCAGACGCCGGCGTCGACTGGGTGTCCGGCTGGCGAGGTTTTCGTCGACGGCGCGTGCCGGGAGCCGTTATAAGCTCCTTTTGTTCGACCACTGTCATTCCAGTAGTGGTCGTTCAGTAAATTCGTGGACAATCGCGCGGAGTGGATCCGCTAGAGTTCGGCCGCGATGAAATGCGTCACTTTGGGCGCGCCAGACAAAGTGAACCGATGCACGGCATCCTGCACCAGACGATCGGCGTTGGTGACGCGCTCGTGTTGCCGTAAGTGCTCCATCCAGGATTCCACCAGGAAAGTCTCAATCATGCGCCCTTCCTCGGCCGCGTCCTCGAAGATGCCCCAGGCGTAGGCGCCGTCGCGCCGCCGCTCGTGCTCGAGCCTCGCCAGCGCTTCAAGGAAAGCTTCGCGGTCCCGCGGTCGGATGCGGTATTCGACCGTTACCAGGACCGGCCCGCGGTCGCGTTCGATGGCCTGCGCGGTGATCGGCGCCGGCCAGTGCATCGACGGCGTCAGATCGACTCCCGCGCCGGTCTGCAGCTTCCACCGCCAGGTCAGCGCAATCGCCACCACCGTGCCGGCTGCGGCGAGAAAATGCGCGGCCGGCAAGCCGACCAGCACCGCGATTTCGCCCCAAGCAGCGCTGCCGAGCGTCAGACAGCCGAAGAACACCGTCGTATAAACGGCAAGCCCACGCGCGCGGACCCAATCGGGCAAGGCCACCTGCGCGGAGACGCCAAGAGTTCGCCAGCGCCGCGATCCACGACGCCCCGGCAATGGCGCTTGCGATCAGCGCCGTGACCGGGTCACGCGCGAGACCGTATAGGACCATCGCCACAGCTTGTCCGAATGCGCCGAGCGCCATGACGCGGTCCGGCCCGAGCTTCGCCTTCAGCCACGGCAGAAAAAATACCCCGGCCACGGCGCCGGCGCCGATGACGCCGAGCAGCACGCCGTAAAACCCCGGGCCCCTTCCGATCTGCTCGCGGCTGACAAGCGGCAGCAGCGCCCAATAGGCGCTTGTGAACAAGAAAAATCCCGCGGCCCGCACGATCGTGGCGCGCAGATGAACGTTATGCCGGGCGTAACGAAGGCCGGCCAAGATGGCTTGGCCGAAGCGCTCGGCCGGCAACAGCGTCACGGTCCCGCGCCGCGGCCGCCACCACAGCAACGAACCGACAATCGCCAGATTGGCAATGGCGTTGGCCCAAAATGGCGCGACAATGCCGTAGGCGGATATCGTCACGCCGCCGAGCGCCGGACCGAGGGCGCGCGAAACATTCACGCCGGCACTGTTGGCGGCAATGGCGGCCGGCAGATCCTTCTTGGGAACGAGCTGCGGCACCACCGCCTGCCAGGCCGGCACCGTCAAGGCTCCGGCGGCGCCGATCAAGAACGTGAACAGCAGCAAATTGCCGGGTGTCGCCAAGCCGAAACCCACCATCACCGCATAGACCGCGGAGACCGCGGTCGTCAGCGATTCAACGATAACCAAAAATTTCCGCTTGTCGAAAATGTCGGCGAGAGCGCCTGCGGGTATGGCGAACAGGAAAATCGGCAAGGAACTCGCCGCCTGCACCAGCGCCACGATCAGGGGATCGGGATTGAGGCTCGTCATCAGCCAGCCTGACGCCGCGCTGTACATCCACCAGCCGACATTGGAGATCAGCGTCGCGGTCCAGATGACCGCAAAGGCGGGACGGCGGAACGGCGCCGCGAAGGATGGCGCCTTGTCCACTGTCTTGCCCCCGGGCGCGCTCATGCCGCCCGCAGTCCATGCGCGAGCCGGCGGCGGGTCGTTGTTTTGGTCTTGGGTTTAGGTTTGGGTTTAGGTTTAGGTTTGGGTTTGGGCATAATGCACGCCTAACTCGCCGCAAGGCCGCCATGCTACAAAAATCGGAGAAGCGCCCGCAAACGAACTCCGCCGCGACCTGGCAAAAGAGAAGGGCCGCCCTGATCAGGCGGCCCCCGCATGCCGGATATAGCGTGCGCTGTATTCAGCTCTCGATCACGCCATCCAAAACGCCTTCTGCGCTTCGTGCTGCGCGTCACAGCGCGTGATCCCGATGTCGCGCAATGTGGCGTCGCTGAGGCCTTCGAGCTCTTGGCGCGAGCGAGACCGGCGCTGCCATTCGCCAACGCGGCGGACGATTTGATCCCAATTGAACATGCGATGAGTCCGGAAACTGGTCATTGTGGTGGTGGTCATGGCTTGCTCCATATCCGGCGTTGTTTCGTTATCTACACTCTAGGCCCAAAGTGCAGTGCGAAATGTGATCGTGAACACAGTTTGACGTTTTCCATATAAGTATTTGATACATATATATTTTTATCGATTAACTTGAGCTTGTTGCAGTGCTTTTGCACCGGGCCTAAGCGGCTTTCGGCGCGGACGTCAGCGTAATCTCGCAGATGCCGGTCACCGGCTCCGGCAAGAGCGCCTCCGTCCGGTCAAAGCCGACGACACGCAAGAGCCCGGCGGCCGGACACATCGCGACGGCGAGCCGCGTATAAGGATTGAGAACCGGTTCGCGCACCCATTCGAAATTCGGCGCCGCGACGGCGCCATCCCAAGCTTTCAGCGACTCGCGGCGGGCGCGGCTATAGCTCGCCGCATCGGCAAATGAACTCGTCAAAAAGCGCCGCGTTCCGATCCGGCCCTCCCAGCCTTCCCGGCTCGGCACCCAATCGTTGGCCGCGCTGGTTTCGTCCTCGCGGGTCGCAAAACCGTTCTCGGTGCGCTCGATCACGCATCGCTCGTTTGGTGCGCAGCCCGCCAGCACGTAGATCACCGGACGAGCGACCGGCGTCGTTTCCAGCATGCGGCGCGCGGCGACGTAATCCTGGCAGAGCTCGAATGTCCGCCGCAGCAACTGATCGGGCGGCATGAGATCCGCCGAGCGCCAGATCGCGTGCGCATTGGCGGCGAAATCGTACGGGCGCAGCCAGCGATGCGCGGTGCGCCGGCGCATCGGCGCCTGGTTGACGCAAGCGGCAAAGCGAAACGGCGCCATAGCGGTCAGCGCGCCGACATAACCGGGCCAGGTGACGCTGTAGAAATCGCCCCGGTCGCCCGGCATATGCGCCACTTCAGCGTAGCGGCCGAGACCGAGAAATGGCCAATCGAGCGTGCGCAGAATCCAGGGCAGGCCGCCGCGCTCGACAGCGAGCGACGTGCAGGCCCATTGATACGACGCGTTGAGGAGCCACACGCCCGAGAAATCGAGCGCCGCCGCGATCTCCCCAATCTCCTCGATATAGGGCGAGCGCGACCGCGCGAGCCAGCGCCGCGACGCCCAATCGAGCGCCGGCACCAGCGGCAAGGACGCGCGCGGCAGAAAACCCAGACAGGCATCGCGCAGCGCGCGCGCCCGCGGCGCGCTGTTACGCGCATGGCGCGGCGGCCCGCCATCACGCAGATCGACAACTGGAATTGCCTGCAGCGAAGTCATGGAAAATTCTCGAAGGAAAAGAAGCGAATTCGAGCGCAATCTAGATCAATTCGCCGGCCAAATGCCGACGGTCGTATCGTCGCTTCCCGATGCCAGGCGTCGCCCGTCGGGCGAGTAGGCGAGCGCCCGAATGCTTCCGGCATGCCCGCTCAGCGAACGCAGGAGCCGGCCGGCTGTGGCATCCCAGATTTGGATGCTCGTATCGCTGCCGCCAACCGCAAGGCGCCGGCCGTCGCGCGCGAAGGCGAGCGCGTTCACCGAACTCAATTGGGTCGACAGCGTTTGCACTTGCTGCAAATTCGGCGTGTTCCAGAGCGTCACCATGGCGCCGCTGCCGGCCGCCGCTATGAGCCCGCCGTCAGGCGAAATGGCCACCGACAATATTTGCCCGGAAGGGCTCTTGAGCGTCCCCAATGCTTGTCCCGTAGCGGCGTTCCAGACTCGGACCGTGCCGTCCACGCTGCCCGAGACAATGGTCTTGCCGTCGGGCGAATACGCCACCGATGTCACCGCATCACTGTGCCCATTGAGAATATGCATTAAACCGCCGGTGCCGAGGTTCCAGATTTTGACGGTGGCGTCGGCATTGCCGGCGGCAATCTGGGTACCGTCCGGAGAAACCGCGAGCGACAATACCGCGGGCAGGACGTCCCATCCGTAAGTCATCTCCGGCCGCAGCGGGCGACCGACGCGCTGGCCGCTATCGGTATCGCGGATGACAATGATGCCGTCTTTTCCGCCCGAGACGAGATTTTTGCCGTTCGGTTCGAACGCAATCGAATAAACCGGTTCCGATTCGCCGGTCAGCGTCTGGCGCAACAGCCCGCTGGCGGGATCCCATACCATGATCGACTTATCGGAGCTTCCGGCCGCGATCAGCACCGAGTTGGGTGAGAAGGCCACCGAGCTCACCGCACCGGTATGGCCAGTCAACGAAAGAAGACGACTTTCATCGCCGCCCGAGCCGCGAAGGAATACTCCGAATATGACGCCGAGGAGCACAACCGCGGCCGCGCCAGCGATGGCAAGCCGAACCAGTTGACCCTGACGGTCCGCCGGCCAAAAAACCGCGGGTGAAACCCTAGGCATCGCCGCCGCGATAGCGGGGCGCTCTTTGCTCGACTTATCGGATGACGGCCCGGCGACCGCCGCGCGGGAGCCGGTGTCCTTCTTGCCCGGCGCGTCGAAGGCAGTGCCGGCGGCCTGCCTTGACCCGGTATCCGGTCGCAAACCTCCCGCCGGTATCTTGGTTTCGCCGCTCGCCGGCGACTTTGGCGACTGATTGAGAATCCCGTCGATCGAGCGGATGAGACGGTCCATGTGGTAGTCAAAGTCTTGGCCGGTATCGACTCGCAGCGCGTTGCGGAATGCGAAATCCTTAAGGCTCGGCGGCAACCGATCGGGACTAGGCATCTCGGTGTTGCCGATCAGGATCGGAAGAAGCGGCGTGCGCCGGCGCAGTGCGGTCTCGATTTCGACGCGGACCGCGTCGGACTCCTGGTGAATTCGCTCGACGCCGCCGCCTGCCGCGCCGAGCCACTGCGGGCCTACGACGGCAAGCAGGACATTGGTCTGCCGCAGCATTTCGTTGATGTGCACGCGAAAATCGATGCCCGGCGGAATGCTGTCGATATCGCGAAAAATGACGTCCCGGCCATAGTAGCTGGCCAGCCGATCGAAGATTCGGCCGGTCATCGCCTCGGAATCCGCGCGGCGATAGGAAATGGCAATTTTAGGCATCGGCCCCGTGCCGGTCGTCAAACATTCGGTCCCCTCGCGTTTCCAGCCGGCAATCCTCCGTTGCCGCAGGCCGGAATAGGTGCCCCGGCCGAGATTTATAGCATGACTCCGTTAAAGGGCAGCGGGGGCGCCCGAACGGCAGGGCAATCCGCACCGCCCCCTATACAGGCCGGCCTACCGTATCGGCGCCCGAGTTTGGAGTTCCAGAGTCGACCAAAAGAGGATTCTCCCACCCGTTTGCCGTTTTCGCCCAACGCCCTATGGCCCTCGTCGCAGATAACCACCTGCTCGATTGCGGAAAACCGATTCATCAGGCAAAATTGCTTCGAATAGCGGGGCCGGACCAACGGTACGTTTCGCACGGGAGAATTCGATGCGCGGTATCGGCAAAACCTCCACCGGCAGAGCTTCACTGGCCAAATCATGGTTCGTAATGTCTGCGGCGGTCCTGTTGGCCGCCGCCGCCTTTGTGCTGCTGCCGACCAAAGCTTCGGCTCAATTCAATATCGACGGCATCATCCGTGGCGCCATCGGGCGTGGCGCCTATGGCTACCGCCGGCCGAGCCATCATTCGAGCTCACACGAATCGCGTCGCGATTCCGCAGACAAAGCCAAAGACTCCGACGACGACGCCGCCGACAGCAAGACCGGCAAAGGCATCAAGAGCGCCAACGATGGCAACAGCGGCAACCCGCGCGGATCCGACGACTCGCAGTCGGCTTCATCGGGCACGCCGCCGCCCCCGGCCAAGGGCGGTCCGTCCGGCGGCCCCCCGGGCGGATCATCCAAGCCGTCAAGCAACGACGTGCCGGCTTTTGCGCCGTCGCGCTGATCGGCCCGCCGAACTCAAATTTCTATTTGGTATTGCCGCTGACTTTGGGGCTTAGCCGGTCGTAGGCGCGTTGCGCCTCGACGTTGCCGTTGGCGGCCGCTTTTTGATAGAGCGCCACGGCATTCTGGTCGCTCTGCTGGGTTCCCAGACCCTTCTCATTCATGTATCCGAGCAGGAACTGCGCGTCGGCGAATTGCTGATCGGCGGCCTTGGTGTACCAGTCGATCGCCTTCTGATAGTCCTTGTCGACACTGCGGCCGAAGAAATACATGTCGCCGAGATTCTTTTGCGCTTTGGCGAATCCTTGGTCGGCGGCCTTGCGATACCAGACCACGGCCTCGTCATCGTCTCGCGGTACGCCGTCGCCGCCGGTCGCCAGCAAAATCCCGAGCAAATTTTCAGCGTCCGGATATCCTTCGCTCGCGGCACTGCGATAGAGTTTTACGGCGCGTTCGACATCCTGATCGGCGCCGATGCCATTTTCGTACATGTAGCCGAGCCGATATTGCGCATCGGGAAAATTCTGATCCGCGGCTTTCAGGTACCACGACACGGCCTTCACCGGGTCGCGCGCCAGACCGCCGCGACCGTATAGATACATGTCGCCGAGATTGGTCTCTGCCTTGGCAAATCCCTGCTGCGCCGAATTTTGATACCACTCGACGGCTTTGATGTCGTCGCGCGGCAGGCCATCTTCACCGGCCGCATATTTTACGCCCAAGGCGTTTTGCGCCGCGGCATCGCCGCGATTGGCTGCGGCGATGATGTCATTAAGCGAACCCAACGTCGCCGCCGGGCCCGGTGGCGGATTGGCCGGTATGGGAGCGGCCGCCGGAACGTGCGGCGCCGGCGCCGAAGGTGTCAGTGACGCCGTTACGACGGGCTTGCTCGCCGGCGACACGGCCGGCGCGGCCGGCACTGCCGGCGCGACCGTGGCAATCGTCACGGGCTTCGGCTTCGATGACGGAAAGAACATCACGCCGATCACGACGAGGCCGACCAACAGCGCGGCGCCCGCTCCTAAGGCGGCGGCCCGCACGTCGGGCGAGAGTCTGTCCAAAATCGGCAATACGGCCGACGGCAAGGCCATGACCCTTTGCCAAAGCGACGGCTGAACCGGCGCGACTTCAATCGGAAATGCCGGCGTTTCAAGCAACCGCGTATCGTTGTGCAGGATTTTCGGCGCATCCATCCGCAGCGACGACGCGCCAAGCGCGTCGCTGAAGGCGCGGGTCGAAGGAAATCGCTGCCCCGGCTTCTTGGACAGTGCTTTCAACAGCGCGGTCTCGACCCGCGGCTCGAGCCCTGGGACACGCGGAATCAAGCGATCCGGGCGCTGGTTGATTTGCGCCTGCATCAAATCGTATTCGCTGGTCGCCGAAAACGGCGGCGTGCCCGACAGCATTTCGTAGAGCACGATGGCGAGGCTATAGAGGTCGCAAGTTTCGTCACCCTCTTCGCCGCGCAACTGCTCCGGCGCCATGTAAGCGAGCGTGCCGACGATGCTGCCGCTGCGGGTCAATCGCTGCGAGCCGCGCACGCGCGCAATGCCGAAATCCATGATCTTCAGCACGCCATTTTCCGCGATCATCAGGTTCGACGGCTTGATGTCGCGGTGGATCACGCCCATGCTGTGCGCGTAAGAAAGCCCGTCGGCCGCCTGCGCGATAATGGCAAGGCTCTCGCGCGCCGCAATCGGCGCGTTGCGCTCCTTGATGATGTCATCGAGCGTGTGCCCGCGCACGAGCTCCATGACCATGTACAGATTCTTCCCATCGGGGATGAGCGAATAGATCGTCGTGATATTGGGGTGGTTCAATCGCGCCAGACTCGTCGCCTCGGCGCGGAAGCGCTCGACGAAATTTGTGTCACTCAAAAGCTCCGGCCGCAGCGATTTCAGCGCGACCTCACGCTGCAGCACGGTATCGAATGCAGCATGGACCTGCCCGATGCCGCCTTCGCCGAGCTGTTCACGGATTTCGTATTGGCCGATTGATTTTTTCATCTTCGTCAGCCGGATGAATTCGGTCCTCGATCCGTCCGCCCGGCGGCATCGGACTTCGGTGTGGCCTCGATCGGAATCTTGATACGACGGGTCGTCGGCTCCGGCGCGGATATTGGCTCAGCCGCCGCCGCCACGCTGAAGACGCCGAGCGAGGCGTTGTCGTAACCGCCGGCGGCAAGCGCCGCCGCGATCAAGGCGTCGCAAGCTTCTTGCGGCGCCAAGCGTCCGGCAATGTCGGCGATCTTGGCGTCCGGGACGAGGCCGGAGATGCCGTCCGAACACAGAACCAGGACATCGCCGAATTCCAGCGGCAGGCCATTGGTGCCGATCATCGGCTTCATCTGCTGACTGGTGCCGAGCGCCTGCAGAATGACATTATGCATCGGGCTGCGGTCGGCCTGCTCCTGGGTCAGCGTTCCATCGTTCACGAGCTTGGCGACCAAGGTCTGATCCTCGCTGAGCTGGATCAGCTCGCCTTCGCGCAATAGATAAGCTCGGCTATCGCCGATATGCCCGAGCCAGGCCTTGCGATCGCGAAACGCCAGCACCGTGCACGTCGTGCCCATGCCTCTGCATTCGGGATGCTCGGCGGCATATTCCAGGATCGCCCGATTGGCGGCGGTAAAGGCCGCGGCAAGAACTTTCGGCACCGGACCCTCGAGATCGTAATACAGCCGCCGGACTACGTCGGCGGCGAGCGCGCTCGCGACCTCGCCGGCGGCATGGCCACCCATCCCGTCCGCCACCAAGGCGAGACTGCCGTGGCTGTCGGCGATTGCCTTGTCCTGCGGTTTGACCCAAGCGACCGTGTCTTCGTTGAGCGTGCGCGCCAACCCGACGTCGGTGCGCATGGCGCCGATGATTTGCATGGCAGGCAGAGATTGAACCATCTCCGGACTACTCAAGAACTCATGGAATTCGCCGAACGGCATTATTGCGCGTTGCGTTGCGGTTGCAGCAACTCGTGCACGTACGATATCGGCACCGCGAAGGCAACGTGCTGAGCCGACGTGCTGAGCAGCGAGATCAAGCCGATGACTTTGCCGGACGTGTTGAGCACGGGACCGCCATACGACCCGGGACCGGCGTAGATGTCGAGCTGATAGTTGTTGCCGGCCGTGTCGTAGGTGCGCACGTCGGCGTTGGCTTGCCGGTCGCTCTTTGTCGGCAGCAGCGAGACGACGCCCTCGGTCACCGTCGGTTCTGGAATATAGATGTCTTGCCTGCGCGTTTGGCCGCCTTCGTTGGTCTCCTGCACGGCTCGAGTTTTGTTCGAGACGACGGAGTAGCCGAGCAGGATTATTTTCTCTCCAACCTGCACCTTATCGTCGTCGGCAAGCTCCAAGCTGGTCAGCGGCTCACCGACATCGATCTTCAACTCGGCGACACCGGCGTCGATCGAGGTCCGCAGCAGACTGGCGTTGATGCTGATCCTGGTCCCCGGAAATTGTACGGTGAGAGCCTCGTTGCGGCCGAAGAACTCGCGCGTGTCGGGAGAAATCGGGTACGGGCGGCCGGCTTCGAAAATCCAACCGCCGCTTTCAGGAACCCAACCGGTGAGCGAATCGACGTCGATCGGACCCTTGGCCGGATAGCGGCCGCCGGCATCGCGGAAATTGAAAATCGCGCCGCGCGCGCCGTCCTTATTGGAAAAATCCTCGTATGTGGAAGTCCATGAGGCGACCGTGGCCTTGCTGGTGAGAATCGCCCCCTGCGATCCTATGACGAAGCCGCTGCCGATTTCGTTGCCACCGATCTGCTCGTAATTGTTGTCCTTGTCGTTGTCGAGCGTCAGCCAGCGCACGAGACTGCCATCGTCCATCCGCACGTAACACGGCAGCCATTCGCCATCGACGTTCGCCATCTTCTGATAAATCGGCCGGTTCGTCGCGCGATCGTAGAGCTGCCACTGATTACGGATGTAAACCGTCGATTCGCCGAGCTGTTTTATCTTTTCCGGCGTAATGCCCATTTCCTGTTGCAGATTCGCCTCGGCCTGGCGCTTGTTGGCCTCGGCGACGGCTTGCTGCTGGGCAAGCTGTTGCGCCAATTGATTCGCTACGCTCTGGCCGTGCCAATAGAGCGCACCGCCGCCAACGATCGCAAGCAAGACCACCGCCGCGATCGCGGCGATCCAGACCTGGCGAGTTTTGCCGCGCTCTTCGGTCAGCATCCGCAGGATTGTCGCCTTGCCGACCGGCACCTTGGCCATTGCCGACGGATCCCTGGCCGCGGTCTGCTGCGAGCTATCCGAGAATGCGGCAACCTCGGTCGTTTCGGGAACTTCGGTCGAGCCGACAACGCGCGTCGCGGCGGCCTCGATCGCGCTGATCGCCGCCATTTGCCGGGTGCGCGCCGGCAGGTTCGCCGGCCGCGGCTGGACGTCGAAAACGAATTTCGGACCGCCGGAACCGAGTTCCACGAGGTCGTCGGGCAGCAGTTCGACCTCGCCGGAAATACGCTCACCGTTCAGGAACGTACCGTTGCTGCTGTTGAGATCGGCAAGACGAAAATAGACTTCCTTCTCGTTTTTGACCCGGATGACCGCATGCTTGCGGCTGACGGAATCGTCACGCTGTAAATCGAAGGCAATCCTGGAACTCGGATCGCGCCCGAGCGTGATTTCGCTCAAGCCCTCAAGATTGAATTGTTCGAGCTGATTGGTTTTGGAGCCGCTTAAATGGCGGATTATAACCTGCGTCGCAGCTGCGGTCATAAAATTCCCTCATGCGCGTTAGCGCCTTTCGAGCCAATCCGGCACTCCATAACGTGTCGCGGGGCCTGACGGCCGCCCGGCGCCGGCCCGGCGGCCGGTCGAGACCCTCGTTGCGAGATTACTTGAACTCGCGCGATTTTCAACGGGAATTAGCCCTCGGAGGAACGAGGACCTGACGACTTTTGATTGAGATTCGTCCGGTTCCCCGCCGACTCATTCCGGGATGACCGGCAGCAGTAGATGCGAGGGGTGTTCGAGATCGTGGTAGATTTTATGCAGCACCGTCTTGCTGGAGCAGATGTGGTACGGGACGTATTCCGCATTGGTGGCGCCTGCGACGCCGGTCGGCAAATCGAGGCTCGTCACGTCGAGACAGATGCGGTGTCCCTTACGGAACAAATTCGCCGTCGCCATGATTTCGATCCGATATTCCTCGATGGCGCCCGGCGTCACCGGCTGCCGAGCCTGCCGCGTCAGCGGATGCCACGGCCACCACGGCTTTGAGCGCGCGGGGTCGACCGCGCGGTGCGAGGCCTTGAGCCAGCCGCGGGTGATTTCGCGCTCATGGAGATCGCGCGGGACCTCGCGCTCGCCCTCGCGCACGCTCAAAACCGACACGTCAGGACCGACGTCTTTGAGGATGACGATCCAATTGGTGTCGTCCTGGTCAATCGAGGCAAAAAGTGTAAGCGCAATCGGGCCGGCGACCAGCACGTCATGCGGCAACGGATCTGTCATGTAGCGCAGGCGCTGGATGACGGCAGTCTGCGACGGCGGCATTTGCACGAACGAATCTGGCGGCTGCAGCTCGGTGGCGCTCGACGGCGCGATCGTGTCGGGCGTCAGCCGCTCCCAGCTCTTGAGATAGAGCTTCGTCCATTGCGTTTCCGGCAGCGGCCAATCGCTCGCGGTGCGCCACTCATTCGCCCCCATCACCCAGAACCGCACCGGCGCTTCGTCCATGATGCCGGTGTCGATGCCTTTGAGCCAATGATCGTGCCAGCGCAACACTTCGCCGTGAAACGTGTGGTAGGGCCGCTCGAGATGCGCGGGGCCGGCGAGCAGAAGCTTTTTCGGCGCCTTGATGTTGCTGTACCAGTGCTGGCAACCGTTCAAATGCGTCTTGTAGGTATAGCCGTACCAGCCGGAGCCGGTATAAGTCGGCACTTTTATCTGTTCGAATTCCGCCTCGCTTTTTCGCACCGCCGCCTCGGAGTCGAACGGATCGACCAACACATTATAATATGGCGGCATGTGCTGGCCCTTTTGCGCGATCAGATTGTAGACGTGCGGATACATCTTAAAGTCCGGATTATTCATTGCCTCGCGCCAGAGGGTCTCGCGTTCAGCCGGCAACGGGCCGGGCGGTCCTTTGTACTGATGCATCGCCGAGAAATGCCCGACGAGATACCGGAACAGGTGGATGACTCCGCCGGGATATTCGTCACGGAAGCCACCGAACTCGCCGTATGCACCGCGCGAATCGAACGGGAAGATCGCTTTGAGATGTGGCGGTTGTTTCTTGGCGACCGCGAGCTGCTCCGCGCCGAAGCCGGAGATGCCGACCATGCCGACGTTGCCGTCGCACCATTCCTGCGCCGCGATCCACTCGATGAGATCGTAGCAATCCCATTCGCGCGAGCCGCCGCCTTCCGACTTGCCGACCCCGCGCGGCGAACCGATCACATGAACATAGCCGCGCGAGACGAAGAATTTGGTGTCACCCGCCTCCAGCGGACCGGTCCATAATGGCGCCCATGCCGGCTGTGGCGGCAGCGCCGCCGCCATGTCGGGACCTTGAAAATCTTTGTTGTAGATGGCAAACGCCAACAGCGCGGGAAATTTTCCGCCTGCCTCCGGTCGATAGACGTCGATGCAGATTTTGACGCCATCGCGCATCGGCACCATGACGTCCATGTCGCGGGCAATCGATGTAAATGTTGGCGCGCGGTCATAATGCGGTCGCGGATTTTCCGCCGACTGCAATATCTGAGACGACGATCCGGCACGCGACGACTCGGCACTCACTCAACCCTCCCCAATCCGTTCCGTGACGCGCCCGGCTTCACGTCGGTCGCGATCTTGGTTTTCCGCTTGGCAAATGCGAGCATCATTGTCTATAGCGCTGTGCAATGGCAAGCCGCAGCGTGCACCGGAAACGGGAGGAGTTGACGATGGAGTTGAAATCGACGCGCCGGATTGTGACGGGGCATGACGCCCAAGGCAAAGCCGTGGTGCTGTTCGACGCCGCGCTGCAGGCAAAGCAGCGCAGCGCCGGCGGCAACGGCATGACGCTGTTATGGGTGACGAGCGAGTCTCCGGTCGATGCCGCCAGTTCCACCGATCGGGCGCAAACGCAAGTCGGCGTGCCGCCACCCGCGAATGGCACGGTCTTTCGCATTGTCGATTTCGCCCCGACGACGCCGCACGCTGGGCCGGTCGATCATCATCAAATCCTCATTTCGATGGGCATCGATCCGGCAACGCAAGGCTATGCGCGGCACGCCAATACGCACCGAACCAGGACGATCGACTACGCCATCGTGCTTGACGGCGAGATCGATATGCTGCTCGACGACAGCGAGATCCATGTGAAAGCTGGCGACGTCCTGGTGCAGCAAGCCACCAATCACGCCTGGGTCAATAACGGCACAAAACCGTGCCGCATCGCTTTCATCCTTATCGACGGTAAGACGCCGCCGGCGTGGCAGCAAGGTTGGAAAAAATAGCGCGGCGGCGTTGCGGAACTATTCGGCCGCTACACGATGACGGTGGAGAAGCGGCACGATACGCGCACGCTCGCCTGCGTATGCGACGACAACGCTGTCTTCCGGCACCGCGATCCAGTTGTTGTCGCGGTCGAGCGGCTCGGAGACGATGACAATGCCTCTGTCCGATTCCCGATAATAGAGCGTGTTGGCGCGATCGTTCACCGCGTAGCGAAACGCGTAAAGATCCCGCCCATTCGACAGCGCGGCGGTAAAGCGCAGCCGATCTCCCGGCGTCGTCTGATTCACGAGTTCGGTAAGCCGGGTCAGAACGGTCTCCGCGGCGTCGACCGGATGCTCGATGCCGGCGCCGAGAATGGCGAGGAACACCGCTTCGGAATCTGTCGTGCCGATGCGCGCCGGATACAGTTCGTCGGGGATAAGCGCTTCGACCTGACGGCGCAGGCCGCTCCAGCTGCCGATAAAGCCGTTGTGCATGAACATCCATTTGCCGCAGGCAAACGGATGGCAATTCGGCCGGGTAATCGGGGTTCCCGTCGCGGCGCGGACATGGGCAAAGAACAGATGGGACTGCAGATGCCGGCACAAATAGCGCAGATTTTCATCCGACCAGGCCGGGCGAACCTCGCGGTAGAGGCCCGGCTCCGGGTGATCGCCATACCAGCCAAGGCCGAAGCCGTCACCATTGGTGCTGGCGGTCGATTTCGAGCGCCTGAATGCTCTGCGAGATCAGGGAATGCGACGGCTCGGTCACATAATGTTCGAGCGCCGTGGTCTCCCCGCGGTACGCGATCCAGCGGCACATAATTCAGCCTTTGTCCAAAGAGGTCACGCCACCAATGTGGCGTCGCGAATCCAGCGCGTCACCTTGTGCAAGGCAATTTCGGCACCTTCGTGTTGATTTTCGGTAAAAATGCGCAACTGGGCGTCGGCCGAAGTTCCCTCCAGGACGATGGCACGGCAATTGGCGAGCTGTTCGGCGCAGCCGAGCGCCTCGGCATCCACCGCCACGAGGTCGATGATGCGGTCGAGCGTGGCGGCAACGCCGACGCCCCCCGCCCGCGTCACGAAAGTGCCCTGCACGCCATAACGCTGGGCGCGCCACTTATTCTCAACCGCAATGGCGCGGTCGACGACGTCGAGCCCGTCATTGTGCTCGGGATGGCCGTACAGGAAGCGGGCCAAGGACCGGTAGAGCGCTGCGATCGCGACCGTATCGTCGAGACGGGTGCAGCAGTCCGGCGCGCGCAGCTCCAAGGTCGGGTATTTGGGCGACGGCCGGATCGCCCACCACAGGTGACTGGCGTCCGCCATCGCGTCGGAGCGCACCATCGCATCGACAAAGGCATCGTATTCCTCAGCGGTGCGGAATAATTCAGGCAAGCCGGTGCGGGGCAATTCGTCATAAGCGGCCAGGCGATAGCCTTTCAGCCCGGTGCGACGGCGCTGCCAGAATGGCGACGAGGTCGCCAGCGCGATGAACAGCGGCAGATAAGGCAGCATTCGCAGCATCACATCGATCCGCCGCGCCGGGTCCGGAAACTCGACATGCACGTGCATCCCGCACAGCATATTGCGCTGGCCGATCATCTGCAGATCGTCCATCACCTTGTCGTAGCGGTCCTTCGGGCTCTGCATCAACTCGCGCCAGAACGCCAGCGGGTGCGTGCCGCAGGCCAAAATCGCCAGACCGTGCTCGGCGGCCGCCGCCGCCGCGTTCAGTCGCAGTTGGCGCAGTTCGATCCGCGCATCGTCGGAGCGACGATGCGGTTCGGTCGCGACCTCGATCTGAGCCTGCAAGAATTCCCGGCCGATATGCCCGCTCGCGCCGAAATCGGCGGCATGGAACAGGGCATCCGGCGTCTCCGCCGGAGCCTCGCCGGTTTCGGCATCGGACAGAAAATACTCCTCCTCGATACCGAATTGAAAATTATCATCGGAAGCAAAAACGCGCTCGTTCGCCCGGAGGCAGCAGCGTCCGAAGGTGAAGTCGTCGCTCGTTCGGGTCGAATTCGAATTCCATGATTTGGTCCATTGCTTGCGCGATGGCTTCGAGATCCGCTTCTCAGATACCTTGCGACTGCAACCAGCACTCCAACAACGCAACTTGCCAAAGCTTCGAGTGTCCCTTCGGCGTGAGTTCACTCTCCGGGTTGGCGAGCAAACGGTCGATATAGGGTCTGTTGAACAGGCCGCGCTGCCGCGCCCGCGGCTCATCGAGCACGTTGCGGACGAATTCGAGAAACGCGCCGCGGATATATTTGAGCGCCGGCACCGGGAAATAGCCTTTCGGCCGGTCGATCACCTCGCCGGGCACCAGCCCGCGCGAGGCCTCCTTGAGAATATGTTTGCCGCCGCCGCGAACCTTGAGCTCCGCTGGGATGCGCGCTGCAAGCTCAACCATCTCGTGATCGAGGAACGGCACCCGGGTCTCCAGCCCCCAGGCCATCGCCATATTGTCGACGCGCTTGACCGGATCGTCGACCATCATGATCTCGGCATCCAGTTGCAGGGTCTTGTCGATTGGGCTCGCGCTGCGGCAGTTGTGGAAGAACGCGTCGACGAAGTCGCGGCTATAATCCCCATTCATCAACGCAGGTGCGACCAGCTCGGCCATCTCGTCGTGATCGCGATCGAAATAAACGCGGGCGTAATCTCCGGTCGCATCGTTTGAGCGCATCAGAGCCGGATACCAGTGATAGCCGCCGAAGATCTCGTCGGCGCCCTGCCCGCTCTGCGCGACCTTGACGTATTTCGATACTTCCTGGACAGCAGATAGAAGCCGACGGCATCGTGGCTCATCATCGGCTCCGACATCGCCGCGACCATGCCGGGCAGCGCATCGATCACGCGCGAGCCGTCGACCCGAATGCGATGATGGTCGGTGGCAAAACGATTTGCGATCAAATCGGAATAGCGGAATTCGTCACCCTCGACTTCGCCGATCGTCTCAAAGCCGACTGAGAAGGTCTTCATATCCCGCTGTCCAAGCCCGGCGAGCAGCGCGACAAGCAGCGAGCTGTCGAGCCCTCCCGAAAGCAGCACGCCGACCGGCACATCGGCGACGCGGCGGCGATCGACCGCTTTGCCGAGCACGTCACGAACGGCCTCGCGCCATTCCGCTTCGGTGAGCGCGCGGTCCGCCGCTCGCGGACCGACCTCGAGTTGCCAATAGGCTTTCTCGCGGCGGCGGCCGTCGGGTTCGATCGTGCAGATCGTGGCCGGCGCGAGCTTGCGCACGCCCTTGATGATTGTCATGGGCGGCGGCACGACGGCGTGCCAGCTCAAATAATGATGCAGCGCGGCCGGATCGATCGCGGTATCGACGTCGCCGGCGGCCAGCAACGCGGGCAGTGTCGATGCGAAGCAAAAACGGCCCGGCCGTTCCGCGTAGTAAAGCGGCTTGATGCCGAGCCGATCGCGCGCCAGCACGAGGCGCCCGGAATCGCGTTCCCATATCGCGAACGCGAACATGCCGTAGAAGCGTTCGACGCAGCGCGGGCCCCATTGCGCATAGGCTTTAAGAATGACCTCGGTGTCGCCCTGCGAGAAAAAGCGATAGCCCTTGGCCGCAAGCTCGCCGCGCAATTCGCGGAAATTGTAGATGCAGCCGTTGAAGACAATGGCCAGGCCAAGTTGCGAATCGATCATCGGTTGGGCCGATGCGGAAGCAAGATCGATGATGCTGAGCCGGCGATGACCAAATGCCACGCGATTCTGTGAGAATGTGCCGCCGGCGTCCGGTCCGCGCGACCACATTTGCCGCGTCATTGCCGCCAGCGAATCGCCGGCAACGTCACCATTAAAAGTCACCTCACCGCAAATGCCGCACATTTCATCAGTTCCGGAATCAGCGCCCACCAGCACGCGACAACGCTTTGAGAGGGAATCGAGTTCCGGCAACAGTTCCGTATGCGGCGCCAAGAGTTGCCGCACCGCATCAATCTGCGCGCACAATAATCGCCCACAATAATTGTCTATTTTATGTGAGCAGGCGGCGAACGGCGGACGTCCATGCGGTGAGTTTTCGCTCCCGCGTCGACGCGTCCATTTGCGGCGTAAATCGCCGTTCCAATTGCCAATGATCCATGAAGCGGTCCGGCTCAGGAAAAAAGCCGGCGTGCAAACCGGCGAGATAGGCGGCGCCGAGCGCCGTGGTTTCTTTGACCTGCGGACGGTCGACCGTGCTGCCGATAATGTCGGCGAGGCGCTGCATGCACCAGTCGGAGTTCGCCATGCCGCCGTCGACGCGCAGAGTCTTGAGTGCGGCGTCGCGCCAATCGGCATTCATGGCGGCGAGAAGATCGGCGGTCTGGAAACAGACGCTTTCGAGCGCGGCCTGCGCCAACTCGCGGGGGCCGGTCGCCCGCGTCAGGCCGAACAACGCGCCGCGCACGTCGGGCCGCCAATAGGGCGCGCCGAGGCCGACGAAAGCCGGCACGAGAATGACCTCCTGCGTCGGGTCCGCGGCTTGCGCAAGATCGCCGGTTTCGGCGGCGCTCCGAACGACGTGCAAGCCGTCGCGCAGCCATTGCACCGCGGCGCCTGCCACGAAAATCGAGCCCTCAAGCGCGTAGCTGCGCTCACCACCGAGCTGGTAGGCGATGGTGGTGATGAGTTTGTTGTTCGATCCGACCGGCGTTCGGCCGGTATTGAGTAGCGCGAAGCAGCCGGTGCCATAAGTCGCCTTGAGCATTCCCGGCGCGAAACAGGCCTGCCCGATCAACGCGGCCTGCTGGTCGCCGGCGATCCCATAAATCGGAATTGCGGCGCCGAACAATGCGGGGTCGGTGGCACCGAATGCGGCGGACGAATCGCGCACCGTCGGCAGGACGGATCGGGGCACGCCCAAAATTTGCAATAGCTTGTCGTCCCAGCGGCCGTCACGGATATCGAACAACAAGGTACGCGAAGCATTGGTCGCGTCGGTGGCGTGGACTTTGCCGCCGGTGAGCCGCCACAGAAGATAGGTGTCGACCGTGCCGAAGGCGAGTTCGCCGCGCGCAGCTTTGCCGGCTGCTTCGGGAACGTGAGCCAACAGCCACGCGAGCTTGGTGCCGGAAAAATAAGGGTCGAGCAAAAGTCCGGTCTTCTCCGCGAACAGCTTCTCATGGCCGGCGGCTTTGAGCCGCGTGCATAAATCCGCGGTGCGCCGGTCCTGCCAGACGATGGCGCGATGAACCGCGCGTCCGGTCGATCGGTCCCACAGCAGTGTCGTCTCGCGCTGATTGGTGATGCCGATGGCGACAATATCCCGCGCGCTCACGCTCGCCTGCCGCATCACGCCGCGGCAGGTCTCGACGGTGGTTGTCCACAGATCCTCGGGCTCGTGTTCGACCTCGCCGTCGGCCGGAAAGTGCTGCGGGAATTCTTGCTGCGCGACCGCGGCAACGGAAGTGTCGGCGCGGAATAACATGGCCCGCGTCGATGTCGTGCCCTGATCGATCGCTAGGACATAGGATGCCACCCGGCCCTCCAACCGTGCAAGTCAGTCAAATTTTACAAACTAGTACCGTAACCCTCATGCAATCAAACTGGTCTGACGCTGTGAGACTGGCCCAGTCGGCGTCGTGACCCAGTCAGATTCTGCACAGGATTCATCGCCGCGCGATGATGCCGAGCATCCCGCAGGAGACCGCGCACAGCGGACTCCTGGCGGCAAACCTCTCGGCAATGTCCGAACCGGCGAAATTAAATTCGCCCGACACATTTCGCGTCGACCGCGAACCCTTCGGGCCCCGTTACTGGGCCTGTTCGAGCTTCGCGAGCTGCCCCATGGCGGCTGCCGAACCGAGATCCGCAGCCCGTTTGTACCATTGGCGAGCCTGCGCGATGTCGGGCGCCGCGCCGATGGCGCCGAGCCGCTGAATTACGAGCGGGTCGAACGTGGCGCCAAGCGCGAGTGCGGCCTCGGCACTGCCGCCCTCCGCCGCACGGCGCAGCAACAGCCGCGCGGAAGCGAGATCACCGCCCATGAAGAAATCCTTGCCGCGCTTCACCATGGCCGCGATTTCCGCACTGTCGAGCTGCAGCGTGCGGACATCATTCGCCGGTGCGGGCGGCGCCGGCGATGGGACGGGTGCTGGTGCGGCCGCCGGCGTTGGCGCGGACGGGGCAATGGACGGAATTGCCGAGCCTGCCGCGGGTATTGGCGGCGCCGGATCGTTCATCGCTACGAGCGTTTCCTGAATTGGCGGCGCACTATCCGTGGCCTGGGCCTGGGCCTGGGCCTGGGCCTGGGCCTGGGCCTGGGCCTGGGCCTGGGCCTGGGCCTGGGCCTGGGCCTGGGCCTGGGCCTGGGCCTGGGCCTGGGCGGGCTTCACCGGATTGATAGGGAGCGCCGTCGTCTTCACGTCGGGCGGCATTATATCGCCCGCCTTCTTCATGCCGGGGAACGATACGACGCCCCAGGCAATCAGCGCCGCGAGTCCCATCACCGCGGACAGCCGGAGCGCCATTGGACCCAGAATGCGCACGTCATCGATAGGCGGCTCCGGAATCGCGTCTGGATCAAGGATGAGCTGGCGTTGCAGCTCCACCATGGCGCGATCGCCGCTGAATTCCGGCTTTGCTCGCCGCGTCGGCCTTGCGGCCGGCGGGGCAAGCGGCCGTCCCGGCAACGGCGTTACCCGGTCGCGCGCCCAACGCGGCGCATACCTCAACGCCGGGTCTAGATCGTCAGCTTGGCGTATCGGAGAACTCATGATCGCCTCCCATTGCTTTCAAGCTCCGATGGTCACAAAACGACTGTTAGTCTCCTCCAGTCAGTAGCGCCGGCGCGCGCAGGATCGAATGCGTCGATAAGTTTCGCGACGCACCGGCGGTGGCCGACAATGCCGAAATTGTCGCCGTCATCGCGTCGGGCGGACAGCTCGAAAGCCGCGATGAGAGAGGTGGCGTAGGATGGCCGGACACGGTCGTGCTGGCGTTCAGACGTTCGCCGAGCGCGGCAGGATTAGTCTTTGCCGATATCGGTCGCGGACCGGCGCACTCGGTGGATCCGAATTGTTGGGAATTCGCCGCGGCCGGCAAATGCGCGGCCAATACGCAAGTTACCGGAAATGGCCGATCAGGCCGCCGCTGGCCTCCCCCCATAGCTACCCCCGAGCGGCAAATCTACGCGCTACGCAACACACACACTCGCGCCGCAGATCCGCAACGTCTGACACCCACAAATTGCCGCGATTGAAAACCGGACGCGCTTTATTGCGATGCGCGTTCCCACGCGGTCTTAGGGACATCGTCGGCAGGCAATTGGGCGCCGATATGATCTTGCCTGGATGATTCCAAGGCGCACGTGTCCCAATTCCGGCGCGCCAGTCCAAAAACACGCGATCATCCCGCGGAATTATGGCAAGTGCAGACAACGCAGGGTTTCGAATGCTTTCGGGGTTGAGAAACACGCGCTAACGCCGAACTGTCGAGCGTTTCGATCGTCGCAAAAATCATTAGGAGACCCGATCCAAGAAACCGAGGCATTAAGGCGGCGCGGCTCTGCGATCTCGCCAGCGCCAAAAATTTTAGCACAGCGCGTAATGGACGCGGGTTGGATGCGCCGGGACGCATTTTTGATTTTGCAAATTCGGCGACTCAGCTAGTCTCGCTGGCGCCGGACTCGGGGACAAGTCCGGCCCTGACCTGACGACGATCTCGCGGCCGTGATTCAAGATCATGGCGCTTAGGCCGATAAGGGCCGTGGTGGTTGGCGGATCGCGCCGGGCATTCTGCGAGGTCGAATGTTTCCGAATGTGCGTCTGATGATCGTGGCGGTTTTTGCCTCGATCATGGGCATCAGCTGCGCTTTAGGCCTGTTCGCTGAATTTCGGGTCAGCCATGACTCCTTTTTGCGGGAGTCGAACGTCAGCGCGCCCTTGCAGCTCGGCTCGAACGGTCCGACGTCCGCAACCGTCGTGAGCACGGCCGCGCCGTTCGAATTTCGCTTCCAAGCGAATTCGCTTCCGCCTGCCGGCATCGAAAATGCTGGAGGGACCATAGCGACAGAGCACGCGGCGGGCGTCGAAGCCCCGCAAAAAGCGCCGCAAGCTCTTCCCATGCTGGCTTCAGCACCAGAGCCGGCGACACCCGATGCGCCTTCCGTCACTGCCCCCGAAGCCGCTCCCACACCTGCGTCGGCGCCCGAGCGAGCACAATGGCCCGCTTCCGCCGTGGGCGCGCCTGAAACCGCTCCCGAAGCTGCAACCGGCTCTGTCCCCGGCCAGAACGCGCAAGACGCCAAGCGGGACCATGGCGGAGATCTCGCCGCACGAACTCCGGCGACGTCGGCGCCGTCCCAGGGCGCCACCCCCGAATCCCAAGTCGCGCCGGCAAATGCAACCGTGCCCGAAGCAACCAAGGGCACAAGAACGACGCTGCGTCGTCGCCCGGTTGCGCTACGTCGCTTGCAGAGATCGCGATCCGCCGCCCCGGCCCAGACCGTCACCGCTGCGCAGCCGGCCTATCAATGGACCTCGCAATTCGGGGGGCAATCACCGCAACCGGTGCGGCGGCGCACTGTCGTTCGGCGGATTCGCCCCACGAAAAAGCCCGTCGCCAAAGTCACAACGCCGCAAGCCACGGCCGCAAGCAATCCAGCCGTCAGTCCAAACCCTCAGTGAGGGCGGATTAATGCGGCTCACTGGTTCGGCCGGCCCGGTTTGAATTCCGACTGCTCCATTTCCAGAAAAATCCGATAGGCGTTGCCGCGGTTATTGGCATCGAACGCAGGCATCGTCTTGTATTTGGACCAATCGGTATGGGCATAGGCGGTATCAAAGTCGTCCCAGTCCGCTGCGGCCTTGCCCATCGCGGCACGCACGTAAGTAATGTAATCGCGCGTGAACGCGATGGCGTTTTTGGCGTCGGTCGAGGGCTGACCATGGCCGGGGATGATGAATTTCGGATCGAGCTTCTGCACCTCGTCGAGGCTGCGCAGCCAATTCGCGGTATCGACGTCGTCGGCATTCATGAACGGAATCCGGCCGTTCTGCACCACGTCGCCCGCGAACAGCACGCGGTCAGGCTCGACCATCATCATCGAGTCGCTCGCGGAATGCGCAGGGCCGGCATAGATCAGCACGAAGCGTTTGCCGCCCAGATATAACGTCGCTTGCTGCTTGAACGTAATATCGGGCGGCACGACGCGCGTATTTTCGTCGACCCATGGCGCCAATGCCTGGCGGCGCTGGTCGAGTCGTTGATCGGCCCGCTCGCCGGAGGTTTCCTCGTCCTCGCGATATTCCGTGGCGCGTTCCTGCGCGACGACGATGCTTGACGTGTGATCCTTGAATGCTTGCAGGCCGTAGATGTGATCGGCGTGATAGTGGCTGACGACATTGTAGCGCACCGGCTTGCTCGTCACTTTGTGGATGGCCCCAAGCAGGTTCCAGCCGAGGCTCGGCGTTCCGAGCGCATCGAATACGACGACGCCGTCGGAGGTTACGATGAAGCCGGCATTCGAGGTGTTGCCTTCGTTCTCTTTGCTGGGGACGCCCGGACTGCCCAACGTGTAATAGATCGGCTCGCCGGGGACCTGTTCGATGACCAGTGGCCGCGTGAGGGGCGGATAAGGCGCGGCGTTCTCCGCCGATGCCACGCCGCCACACCGCGGCAAGATCAGCGTCAAGATAAGCGCCGAAATAAGCGCGATCGCCGAAATTCGCCCGGCTTCCATCAGAGGTCGCCGCAATAGATGTCTTTGAGCAGCTTGAGGATCCGCGCCGCGCGCGGATCGCTGACGCGGTAGTATAATGTCTGCAACTCGCGACGGAACTCGATCAACCCGTCGGCGCGCAGGAGCGCGAGATGTTGGGATAGAGCGGACTGGCTCAATCCAATCGCCTTGACGAGATCACCAACCTTCATCTCGCCGCGCGCGATGAGCGAGCATAGGATCAGCAACCGATTTTCGTTGCCAATGAGTTTTAGCATCCGCGCCGCGGTGGCGGCTTGCGCGGCAAGCATTTCGAGTTCAGAGCCACCGCGCCGGCGTTGCGCCTTCGCTGAGGCGCGCCGGGCGCTGGCGGCCTTCTTTCGCAGTGGCGTGATGGCGTCCATCGGCAGCTCGCGATCGTCAAATTCTCAACAGGCAAGACATCGTGACAACACGTCGCGCCACCACTACGGCGCGATTCTTATTTAGAATTGACTAATTTAGCGGCCATTGATAGACGCAATCTAAGCCAAATGCCGACGGGCAGCAACAACAAGCGGCGACACGGTCTGACGCGCAATTAAGTCCGCCGGGACAGCTCGTCAGGGAGGGAATAATGGCCAGGTTTTCGGGCCAACAGATTTGGCGCAACTCGCGGCGGTCATTTTTGCGCTTCGGCGCTGCTGCGGCCGGCGGCGCAGTGCTCGTTCGGACAGGCGGCGCCGCGGCGGACGAGAGCTCGCCGCCGGCCGATCCGGATTGGACCCAGGCGGCCGGCCCGGGCGTCGTCGACCGGCCTTATGGGAAACCCTCGGAATTCGAAAAGGACGTCATCCGCCGCGACGTGCCGTGGCTCACCGCCACGCAGCAATCCTCCGTCAGCTTCACGCCGCTGCAGTCGCTCGACGGAATTATTACGCCGAATGGGCTGTTCTTCGAGCGCTATCACGCCGGCCGGGCCGATGTGGACCCGCGCCAGCACCGGCTCATGATTCATGGCCTGGTGGAGCGCCCATTGATCCTGACGATGGACGACATCATGCGTTTTCCCTCGGTGTCGCGCATTCACTTCATCGAATGTCCGGCGAACGGCGGCATGGAATGGCGCGAGGCGCAGCTCAATTCGCTGCAATTTACGCACGGCATGTTGAGCTGCGCCGAGTGGACCGGCGTCAAGCTCTCGACCTTGCTCGATGAGGTCGGGCTCAAGAAGGAAGCCAAGTGGGTGATGGTGGAAGGCGCCGACGCGGCGCGGATGAACCGGAGCTTGCCGCTCGAAAAATGTCTCGACGATTGTCTCGTCGTCTACGGGCAGAACGGTGAGGCGCTGCGGCCCGAACAGGGTTATCCGCTGCGGCTGTTGGTTCCCGGCTGGGAGGGCAATGTCAGCGTCAAATGGCTGCGCCGGATCAAGATCGGCGATGAGCCCTGGTTCTCCCGCGAGGAGACCTCGAAATACACCGAACTGATGGCCGACGGAAAAGCGCGCGGCTTCACCTGGGTCAACGAGGCCAAATCGGTCATCACCTTTCCCTGTCCCGAGAAGCCGGTAGCGGCGCCGGGCCTTTACGAAATCCGCGGTCTGGCCTGGACCGGTCGCGGCAAGGTCAAGGCGGTCGATGTTTCCTTCGACGGCGGCGTCAACTGGCACAGCGCCAAACTTCAGGAGCCCATCCTATCGAAGGCGCTGACGCGCTTTACCATTCCCTGGCGGTGGGATGGACAGCCGGCGCTCTTGGAATCGCGCGTCGTCGATGAGACCGGCTTTGTGCAGCCGACCATCGCGCAGTTGCGCCAGGTGCGCGGATCAAATCCGATCTATCACAACAATTCCATTCAGACTTGGCAGGTCAAGCCGGACGGGAAGGTTTACGATGTCCAGCTCGGCTAACCGGCGGCTGCGCGCGGTCCTGCCGCTGGTCTGCGCCGCAACCTTCTTTGCTGTCGACGCCGATGCCGCAGATCCCGGCTATTTCGGTTACGGCAAGCCGGCGACGCCGGCCGAGATTGCCGGCTGGAATATCGACGTCCATGGCCAAGACGGCATCGGTTTGCCGGCGGGCAAAGGCACGGTCGACCACGGCGCCGACGTCTTTGCGCAAGCGTGCGCCGCCTGCCACGGCACATTCGGTGAAGGCGAAGGCCGCTATCCGAAGCTGATGGGCGGCGAGCACACTCTTGCCGGCGATCGTCCTGAGCCGAGCGTCGGCAGCTATTGGCCGTATGCGCCAACGCTGTTCGACTATATCAATCGCGCGATGCCGTTTTCGGCGCCGCACACATTGTCCGCCGCCGACGTTTACGCCGTGGTCGCCTATATTCTCAACTTCAATAATATCGTGCCGAGCAATTTCGTCGCCGATCAGAACAGCCTGCCTAAGGTGAAAATGCCAAACCGGGACAATTTTTCGTGGCAGGACCCGCGTCCCGACACCGCAGCCAAGGAATGCATGAAAGATTGCATCGATCCCCAGGCTGTGAAAATCATCTCATCTGCCGAGGGCAAGGATCTGACGCCGCGAACGACGGGTCCGCTCGACACCATGACGGGAAAGTAGCCTCGTGATAAAAGTTTCGCGGGAGGGCGCGATGCAAGGCGGACGAAAGTCTGCTCGATGGGCGGCGATGGTCGCCGGCGCTGTGTTGAGCGCAGTGCCGTTCTTTACAGGCGCGGCGGGCGCTCAGCCGTCGCAACCGGCGGCGGCGGCGCCGATGCCCGGCGAGGCGCTTGCCTTCGACCGCAGCAAAGGCAATTGCCTGACCTGCCATGACATCAAAGGCGGCGATGCGCCCGGCAATGTCGGCCCGGAGCTTTCCGGCATGAAGAGCCGATACCCCGACCGCAAGGAGCTCACCGCGATCATCTTCGACGAGACCAAGCGCAACCCGCTTACCGTCATGCCGCCGTTTGGGCGGAACCTGATTCTGACCAAGCAGGAAATCGAATCCGTGATCGACTTTCTCTACACACGATAGGAGCGCGGCGTCGCAATGGACAAAAGGAACGTGAGAAAACAAATAAGGGCGCCGCGCGGCCAGACGCGGCGGACGATCGTCCAAGTGGCGATCGCCGGAGGTCTGGCGGGATTGGGCCTTGCCGGCACCGCTCCATTCGGCCGGGCGCGAGCCGCCGCCGATGCAGCCAACTGGCCGAAAGACGCCTTTGCGCAGAAGACGGAGGCCGACGCGATTAAGGCGCTCTGCGGCGGCAAAACGCCGGAAGCATCCGACAAAGTCAATCTCGACGCGCCGGAGATCGCCGAGAATGGCGCCGTGGTGCCAATCTCCGTGAGCACCACGCTTCCCGACGTCACCTCGATCGCCATACTGGTCTCGGAGAATCCGTTTCCGCTTGCAGCGAACTATCCGATTCCGCCGGGAACGCTCCCGATGGTCGCCAATCGGCTGAAGATGGCGAAGACCAGCAAGGTCCTCGCGCTGGTCGCATCCGGAGACAAAGTGTTCAGTGCAAGCAAAGAGGTCAAAGTCACGGTCGGCGGCTGCGGCGGCTGATCGGGAAAATCGACAAAAGGCAGACGTCAATGGCATCGACAATTCGCATACGCGCGGTCGCGAGCGGCGACACGACGGAAGTGCAGGCTTTAGTGCAGCACCCGATGGATTCCGGCTTCGTCAAGGACGCGCAGGGCAATCTCATTCCGCCGCATTACATCGAAGTGGTGGAGTTCGAGCACGCCGGCAAGCCGGTTTTCACCGCCTATTGGGGCCCCGCCGTATCCAAGGACCCGTACATCAAATTCAGCTTCAAGGGCGCGCAGAAGGGTGACGACCTGACGATCAGCTGGGTCGACAACAAGGGCGCTACCGACTTGCTCGTGGGAAAAATTCAATAAAGCGAGTTCGTGCCGTTGAACTGAGGAGGGTGTCGATGCGTCGCGCAGTCTTACTGGCAATTGCGATGTTCGCTCTGGCTGCGCCGCCGGTATCCGCGGCCGGTTCGGTTAATCCAAAGGCCGACTTCAAGGCCTTCCGCGATTACTTCACCAAGCATTTTCCCAAAGTGCCGTTGAACGATTTCGTCAACGGGCCCTATTCGATGGATGCCGACCTGCGCAAGCAATGGGAGGAAATCGACGCGTTTCCGCCCTACCAGTTCGCCCTCGACAAGGGCAAACAGATGTTCGAGACGCCGTTCAAGAACGGCAAGACCTACGGCGATTGCTTCCCCAATAAAGGCATCGGCATCCGCCAGAGCTACCCCTATTTCGACGCCAAGGCGGGCGAAGTGGTCACACTCGACGTCGCGCTCAACCAATGCCGCCAGGCCAATGGCGAAGCGCCGCTCGACTATACCAAGGACGACATGGCCGCGCTGACAGCCTACATGGCCTTCACGTCGCGCGGCAAACCGTTCGACATCAAAATTCCCAATGATCCGCGCGCGCTTGCCGCCTATCGCAAGGGTGAGGAGTATTTCTACACCCGCCGCGGTCAGCTCAACTTCTCATGCGCAAGCTGCCATGTACAAAGCGCGGGCGATCATATCCGCACCGAGGTCCTCGCTCCTGCACTCGGCCTCGTTGCGGCGTTGCCAATCTATCGTTCGGAATGGGGCGGCATGGGAACGACCAGCCGCCGCCTCATCACCTGTAATAGCCAAGTGCGCGCAGTCCCGCTCAAGGCGGAAGACGAGCTGTACCGAGATGTCGAGTACTATCTATCCTACATGAGCAACGGCTTGCCGATTTCCGGACCGGGCGCACGCCCATGATTGTACGGGGAGAAATCGATATGCGCGTGCATGCCTTGATCAGACTTGCGGTCATCCTCTCGGCCGCTGGCTTGACCACCGCCGTTTGGGCGGCGTCGGCGGATGATTTCAATGCGGCCTACACCAAGGCGGAAGCGGCAGAAAATCAAGCCGGCACGCTCAAAACCCAATGGACGACGACCGAAGACGCGCTTAAAGCCGCGAAGAAAGCGGCCGATGCTGGAAATTTCGACGACGCGATCAAGCACGCCCAGCAGGCCGAGGCGCTGGCCAACGCATCCATCGCGCAAGCCAAAGAACAGGCCACGGCCTGGAAAAACGCCGCCATCCGCTGATCTGAAGCGGCATCAAGGAGTTTTGCGATGCGTCGCCGCGACGTATTGAAAGTTCTCGCGGCAGCGTCGCTCTCGGGGGTCGTTCCGAGGATCGGACTGGCGGCCGGCGACGATCCTTACGACATCGGGCGCTTCGGCAATGCCCGCGTGCTGCACATGACCGATACTCATGCGCAGCTTTTACCGGTCTATTTCCGCGAGCCCAGCGTCAATATCGGCGTCGGCGCGATGGCCGGCCAACCGCCGCATCTGGTCGGCGAGGCGTTTCTCAAGCACTTCGGCTTCGCGCCCGGTAGCCCCGCGTCATACGCTTTTACGTTTCTCGATTATCAGGAGGCCGCTCATCGCTACGGCCGCATGGGCGGCTTTGCGCATCTCAAAACGCTGGTCGATCGGCTGCGCGGCGACGCCGGCGCCGGCAATTCGCTTCTGCTGGACGGCGGCGATCTATGGCAAGGCAGCGGACTTGCCGACCTGCTGCAGGGCGCGGATATGGTCGAGGCCGGCAACCTCCTCGGCATCGAGGTGATGACCGGCCATTGGGAGTTTACTTACGGCGAAAAAATCCTGCGGAGCAATATCGGGCAGTTCAAGGGCGAGTTTATCGCGCAAAATGTTTTTCTCACCGAAGAGGCCGCCTTCAATAATGCTCCGGCATTCGACTCCGCATCCGGCCGCGTCTTCAAGCCGGCGACGGTCAAACAGATCGGCGGTTTTCGAATTGGGATCATCGGCCAAGCCATGCCCTATGTCCCGATCGCTCATCCGAAACGCTTCACGCCTGATTGGACATTCGGAATCCGCGATGCGGAACTGCAGAAGGTGGTCGATGGCTTACGCCAACAGGATAAAGTCGATGCCGTACTGCTGCTTTCGCATAACGGCATGGACGTCGATCTAAAACTCGCCAGCCGCGTCTCCGGAATCGACGTCATTCTCGGCGGCCATACGCACGACGCCGTGCCGCAGCCCACCGCGGTCGTCAATTCCGGCGGAAAAACGCTGGTCACAAATGCCGGATCGAGCGGAAAATTTCTCGCGGTGCTCGATCTCGATATCGGCAAGGGGAGCGTGAAGGATACGCGCTATCACCTGTTACCGATCTATGCGAACCTCATCAAGCCGGACAATGAGATGCAGGCGCTGATCGATCGTCGCCGCGCGCCCTATACGGCGAAATTCGGCGAGAAACTGGCAACCGCCGACGAGCTTCTGTATCGGCGCGGCAATTTCACCGGACCGATGGATCAGGTGATCTGCGACGCGCTCCGCCACGAACTTGATGCGCAAATCGCTTTGTCGCCGGGCTTTCGCTGGGGCGCGACCATACTGGCCGGCCAGCCGATCACCATGGAGGATTTGCTCGCAGAGACTGCGATCACCTATCCCGAGGTATATGTTACGGACATGACGGGAAGCCAGATCAAGGCGGTGATGGAGGACGTCGTCGACAACCTGTTCAACCGCGATCCCTATTATCAGCAGGGCGGCGATATGGTCCGGATCGGCGGCATGGATTACGCTTGCGCGCCGAATGAAGCGACGGGAAGGCGTATTTCGGACATGACGCTCGACGACGGCACGGCACTGCAAGCCGATAAGAACTACCGCGTCGCCGGCTGGGCGTCCGTCAACCCGCAAACCGGCAAGCCCGTCAGCGAAGTCGTCGCCGGCTATTTGCGGGCGGAAAAAGTCGTGAAGATCAAGCGCGCCAATCGCGTCACAATCAAGGGCGCGGCCGATAATCCGGGATTTAGCGAAGGGGGCTAAGGACGATGGCAGGCGCGTGCATACGCGCATTGGCGCCGATCGCCGGCGGGTTGGCCGCGGTCTGCGCGCTATCGGTATTCACGATTCAATTGCAGCCGGCGGTGGCCGCCGGGAACAATGCGCTCGTCGAGAAGCCCTTTGCCGACCACCATCTGGTGCTGCAGCTTTCCGACGACGATGCAAAGAAGCAAAGCCTGGTCATCAGCGTGGCATACAATCTCCTCAAATTCTACGGGCCGGACAGGATCGCGATCGAAGTCGTAACATTCGGTCCCGGCATAGCGCTCCTGCGCGCCGACAGTCCGAACCGGCAGCTCGTCGACAGCCTGGCGGCGCAGGGCGTACAATTCGACGTATGCATGAACACGGTCGAGACCATTCAACGCGAAACCGGACATCGTCCGCCGCTCAATCCGAATGCAAAGCCGGTCGAAGCCGGCGTCGCGCAGATCCTGGCCCTCACCGAAAAGGGCTACACGCTCGTCCGTCCCTGATTTAACCAACGAGAAAAACATGATTGCAATCACTCGATCCATCGTCGTCGCTTTCGCCGTCGGTCTCCTGGCTCAGTGCGGCGCTCACGCGGAGAGCGGCAAGCCGCATCGCGTCGCCATTCAGGTCGATCAGAACGATCCCGCGGTTATGAACCTCGCGCTCAACAATGCCGAGAACGTGATGGAGTATTATCGCGCCAAGGGCGAGGACGTGGAGGTGGAAATCGTGGCCTTCGGGCCCGGCCTGAACATGCTGCGCGACGACACGTCACCGGTGAAAGATCGCATCGCTCAGATCGCGAACGCGGATGCAAGCTTTCCGGCCAAGATCGTGCTGTCCGCCTGCAACAATACCAAACAGGCGATGGAGAAGCGCGAGGGCCATGCGATCACGATCGTCCCGCAAGCCAGGATCGTGCCGTCGGGCGTCGTACGGATCATGGAACTCGAGGAGCAGGGCTGGAGCTATGTCCGGCCGTGATAGGTTCGCGACGGCGCGGCCGCGCGGTCAACCCTTGTCGGTTCAGAGCAATCGCTTGAACCAATCCGCGGGCGATCAATGTTCGGTCGACATCGAATGCTTCGGCCTTCGCAATGGCAGGCACGCTACCCAGCAGATTAACGAGAGCAGTGCGTGGCGACAGGCGTCAGTGGCCCGACGCCTATGCGTCTGATTTTTATGCGTACGCGGGTGCTGTTTTTGACGGCGCCCCCAACGATCAAGAGTCCAGCTTGAACCAGCCGCGACGGCACGCATTGAGCGCAGCGAGAGTGCCTTCCTCGTCAATCCCCATCAGACGGCTGTATCCGGCTACATCGGCCGCGAGAATGGCGGCCAGCCTCCGTTCGACACGCCTCGGCCATAAATATCGTCCGTCTTACCGTGATTTTCGGCCAAGTTTTCTGGGCGGTATGGAAAGCAGTGCAACGGTTGCACTTTTTGTTACAAAACCGCTGCTCTACCGCTGAGCTAACCCGGCTTCTTGTCAGTGTTGTTGCGATCGAGCGGATTATCGAAGTCGGCCCCGTATCTCGCTGAGCTCGCGCCGGCGGCCTCATGATCGTTCGCTCCGAACGCCCGAACTCCATCGTTCGCCCCGAACCGGAATCGGCGTCGGTCGGCAGCCGCAGCGCCGGCGGCGCGGGCGGATCGGTCTGATGTCGGAGCGCCCCTCGCGCGCGTGTGACCGACAAAAGACGTGAACGCCAAACTGGTCTACGCGAGCGATTACTCCGCTTTGATTTTCGCGAATTTGATGACCTTCGCCCACTTCTCGGCGGCATCGGCGATGAGTTTGCCGAATTGGGCCGGTGTCATCGTCACTGGTTCGACGCCCAACGCGACCAGACGCGCCTTCAACGCCGAATCGGCCATGACGGCGTTGATCTCTTTGTTGAGCCTATCGACGATCTCGGCCGGCGTGTCCTTTGGCGCGCCGACGCCCGCCCAGCCGCTGCCCTCATAGCCCGGCACGAACTCGTCGATGGCGGGGACGTCGGGCAGCACACTCAAGCGCGTCGCGCTGGTCACGCCAAGCGCACGCAGCTTGCCGCTTGCAATGTAGCCCAGCACCGGGGCGGTCGAAATAAACGCGACTTGCACCTGGCCGCCAAGCAGATCGGGCATGTAGTTGCCACGATACGCCACGTGGACCAGGTCGACGCCGGTCATCATCTTGAACAATTCGCCGGCGAGATGCGGCGCGGTGCCGGTGCCGGGCGAGGCCACGTTGATCTTGCTGGAATTGGCCTTGGCATAAGCGATGAACTCGGGGAGCGTCTTGGCCGGCAGCGATGGATTGATCACCATGGCAAACGGCGTATAGCCAAGGAACGCGACCGCCGCGATGTCGCGGACGAAATCGAAACTAAGATTTGGGTAGAGTGCTGCGTTCGCTGCATTCCCGGAAATCATTACCAGCAGCGTGTAGCCGTCCGGCGGCGCTCTCACGACCGCTTCGGCACCGATATTGCCGCCGGCGCCCGGCCGGTTCTCGATGACAACCGGCTGGCCGAGCCGCTGTGACAATGGTGGTCCCATAAGGCGCGCGATCACGTCGGGCGAAAGGCCGGCCGGCAAGTCTACGATCATGTGCACCGGCCGTGACGGAAAGCTTTGCGCGCTCGCGATGCGCGAGAGCGACGGCAGCGCCACAGCGCCTGCCGCTAATTCAAGGACATGTCTACGCGTAACTTTCATGTATTATCCCCAGTTATGGCCCGCGCCAGGCGCCGGATTAGTCCGCCGTGAGCCACGCGAATTTCAGCATCTTGGGCCCTTCTCCGTATCATCTCCGCGACAAACTTGGCGAGCGCGGCGGTGGATGAGCCTGCCGACGGCATGCCGCCCAGCGCGGATGTGTCCATTCAGAACGGCTTCTCTCCGACGACGGCTGTCCGCTCCATACGTCTCCGTTCGGGATAGTAGTCATTCGCCGCGTAATGCTGCGTCGATTGATTGTCCCAGAACACGATCGCGCCCGGCGTCCAACGAACCCGGAATTGATATTCGGGAACGCGCACTTGTGCGAAAAGAACTTGCAGAATCGCTTGGCTTTCATCCGGCTCGAGATCGGCAATTCGTACTGTGAATTGCGGATTCACATAAATGCACTTGCGGCCGCTGATCGGATGAGTGCGCACAACAGGATGCGTCGGATTGGGAAAAAGCTCCTCCATTTTGCGCAGTTTGGCCCGATCCTCCTCTGAGTTCTTGTACAATACGCGGAAGTTTTGAAAATCGTGCACCGCCGACAGATCGTCGATCATTCTCCGAAATGTGGGGCTCAGCCCTTCATAGACCGCTTCCATATCCGCGAACAGCGTGTCGCCGCCGACTTTTGGCATGATTTGGCAGCGGAGAATTGTGTACTTTGTTGGATTTTTTCGGAACGTCGTGTCGCTGTGCCACACATCCGTAGACAGCACCGGATTATCCTTGTGATTATCGAGCACCAGGATTTCGGGAAAGGAGCCTTGCGGCCGCATAGGATGCACTTCGAGTTCGCCGAACCGGCGGCTCAGGGCAACATGCTGCTCCGTGGTCAGATTCTGATCGCGCACGACCAGGACCTTATTCTCGACCAGCGCCGCCTCGAATGCTTCGAAGGTTTCGCGGTCTAACGGTTGCGTCAGGTCGATCCCGTGGACTTCCGCGCCGAGCTTCGCACCCAAACGTTCAACCTCGAATGGCTTCGCGTCTCTGCGGTTTGGCGCAATGTTGTGTGTTGCGGCGGTATTGGTCATGACATGCTCCCTGGCGGCTCGGCCCCTGACTTCGCCGCCCACGCGTTGACTATGGGCTCGCTCAAGGCCTAATCAACCGGCGATTTCACGTGGTGAAAAGTGGGCTTGGCTCGCCATGGCAAAGGTCAAGAGCGTGTGCGCTCTGGAAAGAGGTTTGCAAGTTCTCGAACGTGTACGCGAAGCCGAATCGGTTAGCCTCAATGACCTCCATCGGCAGACCAAGCTGTCGCGCGCGACGTTGCTGCGGGCACTGAAGACGCTGGAGCAGGGCGGATGGATCCAACCCGGCCACGAGGGTGCAACCTACCGCCTCGGACCGAAGATGTTTGGCTCGACAACCTTTAGCAGCCGCCATCGAACACTAGCCGATTTGGCAATACCCGTCCTAAACGCACTCGGGAAGAAGGTCATATGGCCGTCAGACGTCGGTATCTGCCGCGGGACTTCCATGGTGATACTGGAAAGTTCGCGTCGCAATTCGCCCTTCGTCATCAATCGAAACGCGGTTGGCCGGCGCCCTAGTCTGTTGAAATCGGCGATGGGGCGCGCCTACCTGACATTCTGCCCGCAGGAAGAACGGGAACGGCTGCTGGACAGATTGCGCCGCTCCACGCATCCGGACGACAAGCTCGCAGCAATGACATCGTCGGTGCACCGGATCTTGCACGATACGCGCGCTCGGGGCTACGGCGTGCGCGAGCCGGGATATTGGGCGGGGGCGGACGATTACGGCGGAGATGTCAGTTCGATTGCGGTTCCCGTCATGGTCGGCGAGCAAGTGGCAGCCTGCATCAGCCTGCTCTGGGTCACCGGTACGAGCAGTATTGAGGATTTCGCCCGCGCGCATCTCGGCGCGCTGCGCGAAGCAGCGGACAGGCTCGCACACAGCCTCGAGGACTAGCGCAGTCGTGTGCGATGAGGGGGAAATCGCTGGACACTGCGGATTGATAATGTCCGCGCAACGTTCGCTCATGATTTTGATTTATCGCAATGCAGACCTCATACGAATTTGTGAGTGTAAATTAGCGAATTCGATCGTCAGACCATCAACCCTAGTGAAATAGCAATGAGCTATTATTTCAGCAAGATTTTGCCCGTCGGCTTCGATGAAGCCGTCCGACGCACGACGGAAGCCCTCAAGAATGCTGGCTTTGGGATTATCACCGAGATCGATGTCAAGCAGACGTTAAAGGCGAAACTCGGTGTCGATTTCCGTAACTATCGCATCCTCGGGGCGTGCAATCCGACACTCGCGCATCAGGCGCTCCAGCTGGAAGATAAGATCGGTACCATGCTGCCGTGCAACGTCGTGGTCCAGTCGATCGGCAGTGAACAAACCGAAATCGCCGCAATAGACCCAGTTGCCTCTATGCAGGCAATTAAGAATGCGCGCCTCAAGCATGCAGCCAAGCAGGTTCAGACGCTGCTACGGGATGTGATCGATGCGCTGTAGCCCCCCACGTCCCCTGCGCATAAATTTCTCCCGAACCATCGGCACTATAATTTCCACCTAGCCTCTGCCGGCTCAACCGGTCGACGCAACACAGGCATTAAATCTCTCTGCTGGCGTTTCAAATTGCAAGGTCTCACGTGGTCGTTCGTTTAGCTGACGAGCCACTTTGTTTAGATGGGCTTGCGAATGCACCGACAAGTCGGTGCCTTTTGGAAAGTACTGTCTCAGCAGGCCATTGGTATTCTCGTTCGACCCGCGCTGCCACGGGCTTTGCGGGTCGCAAAAATAGACATCGATGTTGGTCGCCATCGTAAAGCGCCGATGATCCGTCAGTTCCTTGCCCCGGTCCCAGGTCAGCGACTTATACAGTTCTTTTGGTAGCTTCTTCGCCTGCTGGATGAGCGCGTTGACTACAGTCTGGGTGTCCTTGCCTGCCACCTTGGCCAACATCACGTAACGCGTTTGACGCTCGACTAAGGTCGCGATGTAGGTGTTGTTCGGTCCGGACAGCAGATCGCCCTCCCAATGGCCAGGCACCGCCCTATCTTCAACCGCCGCCGGTCGCTGACGGATTGAGACGGCATCCTTCATATGTCCCCGTCTATCGCCATTTGGATCAACCGGTCTGGAGCGACGCATCGAGCGCTTCGATCGAAGATGGCAAAGCAGCTCTTTCTTGAGCACGCCGCGCGCTTGGACAAACAGGCTGCGATAGATGGTCTCGTGTGACACCCGATTATACTCGTCTTCAGGATGCGTTCTCTTCAGCCAACCGCCTATCTGCTCGGGTGACCAATCCAATCTGAGTTTCCCTGCCACGGCCTGCCGAAGCCGCGAATTGATCGCCAATTTACAACATTTTGGACGACGCGATCGTGCCCAGGCATTCTCGTCGCAACTGTCGCCCGGTAGCGATCACAGCCGCCATTGCGGCTCATTTCCCGGCTCACCGTCGAGGGCGAGCGGCCAAGCTGTTTGGCGATGGAACGGGCCGATCGACGTGCCGTAACGCCTCTGGAAATCACCTCGCGTTCCGCAAGCGTCAATGCCAACCTGGAGCGACGCCGCTCGCAGGACGAAACCTCCATGCGGGCAACCAGAAAATAGATCGACGATGACTGCTTACCAAAAGCTCGTCCGATCGCCTTCAGTGACTCCCCCCGCTTCCAACGGTCCCATAATTCCGTCTTTTCTGCCGCGGTAAAACCTCTATGAAATCTCCGTTCCATCCCACACTCCATCTTTTCCCTCTAAGATAAAGTGTTGCGTCGATCGGTTGAGACCGCCCTCCTATTCTGGACGTACCGCTGCGTCGCAGCGAACCCACGCGAAGCGGGCCTACTGGAGGCCTGGGAGGAGTTCGACGACGGCATCATCGAGCCGTCTCAGAAGCATTATCATCCAGCGTTCGCGCTGGTCGGCGCCGGCATTTATCCGCTGGCGCGCACGCAGCGCGCGGACGAAGAGCCTGATCCCCGTCGGCATTCGTTGGATTAAGGTCGCCGCCCAGAGAACCAACATTGCGCATTTGCACTTGATGTATTGAGCAATCCTCTAGCCGACCATTGGTTATTCCGGCTACAATCCTACGCCCATCCAATGGAGACCAGCATGCTGTTTGGTGGATGTAATTGCGGTCCTGGATCATCATTATTGTCGGGCTATAGTTCGCTGTGCGCCGGCGGTGTGGATTCGTGTCGGCGATGATTGGCGCGATGATCGCCAGTGCGCGGACTGCGCCGGCGCCCAAACTCGGCCGCGTTCCCGAAGTCGACCGGCTTGCGGTGCGGATAGTGACCGACAATGTCGTAATCCAGTTCGTGCCCCCGGAAACGCGCCATGGCATCGCTATCGAGCGGCGAAACCTCAGCAATACGTCGGCCGATGCGCCACCGCGCACGGCGCTCAACGGCGAGTGGGGCTTGGCTATGCATGTGCGATCGCATCGTGCCGGCGAGGAGCGCAATGTGCTGATCGATTTCGGTTATACGCCGAAGTACTGCTTAACAACATGGCCATTTTAGATCGATTCGCGGCGTTCAATGCGCTGGTGCTCAGCCATGGCGATTACGATCACTTCGGCGGCATGGTCGGGTTTCTCGCCGCCCACAAAGACAGGCTCAAGCGGAAAATACCGTTTTATGTCGGTGGCGAGGATGCGTTTTGCATCCGGCGCAATGCCGGCGGTCAATTGCCGCACTTGATCGTCGAGCGATCCTTGATGCCGAACTGGTACTGATGACGTCAGAAGGCCCTGCCATCGTGGCCGATCATGCCTTCACGACCGGCCGCATCGGCCAGACATCGTTTGAAAAACCGCTGCAGCCGTCGCGCGAAATCATCGGCATTTCGAAGGTTTCGGCTGTTTCCCGGAAAAAATGCCGGCGGAAGAATACCGGAACCTATATTTCCAACGATTTTGACCACGAAATCGCGACCGCCTATCTGGTCAAGGGCAAAGGCCTGTCGTGCTGACCTCGTGCAGCCATCGCGGCGTTATCAATGCGGTCAAGCAGGCCCAGGAAGTCTCCGGCGTCGACAAAGTACACGCCGTCGTCGGCGGGTTCCACATCGTACCGCCGCTCGGCGACGAATACATCGCCCAGACAGTCGACGCCTTCAAACAGATCATCCCGATATTCTGATCCGGCGCATTGCAGCGGCGACCGGTTCTACGACCTCGCCCGGGATGCCTTAGGCGACAAGGTGGTCCATTCGGCAGTCGGGACGCGGTTTGTGTTCGGTGTTGTGACTTCGGCCCGTGTATTCCGCGCCGATCAGGATTAATGCTGGAGGGCCCCATGGACAATCATGTGGGTCCGCCATCGCCATATTCCGGTTTTGGGGAGCCGCCGATGACGCCGCGCTGTCCTTTCTGAAAATGTGATCCTGGAGATTCGCAACATCAGGCAAAATCGTCACACCATCTAGTCCGATATTCACGATCCTGCATATGCTGCCGATATTTGTCGCCGACATATTCAGGTCGCGACGCAGGCTGCAAGCCGAGAACCTGTTTCTCCGTCATCAGCTCAACGTCGCATTGAGGCGAGCACCGCCTCGTCTGCGAAACTGTTCAGCACGGCTTAGCAATGCGAACGTCAACGGGACTAGTCATCTGCGGGGCGGCAATAACGTTGCATCTTTGCTTGAATTTGGCGAGGGCGTCGCTAAATTCCAAGATGGAGCCGATGTCGTCGAGGCCTTTGAGTAGCCGATTGCGCCGAAAGGAATCCAGCTTGAATGGAAAGCGAAGCTGGCGATCACCGTAATGGTCATGGTCTCGAGATCAACCGACAGTTTATAGCCCTCGATTTCTTCGGTGCGTTTGAAAAGCTCATCCATCTGCTCGGATGGCAGCGTGACAAGCACGACGCCATTGTTGAAGGCGTTCGTATAGAAGATGTCGGCAAAACTCGGAGCAATAATAACCCGAAAGCCTATCCTAACCGCCCAGGCAGCATGTTCGCGAATTGATCCGCAGCCGAAATTTGCGCGCGCCAGCAGAATTGACGCGCCCTGATAACGCGGAAAGTTGAACACAAATCAGGGTTAGGCTCGCCATCGGCTAGATATCGCCAGTCATGAAACAGGTCGCGGCCATAACCCTCTCGCGTACCGCGAAAAATAAACTGCTTGGGCACCATTTGATCGGTATCGACATCGATGCGGTCCAGTGGCACCACCAACCCGGTATGATCCTTGAGCGGTCGCATCGATCAATTGCTCCTGTTCACAGGCATGGCACGCACGTCAATGAAATGACCCAACGGCTGCAGCCGGAGCGATGACGGACTGACGAGATGTGTGCGTCCGCCCTTGCCTTGGCGTCCTTCAAAGTTTCGATTGGAGGTGCTCGCGCAGCGCTCGCCGGGCGGAAGCACATCTTCGTTCATCCCAATGCACATACTGCAGCCGGATTCCCGCCATTCGAAGCCAGCCTCGACGAAGATCTTGTCGAGGCCTTCGGCTTCTGCCTGTTTCTTCGCTTGGGTGGACGCCGGCACTGCCAGGGCTTGCTTGATCCATTTAGCAACTTTGCGACCCGAGAGAACCCGAGCCGCCTCGCGGAGGTCCTCAAGCTGGCCATTGGAGCAGGAGCCGACGAGACACGCGATCGACCGCAATGTCGACAATTCGTGTGCCCGGCTTCAAGTCCATATATTCAAGGGCGCTCTTCACCCATTTACGCTCCTCCGAATTTGCATATGTTGACGGCTCTGGAACACTCTGGTCGATATCCGCTACCATGCCAGGGTTCGTTCCCCAGGTGACTTTGGGTTTGACATTCGACGCATCCAGCGTCACGAGCACGTCAAAGCGGGCTCCTTTGTCGGTCGCCCACGCATTCCAGCCCTTCATTGCCGCGTCAAAGTCGGCACCGACCGGCGCATAGGGACGTCCCTTCAGATAATAAAAAGTCTATCGTCAGGTGAGACCATGCCGGCGCGGGCTCCGCATTCAATCGACATGCTGCACAATGTCATGCGCTCTTCCACCGACAGTGCACGCACCACTTCGCCCGCGTATTCGATGACATAGCCCGTACCGCCGGCGAAGCCGACCTTTTCAATCACTGCCAGCATGAGATTTTGGCGCTGATGCCGACAGGGCGTTTGCCGTCGATGCGGACCTGCATCGTCTTCGATTGAAACTGCGGCAGGCACTCGGTAGCGAGAACAGTTTCTACCTCGCTGGTGCCGATGCCGAATGCGAGGGCACCAAGTGCGCCATGCGTCGAAGTGTGGCTGTCGCCGCAAACCAGCGTTTGGCCGGGCTGCGTGATTCCGAGTTCGGGCCCGATGATGTGAACGATACCTTGGTTGCGGCTTTCGAGGTCGAACAATCTCACCCCGGTTTCTCGGCAGTTGCGATCGAGCGCCTCGAACAGTTTGGCCCGATTGCCGGTAACCAGTCGCCAGTTGCGGCCGGTGGTCGGCACCGAATGGTCCATCACAGCAAAGGTCAGGTCAGGACGCCGGACCTTGCGCCCTGCCGCTTTCAACCCAGCGAATGCCTGCGGGGACGTGGCTTCATGAATGAAATGGCGATCGATGTAGAGAAAGGGGACAGGCGCAGAAACGTCCGGAATGACATGAGCGTTCCAAATCTTCTCGTACATGGTTTGTTGCGTCATCGGGCTTGATCTCTGCTTGGCACAAGGGTGTTGCCCCGCACGGGGCAAACGTTAGGATTGAACTCATCATAATAAAAAGATTATAGGCTTCTCGATATGGTCCGCAATGCGACGCGGACTGCCAAGCACAATTGTATTCTCGGCTCTCGCGGCGATCTTGCCGTGTTCCTCTCTGTTACTCGTAGTTCATCGCATTTATGTAGCCATCGCGTGTCTGAGGCAGCCGCCTGCCAAGCAATCGCGACGCCACGACCGTGCGCAAAATCTGCGCCGTACCACCGCCGATCGTGAACATACGCGCGTCGCGCACCATGCGCTCGAGGGGCCGGTTGCGCGAATAGCCCGCAGCCCCAAAAAGCTGCAGCGCATCGTTTGTCACCTTGATCGCCATCTCGGAGGTGAAGATTTTGGCCTGTGCGGCTTCGGTCGCATCAGGAAAGCCGATGACGGCTGCGCCCGCGGCCTTATAAATCAGCGCCTGCGCAGCTGCGATGCCTGTCGCCATGTCAGCCAACATCCACTGCACGCCTTGGAACTCGCAGATGGGCCGGCCGAATTGCTCGCGCTCTTTTTCATGGGCAAGTGCCAAGTCATAGGCGCCCTCGGCGAGGCCGAGCGCCACGGTGGCGGCGCCGATGCGTTGCCCGTTATAGGCGTTCATCAGATCGGCAAAACCCTTTTTGAGCCCGCGAGGTGGCAAGACAAGCGCGTCTGCGGTGACTTCCATGTTCTCGAAGATGATCTCGGCCTCGGGAATGCCACGAAGGCCCATTGCCGGCTCGCGTTTGCCGACCTTGAGCCCGGGCGTCTCTTCGCGAATTGCAATGAACCCACCGATGCCTTCCTCGTTGCCCCGCTCGTCAAATACGCGCGCGAAGACGAGATGCAGCCGCGAGACGCCGCCGCCGGTGATCCAATGCTTTTTGCCGTTGATCACAAAGCCATTGCCGTGGCGATCGGCGCGCGTCGTCATCCCGCTTGCGGCACTGCCAGCATTTGGCTCGGTGATGCAGATCGCCGGCTTTACACCCCCTAACACAAGTTCGGCGGCCAAGCGCTTCTGGGCCTCACTGCCGTATGTCATGATCGCACCGATCGCGCCCATATTGGCCTCGACGATGATGCGGCCTGTAATTCCGCAACATTTCGCCATTTCCTCAATGACCAGCACAGCGTCGAGGTAACTCGCACCTTTTCCGCCATAGGCCGCAGGGATTGTCATGCCGAAGAATCCTGCTTCTCTTAGCAGCGCGACATTGTCCCAGGGATATTGCTCGCTGCGATCGATCTCGGCTGCGCGCGCGGCAATCTGTCCTCGTGCCAATTTTCGCGCATCCGCCTGCAGCGCACGCTGGGCCGGGGTAAGTTCGAACTGCATGCTGCCTCTCGCGGGTCTGGGCTAGGGCCAATATGCTCTCAGTCGCTGCCAAATGCGATATTAGCGTTAAGTCCGCTTCGAACCTTTAGAGCGGAAGTGATCGGCGGCTGCAACGTGGCTGTTCGGTGCCAAACTCGGACTTAGCGATCCTCAATAAGAGCAGGAAACCACCGCTCGTCTGAAAGGCGAGAGGCAGAACACCACAGGGAAGTATATGGTCAGCTCTGCTAAACGAAACGCATGACAAGCCGATGGGAACGGAGGGATGAAATGTTGCTGACCGGCGAAGAATATCTGGACAGCATCCGCGATGGCCGGCGTGTCTATGTCGGCAGTGAGTTGGTTGAGGATGTGACAATGCATCCAGCATTTCGCAATGCGGCGCGATCGTTCGCCATGATCTATGACCGAAAGCGCGCTAGCGAGAACCGCGACATCATGACCTTCGACGAGGACGGCGAAACGTTTTCGACGTACTACCTGCTGCCGCACACCGGGGAAATTTTGCAGCGCCAAGATCGAGACCCATCGGCGCATCGCCTCCTGGACCTACGGCTTGCTCGGCCGCTCGCCCGATAACTTTCCGAGTTATGTGAGCGGGATGGTTATGGATCCCGATCTGTTCGACGGCATCCGCCAAGGCTTCGGCGACAATATCCGCAGCTACTATCGGCACATGCGCGCGAACGACCTATTTGTGTCGCATACCGTCACCAATCCGCAAGGCTGGCGGCCTGGCACTGGGTCAGATGGCGCGCAACGTACTCCGCCGACCTTGCGGGTCGTCGACGAAGATGATCGCGGAGTCACCATCAACGGACTGAAGATGCTCGGGACCGCGTCGGTGTTCTGCCATGAGACATGGTGTGGCAACCTACAGCCAGTGGCTGCAGGACAGGAGAAGGAGTCGATTACCTGCGCCGTGCCGCTCAATGCGCCCGGGGTGAGCATTTGGTCGCGCAAACCTTTTGAACGCTACGCGGAGCGGGAATTCGATAGCCCGCTCGCGGCTCGCTTCGACGAGACTGACAGCGCTGTGCTGTTCGAAAACGTCAAGGTACCGTGGGAGCGAGTGTTCTGTCGCGGACGATGTCGAGATGACCCGCGCGATCTATATGCGCACGCCCGGCCATGCCATGGCTAATCGCCAGGCAAACGTGCGCTTTCTCGAAAAGCTCAAGCTGATCGTCGGCATTGCAAGGAAACTCGCCGAAATGAACAGCGCCGTCCAGATCCCGGCGGTTCAGTTCACGTTGGGACGCCTAGCAGCCATGGAGGCCACGCTCGAAGGACTTATTATGGGCCAGATCAGCTGCGGGGAGGTGCAGGTACCCGGGTATTTAACCGTCAATCGCCGCTACGTCTACGCAGCATTGCATTGGTGCGCGAACAACCATTCTGAAATATGTGACACGGTGCGCGAGCTCATGGGAGCCGGCGTGTTTCAGATGCCCGCTGATGCATCGGTCCTTGACGACCCAGCAATTTTCGAAAAGTTCGAAGCTTATTGGTCAACTCCGGGACAGTCGGCAAAAGAACGAATGAAGTTTTTCAAGTTGGCATGGGACCTGCTCGGCTCCGATTTCGCAGGCCGCCAGCATGCAGTACGAAAAGTTCTACGCGGGCCCTGGCTTCGTAATGAACAGTTATAGCTACTTGACCGGCCCGTGGAACGAGTGGACCAGTCGAGTTGACCAATTGATGGCAAACTATGAATAATTCGGGTATCGAACCGCGGACAATCCAAGTGACGTCCAGTGCAACGCAGTTACCTCTCTTGTTCGAATTAACAACCTTGTCACCCACATCGTACCGTCCCTCGGCAACGACTACTTTCGAAAAGGCGTCGATAGTCTGGCATTGACCTCTTCCAGATATGGACGGTTCTAAGTCTCGCGCGCGCCGCTCTAAAAGATTGACAGGCGCGGCGTTTTCCTTCAGCAATTTAACAGCAACCTGTGCGGCGTGCAGCTGACGCCACGTCGGGATATGCACTCGGAAATGTACACAATTCGACAAATCTGGGAGGATTATAATGTTTGACCTCGATCAATTCGTCATGGATTGCCGTAGCGCACTCACTGCCGACAAATCCCACAAACTTGTTCGCGAGGTTGTTGGCCGAGCCGTGGCCGATCCAGGCGCGGTTCTAAAAGCTTTAGGAGAACCAACCCGCGGTGTGCTCAAGGCGCTTTATCGTTCAGACGATCTGACCATCCTGAACATTGTATGGCCGCCTTACATGACATTGATGCCCCACAATCACAACATGTGGGCAGTGATCGGAATTTATACGGGGCGCGAGGACAATATCTTTTGGCGTGGCGTACCGGGGTGAACAGGGCCACCTGGAAGCCGCCGGTGCCAAAAGCCCTTGGGCAAGGCGATGCTGAACCGCTCGGCCGTGAGATTATTCATTCGGTGACAAATCCAATCCCAAGGCTGACGGCCGCCATTCACGTCTATGGTGGGGATTTCTTCGCTGCGGAACGCAGCAAATGGGATCCGGAAACGCTCGAGGAACAACGCTGGGATGCCGAAAGGGCTGCGCGACGTTTCGAGGAAGCGAACGGGATTATGGCGGGTTCCTAGTGTTAACGCTGCTTTACTGGTCTTTAGGGACCGGGGCTCCGCTGGCAATGCACGGGGTCGGGCGGTCCAACAATACGGAAACATTGCCGCCACGGCCGTTTTGTCGGGGCTGCATCATCGCTACGCGCGGATATGATATCCGAAAAGGGCAAGTCACTGCAGCAGTCTTCGGCTTCCAGGGTTAAGACCTTAACTTCGCGTAACGTTTGGTATCTATTCGCAGAACAATTCAACGGACTTTTTCTGATCCGACGGCTTGACAAATCCCGGTCAAACCGTTCGTGCCAATAAATTTTGATGTCATAGGGCCGTAGCAGCAGCGGCGGTTCCAGGATCTTGATCGAAACCAGCTGCGAGAAGGCCTTCGCCAACCGGCTTGGCCTGATGACGAGAAGGTCCGAATTGGCAGTGACCAGCGGCAGCGCCCTGAATTGCGGCACGGTGAGTTGCGGCGCTGCCGTGAGGCCCTGCTTCTTGAGTTCGTCTTCGACGACAGTATGCGCCATACCGCTGGCATCGGCGAGCGCGCGCGGCGATCTGGCAAAGCTTTCCGCCGACATGCCCGAGCGAAAATTGGGATGATCGGCGCGAACGACGCAGACATAGCGCTCGCGAAACAGTAAGCTTTGGCGAAACCCCGTGGTGAGATTTCGAAAAAAGCCGACCGCGACATCGACCTCGCCGGAGGCGAGCGCGGTGCCGGGCTGATCGAGCGGGATCGGACAAGCGCGTAGGCTGGCCCGCGGCGCTTGCTCGGCCATGAAAGCAAGCAGCTTGGGCAAAATGACCATTTGGCCCACATCGCTTCAAAAAGACATTGAATTGACGTGTCGTCGAAGCGGGATCGAACGGCGCGTCTGACTAAATCCATCAAGCAATATGTCAAGCGCCTTGCGCGCGGCGTTGCTCAGGCGCTCGCCATACGGGGTGGGGAAGAAGCTTCCACTGCCGCGGACGAACAGCGGGTCGCCGGTCCGATTGCGCAGCCGGGCCAAAGCATGACTGGCGGCCGACTGCGACAAACCGACCCGGGCTGCCGCTGCTGACAGCTTGCGCAGTTCCGACAGAGCCGCAACGAGCCGGATTTCGCCGAAGTCGAGGTCTTCGATATGCATCAGCTGCATATTATACATGAACTAGATCGGAGACCACATGGCCGATCCCGCGCTGCCCTGAGGCATCATGCTGGCGAACCATCAAGCGCAAAAGGGGAGTTCGCCCGTGAACAAGCCGTTCGACCTCAAAGGCGGGCATGCCACTCGTCAGCGAGCAGGCCGGCGTGGTCGTCAAACGTGTTGGTGTTTCACTCGGGGCTGAGGTGAGCGGCGTCGATCTGCGCAAGCCGCTGTCGTATCGCGCAGTTCAAGGCAATCGAGGACGCGCTTGTCGACAACGAGCTCATCATCCTGCGCGATCAAGATATCTCGTCGGATGACCTCATGGCCTTTGGCCGCCGCTTGGCGAGCTCACCGTCCACCCGTTCGCGCCGAACGAAGGCAAGAACGCTCCCGAACTGATCAAGTTCAGGAACGACGAGAAGACGCCACCCTTCGGCACCGACGTCTGGCACTCGGACGAGACGTTTCGCGCCGAGCCGCCGATGGCGACCATGCTGTCGCCAAGCAGGTGCCGGCAGTCGGCGGCGACACCATGTTCGTGAGCATGAGCGCAGCGTATGACGGCTTCAGCGATCGCATGCAGCAGTTCATCGGCGAACTCGAGGGTATCCATGACATGAAGCCGTTTCGCCCGCTGTTCGGCAAGTCCGAGGAGGAGCGCAAAAAGCTGCAACATTTCGAGCTTAGTGTATCCGCCGCAGCTCCATCCGGTAGTGCGCATCCATCCGATTTCCGGACGCAAGGTGCTGTTCGTCAACCCGCAGTTCACCGTCGGGATTAACGGCATGGAAGAGCACGAGGGTCGCGCCCTGCTCGATCTCCTGTTCCGCCAGGCCTTCGTGCCTGAATACGAATTCCGACTGCATTGGGCACCGCACACCATCGCGGTGTGGGACAACCGGTCGACCCAGCATTACGCGGTGCACGATTATTACCCGCAACGCCGTTATATGGAGCGGGTCACCATCAAGGGCGGGCCAGTCACCGGTGTGTCGCGCGCGGAGCCCTTCCAAGCATCCGTCGGCTGAAATATGTCGGCCAGCTGGGAGTTGACGTGCACGGTGGGCATAAGCCGCACTGACGCGTGCTGACACGAATTAAAGAAGCGAGTTCGAGCTCGCCCATGCACTAATGGGATGATCTTTGAATAGGCGAGTGTTCAACGCATTCGCTGGCTCGCTGGCGCGACACTGATTGCCCGCCGACCGTGGCGCGCAGCGATACAGTCTACAACCTCAAGCTCGGCCACTTCATCAATCCCCAGCACATCTTTGCCCAGTACCTTGCAGCACTGGGTCGACGGGCTGAAGCAGCGGTCCGACGGCAGGCTGAACATCACCATCT
>CAVZIQ010000009.1:0-40747 GCA_963775515.1 uncultured Alphaproteobacteria bacterium | reverse complement strand
AGCAGTGCGTGGCGCCGCAACACGATAGTGATCGGTCCAATCTTCAGATGAGTGCGAGCGTCGTTGATTTGTAAGCTCATGGTACACCTTTTTCGATAACCTCGTGATCGGTGGGCGCCGTCGCCCGGAGTTCAGACGGATGGAGCAACGCGAATTTCCGGCTTGCGCGCGACGCAGCGAAAACCAATGTGACAGGCGGAAGTATCGATCGCCTCGCCCTGGCGCGCCGCGGGCCGATAGCGCAGGCAGTAGTTGGGCGCGCACAGATGCGAGCCCCCTTTCACCACCCGGCGAGCGATATCGCCGCCGGGCTCGCTTGGGACGCAACAGGATTTCTTGGCGTTTGCCGCGTCGGGCGGCGCGAAGGCACTCGCGGTCCACTCCCACACATTGCCGATCATGTCGGAGAGGCCATAGCCGTTTGCGGGAAAAGCGTCGACCGGAGAGGTGCCTTCGTATCCATGCGGCCGGAGATTCTCCCACGGGAAACGGCCATGCCAGGTATTGGCCATGAGCCGGCCTTCGGGCGCGAACGTTTCACCCCAGGCATAGGTCGCTCCATCGAGACCGCCGCGGGACGCGAATTCCCATTCGGATTCAGTCGGCAACTGTTTTCCGGCCCAAGCCGCATAGGCGCAGCCATCCTCATAAACGACATGAACCACCGGATGGTCGTCCCGACCATCGAGGGTGCTGTCCGGACCTTCGGGATGGCGCCAATCGGCGCCGGGCACGTATTCCCACCACGCCCGAAAATCGCGGAGATCAACCGGTCCAACCGGCTTCCTGAAGACCAGGGAGCCTGGCACTCGCAGCGCCGGATCGGCGTCCGGATACATAGCGGGATCCGGCGGCCGCTCGGCATAGGTCACATATCCGGTCGCGCCGACGAATTGCCGAAACTGTGCATTGGTTACCGGATGCCGGTCCATCCAGAACCCTTCGACGGACTCCCGCCGCATCGGGCGCTCCTCGCGGTAGAAATCATTCGAACCCATGAGGAAGCTGCCGGCGGGCACCCAGATCATGTGCTGCCCGCTTGCCGTGTCAGTCGCGCGGCCAGCCTTTGTGCCGCCAGGACGGAGCGGACGTCGGTCCGCTCCGTGGCATCGGCCGGCTATTTCTTGAGCGGCATGCGCACTTACCTTCCGAGCGGACATGGATTTACGAGGCGGCTGCGGCTTTTGGCACGAAGTCGAGCGGGGATCCGGGCGGGATGAGCTCTTCCTGCTTCGTCGTAGCCTCGAATTCCCGAACGACGCGATGCGCGTGCTGCATCACCCACCAGCGCACATAACGTTGGTTGACGGGTTCCCGTTCTTTCGGGTCCTCCTGAAGATGAGTAATGCGAGCAAAACCCAGCGGCAATTCCGGATCGTGAAAGTGCTGCTGGCGCTTGAAGTTGATCTTGAAGTCCTTCCATTTGACGGCGTGCAGTTCGTCTTTGAGCCAGACCATGCAAGCTTCGCGATTGGACGTATTCTGCTTGCCGAGAAAGAACGCGGTCTGGTCGATGCCGTCGATCAACCGATCCCGCGGCGGCTCGCATCCGACGAATTGCAACAGCGTGGTGAACATGTCGGTGACGTGGACCATCTCGTTGCTCTCGGCACCCGGCTTGATGTGGCCGGGCCAACGGATGAGAAACGGCGTGCGAATGCCGCCCTCCGCCGAGCTGAAATACGAGCCGTCAAAGAAACCGCCCGTTCCACGACCGACGAGGTGATCCTCGGCGCCGTTGTCGCCGCACATGACGACGATGGTGTTGTCGGCTACGCCGAGCGCATCGAGCTTGTCGAGCAGGACGCCAAAGTCGTGATCGAGCATCAAGAGGCAGTCGCCCCAATCGCCGTTGGTGCTTTTGCCCTTGAATTCATCGCGCGGAAGCATCGGAAAGTGCATCAGCGAATGATTGAAGTAGAGGTAGAATGGCTTGCCCGCCTTCGCGCTGCGCTCCATGAAATCCAGCCCGCGCTTTTGATATTCGAGGTCGCAGGTCTTCTTCATGTCCATGGTGAGCTGCTGCGAAGGGATCGGCCGGCATCCGGCGCCCTTGCGGCCTTCATGCATGTACGAATAGCCGTCCCGCTCCGGGACGTAATGCGGGTCCTCCAGCCACATGCATTCGTCATAAGTGCGAAGCGGGCCATACCACTCGTCAAAACCGTGATCGGTCGGCCAGCGCCCGTCTTCCGCCCCGATGTGCCACTTGCCGACGATCGACGTGGCATAGCCGGCCGCGGACAGGATTTCCGCTATGGTGGTCTCCCATCGCACCAAGCCCCCGGCGTTGCCTCCAAGCGCGATCGTATGGTTTCCGGAGCGGATCGGGTAACGACCCGTCATGAGGGCCGAACGAGTTGGCGTGCATTGCGGCTCGACAACGTAGTGCGTGAGTTTGACGCCCTCTTTGGCGAAGTCATCCATGCGCTTGGTGTCGGCGCCTCTCAGGATGCCGCCGCCGTAGCAACCCAACTCGCCCATGCCGAGGTTGTCGACATGGAAGAAGAGTATGTTCGGTTTATCAGAAGGCATAGATTACTCCCGGTTGATAGCAGGTTGATGAGGATCGGCGTCGCGGCTGGGGACTACGGTGGCGGTGGAAGCGTCACAACGACGCCAATAGCGCTCTTTGCCCAATGTGCATGCCAAAGCCGATAAAGCCGCGAGACTTGAGTTCGATCCACCCGGCGCGAATAGACCATGGCCTTCGGCCGGAGAAAGCAAGTAATTGACCGACAGAGATTTATTGCGGCACTCATTGAGCTTGGCACTGGTCGTAAAGAGTCGCGTGGGCCGGGGGACGAAGCCGGGCTGCGTTGAAAAATATTCAGTCGCCGTCAGCCTCCGCCAGCAAGAGATCGTAGCGTTCAATGACGATCGTCTGTCTCGCGACAGAGATGATGCCCTTCTTCTGCAGCCTATCCAGCGTCATCGTCACCCATTGTCGGGTGGAACCGACGATGGAGGCGATCTGATCGTGGGTCAGCTTGCGCTCGATGATGAGCCGGCCGTTTTCGCGTCGGCCGTAGTTTTCCGCGAGGATGACGAGCAGTTGCGTAAGACGCTCGACCACCGACCGCGTGCCGAGCATTTGGACAAGGGCCGAGTAGCATTTGCCCTTAGCAATCAGCCCCTCGATGATGCAGAGCGCGAATGAGGGTTGAGTTTCGATCAGCCCGCGGATTGCGGCGGCCGGCAGGTAGAGAAGCCGGGCGTCCTGAGTGACGTCCGCAGACCAAACATGTTCGCCCCCACCGAAAAGTTCCGGCCCGCCGACAAAATGGCCAGCAGTCCAATAGGCAAGTGTCAGCTGCCTTCCGGACGGCGCGGTGTAATACGTGCGGACGATCCCCTCCTCCATCACCCAGATGCCGTTGTGCTGATCGCCTTGAAGAAAAACATTCTTGCCGGCATCGATCGTGATCGCGCTGCCCTTGCGCCGCACGGCCCTCCACTCTTGCGGAGACAGCCGTTCTAAGAAATTGGCGCCGCCGGTGAGTTCCCCGACGGTCTCGGCGAGAAAAAGCGCGGGCTGGTGCGGCACCACCTCGGTGTCGAGCAACTGGCGCGCGACGGAACCGCTGTGTCGCTCAAAACGGGGATCGGGAGTGATTAAATTGCCAATTGTTTCCATTATTTGCGCACCAACTTGTCCTCACCCATGCATAGCGCTTGCGTAAACTGTGCCAACGTTGCCGGGCACACCGAGAACAAGATAAGACATTGTAATGATTGTTGTTTTTATAAATCTTGTATTAGGTCTATAAGAAGGCGGCGCGTCGCTGCTTACTATTTAAGCGTGCGCATAGGCGAATAGCGGATGCGGGAGGCAAAAGCCGTAAAGAGCCACAAGACAAGTGGGCAAAGGCCGGTTCCCTCATCGCGCTCGGATCTTCGTCCCCATCGGGTCCTTCGACGTGAAAAATTGGATCGCGGTTTCTGTGTCTTGCGCGCTCAGCGACGATGACCGCCCTGAAAAGCTGAACCTTACTCCGTCCAGCGTCGACACCGCACACAAAGCTTATTCCGCCAGCCGCGTCGAAAAGGCCCGGTCGGCAAACTAATTGCTAGCGATTTGCCCCTCGCCGGTCACGATGCGCCTCGCCGTAAGCCTATCGGCCAATTCCAGGGCAACGGCATAGGCCTTGCATCGCAAATCTATCGTCGCTGGACTCAAGGATGCACACCATCTCGTCTGAGCGTTGCGACTCGCGCTTGTTCCCAGCGAAGTGACCAACAGCGGCCGCTCATTCGGCCGCGAGCAAAAATGCATGAGCAAATTGGCGCTGGCGTGGTCCCGAATTCGAGAAGACGGCCGGGTCGGCCGACAGTCACGCGCGCAAAGGCCGCAGCGATGGCCTGGGACGCATCGACGGACAGAATTTGTCCGTCCAGTTTGCGGCCCAGTCCGGTACCGTAATTGCGCTCGACCGGCTGGATGTTCACATCAAGTCCGGAGAGTTCCTTGCGCTTTTGGGGCCCTCCGGATGCGGCAAGTCGACCCTGCTGAATCTCATGGCCGGCATCCTCAAGCCGAACACCGGCACGCTTACAATCGACGACAAACCGGTCGAAGGTCCTAATCCCGGTTGCGGCATCGTCTTTCAGCATCATTCGTTGTTTCCCTGGATGTCGGTCCTTGAAAACGTCGCATTCGGGCCGCGCATGCTCGGCAACAGCAATCCGATTGCAACGGCGCGAACGTTTCTCGCGCTTGTCGGGCTTGAAAAGCACGCCAAGAGCTGGCCCGCGAGCTTGTCCGGCGGCATGCAGCAGCGGGTCGGAATTGCGCGGGCTCTGGCGATTTATCCGCCGGTGCTGCTGATGGATGAGCCGTTCGGCGCGCTCGATGCGCAGACACGCTTCATGATGCAGGAAGAGCTCCTCAAGATCTGGAGCCAATTCAACACCACGGTGGTGTTCGTCACCCACGATCTCGAAGAAGCGATTTTCCTCGCCGACCGCGTGGTGGTGATGAAAACCATGCCGGGGGGCATCAAACGCGAGGTAGTGATCGACCTGCCGCGCCCGCGCGTTCCGGCCGTCATCAAATCGGAACAGTTCAATGCCTATCGGAGCGAAATCTTCGAGCTCATTCGCGAAGAAACACTAAAGGTGTTTCGGCCGAATTCCTGAAAGCGAGAGGTCGATCATGCCGCGGCGAAATATCGGATGGCAAAAACTGAGTAGGTGGATATGGACGTTCAGCGGCATCGCTGTTTTTCTCGGCGTATGGACCGGCGCCTCCTTCGAGATCGGCAATGCGGTCCTGCTGCCCGCGCCCACGGCGGTCGTAAGCGGATTCGTTTCGCTGCTGCAAGACGGCACGCTGATGACGGATGTGGTGGCCAGCATGAAGCGGGTCCTTGGCGGATTCGCGATCGCTTCGGCGGCGGCGATTCCGCTGGCGCTGGTTATGGCGTTTTCGCGCCCGGTCGAGCTCCTGCTGTCACCGATCATCACCTTTCTGCGCCCGATTCCGCCAATCGCATGGATTCCGATCGCAATCCTTTGGTTCGGCATCGGCGATCCGCCAAGCTATTTCATTACTGCGATCGCGGCGTTCTTTCCGATCTTTCTTAACAGCCATGCCGGCGGCCGCGCGGTTCGCGCGGAGCATGTCCACGCGGCGCGCTCGCTCGGTGCCGGGCCGCGCGCTTTATTTATGCGAATCTACTTGCCGTCGGCGATGCCGCACATCGCGACCGGACTGCGCATCGGCCTCGGCCAATCCTGGATGGCCGTAGTGACGGCGGAGCTGATCGCTGCGCATTCCGGCCTCGGTTACATGATTCAGGCCAACCGCCTGGCGCTGGAAACTGGTTTGGTCATGGTCGGCATGTGCGTGATCGGACTCCTCGGCGCCACGATGTCTGTCGGTCTCGAAGTCTTGGAGCGCGTCGTATTGGTGCCCTGGAAGACGCAATGAATGTTCCCGCTTGCCTCTCGTGATGGAGTGCGCCGTGTTCGATAGAACCTTACATCGCACCGTGATGGCTGCCGCTGCGATCGTCGGCCTCCTGCTGCTGCTTCCGGTCGTGCTGCAGCCCGCATCGGCCGATTCACCTGGCATCCGGATAGCATTTCCGAGCGGCATGAACGGGCAAATCGTCGTCACGATGGACAAGGCGGGAATCGCAAAGAAAGATGGCCTTGCTCCCACCTTCACCGAATTCCAGTACGGGCCGCCCATGATGGAGGCGCTTGCCGCCGGATCGATCGATGCCGTCGTAACGAGCTTGATGCCGGTAACGACCTATGCCGCCAAAATCCCGGGCGATGTGAAGGTCGTCGCCATGCTCGGCCATTCGAGCTATTCGCTCATGGTGGCGAAGGACAGTACCGTCACGACGCCGATCGACCTCGCCGAGCACACCGTCGGCGTATCATTCGGCTCCGATTCTCACCTTGATACGCTCGTCTGGCTGAAGGACGAGAAGCTCGACGAAAAAGTCAATTTGGTGAATATCGCTCCCGAAGATCTTGCCACATCGCTCGCCAACAAATCGGTCGACGCCATCGTCATTCGGCAGCCGCAGGTGTTGCGGCTGCAGCAACAGTCCGGCGCACGCATCCTGCACACCTGGCCGTTTCGATTCGTCTCCATCGTGAAGACCAAATACATCGCCGAGCACCCAGACGCCTATCGCAAGTATCTCGCCAGTTTGCGTGAATCGCTCTTTTATATCGCGCAGAATCAAAAACAGGCGGCGACGTGGTTCGGCGCCGATTTGCGGATGAGCCCCGACGTCGTCATGGCCGTTTCAAAAGAAGATTCCAATTACGGCGCCGCTAGTCTTTCGGACATCGATATCTCGGTGACGCCTGCGGCGCGGGCTCTGCTCACGAAATGGACGGAGGACGCCTACACCTACAAGATGATCAAAAACAAGGTCGATATCGACAAGCTGTTCTAATGGCAGCAAGGCGCAGAGGCCATAGCGCTTCCGGTCGGACTGCCCGCGGCACATCGCAAACAGCAGCAAATAATCAAAAAAAGGACGTGATATGACAACAATGCGAAAGGGCGGCCGGGAGGCCGCCGAGACCTTCCACCTGTGGGTTTTTTCGGACGCGCATGTGGCGACCGACAAGGCCGTGTCGGATGCCATCCGCAACGGCATGCAATTTGTCCCGCCGGCGGGCTATCCGGAAAGCCTCGCCAATGCGCTGCGCCAATCGGAAGAAGGCGGCAAGCTCGGCGGGCCTGCATTCCCTTGGGATATTGCGCTCGATCTCGGCGACAATGCCGGCTTGTGGGACCTGCCCGACGACAAACAGGGCATCGAAGTGGTTCGCCAATACAGCGTGTTGCAGCAGCATCGCCGCGAGCAGATTTATCCGCTGTGCGGCAACCACGATGCCTCACCCGGAGCCGCGGCATCGAGCCAAGGCAAGCCGGCCAATTGGTGGTTTCGAAAATTTATCGATCCGATCGGAGAGAGCACGGAGTTTTCCGGCGTCGACAATGCGCGCCGCCCCTATCCCATAGAAGGGGTTTGGGATCGCTATTCCTTCAAGGTCGGCAATATCCGCTTTTTGATGATGAGCGATCGCAACGACCTGCCCTATCCGGTCGGCCGCAGGGAAAACGGAGGCGGCTCGCCCGCGGGCGCAGTGACCGGTGAAACCTGGGATTGGTGGGTCAGTCAGGTCGAGGCCGGGCAGGATGACATCATCGTCAGCTGTCATCATCACATGCTGCGCGACACGACCGTTGCCTCCGGCGATTACGAAGGCGTCTCGCGCTATCCGGACGGAACTTATCGGCATGGCCGCTATCACGGAGTCGATGGCGTGCCGGAAGGAGCTTCCTACCTCTATTTCGTCGATGACCAGCCGAAGGCGCAGCGATTCGAGCATTACCTGGAGGCGCATCCGGGCGCCGTAGACGTCTGGCTCGGCGGCCACACTCATACTTTTCCCGACGATCTCCACGGCGGCCGCAGTCACATCGAGCGCAAATGGGGGACCAATTTCGTCAACTGCGCCCAACTCTCAAAATATCATTCCTTCGTCACCTGTCCGCCGATGAGCCGCTATTTCACGTTCACCGTCGGCTCACCGCTGGTGCGGGTGCAATGCTATTTGCACGACGACAGCCACGCCCCGCAGGGCTGGTACGCGCGCGCCGAACGCACACTCGATCTAAGCAAACCGTTCTTTATGTCCTAAGTGCCAGACCGGCTTCTTTAAGCTTTGGGTCGAGCGTAGCGACGCGCCGTCACCGTAGCGCCGGCGGATGACAGCGGGCGATTCATGGCACTACGAGATCGTGCAGGCCGGGGTTTTGAGACAGGAAAATCGATAGACTTACAATCTCGTCGTTGGTCAGCCGTTTGGCAATCTTTTGCATCATCTGCTTCGGATCGTTGCTGCGACGGCCGTCGCGAAAATCAGTGAGTTCCTTGGCAATGTAGTAATCGCGCTGACCGGCAATGCGCGGCGCGTCGAACGGTTCATCGAGCATGCCGAGCGCCGCGACGCTGTGGCATGACAAGCATGCCGGGATGCCCCGAACGCCGGACATCGCCAATTTTCGCGCCAGGGGAATGTCCGGTTCCGCGTCGATCGTGATTTTAGGCCAGGACGGCGTTTGGCTGGCGAACCAATCGGCGACCCGCCCGATATCCGCCGCGGCTATTTCGTTGGCATTCTGCTGCATCTGGCCGTCATCGTTCTTACGGCGGCCGGCGCGGAAATCATACAGTTCCTTGATGATGTAGGACTGCTTCTGGCCGCCGAGCCGCGGAAACTTGATGCGATTGCCGGCGCCATCCAGACCATGACAATCGCCGCACCGATCCCATGGATCAACTCCCGTCATGTCGAACATATCGGCGCGTCCCCGGCCGCAAATCGCAAGCACGCCGAGCAACACCGCCGCAGTGGCGAGCGAAAACCAGAGAATCCGGCTCCCTTGCAACAGTCCCCACCTCAGCGATTCTGCTGCTCAAAGGCTTTGAGGCTCTCAGCCCGAATGTGAACCATGCATTGCCGCTTGAGTTCCCCGAAAGCCGGCTCCGCGACGACCTCAGGCAGCCGCGGCCGCGGCAGATCGACGGCAAACTCAGCAATGATCCGTCCCGGACCCGCACTCATGACCAGGACGCGGTCGGCGAGAAAAACCGCTTCGTCGATGTCGTGCGTGATGAAAAGCACGGTGGTGCCGAATTCGCTCCAGATGTTCAGCAGGTTCTCCTGCATCATCTGACGAGTTTGAGCATCAAGCGCGCCGAATGGCTCGTCCATCAGCAAAACGCGCGGGTAATTGGCAAGCGCGCGTGCGATGCCGACCCGCTGCTGCATGCCGCCCGACAATTCGGTCGGATAGCGGTTGGCGAAGCGCGATAAGCCGACCATGTCGAGGAAAGTGTCGGCGATGGATTCGGCCATCGCTTGCGATTTCCCGGCAAGCTTCGGGCCAAATGCGACGTTGTCCTTCACGGACTTCCAGGGAAACAGCGAATATTGCTGGAACACCATGCCGCGGTCGGGGCCTGGACCACTGACCTTTTCGCCGTCGACGCGGACCTGCCCGCTGTAAGGCTTCACATAGCCGGCAACGGAATTGAGCAGCGTGGATTTGCCACAGCCCGAGGGGCCGAGAATGCAAACGAACTCGCCGGGCTCGATGCGAATTGAGGTCTCCTCGACCGCCTTGTGCGCCTTGCGGCCCTTGCCGAAGACGATAGTGACGTGATCGATCTCGACCAAACCGGCGGCGGCTCCCGGATGCGGTCGCGGCGGCTGCCGCGGCGATGCGAAGGGCGTTGCTACAGCGTTGCTCAGCATGACGCGCGCTCCCGAATTGACTGCATCTGCGGGGCATGCCGCACCGCACGAGTCTCACGGGCGATCCAAAGCGCTGAGACGACGAGCATCGCCAGCCCGACCATCGACGCGATCGGACCGAACGGCTCGATCGCGAACGCAAGAGAGGTCTCGACGCCAAGCACGGTGAGACTGCCCGCCCAGGATGGCGCGGCACAGCAGGCAACGGAGAAGACCGTCATACTCGTCAGACCGGCGCAAAACGCGCCCAGGCTCGTCAGAATGCCGGACCGGCAGGCCTGCACGCACTGCTGCGATATCGTCCGTGCCGTTTGCCGTTCGAGCAGCAATGCAACGTTAAGACCGACCAGCGCGCCGGCAAGCGACATGATGACGAGCTTGAGCGGGATGATCGCCAGGCTCCAGTCGGCCACGCCGTGACCGTAACCGTAGTCCATGTACCCGATTTCAAGCAGCCACTCGTTCAGGATGATCGGCACCATGTCGGAGACCGATCGGGTTGCGTGGATGATGCGCAGGACATTGGCAAACCAATCGTAGCTCGTGACGTAGTTCGGTAAATGCCCGTATTGGACGACCAGCGTGACCAGCAGTGCCAGATAGAAGACGATGGGAAAGCCGATAGCGAACGCGATGATGATGATGCGCCCGCGGACAAGCCCCGACATCGCGGTCCGCAGGGTGCCAGTTTCCGGATAGCTCCGTTCTAGGGATATGACGCTCACCGCGGCTTCCTTTGCCACGACAACAGAGGTTGGGTGATCTTGCGCACCGCCAGCGTCGACAGCGTCCCCAATAGGCCGATCATCAGCATGCCGACGACGATGTCCGGGTATTCGATGAGGGAATAGGCGTTCCAAGTGAAATAACCGATGCCGTATTGCCCGGAAATGATCTCGCCGGCGAGCAACGAGAACCACGATACGCCCATGCCGATGGCGAGCCCGGTGGCGATCGACGGCAGCGCTGCCGGCATTACGACATTCCAGAAAATCTGCAACCGTTTCGCACCGAGCGACTGGGCCGCCCTGACCAGAACCTCAGGAGTCTGCTCGACGCCATGCACGGTGTTGAGCACGATAGGAAAAAGCGCCCCCAAGAAGGTGATGTAAATGATGGATGATTCCTCCGTCGGCCACATCAGAATGGCAAGCGGAATCCACGCCACCGCCGGGATCGGTCGCAAAATCTCGATGTAAGGGACTACGACGTCGCGCGCGACCCGCGAACGACCCATCAGTGCGCCGACGCTAATCCCGATGACTGTAGCCAACGAAAAACTGATCAGGATGCGTCTTATGCTGACGAGAATGTTGATGTAAAATTTTTCCTCGTGCAAGTGCTTGATCAGCGCCGCGAGGACGACGGGGGGCGAAGGAACGTTGTCGAACCTGATGAACAGATCGAATTTGTAGGTGCAGGCCAACTGCCAAAGCAGAATGCCGACAACGAGCGACAGCACCCGCACCGTCCAGCTGCCCGTGAGGCCGCGCCAATCAATGTTCTCCAACGTATCGGCCAGTGCGCTTTTGCGCGCCAACTGCTGTTCGGAGGCGAGCGTTCTTCGATCCGCTCGCGAGCCGGGAACTTGCGGAGCATGTTTACTCCCGGTGAATTTGTCGAATCCGGTCGCAGTCGTCAGGGGAAGGGTCGGGTTGTTCATGGCATCAATCTCTGCATTGAGCGACATTCAGTTCCGCCTCAGCCGGACCGGACCCCCGCACTCACCGCGGGTCCGGCTGGAAGCGAGCGTCACGAAGAGAACAGGTTCCAAGCTTGCTCGAAAGTCAGCACGTTGCCGCCGACCGTGTGGGCATAGGCTTCCGCGTCGGGCTTAAGCAGGAACGCCGAGAACTCGCCGCTGGGTCCCTTCACGTAAAACGCGGAATTGCCGAACAGCTTGAGCCCGGTATTCGTGTCGTAAACATACGTCGCGTTCAGCTTGGCGCCTTCGGCGTTGTACGCGGCCACGGCTTTGAGAAACTCTCCCATCGTGGAGTAGTCCTTGATGCCGTCGCGGGCGTGCCAGATTTCCATCGGCAAGCCTTTATTGGCGACCTGGGGATCGACGATCTGAGCCTTTTGCGCTTCGTAATCGAGACCGAGCTTTTTGTAGGCCGCCTTGACGTAGGTTTCGGTAATCCAACTGTTGAAGTCGAGCGGCGGGATCGCCTGCTCCTTCTCAAGCACCTTGTCGTCGAATTTGAGCGCGTCGACCCACTTCGGCTTGATAGTCGGATCGAGCGTCAAGAGGCCGCCTTTCGAGAAGTAGAGATAGAGCACTTCCTTCTCGACGCCGGACCACTTTTCCATATTTTCGACAGCGCGCATCGGATCGGCCTTGATCCATTCGCCAGCGTCGTAAACCGCTTCGATGAACGCGACGACGATCTCGGGATACTTCTCGGCAAAGTCCTGGCGCACGACAGCGCCGTGCAGATACGGCACACCGGTCTGCGAGCCGTCATAGATTTTGCGGCCGGTGCCGCGATATTCCATGATTTCCGACCACGGGCAGAAGTCGGCATGGGCGTCGATTTTGCCGGTGGCTATATTGGCGGCGCCGACCGCGGGCGCCTGGTTCTTGAGCTCGTAGGCGCTCGAGGGGATATTGTTGTCCTGCATCGCCTTGAGCAGCATGCCCCACGAGGCCGAGCCGATCGGCGTAGAGATCGATTTACCCTTGAGATCCTGAATCGAATAAATGTCCGACGACACCGGCACGACGATGCCATTGCCGGATCCTCGCAGATTGTAACCGGTTCCGACGACGTAGAGGCTGCGCAGACTGTTGGTCGCCTGGAATTTTGCCCCGTTCACGATGAGCGGATAGTCGCCCATGATGCCGATATCGAGCTTGTCGGCGAGCATTTCGTTGGTGATCGGCCCGCCGGACGAGTAGTCCTTCCAGGTGATATTGTAATCGACGTCCTTGTACTGGCCGTCGTGCGGCAGGCGCTTTTCCAAAAGTCCCAATTCTTTGATCACAAGCCCGGCGCTGTACGTATCGGTGCACATGCTCTGGTGGCCGATCCCGATCTCGATCGTTTTGGCCTGGGCTGAGACGGCGCATGACGCGAGAAATGCTGTCGCGAGCAGTAGTTTCGAGCGGATCATGTCCAAATCCTCTGGTTTGAGCCTCGAACTTGTTGGCGTTGTTAGAGTTGGAGGCGCAAATGACGTGCCAACCCCGCGAGCGCTTTGCCGCGGAGATAAGGTTTTGTTTTTATTGAGTATTTTATCCGGAGCCCGGTGCCGCAAAGTTAAGCAGCGGGGATGCCTGCGTAACGTTTGGGCGGTGGCATAGGCTAAACGCGGCTAGAGCAGGCAAAAGAGCAAACAAGTATAATACAAGTTGGAATCCCCGATGCGGCGCCGGTTTCAGCCTGCGTCGGCACCTCTGTGCAGCGTGCGGAGCTGCCGCTCAATGACCGGCGCTCGCCAGTCGCGCTCGCCAATTGCGCCAAGCCGGATGATGCCGTCGGCGTCGACGGCAAAGGTCACCGGCAGCCCCTGCACGTGCCAGGCTTCGCCGGTCGTCCGATCGCCGAGCAGAACCTTAAGATCGGGCGCTGGATGATCGGCGAGAAAGCGACGGATGCGATCGGTGCTGTCGCCAAGATCGACCGACAGGATTTCGATTTGCGCGTCCTTCAAACGCGCACTCAGATCCGACAGCGCCGGCAGCTCGCGCCGACACGGTGCGCACCACACGGCCCAAAAATTGATCAGCAGCGTCCGGCCGCGATAGTCGGAAACATGATGGATTGTGCCGGTAAGATCCGGAAGCGCGAAATCAGGCGCCGGAACGTCACCGGGAAGCGCAATGAGGGGCAGCGGCTCGGCGGCAACAAAGTCCGGTAGCGCGACCGCGGCAAACGCCGCCAGCAATCGGCGGCGGTCGGGCGCACTCATCGGCGCGGCACACGGACGGTGAACTGGTGGGCATCCGGTAGTCCATAGACATATTCGAAGTCGATCGGCACGCCGCGGCTGTCGTGGGTGAGCCGGGTCAATCTGAAAATCGGCGTCGTCGGGGCGACCTTGAGTTGTTTGGCCGGTTCGTCCTCGGCCGCCACGACTTCAATTGTTACGTCGGCAAAGCCGAGTCTTATCCCGAGCGTATGTTCGAACAACACGAAGATATCCTGCCGCGCCAAGTCTTCGCGCAACAGCCGCCTGCCGATATCGACGGGAAAATAACTCACATCGTACGACATGACGCCGGCACCGGCGATGCGCAATCTCGCGATGCGCACCACTGTCGTGTCTTCCGACATCGCGAAGGCTTTGGCGACGGCTTTAGGCGCCGCGCATTCGCCACGATCGAGCACCGTGGATCGGCCGCGCACGCCCATCGGCGCCAGCATTTCGCCAAAACTCTGCAGGCGGCCGAGATTCTGAACGGCGCGGATGCGGCGCAGAAACCAACCTTTGCCGTGCTGACTTTCGACGATGCCCTCGGCGCGCAATGCCTCCAGCGCCTGCCGCACGGTGACGCGGCTCGCCTCGAACTGCCGAACCAGATCGTTCTCCGACGGCAGCTTGTCGCCCCGCTTGAGATCCAACGACAGGATGCGGTCCATCAGCCAGTCGCGGATGCGTATGTATTTTGGAACTGCCGCGCCAGCCGCACTCTCCGCTGACGACGGAGCCGGCTCAACCTGCGGCAAAATCGGTATGATCCGCGGCACGGATATGTCCAAGGCCCGTCGTGGCTGCCACGATCATCGGCAAATGGTTCTATCCGCAGACTTTGATGACAGCAACGACTATCGGATTTTGCCGGCGCATGAGGGTTTCAGGTCAAGCCCACCACCAAGACTGAATAAATTCATCGATACAACTAAACCAAGAACCGTCGCTCACCGTTTCATCCGGTACGATGAGTTTACCGCTCACGTGGCCTTTCTACCCCACGCCACTTTCGTGCAGGAATCTCTTCTTGTGGGCGATCGCGAGCAGGCGTATCCGATCATCAATCAGGGAGACATCAATGAACCGCATCGATCTCACGGAGAAACTACTCGACATCAAACGCGAGAAAGGCTGGACCTGGAAGTATATTTGCGAACAGATCGGCGGCATGTCGCCGGTTCTGATCACCGGCGCGATTCTCGGCCAAATGAAACTGACCAAGCCCCAAGCGGCCAATGCCGCCAAACTGTTTGGTCTCAGCAAAGGCGAACAAACGCTGCTCAATGAGGTGCCGATGCGCGGCACCGGGACAGCTATGCCGCCGACCGACCCACTGATCTATCGCTTCTACGAACTGGTCATGGTCAACGGCCCGGCACTGAAGGTGTTGATCGAGGAGGAGTTCGGCGACGGAATCATGTCGGCTATCGATTTCGACATGGACATCACGCGCCAGAGCGACCCGAAGGGCGACCGCGTGAAGATCGGCATGAGCGGCAAATTCCTGCCATTCAAATATTACGGCGCCACCGGCAACAACCTTGCTTACGGGTTGAAGGAGGAATGAAGCCGGCGACACCGGGGCAATGCAAGTCGGCAAAGCGGCATCGGCGGGATCCCGGACACCAAGCGGCTGTTCCAGCCCGAATGTTGAGCAAGCCTGCTCCGGCATCGTTATGCCCAAGACCCTTGCGTTCAGTGCCGAACTAATGGGCTTGAGGGATATGCGGAATGACGGCAAAATCCACCCTTGAACCTAAGGGCATCGCTATGACGCTTGCACACGCAGACGCATCTGATTCCGTCGAGAGTCTCGATTCGTTCCCAAGAAAAGCGCTTGCCGCGTCCGCCATCGGATATGCGATGGATGGATTCGATCTGCTCATCCTCGGCTTCATGCTGCGGGCGATTTCCGCCGAACTGCATTTGACGCCACCACAAGCCGGATCGCTGATCACCTGGACGCTTGTGGGTGCCGTAGCCGGAGGAATCGTTTTCGGAATTCTGAGCGACTATTACGGCCGCGTCCGGGTTCTGACCTGGACGATACTTCTGTTCGCGGTGTTCACCGGCCTTTGCGCATTCGCGCAAGGCTATTGGGATCTGCTTGCCTACCGCACCATCGCCGGCTTGGGATTGGGCGGTGAATTCGGTATCGGCATGACTCTGGTGGCCGAGGCATGGCCGCCCTCGTATCGTGCCCGTGGCTGCACCTATGTCGCGCTGGGCTGGCAGGCCGGCGTGCTGGTTGCCGCGCTGGTTACCCCGCTGCTGCTCCCCGTGATCGGCTGGCGCGGAATGTTTCTGGTCGGCCTCGTCCCCGGCCTCGTCGCATTTGCCGTTCGCTGGTCCGTCACCGAGCCAAAGATATTCCTGGAACGGGCCAAGGCGCGAAAGCCGAAGATGCCGCTCCGCCTGCTCGTCAAAGATGCCGCGACCACCAACATCAGCCTCGGAATGCTGATTCTGTGCTCGGTCCAGAACTTCGGTTACTACGGACTGATGATCTGGCTGCCGAGCTATCTGTCGACGCATTTTGGTTATACGCTCACGCAATCGGCGCTATGGACCGCGGTCACGGTACTCGGAATGGCATTCGGCATTCTGGTGTTCGGGCACTTTGCGGATTGGGTCGGCCGCCGCCCCGCTTTATTCACCTTCCAGGCCGGCGCCTTCATCATGGTGCTGGTCTATTCGCAACTGACGACTCCAATCACGCTGCTGATCGGCGGCGCGATCATGGGCATTTTCGTCAACGGCATGCTCGGCGGCTACGGCGCATTACTGTCGGAGCTCTATCCGACGGAAGCCCGGGCAACCGCGGAAAATGTCATCTTCAATCTCGGACGCGGTGTCGGCGGTTTTGGCCCGTTCGTGGTCGGGGCGTTGGCGGTGAGTTACTCGTTCACCGTGGCGATCGCCCTTCTGGCGACGATCTATCTCCTGGATATTCTCGCCACTGCTTTTCTTATTCCGGAGCGAAAGGGCGCGCCTCTTGAATAACACGCCTGCGAGCCCCATTTATTTCGTAGATTCAACGGGTTTTAACGTTGTCTAGGCTTTGGGAAACGCTATAATTCGACGCTACGCGCTCAAAGCCGCGTAACCTGCTTTAGTTGGTGGAGAAACGGCCCGTCATCATGGCGGGTCGTATAGCTTTCGGATTTAGCTTTCGATGAACCGTTCCAATCGCACCGAACATATCCGGCTCACCTCACATCCCGAGCCGGGAGCAAAGTTGCCCTTCCCTATCCACTGGGGCGCGGCGACGGCGCGGGAGCGCGGGCCGATCATCGGAACAGTATCCCAACCGCAGGATCGCAACGTCATCGGGAGTCATGGCGGCTCCTATGCCGTCTACCGGGCGCTTGCAGTTTCATCCGGGGCACTCGACCCGATCCGCCGTCCCGACCTGACCAACACTTATCCCGCGGCGACGATCGGGCCGTTCCAGCAATGGACGGAGCCGCAACGCATCGTTTCGCTCGATCCGTGGGGACATCTGGTCGCCGAGGACTTCAAGGCGGAAATCGCCGAAGGAACCGACATCCGTCCGACGATCGCCATCACCCGTGCGCGGCTCGATTTGCACGAAATGCAGGACGCGCTTGCGGCGGGACGCCTCGCCAACGATGGCGACGTCGTGCACAAGAACGGCAGCGTTTCGGTGGTCAAGGTTGCCATCGATCCGGTCTGGTACCTGCCCGGCATCGCGCAGCGGTTTGGTACGACCGAGCAGGATTTACGCCGCGCGCTGTTCGAGCAGACCGCGGGCATGTTCCCCGAACTGGTAACGCGGCCGGATATGCAGGTCTTTCTGCCGCCGATCGGCGGCACGACAATTTATCTTTTCGGCGACGTCACCAAACTTTCCGATCCGCGAACGCGGATTACTTGTCGTGTCCACGACGAGTGCAACGGCTCCGACGTATTCGGTTCGGATATCTGCACCTGCCGACCTTATTTGATTCACGGCATTGAAGAATGCGCACGGAGCGCCCAATCGGGCGGTCTCGGCGTCATTATCTATAACCGCAAGGAAGGTCGCGCGCTGGGCGAGGTGACCAAGTTCCTCGTCTACAATGCGCGCAAGCGGCAGGAGGGCGGCGATGCGGCCGCCGCATATTTCGAACGCACTGAATGCGTCGCCGGCGTTCAGGACGCCCGCTTCCAGCAACTCATGCCCGATGTGGTCCATTGGCTCGGCTTGAAGCGGATCGACCGCTTCGTTTCCATGAGCGACATGAAATACGACGCGTTGACGGCCCAGGGCGTCGACATCGTGGAGCGCGTTCCGCTTCCGGACGAGCTCATTCCCGCCGACGCTCATGTCGAGATCGCGGCCAAGAAAGCCGCCGGCTACTACACGCCCGAGCCGCCGAGGCCGCAGGATCTGACGGATTCGGTCGGGCGCCCGCTCGAAAAGTAACGAGATCCGGAATCCGTGCGTGAAATCCGAAACGGCCGCTGCGTATTCTCTTTTGAGCGCCCAGGCGGTCCGCGAACGCGCGCAACGGATGCTGACGATCGGCCTCGACGATAAGCTGCCGCACTTCCAAATCGATCTTCGGCGCTTTGACGCGGCGATCGACCTCGTGGTCGACACGACGCGTCATAATTATCCGTCGCTCGTCGTGCCATTCCACTCGCGTTGGCGTCACTTTGTCTACAACGGCGACGATCGCTGGGCTGCGATCGACAAGTCAGTGGCCTGGCGCGACGGCGCTTCGCGCGCGCGCGCAGCGTTCGATCTCGCCATTGTCAGTGTCCTGCTCGATGCCGGCGCGGGACCGCAATGGCATTACCGCGATCCCGCGACGGGGCATAGCGTCGGCCGCTCCGAAGGACTGGCGCTCGCCAGCCTCGACATGTTCGCCCGAGGCATTTTCTCGTCGAATCCGGACGATCCGTTGCGGGCCGACGCCGAGGGCCTGATGCGCCTGTCGGACGCAAGCGTCGGCGACGGCTTGCAGGTCTCCGGCTCTAATCCGCTCATTGGAATGACCGGCCGCACCGACTTGTTGCGCCGTCTCGGCGCGCTCGTTGTCGCCAAGCCGGACATCTTTGGGCGCAACGATACGCCGCGTCCGGGAGGCCTGTTCGATCATCTCGCGACGTTGACGGCCAAGCATGAAATTGCGGCCGCCACAATTCTTTCGGAATTGCTTCACCACTTCGGTCCGATTTGGCCGTCACGGCTCACACTGGGCGGCGTGCCGCTCGGCGACTGTTGGCGCCATCCGGCGCTGCGAACGGCGGACGCAACCAGCGAACTCGTACCGCTGCACAAGCTTTCGCAGTGGCTGGCCTATTCGCTCATCGAGCCGCTGCAGTGGGGCGGCATTTCGGTGTCGGCCATCGACGGCCTGACAGGCCTCGCCGAGTACCGCAATGGCGGCCTTTTCGTCGATACCGGCGTGTTGGCGTTTCGCGATCCCGCGGATGCGGCGCGCCGGCATGATGTCGCCGCGCCGCTTGTCGTCGAGTGGCGTGCGCTGACTGTCGCCCTCCTTGACAAATTGGCCGATGCGATGCGCCGCCGGCTGAAATTGGACGAAAAATCGCTTCCGCTCGCCAAAGTTCTTGAAGGCGGGACGTGGTCGGCGGGACGCATCATCGCAAGCAAGCTGCGCAGCGACGGCTCGCCCCCAATCAAAGTCGTCAGCGACGGCACAGTGTTCTAATGTAGGGCTACGGGAGGTAATCATGAAAGGTGTCACCGTCGTCGACCACCCGCTGGTCCAGCACAAGCTGACGCTGATCCGCGGCAAGAATATTTCGACGAAGTCATTCCGGGAGCTTCTCAAGGAAATTGGAATGCTCCTGTGTTACGAGGTGACCAGAGACCTACCGCTGACGAAGGTTGAAATTGAAACGCCGCTGGCGCGAATGATGTCGCCGCGGATTGCCGGAAAAAAATTGGTTTTCGCGCCGATCTTGCGCGCCGGAGTGACATTCGCCGAAGGCATGCTCGACCTCGTGCCGGCCGCGCGCGTCGCCCATATCGGTCTCTACCGCGAACCGGAATCGTTCATTGCGGTCGAGTATTTCTTCAAGGCGCCGTCCGATCTGCACGAGCGGCTTGTCATCGTCGTTGCTCCCGTCATCGCCACCGCGAACACCGCCGCGGCAGCGATCGTTCGACTCAAGGAGCGGCGCGCCAAGGACATCAGGTTTGTCTGCCTGCTGGCGTCGCCGCAAGGCTTGGAAAGACTGCGCGGCTTGCATCCCGACGTGCCGATATGGACGGCGGCTATAGATGAAGGTCTCGACGATCAGGGATTCATTCTTCCCGGCCTCGGCGATGCCGGCGACCGCGCCTATGGTACTAAATAAGTTTTCAAGCCTCCGCGCTTCGCGGTTTCAGTCGCGCGCAGCTCATTCGACGCTCACGTTAAGTTCCTTCACCAAGTGCGCATATTTGTCGGAATCCTCACGCACGATGGTTGCGTATTGTTCGGCGGTGCCGCCGGCCGGCTCCTGCGCCTGATCGATGAAGCTTTTGCGTACTTTCGCGTCGGCGAGCGCCGCATTGATCGCAGAATTAAGACGCGCGGCGATCTCCGGCGAAGTGCCAGCCGGCAAGAACACTCCGGTCCGCTGGTCGATCACGAGTCCGTTCATCCCCGCCTCTTGAAATGTCGGCACATCAGGCAGCGACGGCGAGCGCGTCGCCGTCGATTGCGCGAGCATATAAAGCGTGCCGGCCTTGTAGTACGGAATGAGCGGCGTGGTACCGAGCGACCCAAGCTGGACATTCCCGGCGATGAGATCGTGGATTGCCTCGCCGCCGCCGCGATACGGCACCTGCACGAGCGTAATGCCGGCAAGCTTCGCATACCACAGCGCGACCATGGCCTGCAGCGAGCCGATGCCGCTTCCGGTTGCGAAGCGCATGCCCGGCTGCTGTTTTGCCTTTGCGGTCAATCCCGCGAGTGCAGTCACGCCGAGCGAAGGATGCGCCGCCAGTGCGATGGGCTGGGTCGACAGTTCGATCACCGGCGTCAATGCCCGCAATGGATCGAAATCCATTTTATAGACGTGGGGATTGCTGCTGACCGCATCCGTCCCGATCAGGATCGTGTAGCCATCTGGCGCGCTCTTTGCCACATATTCCATGCCGATATTGCCATTGGCGCCCGACTTGTTCTCGACCACGACCTGCTCGCCGAGCGTGTGGGACAAATAGTCGCCGACCACGCGCGCGGCGACGTCGGTCGAGCCGCCGGCCGGAAATGGCACGATGAAATGGATCGGCCGCGTCGGCCAATCGGCCGCCGATGCAACAATCGGAACCGCGATTGTGAGCACGAGCAGCGAAACGATGAAACGAAGTTTCACCATCGAATATAACTCCTTCCTTCGCAGGCGGCGCAGAATTATGATATCGGCAGTTCCCCCGCCGAACCAGCAGCGCTGCGGCTTACGACACCGGCGCCTTGGATCATGCAATAGATATGCCTTACTCCAAATATCTCCCCCAGCACATGGGCGCCATTAAGCTTGCGACACCGGGGCCGTTTGTGGCCGGATCGTATGCCGAACTTGTCTTGATCTATACGGCCGGGACGTTCGGTATCGACGATACCGGCATGGTGAAAGTGTCGTGGCGGACGACGTCGGACTTCAGCAAGCCGCAGTTCAACAAACCCGACGCAGCGAACTTCACAACGGTTGAGGCAAGCAACGGCGCAAAGCTCGAAGTGTGGTTCGACCGCCTCAATGTTCGCCCCTACGCCAACACTCTGCTGATCCGCGTCGGTCGCGGCTATCTCCGCGCCGGCGACACTTTGACCATTCGGCTCGGCGATCGCAGGCAAGGCTGCCCGGGGCTGCGCCTGCAGACCAATGTCGAGAATAATGTCGAGCTGCGGACTTCAGTCGACGCCTTCGCAACTTACGAATTCTGCGAATTACCGGTACAACCCGCGTTCGACTTGGCGGCCGGACCGGCGACACGCTGGAAAGCAATCCTGCCTTCGCTTGCGGTTGTGGGAGAACCGTTTCGGCTCGCTATTGTCGCCGAGGACATGTGGGGCAATCCGACCGAGGATTCCGCGGGCACGCTCAAACCTAAATCGTCGCAGCAGCTCCGCGGCCTGCCCGAAAGCATCACGATCGCGAAGGGCGACGGCCCGCGCGTGATCGAAAACCTGATGGCAGAAAGAATCGGCGATTTCGATCTAGAGCTTACCGCGAATGGCCGTGTCGTCGCGCAGGCCAATCCGCTTCGCATCGTCGCTGCCGCGCCGCTGCGGCGCTATTGGGCCGATCTGCACGGCCAAAGCGGCGAGACTATCGGCATGGGGACCGCCGAAGAATATTTCCGCTACGCCCGCGACAAGGCCTTCGTAGACATGGTCGGCCACCAAGGCAATGATTTTCAGATCACCGATGCGTTCTGGAAAAAATTGAACGAACTCACCGCCCAATTCGATCAGCCGGGAAAGTTCGTCTGTCTGCCGGGCTATGAGTGGTCGGGCAATACCGGCATGGGCGGCGACCGCAACGTGTTTTACCGCCGCGAAGGCAGGCCGATCCGCCGTTCCTCGCACATCCTCGTCGAAGGCGCGACCTCCACCGACGCGATCTACACCGCGGACAAGTTGTTCGAGACCCTCGTCGGCGAAGACTGCCGTGTCATCGCGCATGTCGGCGGACGCTACGCCGACGTCAAATACGCCCATGACGGACGCGTGGAGCGCACCGTGGAAGTGCATTCGACCTGGGGCACATTCGAGTGGATTCTGCATGACGCCTTCGAGAAGGGCTTTCGCGTCGGCGTGGTCTGCCACAGCGACGACCACAAGGGGCGTCCAGGCGCAACCACTCCCGGAGCCTCGACCTTCGGGGCAATCGGCGGTTTGTCCTGCTATTTCATGCCGGAACTGACGCGCGATGCGCTGTTCGAGGCGCTGCGGCGGCGCCACCATTATGGCACGACGGGCACCCGGCTGTTCCTCGATGTGCGCGGTACGTTCGAGCGGGACGTCACCGGATTTTCCGAAGATCCGAAGCTTGGTCCGGCAATGGAATTGCCGGTGCGAGAAGCAATGATGGGTGACATCATCCGTCCAATGGCCGTACCGATGACGCTTTCAGTCGAAGCGATCGGCACGGCGCCGCTCGAACGCGTCGACATCTTGCACGGCACGCAAGTCGTTCACTCGGCACGCCCCTATACCGCGGCCGATCTCGGCCGCCGAGTCCGAATCCTGTGGCAGGGCGCCGAATATCGCGGACGCGGACGTGAGACAATGTGGCAGGGCAAGCTTGTTGTCACTGGCAACCGTTTCACGCGCTTTGCGCCGGTAAACTTTCTCAATCCCGAGCGCCGGGTCCAGGAAATCAGTCAAGGAAATACGCTTGCATGGACTTCGGTGACGACCGGAAATCTTGCCGGCATTGATCTTTGGCTCGAAGAATCTCATGCAGGCCTGTTGCGAATCGAGACCAATATCGTGTCGGGAGAGGTGCAGCTCGGCCAACTTGCCGGCGATGCGGTCGACTTCGACGGCGGTGGACTGGGTCGCAAGCTCAGCGTCTACCGATTGCCGGAGACCGATTGGAGCCGGCGGCTCGCGGTCGAGCATCACGTCGCCTTTACCGGCGGCGCCGACCTGCCGGTCTACGTTCGCATAACCCAGGCGGACGGCCATCAAGCGTGGTCAAGCCCAATCTATTTGATTGATTAGGCGAACTGCGCCGGGCGCGTTCGAAAAATCGTTTTTCGCTCCAACCGATCGAGGCCGAGGCGGGTGTTTGAGCCCCCTACGTCGGACACGCCGCACCCGTTTTAATCCAGGCATCGATAAGCGCGCCGAGTTGCTGTTGCGTGCCGGGCGCCGGCTGGCGGCCGAAGCCGGGCGCCCAGGCCCAGCCGACCAGCGTGTCGGTAGCGATATGCGTCAAAATCTGCTGAAGCGAGCGACCCCCGTTGCGCGCCGGATCTTTGATCTGCGCGCAGATTTCGCCGAGCGTCTTGTTCTGCCAAGCCATCTCTCGGGGAGCCAGATGCCAGTGCGGATGCCCGGGCATGCCGGCGGCATCGTAATTGGCGCTCTGGTGGCAGCTGGCGCAGCGCATCGACGCCGTACCGAAACCATCGGGGCCGCGCGCGACCGGCGGCTGATGCAGCCTGTGTGTTTCACCTTGGAGCGGCCGATCGCCGGCCGGGTGGCAATTCACGCAGCGCGGCGAAGTCAGCACCTTGCCGGCTTCGGTGAATAGCGCGGCTGACCGCGCCGCAGTATCGCTGATGCCGTCAAAGCTCTGCGGCGTCGCCAGCGCGGTCGACAGCTCCACGGAATAAACCTCCGTCAGGAGCGGCAGGCCGAGCACTATCATCAGCACAGCAAGCAACGCCATGCGCTTGGCTGGAGTCATGATCGGTCTCTCCTGCGGCGCAACAGCGGCCGCGTCGTCCTGCTAGCTCAGGTAACGGTTCGGATCTGCAAGGATCACATCACGCACGGCTTCGTGGTATTTGATGTAGCCGGTGCAGCGGCAAAGATGGCCGTTGAGCGCGTCGCGGATCGTTGTCTCGAGTTCGGCGCGCGCGACCGGCGCTTTCGTCAGGCGGTCGAGTAGCACTTGGCCTTCGTTCAGAAAGCCGGGCGTGCAGTAGCCGCACTGAAACGAGAAGTGTTCCACGAAAGCCTCCTGCAGCACGGAGAGCTGGCCGTTCCGCGCATGACCCTCGACGGTGCGGATCGACTTGCCGGCAAAGCTGGCCGCCGGCACCACGCAAGTCGGGCTAGTGTGGCTGGTCCCGTCGGGATCGTCGACGATCACGGCGCAACTCAAGCACTGCGCCAAGCCGCAACCGAATTTGGTGCCGGTCAGCCTCAGATATTCGCGGAGGAAATCGTTCATCGACAATTCGTCACGCACCTCGAACGGTCCATAGTTTTTGCCGTTGATCGTCACGCTCATATTCGTCACGACAGCACTCCCTTGATCATGGCCTGGGTGACCGGCAACGATTGGAAGCGATGACCGGTAGCGTCGCAAATCGCGTTCAGGATCGCCGGAACTACGGGGATCATCACGACTTCCGCAATGCCCTTTGGCGGTTCGCTCGGCGCGAGCGGCGGCAGCACCTCGATCTCGATCCCGTTCAACGGCAAGTCCGTGGCGCGCGCGATCACGTAGCGACCGAGATTCCACTTTCCATTACCGGGGCCGTCCTCATAGAGCGGCAGCTTTTCCAGCAAGGCGTAGCCGACGCCCATTGCCAAACCGCCTTGCGCCTGTCCGACGACGATTTCCGGCACAAGCGCGTTGCCGCATTCCAGGACGCTGTAGGCTTTGGCGATGCGCAGTAGGCCGGTGGCGCGCTCGATCTCGACGCGGACCAAGCTGGCGCACGCGGCCGTGTAAACGGGGCCGGAGCGGTTGTTCGCGGTCGGCGGAAAATTCACGCTCGACCGATCGAGACACGCGTATTTGCCGCTGCCCTTGCGCACGGCCAGCGCATCGATGTCGGCGCTCCATGTCTGTCCGGCGATAGGGAAACTCGCCCGCGACCATCCCCAGCGCGAGAAGGCGTGCGCCATGGCTCCCGTCACGCCGTGGCGCGCATGGGCTTTGGCGGCGATCGCGGACAACGTCAGCGGCGCCAGGCCGGGCATCAGCAGGTTGCCGTCTTTCCAGCGCGCCGCCTCCCACCGCTTGGCTGTTGGATGGGATGGCGCAAGACCCCACAGGTCGATCGCTGCCGGCCATAGACCGAAGCGGAATATGACGCGCGCAGCCTCGGCCGCCGCCTGCGTGCCGACATGCGCGCCGTTCGAGGCGAAAGTGGCGGTGCTGATCGCCGGCACCCAGCGTGGATTTTGGGCCACGGCGTCCTGAGTCGCCTGGTCCATGGTGTAGGAGTTGCCCGAGGTGACGAGCCCAAGCGGGCCATAAGAGTCGACGTCGTGCACCGTGACTTCGTCGGCGACGCCGCCGAGATGCGCCGCCACCCGATTGGCCAGCGCCGTGCCGATCCCGTTGCCCATATCGACATGATCGCCGTGGATGGCGATCCGGCCCTGCGCATCGATTTCCACCGAGCTCTGCGCGCAGTCCGCGCCGCCGCCGTAATTCTTGGTTGCGCAGGCGAGCCCGGTGCCGATGACGAGACCGTCCTGCCGCCCGCGCGCTTTTTCCTGGCTGCGCTGTTGCCAGATCGGGTGCTGCTCGATCTTGTCCAGAAGCTCCGGCGTGCGGATGGAAACACTATAGGTGTTTCCGGTCGCGATCCTGCCGCCGTTCTTGAGCGCGTTGCGCCGCCGGAATTCGATCGGGTCGAGCGGCAGCGCCGCCGCCGCCTCGTCGATGAGCACCTCCAGCGCCGTCATCGTTTGCAGCGTGCCGTAACTGCGCATCGATCCCGCGGTCACGCCGCGCGAGTGCAGCGCGACCGTGGCGATATCGACTTTCGGAATGTCGTAGACGCCGATAGCCGCGATGGCGCTGACGCTCGAAACGGTGTTTGAATAATTGGCAAGGCCGCCGCCATCCAGCACATGCTCGGCGGCGAGTCCGCTGATCTTGCCGCTCGCGCGATCGATGCCGATCCGCGTGCGCATCTTGAACGCGTGACGCTTGATGCCCGATTGAAACTGTTCGTAGCGGCTGATCGCGAGCCGCACCGGCCGATCGGGAAAGAACATCGCGGCCAGCGCGAAATAAAGCGGCATGATCGAATGGTCGCGTCCGCCAAATCCGCCGCCCATATAGGCAAACAAGGTCTTGATATGCGCCGGCTTGAACGCCGCCCGCGTGTCGCCAAGCATATAGGCAATCGCTTCAGCGGCCTCGTAAGGCGACTGCATGCCGAGCACGAGCTGAAGGGTTTTCGCCTCCGCATTGTACCAGCCGAGCCCGCTTTCCGGCTCGAGAAACATCGGGTCGACGGACTGCGTCTCGAATTCGCGGTCGAGCACCAGGAGGTCCGGATTGTCCGCGGCAAGTCCGGCGCGGATCTGTTCGCCGTAATACGAGGCCTGCGCGTCCGGCGGGCCGTCCCGGTCGGCCGGCGCCCATACCGGAACCTCGCCATCGGCGAAACTGCGCGGCACGGTCCAACCGGCAAGCAGCGGCGAATAAACGTCCGGCGCTTCCGGCGTCGCGCCGGCAATCCGGACAAAACGATGCGAGCCGTAAGGCGCAACCGCAACCGGGCCGGTCTCGTCGCCATAGGCCACGCAAGAAGGATCGCGCAATGCCAAGCGCGCCTGATCGAAAGCGTCGAACTGCTCGAAGATCAGCATGACCAACGGCTGGCCGAGATAGAGCGGCGTTTTGCCCGCGGGACAGAACAGATCCCCCTCAAAGAAGGCGGGCACGCGGATGCCGGCGCCGGCGAGATCGGCCGCCGTCACCACGCGTGACGGATTAAGCGCACCGCTCAATCGCGAAAGGTCGACGCCGGTGAAGACATGGGTCGCGTCGGTCGCGCGGATCAACAAAGCGTGCGACGTATTCGAAGGCCAACCGGGGAGATCGGCGGCGCGAAAATCCGAGGCGTAAAGTTTGCAGCCCGTGACCTTGGCCGGGCCGTCGACGCGTCCCGCGCCTGTCGCGGCGGGATTCCAGCCGTGGCTTCCCGGCAATGTCTCGCGTGTATCGAAAGCGAGATCTTCGGCAAATGCCGCACGTGAAAAGCTGAGCGCAATACCGCTCGCCGTTGCCAGTTTGACAAGCTCGCGTCGCGAAATGCCCATGAGCGGGTACTTCAGTGAAGATCGGAAATCGAAGCCGGTCCGGGTCCCGGCGTGATCAGAGTCGGCCATTGCTTGGAGCCGAACGGCACGGCCGGCGGCAAGAACGGCGTCATTTCACGCTTGGTATCTTCCGCGACGATCGCGGTGCGGGCGTCGCCGCCCATCAGTTCGTAGTCCATCAGATGGTAATTGCCGAAGAACATCGCACCGACGGAGCGGTCGGCGATAATGCGGGTCAGCGAGTCCAGCATGTCGGAAGGCGTGGTGGTGAACGACACCGTTTCGATCAGCAGCAAGCGGTCGTTGATGGCGTCGGGACCAAAAAATTGCGCCAATACGCTGAACAGCACATTGTTCTGCCGCGCGACATAGATAGTGTTGCTGGCGGCGTAGGTCTTGTCCCAATCGGCGCCGAGCATGCTCTTCCAGGCCGAGATCACGCTCATCCAATGCGCCACCTGGGTCTGCGCCGCCCAGGTGACGTCGCGCTTCAAGAATGGGGCCTGTTTGTCGGAAAAGGTTTTCAACGCGGCAAAACTGACCGAGCCTTTGTTCACACAATCGTCCATGAATGCGATGTTGTTCTCGAGAATGTCGCGGTTGTTGTCCCGCCATTCCGGCGGCATCGGCGTTGCATCCAAGCCATCAAGCGCCGACTTCATCCGGCTGCGATAGGCGAGCATCGAACCGCGCCAGGCCTGATCGTCGGGATTGTTCAGATACGGGCCCACCACTTCGGCCAGTGCCATCGTGCTGTGCCCGATCGATTTCAGAAGCTGATAAACGACCGGCACGGAAGGCGCGTCGAGTGGAGCCTGGCCGGGCCGATAAAGGATGAACTTGCCGCCGTCGCCGGAAAACAGGCCAAGGATAATCGGGTGCTGACTGAGAATATTGCTTTGGAATATTTTAGACGCATCGCCGTAAAGTTCGAACATACCGGCATTGAGCGCGAGCACGTCTTTCGTTGCGGTTTCAGCTGGACTGGAGGCGGCGTGACCGGAAATCGGCTGCATATACGCGGGCAGGTCCTCTGCCATCGCAGTACCAGTTGCCCCAGCAAACGCAAAGCACGTCATCGTCACACAGGCGAAGCGCTTCAGAAGCAGATTACGGCGCATGGCGTTCCTCCGCGAGCATCACTGCATCTGGAAGCGCAGATGTTAAAAATTATGCCGTACGGAGTACTGCGTATGCGCGAGTTGACGGCTTCGTTGGTGGCCGCTTGAAATCTATTCAAAGTGATGGATTTGAGTCAACTCTGCAAAAGTGTGCGCACGCCTCCCCGCCATTTCGGGGCCTTCGCAAAGAACCGGGAAATCACTGTCTGCGCACGATCGCGTGGTGGAGGAGGCAGTCCGTATCGGACCAGTCTCCAGCCCAAATTCCCTGCTAACAGGGAAATAAGCAGGGAATTTTGGAGAATATCACCCTACCCGGCTATTATTGCGCGCAGTCACTGCGCAAAATCAATCGCTTGCCCTCAAATTCCCTGCACAGAGGAACAGGGAATTTCAAGCGCGTTGCAGGGAAACTTTCTCAACGAACAGAGAAAATCGCACGCGCTGTGGCTACTGTGTTGCCCTGCCCTGCTATCCGCGTTATCTGCTTTCCTCGAACGTCGGTCGATGTCCGCTTGGCGACTGAGAGCGAACGCTTCAGATCAACTTGGCGTCCAATGTGATCGCGGCGGCGAGCACGCCGGAATCGGTGGAAAGAGAGCCGCTTCCGGCACGACCGGTCCCGCGCCAAACTGCTTTCGCCTTGCGGATCATTCAAGCCTCCATCGTGAAAGTCAGGCAATTTTGTTCTGATCGCCGTGGAGATCAGCGAGATGTTTCGTTGCGCAGTTCAGCGACGTCCTTCTCGGTCACACGGGACGGCACGCTGCCAAAGCGTCCGGTGACAAAATTGGCGACGGCGGCGATCTCGGCGTTCGAATAAGCCCTGCCAAAGGCCGGCATCGAGATGATGCCTTTCGGCGTGTGCCGCACGGTGCCGGAGATCACGATCTGGGCGACGTTGGTCGCGGTCGGATCGTTGACCGCGCGGGCACCGGCGATCGTGGCGAAGGGCGAGATCGGGCTCACTCCCGTCCAGTCGTGGCAACTGGCGCAGGCCTCTTCGAATACTTTCCTGCCAGCAAGGTCCGCGACGGCGCCGCCATTGTTTGGCGATGCGGGCGCCGGCGGCGCAATCGTCCCCGGCTCGGATGACGTGATCGGCGGAATGCTGCGCAGGTAGCTGACCACCGCATGGAGGTCGGCCGGCGCCATCTGGCTGAAGCTCTGGTCAACGGCTTCGCCCATCGGTCCCGCGGCTGTGCCGCGATGCATTGCGTGACCCTGTGCGAGATAGGTGAATATCTCGTCGTCGGTCCAGCCCCCGATGCCGGTATTTTTGTCGGAGGTGATGTTGAAGGCCTTCCAGCCGGCCGTCACGGCGCCGGCAAATTTCTTACGATTGTCGAGAGCGAAGGCAAAATTGCGCGGCGTGTGGCATTCGCCGCAATGCGCTAGCGCCTCGGCGATATAGGCGCCACGGTTCCATTCGGCGCTCTCCGCGGCGATCGGTGCGAAGCGCGTGTCGCCGTTGAACAGCAACGACCAGAATATCATCGTCCAACGCTGATTGAACGGAAACGCAAAAGTGTTCTGGCGATTTTCGGCATGCACCGCCGGCAGGCTGAACAAGTAGGCCTTGATCGCCAGCGCGTCCGCGTCGGTCATGTAGCTATAGGACGTAAACGGCATGGCCGGATAAAGCCGCACGCCGTCGCGGCGGATGCCGCGTTGTACGGCGTTGAGAAAATCCTGATCGCTGTAATCGCCGATACCGGTGTCCTTGTCGGGCGTGATATTGGGCGAATAAATCGTGCCGAATGACAGCGGAATAGCCAAGCCTCCGGCATATTGGGCGCCGTCGGGGGCAGTGTGGCAAACCATGCAGTCGGCCGCGCGTGCGAGATATTCGCCGCGTTTGACCTGGTCCGCATTGACAAGCGGGGAGGGAACGCCAGTCGGGTCGGCGTCGTGATAATCCGCCAGCGCAACCGTCGAACCGCCGGCGAAAGCCATCGGCCCGGGATAAAACAGCCTCCAGCCGATGACGGCCGCAACAATCAGCACAACAACGACGATGAAGACAATGCGCGCGCGCATGATGCTCACGCCTTGTTGACCGCGATCGCGGCGCGCTCGATCGGCAGGCGGCGCAGGGCCACGCCGGTCGCGGCGTAGATTGCGTTACGCAGTGCCGGCGGACCGGCCGTGCAGCCGGTTTCACCGATGCCGCCTGGGTCCTCGCTGCTCTTGATGACGTGCACTTCGATGTTCGGCACCTGGTCGATGCGCAGCATGCGGTAATCGTTAAAGTTGGATTGCTGCACGCGGCCCTTGTCGATGGTGATCTCGCCATACAGCGCGGCGGTCAGCCCGAAGACCAGTCCGCCTTGCAACTGCGCGACAATGGTGTCGGGATTGACCGCGATGCCGGTGTCAACCGCCGAGGTCACGCGCCGCAAATACACCTCGCCATTGTTGTCGACTTCGGCCTCGACCACGGTTGCGATGAAGCTGCCAAACGAGGGCTGCACGCACACGCCGCGACCGGCGCGAGGCGGCAGCGGTTTTCCCCAGTCGGACTTTTCTGCCACCAGATCGAGCGCGGCCTTCAGGCGCGGATTATTGCCGAGCATGCCGCGGCGGAAATCGATCGGATCCCTACCCGCCTTGCGTGCCAGTTCGTCCATGAAGCATTCGATGGCAAAGACGTTGTTGTTCGGTCCGACGCCGCGCCAGAATCCGGTCGGCACCGCCGGGGGCTCTGCACGCACATATTCGACGGCGCGGTTGGGAATCTCGTAGGGCATGTCGACGGCGCTATCGACTGCGTCGATATCGATGCCGTTTGTGAATATCGCCGGCGCCCAGCGCGCCATGATCGACGAACCGCTGACGCGATATTTCCAGGCCACGATCTTGCCGCCGGACAGGCTTGCCGAAATAACGTCGCGATAGACCGGGCGATAGATGTCGTGACGGATGTCCTCTTCGCGCGTCCATACAACCTTTAAGGGTCCGTCGACATTCCGGGCGATGCGAACTGCGGTCGCTACCATGTCGGCTTCGAGTTGGCGGCCGAAGCCGCCGCCGAGGTAGTGGTTATGCACTGTCACCTTGTCGACCGGCAGGTCGGCGGCTTGCGCTGCCGCCGATTGTACGCGCGTCATGACTTGCGTGCCGGTCCAAATTTCGCAGGCGCCTGGCGTCAGCGAAACGGTGCAATTGAGCGGCTCCATGGTCGCGTGCGCAAGGAACGGCAGCTCGTAGTCGCCATCTACCCTGTCGCCTTGCGTCAGGCCTTTGTCTACGTCGCCGATGGATTTCGCGACGACGCCGGTTTTCTGGCTGGCGGCGCGCAAATTCTCCCAAATATCATTCGAGTTGATCTGGGCGTTCGGCCCCTCTTTCCAGGTAATGACGAGTGCGTCGAGACCTTTCTTGGCGGCCCACATATGATCGCCGACGACCGCGACCAGATCGTCCAGCACGACGACTTGCCGAACGCCGGTAACGGCTTTGGCCGCACTGTCGTTTACATGCGCCACTTTGCCCCCGAAGACTGGGCACTGCGCGAGCGTCGCGAATTTCATCCCGGGCAGCATCGCGTCGATGCCGTAAACGACCTTGCCGTCGGTCTTGTTGGGCGTGTCGAAGCGCTTGAGCGGCTTGCCGATCAGGGTGAAGTCTTTGGGTTCCTTCAACGGTGGATTTTTCGGCACCGGCAGCATTGCCGCCGCATCGACCAGATCACCGTAGGCGAGGGCCCTCCCGCTTGCGGCATGCAGGACCTTGCCGTTCGATGCTGTGCAGCTTGCCGGATCGACCTGCCACTGCGTCGCCGCGGCCTGGATAAGCATGGCACGCGCCGCGGCGCCGGCCGTGCGCAACGGCTTCCAGAACGCGCGAATGGAATTGGAATTGCCCGTGACTTGGATGCCGAAGATTGGATTGCCGTAAAGTTTGTCATCGGGCGGCGCATGCTCGAGCATGATCTGGGCGTAGTCGCCGTCGAGTTCATCGCAAAGAATCATCGCAACGGCTGTGTAAACACCTTGGCCCATCTCCACCTGCGGCATGACCAGCGTTGTCTTGCCGCTATGATCGACGCGGATGAAGGCATTGGGCGCGAATTGGCCGGTGGTATTATCTGGTTGCTGCTCCGGCTCGTTGACGGGCGCAGCCCGGAGCGGAAGATGAAAGGCCAGCACAAATCCGCCGGCCAAGCTGCTTTTGATCAGCGCACGGCGCGATGGAGCGGGTGAGTGATTTTCAGAAACGCGCATGGCGCGCTCCTATGCTGCGGCCGCGGCGCGCTTGATCGCCGCGCGGATACGGACATAGGTGCCGCAGCGGCAGATATTTCCCGCCATCGCCGCATCGATATCGGCATCGTCGGGCGCCGAATTGGCGGTAAGGAGCGCCGCCGCCGACATGATCTGGCCGGACTGGCAGTATCCGCACTGGATGACTTCAAGATCGAGCCAGGCTTTTTGCACTTTTGCGCCCGCCGGTGTGGCGCCGATGCCTTCAATCGTGGTGATGGCGCCATCGCCGATCGAACCGACCGCCAGCAAACAGGAGCGCACGGGATTGCCGTCGAGATGCACGGTGCACGCCCCGCATTGCGCGATGCCGCAGCCGAATTTGGTGCCGGTCATGCCAAGTACGTCACGCAACACCCAGAGCAGCGGCGTGTCCGGGTCAACATCTACCGCACGTGTGGCTCCATTGACTTCAAGCGAGATTGCCATCGTCACCTCTCAAGCCCATAGCGGCGGGTTTTCCCCATGATATCTGGTTGGTTGCTCATGTTTCGGGCATTGAGGAGAGCATATCACTCGTTCACGCGTTCAGAAATAGGCGCGCATCCTCGTCTATAGGGCCGTGTGATGACTTCAGTGTGGCTGCGCAATGGTTTCGCAACCCGAAAGGATCGACCATGGGCACTCTCACGACCAAAGACGAGTGTCTGGATCCGCCGCCCGTCTGACGGCAAGGCCGACCATAAGATTGTTCCACCTCGTCTTCGAACCCCATACAAGGGCCTTAGTGCCGATTCCGAAGAGAAGCACGAGCCGTTTAGTGACATCGACACCGCAGTGGCGGAAAGCCTGAAAAGTGCTTGACCCCAAACGGCCGATTAGGAAGTAGACACTGGCCGGTCCGAAGTGGGGCTCGGAGCCGTCGAAAAAATGAGCGGCTACCCTATGGATTGTGTCAGTCAAGGGTGCAACAATCGTAACTGTGGATGCCGCCCGTTAAACGACGGCGGCCCAGGCGCACGCGATTTTTCGCCAAGAGCATTTTTAGACAAGAAGCCGAACCCTCGCCTTTGCGCTTGCGCCAGCTCCGTTTGAGCGGACGTCACTGCATTTGACTTGCAAACAGCAAGAGCAGGAGTGCGTCGTGACGAGAACACCATCATCGATGATTTTAATCGTTGCGGTAATGCTCACCGTTTTTGGCGGCATGGCCATGGCCGCGCAAGACAGATACACGCTGAAATTGGGCAAACTCGCGTTCTCTGATTTCAGAGGATACGAAAATTGGAAGAATGTCGCAGTCAGCCAGACTGAAAAGCAGTTGAAAGTGATCGTTGCGAACGACGTGATGATGAAAGCGTATAGGCAAGGCCTTCCCGCCGATGGCAAGATTTTTCCTGAAGGGTCCAAGATTGTGAAGATCGAGTGGTCATTCAAAAAGAACCCTGTATCTCCTTATTTCGTGCAGGTGCCGGACACACTGGCAGCTGTCGATGTGATCGAAAAGGATTCCAAGCGATTCCCGAATACGCACGGATGGGCATACGCCAATTTCATCTATGACGCTGCGTCTGACACTTTCGCGCCTGAGGGGACTGAGCCCAATTGCGGCTACGCGTGTCACACGACGGTAGCGGCGAAAGATTACATCTTCACGCAATACCCCAGGCGGTAAACGGGTTGACGGTTTGATCGACGAGAGTGTTGCGACACTGCACCGCGTTTGGTGCGGTGCAGGCGGTGGACGTGGATTGAGCGACTCACAATCCGGTCAAATGATCTTTCGACGTTGTTCTCGTCACGGCGTTACTCCCGCTAATGATGCTGACAGTCGATTGCAATCCCCCAGCCCCATCTCTGTCATTGGGCATAAGCGGACGTGACGCGGCTGGGCCGTTAAGTCGGCGATTGGCGTCCGTGCGACACACAAAGTCACCGAGGACTTCAAATGCGAAATTGCGGCGGAGGTGAATCATGATGGATTTACTGTTCAATGGTGTCGGATGGACCGACATCGCACTCACCCTGAACCGGATCGCGGTTGGGGCATTTTTTATGCATTCGGGATATCACAAGCTGTTCGACGCAGAGCGCCATCGTACATTCGTCGATGAACTCAAGGCGCTCGGCGTTCCTGCGCTGGGCTTCAATCAATGGTGGGTGCCGTCGGTCGAGTTCTCCGCCGGCGCCGCCGTCCTTATCGGGCTCTTGGCGCCGCTCGCCGCGCTTGGCCTGCTTGTCATCATTCTCGTCGCCATCGCCACGTCCGGGCGGCAGCGAATCAAACTCTACAAGCCGATCGATACAGGAGATCGCATCGACGATTGGCTCTATTTACCGGAGACGCTTTATGCCTTTATGTTGATCATAATCGTCTCGGCCGGCGCCGGGCCGTACAGCCTCGATGCCCTGATCCTCGACCTGATGAATAAGCACGTCGCGTGAGACCGCGTGCTCATCGGTTATCTTCTTCCGACGCCGCAGCGCGCCGGCAAACCGCCGCCATCATGAGTGGTCCGCCGTGATTGTCACGAATTTTCCAAGAGCACTGCGCGTCATCGAGCACATGTTGATCCCTCTGAAAGACGGCACGAAGCTCGCGGCCCGCATCTGGCTGCCAGAAGATGCCGAACAAAACCCGGTTCCTGCGATCCTGGAATATCTGCCTTATCGCAAGCGCGACGGCACGTACGAGCGCGACGCGCTGACGCATCCGTATCTGGCCGGTCATGGCTACGCCGGCGTTCGCGTCGACCTTCGAGGTAGCGGCGAATCGACGGGCTTGCTGTTCGACGAGTACGCCAAGCAGGAACAAGACGATGGCGTGGAGGTGATCGCTTGGCTGGCAGCGCAGCCCTGGTGCAATGGCTCCGTTGGGATGATGGGAATTTCCTGGGGTGGGTTCAATGGACTTCAAATTGCGGCGCGCCGTCCTCCGGCACTCAAAGCAATCGTAACCATTTGTTCGACCGACGATCGGTACGCCGACGACGCGCATTACATGGGCGGCACGTTTCTTACCAAAGCAGGACTTGAGTGGGCCTTTTTCTTTTTCAGCTTGATGTGCCTTCCGCCCGATCCGGCGCTGGTCGGCGATAGCTGGCGGGCGATGTGGCTGGAGCGCCTGCAAAACATACCGCTGTTCCAGGAAAATTGGCTGCAGCACCAACGACGCGATGCATATTGGAAGCACGGATCGGTATGCGAGGACTACGCAGCGATCCAATGCCCGGTCTATGCCGTCGGTGGTTGGACCGATGGTTATAAGAATGCAATCCCGCGCCTGCTTGAGGGACTGAAGGTACCTCGCAAGGGTCTCATCGGGCCATGGGCGCACGCCTATCCGCATTTTGCGTTTCCCGGCCCCCAGATCGGATTCCTCCAGGAAATCCTGCGTTGGTGGGATCATTGGCTCAAGGGCATCGATACCGGCGTGATGGATGAACCGATGCTGCGGGCGTGGATGACGGACAGTGTGAAGCCGGCGACCCACCACGACATTTTGCCGGGCCGGTGGATTGCCGAACCTTCGTGGCCGCCGCCGGGAATAAAGCCGCGGCGGCTGTTCCTGACCGATGAGGGGCTGCGAGACGCCGCGGCGCCTTTGACGGCTCGCGCCGTATGCTCGCCGCAGACGGTTGGTCAGCATGCGGGCGAGTGGGTTCCCTTCGGTCGTGGGCGCGATCAGGCCGGCGACCAGCAAGAAGATGACGCGCGCTCCCTGATTTTCGAGACGGCGCCGCTCGATGCGCCGATCGAGATCCTTGGCGCTCCGATCGTAACGCTCGATGTCGCGTCCGACCGGCCGATTGCGAATCTGGTGGTTCGGTTATGCGATGTGCACCCGACCGGTGAATCGCTGCGTGTCAGCTATGGCGTGCTCAACCTCACGCATCGCGACGGCCACGAACAGCCCGCTGTGCTGGCGGTCGGAGAGCGCTACCGCGTGCGCATCCAGCTCAATGATGCAGGCTCGGTATTTCCAGCCGGCCACAAAGTGAGGCTTGCGATATCCACGGCTTACTGGCCGATGATCTGGCCCAGTCCGGAGACGGCGACGCTGCAGATCTTTGCCGGCACGCTCGATCTGCCGCAACGCGCGCCCAACGCCGCCGACGCCGGGCTCGCGCCTTTTCTTGAACCGGAGACGGCGACACCCGAGACGCCAACCATCCTTCATCGCGATGGTGTGCGGGTCGAACGCATCGACCGCATCGGTCTGGAATTGGGCACGCAATGGAAAACGCAGTATCATGTCGAGGAGAACGATCCGCTCAGCGCCGTTGCCGAACTGCACAATATCCAGACTATGTCGCGAGACGCATGGCAAATCCGGGTCGAGACGCAGATGCGGCTGTCATGCACGGGCGATACCTTCCTGCTGCAGGGAAGTTTGCGCGCCTTCGAGGGCGCAAACGAAGTGTGTCGTCGCGACTGGGACCGCTCTATTCCTCGAGATTTCTCATGATGCGGGCTTCGTGACGGGAGCGAGAGCAGCGTTATGATAAACGGCATCAACGATGAGCTCATTCTTGCGGCCCGTCTTCTTCTCGCGACGCTATTTCTGATTTTCGGCTGGAGAAAGCTGCGGGACTATTCGGGCACGGTCAGTCAAATGGTGCAGCTTGGCGTCCCGACGCCGGTCCTGGCTACTGTCGTAGCGATCTTCATGGAGCTTCCGGTTGCGTTCGCGGTCGCTGTCGGCGCCTTCACGCGTCCTTCGGCTGTACTCATGGCTTTTTACTCGCTGGGAACGGCGCTTATTGGGCATCGCTATTGGACCGTGAAAGGTGCGGATTACGTCGACAGCCTGGATGGCTTTTACAAAGACCTCAGCATTATGGGAGGCTTCTTGTTGTTGTCCATTACCGGTGCAGGAAAATATTCAATTGATGCATTGTTAGGCATCGCCTCGCCATAGCTATTGGGTCAACGGTGCAGCCTCATGTCGCGTACGTCCGGTGTCAGACATGTGATCGACGATCTCATCGACAGCCATCACGACCAAGCGTAATCTTCGGAATCCCCGCGCGGTCTCAGCATTTGAAGCGATCCGCAGACGAGCACGAAGCCCCAACAAGTATTTAGGTTTCTGACCGGAGGCTCGGATATGTCGCTGGACGGCACGCTGACTACAACCGCTCACTCGCGGCTGCCGGACCCGACCGCGGCCGGCTTCGCCGATAAGCTTTATCGGCTGGATGGCGGTCACTCCCTCGCCAACGACGAGTTGGTCTGGACCCCCGGCGAAAATGTCGGACGCAGCATCGAATTCTCGTCGACTTGCTGGCTGATACAGCGGGGAAACCAATGGTTACTCTGGGATACCGGTGTTCCCGAATCCGCGCTGAACGACCCCAAAGGCTGGTCAACCCTGCCCAAATTGATCGTCTACCATTTGGATAAGACGCTCACCGAGCAACTTGCCACGATTGGACTTAAGCCGAACGACGTCACTTATGTCGCGCTATCGCATACTCACGGCGACCACATCGGCAATGTTCGCTTGTTCCCGAATTCGACGGTTCTGATGCAACGGGCCGAGTATGAGTGGATCAGCACTCCCGATGGCCCGAACGACAACGTGAATCAATTGAAGGCCCTCGCACGGAAGCTTATGGGCACCCCAAAGCATCTTAAGCTGCTCGACGGCGATACCGACGTATTTGGCGATGGCAGTGTCACCCTGGTTTCCACGCCAGGGCATACTCCCGGCAGTGAATCGTTGATGGTGCATCTGAAGAATTCAGGATTCATCATTCTGTCCGGCGACGTGGTGCATCTGGAAGAGAATTTCGAGAAAGACACGGTGCCGTCCTTGAACACGGATAAGGCCGCGTCGATCGCCTCCATGGAGAGGGTCAAGCGCATGATCGCAACATACAAGGCGAAGCTGTTTATCAATCACGACAAGGCGGAATCCGACGCTCTAAAGCTGATCCCCGCATTCTACGATTGATGTCTCCATCAATGCGCTTCGGCCTCCGCGCCGACGCCAGCGAGCGCCCGGCCGACACGGAGGGAAATCATGATGGCAGCAACTTCTCGGGCATCGGCGCCGGCGTCGATCGCCGGTCGCCATCCTACGCAGGCTGCTTCGCTGGAGTCGACCTCGGCGACAACGACCTATCATCGCATGACGGTTGATGGTGTCGGAGTTTTCTATCGCGAAGCGGGTCCGAAGGACGCGCCGACGATCGTGCTGCTGCACGGGTTCCCTTCTTCTTCGCGCGAGTTCGATACGCTCATCCCCTTGCTCGCCACACGCTATCATCTGATAGCACCGGATTTTCCCGGATTCGGCCAGAGCGACGCCCCGCCGCCGTCGTCCTATGCGTACACCTTCGATAATTTGGCCAAGACGATCAACGGTCTCCTCGAGCAACTCAAGATCAACACATACACCTTCTTCCTTCATGACTATGGCGGCCCGGTCGGCTTTCGCATCATCTCGGCGCATCCGGAGCGGCTGCAGGCGCTTATCATCCAGAATGCCAATGTCTACAAGGAAGGCCTCGGCGCCAAGTGGGCCGGCATTGCGCAATATTGGGCCGATCCGAAAGCGCATCCGCAAGTGTTCGATGCGTTCGTGTCGTTCGCAGCGACCGAACAGCGTCACACGCTCGGCACGTCGCATCCCGAACGTTATAACCCGGACACCTGGACCGACGAGTACGCCCACCTGTCGAAACCCGGCCAACGCGAAATTCAGGCCGATCTCCTGTACGACTACCGGACGAATGTCGCGGCCTATCCGGCATGGCAAGCGTGGTTGCGCGCGCACCAGCCGCCGACGCTGGTGGTCTGGGGGCGGAACGATCCCTCGTTCATCGCCCCCGGTGGGGATGCGTTCAAGCGCGATCTGCCGGATGCCGAAATTCACCAGCTCGACGCCGGCCATTTCGCCTTGGACGAGAAGAACGACGAGATCGCGAGTCTTATTCTTGCGTTCTTGGCCGAACATTTCGGCTGACCGATCGGCAGATTATTTCACGCACCTTTAATTATTCCGCGAAGTCCAAACAGGAGCCGTCCATGAGCGAAGTCCAAGTCGAGCAGAAGACCTATCAGATGCCGCCGAAAGAGGGGTTCACCGTCGCGCACTTTCTCACCGTCGCCGACGTCGAACGATCGCTCCGCTTTTACGAGAAAGTCTTCGGCGGCCGCATCGACAGCAGAGGCGACAAGAACGGCGCGCCGGGCTACCTCCAGATCGCCAACACGTGGCTCATCGTCAATCCCGGCGGCGGCCCGACGCCCGACAAGCCAAACACAACGCTCCGCGTCCCCCCCGATCCCGATCAAGTCAGCAGCTTCATGAATATCCGCGTTGCCGACATTCAGGCCTGCTATGAACTATGGAAAAGCCGGGGCGCCGAGTTCATCACCGAGCCAAAGCCCAAATACGGCGAGACGCGCTGCTACATCCGCGATCCCGATGGCTACATCATAGAAGTGGGGCAAAGCAACCCGGGCGTCACTTACGGCTAAACGACACGACACGTGAAAGTATCCGTTCAGAGCGGGCAATCCGGAGACGTGAGGTCGCCGAGGTCGGACCCTGATGACGGGAGCAACTCAAGCAAACGGAAGTCGGAGAAAAGCCCATGAAGTCCGAGAGGGATGGTATCAACCCCGCCGCCAAGCCAAGCGGAACGGGTTGCGTCGAATGCTCGGCTGCGGGCGGATGGTGGTTTCATCTTCGCCGATGCGCCGAATGCGGTCACATCGGCTGCTGCGATAGTTCACCAAGCCAGCATGCTTCGAAACACAACGCCGCTACGGGTCACCCGATAATCACGAGCTTCGAGCCGGGCGAGCGGTGGTTTTACGACTATCGTACCCAAGAGTTCTTTGCCGGTCCGAAGCTTCCCGCGCCTCATGCGCATCCGTTGGATCAACCGGCGCCCGGACCGGACGGAGCGGTACCTTCAAACTGGCAAACGCTGCTTCACGAATAGAGGCGGCTTTTTGGTTCCGATCTCGGTGT
>CAVZIQ010000008.1:0-6253 GCA_963775515.1 uncultured Alphaproteobacteria bacterium | reverse complement strand
TCGAAGGCGCGAGCGGCGGTTACTGGGGGATTTTTGACCGGACCACACAGGGACCGAAGTTTAGCTTCGACGACGGCGTGTCGGATCATCCGCATTGGCTGATGCAGGCGCTCGCCGGCATTTTGCTTGCCGCCTTTGGTTTTGCCGGCGCCGCCGTTGCCGGCGCCGCCGTTGCCGGCGGCAAAACTGCGCCAGCCTGGTTATGGCCGCGGATCGCGGCAATGACCTTCGTGCCCGCCGTGCTGTTCGGCTGGACGCTGGAAAGAATACCGATCGACAGTTACACGGCCGGCGGCTGGCTGCGCGCGCTCGCCTTTGCCGCAACGGCCGCCGCGGCGCCGATCGTCTGCGCCGCTGCCTGCGCGGCGGGCCGGAGGGCGCCGGCATCGGCGACGTTGCTGTCGCGTTCGCGTGGCGTGCGCGACGGATTGGGCCTCGCCGTCGGCATCACCCTGATCGCGCTGACCTTGCTTTCCGTGCAAGCGGCGCTCGGCCTTGTCTTCGATCCGCGTTACCGCGACATTCCTTTCGCGCCGCAGAGCGGCGCCGCCCTGCCCTTTTTGCTGCTGATGCTGTCGACGCCGCGGCCTGCGGGATCGCGCGCAATGGCGGAGACCGTCGCCGCCGGCGTGCTGGCATTGTCGGCCGGCTATATTGCGTTCAACGAGACTTTCGCCAATTGGCAGGCGATCTGGCTCTGCGCCGGATTTCTCGGCCTCGCCGTCATTCTGCTGCGGGCGCGGGACGGGCCAGGCTGAGGATCAACAGGCCCGCGGCAAGCGCCGAAAGCTCGGGATTGTGCAGAACGATGCCAAATCCCGCCGCCGCGAGCGACAGCGACGTCAACACGATCGAGGGCCGGATCAAATTGAGAAGCGCGGCGACCAAAGCGACGCCGCCGAACACGTCGTGATTAAAGAACGCGATCGACCAGCGGAACGCCGTGCACAGCCAGGTGTTCAGCCCGGCCTGACAGGCCAGCTCGGTATTCACATTCTCGATCGCCATGTAGCGGATGTAGAGCGCCTCGCCGACCGACAGAAATGCGACGATCAAGAGCCAATTGGTTTGGCGTGCGGTCGGCAAAAACAGCGGGCGGCGCATTTAGAGCATGATCCCGAAAAGTGGAAGCCGGTTTTCGGATAAGATCATGCTCAAATCAACAATTTACGTTCGTTCCAGCTCGGCTTTCACGGCGGCAAGGGCTTCCGGCGTATCAACGTCGGTGAGCGCGGCGTTACCGGTCAGCGGCACTTCGACGACGGCCTCGGGATAGCGGCCGATCAGATAACGCGCGCCGACATCGCCCTCGACCGTCATCAGATCGGCGAAGAACCGGCGCGACCACACCACCGGATTGCCGCGTTTGCCGTCGATGGTCGGCACCACGACCAGTGCGCCCTTGGCGGGGTCGATTGCGCCAATCAGGCGGTCGATCAGGCCGGCATCGACCTGCGGCATGTCGCCGAGACAGACGATGGCGCCGTCGACGTCCGCCGGCAGCGCGGCGATGCCGGTCTTGAGCGAGGTGCCCAACCCTTCCGCGAAATGCGGATTGTGCGCGAAACTGACCGGCAGTCCGGCAAGCGCAGCCTCGACCCGTTCGCGCTGATGTCCGGTGACCACGATGACGGGCCGCGCCCGCGAGGCGAGCGCCTGCTCGACGACGATGCGCACCAGCGGCTTGCCGCCGATCTCGGCGAGGAGCTTGTTCGGGCCGCCCATACGGCTCGATCGGCCGGCGCCGAGCACGATCGCGGCGATTGGCCGTCCGCTCTGCACCGGCTCGTCGCGCGGCTGCGGCCGGGTGACGATTTCCATCAGCAGGCCGCCGACGCCGAGCCCGGTGATATCCTCGCGCGGCACCGGCAGACCGGCCAATAACCGCATGAGCACCCAATCGAAACCGTTTTCCTTGGGGCTTCGGGCGCAGCCGGGCGCGCCGATCACCGGACGGGAACCGGCAGTGCCGATCATGAGCAAATTGCCGGGATCGACCGGCATGCCGAAATGCTCGATGCACCCGCCGATCTCTTCCAGGGCCGCCGGGATGACGTCGCGGCGGTCGGCAATGGCCGAAGCGCCGAACACGATGACAAGCTCAGATCCCGCTTTAAGAACTTCATCCAATGCGCGAGCGAGCGCGGCGCTGTCATGCGGCACGCGGCGCTCGGCGACAATCGCTGCGCCCGCGGGAGCGAGCCGCTCCGCGGTGATCTTCAGCGTTTTTTCGATGACCTTGGCCGCGAGCCCGGGCAGCACGGTCGACACCACGCCCACTTTGCGGATGCGATAGGGCGCGACGCGCAGCAGCGGATTCTTGATGCCGGCGAGCGCAGCATCGCGGGCTGCACCGGCGACCGCGAAGGGAATGATTTTCACCGTCGCGATCATCTCGCCGGCAACGACCGGCTTGTAGGCCGGCAACGTCGCGAAGGTGATCGCCTCGTCGACGCGATTGAGCCGGTCGATGGAGTCCTTGTCGACGACCAGAACGCCCGACGTTTGCGCGAACAGATTGGAACGGCCGGTGAAGGCGCGGTCGACATGCACGCCCTCACCCGCCACCGCCTTGGCGATATCCGCAGCCGCAACGTCTTCGGAAACGTCCCCCGGCTCGAGCCGCGCCACGACAACGTCCTTGATGCCGGCGCCTTGTAGCGCCGCGACTTCGGCCGGCCCGATCAGCGTGCCCTTTTTGAGCACGAGACCGTCTTGCCGGATGGTATGCACGGCGGTCGCGCCGAGCGCGTCCTTGGGCGCCACCGCACCGAATTTCATGACACGGCTATAGCCCCCACCCTACCCTCCCCCGCTTGCGGGGGAGGGATTGGGAGGGGGTCGACCTCTTCGCGGAGCCGCTCGGTGATTTGGGCCATAATGGAAACGGCGATCTCGGCCGGCGACACAGCGCCGATATCGAGCCCGACCGGCGCGGCGATGCGGGCGATAGCGGCGTCGCTGACGCCTTGCGCCTTGAGCCGCTCGACGCGGCGCGCGTGGGTTTTCCGCGAGCCGAGCGCGCCGATGTAGAAACAATCGCGGGCGAGCGCGTGCAGGAGCGCCGGATCGTCGATCTTCGGATCGTGGGTGAGCGCGACGAAGGCGGTGTAGCGGTCGACATTGAGCGGCGGCAGCGCTTTGTCAGGCCACTCCGCGATCACTTTGACGTCCGGGAAACGCTCGGGCGAAGCAAAGGCGGTGCGCGGATCGACGATGGTCACGTCGTAGCCGACGAGCCTGCCGATCGGCGCCAGCGCCTGGCTGATATGCACGGCGCCGGTGATGACGAGCTGCGGCGCCGGCACATAGACGGTGAGAAAGACTTTGCCTTCTGCCGTCTCTTCCATGCCGCTCTTGCTGGTGCGCAGATGCTCGGCGAGCAGCGGCCGCAGCGAGTTCTTTGGCGATGTCGGCGGCTTTGATCAGACGCTGCTTGCCGCTTTCGACATTGGTGACGACGATCGCGGCGCCGCGCGCGGCGCGTTCGGCATTAAGCGCGGTGAGGATGTCCAGTTTCATGGCGCGACGATCTTACTCCACCTTCTCGACGAACACCCGGATGGTGCCGCCGCAAGACAGCCCGACCTTCCAGGCTGTTTCGTCGGCAACGCCGAATTCCAGCATTTTCGGTTTGCCGCTTTCGATCACGTCGAGCGCCTCGGTGACCACGGCGCCTTCGACGCAGCCGCCGGACACCGAGCCGAGGAAGTTGCCGTCCTGGTCGATTACGAGGTTCGAGCCGACCGGCCGCGGCGCCGAGCCCCAGGTCTCGACCACGGTGGCGAGCGCGACGTCGCGGCCTTTTTTGCGCCAGTCTTCGGCGGCTTTGAGGATGTCATTGTCGGTCGAGAGCATGGGCCTCTCCATTCCACTCGCTATATCCAGTCGAATATAGCGTATCTATTCGTTATTATATAGGTCTTTACGCCACCTTTTGCATCCACGCTTTCGGGTCGGCGGAGCCGCCACCCTTGGTCAGCGCGGCCACCAGCTCGGTCATCGATTCCAGATTGTGGATCGGCCGGAATTCGTCGACATAGGGCAGCATAGTCTTGATGCCGCGGGCGCGCGCCTCGAAGCCTTCGAAGCGAAGGAGCGGATTGAGCCAGATCAGCCGCCGGCAGGAGCGGTGCAGCCGGTCGATCTCGAAAGCAAGACTGTCATCGGCATCGCGCTCGAGCCCGTCGGTGATGAGAAGGACGATCGCGCCCTGGGTAAGAACGCGGCGCGCCCACAACTTGTTGAAGGCGCGCAGCGACGCGGCGATGCGCGTGCCGCCCGACCAGTCCGGCACCGCCGCCGAGCAAGACGCCAGCGCATCGTCCGGATCGCGCTCGCGCAGCGCGCGGGTGACATTGGTCAGCCGGGTGCCGAACAAAAACGTCGAGACGCGCTTTCGCGCATCGGTGAGCGCGTGGAGAAAATGCAGAAAGACGCGGCTGTACTGGCTCATGGAGCCGGAAATGTCGAGCAGCGCCACGATCGGCGGCGGCTTGGTTTTCGGGCCGATGAAGCGCAGATCGATGAAAACGCCGCCGCCTTTCATGCTGGCGCGCAAGGTGCGGCGGATATCGATGAGATGACCGCGCATATGCGGGGCCAGTCGCCGCGTGCGCACTTCGGCGAGCGGCATGACTAGCCGCTTCATCGCCTCTTTCGCTTTGGCGATCTCGGCGCTGGTCATTTGCGCGAAATCTTTTTTTTGTAGCACTTCGCGGTCGGACACCGTCAAGCGCGCATCGAGCTCGATCTCGCGCTCTTTTTTCAGCTTGTCGTCGAGCCCGGAATAAAGCGCCTCATGGACGCGCGTCGCGCCGGCCTGCGGGGTTTGCGGCGACGCCGCCGGCGCCTGCGGTATCATCATCGCGATGAGCTGATCGATATAGCCGCGGCGGCGAAAGAAGATGCGGAACGCCTGATCGAACAGGACGGTGTGCTCGTGGCGTTTCACGAACACCGCATGCAGCGTCCAGTAAAAATCCTCGCGCGTGCCGACGCCGGCGGTCTTTAGGGCTTCGAGCACATCGAGCACAGCGCCGGGGCCGACCGGAATGCCGGCCGCCCGCAGCGCGCGGGCGAAGTAGAGGACGTTTTCGGCGAGGCGGCCCGGTTGCTCCCTCTCCCCAAAGGGGAGTGGGTTGGGGTGAGGAGGTTCGAGCTTATCGGTCATCGCGAAGCTTTGTCCTGTACACCGTCACCCTGAGGTGCGAGCGCAGCGAGCCTCGAAGGGCGACGGCCCGAACGCCTGAGAAATATCCTTCGAGGGCCGCCTTCGGCGGCCACCTCAGGATGACAATTCACTCCGCCGCCCGCAGCTCCGACTTCACCTCGTCGAGCAGTTCCTTGACCTTCGAGCCTTCGAGCTTGGCGATGTCGTCCTGATATTTGAGCAGCACACCGAGCGTGTCGGAGACGGTGGCCGGATCGAGCGCGACCACGTCGAGTTCGGACAGCGCCGCGGCCCAATCGAGCGTCTCGGCGACGCCGGGCGACTTGAACAGATCCTGCTTGCGCAGCGCCTGGACGAAACTCACCACCTGCTCGGATAATTTTTTGCTCACGCCCGGCAGCTTGGCGCGCACGATGGCAAGCTCGCGTTCGGCATTCGGATAGCCGACCCAGTGATAGAGACAGCGGCGCTTGAGCGCGTCGTGCACTTCGCGGGTGCGGTTCGAGGTGATGACCACGATGGGCGGATGCTCTGCTTTCACCGTGCCCATTTCCGGGATGGTGATCTGGAAATCGCCCAGCACTTCGAGGAGGAATGCCTCGAATGCCTCGTCGGTGCGGTCGATCTCGTCGATGAGCAGCACCGGCGCGCCGGCGGTGTCTGGCTCCAGCGCCTGCAGCAGCGGCCGCTTGATCAAAAACCGCTCCGAGAACACGTCGTTTTCGAGCCTGGTGCGGTCGCGCTCGCCCTCGGCCTCGGCGACGCGGATGGCGATCATCTGCGCGGCATAATTCCACTCATAGACCGCGGCGGCGACATCGAGGCCCTCGTAGCATTGCAACCGGATCAGCCGGCGGCCGAGCGTCGAGGACAGCACCTTGGCGATCTCGGTCTTGCCGACGCCAGCCTCACCCTCGAGGAAGATCGGCCGGCCCATCTTGAGCGCCAGATAAAGCACCGTGCCGAGCGAACGGTCGGCAAGATAGTCGGCCTCGGCCAAGAGGTTGACCGTCGCGTCAATGGAGGCCGGGAGCGGACGGGGGGAGGAAACCGGTTTCATGTCGATTGGATATAAGCCTT
>CAVZIQ010000007.1:0-103055 GCA_963775515.1 uncultured Alphaproteobacteria bacterium | reverse complement strand
CGGCACGGCTTTCATGGCGCTCGCTGCACCCATGCCGCTGGTCACCGGGATCATGGTTCCGGCCAGCGCCGCGATCAGCGCTTTGCCCCGGTTCTCGGAAAACTCCACGTCGTAGATTTGCGACACCCGCCGCAGCATCTGGACCTGCAGGGCGCCGACCGCCAGCACGTCGACTACCGGTAGCGGGATAAGCCCGGCAACCCCGGACCAGATCGCGGAACGATCGACCAGTTTGGACGCTACTTCACCCCGCGGTTCGGTCGAGGTCGTCGCTATGGCTTCGTCCTGTTCAGGGCTCACGGAAGCACTCGATTTCTGCGCCATGGCGTATCCTTTCTCGACATCCCCCTGGTTGCTGTTTCGTCTGGCTCGATAGGCGATCGAACCGGTTTGGACTTATTCGTTGGCTCAATCGTGCGAGTGATGTCTGGCCATCATGACAGGGTAGCCGGTGCCAAGCGCCCGCAATCTTGCTCGAGCATGGCGCTGCAATTCGTTCACTAGAATGTCATGCATTTGGCGCCATCAATTCGGACGCTGAGTTAATCCGCCAAACTTTTTCCCCGGCCGATCCATTGTTTGCTCTGTCGACATCATTTTAGGCGAACGTTCGAAAAAACGCTGGGCCGGACGGAAACGGCGTATTCAAGAAAGAATGGCGCGCCCGGAGAGATTTCGAACTCCCGACCCCCAGATTCGTAGTCTGGTGCTCTATCCAGCTGAGCTACGGGCGCGGCGCGTCGTAGCTATAGGCTTCGACGCTTGATGGCAAGATTTGTCCCCTCCTTTCCGCTGCTTGCGGCGCGCTGGGCCGGGCGTTAACCGTGCGCGCGGGCGCCGCGATGGGCGGCAAGCTCGACGGCGCGGTCGGGAATGGTCAGCCGCAGCGTCGCGCCGATGGTGCCCTCGACCAGGCGGATTTCGCCGCCATGGGCGCGCACCAGTTCGGCGGCGATGGCGAGGCCGAGGCCGGTGCCGCCGGTGCGGGTCGAGCCCTGGAACGCCTCGAACAAATGCGCGCGCGCCTTCTCCGAAAAGCCCGGGCCCGGTATCGGACACTTCGATCACCACCACGGCGCCCTCGCGGCGGCCGGTGATGCGGATCTGGTCGCGGCCGGGATCGCGCGTGGCGCGGCTTTCCATGCGCCTGCACGGCATTGCGCGACAGATTGAGCAGGATGCGGAACAGCTGATCGTAATCGGCCTCGACCACGAGCCCGCGCTCGACCGCGCTGATCCAGCGGATCGGCCCGTCGGGGCCGAGACCCAGCGTCTCGTGCACTTCCTCGACCAGAGGCTCGAGCAGGATTTGCCGGCGCTCCGGCGGCGGCTCCTGCAAGCGGCCGTAGGACAGCGTCGACTGGCAGAACGCGATGGCGCGCTCGAGCGCGTGCATCAGCTTCGGCGCGAAACGCTGCACGCCGGGATCGGGGATCTTCGCCAGCCGGTCGGAGAACAGCTGCGCCGAGGCGAGAAGATTGCGCAGATCGTGATTGATCTTGGACACCGCGAGCCCGAGCGCGGCGAGCCGGCTCTTCTGATGCAGCATCGAGGCGAGCTCGGTCTGCATGGTCGCGAGTTCGCGCTCGGCGGTGCCGATCTCGTCGGCGCGCCCGGACGGCACGATGACGCGGTCGGCATTTTCCGGATCGGCGCGGAACGCCATCATATTGGCGGTGATGCGGCGCATCGGCCGCACGAACATGTAATGCAGCGCCAGATAAACCAGCGCCGCGGTGATGCCCGAGATCACCAGCGACAGGAACAGAATGTCGGCCGAATAGCGCAGCATCGCCCGGCGCAGCGGCTGCTCGTCCATGACCAGTTCGATATATTCGCCGCCCATCGGCGCCGGCCCGACCACGCGCATCACGTCTTTCTTGCTGTTGAGCATCATCTTGAACGCATCGACGATGGCGTCGAAGGCATGACATTGCGCATGTCGAAGGTGTCGTTGACCGGCGGCGGCATGTCGTCGACCGCGAGCATGCGGCGGCGCGAGCCCATCTTCATGGCGACGGCGCGGGCGCCGATGCGAATCGAGGATCTGCTTGGCGAGCGCGTCGGACACCACGCCGTTCGGCGCGGCGTCGAGCACCAGCGCCGCGGTATAGGCGGTGGCCAGGCGGTCCTTGAGCCAGACGACGCGGAAATTGGCGACCGACGGCACATAGATCAGCACTTCCGCGATCATCACGAACAGGATCGTGAGGACGAGGAGCTTTCCCGAAAGCCCGAAGCGCGGCGTCCGGACCGGTTCCGGCCGCGCGGCGGTTTCTTCACTCATGGTCGAGCCTGCTGCCAGTGGGCAAACGCGGATCAACCAAAACGACGCAGCCACCCTATGATGCGACGCACCAGGGGGCCGTCAAACCTCGGGTGAAATAGGTCATCGCGGCGCGTTTTCCCACCTCGGCATAGGTCGGATACGGCACGATAACACCGGCCAAGGCCTCGATATTCAGTTTTTGGTTGATGGCGAGCGTCCAGGCGGCGATGTTTTCGGCGGCCTCCGCGCCGACGATCGTCGCGCCGAGAATATCGCCCTTGCGATCGGTGACGATCTTGATGTGGCCATTGGTCGCCCCGGTCGCCTGCGCGCGGTCGTTCTCGCGATAGGGCGAGCGCAACACGCGAATGACGCCGGCACTGCGCGCGCGCCTCGTCCTCGGTCAGGCCGACCTGGGCCAATTCCGGATCGGTATAGGTCACGGACGGAACGGCGTGGCGGTCGGCATCGACCGGCGTGCGAAACAGCGCGTGGCGGATCACGAGCCCGGCCTGATGATTGGCGACATGGGTGAGATTGCGGCGCGCCGGTGACGTCGCCGATCGCATAGACGTGCTTGTTGCTGGTGCGCAGCCCGCGGTCGACCACGATGCCGTCCGGACTCGTAGCGGATGCCGGCGGCTTCGAGATCGAGATCTTCGAGATTCGGCCGGCGGCCGGCCGCGACCAGAATATGCGTGCCTTCGATCGTCTCTTCGCCGGCGTCGCTCGCCGATATCGACCTGCACGCGCGCCAGCGCGCGGCGCACTTGCGCGATCTTCACGCCGGTGCGCAGCGCGACGCCCTCGCGGGCGAGCGCGTCGAGCACGACGCCAGCGCATTCCGGATCGTCGCCGGCAAGCGGCGCCGCCGCTTCGAGCACCGTGACCTCGGCGCCGAGCCGGCGAAACGCCTGCGCCAGTTCGAGGCCGGCCGAGCCCGCGCCGATGACGATGAGATGGCGCGGACAATCGGCGAGATCGAACACGGTCTCGCTGGTGAGATACGGCACGTCGGCAAGGCCCGGGATCGCCGGCAGCGCCGGCGACGAGCCGGTGGCGATGACGAAGCGGCGCGCTTTGATGTCGAAGCCGTTGACCGCGACGGTCTGCGGCGATCGGTGAAACGCGCCTTCGCCTTCGATGACGCGCACGCCCAGACCGTTGAAACGCTCGCGCGAATCCTGCGGCGCGACCGCGGCGATGACGTCGCGCACGTGGGCGCGCACCGCGGCGAAATCGACGCCGAAGCGCGCGCTCTTTGAGGCCGAAGCGCGCGCCGTTGCGGCGACCTGCCGCGAGTTTGGCGCGCTCGGCCGCCGCGATCAGCGCCTGCGCCGGCACGCGCCGCCATTGAGGCTCTCGCCGCCCATCTTGCCTTTTTCGATCAGCACCACATTGACGCCGAAGGCGGCCGCCGCGGCCGCCGCCGCAAGGCCGCCGGCGCCGGCGCCGATCACGCAGATGTCCGGCCTGATCTCTTGCCGCTGTTCCGCTGCCATTGTGCCGTTTCGGCCCGCCGCAGGTTCGAGACGGAAGTCTCAGATGCTGTCACAGCTATTCTATAGTCCGCGGCGCATGGCAATGCGGCCGGCCGAGCTGGCGATAAGGCCCGAATATGCTGAAAAATCGCCGGCAAACGCGGGAAGTCACGTTGACGAGCCGGGAGGGCTCCCGTATAAGCCGCGCCAATCGCGCCGCCGAGCGGTCGGAGCGTGATCCGGAAAAGCGGCAGCCGTTTTCCGAAAGATCGTGCCCATCGCGCAGCGGAGACCATCCCGTGAAACGGACCTATCAGCCGAGCAAATTGGTGCGCAAGCGCCGTCACGGCTTTCGCGCCCGCATGGCGACCAAGGGCGGCCGCAAGGTTCTGGCCGCGCGGCGCGCGCAGGGGCGCAAGAAGCTGAGCGCGTAAGGCTTGCGCGGGGGCGCGACTTTCGTTGCCGCGGATCGATTAGCAGTCCGGCGCCGATCGCAGCCCAAACCGCCCCAAAGTCGCAACCATGCAGCATCCATGGAGCGGTTGAAACGCCGGACGGACTTTCGGGCTGCCGCCCAAGCGCGCGGGCGCCCGCCAGCGCGTTCGTCCTGCAGGCGCGGCAGCGCGCCGAAGACAACCGAATAGCCGGTCAAGCGCTGGGCCGGTCCGGGTCGGCTTCACGGTGTCGCAAGCAAGTCGGCAATGCGGTGGAGCGCAACCGGGTGCGGCGCCGCTTGCGCGAGATGGTGCGGCTTACCCCCGCCGCCGCGCTTCGCGCCGGCCATGATTACGTGCTGATCGGACGGCGGGCGGCGCTGCAAGCGCCGTTTCGGCGACATGGTCGCGGGAACTCGATGCGGCGTTCCGCCGCATTCATACGCCGGCCGAAGCGGGCAAGAAACGGGCCAGGAAGCGGACGCGGACAACTGGTGGCGGCAAGAACCGCCCCTACATAAAGCGGGTTCGTCCCAACAGCGCATGAACGGCGCGGCGCCCAGTCCCTCAAGCACAAGCCCGCGAAGAGCACCGCCTGCAGGACATGCATAAGACCCGCACAAAGACCCGCGTAACGACATCCGCAAGAGCACGAAATGGGCGAGCACAAGAACACCATCCTTGCCATCGTGCTGTCGCTCCTCGTCGTGGTCGGCTGGCAATATTTCATCGGCTATCCGCAGATGCAGCGGCAGCAAGACAGGCGCAGCTCAAGCAGCAGGAACAGACGCAAGTCCAGCCCGGCGCCGCCCAGCCCGGCGCCGCGCAGCCGAGCGCAGCCGAAGCGCAGCGCCCCGCCGGTGCCGAACGCCGCCGTCGGCCGCAGCCGCAGGCGCGCCACCGCGAAGCGGTGATCGGCGTCGACCCCGCGCGTCGCCATCGAGACGCCGCGGCTCGGCGGCTCGATCGACCTCAAAGGCGGCCGCATCGACGATCTGACGCTGACGCAATACCGCGAGACCATCGATCCGAATTCGCCGCCGATCGTGCTGTTCTCGCCGTCGGGCGCGCCGGACGCCTATTACGCCGAATTCGGCTGGGTGCCGGCCGCCGGCACCACGGCCGCGATGCCCGGCCCCGATACGGTGTGGAAGCAGCAAGGCTCGGGCGCGCTCGGCGTCGATCATCCGGTGACGCTGACCTACGACAACGGCGCAGGGCCTGCTCTTCACCCGCACCATCGCGGTCGACGACCATTATCTCTTCACCATCAAGGACCAGGTCGCGAACAAGGGCGGCAGCCCGGTGACGCTGTTTCCCTATGCGCTGATCTCGCGCCACGGCACGCCGCCGGTGCTCGGCTATTACATCCTGCACGAAGGCCTGATCGGCGTGATGGGCGACCAGGGCGAGCAGACCGAGACCTACAAGAAGATGGACGACAAGAAGTCCGAGAGCTGGGACGCCACCGATGCCTGGCTCGGCTTCACCGACAAATATTTGGCCGCGGCGCTGCTGCCCGACACCGACGCCAAGGTGAAGGCCGCGCTTCTCCGCCGGCGACGCCGAACGGCAAGGAAACCTATCAGACCGATTATCTGGCCAGCCGCAGACCATCGCGCCGGGCGCGACCGGCGCCGCCGACGCGCGGCTGTTCGCCGGCGCCAAGGAAGTCTCCGTCGTCGGCATCAATTTTCCGCTCGGCATCGACGGCGGCTATAACGCAGCGCTCCACCTCAACCATTTCGATCTGTTGATCGACTGGGGCTGGTTCTACTTCATCACCAAGCCGATGTTCCTCGCCATCGACTATTTCTTCCATCTGGTCGGCAATTTCGGCATCGCCATCCTGATCGTCACGGTGCTGCGTCAAGCTCCTGTTCTTCCCGCTCGCCAACAAATCTTACGCCTCGATGGCGAAGATGAAGGCGGTGCAGCCGCAGATGGCGATGATCAAGGAGCGCTACGCCGACGACAAGATGAAGCAGCAGCAGGCGATGATGGAGCTCTACAAGAAGGAGCAGATCAATCCGATTGCCGGCTGCCTGCCGATCGCGATCCAGATTCCGGTGTTCTTCTCGCTCTACAAGGTGCTGTTCATCACCATCGAGATGCGGCACGCGCCGTTCTACGGCTGGATCCACGATCTCTCGGCGCCGGACCCGACCAACATTTTCACGCTCGGCGGATTGATCCCGTTCGACCCGACCATCCTGCCGCTGATCGGCGGGTTCCTGCATCTCGGCTTCTGGCCGGCGATCATGGGCGTGACCATGTGGGTGCAGATGAAGCTCAACCCGGCGCCGCCCGATCCGACCCAGCAGATGATCTTCAACTGGATGCCGCTCATCTTCACCTTCATGCTGGCGAAATTCCCGGCCGGCCTCGTCATCTACTGGGCCTGGAACAACTCGCTCTCGGTGACGCAGCAAAGCGTCATCATGCACAAGCACGGCGCCAAGATTTAGCTCTGGGACAATCTCAAGGCGACCTTCGTCAAGCCGAAGCCGAAGGCCAAACAGCCGGCGGAGTGACATCACCGCCCCGGAAGCGATCCATATTTAATCGCGATATCCGGGATTTCCGAAATCCGATCTCTTGCTTCGCGAAGAATGATCTGATCGGACTCGGGAAGCGAAGGCAAATCGCCGTCCTTAAAGAAGCCCATGGCTCTTAAGGGGAGCGCCGGATCCTTGCCATACATCTTTGCAAAGGCACCGAGCGACTTCTCTAATGAAATACCGGACGACAGTATCGCGGAGATGTCCTGGTAATCCTTAGCCTCGGCCCGGTCCAAGATCGCCTTGAGCTTGGTCGCCAGCAAATCCTCGATAGAGGCGACAAGTATCTTCGAATTCCTTTGTCTGCGACGGCTCGTTTATTCGTCCGATAGCAACGCCCCCAAAAAACGACACCTTCACAGGACCGGACGGCATCGGTGCCACAACGACGAGCGTGTTTTCGCCTTCCTGAATGGTTTGGACATTTGGCATGAATGCAAAGGACGTATCGATTTCCTTCTTGTCGAGAGGCGCGGACCTGAAGAAGTCGAAATCGGCGGAAATGCGATGGCCGAGATACAGAGCAACGGCAGTGCCGCCATACAGCACGAAGGACAATCGCGTCGCCGGAGCGAGCTGGGGCCAGATTTCTTGCTGAGCACTTGGCAGTATGCCGATTTTGGGCTCAAAACTGTTCGGCATTGAACGATCTCCGAGGAGGCGTCTCAGGTATCGCCCTGCCGGTGGCACGCAAACGCCCGCGCCAGAATTCCCAGGATCTCTCGCTTATCCATCCCGGCTCTGCGCCGAGCATCGCATCCGCCAAATGATCGAGGCCGAGGGTTGTTTCGAGACGGCGCACGTCCTGAAACGAAGCTAGGTCCATTGCTTGCGCGAGAATCCTGGCGTCCGACCGCGGCTGCGAGCCGACCGGTTCCCACCAGAAATATTTCCGCTCCAATTCGGACCCGAGGTCCGTCGGAAGGCTGTAGGCCGCCGGCGCGCTCATCGTTTGAATATAGCACGACAAGCGATTTCCGACCAGTTGTAGGCCGACGCTCTCGACATATTCCGCCATTTTATCAGGACTTTAGGAACGAAGACTCTCGGCCTCCGGCCGGCGATCATGGCCGTGACCATGTGGGTGCAGATGAAGCTCAACCCGGCGCCGCCCGATCCGACCCAGCAGATGATCTTCAACTGGATGCTGCTGATCTTCACCTTCATGCTGGCGAAATTCCCGGCCGGCCTCGTCATCTACTGGGCCTGGAACGATTTGCTTTCGGTGACGCAGCAAAGCATCATCATGCACAAGCACGGCGCCAAGATTTAGCTCTGGGACAATCTCAAGGCGACCTTCGTCAAGCCGAAGCCGAAGGCCAAGCAGCCGGCGGAGTAGATTGCGCAGGGTGGGTTGAGCGAAGCGAAACCCACCACGCAGCGTCACCGTAGCAACGGCGGAATTCGTCCCCGAAATTATTCTTCGTACACCAAGCTTAGTCGGCCGCCGGAAATCGTCTTCGCGGCGGCGTCTCTAGCTCCGCAATCGTCAACCCGGTAACGAACGACAGCCGCATGCACCGAAGCTCCCAGGATTGATTGCTTATCCACCCGGGATTTGCGGTGAAGATGAACGTCACTGAAACGACGACAGCGCTTGACAAATGTCCCCATTGTAGTTACTTGGTGACGAATCAAATCTCGCCCCAAGGGACGCCGTTCGGGTGATGCCGGGCGGCAGGGGCGAGTGCGGTGCCCGCGGGCGGGGCCTCATCAGCTTGGCTCCCGGGCGGTCCGGGCATCATGTCTGCCGGCATTACGACCGGCGTGCGAGGTGCGTCGCTGGAAGTGGTCAGGCCGTCGGCGGAGTGACCCCCGCCCCTTGGACGGTTTGCCCACGAAACCTGGCCCGGGCCGCACCAAGGGACGACACACCCCTTGGCAAGAGCCGTGGTGGAACGCCGGCAGGCGAGCGCGCCCGAGAGCGGAAAGGGCGGCGCAAGCCGCCTTATCCGTGGCGCGACCGCACCCGTTTGGTGCGGGACTGACGACAGTGCGTCTGCCGGCGTTCCGCTTCCCTTTCTTTTCTTTTCGTAGCCTGGGTTGAACGCAGTGAAACCCGGGATGGACATTGAAGCTTGCCGATCGTACCCGGATTTCGCTCCGCTCAATCCGGGCTACGGGACACGGCCTATTCGACATCGCTGTTTGACAACACTCGCGCGCTTTTCGCGCCGCGGGAACGGGATTGCTTGTTCTTCACCTCTCTCCGCCGCGCGGGGAGAGGTCGACCCCCGACTTGATCGGGGGGGCTGAGGGGGTCTCTCCGCGATTCTGAGCGGTGCGGACCATGCGACAGCGTTGCAGACGCTGCCGCAATTCTGAACCGATGTGCTGCAGGTTCGCTTTTACGATCGTATAATGACGCCGAGGAAACGCCATGATCCGCAAACTGCCGTCCGGCAAATACCGGCTCTATTCGCGCAAGAAAAATCCCAAGACCGGCCGGCGCCGCAATCTCGGCACCTTCAATTCCCGCGCCGCGGCCGAGAAGCACGAGCGCGCGGTACAATATTTCAAACGGCATTAAGGCTGCTTCGCGCCGTGTCATGACCGGGCTTGATGTTTGGCCCGGCGATGACGAATTAAACCCTATGCGGCCGCATTCCGTTCACCATTCCGCCCGGTGGCGTACTTATGCTCTTGATTTGAACCAAAGACCGGCCAAAGACTTCTAAGTGTTGGGCGACTGTCCGTTCGGGTATTCACATGACTTCCGGCAAAATTTACGCCTCTTGTCTTGCCGCGGCGCTCCTTGCCGCGGCGATGAGCTTGCCGCTGGCCTCGCCGGCGCGCGCCAATATCGTGATTTCAATCGATAAATCGACGCAGCAGATGTCGGTCGCGGTCGATGGCGCCCAGCGCTACACGTGGCCGGTCTCGACCGGGCGGCCCGGCTACGACACGCCGGACGGCGCATTCAAGATCAACCGCATGGACGCCGACCATTTCTCGCAGGAATGGGACAATGCGCCGATGCCGCATACCATGTTCTTCGACCTGCACGGCCACGCCATCCACGGCTTCTTCGACGTCAAGCATCTCGGCCTGGCGGTCTCGCATGGCTGCGTGCGGCTGTCGCCGGACCACGCGGCCACGCTGTTCGATCTGGTGAAAACCGAGGGCTTGGCCAATACCAGCGTGACGATCGCAGGCCGCACGCCGGGCGGCAACGGCGCGGTGGCGCGGGCGCGTTCGCCCGACAGCGAGACGGTCTATAACAATCAGCCGGCGCAGCTCGCGCCGCAATACAGCCAGCAGCCGCCGCCGCAGCAGACTTATTATGGCGGCCAGCAGCAGGCTTACGGCCAGCCCGCTTATGGTCAGCGCTACTATGCCCAACCCCAGCCGTCTTATGGGCAGCCGCAACCCTATTACGGGCAGCCGGCCTATCCGCCGCAGCCGCCGCCGGTCTATCGGCAGTGGTGACAGTGTTCACGGCCTGTTGAGCAGCCGTCGCGCCGGCGTCGCACTGCCGGCGCCGGAAATGAAATAGTCTTTGGCGTCCGCTGTTCATCGCAGCGGACGCTTTTTTCACCGGGAGGACAATAAACATGTCGCTTGTTCGCCGCACGGGTTTTGCCGTTCCGTGGCCGCCGCTGCCGCCGCCTGCACGCTCGCCGCGCCTGCCGGCGCCGCGATCATCATGCACAAGGACCTGCCGCTCGACATCGCCGCCACCATGGCTCAAGCCACCGTCGCCGCTTGTGCGGCCAAAGGCTGGGCGGAATCCGCCGTCGTCGTCGACCGCGACGGCGCGACCATTGTCGAAATGCGCGGCGACGATGCCTCGCCGCACACCGTGGAAAATGCGCGGCGCAAAGCCTACACGGCGATGACGTTCAAGCAGCCGACGGCGGAATACGCCAAGAAGCTGCAGGACCCGAATTCGGTCGCCCACCAGCAGGTGACGCTGCCCAACGTGATCGCCATTCCGGGCGGTCAGCCTATCAAGGTCGGCAACGAAGTGGTCGGCGGCATCGGCGCTTCCGGTTCACCCGGCTTCGACGACGATTGCGTCAATGCCGGCATGGATAAAGTGAAGGATCAGCTGAAGTGACCTTTAGGTCATTCCGGATCGCCGCGAAGCGGCGAGTCCGGAATCCATAGCCACGGTTCATGCTGATTAACGCCAGCGCCAGTTCTGCGTGATCTGTGAGTATGGATTCCGGGCTCGCGGGCGAACGCCCGCGCCCCGGAATGACTCACATCGGCTTCTGAAACTTGAGCACGAAATTGTCGACCGGCATGGTCGGCTTGTAGCTCGGGAAATCGTGCGTGTCGGCAGGGTTGCGCCAGAAATTGCCTTCGCCGACGAGCTTGAAGCCGGCCGCCTCGACTTCCTTCTGCAGCGTCGACTCCTCGATGCGATGCAGCGTCTTGACGACCGACGTTCCCTGGCCCGGCAGCGCCGAGTGATCGGCGATCACCAGAAAGCCGCCGGGTTTGAGCGCCGCGAACATTTTGCGGTTCATCGCCGCCCGGTCGACGTTCATGTAGGCGGTGTCGTGGTAATAGAACAGGAACGTGATCATATCGAGATCGTGCACGTCGGGCGGGATCGGATCGTCGAACGGTTGGATATCGGCGACGACGTCCTTCATCGCCGGCGTTTGCAGCCGCGCTTGGAACGCGGCCTTGGGCTTGTCGCCGAGATCCGGCGGGTTCTGTCCGTAGACCACGCCGTTCGGCGCCACCGCGCGCGCCATCAGTTCGGTCGAGTAACCGCCGCCGGCGGCCATATCGAGCACTTTCATGCCCGGACGCGCGCCGGCAAAGACCAGAAACGGCACCGGATCGCGGCGCTTGTCGGCTTGGCGATCGGCGTCGCTGCGGTCCGGCGCCGCCAGCAGCGCGGCATAGTCGGGCGCCGTTTGGGCGCGCGCTCCGCCCGCCGCGAAGCCGGCGAGACATGCGGCCACGCCAAAGCCTAAGGCCGCGAAAAGTGTTCGTGCGTTTCCTGCGATCATTGCAATCTCCCGGCGTCATTCCGCGATGAAGAACATCGCGCTCCGTGGTTTATTCGCCGATTATGTCCATCGTAATGCGCGCCGGAAGCCGTCGTTCAGCGAAAGACGGGCGAGCGGCGTGTTGATAAGGCTGTCGGCACGTTTCTGCGCATGCTGTGGAGAAGCTCCGGAAATACGCGTGGATAACTCGGCATCAGGCTGTGCAGGCGAGGGTGGATATTTTCCGCGCGATCCACCATAAGCCACTTTCGCCCGGCCCTGTGAATTGCGTGCAAAAACCCAGAAATGATCGAACGTTCAACGCCTTCGACAGCGCCGGACGCCGGGGCGGCAACCTGGAAAGCGACCGTCATAACCGGTGAACAAGCGGCGCGGCGGATGACCGATCTGTTTGCCGAGGGCTTTGCCGCCGACGATGTCGCCGTCTGTCTGGTGGATGCCGGGCAGGGCCAATGGCGCGTCACGCTCTACTTTCGCTTCGCGCGCGATGAAGGCGCGGTGCGGGATTTCGCGGCCATCGCCGGCGGCGCCGCGGCGGCCAAGGCCCTGCGCTTCGAGCGTGTCGCCGCGAAGGATTGGGTCGGCGAGAGCCTCGCCGGGCTCAAGCCGGTCGCGGCCGGCCGCTTCATCGTGCACGGCGCGCACGACCGCGGCGGCATCCCGCAAAACCGCATCGGCATCGAGATCGAAGCCGCGCTTGCCTTCGGCACCGGCCATCACGGCACGACGCGCGGCTGCCTGCTGGCGCTCGACCGCATGTGCAAGTCATGGCCGAGCGGCCAAGCAGCGCGGCGCATTCTCGATCTCGGCACCGGCTCGGGCGTGCTTGCCATCGCCGCCGCGCGCATTCTGCGCCGGCGCGTGCTGGCAACCGACATCGATGCGGCGGCGGTGCGCGCGGCACGCGCCAACGCCCGGCTCAATCGCGTCGGCCCGCTCGTCGCGATCGTGAAGGCGGCCGGCGTCACCGCGCCTGAGGTTCGCGCCCACGCGCCGTTCGATCTCGTCTTCGCCAATATTCTGCTCGAACCGCTGCAACGCCTGGCATCGCCGCTTGCGAAAATGGTCGCGCCCGGCGGCCGTGTCGTGCTGTCCGGTCTCCTGACGGCACAGGCCAATGCCGCGCTCGCCGCGTATCACGCGTTCCGGCTCGAACGGCGCGTCGCGCTCGACGGCTGGACGACGCTGGTGCTGAAGCGGCCTCGGCGCCCCCGCGGCGTTGCCCGGAGCACCCGGCGCCCCTAAATTGCACGCATGTTCGAGGCGCATTTCCAGTCGTTTGAGGATCGCGGCGCGCGCGGCAACAGCGCGCCGCGGCTCGCGGCGCTGCGGGCGGAGCTGAAACGGCGCGGGCTCGACGGCTTCATCGCGCCGCGCGCGGACCGGTACCAGAACGAATATGTGCCGCCCTGCGCCGAGCGGCTCGCGTGGCTCACCGGCTTCACCGGCTCGGCCGGCCTCGCCATCGTGCTGGCCGATCGCGCCGTCCTCTTCGTCGACGGCCGTTATACGGTGCAGGCGCGCGACGAGGTGGAGGCCGCGGCCTTCACCATCGAACATCTGGTCGAGCATCCGCCGGCGGTGTGGATCGAACAGAATTTGCCGGCCGGAGCCAGGCTCGGTTATTCGCCGTGGCTGCACACGGTGGAAGTCGCGGAGCGGTTTGCCAAGGCCTGCGAGGCGGCCGGATCGAGCCTTGTTGCCGTCAGCGACAATCCAATCGACGCGAGCTGGAACGACCGGCCGCCGCCGCCGCTCGGGCCGGTCGTGCTGCACGATCTGCGTTACGCCGGCGAAGCCGCGGCGGCGAAGTTCGCCCGCGTCCGCGCCGACATGCAAAAGCTGGGCGCCGATGCGCTGGTGGTGTCCGATCCGCATGCCGTCTCCTGGCTGTTCAACATCCGCGGCAGCGATGTGCCGCATACGCCGGTGGCGCTCGCCTTCGCGCTGGTGCCGAAGGCGGGGCGGCCGTCGCTCTATATCGACGGCCGCAAGCTCGGCGACGACGTCCGGCAGCGCCTCGAAGAGCTCGCCGAGGTCCGCGCACCGGACGATTTCGAGCGCGACCTCCGCACGCTCGGCCAAAAGCAGCGCGCGGTGCGGCTCGATCCGGCCGCATGTCCCGAAGCGATCGCGCGCATCGTGGCCGACAACGGCGGCAAGGTTTTGCGCGGCGGCGATCCGATCGCGCCGATGAAGGCGATCAAGAACGCGGTCGAAATCGCCGGCGCACGCGCGGCACAGCTGCGCGACGGCGCGGCGGTGACGCGTTTCCTCGCCTGGTTCGATCGCGAGGCGCCGCGCGGACGCTTGAGCGAAATCGAGGCGGTCGAAGCCCTGGAAAGTTTTCGCCGCGACACCGGACTGCTCAAGGACGTTTCATTCCCGACCATCGCCGGCGCCGGCGCCGACGGCGCCATCGTGCACTACCGCGTCACCCGCAAAAGCAACCGGCGGATCGGGCCGGGCGAGCTGTTTCTGGTCGATTCCGGCGGCCAATACCTGGACGGCACCACCGACATCACCCGCACGATCGCAGTCGGGGCGCCGAGCGCCGAGATGCGCAGGAATTTCACCCTGGTGCTCAAGGGTCACATCGCCGTCGCCCGCGCGGTGTTTCCGGACGGCACCACCGGCGCCCAGCTCGACACTCTGGCGCGGCAATTTCTGTGGCGCGCCGGCCTCGATTTCGACCACGGCACCGGCCACGGCGTCGGCAGCTATCTTTCGGTGCACGAAGGGCCGGCGCGCATTTCCAAACTCGGCGGCGCGGCGCTCAAGCGCGGCATGATCCTGTCCAACGAGCCCGGTTATTACCGCACCGGCGCCTACGGCATCCGCATCGAAAATCTGATTCTGGTCACGGAAGCCGCTGCGGTCGCCGACGCGGAAAAGCCGCTCAACGCGTTCGAAACATTGACCCTGGCGCCGATCGACGCGCGGTTGATCGAGCCGCGCTTGCTTACAACCGACGAAATCGCCTGGCTCGCCGCTTATCACGCGCGCGTGCGCGAGGCGCTCACGCCGCTGGTCGATGCGCCAACCCGCGAATGGCTAATGACGGCGACGGCGGAACTGGGGTGAGGCTCACCGAATGAGCTTCACCCATTCGTCCTCGGTCAGGACCGCGACTCCGAGCTTTTTCGCTTCCGCGAGTTTCGAGCCGGCGCCTGGACCTGCGACCACGTAATCGGTTTTTTTCGACACCGACCCGGACACTTTTGCCCCGAGCCGCTCCGCCGACGCCTTGGCTTCGTCGCGCGTCATTTTCTCCAGCGTGCCGGTGAACACCACGGTCTTGCCGGCGACCGCCGAATCGCTGCGCGGCTTTTCGGCGTCGCGAATGCGCACTTGCACGGCGAGCCGCTCGACGCGGCGTCGATTGTGGGCCTCGCCGAAATAATCGTGCAGGCTCTCGATCACCGTGTCGCCGATCTGATCGAGCGCGTCCATCTCCTGCTGGGTCTCGGCGTCGTCATGGGCGAGCTTCATGCATGCGGCGTGGAACGCATCCCAGTTGCCGTAGCCGCGCGCCAGCGCTACCGCCGTAGTCTCGCCGACATGGCGGATGCCGAGCGCATAGATGAACCGCTCCAGCGAAATGTCGCGCCGCGCGTCGATGGCGTTGAACAGATTGCGCACCGAAGTCTCGCCAAAGCCTTCGACCTCTTCGAGTTTGATTTTCTTGTTGCGCTCTTCCAGAGTGAAAATATCCGCTGGTTCCTTGACCCATTCCTTTTCGTAAAACAGCTCGATCTGCTTCTCGCCGAGACCGTCGATATCGAAAGCGCGACGGGAAACGAAGTGTTCGAGATGTCCGACCGCCTGGTAGGGACAGGCAAATTCGCCGGTGCAGTGAACGCGCGCGCCTTCGGCGCCGCCGGCGATGACTTCGCGCACCACGTCGGTGCGCAGCGGGCACGGGCACTTTGTCGGGAATTCGTAAGGCTTGGTCCCGCGCGGACGCTTGTCCACGACGACGCCGAGCACTTGCGGAATGACGTCGCCGGCACGCTGGATTTGCACCGTGTCGCCCTTGCGCACATCGAGCCGCGCGATCTCGCCGGCATTGTGCAGCGTCGCGTTCTGCACCACGACTCCGCCCACTGTGACCGGTTCGAGCTTGGCGACAGGCGTCAGAAAGCCGGTGCGGCCGACCTGGATCTCGATATCCTTGACGACGGTGGTGGCTTTCTCGGCCGGAAATTTATGTGCAATTGCCCAGCGCGGCGAGCGTGACACGAAGCCGAGCCGCTCCTGCCAGTCCAGTCGGTCAACTTTATAGACGACACCGTCGATATCGTAGTCGAGGCTGGCGCGCCGCGCCTCGATGTCGCGGTGGAACTGCACCAATTCGTCGACCGAGCGGCACATCTTGGTCAGTGGGTTGGTCTTGAAGCCGCACCGCTCGAACCATTTGATCATGCCGGTCTGCGTATCGGCGGGCATCTCGCTCATCTCGCCCCAAGCGTAGGCGAAGAAGCCGAGCGGCCGCGACGCGGTGATCGTCGGGTCGAGCTGGCGCAAAGAGCCGGCTGCAGTGTTGCGCGGATTGACATAGAGCTGCTTGCCGGCCGCCGCTTGCTTGCGGTTAAGTTCGACGAACGCGGCTTTGGTCATGTAGACTTCGCCGCGCACCTCGCACACCGCCGGTATGCCGCGACCTTTGAGCCGCTGCGGAATATCCTCCAGCGTCTTCACATTGGCGGTGACGTCCTCACCTTCCGCGCCGTCGCCGCGCGTCGCGCCGGTGACGAGTTCGCCTTTCTCGTAGCGCAGCGACATCGACAGACCGTCGATCTTCGGCTCGGCGGAAAATGCAATCTCTTCGTCCTCCGCCAGCCGCAGGAAGCGACGGATGCGGCCGACGAAATCGACGACATCCTCTTCGGCGAACGCATTGTCGAGCGACAGCATCGGCACCGCGTGGCGGACCTTGGCGAAGCGCGCCGACGGCACTGCGCCAACGCGCTGCGTCAGGCTTTCCAGCGTGCGCAATTGCGGAAAGCGCGCCTCGATCGCGTTGTAACGCTGGCGCAGCGCGTCATAGGCCGCATCCGAAACGGTCGGCGCGTCCTCCTGATAATAGCGGCGGTCATGCTCGGCGATTTCGGCCTGCAGCCGCGCGTGCTCGATCTTGGCCTGCTTTTCGGTAAGAGCGTCGACGGGCGTCTCGGATTTTTCGCGGCGGGCCATGGGCAAAATCAGCGATGAATATCAGCCCGCCGCGCGGATCAGGCGTTCGGCGGCGGCGCGGGCTTCGGCGGTGATTTCGGCGCCGGCCAGCATGCGCGCGATCTCCTCGCGGCGGTGCTCGCCTTGCAATTCGGCGACGCGGGTGGCGACCCGTTTGCCCTTGGCGAGCGCGTCCTTGCTGATGAGGTAATGCCGGTCGGCGCGCGCCGCTACCTGCGGCGCGTGGGTGACGGCGATCACCTGCACGCCGGACGCGAGGCGGGCAAGTCGCAGTCCGATGGCGTCCGCCACCGCGCCGCCGACGCCGGTGTCGATCTCGTCGAAAACAAGCGTCGGCGCCGAGCCGCGATCGGCCAGCACGACTTTGAGCGCGAGCAGGAACCGCGCGAGCTCGCCGCCGGAAGCGACCTTCATCAGCGGTCCGGGCCGCGTGCCGGGGTTGGTCCGCACCCAGAATTCGATGCGATCGAGGCCTTCCGGGCCTTCGCTTTCGCTGTCGATCTGGGTGGAGAATTGCGCCCGTTCCAGCTTGAGCGGCTTGAGTTCGGCATTGACGGCTTTGTCGAGCTTTTGCGCGGCACTGCGGCGCGCCGCGGACAGCGCTTGCGCCGCCTTGCGGTAACGCGCCAAAGCCTCCTGCGCTTCGCGCTCCAGCGTGGCGAGCCGTTCGGCCCCGGCATCGATCAAAGCGAGATCGCCGTCGTAGCGCTTGGCGAGCGCGGCAAGTTCATCGACCGGCACATTGTATTTGCGCCCGGCGGCGCGCAACGCGAACAGGCGCTCCTCGTTCCGCTCCAGCTCGGCCGGATCGAATTCGGCGACGCGCAGCGCGTGCTCGAGCTGCGCGCGCGCTTCTTCCAGCGCGGTAAGCGCGGTATCGATCGCCTTGACCACCGGTTCGATCAGCCCCGGCGCTTGCGCGGCGCGCCGCTCGAGGCTCCGCACGGCGGCGGCGAGCGGCGACACCGGAGAGTTCGGACCGGTGACGCTGTCATGCGTCGCGCGCAAATCGTCGGCGACTTTTTCCGCCTGCATCATGACGGCGCGCCGATCGGCAAGCGAGCTTTCCTCGCCGGTTTGCGGGCCGAGGCGGCCGAGTTCGTCGACGGCATGGCGAAGCCACTCGGCTTCACGATTGGCGCGTTCGACATCGGCGCGATGACGCTCGACGGCGACGTCGCGGGCGCGCCGCTCGGCCCACAGCCGCGCTACTTCGGCGGCGTCGCGCTCGACGCCGCCATAGGCGTCGAGCAGCGCGCGGTGCGTTGCCGCATCGACGAATGCGCGCTCGTCGTGCTGGCCGTGAATCTCGACCAGCGCCGCGCCCAGCATGCGCAAGACCTGCACGCTGACCGGCTGATCGTTGATGAACGCGCGAGTCCTGCCGTCCGAGAATTGCACACGCCGCACGATCAGTTCGTCTTCGCCGGAAAGATCGTTGTCGGCGAGGATGCGGCGCGCCGGATGGTCTTTGGCGAGGTCGAAAGCGGCGATCACCTGGCCGTGTTCGGCGCCCTCGCGCACCAAAGCTGCGTCGCCGCGCGCGCCGAGCGCGAGCGCGAAAGCGTCGAGCAGGATCGATTTGCCTGCGCCGGTCTCGCCAGTCAAGGCAGCGAGGCCGGCGCCGAAATCGATATCCAGCCGATCGATCAGAACGATGTCGCGGATTGAAAGGTTAGCCAGCATGGTGTCAGACGACGGAAAACGGACGACGGATGATATTACCGATTCCCTACTCTATCGTCTGTCGTTTGCACGCTGTCACCCGCTTTGCGCGCTCGCCAAGCCGATTTTCTGGAAGGCGTGGCTGATCCAGGACCCCTTATTCTCGGTGCTCGGCTCGCCGCCGGCATTCTTCACGAGATTATAGGCGTCCTTGTACCAAGGGCTGTCCGGAAAATTGTGTCCGAGCACGGCGGCGGCGGTCTGCGCCTCGTCCATGATGCCGAGCGCGACATACGCTTCGCTCAGCCGCTCGAGCGCTTCTTCGACATGGCGCGTGGTCTGGTATTGCGTCACAACGACTTTGAAGCGGTTGATTGCGCCGATGAAGTCGCGTTTTTGCAGATAGAAGCGGCCGACATCCATTTCCTTGCCCGCGAGCTGGTCGCGCGCCATGTCGATCTTTTTCTGGGCGGCGATCGCGTATTCGCTTCTCGGATATTTGCGCACCACCTCTTCGAGCGCGTCGATCGCTTTGGTCGCCCGCTCCTGGTCGCGCGAAACGTCGAGAATCTGATCGTAGTAAGATTCGCCGATCAGGTATTGGGCATAAGCGGCATCGGGGCTGGCCGGATGCAGTGTGATGTAGCGTTTCGCCGAGTTGACGCAATCGTCGTATTGCTCGGACTGATAATAGGCGTAGGCCGACATCAACAGCGCCTTGCGCGCCCATTCGGAATACGGGTCCTGGCGATCGACCTCATCGAATTTCTTCGCGGCTTCTTTGTAATCGCCCTTATTGTTGAGGAGGAAAAGACCCTGGTTGTAGAGCATGTCGGCCGGGATATCGGGGACGTAACTGTCATCCTTCTTGAAAAATGCGCAGCCCATGAGCGGCGCGGCGACGAGCGCCAAAACCAGGCAACCCGACAATACGCGCAGCCTGGAACCGGATCCCGACGATCCTCGTAATAGCGACATCATCACCGTAGCTTGGTCCCGTCCCGGTGCTTGGTGTCCGCGCCCCCCGATCCCTGGCGTGAACGCACCGCAGCCCTATGACAATACAGCAATTATGGCCGACAATCGGCCCGGATTAAGGCGTAAAAGTTAAGGGACTTAAGAGACGTCCGGCCCGTAAGCGGGGCTCGCAAAGCCGGTGGGAAGCTCGGCATGGCCGCGCGGACGGCGGCTTTCCGGCATTTCCACATAGGTCCAGGCGCTGCGATCGGCCATCAAGGCGGTGAGCACCGCGTGATTAAGTTTATGGCCACCGCGCACCGAACGATATGCGCCAAGAAGCGGCGCGCCGGACAGCGCCAAATCGCCGATGGCGTCGACCGCCTTGTGGCGCACGAATTCGTCGGGGAACCGCACGCCTTCGGGATTGAGCACCCGATTTTCGGCGATCACGACGGTGTTCTCGAACGACGCGCCAAGCGCATAGCCTGCGCTCCATAGCTTCGACACGTCGCGCATGAAGCCGAAGGTCCGCGCGCGCGCGAGTTCGCGGCGGAACAGATCCGGCTCGACATCGCTGGCGAATGTCTGGCGGCCGATCAGCGGATGATCGAATTCGATTTCGGTTTCGATGCGAAGCCCGCGCAAGTGCGGTCGCAACTCGCCGTAGCTGTCGCCCTTGGCGACCCGCACCGGCTTGAGCACTTGGATGTAGCGCCGGGCCGCCGGCAGAGTGACAACGCCGACTTGATCGATTGCGGCAACGAACGGCGCGGCGCTGCCGTCCATGATCGGCACTTCCGGGCCATCGACTTCGACAACGGCGTTATCCACGCCAAGGCCATGCAGGGCGGCGAGGACATGTTCGGTCGTGGAGACGGCCGGACCGTTATGGTCGCCGAGCACGGTGGCGAATTCGGTCGCCGTCACCGAGCGGTAATGAGCGCTTAGCTCGCGGTCTGATTGGCCGTCGACTCCGCAGCGCAAAAATACGATGCCAGTATCGGCTTCGGCCGGATGCAATGAAAGGGTGGCCGGCGATCCGGAATGAACGCCGATGCCGGCGACGGTCACATGATCTTGCAGGGTGGTTTGCCTGCCGGCGGGTGCGCCCCTCATCATGCCTTCGTCCCACACTTACGGCCAAACCACGCGCGCGGATTACTTCGCGAACTGATGGCCACCTCAACGTGAGGGGAGCGCACTTAACGTTACCAAAGGGACCGGCCGACACCGGCGCCAGATACTCGATCCCCACACATCCCCTCTAACCGCCAAACCTTACCGGCGCAGCGACATCGGGCCAACTCACGCTTTCTTACCGACTGTTACCTTTTTCCGGCCTCACTCTCGTCGGCTGGCCGCCGCAAAATCGGACGGCCGAGGGGATTGCGGCTTCCCCAAACGCACAATCCGCCCTGTCGCGGCGATTGCGGCGGGACGGATTGAGTTCGGATAAGATCGAGAATACCTGCTTGGATCAGTGGCTTAGCTTAGACGCCCCCGCTCGCTTGGGTCGGCGAGCGGCGATGCTTGGGTTGCCCCGATTATGACAGCCGCCGCCCGGCCATTTACTTTGCCTGCCGGCGCAAGAATGCCGGAATATCGAGTTGGTCCTCATCACTGGAGTTATGCACAGGGCTCTGCCGGCCGTGCTGGTCGAGCCCCTGCGGCGCGGGCCGGCGGGCATATTCCGACACCGGAAGTTCCTGCCGTGCATCATGACGAGGTTCGGACGGCCGCGGCATCGGACGCCCGGTCAGCCGCTCGGGGGACACCGGAGCGCTGACTGAAGAGCTGCTATGGGCGCCGGCTTGGGAGCCGGCGGGCGCGGCAGCCAGATCCTGCTCATCTTGGTCACGGCGTCCCAGGCCGACCGAGGCCAATCGCTGCAATAGCGACATGCGGCGCTTTTCGGGATGATCGTCCTCCCGAATCTCGCCGCGCCGCGCACGGATCTCGTTCTGCGCCGGCACCGGCAGTTCATCGATCCGCGGCATCCGCGGCGCGCGGGCCGGCAAACGCTCCGGCTGCGGCGGGATGAATGCTGCCGGTTCCAATAGATCCGGTTTTTGGATGTCCGGCTCGCTCGCGGCCGGATCGAGGAACAAGGAAGGTTTCGGCGCAAGCGGGCGGATCGACACGTCCTCAACCGCGGCTGCGATCGCCGCTTTGGCGGCGGACTCGATCGATGCGTTCACGCTGGCCGGCGCTGCAGTCGGGACGGCAGCGGCGACCGGTATCGAGGGTGCAGCCGGTGCCGCCGCGGCCGGCCGCGCCGGTTCGGGCCGCTCCGCGATCCGCTGGTTCTCGGCGCGGATACGTTGAGCGACTTCCGCCATGCGCGTTTCCACCGCCGGCAATGTCGGCCGTTGCGACATGGCCTGATCGATGCCGGTAGCCACCACCGACACCCGGATCATGCCGTCGAGGCTTTCGTCGAAAGTCGCGCCGACGATAATGTTGGCATCGTGGTCGACTTCCTCGCGAATGCGCGTCGCCGCTTCGTCGACTTCATAAAGCGTCAGATCGCGGCCGCCGGTGATGGAGATCAGAAGGCCTCTCGCGCCTTTCATCGAAGCATCGTCGATCAGCGGATTGGAGATCGCGGCTTCCGCGGCGGTAAGCGCACGCTTGTCGCCCTCGGCCTCGCCGGTGCCCATCATCGCCTTGCCCATTTCGCGCATGACTGCGCGAACGTCGGCGAAGTCGAGGTTGATGAGGCCTTCCTTGACCATCAGGTCGGTGATGCAGGCGACGCCGGAATAGAGCACCTGATCCGCGAGCGCGAAGGCGTCGGCAAAAGTCGTCTTCTCATTCGCCACCCGGAAAAGATTCTGATTGGGAATGATAAGAAGAGTGTCGACGCATTTTTGCAGTTCGACGATGCCGCCGTCGGCGATGCGCATGCGGCGCTGGCCTTCGAAATGGAACGGCTTTGTCACCACGCCGACGGTGAGAATGCCGAGGTCGCGCGCCGTCTTGGCGATAACCGGCGCAGCGCCTGTCCCGGTGCCGCCGCCCATGCCCGCCGTGACGAAGACCATATGCGCGCCGGAGAGATGATCGCGGATTTCGTCGATGACTTCTTCGGCAGCGGCCCGGCCGACGTCGGGTTGCGATCCGGCGCCCAGCCCCTCGGTCACCTGCACGCCCATCTGGACGACGCGCTCGGCCTTCGACATCGTGAGCGCCTGAGCGTCGGTGTTGGCCACCACGAAATCCACGCCCTGCAAGCCGGCGGTGATCATATTGTTGACTGCATTGCCGCCTGCGCCGCCGACGCCGAATACGGTAATGCGGGGCTTAAGCTCACGGATATCGGGAATATTCAGATTGATCGTCATGGTTGCCTCTTGTTCGTCGCGCCGGCGTTGTCCACGCCAAGCCCCGTCCGGTCCGCCACCGGCCGCTGAGATTTTCTAGCTTCGCAAGTCGGGGCCATCAGAAACTCTCGCGAAGCCATCGTCCGACGCGGGCGAAATAGCCGCCCGTACCTGTCATGAGTTGCCGCTTACGCCGCGACTCGAAGTGCTCGAGATGCGCCGCTTGCGGGTAAACGAGAAGACCGGCAGCGACGGCGAAGGCAGGGCCTTTGGCCGCCTCCGGCGCCGCGGCGATGCCGAGCGGCCGTCCAATGCGGACCGGCCGGCCGAGAATGTGCGCCGCGAGATCCGGCAGTCCGGCGAGTTGGCTCGCTCCGCCGGTCAGGATAACGTGGCCGCGCCGCTCGGCTGCGATCGAGGTGGCGGCGAGCCGGTCGCGCACCATTTCGAGAATTTCCTCGACGCGCGGCTTGATGATGCTCACCAGCGCCGCGCGGGAGACGAATTGCGCTTGTTCGCGCTCGTCCTCGCTTAGCGGCGGCACCGTGACCATGTCGCGCTCATCCGATCCCCCGGTGAGCACACTGCCATAAAGCGTCTTGATTCGCTCGGCGTCGGCGATGCGGGCGTTGAGCCCGCGCGCGACGTCCATCGTGACGTGATGGCCGCCCAGCGCGAAGCCTTCGAGGTGAACGCAGCGCCCCCCCAGGAAAACCGCCATCGTGGTGGTGCCGGAGCCCAAGTCGACCACGGCGGCGCCGAGATCGGCCTCGTCGTCGGCGAGAACGGCGAGACCGGCGACGTAAGGCGACGCCACCATGGCCTCGACGTCGAGATGGCCGCGCTCCACCGCAAGCATCAGATTTCGCGCGGCGGCGACGTCGGTCGTGGCGACATGCATGTGCACGCCGAACCTCGAGCCGAGCATGCCGCGCGGATCGCGGACGCCGTCGACGCCGTCGATCGAGTAGGCCACCGGAAGCGAATGCAGGACGGCGCGGCTCTCGCGCAGCGAATGGCGGCTGCCGGCTGCCAGCACGCGCGCGATATCGCCGTCGGACACGGCGGAGCCGACGATGTCGATATCGGCGGCGAACAATTCGCTGGCGAGCCGGCCGGCCGACAGCGACAGCACGACCGAACTCGATCTCGACGCCGGCCATGCGCTCGGCGGCATCGACGGCTTGGCGAATGGCGTCCTCGGCTTGCGCGAGATTGACGACGCTGCCGGCCTTCATGCCGCGCGCGTTGGTATGACCGAAGCCGATGACCTCGATAGCGTGACTGCGGCGGGTCAAAACCTGCTGCGGCCCGTGCGGCCGCAGCCGCGCAATCAGGCACACGACCTTGCTCGATCCGACGTCGAGCGCGGCGACGAGCGCACTGCGCCGCGGCGAGATCGGCTTCATCTTCGGCGTCAGGCCGTAGCGGAGAGCGTTCATGCGTCGCCCCCCTTCTTTTTCTTCGCGTTGGCCTTGAGCGTCTCATCGCGGGCGGCCGCCGCCGCGTCGGACAGGCGCACGGTCACGCGATCCGGCAGCCGCAGATCGACCACCGTGATGTCGCGCGAAAGCAGCTTCTTGTCGTGATCGAGCTCGACCAGGCGATCGAGTGCGGCCTCGATATCGGCTTCCGGCAGCTGCACGTTGATGCCGTTGGTCAACCGCAGGTCCCAGCGCCGGTCCGCCACCAGGATCGACGCGCGCAGCGCCGACCGGACGACCGGGTAGCGATCGACGATGGCGAGAAAATCCTTGGCCTGGCGTTCGGCGTCCCGCCCGACCACGAGCGGCAGGCCGAGATAACGGTTTTCCACGAACGGCTCCAGCACGGTGCCGTCGGCGGCGATGACACTGAGGCGGCCGTCTTTCTGCCAGAGCGCAAAAGCGTGACGCTCGGTGATCGTGATCTGCAAACGGTTGGGGTAGAGCTTGAGCACGGCGGCATCGGCGATCCACGGATTCGCCAACAGCCGCGTCCGCGCCGCATCGGCGTCGAGGAACAGAAGCGAGGCGCGCCCGGTGACGCCGGCGGTGGTGAGGACCTCTTCGCGGCTGACTTCCTTCACGCCGCTGAGCGAGATCGCCGCGATGCGAAAGCCAAGCGAGTTTGCCCCGATATCGCGCGCATTCTGAACCCACTTCATCACTTCGGGGACATGCTGGCCGGCGACGGCGCCGTAGCCGAGTGCGCCGGCAAGGAGCAGGATCGATCCGGCAATGCCGGCGCCGCGCGGCAGCGGCAAATGCGCGATTTTCGCGGCCCAGCGCCCGATTAGCCGGCGATAGGCGGAAAACGCGACAAAACGATTTTCGCGACGGCGAGGCTGATCGGTTGGCGCGCGTGTGCGGCTCGGCTCGTCATGCGGCGCGCCGACCGGCTTTGCAGCTGATTGCCCCGACCGCATCAGCGGTTGGTCGAGGCGTCCTCCACCATCCATTGCACCAGCTCATCGAAAGTGATGCCCGCGTAGGCGGCAAGCTCGGGTACGAGCGAGGTCTCGGTCATCCCCGGTTGTGTATTGACCTCAAGACAGATCAGCTTTCCCGTCCCCCGATCGTCATAGCGAAAGTCCGCGCGGCTCACGCCGCGGCAGCCGAGTGCGCTATGGGCAGCCAGACTGAGTCTGCGGACTTCCTGGTAAACATTTGGTAAAATTGGCGCCGGTAAGAGGTGTCTGGAGCCGCCGGCGGCGTATTTTGCCTCGTAGTCGTAGAACCGCGTCGCCGGCACGATCTCGATGACGTCGAGCGCCCGGTCGCCCAGGACAGCGCAAGTCAGCTCCTTGCCGGGGATGTAGCGCTCGACCATGACCATTTCGCCGAACGGCCAGTCGTCGCGATAGAGCTCCTGGGGCGGGTGGGGATGCTCCTCGGTGACGATAAAGACGCCGACGCTCGAGCCCTCGGCGACCGGTTTGACGACGTAGGGCGGCGTCATGACATGGGCTTTCGCCGCCGCGAAGCGCGAAACCACCTGATCCTCGGCAACCGGCACGCCGGCGGCCCGAAACAGCGCCTTGGCGTAGTGCTTTTGCATGGCGACCGCGGAGGCGAGCACGCCGGAATGGCTATAGGGAATGTCGAGGATTTCGAGCAGTCCCTGCAGGGTACCGTCCTCGCCGGGCCGGCCGTGGAGCACGTTGAGCGCAACGTCGGGTTTGGCGGCGGTCAGCGCGGCGGCGATGTCGCGGCCGACATCGACCGGCGTGACCCGGTAGCCGCACCGGCCGAGCGCATCGGCGCAGGCGTTGCCGGAGCGCAGCGAGACTTCGCGCTCGGCCGACCAGCCCCCCATCAGAACGGCAACGTGCTTGCGCATAGCTCTCCGCTAGCTGCCTTCAGCCGCTGATTCGCTGGGACACCAATAGAATCGACAATTGGCGAAAAATCGAGAAGTCTCAGCGGCCGATTTCGCTCGAAACGGGGGCGTTCTGCGCGCTGACGGGCAATTTGCGAGGAGAAGGGTCGCGTTGCACACTCCCGGCTTGGCCGGCATTGGTTGATCCATGCAAATTCGTATCTTGGCGGCACTCGTCCTACTCGCATTGTCGAACGCGACCTTGCGCGCCGCCGAGCCGACCCGGCTGCCGCCGGCGGTCGGTCTGAGCGACAGTCAGGCCGAAGAAAGAGCCGAGCTCTTCGCGGAACTCGCCACGGCCAAAAGCGACGCCGAGGCGCGCGAGATCGAGGATCGCCTCTGGACGTTCTGGCGGAGCTTCGCCGACGACTATTCCAAGCAGTTGCTCGAACAGTCGCGGCAGGCGCAGCTGCGGTTCGATTATGACGAGGCGCTCCTCTACATGAAGGAATTGGTCAAGCACGCGCCGCTATTCGCCGAAGGCTGGAATCAGCTCGGCTATGTCTATTTTCTCGCCGGGCAATATGACGCTTCGCTCGACGCCATCGCGCATGTTCTTGCGCTCGAGCCGATGCACTACGCCGCGCTTGCCGGAAAAGGCATCATCCTCATTCAGCAAGGCAAGGTGGCGGAGGCGCAGACGCCGCTGAAACGCGCGCTGGCGATCGATCCCTGGCTCAAAGAACGAAATCTGATCGGTAAGGACTCCATCCCCGAGCCCTAAGCGGCGGTCGCCGGCACGCCGATCCGCTTGATCTCCCATTCGAGATCGACGCCGGACCTGTCCTTCACTCGCCGCCGCACCGTCTCGCCCAGGGTCTCGATATCGGCGGCACTGGCATGGCCGAGGTTGATCAGAAAATTGCAGTGCATTTCCGAGACCTGGGCATCGCCGATGCGAAGCCCGCGGCAGCCGGCGGCGTCGATGAGCTGCCAGGCTTTGCGGTTTGGCGGATTTTTGAACGTCGAGCCGCCGGTCCGGCTTTTGATCGGCTGCGTCGCCTCGCGGGATTCGGTGATTTTCTCCATCTCGGCGGCAATGACGGCGGGATCGCCGCGTTCGCCCGCGAACACAGCTTGGGTGAAGATGTAATCGTCCGGGGCGCCGCAATGCCGATAGGTGTAGTGCATCTCGGCATTGCCCAGCACGTGGACACGGCCCTGCCGATCGACGGCGCGCGCCTCGATCAGCGCGTCCTTGGTCTCGCGGCCGTATGCGCCGCCGTTCATGCGCAACGCGCCGCCGACGCCGCCGGGTATGCCGCGCATGAATGACAGCCCGGCGATGCCGGCCTCCTGCGCGGTGCGCGCAACCTTGACGTCGGGCACCGCGGCGCCGGCGCGCACGTTCCGTCCCTCGATTGCGATCTCATTGAAACCACGGCCGAGTCTCAACACTGCGCCCGGCACACCGCCGTCGCGCACGATCAGATTTGAGCCCAGCCCGACGACCGTCACCGCAATATCGTCGGGCAGATGGGAGAGAAAATACGCGAGGTCGGCCTCGTCCTCGGGCATCAATAAGAGCTGCGCCGGTCCGCCGACGCGAAACCAGGTCAGCTCGGCGAGCGACTGATTGGCAATGAGCCGGCCGCGTAGCTTCGGCATGTTCTTTTGGAGCGCCGGCACGAGATCGGGAAATGTCATCAAGCGGCTCCGGCCGCCGCCAGTTCGCCGGGCAGCGCATAGGCCCATTGCGTGATCGAGCCGGCGCCGAGGCAGGCGACGTAGTCGCCCGGCTGCGCCGTTGCGGCGATGAGCGGGGCGAGTTTTTCGGGGCTATCGAGCGCAACGACTTGCCGATGACCGTGCGTGCGCAAACCCTGCACCAGAGCGTCGCGATCGGCGCCCGCGATCGGCGCTTCGCCCGCCGGATAGACATTGGCGACGATCACCACGTCGGCGTCGTTGAAGCAGGTGCAGAATTGCTCGAACAAAGCAGCAAGCCGCGTATAGCGATGCGGCTGCACGACGGCGATGACCTGGCCTTTCGTCGATTCGCGCGCCGCGCGAAGCACTGCGGCGATCTCCACCGGGTGATGGCCGTAATCGTCGATGATGGTGACGCCGTTCCAGGTGCCGGTCTTGGTGAAGCGCCGGCGCACGCCGCCGAATTTGGCGAGCGCGTTGCGGATGACATCGTCGGCGACGCCGAGCTCGTGCGCGACCGCGATCGCGGCGGTGGCGTTGAGCGCGTTATGGCGCCCCGGCATCGGCAGCGCGAGATTTTTGATTTCGTGCAACGCCTGTCCGGCGCGTTCGCGCAGGGCGATCGTGAACAGCGACGTGCCGCCGGCATGCGACACGTCGACGAGCCGCACATCGGCTTGCGGATTCTCGCCATAGGTGATGATACGATGGTCTTCGATGCGGCCGACAAGGTTTTGTACGACGGGATGATCGGTGCACATCACCGAGAATCCGTAAAACGGGACGTTCTCGACGAAGGCGCGGAACGCATCCTGCACGGCGTCGAAGGTCTTGAAGTAGTCGAGATGCTCGGGATCGACATTGGTGACGACGGCGATGTCGGCCGGGAGTTTAAGAAAGGTGCCGTCGGATTCGTCGGCTTCGACCACCATCCAGTCGCCGGCGCCAAGCCGCGCATTGGTGCCGTAGGCGTTGATGATGCCGCCGTTGATCACGGTCGGATCGAAGCCGCCGGCGTCGAGCAGCGCCGCCACCATCGACGTCGTCGTGGTCTTGCCATGTGTGCCGGCGATGGCGACGCAGCTTTTCAAGCGCATCAGTTCGGCCAGCATTTCGGCGCGGCGCACCACCGGGAGCCGTCGCGCGCGCGCCGAGGCAAGCTCCGGATTGTCGGCCTTGATCGCCGAGGAGATGACGACGACCTGCGCGCCGTGAAGATTGTCGGCCGCGTGCCCGATCGAGATCTTGACGCCCTTGTCGCGCAATCGCTTGACGTTGGCGCTGTCGGCCTGGTCGGAGCCCTGCACGGTATAGCCGAGATTCACCAGCACTTCGGCGATGCCGCTCATGCCGATGCCGCCGATGCCGATGAAATGCACCGGGCCGATGTCGCGCGGCAGCTTCATGGGACTCCCCGACGGACGAACAATGCCGAAATTAGTGCTTCGCAGCGAATTCCGCCACCCGCAGCACGAGATCGGCCAAACGATCCGCGGCATCGAGCCGGCCCACGGATTTTGCCGCTGAGGCCATCGTCGCGAGCCGTTGCGGCGCCGCTGCGAGGCTTTCGATTTCGCCGGCGAGCCGCTGCGGGGTGAAAGCATCCTGCACAATCCGCAGTGCGCCGCCGGCCCGTTCCAGCACGCCGGCATTGGCGAATTGGTCCTGATCGAGGGCATGCGGCAGCGGCACCAGGATCGAAGGCCGGCCGATCGCCGCGAGCTCGGCGACCGTCGATGCTCCCGAGCGCGAAATCACCAGATGGCTCGCCGCCATGCGCGCGGGCAGGTCGGTGAAAAACGGCGCTATTTCCGCTGTGACCGATATGCCGGCGTAAGCCTCGCGCACGCGGCCGAGGTCTTCCTCGCGCGCCTGCTGGACTAGGGCAAGACGCGCCCGCAAGCCGGCGTCGAGGCGACCGATCGCTTGCGGCACGATATCGGCCATGACGCGGGCGCCCTGGCTGCCGCCGAACACAAGGAACCGCAACGCACCGTTCGCGCCCGGATAGGGCGTTGCCGCGGCGGCGACGACGGCAGCGCGAACCGGATTGCCGGTCAGCGTTGCCTTGGCGGCCAAATCAGGCTCGGCCGCGAACACGTCGGGAAAGGTCGTGGCGATCGCGGCGACGCGCGGCGCCAACAGCCGGTTGGCGCGGCCAATAACGGCGTTGGCGTCGTGAATGACGGTCGGGACACCGCGCCAGGCCGCAGCCAGCACCGGCGGGATCGTCGGGTAGCCGCCGAAGCCGATGACCGCGGCGGGCTTGAGCCGGCCGATCAGCACCCAGGCCTGAATGAAGCCGGCGCCGAGCATGGCGGCGGTTCGTGTCACGGCGATCGGGTTGCGGGCGCTGAGCGTGGCGCTCGTGACGACATGAACGGCTTGCTCTGCGAAAGCGCCGCCGAAGCGGGCCGCGCGCCGGTCGGTTGCGAGATGCACGGCGATGCCGCGTCTCGTCAGTGCAACGGCAAGCGCCTCGGCCGGGAATAAATGGCCGCCCGTGCCGCCCGCGGTAACGAGCACCGGCGCCGAGTTTGGCACCAAGCCCGGCGCGGGCATTACACCGGACTCGGGGCGAGCAGCATATCGCCGGCGAGCTTGGCGCGCGGCCGCTCGCGGGTCAGCGCCAGCAGCATGCCCATGCCATAGGCAAGCGAGATCAGAGACGAGCCGCCATAAGAAACGAATGGCAAGGTCATGCCTTTCGCCGGCATCAGATGCAGATTGACCGCCATGTTGATGGCCGACTGCAAACCAAACAGGATCGCCAATCCCGCCGCGGCGAAACGGACGAACGGATCCTCGGCGCGCAGCGCCTTGATGAGTGCGCGGATCACAATGAAAGCGAACAGCGCGACGAGAATGAGGCAGAGCACGACGCCGAATTCTTCCGCGGCCACGGCAAAGACGAAATCGGTATGGCCTTCGGGCAGAATACGCTTGATCGTGCCTTCGCCCGGACCGCGGCCGAACCAGCCGCCGCGGATGAACGATTCAGTCGCGATATCGATGTTGTAACTGTCGCCCGAAGCCGGATTGAGGAAACGGTTGATGCGCTCGGCGACGTGCGGAACGGTGAAGAACGCCGTCATCAGGCCGACGCCGGCCGCGCCGGCTAACCCCATCACCCAGATCAGACGCATGCCCGCCATATAGAACAGCGCGCCCCAGACCAGCGAGATCAGCATGGTCTGGCCGAAGTCCGGCTGCAGCACCAAAAGCGTGACGACGACGATGAGCAAAGCGAGCGCTATCGAATTGGCCGGCATCTCCGGCCGCTTCGCCGTTTCGCCGAACAGCCAGGCGATCAGGATCACGAAGGCGGGCTTGAGAAATTCCGACGGCTGGATGTTGACGCCGAGAATGACCAGCCAGCGCCGCGCTCCTTTGATCTCGGCGCCGAAATGGGGCGTCGCGGCGGTGAGCACGAGACTGACGATGAAGACGACCAGCGCCACTTTGCGGATGTCGCGCGGCGACAGGAACGAGGTGCCGATCAGCACGGCGCCGGCGGGAATGAGAAACAGCACCTGGCGATCGACAAAATGAAACGGGTCGAGCCCGATGCGGGTGGCGACAGGCGGGCTCGCGGCAAGGCATAATACGATGCCGCCAAGCATCAGGGCGACCAGCGCCGCCAGCGTCAGCCGGTCGACCGTCCACCACCATTCGGAAAACAGCGTGGGTTGCGCGCGCGAAGCCATTCGTTTCCCTGGACACGTCCCGGAATAGTGGTGACACCGGGATGGTTTCCAAGAGATTAAGAGACGCGATTAAGGCCGGCGATTAAGATTTGGCCGTCACGCCTGGCAGCGCCCGCGCCAGGCTGCGGAACGCATCGCCGCGCACTTCGAAATTGCGATACTGGTCGAACGAGGCGCAAGCGGGCGACAGCAGCACGACCGGCTCGCGCGCGTCCGAGGCTTCGGCGTCGCGCGCGGCGGCGGACAGCGCCTCGTCGAGCGTGCCGGTGATCTCGTGAGGCACTTGGTCGCCGAGCGTCGCGGCGAATTCCTTGGCCGCTTCGCCGATCAGATAGGCTTTGCGGATGCGCTGAAAAAAGCCGCGCAACGATTCGATGCCGCCGGTCTTCGGTTTACCGCCGGCGATCCAGAAAATGTCGTTGAAACAAGCCAGCGCCTGGGCCGCGGAATTGGCATTGGTGGCTTTGGAATCGTTGACGAACGAAACGGTGCCGCGCCGTCCGACTTCTTCCATCCGATGCGCCAGCCCCGGGAATGATCGAAGCCCGGCCTGGATGGCCGCCGGTTCAAGCCCGAGCGCCTGCGCCGCGGCCGCGGCGCAGGCGGCGTTCTGCGCGTTGTGCAGTCCGCGCAACGAGCCGATGCCGCCAAGTTCGGCGATTTGCGATATGCCGGCGCCGTCGGCGCTCATGATCCGCTCGTGCTCGACGAAAAAACCGTTGGTCAGTTTGCGCCGTACCGAAACCCGCTCCACCCGCTTGTCGGCTTGGGCGAGCCGCACCGCAATTTTCCGGCACCACTCGTCGTCAACGCCGACGATTGCGGCGCCTTGCCGCGGCACGCCGGCGACCAGGCGTTCCTTCACGGCTGCGTAATTTTCCATCGTGCCATGGCGGTCGAGATGGTCCTCGCTGAGATTGATCAGGATGCCGATCGACGGATCGAGCGAGGGCGCGAGATCGATCTGATAGGACGAGCATTCGATGACGTGAACGCGCAAGGGTCTGATATTATTTGGCTGCGGCGGCGCGAGCGACAGGATCGCGGTGCCGATATTGCCGCCGAGCTGGGCGTCCATTCCGGCCGAGGCGGCGAGGTGGGCGATCAGCGCCGTGGTCGTCGATTTGCCATTGGTGCCGGTGATGGCGACGAACGGCGCATCGGGCGCGAGATGGCGGCGCTCGCGGCAGAACAATTCGATGTCGCCGATTACCTCGACGCCGGCTTTTTGCGCGAGCGCTACCACCCAATGCGGCGCCGGATGGGTCAGCGGCACGCCCGGCGCAAGCACCAGGCTCGTAATCTTGCTCCAGTCGGCATGCCGCAGATCGGCGGTGGGGATTCCGGCAGCATTCGCTTTGGCGACGCTTGCCGCATCGTCATCGCATCCGACGACGTCGGCGCCGCCGGCAAGCAGCGCGCTCGCGCTCGCAAGCCCCGAGCCGCCCAGGCCGAACACTGCGACCTTTTTGCCGGCAGAGGTCGTGATCGCGATCACGACGCCGCTACCTCAGTTTCAGGGTCGAAAGTCCGGCAAGCGCGAGCACGACCGAGACGATCCAGAAGCGAATGACAATCTGCGGCTCGGTCCAGCCGAGCTGCTCGAAATGATGGTGGATCGGCGCCATCTTGAAGACGCGCTTGCCGGTGAGCTTGTAGGAGACCACCTGCACGATGACCGAAACCGCTTCGAGCACGAACAGGCCGCCGATCACGGCGAGCACGATCTCGTGTTTGGTGGCGACCGCCACCGCGCCGATCATGCCGCCGAGCGCCAGCGAGCCGGTATCGCCCATGAAAATCGAAGCCGGCGGCGCGTTGAACCAAAGGAAGCCAAGGCCGGCGCCAAGAACCGCGCCGCACAGCACCGACAGCTCGCCGGTGCCGGCGACGTAATGGATCTGCAGATAATCGGCGAAAACCGCATTGCCGCAGAGGTAGGAGATCATGCCGAAGCTCGCCGCCGCGACCATGACCGGAACGATGGCTAATCCGTCGAGCCCATCGGTCAGATTCACCGCGTTGCCGGCGCCGACGATGATGAACATCGCGAACAGCACGTAGAACCAGCCGAGATTGAGCACCAATTCCTTGAAGAACGGAAATACCAGCGAGGTCGAAAACGGCGCCTCGCCGAGCCTGACGAGGGCGATGCAGGCAAGCCCGACAATGACGGCCTCGATGGCCAGACGGATGCGGCCGGGAAATCCGTTGTGCGCTTGTTTGGTAACTTTCAGATAATCGTCGTAGAAGCCGACCAATCCGAAACCGAGCGTGACCCAGAGCACCACCCAGACATAAGGGTTGGCGGGGTTCGCCCATAACAGTGTCGAGACCAGCATTCCGGACAGGATCATCAGTCCGCCCATGGTCGGCGTGCCGGCCTTGGCGATGATGTGCGATTTCGGCCCGTCGGCGCGGATCGGCTGACCTTTGCCCTGCAAGAGCCGCAGCCGATCGATGATGGCCTGGCCGAACAGGAATACGAACAGCAGTGCGGTGATGATCGCGCCGCCGGTGCGGAACGTGATGTAGCGAAACACGTTGAGGACGGAGAGTTTGTCCGACAGATCGACCAGCCAATACAGCATCGCATCAACCTTGTAGGGACGCGTTTTCGAGTGCGTCTTCGATCGTGTCTTCGCCCGTATCTTGGCGCGGATAAGCCCGTTGCAGCGCCTTGACGATAAGCGCCATGCGCGAGCTGAGCGAGCCCTTGACCATCACGGCGTCGCCGGCGCGGATCGCCGGCAGCACCTGCGCCTCGAGCGCGGTAGAGTCCTCTGCATAGCCGCCACGGCGGCTCGCGGGAAGAGCCTGCCACAGCGCTTGCATCAGCGGGCCGCAGCAGAACACGAGATCAATCGAATTCGCCAGCACCGCGTCGAGCAGCGTGCGATGCAAAGCGCGTCCTTTCGGTCCGAGCTCCAGCATATCGCCGAGGACTGCAATGCGCCGGCCGCGCGGGCCGACTGGCGCCTGACCGAGCACCGCCAGCGCCGCCGCCATCGAAACCGGATTGGCGTTGTAGCTGTCGTCGATGAGGAGCGCGGGGCCACCCGGCAGTTCGATCTCGATCGACGCGCCGCGGCCGGAGACCGGCGCGACTTCGGCCAGCGCCAGCGCCGCGAGCGCAAGATCGGCGCCGACCAGGTCGGCGGCGGCCAGAACCGCGAGCGAATTGATGACGAGATGGCGGCCCGGTGCGCCGATCTTATAGGTGAGCTCGGTGCCGAGGATTTGCGCCTGCACCGTCGAGCAGCGCGGATGCAGCGCGAACTTGATCGCCCGCGCGTCGGCGGCAGCGTGCTCGCCGAACGACACGATGCGGGCGATGCCGGCTTCCTTGGCGCGGCGCTTGAGTTGGGCGAATTGCGCAATGTCGCGGTTTAGCACCGCGGCGCCGCCCGGCTCGACGCCGAAGAAGATCTCAGCCTTGGCATTGGCGATCTTGGCGAGCGAGCCCAAGAATTCGAGATGCACCGGCGCGATTGTGGTGATGATCGCGACATGGGGGCGAACCAGGCGCGACAGCGGCTCGATCTCGCCTTCGTGGTTCATGCCCATTTCGAATACGGCATAGCGCGCGCTCGCGGGGCAGCGGGCGAGCGACAGCGGCACGCCCCAATGATTGTTGTAGGAAGCGACGGAGGCATGGGTCTCGCCGTCCTTCGATAATGCGAGCCGCAACGCCTCCTTGGTTCCGGTCTTGCCGACCGAGCCGGTGACGCCGATCACCTTGGCCTGCGTGCGCGCCCGCGCTGCGGCGGCAAGATCGCGTAAGCCCGCGAGCACATTGGGCACGACGAGCAGCGGAGCGTCATTCGCAAACTGCGCGCGCCGGTCGGCGGCGACGACGGCGAGGCCGGCTTTGGCCGCGAGCGCCGCGGCGACAAAATCATGGCCGTCGCGACGATCGCCGTGGATGGCGAAGAACGCTTCGTCCGGCTCGATGCTGCGGCTGTCGATCGAAATACCCAGTATCGATTGCGGTAACGCACCCTGCCGTTCAGCGCCCATCGCAGTTGCCATCGCATCCACGGTCCACAACGTGCGCGCGCTCATGCAGCGAGTTCCTTCAGCGCCGTGGCGACCGTCTCATGGTCGCTGAACGGTACGACCCGGTCGCCGATAATCTGGCCGGTTTCATGACCCTTTCCGGCGATCAGGAGGACGTCGCCGGAGCAAAGGTCGGCGATGGCACGCCGGATCGCCTCGCGCCGGTCGCCGATTTCAACCGCGCCACGCGCGGCGGCGACGATCGACGCGCGGATGGCGGCGGCGTCTTCGCTGCGCGGATTGTCGTCGGTGACGATCACCCGGTCGGCTTTGGCGACGGCCACGTTGCCCATCAGGGGCCGCTTGCCGCGATCGCGGTCGCCGCCGGCCCCGAACACCACCACGAGCCGGCCGGTTGCATAGGGCCGCAGCGCATCGAGTGCCTTGGCCAGCGCGTCGGGCTTGTGCGCATAATCGACAAAAATCTGCGCGCCGCGGCTCGAGCCTACGCGTTCGAGCCGGCCCTTGGCGCCGGCAAGCTGCTCGAGCGCCGCAAAAACCGATCCGGGAACGCCTCCGGTCGAGATGGCAAGCCCGGCGGCGACCAGCGCGTTCTCGATCTGAAATTCGCCGACCAGCGGCAGGCGCACCTGGAAATGTTCTCCCTTGTATTCGAGCCGCAGCCGCTGGGCGAACCCGTCGATCATGGACTGATCGAGGCGAATTCCCGTTCCCTTGCGTCCGACGCTCATGATCGGCAGGCCGCGCGCCTTGGCCGCCGCCATCACCGTATCTGCATGATCGTGGTCGGCATCGATCACCGCTGCACCGCCAGGGGCCAGCAACTCCTCGAACAGCCGCAGCTTGGCGGCAAAATAAGCTTCGAATGTCGGATGATAATCGAGATGATCGCGCGTGATATTGGTGAAACCGGCCGCCGCGATGCGCAAACCGTCGAGCCGGTATTGGTCGAGGCCGTGCGAGGATGCTTCGATCGCGAGATGAGTGACGCCGTCGCCGGCGAGCGTATCGAGTGAACGGTGCAGCGCGACCGGGTCGGGTGTCGTCAGCGAGCCATAAATCTCGCCGCTTGGCGACACGATGCCGATGGTGCCGACGCTCGCGGCGCGGTGCCCGAGTGCGCTCCAGATTTGCCGGGTGAATGCAGTGACCGAAGTTTTGCCGCTCGTGCCGGTGACGGCGGCGATGACCCGCGGCTGACGCGGATAGATTTTGGCGGCGATGAGCGCGAGCGCGCGCCGGGCGTTGCGGACGCGTATGAACGCGACATTGCCGGGCAACGGCGCCGGCGGCGGCCGTTCGGCCACGATCGCAACCGCGCCCGCGGCGATTGCGGCGGTCGCAAATTGCAGACCGTCGGCCTTGCCGCCGGCGATGGCGGCGAAGACATCACCGGGTTTGACAGTCCGGCTGTCCGCCGTCACCCCGCCGATGTCGAGCTCAGCGTTGAGCGCGTCGAATTCCGCGTCAGGAGGCAAAATCTCGCGAAGTTTCATGATCCGGTCGACTTGGTAGCTCGGTCGACAAAGCGGTCAACGCCTTACCTGCTTTCCTTGAGCGAGGCCAGTATTTGCTGATCCGCCGGCGGCAGGTCCATCCGCGGCGCGATGTCGAGAAGCGGCGCGATACGGGAAACAACCTCGCCGCCGACCGGCACCGCGTTCCAGCCCGATGTGGTAAAACCGTGCGTCTCCGGCAATGCGTGCGGTTCATCGAGCATGATCAGCAGGAGATAGCGCGGCTGATCGGCCGGCAGGATCGCCATGAAATCGGTGAGCACTTTGTTCTTGGAGTAGCGGCCGCCCACCACCTTATCGGCGGTGCCGGTCTTGCCGCCGATGTAATAGCCCGGCACGTCGGCTTTCTCCGCCGTTCCTTTCTCGACATTGAGCCGCATCAGGTAGCGCATCATGGTGCTGGTTTCCGGCTTGATGACGCGCTTGCCGAGCTTGGCGGCCTCGGCCTCGGATCGTTTGAGGAAGGTCGGCGGGATTAGGATGCCGCCGTTCATGATCGCGGCAACGCCCATCGCCGCCTGCAGCGGCGCAACCGACAGACCGTGGCCGAAGGCGATGGTGGCGGTGGTCAGATCGCTCCAGCGCTTGGGCACGATCGGCTCGGCGCTTTCCGGCAATTCGGTGCGCAGACGATCGAGCTGGCCGAGTTTTTCTAAGAACGCCTTCTGCGCCCCGCTGCCGAGCGAAAGCGCCATGCGCGCGGCGCCGATATTCGAGGAATAGGTGAAGATCTCCGGAACGCTGAGGAAGCGGTGCTGCGGCTCGAAATCGTGAATGGCGAATCTGCCCATCTGCAGCGGCATGCGCGCGTCGAACTTCGAATTGAGCGTGACCTTGCCGGAATCGAGCGCCATCGCCACGGTGAAGGCCTTGAACGTCGATCCCATTTCGTAGACGCCGGTCGTCAGCCGATTGATGCGCGACGGATCGAGCGCTTCGCTTGGATTGTTCGGGTCGTAGTCCGGTTCCGACACCAGCGCGACGACTTCGCCGGTGCGCACGTTGAGGACCAGGCCGGCGGCGGCGAGCGCGCTGAATTTAGCGCGGGCCGCGACCAGTTCGTCGCGCAGCACGTGCTGCACGCGAAGATCGACGGCAAGCTGGACCGGTGTCTGCAAACGGTCGGTGGCGAGGCCGGCCAGGTGCAAAGCCGCCAGCCCTTGACCATCGAGCCACTTCTCGATTCCGGCGATGCCCTGGTTATCGATGTTAACGTGACCGATGAGATGGGAAATTTCGTCGCCGTTCGGATAGTCGCGTTTGTTTTCGTTCAAGAAGCCGATGCCGGGCAGGCCCTGCCGGTATATTTCGCGCTGCTGCTCGGGCGTGATGTCGCGCTTGAGCCAGACGAAGCCGCGCTTGGACGACAACCGCTCGCGCAGCTCCTTTGCGTCGAGATCGGGCAAGTCCGCCGTAAGCAGCTCGGCCGCTTCATCGACGTCGATGAGCCGGCGCGGTTCAGCGTAGAGCGACGGCACACGCACGTCGGTCGCCAAGACTTCGCCGTTGCGATCGAGAATGTCGGGGCGCGCCGTGGCGACGGCGTCGCCGGAGACGACGCGATGAACAGTGTGCTCGTCGGCTTGGATCGCAAACATGACAAGCCGCGCCGCGATGATGGTGTAGACGACGATAAAAGTGAGAATGGCCAAGCCGATGCGGGCCCGAGCCTTGGCGCCGCGATCGACATCCTTGCCGTAGAGCAGCTTGCGGATGAGCCACTGCCGCAAAGGCAATTCGCGAGAGCGTCCCGCGTTCGGCGGCAGCGGGAATGTGTCCGCGGTCACGCTCATTGCCTCGGCGCTCCAGTTGCCGCCGGCAGCGGCGCCGTCGCTTGGCCGGCGCCGACCGCAGGTGTTGGCGTCGCGGCAGGAACGCTTCCGGTCGTGCCAAACGTGCTCGGCGCCTCGAGATTTTCGATCATGCCGCCGATCGGATCGGTACTGGCCGTGACGTCTTCCGCCGGCCGGTCGGGTAGATGATCGAGCGTATCGAATTGCGTGGGCGCGATGGTCTTGAGATGCAAAAACCGCTTGGCCAACGCCTCGATGCGCGCCGGATCGTCGAGCTGTCCCCATTCGGCGCGCAAGGCGGCGATTTCATCGCGTTCATGGCGCACTTCGCCACGCAGCTTGGCGAGGCGTTCGGCCTGGACGGTGGCGTCGAACTTGATCCGATAGACCCAGGCCGCGGCGAGCACGAGCACCCCGATCACGACGAAATTGAGCAGGCGCAGGATCACGGCCGACCTCGCATGATGTCGGCGACAGACGGCAGCCGCGGCAACAGATTCTCCATCGTCATGGAGCGCGGCGGCGCATCGGTGCGCTCGGCGGCGCGCAGCTTGGCTGAGCGGGCGCGCGGATTGTCGGCAATTTCGGCTTCGTCCGGCGCTTCCGGCCGCCGCGTCAGGACGCGGAAGGTCGGCGGCGGCGCCACGATGACGGGATGGTGGCGCGAGCCCGCCGGCGTGCGGCTGCGGTCGGCGAGAAAGGTCTTGACGATGCGATCCTCAAGCGAGTGAAACGCGACCGCGACGAGGCGGCCGGACGGCTTGAGCGCGCGTTCGGCGGCAGCAAGCCCGTGCGCCAATTCGCCGAGTTCGTCATTGACGAAGATCCGTAAGGCCTGGAAGGTGCGGGTGGCCGGATGAATCGCGCCAGGGCGCGCATGCGTCACGCGCGCGACGATATCAGCGAGCGCGCGGGTTGTTTCGATGGCCCGCTCGCTTCGCGCCTTGACGATTGCGCGTGCGACGGCGCGGGCGTGGTTTTCCTCCCCCAAGGTCGCGATGATGATGGCGAGATCGCGCTCCCCAGCGCGCGCCACGACGTCCGCTGCGGTCGGACCGCTGTGCCCCATACGCATGTCGAGCGGCCCGTCGAGCCGGAACGAAAAACCGCGCTCCGCGTCGTCAAGCTGCATCGAGGAAACGCCGAGATCGAACACGACGCCGTCGGCCGCGGTGGCGCCGGCCGCGATCGATGCCAGATTGGAGAAGCGATCCTCGACGAGTTCGAGCCGACCCTGCGCTTGCGCAACTAATGCCGCAGCGCGCGCGATGGCGGCCTGATCGCGATCGATGCCGATCACGCGCGCCCCGGGCGTCTGCAGGATCGCGGCCGTATAGCCGCCAGCGCCAAACGTCGCGTCGATATAGAGACCGCCGCTCCGGACGCCGAGCCAGTCGATGACGCGGCGGGCGAGCACGGGAATATGACGGGCCAGTCCGCCGGCGACAGCGCTGCTGTCGCGGCCCGCCGTCATTCCCGTGCTCCGAGCGGTTTTGCCGCCGCCGTCATCCGGGTGCCTGGTTCCTGCCTGAAGGCGCGGACTTTCTCGGTGGCCTCCGCGAGTTCCGCGCGAAAGCGGCCGGGCTCCCAAATTCGAAATTTGTGGCCGAGACCGACAAACGTCGCCGTGTCGGTGATGCCGGCATGTGTCTTGAGCGCGTCGGTGAGCACGACGCGGCCCTCGCCGTCGATCTTCAAAGTCTCGCTCGTGCCATAGAGCGAAAGTGAAGACTGCTCGCGTTGGTCCGGATAAGGCGAGAAATCCGCAATCAGCGCCTCGATCTCGGCAAGCAACGCATTGCCGCCGGCATCGAGCGCGGGCCGATCCAGCGCGGGATAGCAATAAAGCCCGTCGAATCCGTCGCGCGCCAGCACGGCACGAAAGGACGCCGGCACCGATACGCGTCCCTTGGCGTCCAGCCGGAGAACATAATGGGACACAAAGCGGTTCATCTCGCCCCTCGCCCGGCGGTAGGTCCGAACCACCCAACCCTTGGAGTAAACGCGTTTTTGGGAACAAATGGGCTATCATGGGGTATTATGGGCGTCAACGGACCTGCCCGATCGATTGGGCAGAACCGCTCGATTTCGATTAGCGAGGCGTAAGCTTAAGGAATGGTTGAAGCCGGCCGCGCGTTGGGCGGTGCCGGCAGCTGCCGTCGCGTCCCTTCGCAAGTGCTGCAGCGACAACCGCTACGCCCCAGCGGCGATGTCCAGCGCGGCGCCGCGCATACCGCCTGCGTATCGAGCGTCGATTTTTCGTATTTCTTGTGCACGCCGGTGCAAATAACCTTGTCGCCGATCCGCGTTATCCTAAAGTCCGCTTATGTCGCGTCCCGCGTTTGCTCCGGATTCCTGCGTTGTCGCCGAGGTCGTGCCGTCGCCCAATCACGGCGAACGCCGAGACGGCAGACGGCCGGATATGATCTTGCTGCATTACACCGGGATGCAGGACGCCGAGGCGGCGCTCGAACGTCTGAAAGCCCGTGGCAGCGAAGTTTCGGCCCATTACTTCGTGTTCGAGGACGGCCGGATCATCCAAATGGTGCAAGAGAGCCGCCGCGCTTGGCATGCGGGCAAGGCTTCTTGGGCGGGCGAGACCGACATAAATTCGTGCTCCATCGGAATTGAGATTGCCAATCCCGGCCACGACCACAGTTATCCCGACTTTCCCAAACGGCAGATCGCGGCGGTTACCGCGCTATGCCGCAGCATCCAGACTCGCAATACGATTGCTCCGGTGCGGGTGTTGGCGCATTCCGACGTGGCGCCGGCGCGCAAGCAGGACCCGGGCGAGAAATTTCCATGGCGCACGCTGTACGATTCCGGCGTCGGCCACTGGGTAAAGCCGGCTCCGATCATGAATTTCGGGCAATCGCTTTCCCCCGGTGATCGCGGCGCGGCGGTCGCCGCCTTGCAGAAATCGCTGAGCGAGTACGGCTACGGCGTCGAGGTCAACGGCGAATACGACTCCGCGACGCAAGAGGTCGTCACCGCGTTCCAGCGCCATTTCCGGCCGGAACGCATCGACAGCATCGCCGATCCGTCGACGCGCAGCACGCTGCAAGAGCTGCTCGGCAGTCGCGGACGCGCCCGCACCATGGCCGCCCGCGCTCGTACCGCCATGCTGCTCGTTGCTTCTTAACTGCGCTTCTAAGCGGCCTCTTGACGGCGCGGCCCAACGTCCCCATCCCTCTCTCTGTCAGTCGGTCGGACGGCCGCTCCGGCGAAACCGAAAGGTTGTCGGGGAGGAAAGTCCGGGCTCCATGGACAAGCGGTGCCGGATAACATCCGGCGGGTGCGAGCCCAGGGAAAGTGCCACAGAGAACAGACCGCCGCGGTGCGTAGCGTTTGCCGCGGTAAGGGTGAAACGGTGCGGTAAGAGCGCACCGCGCCGGCGGTAACGCCGGCGGCACGGCAAACCCCACCGGGAGCAAGACCGAATAGGGACGGCGCGAAACCTTGGCGCGCAAGCGGCAAGGCTTCGGGGTCGGTGTCCAGATCCGGCCGTTCGGGTAGGTTGCTTGAGGCGCCGAGTAATCGGCGTCCCAGAAGAATGGTCGTCACGTCTGCGAACCGTGTTCGCAGGCCTTCCAGAACCCGGCTTATAGGCCGGCTGACGTGAAACTAAGGGCGCCCGGTGGAATCCCGCCGGGCGCCCGCCAAGTTTTTTTGGCGCGTACAGTTTTTGGCGCGAGTTGCGGTTTCAGAAAAACGCTGAACTTTTGTCCGGCCGGGGGCTGCTCAACATTTGAGCGGATTACGCCGCGAGGCGTGGCATCGGCATCGAGTTGAAGAGAAATTACCAATAAATTCAGTGCTCTCGCCGTGGCATGCGCCTTGCTGCGTTGCAATAAAGTTGGCCTTGGCCGGGCACTAATGCCGATGAGCTCAGGTTGACCCTAACGATAGGGAGCCAAGCATGGATTACGTAAAGCCGGTGGACGTTGCCGCCGCCATGGTTAGCGCCGGGCGCACTAAGCTCGCGTTGCCGCCCCTCGATCTTCTGATCCGCGGCGGCCTTGCCGGCGCGATACTGGCCGCCGCCACAAGCCTTGCTTTCACCGGCATGGTGCAGACCAACCAGCCGCTGGTCGGCGCCCTCATCTTCCCGGTCGGTCTCATTCTCATCGTGCTGCTGGGTCTCGATCTGGTCACCGGCAGTTTCGGATTGTTGCCGTTGCCGTGGCTCGAGGATCACGTCAGCGCCAAGACCATGCTCGGCAACTGGAGCTATGTTTTTCTCGGCAACTTGATTGGCAGCGTGATCTACGGCGGGCTGCTCGCGATCGCGCTGACCAATTTCGGCACTGCGGCGCCTGCCGGCGTTGCCGCCAAGATCATTGCCGTGGCCGAGGCAAAAACGACCGGTTACGAGGTGCTCGGGTTCGCCGGACTCATCACCGTATTCGTCAAGGCGATCCTCTGCAATTGGATGGTCTGCCTCGGCATCGTCGCGGCGATGACCACCTCGTCGACGATCGGCAAGATCGTCTGCGCCTATATGCCGATCCTGATTTTCTTCGCCCAGGGATTCGAGCACTCGGTAGTGAACATGTTCATCATTCCGACCGGAATGATGATGGGCGCCAAAATCACGGTGGCGCAATGGTGGCTGTGGAATCAGATTCCGGTGACGCTCGGCAATCTGGTGGGCGGCTTCGTCTTCACCGGGCTGGCGCTCTACATCACGCATAAGCCCCGCAGCTCGGCGCCGGCGCCCTTGACGGCGCCGACGCAAGTGCCGGCAGAATGACGGCGGCGGATCTCAAGCCTATCGCCGCCGAAGAGACCGGCGATTTCAACCCTGAACAGAAGCGTTATCTGGAAGGGTTCGTTGCCGGAGTGCAGATTGCCAAGGCGGCAAAGGGTGTAGCCGGCGCCGCGCCGGCGGTCGGTGCGCCCGTTGCCGCGTCCGAGTTCGGCAGGTCCGGACGCAGCGGGGCTCGCGGCGCAGAACCGTGTGCTTGCTTCCGGCCGAAAACTCTCCGATCCGGAAAAATTCAAGCGCGAGCAACACCCGTTCGATGCTTACGAGCGGCTGAAGGAGCAAGCGTCAAAGGCCGAATATCCCAAGCCGGCGGACAATTTCCGCTGGCGCTTCTTCGGCCTGTTCTACGTCGCGCCCAATCAGAATTCCTATATGTGCCGGCTGCGCATCCCGAACGGCATCATCAAGGCGGCGCAGTTCGCCGGCGTCGCCGATGTCGCCGAGCGCTACGGCGGCGGCTATGCGCATGTGACGACACGCGCCAATCTCCAGATTTCGCGAGATCGAGGCCCACAATACGGTCGCCACGATCGAGGCGATTCAGGACCTCGGGTTGTGCTCGCGCGGCTCCGGCGCCGACAACATCCGCAACGTCACCGGCACGCCATCCGCCGGCATCGACCCGCAGGAGCTCATCGACACCCGCGCTTACGCGCGCGAATGGCATTTTCACATCCTCAACGATCGCTCGCTTTACGGATTGCCGCGCAAGTTCAACGTCGCCTTCGATGGCGCCGGCACCATTGCGGTGTTGGAGGATACCAACGACATCGGTTTCCAGGCGGTTGAAGTGAAAGACGGCTTTGGCCTGGAACCGGGCGTCTGGTTCAAGCTCTGTCTCGGCGGCATCACCGGGCATCGCGATTTCGCCCGCGACACTGGCGTGCTGGTCGGGCCGAAGGACGCCTGCAAGGTGGCGGACGCAGTGGTGCGTCTGTTCATCGACCATGGCGACCGTACCGACCGCACCAAGGCCCGACTGAAATACGTGCTCGACGCCATGGGCATCGAAAAGTTTCTCGTTCTGCTCGAGGAGAAGCTCGGCCGGAAGTTCGACCGCGCCGTGCCCGGCGCGGTGGCGCCGCGTCCGGCATTCGATCGGACCGCGCATCTCGGTATCCATGGCCAAAAGCAACAAGGGCTGAACTGGATTGGCGTCGTCGTGCCGGTGGGGCGGCTGTCGGCCGCGCAGATGCGCGGTCTCGCCGAGGTCGCGCGCGAACAGGGCGACGGCGATCTGCGGCTCACCGTCTGGCAGAATCTTTTGATCTCCGGTGTGCCGACGGAAATGCTTGCAGCCGCGGTGGCGCGGATAGAGGAGCTTGGCCTTGCCATCAGCACCAACGCCATCCGCTCCGGTCTTGTCGCCTGCACCGGCAATACCGGCTGCAAGTTCGCGGCTTCGGACACCAAGCGCCACGCCGAGGAGATCGCGCGCTGGTGCGAGACGCGCGTTTCGCTCGACACGCCGGTCAACATTCATTTGACCGGTTGCCATCATTCCTGCGCGCAACATTTCGTGTCGGAAATCGGACTTCTCGCCTGCAAGGTCCAAGCGAGCGAAGACGATGACCCCGTCGAGGGTTATCACATTCTCGTCGGCGGCGGCTTTGGTCCGAACGCGGCGCTCGGGCGCGAACTGTTTCGCGACGTTACCGCCGAAGCCACGCCGCAAACCGTCGAACGGATCTTAAAGGCCTACCTCGCGCATCGCGCCTCGCGTGACGAGACTTTTCTTACGTTCGCGCGGCGGCATGAGATCGAGGCGCTCAAGGCAATGACCGAATTGGAGGCCGCCGAATGAGCATGACGCCGCGGCCGCCCGTCCCATCGTTTATCCCGGAGTCGGCGCCGTTCACGCCCGAGCAGCGCACCTGGCTCAACGGGCTTTTCGCCGGATTGTTCGGGCTGGAGGAGAGCGTCACCGCGCTCTCCACCGCGGAAGTTGCCAGGCTGCTGCCTGGCCTTCTCGGCGCCGCCACGGCGCCCGCACCGGCCGAGGGCGACACTGAAATCGACGACGGCGCTCCTTGGCATGATCCGGCAATGCCGTTGCCGGATCGCATGAAACTCGCCGAGGACCGGCCGTTGCCGCGGCGGCTGATGGCGGCGATGGCGCAGCAGGACTGCGGCCAATGCGGCTACAATTGCAACGACTATTCGGCCGCGCTGTTTACGCAATCGGAGACGCGGCTAAATCTTTGCGTGCCGGGCGGCAAAGAGACCGCTCGCATGCTCAAGCAGCTCTATCAGGAGCTTGAGAGCGCGCCCGCGGCCGTGGCCCCGCCGACGCCAGCGACGCCGGTGCCTGGCGCGCTGCTGGGCCGCTCCCGCGATAATCCGGTCAATGCGACCTTCCTGTCACGCCGGCTCCTGAACAAGCCGGGCTCGCAGAAAGAGACCTGGCACATCGATATCGATCTCGCCGACACCGATCTCGATTATGCCGTCGGCGATTCTTTCGGGATTTTTCCCGCCAACGATCCCGACCTGGTCGAGGCCGTGCTTGCCGCGATTGACGCGCCGCCGGATTTTCCCATCGGCAATCGTACGCTGCGCGAAGAGCTCACCTATGGCGCCTCGCTGTCGCCAGCTCCCGATATGCTGTTTGAGCTGATATCGTACATCACCGGCGGCGAGCGAAAGCAGAAGGCGAAACTGCTCGGCGCGGGCGGCGACCCGGATGGCGATGCCGCTGCGCTCGACGTGCTCGCGGCTCTCAACAAATTCCACAGAGTGCGGCCCGATCCGGAGGCCTTCATCGAGGCGCTCGATCCGCTGCAACCGCGGCTTTATTCGATCTCGTCGTCGCTCAAATCCAGTCCCGGCCGCGTTTCGCTTACCGTCGATGCGGTTCGCTACGAGGTCGACAAGCGCGCGCGTCACGGCGTTTGCTCGACCTTCCTTGGCGGCCGCGTGGCGCCGGGCGACAAGATCAAGGTCTACGTCCAGAAGGCGCAGCATTTCGCCTTACCGGCTGACCCGGCGACACCAATCATCATGGTCGGACCCGGCACCGGTGTCGCGCCGTTCCGCGCCTTTCTGCATGAGCGGCAGGCCATCGCGGCGCCGGGGCCGAATTGGCTGTTCTTCGGCCATCAGCGCAGCGCTTACGACTTCTTCTATGAGGAAGAGTTTGACGCCATGCGCGCGTCCGGTCTGTTGACGCGGCTGTCACTGGCTTGGTCGCGCGATTCCAATGAGAAAATCTACGTGCAGCACCGCATCCGGGAGGCCGGGCGCGAGCTGTGGTCCTGGATCGATGACGGCGCGCACATCTACGTCTGCGGTGACGCGCTGCGCATGGCCAAGGATGTCGAGGTGGCGTTCGTTGATGTGATCGCCGCGCATGGCGGCCACAGCCCGACCGATGCGATGAAAGTGCTGGGCGAACTAAAGGCCGGCGACCGCTATCAGACCGACGTTTACTAGGAGATTGTCAGGCCGTGATCATCGACCGCCTTCCTTCTGGAACGCCGCCGCGCATGGCGGCCTTGTCCCGCCTGCCGGTTTTTTTCTCGCTCGAGGGCAAATGCGCCATCGTTGGCGATGGAACCGCCGCCGCGGCATGGAAGGCCGAATTGCTTTCTGCGGCGGGCGCGCAAGTCGAGGTCTTTGCACCGGCGCCGAGCGAGGAGATGCGCGCGCTTGCCGACACTCCACCGTGTGGGTCGATCGTGATTCAGGAACGCAGTTGGATCGCCGCCGACTTCGCCGGCGCCGCGATCGCCGTCGCGGATTGCGCCGACGACGCGACGGCTGCGGAGTTCGCGGCAGCCGCTCGCCGCGCTGGCGTTCCGGTCAACATCATCGATCGTCCGGCATTTTCCGATTTCGCGTTCGGCGCCATCGTCAACCGCTCGCCGCTGGTCATCGGCATTTCCACCGATGGCGCGGCGCCGGTGTTCGCCCAGGCGATCCGCGCCAAGATCGAGGCGCTGATTCCGAAAGGGTTTGCGCGCTGGGCCGAAGCTGCGCGCACTTGGCGGCCGCGCGTACAGGCGCTGGCGCTCCCGTTTCGCGATCGGCGCAACTTTTGGGAAAGATTTACCGCGCGTGCGATTGCCACCCCTGACGTGGCGCCGACCGACGCCGACATCGATGCGCTCTTGACGCCATCGTCAGAGCGCGAGGCCGGCTCTGTCATCGTCGTCGGCGCCGGTCCCGGCGATCCGGAATTGTTGACGCTTCGCGCGCTGCGGACGCTGCAATCGGCCGACGTTATTCTGTTCGATGAACGCGTTGCCGCCGACATCCTCGATTTTGCACGCCGTGAAGCAAAGAAAATGCTGGTCGGCGAGGCGCGGGATGCGAATGATGGCAGCCGTCACGACATCGACGCCCTGACCGTCGCCCTTGCCAAAGCCGGCCGGCGCGTCGTCCGCCTTATGGGCGGCGATCCGATGGATTCCGGCCGCGGCAACGACGCAATGCAGGCCTGCCAGGCCGCGGGCATCGCGGTCGAAGTGGTGCCCGGCGTTGCCGCGATCGGGGACGGACCGTCGGAATACCGTGAAACGGCGGCAAAAGCCGGTCGCTCCGCGCCGGATAAGCGAAAAAGCGCCCCGCACAGCACGGTCCATCGGTGATTTTCCGAGCAGAGGCCGGGTTGCGCAAGCCTACCCGGGCCGCCTATTTATCCCCTGCATGGACACCATCACCGCACCGCCCGCCGCGTCGAGCCGCCCGCATTTGCCGGGGCCGCACGCGCATATTATCGACGCGCGACTGACCAAAATCGAGGACGTCGCACGCGACACCAAGCTCTACACATTTGCCCGTGTCGAGGGCGGATCGCTGCCGGCCTATAAGCCCGGCTCGCATATCGATTTGCACTTGCCGAACGGCCTGGTGCGTCAGTTTTCGCTGGTCGTACCCAATAACGATCCCGACAGCTACGTCGTCGGTGTCAAGAAAGACGCCGCCAGCCGCGGCGGCTCGCGCTACATCATTGAAGAAATGAAGGTCCGCGACCAGATCAAGATCAGCGCGCCGCGCAACAATTTTCCGCTGATCGAGAACGCCGATCATGTCGTGCTCGTCGCCGGTGGTATCGGCATCACGCCGATCTGGTGCATGACGCAGCAGCTCGTCGCGCTCGAGCGGCCTTGGACGCTCTACTATTCCTGCCGCTCGCGCGAGGACATGGCGTTTCTTGCGACACTGAAGACGCTCGACCCGCAATCTGTGCATCTGCATTTCGACGACGAGGCGGACGGCAAGTTTCTCGATATTGCCGCAGCCGTCGCCGCGGCGCCCGAGAACGCGCACTTTTATTGCTGCGGACCCAATCCGATGCTTAAGGCGTTCGAGGCGGCCGCGGCGAGCCGGCCGCGCGGCAACGTTCACGTCGAATATTTCACGCCAAAGGATGACGCTGCCGCGGGCGCCGCGACCGGAGGTTTTTGGGTCGAGCTGGCGCGCTCGGGCGAGGAATACTTCATCCCCGAGGGCAAGAAGGTCCTCGAAGTGCTGTTCGACTCCGGCGTCGACGTCGATTATTCCTGCGAGCTCGGCATCTGCGGCGCCTGCGAGACCCGCGTCATTTCCGGCATCCCGATCCACCACGATTCGGTGCTCAGCGAGGAAGAGCAGGCGACAAACGAGAAGGTCATGATCTGCTGCTGCGGCTGCGCCACCGAGCGGCTGGTGCTGGATATGTAACCGACACCGTCGGCATTCGGGCGCAGGGGCCGGTTTGAAACCCGCCCCTACGGTCTCGACCCAGCGATCCATGCTGCGATAGAGTGCGTGCATGGATGCACCCGTAAAATCCCATACCCCGAAACAACCCGCTACGAAAGCTCGCCAAGACCTGCGCGCCTGGATCGCGCAATTGCGCGCCGCCGGCGAGCTGCAGGACATCGAGGGCGCCGAGCGCGAGAAGGAAATCGGCGGCATTGTCGACATCTATCAGCGGAAAATCGGCAACAAGGCCGTGCTGTTCGACGGCGTGCCCGGCTATCCGCGCGGCCATCGCATCCTCGCCAATATTCTCACCTCGCTGCGGCGCATCAACATCACGCTGGGGCTTAATCCAGACGCCAGCGCCATCGATCTGGTGCATTACTGGCGGCGCTATATGAAGGAAGCGAAAGCGATCCCGCCGGTCACGGTGAAAAGCGGACCGGTGATGGAAAACGTGCACACCGGAAGCGACATCGACATTTTCAAAATCCCGGTGCCGCGCTGGCACGAGCATGACGGCGGCTATTACATCGGCACCGGCGACATGGTGATCATGCGCGATCCGGATACCGGCTGGATCAATTACGGCGCCTATCGCGTGCAGGCGCACGAGCGCAGCACGGCGACGGTGATGTGCTCGAAGGGCAAACACGGCGACATCATCAAGCGCAAATATCACGAGCGCGGCGAACCATGCCCAATCGCGGTGGTCTGCGGCATGCACCCAGCCTTGTTCATGATCGCGGGTCTGGAAATCCCCTATGGCCGCAATGAATACGATGCGGCCGGCGGGCTGATCGGCGAACCGGTCGAAGTCATCGCCGGGCCGCGCACCGGGCTGCCGATCCCGGCGCATGCGGAGATCGCCTTCGAGGGCTTCATTCATCCCAACGACGAGCGCGACGAAGGTCCGCTCGGCGAATGGACCGGCTACTACGCAGGCGGCCTGAAGAAGGAACCGGCGATCCGCATCGAGACCTTCATGCACCGCGACGATCCGATCCTGCTCGGCGCCATCCCCGGCATTCCGCCGGACGACGATTCGTTCTATCGCGGCACCTATCGTTCCGGCGCGGTGTGGAACCAGCTCGAAGCCGCCGGCGTGCCGGAAGTCAAAGGCGTTTGGGCCCATGCGGCGGGGGGCAGCCGGCTTTGGCTCACGGTCGCGATCCGGCAGCAATATCCCGGCCACGCCAAGCAAGCCGGCCTGATCGCTTCGCAATGTCATGCCGGCGCTTACGCCAACCGCTTCGTCGTCGTGGTCGACGACGACATCGATCCCGCCGACATGGACAAAGTGGTGTGGGCGATGTGCACGCGTTTCGATCCGCGCGAGGGCATGGAGACGCTGCGCGGCTGCTGGTCGACCGTGCTCGATCCGATGGCCTACGGCACCGACGATCCGCGCAATGCCCGCGTGGTGATCGACGCCTGCAAGCCGTTCAAGCGCCGCGATACGTTCCCCATCGTGGTGCGCGCGAGCGAGGAAGTTGAAAAACACGTGCGCGGCAAATTCTCCAACGTACTGCCGCGCAGTTGAGCGCAGCCAGCATGAACGAGAAATTCGATATTACACTTACCATCAACGGCCGCGATTATCCGATCCGGGCCGAGCCGCGGCGCACTTTGGTCGATGCCATCCGCGAGGATTGCGGACAGACCGGCACCCATATCGGCTGCGAGCACGGCGTCTGCGGCACCTGCACCGTGATCGTCGACGGCGAGGCGGTGCGGTCGTGCCTGATGTTCGCGATCCAGGCGCAGGGCAAGAAGATTCGAACTGTGGAAGGCCTCGCCAATGGTGAGGAGTTGAGCGTCCTGCAGCGCGCCTTCATCGAGAACCACGGCCTGCAATGCGGCTATTGCACGCCGGGCTTTCTGATGCTGGCGACGAATGTCTTGGAAAGGAATCCGCATATCGGCGACGAGGACCTGATCGACGTGCTCGCGTCGAACCTCTGCCGCTGCACCGGTTATCAGAACATCATCAAGGCGGTGAAAGCGGCGCGCGACGAGATGCGCGAAGCCGCTAAGGCGTAGCCAGCGCCGCGAGCGCGGCCTTTGCCACCTCGACATCCTGCTCGATCTTCGCCCCGCCGGCCGCGACCGCGCCGATTACTTCGCCGCCAACCTCGACCGGAAAGCCGCCCGGCACATTGGTGAAGTCGCCCATGCGTACCGCCATCGAGAGCGCATTCTCCTCCGGCGCGTAGCCGGTCGGCAGCCGCTGTGATGCCGCGGTGATCGCCTTCCTCTGCGTGGTGATGATCGAGAAATGGCGCGCGCCGTCCATCATCAGGAAAGCGATCATCCGGCAGCTTTGATCGACGACGGCGATTGAGACCTTGCAGCCAAGCTCGTTCGCCTTCGCCACGCCGGCCGCGATCATCTTTTGGCTCGCCTCATGGGTGAGCCGGTGGGTGGGAACAAAGTCCGCCATGCCAGGACTCCAAGGCACCGTCGACCCCCACATGACACAAAATCGACAATGCTGTTAGTCTCCCCGCTCGGCGGCGGCAGGCGGAAAGAGGGTCGATAAGCGTGAGTGGGGGAGATTTACCCGGGGAGTGGGACCGCGAGGCCGACATCGTCGTCATCGGGTCCGGTGCAACCGGAATGCCGGCCGCAATCGTGGCGCGCGAGGCCGGCGCGTCGGTGATCGTGGTCGAGGCGCAGCCGCATATTGGCGGTCACGCTATCACTTCGGGCGGCAATCTGCCGCTCGGCGGCGGCAACAGCTACCAGAAGAAATACGGCATCGCGGATTCGCCCGATCTGTTCTTTCAGGACCTGACCGATTGGTCGGTGGTCGAGACCAACGGTTTTCCGCCGTACCGCTACAACGATCGCGAGATCATTCGCGCTTTCGCCGACAACAGCGTGCCGGCATTCGAATTCCTGCTGGCGCATGGCGTCAAGGTCATCGATCGGCCGCCGAACAAAGTCGGCCACGAGATCGGCGTCTCGGCGCTCCGCACCATGCAGATTTCGGTCGAGGACTGGCCGATGGTCCATACCGGCGGACCGGCCGATCCGGGCGACGACGAAATCCGCGCCGGCGCCGGTCTGATGCGGCCGCTTGAGGCCGCGGCGCGCAAGGCCGGCGTCGACATCCTGCTCGAGCACCGTATGACGGCAATCCACCGCGAGATTCAAAACTCCGGCCGCGTGTCCGGCATCGCCGTCGACGCCAAGGGTAAGAAGCTCAACATCCGCGCTGCCAAAGCCGTCATCGTCGCCACCGGCGGCTCGACCGGCAATGTCAACTTTCGCCGCATGTTCGATCCACGCCTAACGGAGGAATATTGCGGGCTCGCCGGCATGCCGTGGTCGGACCAGGACGCCAGCGGCGAGATTGCCGCCATGGCGGTCGGCGCTTCGCTGTGGGGCTTGTTCAACTACACCGGAGAATTCGGCTCCGGCATCACCAAGCCCGGCGCGATCGGCTGCCAATACGGCTACGTCAATGTGCGGTGGCGTCCGGGCAGCGAAGTGTTCGACAAGGCCCGCGCCATCGGACTGCCGATGAAGGACTGGCAGGACGCCATCCTGGTCAACATGCTCGGCAAGCGCTTCTACGACGAGACCGCCGGCCACTTCAATTACAACACCTATCAGAGCACCAATCCGTACGAGCCGAACAGCTATCTCAACGCCAAGAACCAAAAATATAGTCCGAGCAATTTCATCAACGCGGCGCTCGCCGGTATCGGGGACGATCATAATGGCGGCGGCCCGATCTGGGCGATCTTCGACGCCGACGCCTGTATGCGCGAGAAATGGAATCCGCAGCCGCCGCATGTCGATGTGGCCGCCGGCTTTTTCTTTACCGCCGGCAGCATCGAAGAGTTGGCCGGCAAGATCCAAATGGAATATCAGCGCGTGCCGATGCCGCCGCAAAATCTGGCATCCACTGTCGCGCGCTACAATTCGTTCGTCGATGCCGGCAAGGACGCTGACTTCGGCAAGCCGAAGCCGCTCTACAAGATCGCGACGCCGCCGTTCTACGCCGCCTGGGCGACCCCGGTCATTCACGACACCCGCGCCGGCTTGCGCATCAACGCGCGCTGCCAGGTCGTCGACATGAACGGCGAAATCATTCCCGGGCTTTATTGCGGCGGCGAATTGGCCGGCGGCTTCTCCATGCACGGCCTGCCGCGCGCCATCTGCCAGGGGCTCATCGCCGGAAGAAATGCTGTAACGGAAAATAAGCCGGCGTAACGGCAGGGCTTGCACTTGTCGCTTGGCGGGGCATCGGCGCCCGCTTTATCGGTTCGCCGGCGGGCAGCTTCAGCAGGTCCGATACTTTGACGAAAGTGTATCCCTCCGAACGGAGCTTGGTGATGATTTCCGGCAAGGCGCCGGCCGTTGCCGGCGCGTTGGGGCCGCCGTGCATGTGAAGAACCACGATGCTGCCCGGACGGACGTGCGACACGACGTCCGACGCAACCCACTTCGGACTTTTCTCGAAGGCATCGGCGCCGTCCACATCCCCGCCGATCACGGTGTAGCCTTGCTCTTCGACCGTTCTCATAGCCTGCGCATCGGAGCATAGTCCGGGAAAACGGAAATATTTCTTGTAGGACACCGCGTATTGCTTGAGCAGGTCATCGGTCTTTTGCACCTCGGCGGCTTGTTTTGATTCCGGAATCGGAAAAAGGCTGTAGCAGGGGGAATGAAACGCGCCGTGTGAATAGCTGTGATTGCCAAGCTCGAATAGCGGATCGGCCGCGAGCTGTTTGGTTGCGTCGGGATAGGTTTCGATCCAGAGCCCGGTTAGGAAGAGCGTCGCCGGCGCCTGCTGCTGCCTGAGCGCTTCAATGACCTTTTCGTTGTACCAGGAGGCGACCTTGCCGCTTTTGAGCTCACGCAGCATTCCCGGCGTCATGTCGGCGTCGAATGTCAGGGCGACGATTTTCTGGCTTGTCGATGCGTGATCGAAGCTCAAGCGCGCATCGGCCGCTGCCATCGCGGCGAGCGGCGCGCTCAGTACCATGCAGAATGTCAGAAGGCAGATCGCCACATGCCTGCGTCGCGGCTTGTTCGATCGCAGACATTGACCGCACATAGTGGCTAATCGCCCCAGCTACACCGTCGTCTGTGCGACGCCGCGCTTGGCGTTGAGCGCCTCCTTGGCGCCGTCCTTAAACGCCACCTCCGGCGGCAGCACCACCGCGCAGGAGCGGATCTTGTGGTGCTCCGGATCGACGCCGGGCGGCGTGACGCCCTTTTCGACCAGCGCCTTGGCCGCGCGCATCAGGCGATGCCGCGCCATGATGATGCCGTTGTCGGTTGAAACCAGGTTTTCCTTGGTGCGGTCGCAGACCGGCCCCATGCTTTCCTGCAGCGACGCGTCCTGCATGGCAAAGCCGGCGACGCCGCTGAACGTCTTGCCGGCCTTCTGCGCCGCGCGGTCGATCAGATAATCGTTGTCCTTGTTGGCGAGCGGCCGGTACGTGCCCGGCGTATATTTGCAATGCACGCCGGCGCCGTCCTTCATCGCGTCGACCTCGGTTTTGGTCAGCACCCGAACCGGATGGAAGTCGTAAGACCAGGCCCAGCAATTCTCGTCGTCGATCGGCACCCAGAAGTGACCGTGGATCGGATGATCGCCGCGCGGCGGTATCATGGTGAAACACGGCATGACGAACGGCGTGATGCGCCAATAATATTTGCCGTTCTCGGCATTGCGCCGCGCGCCGATGAACAGCCCGCCGGGCTGCTCGACCACTTCGAAATGCGGCTGCATGTCGGAAAGGTTGTACTGGTTGCCCTTGGCGCCCTTGAACAGCGGGTCGGAGCCGAGATCGCCGCGATGCAGGAACGAAACATGGCTCGAATCGATGCCGCCTTCCATGGCTTGCAGCCAATTGGATTCCTGCAGCCGCTTCGAAGTGAAGCTCTGCTCGGGCGGCACCATGGCGAATTCCCATTCCGGCAGTGCCGGCTTCTTGTCGGCGGGGCCCATATATGCCCACAGCACGTCGCCACGCTTGACCAGCGGGTAGGAGGTCAGCTTGACCTTCTTGCAGAAACCGCTTTCCACCGGCTCGGACGGCACTTCCACGCACTGGCCGGTCACGTCGTACTTCCAGCCGTGATAGGGGCAGCGCAGCCCCGCTTCCTCGTTGCGGCCGAACCACAGCGATACGCCGCGATGGGCGCAGAACTCGTCGATCAGGCCATAGCGGCCCTCGGAATCGCGGAAGGCGACAAGACGCTCCGAAAGGAGCTTGACGCGGACCGGCGGGCAATCGTTTTCCGGCAATTCCTCGGCGAGGAGCGCAGGCAGCCAATAGCAGCGGAACAATTGCCCCATCGCGGTACCGGGGCCGGTCTGGGTCAGAAGCTCGTTCTGTTCTTTTCTGAGCATGATTCTTGTCCGAAATAACGGTTCTCTGAGACTAGGGATTCGGTCGGGCCCGAGCAAGGCGCGCACGCGGCTGCCGTACGCACGCCGGATCATGACAGGCGGGCGAAATTGCGTGGGTTAAGGCGTGGTCCGGTTGCCCTGCAAACGCAATTACGCTAAGTCGGCCCGGTCCGGGTGGCCCTTTGGAGAGATGGTGATGTCCGATCACGGTGAGGTCGAATATGCCCTTGCGACGGGCAACGATTACCCCGCTCACGAAGAGACGTATCGCAATTTCATCACGTTGGTGAAGGTGACGATGACGATCGTCATCATCATCGTTATCGGGATGGCGTATTTTCTGACATGATGTAACCGCACGAAGCCGACATCGGCCTGACTGCCGGCCAGTTTGCTACCATTTGCCGCCGTCGGAGGATTCATGAAAGTCGCGGTTGCTGCCGAAACCGATTCGGGCGAGCCGCGCGTGGCCGCGACCCCCGAAACCGTCAAGAAAATGATCGGGCTGGGCGCCGAGGTCGCCGTCGAGCCGGGCGCCGGCATCAAATCAGGCATTCTCGACGCGGACTATGCGGCCGCCGGCGCCGCGGTCGCGCGTGATGCGCTGAGCGGCGCCGATATCGTGCTCAAAGTACGCCGGCCGGATTCGGTCGAGCTCGCGCACCTCAAGAAAGGCGCGATCGTCATCGCCATCATGGACCCATACGGGCACGAGGAGGCGTTGCGCGCCATGGCCGAGGCCGGCGTGATTGCCTTTGCGATGGAACTGTTGCCCCGCATCACCCGCGCGCAGGTGATGGACGTGCTCTCCAGCCAAGCCAATCTTGCCGGCTACCGTGCTGTGATCGATGCGGCGTCTGAATTCGGCCGCGCGCTGCCGATGATGATGACCGCGGCCGGCACCGTTCCGGCCACCAAGGTCTTCGTCATGGGCGCCGGCGTCGCCGGCCTGCAAGCCATCGCCACCGCGCGCCGGCTCGGCGCCATCGTCACCGCGACCGACGTGCGGCCGGCGGCCAAGGAGCAGGTCGAAAGCCTCGGCGCCAAATTCATTGCTGTCGAGGACGAGGAATTCAAAGCGGCCGAGACTGCCGGCGGCTACGCCAAGGAAATGTCGAAAGAGTATCAGGCGAAACAGGCGGCGCTGGTCGCCGAGCACGTCAAGAAACAGGATATCGTCATCACCACCGCGCTTATTCCGGGCCGGCCGGCGCCGCGGCTCATTTCAAAAGAGATGGTGGCGTCGATGCGGCCGGGCTCGGTCGTGGTCGATCTCGCCGTCGAGCGCGGCGGTAATGTCGAAGGCGTCAGCGCCGACGCGGTCGCAGACGTCAACGGCGTCAAGATCGTCGGCTATCGCAACGTGCCGGGACGGCTCGCCGCCACGGCTTCGAGTCTCTACGCCAAGAATCTCTATGCATTTCTGGAAGTGTTGATCGACAAGAAGACGAAGGCGCTCGCGATCAACTGGGAGGACGAAATCGTCAAAGCGACGGCGCTCACCCGCGACGGCGCAATCGTTCATCCGGGTTTCAAGCCGAAGACGGCGGCGTAGAAGTTCAATCAGGAAGGCGCGCCATGGTGACTCTTGCAATCCTCGGCCAGCTCGATCTTCTCGCCAACGCGCATGCCAGCGTGCCTGAAGCGGCGAGCGATGTCGTCAATCCGTTCGTGTTCCGGCTGTCGATTTTCGTGCTTGCGGTTTTTGTCGGCTACTACGTCGTCTGGTCGGTGACCCCGGCCTTGCACACGCCGCTGATGTCGGTGACGAACGCGATCTCGTCGGTGATCGTGGTTGGCGCGCTCCTTGCGGTCGGAGTAGCGCTGGTGGGCAACGATTCCGGCCCGATCTGGGCGCGCACACTCGGCTTCGTCGCGCTGACCTTCGCTTCGGTCAATATCTTCGGCGGTTTTTTGGTGACGAAGCGAATGCTCGCCATGTTCCACCGCAAGCAGAAGTGACAAGAGAGGCAAATTCATGAGCGCCGATCTTGCCGCGCTGTCCTATCTGGTAGCCGGCGCCCTTTTCATCCTGGCGCTGCGCGGGCTTTCCAACCCGGAGACCAGCCGCCGCGGCAATCTATTCGGCATGGTCGGCATGGCGATCGCTGTCGCCACCACGCTCGCAGCGCATCCGCCGACGGACCTCGCCGCTTGGGGGCTGGTCGTGCTCGGCATCGCGCTCGGCGGCGGCACCGGCGCCGTGATCGCGCGCCGGGTGCCGATGACCTCGATGCCGGAACTCGTCGCCGCGTTCCATTCGCTGGTCGGCATGGCGGCGGTGCTGGTCGCGGCCGGCGCGCTTTACGCGCCGGCGGCCTTCGGCATCGGCAGCGAAGGCGCGATCCACGGCCAGAGCCTGATCGAAATGTCACTCGGCGTCGCCATCGGCGCCATCACTTTTACCGGCTCGATCATCGCGTTTCTCAAACTCTCCGGCCGCATGAGCGGCAAGCCGATCACGCTGCCCGGCCGTCACGTCATCAACATCGCGCTCGCACTCGGCCTCGTCGCACTCATTATCTGGTTCTTCGAGGCGCAGCCGCACCTCGCGTTCTGGCTGATCGCGGCGGCGTCGTTCCTGCTCGGCGTACTCATCATCATTCCGATCGGCGGCGCCGACATGCCGGTCGTGATCTCGATGCTCAATTCCTATTCCGGATGGGCGGCCGCGGGCATCGGCTTCACGCTCGGCAATTCGGCGCTGATCATCACCGGCGCGCTGGTCGGTTCCTCGGGCGCGATCCTGTCCTACATCATGTGCAAGGGCATGAACCGCTCGTTCATCTCGGTCATCCTCGGCGGTTTCGGCGGCGAAGTGGCGGGCCCGGCGGCTGCGGCCGGCGACCGGCCTGTCAAGATCGGCTCGGCGGAAGACGCCGCTTTCATTCTGAAGAACGCCGGCAAGGTCATCATCGTGCCGGGATACGGTATGGCGGTGGCGCAGGCGCAGCATGCGTTGCGCGAGATGGGGGAAAAACTCAAAGCCGAAGGCGTTGAGGTCAAATACGCCATCCATCCGGTGGCTGGCCGCATGCCGGGCCACATGAACGTGCTGCTTGCCGAAGCCAATGTGCCCTATGACGACGTGTTCGAGCTTGAGAACATCAATTCGGAATTCGCCCAAGCCGACGTCGCCTATGTGATCGGCGCCAACGACGTCACCAATCCAGCCGCCGAAGACGACCCGAAATCGCCGATCTACGGCATGCCGGTGCTGCAGGTTTGGAAAGCGGGCACGGTGATGTTCAACAAGCGTTCGCTCGCCTCGGGCTATGCCGGCATCGACAATCCGCTGTTCTATCGCGACAACACGATGATGCTTCTTGGCGATGCCAAGAAAATGACGGAAGAGATCGTCAAGGCGTTATAACCTCGCGGCAATGGCCGACGAATTTTCACCGAAACAGTCCACGCCAATTCGCGCCCGCCGCTGGTCGCGGCCGTCGTCATCGTCGGGCGGCAGGCCGCGGCCCTATCGCTTGGCGCTGCGTCTTGTCGGCATTCCGGCCGCCGCCGTTGCCGGCGTGCTGATCTACCGCGGTCTGCACGATCATTTCGTCCTGCCGGAATGCGATTCGGAACGCGCCAAGCATACGCTGTCGGATGTTCTCACCGAGATGAAGCTTGCGCCGGTGCGCTACGAGCCGATCAAGACCGTATCAGCGACCAAAGATCAGGTCGTTTGCAATGCGGTAATGCCGTTGCCCGGGGGCGGCAGCGTCGTTGCCGATTACACGTTCTATTGGAGCGGCGGCAAGACGAACATGCGGTATTCGATATCGCGGAAAGCGCCGTAAATCCGGGCATTACTTTGGGCGTGACGGCGGACCGTAACCGCCCGCCGTCGGCGTCTGAATGATGATCGCTTCGCCGGCGTCAATCACTGTGGCGTCGCAGCCTTGCAGCTTTTCCATGCGGCCGTCATTGCGCCGCGCCCAGTTCTCGCCGATCTGTCCGTTGCCGCCGCCGGCAAGCCCGAACGGCGGCACGCGGCGATGGCCCGACAAAATCGTGCATTCCATCTTTTCCAGGAAGCGGATGGTGCGCCGGATGCCGTCGCCGGCGTTCCATTCGCCGCGGCCGCCGGAACCTTTGCGGATGTGGAAATCCTCCAGCAGCACCGGATAGCGGAATTCCAGGATTTCCGGATCGGTCAGCCGCGTATTGGTCATGTGAGTGTGCACGGCGTCGGTGCCGGGAAAGCCCGGGCCTGCGGGCGAGCCGGAGCAGATCGTTTCGTAATATTGATAACGCGCATTGCCGAAATTGAGATTGTTCATGGTGCCTTGCGCCGCCGCCATGGCGCCGAGCGCGCCGAACAGACAATTGGTCACTTCCTGCGAAGTTTCGACATTGCCGGCGACCACGGCGGCGGGAAATTCCGGCGACAGCATCGATTTTTTCGGAATGACGATGCGGATCGGGCGTAGGCAGCCCGCATTCATCGGAATGTCGTCGTCGACCATGACGCGGAACACGTAGAGCACCGCGGCCCGCGTCACCGGCTCGGGCGCATTGAAGTTCGACGGCTGCTGCGGGCTGGTGCCGGTGAAATCGACCGTCGCCTCGCGTCTCTTTTTGTCCACCGTGATGCGGACCTTGATGGTATTGCCCTGATCGGTTTCGATAGCAAAACCGCTGTCGTGCAGCCGGTCGATGACGCGGCGCACGCTCTCCGCCGCATTGTCCTGCACGTGCCGCATATAGGCGCGCGCGACGGGCAAGGTGAAATGGCGCACCATCTTGCGCAATTCGCGCACGCCCATCTCGTTGGCGGCAATCTGCGCCTTGATGTCGTTGACGTTTTGCAGCGGATTGCGCGCGGGATATTTGCCGCCGCCGAGCAGCTTATAAAGTTCCCGCTCGCGGAAGCGGCCGCGGTCGACGAGCTTGAAGTTGTCGATGTAGATGCCTTCCTGCTCGATGGTGGTTGCGTTCGGCGACATCGAGCCCGGCGAAATGCCGCCGACATCGGCGTGGTGGCCGCGCGAAGCCACCCAGAACAGAATTTTCTTGCCGTCGAACACGGGCGTGCAGACGGTGATGTCGGGCAGGTGCGTGCCGCCGTTATACGGCGCGTTGATGGCATAGACGTCGGCCGGCCGGACCTTGCCTTTGTTCTCGCGAATGATGGTCTCGACCGCGCGGTCCATCGAGCCGAGATGCACCGGCATATGCGGTGCATTGGCGACCAGCGAACCGTTGCCGTCGAACACCGCGCAGGAGAAGTCGAGCCGCTCCTTGATGTTCACGGAATAAGCGGTGTTTTGCAGCGCGACGCCCATCTGCTCGGCGATCGACATGAACAGATTGTTGAACACTTCGAGCATAACCGGGTCGGCATGGGTGCCGATGGCGCGGGCGCGGGTGAGCTTTTGCACGCGCCGCAGCACCAGATGGTTCTTGGCCGTCAGTTCGGCCTGCCAGCCATGTTCGACGACGACGGTCTGATGCGGCTCGATGATAATGGCGGGTCCTTTGACCTTATGCCCGGGGACAAGCTGATCGCGCGTATAAACCAGCGCAGGCTGCCATTTGTTGCCGGAGAAGAAGCGGGTGAGGCGCGCCGGAGCGGGTAGCTTCGACCGTTTGGTCTTGCGCGGCCTTTCCTTGAACGTCGCGCCGCCGCCGACCGCTTCGACCGAGACGGCCTCGATCACCAGCGATTTCTTGCGATCGACGAAGCCGAATTGCGCCTTGTGGGCACGTTCGAAGCCGGATTTCATTTTTTGAAGCGACGCCAGCTTCTTCTCGCTGCCCGCGTCGACGATCAGAGGCGTGTCGGTGCCGGCGTAGCGGATATGCGCGCGCACATGCACCGCGATCTTGTCGGCGGCGACGCCCTGGCCCGCGACCTCGTCGATCGCGGCGCGCGCCAGGCGGCGCGCCACGCTTTCCAGCGCGGCGCGCGCCTTGTCGCCGAACGGCTCCTCGATCGCCTGCTGGCGAACGCTGCGGATGTCGGCGAGGCCCATGCCGTAGGCGGAGAGCAGCGACGACAGCGGATGGATCAGCACGCTCGTCATGCCGAGCGCATCGGCGACCAGGCAGGCATGCTGGCCGCCGGCACCGCCGAAGCAATTGAGCGCGTAGCGCGTCACGTCGTAACCGCGCTGCACCGAAATCTTCTTGATCGCATTCGCCATGTTCTCGACCGCGATCTTGATGAAACCGTCGGCGACCTGTTCGGCGCTGCGGCCATCGCCGATCTCTTTCGCCATCTTCGCGAAAGCCGCGCGCACCGCGTCGGTATCGAGCGGCAGGTTCTGAGCGGGTCCGAAAATCTTGGGAAAGAAATCGGCAATGAGCTTGCCGACCATGACATTGGCGTCGGTCACCGCGAGCGGCCCGCCGCGGCGGTAGCATTTCGGCCCGGGATTGGCGCCGGCGGAATCCGGCCCGACGCGAAACCGCGCGCCGTCGAAATGCAGGATCGAGCCGCCGCCCGCGGCGACGGTGTGGATCAGCATCATTGGCGCGCGCATGCGCACGCCCGCGACCTCGGTCTCGAATGCGCGCTCGTATTCGCCGGCGAAATGCGACACGTCGGTCGATGTGCCGCCCATGTCGAAGCCGATCAGGCGCGAAAAGCCGGCCGAGCGCCCGGTCTCGGCCATGCCGACGACGCCGGCGGCCGGGCCCGAGAGGATCGCGTCCTTGCCGCGGAACAGCTCCGCCGCGGTCAGCCCGCCCGAGGACATCATGAACATCAGGCGGATCGCGGCGCCTTTGCTATGGAGATCCCCCGCAACCTGCGCCACGTAATTGCGCAGGATCGGCGACAGGTAGCTGTCGACCACCGTGGTATCGCCGCGGCCGACGAGTTTTATCAGCGGCGAGACTTCGTGGCTGGCGGAGATTTGCGGAAAGCCGAGCTCGCGCGCCAGCGCCACCACGCGCTTCTCGTGATCGCTGTAGCGGTAGGCGTGCATCAGCACGACGGCAACGGCGCGGATGCCGTCCGCTTTGGCACGTTCGAGTTCGCCGCGCACGGCGTTAAGATCGACCTCACGGTCCACGGTGCCGTCGGCGCGCACGCGCTCGTCGACCTCGACGACGCGCTCGTAGAGCATGTCCGGCTTGATGATGTGCTTGGCGAAGATTTTCGGCCGCGCCTGATAGCCGATGCGCAGCGCATCGCGAAAGCCCTTGGTGATGAGAAGGAGCGCGCGTTCGCCCTTGCGCTCGAGCAGCGCGTTGGTGGCGACCGTGGTGCCCATTTTCACGGCGCCGATGAGCTCGCTCGGAATCGGCGCGCCGGCCTCCAGACCAAGCAGCTGGCGGATGCCGTGCACGGCTGCATCCCGATAGGCTTCGGGATTTTCCGAAAGCAGCTTGTGGGTGACGAGCGCGCCGTCCGGCCGCCTGCCGATCACGTCGGTAAAAGTGCCGCCGCGATCGATCCAGAATTCCCAACTCGCCGACATGTCGACCGTTCTGTGCTCGATCCAAACTCGAATTTATGCCAAACTGACCTGAGAGCAGGACTAGTTGAGGACGCACGAATGCACAAGATCGCGATCTCCGAAGCCGCCCGCGACCGCATGACGGCCCGAACCGGCAAAGCACACCCGTTCGATGCGATCGATCCGCGCAAAGCCGCGCTGGTCGTGATCGACATGCAGAATTATTTCTGCAAGCCCGGCCATCAGGGCGAAATTCCGCTGGCGCGCGAGATTGTGCCGAACATCAACCGGCTCGCCGCCGAGATGCGGCGCCGCGGCGGGCTTGTGGTGTGGGTTCGCAACGGCACGCGCAATACGCGTGAAAGCTGGTCGAACTACCACGAATATCTGCATAGCCCGGAGCGCTGCGAGCGGCGGTATGCGGCGATGGACGTCGATGGCGACGGTTACGCCTATTGGCACGGCAACGACATTCGTCCCGAGGATGCGCAGGTGACGAAGACGCGCTACAGCGCTTTCATCCAGGGTTCCTCCAATATCGAGCGCATGCTGCGCGACCGCGGCATCGATACGGTTCTGATCACCGGCACCGCCACGAACGTCTGCTGCGAAAGCTCGGCGCGCGACGCCATGATGCTGAATTTCAAAGCCGTCATGGTGTCGGACGGCCTCGCCACCCACAACGACGAGGAACACAACGCGGCGCTGTCGATCTTTTACGGCCTGTTCGGCGACGTGCAGACGACGGACGAAGCGATCGAATCGCTCGCCCGCGCCGATAAGGCGCGCGCCGCGGCCTAAACAGCTGCCTTCATATCGTCGGGCGTCGGGACGAACTTCTCCATCTTCGGCGGCGCGCCGTTTTTGCGCATGTCTTCGAGCCAGATGCGGTGGATGCGCGGATCCTGATCCTCGTATTCGATCTGATCGCCGCCATCCTTGACGCTTTTCGATACCGCCGGCAGGTCGTCGCCGCCGGCGCCAAGCAGCGAGATGCGGTTCGCCAGTGTGGTCGGATAGCGCAAGCCGCCGACCGCGGTGGCGAGATAGCGCGCCGGCTGCGGCCCGGTATTGAAATGCTGATGGAACTGCCGGTCGGCCGGCACCAGGACCATGCCGTGCTTCCAGTCGATGCGGCGAAAATCCTTGTCGTGCTCGTGCCAGAGCAGCGAAAAGCCCTGTCCCATCACGCACATGACGTGGAAGCTCGGCCCGTGCCGGTGTCCCTTCTTATAGGTGCCGACCGGCATTTCCGAGATATGCGCGTGCATGGTGCCGTCGGCCAGCACGAACATGATGTTGGTGCCGCCGCCGCCGCGGTCACCCCAGCTTTTCAGCTCGATGGCGGTGAGATCGGGAACGAAATTTGTCTCCCACATATGATTGCCGGGCCGTACGGTAATGAGATCGCCGTCGCCGGAAAAATATTCTTTCTTGCCAGCGCGATCCGCGAAATCGAAGTCGGCTCCGAATACGAAGGCTTCGTTATGGAAGACGTTCATCATCATCGGCAGATTGGTGGTGCTGACCAGGAGCGCGCGCTCGGTGCCGCTGGCGTTGAAATGCCGATGCTTGGCGTTGAGCGGAATGGCAAACAGGCTCTTTTCGCCCCATTCGAAACTACGGCGGCTGCCGTCGGCGAATTCCAGCTGCGTCGAGCCGTGACCTTCGAGCACATAGATGACTTCTTCGTAGAGATGCCGCTGCGGCGCCGTCGATTTGCCGCCGGCAATCTCGAAGACGAACATGTTGGCGAAGTCGCCGCGGCCCTTCAAATGCACTGCGGCGCCATTGACGCCATAGCGCGGCCACGGCGCGGTCTCGACGTCGAATAGATAGACGCCGTAATCCTCGGTGACGGGAATGCCTTCGCCGGCGAGCCAATCGAGATAGGGATCGATGCCGTAGCGCGGCTTCGCTTGGACGGTCTCGCGGATATTCATGTGTTCCTCCGGCATCGGCTTGCCGGCGGCAGATTACACCCTCGGACGGCAACGGGCTATGCGAACAACAGCGACTTGATCACCACGGGCACCACGCCCGGCGGCGCGATCAGCTCGCCGACATCAACGAAGTCAAGCTCCTGCAACTCCATGCCGTCGATGGAGACGATTTTCCCCGGCCAGTTGAGCTCGCGATGGAATATCCGGCCGAATGTTTTGCCGATATCGCCGTCGATCATCAAAAGCAGGAGCTTGATCCGCGCCTGAAGCGGCGCGAGCGCGCGCACTATGCCTTCGCCCGCCGCCTTCAGCCGCGCATGTTCGGGGTCGCCGTGCCAACCAAATGCGATCGCGACCCGCCCGGTATGATCGAGGTCGATCTCGTCCATGCCGGCGCGGACGGCGGCGGCGAGCCGCTCCGGATCGACCGCGCCGGCGGACTCGAGGCCGACGCGCAGCACCGGCACATTGTGCACCGGCAGCACGTAGGGATCCGGCAGGTAGATGGTCTTGCCACTGACCTGCACGGTGAATTGCGAAGCGCCGATGACGGTGGCGCGAATACGCTGGCCGGGATCGATTAGCGGCAAGTCCGATCGGCTGCTCAGTTCCCGTGCGAGGTCGGTCGCCAGCAACTCGGCGATATCGCCATATTCCCGTTGCTCGTGACCGAACATGTATTCGGCGACGCCACCGGAGAACGTGATGGCGGATGGCGTCGGCCCGGGCGGCAGGCGTTCGGTGAGGAGGAGCGACCGGCCCAGCGGATCGAGTGGTGCATCGAGGATCATATCCGCCGCGACTTCGGCAAGGCGTTGCGAAATCCGCCGGCGGATCGTTTCGTCCGCCAGCGCCTGCGGCGAGATCTCGATCCGCAAGTCGCCGGCGACGCGCTCAGCCGAATCGTCGATGCGGCGCCACGCGCCGCTCGCATCGGTTGCGACAAGCCGGCCGCCGACGGCGAAGGCCGAGAGGCCGAGGATGGTGCCGCGGTCGATCAAAGCGAGCTTGGTCGTGCCGCCGCCGACGTCGGCGTGAAGGAGACACGCGTTGCGTGCCTTGCTCAGCGCCACCGCGCCCGAACCGTGCGCGGCGAGCCGGCATTCGAGCTTGTGGCCGGCGGTGGCGCAGACGAACTTTCCTGCATCGGCGGCGAACAATTCGTCGATGGCGCGGGCGTTTTTGCGCTTGATCGCCTCGCCGGTGAGAATGACGGCCCCGGAGTCGATCTCGCTCTGCGTGAGGCCGGCGTCGCGATAGCAGCGGCGGATGAATTCGCCGAGTTCCGCCGCGTCGATGGTGCCGTCGGGCAAAAACGGCGTGAGCAGGATCGGCGAACGCCACACGATTTCGCGGCCGATGACGACGAAGCGGCTGGAGAGCCCCTGCGATTGGCGCTGCAGAGCGACCTTGGCGAACAGAAGATGCGAGGTCGAGCTGCCGATATCGATGCCAACGGTCGTAAAGGCAACGTTGTCCTGGTCCCAGATCGTGCGCGCGATCGCGGCGCGTTCGGCCGAGGTCTCGATGTGTTCGTGGGAGAAGTCGGATTCGTGCATCGCGGTTCACCATGCCGCGTGCGGCCGCGCTGATCAATCCGAGCTAATTCGCCGCCTTGTCCTGCGCCAATAGGCCGGCGACGGTCTTGATCTCGTTGCGGGCGTATTTCGGCAGACCCGCGCTGATCGAGCTGCCCGAGTTGAAGGACGACTGGCCCATTAAAACCTGCGCCGGCACCAGATTGCGCAAGACGGGGATCTTCTCGAAGCCGCGCTTTTCGTCGAGCACGCTCGCCTTGATGGCAAGCGACATGAATGCGGTGACGACTGTCTTGCCGGAATCGGCGGGGTCCGCCTGGAATACGGCGAAAAATTTGCCGAATTTCATGATCTCATTGACGTAGAAAATATCCTGTTCGAGGACGCCCGAAATCGGCGTATCGAGCATCGTCAATTGCTGCAATGCCGTCTGGTCGAGGTCCGCGGGGGCGAGCGCGGAGAGCTCGCTCTGGAAATCGATGTGATCGGCGACCTTCTTGATGCTGTCGCGCAGCTTGTTCACCAGCATGATGCCCATGGGAATCTTACCCTCGAGCTTGTAGGTCGACTGGATGCAGATTGAGGCCGCACGCCCGGTGCACCATTTGCGATCGGCATTGTCATTGCCGGTGCCGGCCTCGTCCTTGAACGAAGTCACGTCTGCCGCGGTGATCAGCGTGTGCTGGATCGCCGGATCGATCTTCGCTAGAAACGGCAGGGTGACGTAACGCGAAAGATCAATCGATGCGGGGGTTTTGTCCAAAACGAAGCGCGCTTGCGCCACGTACATGTAAAGCTTTTCCGTCACTTGCACAGTGCTGCCGTTGGCGGCCTTGCCGACCGTCGGTTCGGTATAGGTCGGGAACAGCGCCAAAAATTTCTTCTCGTTGGGATGTTTCTCCGCCCAATCGCCGAAACGGCTCAGCGCCGTTTCGCTGTCGATGGCGCCGGGACTGGTATGATCGCTGAATTCGATAGTATCCGGCTTGATGTCCGCAACGGTCGAGTTGCGCGCCGCGCTCACCTCGACGATCTGGAAATCCTGCGCGCCGGCGGCCGAGGCGGAACTAAAAAAGCCCACGAACAATATCGAGATCGCGAGCGCGTGCGGCCAGAATCTAACGTTTCCCACGAATGTCCTTCAATCGGATGCTGTCAATTCAACGGCCGCCCCAGTAGTAGCCCTGGCTGGGCGTTTGCTCGCTCCACGGTCGGAAGAGGCCGAAAAAGCCCCGCGACATCGGCTGCTGAGGCGGCGGCTGCGGCGGCAACGGCCGCCAACCCTGATTCGGATAGTAGGAGCGTGCGCTGTTATCGGCGGCGCCGCCCCAGAATTGGTCCGATTGGCCGCCTTGATAAGCATAGGCGTCCTCGCTCGAAACCAGCTGAAATTGCGTGTCAGCGACCTGGCCGTCGGCGCCGCGGCGGAAGTGCTCGATGAAGTTTCCGCCGTTCACCCGATTGCCGCTCATATAGTCGATCGGTATGTCGACGAGTTCGCGCCGTGCTTCCGGCGACGGTCCGTTGAGCGGCGTTTTCGGCGCGATATGCTCCGACCAGACCGCCTCGATGATCGGCTGGAAGATCGGCAGCGCCACCCGCGCGCCATCTTCGCTCGGCCCGAGCGAGCGGCGCTTGCCGTTGCCATTGTCATAGCCGACCCAGACCGCGACGGTAACGTCGTTGGTGAAACCGATGAACCAGCCGTCGACGGCGTCCTCGGTCGTGCCGGTCTTGCCGGCGACATAGGGCGACAGCGATGCGATCGCCCGCGCCGTGCCGCGGGCCACGACGCCCTGCAACATGGTCTTGAGCTGATAGAACGCGGCCGGGTCGGCGGCGCCGATCCGCGGCAGCGGCGCGTTCGGATATTGATAGATGGTGCGGCCGTCCTGCTCGATGGAATCGATGCCGTGCGGCTGCGGCAGGGCGCCCTCATTGGCGATCGCGGCATAGAACGCGGCGAGATCGATCATCTTGACCGGCTGCGCGCCGAGCACGAACGGATAGTAGCGTACGCATTGGCCGTAGATTCGCGCGGCGACGGCGGTGGCGCAAATATCGTCAAGGCTCTTCTCGGGCGCGGCGTCGATGCCGCCGTCGAGCAGATGAGCGGTCACGACGTTGACCGAATGTTCCAGGCCGCGCCGCAGCGTGTAAACGCCGCCTTCGCTGAAATCGGCGTTGCGCGGCGACCAATAATCCTCCTCGCGGGCGCTGCTGTCGAATTCGCGGCCGATGACGTCACGGCCGTCAATGCCGCTGCCGATCGGAGGAAACGTGATCGGTTCGTTGAGCACCAGCGTGTTCGGCTGCAGCCCGTGCTGCAGGGCAGTCAAATAGGTCACCGGCTTCATCGCCGAGCCGGGTTGGCGCTGTGTCTGCGCGGTGCGGTTGAGCTGGCTCAGCGGGTAGGAAAAGCTACCCGCCATGGCGAGGATGCGGCCGGTCTTGTTCTCCAAGACCAGCGCCGCGCCTTGCACCGTGGGCCGCACGCGCAACTGCGCCTGGGCACCGACGGAGGCGGCTTGGCTCTTGCCTTTCGTGTTCGCGAATTTGGAATCGGCGGATCTGGGTTCGACGTATTTGGGCTCGACGACGTTGACGTAGACGACGTCGTAGAGGCTGAGGTCGCGCCGGATCGCGGCCGACCAAGTCGAGAGCGGCACGATGCGGCCGTCGGGCAAGCCGACGCGGATCGCGCCGTCGCCGTATTTGCCGCCTTTTTGCAGTACCACGGCCGGCGTCCAATGCACGTCATAGAGCGGCAGCCGCACCGCTTGCAGCGCCTGCTGCCAAGCCGGCGCTGTGGTCTTGCTGTCGACTTCGAGTTTCCCCACGGCGTCGGCGATATTTGCTTCCGGCCCGCGAAACTGGGCGCGGCCGGTGGACATTTCATAATGCGCCAGACCTTCCTGCAGCGCCGCCTCGGTGTCGCGCTGCAATTGCGCATTGATCGTCGAATGCACCGTGTAGGGCTCGGCGGTCAGGTTTTCGACGCCGTCGGCCTTGGCTTCGCGACCGAGGAAATCGACAAAGTGAAATCCGCTGTCTCGGTGCGGATGCAGGAAGGCGGCAAGCTTGAGCGGCGAGGCGAGCGCCTGATCCTTTTGCGCCGCGGTGATGACGCCGTCCTCCTGCATGCGTTCGAGCACGTAGGTAAGACGTTCCTTGGCGCGGCCCGGATGGCGGTCGGGGTTGTAATAGTTCGGCCCTTTCAGCAACCCGGCGAGCATCGCGCCCTCGGCCAGCGAAAGGTCCTTGGCCGATTTGCCGAAATAACTGCGTGCCGCCATTTCGACGCCCCACGAAGCGCGGCCGAGATAGGCGGAGTTGAGATACAATTCCAGGATCTGGTCCTTGTTCAGCGTGCTTTCGAGCCGCGACGCCACGATCATTTCGCGGATCTTGCGCTCATAGGTCACGTCTTCACCGACCAAGAGATTTTTCACGACCTGTTGCGTGATGGTCGAGCCGCCCTGCGGTCGTCCCGGCTCGGCGAGGTCGCCGATGAAGGCGCGGATGATGCCGCGCTCGTCGACGCCGTGGTGCTCATAGAAGCGCCGATCCTCGGCGGCGATAAACGCCTTTTGCACCAGAACCGGAACGTCGTCGAGCGACACCCAGATGCGCCGATTGCCGGGTTCGAATACGTCTGCGAAGTCCTTACCGCCGCCGTCGAGCACCGCGGTGAGACTCGGCAATTTCCTGCCTTTGAGCGTCGTCTGGTCCGGCAGATCCGTCGCCGCAGTGTTGAAGAAGTCGATGACCTGGCCGAGATCGACGACCGGCTTGGTGATCGGCTCGTTCTTGCAGAATTGGTGGTAGGCGGTATTGAGGTCCGTAAAATTGAGTCCGTGGAACGCCGGAATGTTGGCGCCGGCCGCGCTCGGATCGTTGAGCGCGGTCGAGATCAGGTCGTCGATGTTGATGGATTCGATGTCGAACGCCTGCTTCATATGCTCGCAGCCGTTGCGCAGTATCTGCACCACTTCGTTTTGATCTTGGACAGTATCGAAATGGGTCTTGACCGCCTGGGGCTGCGTCGTGACCTCGCTCAACGCGAGCGCCGCCGCAAAAAGCTTGACCAGAATGGTGTCCATAGGGACTGCGGAGGCGGGGCGGCCGGGTTCGAGGGACGCAACGATAGGACGTCGATTATAGCGATCTGATCCTTACAAAAAGACTTTTTTGCGAGGGCCGGAAGCATCCCAATTCCGTGACAATTGGATGATCGGGCGGCTTCGCCACATTTGTGCGCGCTTGCTTATTCCATGTTCATTTTTTGGCCGGCGCCAAGGCGTCGAAATGGCCGCGATGCTGCAGCCATGCGAGCAGAAAGAGCGCCGGCACGCCGGATACCGCGCAGATGGCGAAGAACCATGGCCAGCCGGTCGCCGCGGCGATATACCCGGCCCCCGACGACAAATAGGTCCGGCCGAAGGCCGCGAGCGCGGTCAGGAGCGCGTATTGCGTGGCGGTATGCAGCGGATTGCGGCACAGCGCCGACAGGTAGGCGACGAAGATCACAGTGCCGACGGCGCTGGTGAAGTTTTCGGCGACGATGGCGAAGGTCAGCCACGCGGCGTTCAGGCCCAACACCGCCTGCCAGGAGAACGCCAGATTGGCGACCCCTTGCAGCACGCCGCCGAGCCACAGACTTGCCGGCAGCGAAAAGGCGCGCGCCAGAAAGCCGCCGGCGAAGCCGCCGATCAGGGTCGCCGCCAGTCCGACACCTTTGATGATGGTGGCGTATTCGTTGCGCGAAAATCCGAGATCGATCACGAAGGGCGCAGTCATCGCGCCGGACAGTGCGTCGGTGAACTTAAACAGCACGACAAAGGCCAGCACGACGAAGGCCAGGTCGCGCGCGAGGAATTCGGAAAACGCGCCGACCGCCGCTTCGACGACGCGCTGCAATTTGTTTTCCCGCGCATGCGCCGCGTCGGCGTTGGCGGATTTTTCCGGCTCCGCGGCGACCAGTGTCGTCGCGATGCCGATCACGACCAGTGCCGCCATGACCATATAACCCGCGCTCCAGGCGGCGTGGCGGCCGAAACCGAAGATGCTTTCGAAACCGCTCACCAGGAACAGCGCCCCGGCGGTCGAGACCAGCATGCCGATGCGATAGGCGGCGACATACGAGGCCATGCCGGCGGCTTGCTCGCTCTCGCTCAGGCTTTCCACCCGGAAGGCATCGATGATGATGTCCTGCGTCGCGGAAGCGGTGGCGACGAGAAGCGCGCCGATTGCCACGAGAAACGGCGAAACCGATGGATCGCAGACGCCGAGAACGACGATCGCCGCAATCAGCAAAAACTGCGACAGCAACAGCCAGCCGCGACGCCGGCCGAAACGCCGCGACAACAGCGGCACGTCGAGCGCGTCGATTAGCGGCGCCCACAGAAATTTTATGGTGTAGGGCGTGCCGACCAGCGCGAAAAGGCCGATGGTGCCGAGATTGACGCCGGACTCGGTCATCCACACCAAAAGCGTCGACCCCGACAAAGCCAGCGGCAGGCCCGAAGAGAAGCCGAGGAACAAAACGATCAGAACGCGTGGCTTGAGATAAACGGCGAGCGTATCGGCGAAGGACGGCCGGGGGGTTGCGACGCTTACGCCGGGCTCGGGCGTCACCGCCATTCGCCGCTACTCGCCTGCTTCCAGCGCGCGCACCGGCGCGGCGACGACGTCTGAATTGGCCGACGCATCGTTTGTGAATTCGACCTGCTGAATGCGTTCGCCGCGCCCCTCGATTTTCTCGATCGAAATGACGGACAGCCGGATATCTTCGGCCGATTGGTTGAAATGGGCTTGCAATTTTCGCACGCGGTCACCCAGCAAACCGACATCCTTCATGAGCCGCCCGACTTCGTCGCGAATTTGATCGGCGGCCTCGCGCATCCGGGCGTCCCGCTGGCTTTGCCGCACCAGCTGGATCGCAAGCATCAACAGCGACGGCGAGACGATGACGACCTTGGCGCGAAAAGCCTTCTGCACGATATCGTCGAAGTCTTCGTGCAACTCGGCATAAACCGACTCCGACGGCACGAACATGAACGCCATTTCCTGGGTTTCGCCGGGGATGAGATATTTCTGCGCGATGTCGCCGACATGCTTGGTCACATCCTGGCGTACGCGCGCGGCGGCGAGTTTTCGGTCGTCGTCGCTCTTGGCGTCGCGATACGCTGTGACGGCTTCGAGCGGAAATTTTGAATCGATGACAAGCGGGCGCTTGTCCGGCAGAAAAATCGCGCAATCGGGGCGCAGCTTGTTGGACAGCGTGTACTGGAATTCGTAGCAGTCCTTCGGCAGGCCGTCGCGAATGATGATTTCCATGCGGCCCTGGCCGAACGCTCCGCGCGACTGCTTGTTGGCAAGCACGCCATGCAGCGACGTCACCTGCGTGGCGAGTTCGGTGATGTTCTTTTGCGCGCTGTCGATCACTGCGAGCCGCTCGTTGAGCTTTTGCAGGTTTTCGGTCGTGTTCTGCGTGGTCTTCAAAATGGAATCGCCGAGGCGATGCGACACCGTATCGAGCCGCTCGTTGACCGCGTGTTGCAGTTGCGATTGTCGGTCGCCCAGCATTCGGATCATGGCTTCGAGCCGCGCCGCAGCATCGGTCTGCGCCCGGGTAAGCTCGGTCAGCACCGCCGCGTGCGGCTGCGCGGCATGCCGCACGCGCCACAATACGATACCGATCACGGCGAGCGCGGCGCAGGCGGCAAGAACGGCCGCTAGGATCGGCAGACTCTCGGTCATCTGTGTCTCAGCGCCTGTTGCGATTCGCCCGGAACGAAGAGCGAACGGTCATAGCCCGTCACGGGTCGGCGATCAACGACCGATCGATGAGCCGAGCTGTGGGCCGCGCGCATTGACCCCGCTTTGCTCACGCCTTACATCGCAAAACCATGGCTGTGCGTGAAATCATCAAGCTTCCCGACAAGAGGCTCCGGCTCGTCTCCGAGCCGGTCAAACATGTCGACGCCGGCATCCGCAAGCTGATCGATGACATGTTCGAGACCATGTACAAGGCGCCCGGCATCGGGCTTGCGGCCATCCAGATCGGCATCGCCAAGCGCGTCATCACCATGGATCTGTCGAAGAAAGAGGACAATCACGAACCGCAGGTTTTCATCAATCCGGAACTCGTCTGGACGTCGGACGAGACGGCCAAATACGAGGAAGGCTGCCTGTCGATTCCGGACTATTACGAGGAGGTCGAGCGGCCGAAGGAGGTCAAAGTCAAATATCTTGACCGCGACGGCAAGAGCCGCGAGATCGACGCCAAGGGGCTTCTGGCGACCTGCCTGCAGCACGAGATCGATCATATTAACGGCGTTTTGTTCATCGACCATCTGTCCAAGCTCAAGCGCGACCGTGTCATCAAGAAATTCGCCAAAGCAGCAAAAAAGGTGGAGGCGTGATTGGCGCTCCGCCTGGTGTTCATGGGCACGCCGGACTTCGCCGTGCCCACGCTCGTCGAGATCGTCGGCGGCGGACATAACGTCGTTGCCGTCTATACGCGCGCGCCGCAGCCGGCCGGTCGCGGCATGGGCTTGAGCCCTTCGCCGGTCGCGCGTGAGGCGGAGCGGTTCGGACTGCCGATCCTTACCCCGAAAACGTTGAAAGCGGCCGATGCCGCAACGGCGATGCAGGCCCATGGTGCGGACGCCGCCGTGGTCGTGGCTTACGGCTTGATCTTGCCGAAACCCATTCTCGATGTCTTTCCGCTCGGCTGTTTCAATCTGCACGCCTCCTTGCTGCCGCGCTGGCGCGGCGCGGCGCCGATCCATCGCGCCGTCATGGCCGGCGACCGCGAGACCGCCGTCATGGTGATGAAGATGGATGAGGGTCTCGATACCGGCCCGATCGCTATCGCGGAGCGCGTGCCGATCGGGCCGGATGTGACGACCGGCGAGCTGCACGACGAATTGGCGCGGCTCGGCGCCAAGCTGATGCTGGTGTCGCTCGGCGCGCTGGAGCGCGGATCGTTGACGCTGACCCCGCAAGCCACCGGTGGCGCGATTTACGCCAACAAGATCGACAAAAACGAGACGCGCATCGATTGGGCGTTGCCGTGGAACAAAGTGCATGACCATTGCCGCGGGCTGTCGCCGTTTCCCGGCGCCTGGTTCGAGCTTGCCGATGCCGGCCGCGTCAAGGTGTTGCGCACCACCAAAGGCGATGGCGCCGGTGCGCCGGGACGCGTGCTCGACGACAGTTTGACGATCGCCTGCGGCGGCGGCGCGGTGCGGCTTCTCGAATTGCAGCGTGCCGGCCGGCAGCCGATGAAAGCCGAAGAGTTTTTGCGCGGCACGCCGGTTGCCCGCGGCAGCATATTGCACTGAGCGCGATTCCGAAAAGTGGCAGCCGATTTTCGGATAACATCACGCTCCAAATAAGATTGCCCATGCCCCGCTATAAGCTCACCATCGAATATGACGGCACACCGTTCGTCGGCTGGCAGGCGCAGAATAGCGGCGTCTCGGTACAAGGCGTATTGACGGACGCGATCGCGGCCTTCGCCGGTGAACGCGTCATCGTCGCCGGCGCGGGACGCACCGATACCGGCGTGCATGCGCTGGGCCAGGTCGCGCATATCGATCTGGCCAAAGACTGGGACTGCGGCAACGTACGCGACGCGGTCAATTTCCATTTGCGGCCGCAGCCGGTTGCTGTGCTCGCGGCGGAACGAGCGGCGGCGGATTTCGACGCGCGCTTTTCGGCGATCAAGCGCCACTATCGCTATCGGATCGTCAACCGGCGCGCCGATCTGACGCTCGAGCAAAACCGCGCCTGGCGCGTGCCGCGCCCGCTCGACAGCGCAGCGATGCACGGCGCCGCGCAGACGTTGATCGGCAAGCACGACTTCACCACGTTCCGCTCGACCGAGTGTCAGGCAAAATCGCCGGTCAAGACGCTCGACCGCCTCGATGTCACCCGGGACGGCGACGAGGTACGCGTCACCGCCGCCGCGCGCTCGTTCCTGCAGCATCAGGTGCGCTCGATGGTCGGCTCGCTCGTCCATGTCGGCGAGGGCAAGTGGAGCAGCGACGATCTTGTCGCCGCCCTTGCCGCGCGCGACCGCACCGCCTGCGGCCAGGTCGCGCCGCCGCACGGGCTTTATCTGGTGCGGGTGGATTATTAACTCGTCATCGCGGGGCCGTATCGGGTTCCGCCGGGGTGTATGCGATGTCGAGCAGTGATGTTGACGTTGTCGTAATCGGCGGCGGCGCGGCCGGTGTCGCCGCCGCCAAGCGGCTTCACCAAGCCGCGATCCGCTGTTTGCTGGTTGAGGCGCGTCCGCGGCTCGGCGGCCGGGCCTGGACCGTGCACGATGGAAACGGCCATGCGCTCGATCTCGGCTGCGGCTGGCTGCATTCCGCCGATCGCAATCCCTGGGTCGCGGTCGCGGAGGCGCAGGGCGCGACAATCGACAAGACGCCGCCGCCATGGATGAACAGGCCTCTTGAGCAGAGCTTCCCGCGTGCGCAGCACGCGGATTTTCGTAGAGCCTTCGGCGAATTCTATGCGCGGTTGGACGAGGCGGCACAGCACCAAGCCGACGCCGCGGCTTCGACCTTGCTCGATCCGGCGTCGCGCTGGAATCCGCTTATCAATGCGATGAGCACTTACATCAGCGGCGCCGAGCTCGATCGGATTTCACTGCAGGATTTGGATCGCTATCACTCAACCGACGTCAATTGGCGCGTCGTCGAGGGCTATGGCACGCTGATCAGCGCCCATGGCGCCGACGTCCCGCAAATGCTCCATTGTCCGGTCAGCGCCATCGATCACAGCGGCAAGCGATTGAAAATCGAAACCGGCAAAGGCGCGATCGCGGCCGATCAGGTTATCGTGACCGTGCCGAGCGCGATCCTCGCTGCGGAGCGGATTCAATTTGTCCCGGCCCTGCCGAAAAAGATCGAGGCCGCGCAGAGTCTGCCGTTGGGATTCGACGATAAGCTATTCATTGCGCTCCACGGCGCGGCAGAATTCGAATCGAGCGTTCGTGTGTTCGGGCGCACCGATCGGGCAGCTACCGCGGGTTACCATCTCCGGCCATTCGGCTGGCCGATTATCGAGGCCTATTTCGGCGGCAATTGCGCCGCGGAACTGGAAAAGAGCGGCGAAAGTGCTTTCTTCGATTTTGCGGTGTCCGAGTTGACCGGCGTGTTCGGCAGCGATTTTGCCCGCCGCATAAAGCCGATCCGTGTCCACCGCTGGGGCAGCGACCCGTTCGCGCTCGGCTCCTACTCGTTCGCTTTGCCCGGATGTGCCGATGGCAGGGCGACGCTTGCCGAGCCGGTCGACGACCGGCTGTTCTTCGCCGGCGAAGCGTGTTCGCTGCATGATTTCTCGACCGCGCACGGCGGCTATCTCACCGGCGTCGCGGCGGCGGAGCACGTCATCGCCGTGCGCCGCGACTAAACGAAATACCGCTCGATAATCCGCCGATAGATCGCCGTCAGCGTGACAAGATCGGCAACTGGCGTGCATTCGTCGACCGCATGCATGGTCTGCCCGACCAGGCCGAATTCCAGCACCGGGCAATAATCCTTGATGAAGCGCGCGTCCGAGGTGCCGCCGCTGGTCGATAGTTTGGGCCTACATCCCGTGACCTCGGCGATCGCCGCGACCGCAAGATCGGTGAAGGGTCCGGGCTTGGTGACGAAGACATCCGCGTTCGAAGGCTGCCAATCGAACGCGTAATGCACGCGGCCGGCGGCGGCTACGTGGGCGCGACGCTCGATCAGAGTCTTGAGCGCGGTTTGGCCATGACGATCGTTGTAGCGGATGTTAAAGCGCGCCCGGGCCTCGCCGGGAATAAGGTTGACGGTCGGATTGCCGACGTCGACCGAGGTGAATTCGAGGTTCGACGGCGCGAATTGCTCGCTGCCCTCGTCGAGCGGGGCCTGCAGCGCCGCGATCAGCGTCGCGAGCCCGCGGATCGGATTGTCGGCGCGCTCGGGATAGGCGACATGACCCTGGCGGCCGCGCACGATCAGCGTGCCGTTAAGCGAGCCGCGCCGGCCGGCCTTGATGGTGTCGCCGACGACCTCGACATTGCTCGGCTCGCCGAGAATGCAATGATCGAATTTTTCGCCCCGCTCGGCCGCCCAGCGCAAGAGCTTGACGGTGCCGTTGACCGCGACGCTTTCCTCGTCGCCGGTAACGAGCAGCGAAAGCGAACCTTTCGGCTTGCCGTTATTCGCGGCGAGATAATCGAGTGCCGCCGCGACGAAACAGGCGATGCCGCCTTTCATATCGACGGCGCCGCGGCCGTAGAGCCTGTCGCCCGCCACTTCGCCGGCAAACGGCGGATGCGACCAAGTCGATTCGTTGCCGGCAGGCACGACGTCGGTATGGCCGGCGAAAGCAAGATTGGGTTTGGCCGCGCCGATGCGGGCGAAAAGATTTTCGATTGGCGCGGTGCCGGGCTCGTCGAAGACGACACGGTTTACGGCAAATCCCGCTTGCGCCAACAGGCCCTGCAAAATGCCTAGCGCGCCGCCGTCCGCCGGCGTCACGGAGCGGCAACGAATAAGATCGCGGGCAATGGCGACGGGATCGGCAGTCATCGGTGGCAGTCGTGATCGCGCGACAGGGTCCAGTCAAGTCCGCGGCGGCAACGATGTCGGGCCGAGCGGATCTGGACCGTATTGATTTGGGCCGACAGTGCCGCGGCGAAAGCCGAGTTCGACGAGGAGAAAGAGGCTCAGCACGGTAAACGGCACGGCGATGCCGATCGACAGCAAACTGGGCTGGTCGTCGGTGCCGGTCAGTTCGAGCACCGTGAGCAGGTCAAGCACCGCGCTGGCGCCGAAAAACGCGATCAAGAGCCAAAGCGGCAGATTACGGTCGTGGGCGCGTTTCAGCGCGACGGCGAATTCCGGATAGGCGTAAGCCAGATCGACGATCGCGCTGAGCCGGTCGCCCTGGATCTCTTCGGCGAGGATATGTCCAAAAATCTCGGCGACCGCGAGCGCAGCGATCCCGATCCAGAATGTCGTTCGGCTGATGCGGCCGTCGAAACGCGTGAAGAGGTATGCCCAATTCATCGGCGCGGCTTTAATCCCGCAGCAGTTCGTTGATGCTGGTCTTGGCGCGGGTCTTCTCGTCGACCCGCTTGACGATCACGGCGCAATAAAGATTGGGCGTCGGCTCGCCGGTCTTGCTCGGCTTGCCGGCGATCGTTCCCGGCACCACCACCGAATAGGCCGGCACCTCGCCTTGCAGCGTCTTGCCGGTCTCGCGATCGACGATCTTGGTCGAGGCGCCGATGAACACGCCCATCGACAGCACCGAGCCTTCGCGCACGATCACACCCTCGGCGACTTCGGAGCGCGCGCCGATGAAACAATTGTCCTCGATGATCACCGGGCCCGCCTGCAGCGGTTCAAGCACGCCGCCGATGCCGGCGCCGCCGGAAATGTGACAGTTTTTGCCGATCTGCGCGCAGGAACCGACCGTCGCCCAGGTATCGATCATGGTGCCCTGATCGACATAGGCGCCGAGGTTGACGAAGGAGGGCATCAGCACCACGCCGGGTGCGATATAGGCGGAGCGGCGCACCACGCAGCCCGGCACCGCGCGGAAGCCGGCGGCGCGAAAGCGGCTGTCGTCCCAATGGTCGAATTTCGACGGCACCTTGTCCCACCACACCGCGTGGCCCGGTCCGCCCGGAATTTGGCTCATGTCGTTGAGGCGAAACGACAGCAGCACCGCTTTCTTGAGCCATTGATTGACGCGCCACCTGCCGGGCGAAGCGCCGTCGCTTGCCGGTTCGGCGACGCGCGCGGCGCCGCGGTCGAGGAGTTCGAGCGCCTGTTCGACTGCGTCGCGCACGTCGCCCTTGGTGGCCGGGCCGATCTCGTCGCGCCGCTCGAAGGCGGCATCGATGGTCTTGGCCAGATTATCGGCGATTCCGGCTGACATGGAATTAGTCCCCGCTGCGCGGTTTGTCGGGGCAAGGACTGGCGATGTCAACTGCCACGATTCCCGTCGCCGCGCGCGGCCGCGATGCCGCGCAAAAATCCGGCGAGATCGTCGGTGACGTGATCGACATGTGGCGCCTCGCGGCCGGCAAGTTCCCATTCCTCGCGCAGCACGACACGTGCGCCTTCCGGCACGACCAGCACCGTAATCATGCCCAGCGCATGCGGCACTTCGAGATTGCGGGCGAGGTCCTCGAAGATCGCGGCACGCGTCGGATCGACCTGGTGACGGGCGAGGAATCGCTCATAGACCCGCGGCCGTGGTTTGGGTTCAAGCTCGGCGGCCCTGATATCGAATACGTCTTCGAAGTGCTCTTCGATGCCGAGCCGGCGCAGCACGGCATCGGCATGATGGCGCGTGCCGTTGGTGAGTATGAGTTTGCGGCCCGGCAGCTTGGCGATGGCCGCGCCCAGCGCGGGATTGGGCTTGAGCGGCGAATGATCGATCTGATGCACGATTTCAAGAAACTCGTCCGGCTCGAGCCCGTGCTCCTCCATCAAGCCGCGCATCGTCGTGCCGTAGCGGCGATAGTAGTCCTTCTGCAGCCGGAACGCCTCGTCATGGGTGATTTTGAGAAAGTCTACGATGTAATCGCGGATGCGTATGTCGACTTGCTGCCAGAGATTGAGATGATGCGGATAGAGCGTGTTGTCGAGGTCGAACACCCAGGTGTCGATATGGTTGAACCCGCGTTCGGCCGGATCGCGGACGGAGCGCGGCGTCTTCCAGGACTCGTTGTTGCCATGATTTCCGATAATGAGGCTTGGTTGATCGCGAATCAATTTGAGCAGTCGGCAGGCTGAGACCAATCGATGCGCAGGACTATACGCAAATCCATTCCATATGTGCTCGCATTACTTGCCGGCACGCTTGCCGGCGCCTTCGTCGCCGGTTTTGCGCTATTCGCCCCCCATTCGTGAGCCGAATCCCGCTACCCCGCCTCGCGCCACGACGCTGCCGGAATGAGGCCAATGAGCGCACCGTCGTGTAAGGCCACCGGGTCGCGCTCGCCTTCCATGGCGAGCCGCAGCACACAGCGCGCCAATTCGTCGGGCTTCACCGTCGTATTGCCGATCGCTTTGAGCGTTAGCCACGCCTCGTCGAAGGCCGTTTCCAGAACGACGAGCGTCTGGGGATCGAAAGAGCTGTTGTGGAACCCGCGCATGGCTCCATCCTCACCGCTTGAATACCGAGATGTTCTGTGAATACCGGACGAAGCTTCGGCGCAAACTTGGCCGAGTTTGTGACGCAAGGCCGTGATTTGAATCAAAAACAAATGACGGATTCATGTCCGGTTCCAGAAGGGCGCCCACCGGCGCGTCAGGGCCCGCATTATGCGCTCAGGCGCGGCAACAGTCGCGTCGCGTTACCATTCGCGATCGCCCCGAAACGGCGCGCCATCGTCATCGCCACAATTGAAATGCGATCAGCGCCGCCAGCATGATCGCGCTGCCGATGCCTTGGATCGGCGTAATTGCCTCGCCGAGCAGGATTGCGCTGAGGATCATCGCGGTCAGCGGCTCGAGATGCATGATCAGCGCGGTGCGGAACGGTCCGATGCGCATGGTCGAGACGAATACGAACAGGATGGCAGCCGTCGTCGCCAAGCTGAGCGCGATGAGGCACGCCCAGCCGAGGCCGGTTTGCGGCGGATGCCAAGTCCGCGTGCCGAGCGACGCCGCGATGAACACGACGGTCGACGAAATCATCGAGTACCACGTCGTCAGTCGCGCGTCGGCGCCGACCAGATAAGCGCGCGTCGCCAGAAGTACGGCGGTGCGGCAGCAGGCGGCGCCCAGCGCGTAGCCGACGCCGGCGAAAGCGAGCCCCGCCGGGTGCGCGCCGATCATGATCGCGAGCCCGCAAAACGCGGCGACGGCGCACAGCACGCCTTTCCACCGCAACGGCTCGAAACCGGCGAGCGAAGCGGTGAGTCCGGTCAATAGCGGGTAGGTGAAGTAAGACAGGATCGCCGTTGGCACGTCGATCGCGGCGATTGCCTTGAACAGGCAAAAAATCAGGCCGGCGAACATAATGCCGATGGCCATCGAGACCCAGCGGACCCGCGCATCGGCGGAGGGCTTGCGGCCGAAGCGAAGCCAACTCGCGACGAAGGCGAGACCGACCACGCTGCGAAACGACAGCATGGTGAGAACGTCGCAGCCTGTCGCCAATACGACCTTCGCCAGCACGTCGGATACGCCGAGCGCGGTGCCCGCGACGACGCCGGGCGCCAATGGAAACATCTTGCGGGAGATCAAGGCGCTAGCTGTGAATGAGGGTGCCGGAGCCGAGTTCGGTGAACAATTCGAGCAGCACCGCATGCGGCACCTTGCCGTCCAGGATGACGACGCCTTCGACGCCGTGATCGAGCGCGTCGATGCAGGTTTCTACCTTCGGAATCATGCCGCCCGAGATGGTGCCGTCGGCGATAAGACGGCGCGCGTCATCGACCGACAGTTCCTTGATGAGCTGTTTCGATTTGTCGAGCACGCCCGGCACATCGGTAAGCAGCAACAGACGCTTGGCCTTGAGCGCGCCGGCGATGGCGCCGGCAAACGTGTCGGCATTGACGTTGAAAGTGCCGCCGTTCGCCGCCGCGGCGACGGGCGCCAGCACGGGAATCAATTCGCGGCCGAGAATCTGATTGAGCACGGTGGTATCGACCTTCTCCGGCTCGCCGACATAACCGAGATCCACCACTTGCTCGATCGCGGAATCTGGATCGACCACGGTGCGCGTCAGCTTGCGCGCGATCACCATATTGCCGTCCTTGCCGCACAATCCGATCGCTTTGCCGCCGGCCGCGTTGATGTGTCCGACCATCTGCTTATTGATGGATCCGGCGAGCACCATTTCGACGATTTCGAGCGTCTTTTCGTCGGTGATGCGCAGCCCGGCCGCATATTGCGATTGCACGCCGACTTTCTTGAGCATGGCTTCGATCTGCGGACCGCCGCCATGCACAACGACCGGATTGATCGCGGTTTGCTCCAAAAGCACGATATCGCGGGCAAATTCGCGCGCCAGATGTTCGGCGCCCATGGCATGTCCGCCGTATTTGACGACGACGATTTCCTCGTCGTAGCGCTGCATATAGGGCAAGGCTTCCGACAGGATACGGGCTTTCACCTCGGGGCTTACGGGGTCGCTTTGGCTCATGGACAGGTCTTCCCGGCGTGCGCGGCGCAGCTGCCGCGGATTTGTAGGAACTTCAAATCCACCGCACTAGTAGCCGTGCGATGGCTTGACGACAATGTGATTCAGGCGACGCGCTCCGCAACAAGCCGTGCGATCGCGGCGCGCAATTGCGCGATGCCGGCGCCGCTTTTCGTCGAAGTCGCGATCAAATCGGGGAATGCCGCAGGCCTGTGGCGGATCGCCGACTGAGTCGCCTCAATCCGCTCGGCCAACTCTTCCGCGCCGATCTGATCGCACTTGGTGAGAACGATTTCGTGGCTGACGGCGGCCTTCCCGAGCGTATCGAGAATCGCCTCGTCAACAGCCTTCAGTCCATGGCGCGCATCGACCAAGACGTAGACCCGTGCCAATGCCGCTCGTCCATGCAGGTAATTCGCAATGAGACTAGTCCAGGCGGCGACTTTGCTCTTGGCCGCTGCCGCATAGCCGTATCCCGGCATATCGACCAGCGTGAGCGAATTCGGCCCCGCGAAGAATATCAATTCCTGGGTACGGCCGGGCGTGTTGGAGGTGCGCGCCAGCCCCCGGCGACCGGTAAGCGCATTGATGAGCGACGACTTGCCGACATTGGATCGCCCGGCGAAAGCGATTTCGGGTCCGGTCATCGGCGGCAGCGAGGCGGGCGAGCTTGCGGCCGAGAGAAAGCTCCATTGCCCGGCAAACAGCAGGCGGCCGGCTTCGATCTCGGCAGCGGAAAAGTTGTCCGCGTGGCTGACGGATGTCATGCCGCTGCTGTCGTTTGGAACCAAAGCGTCCGCATCCGGTTGCCAAACCGTCGGGATAGCTGCGGCGCGCGCCAATTGCTGCAATGCCGCTGTACCGCGGAGAGCAGCATGGACGATTGGTCAAGCGTGCGCCTTTGCGACATCGTGAACCTTATCCTCAGCGGCGTTCTCTTCTTTTCGCCTTGGCTGTTCGATCTGTCTTCCGGCGCGCAATGGCAGACCGCATCGATCGCCGGCATCGTTATCGCGGTGCTGTCGATTGCGGCACTCGCGGCATTCGCGGTCTGGGAGGAATGGTTCATTCTGATCGCCGGCCTGGCGCTGATCGTATCGCCCTGGCTGCTTAGCTTCCAGAACAGTGACGCCATGAGTGTCGACGTCATTATAGGCATTATCGTCGCGACGCTTGCGGCGTTCGAGGTCTGTCTCACGCGCGATCGTGAGCCATGGGTAACCGCGCGCCTATAAGCGACGGCTACGGCACAATTCTCAAATAAAAAGGGGACCTGGCGTCCCCTTTGGCCGGCCGAGGCCGGATTTGCACAGGGCTGTCGCGGTTTAGGCCCTGTCGCGACTTAGGCGGCCGCCTCGCCGGCGCGGTCCTGCCATTTGATCGGCGTAGGGGCATAGGCCGGGTTCTTGCCAATGCCCTGGTAGCGCACAGCGGCCGCTACCGCCGAAATCCCAATCTGCCGATACCGGCCGTCAAGCGTGGTATTTTCGCTGGTATTTTCCTCGGAAATTCTGGGCGCGCCGTACGTTTGGGCAGCTTTCGCGGTCGGTTTCTTGGCCAATTCGGCAGTCACATTCGTCATTCTGGAACCCCATTCCCTTTTGCTGTCGGCGATGGTCAAATTCTGAGCGCGTAGTGCGGCGGAAATGGGCGACAAATCGTGCGTTGCCGTGACATTTCAGACCGCAAGCGCGCGATTACGTGCACTCGTTGTGGTAAACCCTCGATTAATTTGTCGGAGCCATAGTAGGCTTGCGTCGCGGGATTGGTGCCGAGCCAATGGCCACTTATCCATAGCGATCCACGTCACTGCGGCATTCCTGCAACACTTGCCGCGTACTTGTGGTCATGGGGCGGTAACGACTGGCATCGCCGCGGCGCTTTGGGGTATTGGGATTTACGATATTCGTTGGCCGGGGCGGCACAGGGCGGACGGAGAAGTAGGCGCGTGATGTCATTACGTGTGATTTCATTTGTGGTCGTTGGACTTGCAGCGCTTACACTGGGCGGCTGCATGGAGGAGACGCTCGAGCCGTCGACCCAGGCTGGCTGGAACTCTCGCGATAAGCTGTTGATGTCGAACCTGCCTTATGCGCAGGCCGATATTCCCGAGCCTTATCGCCGCCACATCGTCGAATACACGCGCAAGGAAGCGCCCGGCACCGTCGTCATCGATAGCGACAATAAGTTTCTCTATTACGTGCTGCCGAACGGCAAGGCGATCCGCTACGGCATCGCGGTGGGCGAAGAGGCCCAGGCCTGGAACGGCATCGCCAAAGTCGGCCGCATGGAAGAATGGCCGCCGTGGATTCCAACTTCGGGCGAGCAGGCGCGGCTTGGGCCGTTGCCGGCCTTTGTCACAGGCGGACCACATAATCCGATGGGTTCGCGCGGCATGTATCTATATTCCGGCGGCAAGGACACGCTGTATCGCATCCATGGTACCAATCAGCCCGAATATATTGGTCAAGCAATCTCGTCGGGGTGCATCCGCATGACCAACGAGGATGCCATCGACCTCTATAATCGCGTGAAAGTAGGCACCATTGTCGTGGTGTTGGCGCCGAAGAACGGTGATGCGCCAGATAGTCCGAAAATGGCTTCCAGCTCCGTCCCCGACGAAGCAGCGACGGTGAAGTGGTACTAAGCCGCGCTCACTGCTGGGAATAAATTGCGGCGCCGGCCTCGGTCGGCGCCGTTTGCTTTTTGGGCGGCGGATTAGGCGCCCAGAGTGATGTGCAGGATTTCGGGCGGCACGCCGAGGCGGGCGGGAATGATGCTGGTTCCGAGCCCGCCGGAAACGATCAGATGCCGATCGTTCTCGATCACATGGCCGTAGGCGTAGCGCGCGCCGTAGCGTGACGGCACGTAGTGCTCCCAGAGCAGCGGCACGCGGATCTGTCCGCCGTGAGTGTGGCCGGCAAGCGTAAGCGCGACGCGATCCGGCACCTTTGGAAAAATGTCCGGCTCGTGCGCCAGTAGCAGCACCGGATCGTCGGTCGAAATCTGCGCGAGCGTGCCTGGCAGATCGTCAACGCCACGGAAGCGGCCTTGGCCGAGCTGGTAGGCGAGTTGATCGCCGAGTCCGGCCAGCCAAAAGCGTTGTCCAGCCGCGCCCAGAAGCACGGCATTGTTTTCAAGGAGCGGGACGTGCACGCCGGCGAGCGCCGCACGCACGCCGGCGAGGTCGTGCCACCAATCGTGATTGCCGAGGATCGCCCAGGTTCCGAGCGGGGCCTTAAGCCGCGCCAGTTCGGACGCCCACAGTGGATCGGCAACAGGCTCGAACTTGAAATGCCAGTACCAAGCCTTGAAATCGCCAAGCAACACGACGAGGTCGGATTGCAGTTCCTGCGCCGTGTCGACCACGCGCTTAACGTGCGGCAGCGTCATGTCGGGACCGCCGGCATGCAGGTCGGCGATCACCGTGATGGAAAGTTTGCGGCGCGCGGGCCAGCGTGGCGGCGTCGGCGCATAGCGCGTGACGACAAGCCCCATTGGCTCGATGGCGCCGGCATAAGCGATGGTCGATGCGGCTGCGGCGGCTGGCAAGCCGATCACGCCCGCGCTTGCCGCGAGAAAACGCCGCCGCGTCAGGCGCGGCTTCGCCGCGCGCGCGGGCCGTTCGGTTCCATTCGTTGCGCTCATGTCCATATCAAGTCCCGGCCGCCTCATAGCGCGCGACTGGTGAACGGAGTGTTCATGCCGCGGCGTCTCGCCGCGCGTCTCGGATCACGACTGCGCGAGCCGTTCGCGCGTCACCCAGTCGAGGGTTTTGTCGAGCGCGCGGCCGAGCCGGTCGAACAATTCGCCGATCTCTTCTTCGCTAATGACGAGCGGCGGGCACAGCGTCAAAACGTCGCCGAGGACCGAGCGAACGATCAGGCCTTCGGCTTCGGCGAACTGCACCGCGCGTGCGCCGACGCCATGTTGGGGGTCGAAGGATCTTTTGTTGGTTCTGTCGGCGACAAGTTCCACGCCGCCGATCAGGCCGAGACCGCGCGCTTCGCCGACCAGCGGGTGTCCGCCAAGCGCGGCCAGCCGCGCCTGGAATTGCGGCGCCCGCTCGGCGGCTTTGGCGAAAATGCGATCACGCTGATAGATCTCGATCGCCTTGAGCGCGACCGCGGCTGAGACCGGATGGCCGCCGTAGGTGAAGCCGTGGCCGAACACGCCGATCTTTCTGCTTTCGCTCAGCAGCGCCTGGTACATGTCTTCCGGGATCATGACGCCGGCGATCGGCAGATAGGCCGACGACAACGCCTTGGCGATCGAGATCGACTGCGGGGCGAAGCCGAGCTTCTCGCAGCCGAACGTCGTGCCGAGGCGGCCGAAGCCGCAAATCACCTCGTCGCTGATCGTGAACACGTCGTGTCTGGCGCACACAGCCATGATCTTTTCGAAATAAGTCCTGGGCGGCACGATCACGCCGCCGGCGCCCATCACCGGTTCGCCGATGAAACCGGCGACGGTGTCCGGGCCTTCCTGCACGATCAACGCATCAAGCTCGGCGGCAAGCCGCGTGGCGAATTCTTCTTCGCTCTCGCCGTCCTGCGCGAAGCGGTAATGATGCGGACAGCCGGCATGAAGGAAGCCGGGCAGCGGCACGTCGAAATCGCGGTGATTGCCGGGAAGCCCGGTGAGCGAAGCGGCGGCCACGGTGACGCCGTGATAGGCTTTCATGCGGCTGACGATCTTCTTTTTCCGCGGCCGGCCGAGCGCATTATTGAGATACCAGACAAGCTTGACCTGGCTGTCGTTCGCCTCCGAACCGGAATTGCAGAAGAACACTTTCGAGATCGGCACCGGCGCGATCTCCTTCAATTTCTCGCCAAGCTCGATTGCCGGATCGTGGCTCTTCCCGGTGAACAGATGGGCGAAGGAAAGCTTGCGCATCTGCGTGGCGGCGGCTTCGACCAGTTCTTCGTTGCCGTAGCCGAGCGCGGTGCACCACAGCCCGGCCATGCCCTCGAGATACGGTTTACCTTCGGTGTCGTAGACATAGACGCCCTGGCCGCGCTCGATAACGAGCGGACCGGTCTCGCGAAAGCGCGCGAGATTGATATAGGGATGCACCAGCGTTTCGACGTCGCGGGCGGCAAGGTTGCTGAGCGGAGACATTTTGGATCCTTCGCTCCTTTATGTGGTCGCGTCGCGACTATTTCAACGCTCTGTTTTGCGCCGCATTTGCCGCAAAAGGCCGCGGCCGCGGCAACGGCACCTCGTCGGGCGGGATCGCCGGCACGTCGAGCCCCTGCAGCGGCACGCCTTCGGCCGCCGCTGTGTCGGGTTCCTTGGCCTGCGCTTCGACGGGCGGCGGCGGCGGCTCGCGAACGTCCCATTCGCAAATCTTGTAATTGTTGCGGCGCGGCTCGAGATCGAGGTGGATGTGCTCTTCGTGATAGCCGTCGGAGCCTGGGCCGAGCACGGTCGCAAACCGCGCGCAGGCGGTCGAGCGGATGGTGTCCCGCCAATCCTTATCGACGTTCATGTCGGTGAGACCAAGCTCGCGGCCGTCGGCGAGCTTGAAATCGTGCACGTCGAGCGCATCGGCGCGGCCGTGCTCGCTCACCTTTGCGGCGTGCACGTTATTGCGGCCGCGGCAATCATAGGACGCGAGATTGTCGAGCCCGCGCAGCGGCGGCAGGTCTTTCAGCGACGGCGCAACATCCTCGCGCACCCAATCGGCGATCGCTTGCGCCATCGGGCAGCGTAAAATCGCGGGCGGCGTTACCGTGACTTTGCTCTGATCGGACAGGGTGATCGCGTTCACCTGCACCGCATCGTCGGCGCCGCAATCGCCGGCGCCGACGAGAACCGGCAGCGGCTGGAAGTCCGCGACTTTCGCCAGGCTCACCTGGCAGGCGGATGGCTGCGCCGGCGCCGCGGCGGCGGCGGCGCTTTCCGGAAAGGAGGCGTAGGCCTCCTGCGGCGGCGCGAATTCTTGCGGCAGGACGACCGGCTGCGGCAGCCGCGTTGTCCGCGGCGCGGCATGAACGGGGCGGTGTGCCGGCTTGTCCCGTTGTGCCGGCGTCGTGCCGTCTTGCGCCATCGCCATCGGGATCGCGCACAACAGCACGGCAATGACGACGCCATATTTCACGCGGACTACTCCGGCGCAGTTGCGGTTTGTCGGGAAGATCGAGGCGGCCTCGAACTGCGATGGTTTAAGCCATCTGGGCTTGCCTATTCAAGCACCGCACCGGCCAAGGAAGAAGCTTGCCTGTCCGGCCAAGACAGGTAACCTTCCAAGCAACCAAGGCATGATCCCGACGCCGGTTTTCGGACAAGATCATGCCCAAACAACAAAGGCATGATTCCGCAAGCTTGCGGAAAAGATCATGCCCAAAAATGCGCGAGGAACCCCATGCTGGGTCTGATGCAGGATTGGCCGCTGTTGTGCCATCGCGTCATCGATCACGCCGCGCTCGAATATGGCGAGCGGCCGGTGATATCGCGCTCGATCGAAGGGCCGATGCACGCGACGAATTATGCCGAAATCCGCGCCCGGAGCCTGCGGGTCGCGCAGCGGCTCGAACGCGACGGGGTGCGCAACGGCGATCGCGTCGCGACGCTGGCCTGGAACACCTGGCGTCACCTCGAAAGCTGGTACGGCATTCTCGGCATCGGCGCGATCTATCACACGGTCAATCCGCGGCTGTTCACCGATCAGATCGTCTGGATCGTCAACCACGCCGAGGATCGCGTGATGATGACCGACCTCACTTTCGTGCCGCTTCTGGAAAAGATCGCCGACCGCATTCCCAGCATCGAACGCACCATCGTGTTCTGCGACGGCGCGCATATGCCAAAGACATCGCTGCGCAACGCAGTCGCCTATGAGGATTGGCTCGCCGAGGCCGACGGCGATTTCGCCTGGAAAAGCTTCGACGAAAATACCGCCGCCGGCATGTGCTACACGTCGGGCACGACCGGCAATCCGAAAGGCGTCGTTTATTCGCATCGCTCCAATGTGCTGCACGCCATGGCGGCGCTGCGCCCGGACATGATCGGGCTTAGCGGAAACGACGTCGCGCTGCCGGTGGTGCCGCTGTTTCACGCCAACGGCTGGGCGCTCGGCTTCGCCGGGCCGATGTCCGGCGCCGCGATGGTGCTGCCGGGGCAGAAGCTCGACGGCGCTTCGATCTACGAATTGCTCACCGACTGCAAAGTCACCTGCACCGCCGGCGTGCCGACGGTGTGGCTCGCGCTGCTGGCGCATCTGGAAAAGACCGGCGGAAAATTGCCCTATCTGCGCCGCGTCGTGGTCGGCGGCTCGGCCTGTCCGCGCGCCATGATCTCGACGTTCCAGGACGTCTACGGCGTCGAAGTCACGCATGCCTGGGGCATGACCGAAATGTCGCCGCTCGGCACCACTTGCTCGCTGAAACCCGGATATGCCGGGCTCAAAGGCGAAGCGCTGCTCGACGTGCAGCAGAAGCAAGGCCATGCGCCGTTCGGCGTCGAGATGAAGATCACCGACGATGCCGGCAAACGCATGCCGTGGGACGGCAAGACTTTCGGCCGCTTGAAAGTGCGCGGACCGGCGGTGGCGAAAGCCTATTTCAAGGACGACAGCCCAATTCTCGACTCGGAAGGATTTTTCGACACCGGCGACGTCGGCACCATCGACCGCTACGGCTATCTCAACATCACCGATCGCTCCAAGGACGTGATCAAGTCGGGCGGCGAATGGATTTCGTCGATCGAGCTGGAAAACCTCGCGGTCGGCCATCCCAAAGTCGCCGAAGCCGCGGTGATCGGCGTGCGCCATCCGAAATGGGACGAGCGGCCCTTGCTCGTCATCGTCCTCAAGGAGGGCCAGAGCGCGAGCAAGGACGAACTGCTGGCGTTTCTCGACGGCAAGGTCGCCAAGTGGTGGATGCCGGACGACGTCGCGTTCGTCAGCGAGATTCCGCACACCGCGACCGGCAAGATCCAAAAGACCGTTCTGCGCGTCCAATTCCAGGATTACGCGTTTCCGACTGCGGCGGCGTAAAGCGGGCTGCATGCTTCGCGACCAAGCGAATCGTTTGACTTAAATCCAGGCCGAATCACTCCGGCCCGAGCTTGTTGTCGCAGGCGCGCGTCGCCCTGCGTCCGGGCGACCGCACGATGCGCGAGACGCATGGCTTTGCCCCAATTGACCGGCCCTGGGAGTCGTGGTGACGGGGAATTGTCCTTTTTACGTAAGTATTTAATCAATTGTTCCGGAATGCCCATTGGCGCCACAAAGATTTCGTGTTCCGGCGTCAAGTCAAACCGGCCGTGGTGCGACGCACAATGACCACATTTCACCGGTCATAGCGCGGGCGGCACGCGATCAGCGCGCCGAAATCACCCTTCCCATCAACAATCGAATAGGATGGACATGGCTTGTAATAGCCTCAAGAAGACTTTCTTTGCCTCGGCTTTTGCTTTGGCCGTTATCGGGATACCGATGACTGCTTCGGCGCAGAGCGGAATTGCTTCTGTTTACGGCTATCCCGGCGGACGCACCGCGGACGGCGAGCGGATGTCGACCGGCGCTCTCACCGCCGCCCATCGTTCGCTGCCGTTCGGCACGATGGTGCGGGTCACCAACGAGCGCAACGGCCGCTCGGTGGTGGTGCGCATCAACGATCGCGGGCCTTTCGTGAGCGGCCGCGTGATCGACCTGACGCCGGCGGCGGCCCAGGCGCTCGGCTTTTCCGGCCTCGCCCAGGTCTCGCTCGACGTCGTCGGGCGGAGCTGAAATTTCAGCCACTCCATTTTGGGGACCAAACGACGGGAGGCCGCGGCCTCCCGTTTTTTTATGCGCGCTTCTTCTCCCCCCCGCGTGCGGACAGAGGTGAATAGCGATCCCGTTCTCGCGGCGCGAAAATCGCGCGAGTTTGTCAAACAGCGAACGTATTTGCTCGTCATTACGAGGAGCCAACGGGTCCGGCCCGATGACGGGCTCCGCGACGAAGCGATCCAGAACCTAGCGGCCGGACTGGATTGCTTCGCTTCACTCGCAAGGACGAAAATAAAGGGAAGCGGAACGCCGGCAAACGCACTGTCGTCAGTCCCGCACCGAACGGGTGCGGTCGCGCCACGGATAAGGCGGCTTGCGCCGCCCTTTCCGCTCTCGGGCGCGCTCGCCTGCGTTCCACCACGGCTCTTGCCAAGGGGTGTGTAGTCCCTTGGTGCGGCCCGGGCCAGGTTTCGTGGGCAAACCGTCCAAGCGGCGGGGGTCACTCCGCCGACGGCCTGACCACTTCCAGCGACGCACCTCGCACGCCGGTCGTAATGCCGGCAGACATGATGCCCGGACCGCCCGGGAGCCGAGCTGATGAGGCTTGGCCCGCGGGCACCGCACTCGCCCCTGCCGCCCGGCATCACCCGGACGGCGTCCCTTGGGGCGAGATTTGATTCGTCACCATGTAGCGAAAATGGGGACGATTGTCAAGCACTGTCGTTGTTTCAGTGACGTTCATCTTCACCGCAAATCCCGGGTGGATAAGCAATCAATCCTGGGAGCTTCGGTGCATGCGGCTGTCGTTCGTAACCGGTTTGACGATTCCGGAGCTAGAGGCGCCGCCGCGAAGACGATTTCTGGAGGCCGACTAAGCTTGGTGTACGAAGAATAATTTCGGGGACGAAATCCGCCGTTGCTACGGTGACGCTGTGCGGTGGGTTTCGCTTCGTTCAACCCAACCTGCGCAACCTACTCCGCCGGCTGTTTGGCCTTCGGCTTCGGCTTGACGAAGGTCGCCTTGAGATTGTCCCAGAGCTGAAATCTTGGCGCCGTGCTTGTGCATGATGATGCTTTGCTGCGTCACCGACAGCGAATTGTTCCAGGCCCAGTAGATGACGAGGCCGGCCGGGAATTTCGCCAGCATGAAGGTGAAGATCAGCGGCATCCAGTTGAAGATCATCTGCTGGGTCGGATCGGGCGGCGCCGGGTTGAGCTTCATCTGCACCCACATGGTCACGCCCATGATCGCCGGCCAGAAGCCCAGATGCAGGAAGCCGCCGATCAGCGGAATGATGGTCGGATCGAACGGAATCAAGCCGCCCAACGTGAAAATATTGGTGGGGTCCGGCGCCGAGAGATCGTGGATCCAGCCGTAGAACGGCGCGTGGCGCATTTCGATGGTGATGAAGAGAACCTTGTAGAGCGAGAAGAAGACCGGGATCTGGATCGCGATCGGCAGGCAGCCGGCAATGGGATTGATCTGCTCCTTCTTGTAGAGCTCCATCATCTCCTGCTGCTGCTTCATCTTGTCGTTGGCGAAGCGCTCCTTGATCATCGCCATCTGCGGCTGCACCGCCTTCATCTTCGCCATCGAGGCGTAAGATTTGTTGGCGAGCGGGAAGAACAGCAGCTTGACGCACACCGTGACGATCAGGATGGCGATGCCGAAATTGCCGACCAGATGGAAGAAATAGTCGATGGCGAGGAACATCGGCTTGGTGATGAAGTAGAACCAGCCCCAGTCGATCAACAGATCGAAATGATTGAGGTGGAGCGACTGGTTGTAGCCGCCCGGGCCGAGCGGAAAATTGATGCCGACGACGGAGACTTCCTTGGCGCCGGCGAACAGCCGCGCGTCGGCTGCGCCGGTCGCGCCGGGCGCCACGGTCTGCGCCTGGCCGAGATAATCGGTCTGGTAGATTTCCTTGCCGTTGACGTCGCTTGCCGAGAAGCGGGTCTTCACCTTGGCGTCGGCGTTGGGCAGGAGCACCGCGGCCCAGTATTTGTCGGTAAAGCCGAGCCAGGCATCGGTGACGTCCCAGCTTTCGCTCTTGAGGTCGGCGATCTTCTTGTAGGTCTCTTCCTTCTCGCCGTCCGAGCCCATCATGCCGATCGGGCCCTCGTGCAGGATGTAATAGCCGAGCACCGGCGGGGTGCCGTGGCGCGAGATCAGCGCATAGGGAAACAGCGTGACCGGCGCGCTGCCTTTGTTCGCCACCTGGTCCCTGATGGTGAAGAGATAATGGTCGTCGACCGCGATGGTGCGGGTGAAGATCAGGCCCTGGCCGTTGTCGTAGGACAGCGTCACCGGATGATCGACGCCGAGCGCGCCCGAGCCGTCCCGCTTCCACACCGTATCGGGGCCGGGTATGGCGGCCGTCGTGCCGGCGGCCGGCACCCAGCCGAATTCGGCGTAATAGGCGTCCGGCGCGCCCGACGGCGCGAACAACACGATCGGCGGCGAGTTGGGATCGACCTCTTCGCGGTATTGCTGGAGCGACAGGTTATCGATGCGGCCGCCTTTGAGATCGATGCTGCCATGCAGCCGCGGCGTGTCGATGGCGACGTGCGGGGTGGACGCGATGACCGCTTCACGGTTGGCGGCCGGCGGCTCGGCCGACGGCGCGTTCGGCACCGGCGGGGCGCTCGCTTCGGCTGCGCTCGGCTGGGCGGCGCCGGGCTGGGCGGCGCCGGGCTGGACTTGTGTCTCTTCCTGCTTCTTGAGCTGCGCCTGTTCTTGCTGCCGCTGCATCTGCGGATAGCCGACGAAATATTGCCAGCCGATGACGACGACCAGCGACAGCACGATGGCAAGGATGGTGTTCTTATAGTCGCCCATTACGTGCCCTTGTGGATGTCGTTACGCGGGTCTTTGTGCGGGTCTTTATGCATGTCCTGCAGGCGGTGCTCTTCGCGGGGCTTGTGCTTGAGGGACTGGGCGCCACGCCGTTCATGACGCTGTTGGGACGAACCCGCTTTATGTGGGGGCGGGTTCTTGCCGCCACCAGTTGTCTCTTGTCCGCTTCCTTGTCCGCTTCCTTGTCCGCTTCCTGGGCCGTTTCTTTGCCCGCTTCGCGCCGCCGTATGAATTCGGCGTAACGCCGCATCGAACTGCCGGACCATGTCGGGAAACGGCGCTTGCAGCGCCGCCCGGCGCCCGATCAGCACGTAATCGTGGCCGGCGCGAAGCGCGGAGGCGGGGGCAAGCCGCACCATTTCCCGCAAGCGCCGCCGCACCCGGTTGCGCTCCACGGCATTGCCGACCTGGCGCGACACGGTAAACCCGACCCGGACCGGCCCACCTGCTTGACCGTCTATTCGGTTGTCTTCGGCGCGTTGCCGCGCCTGCAGGACGAAGGCGCCGGCGGGCGCCCTTGCGGCTTGTGCAGCAGCCCGAAAGTCCGTCCGGCGTTTCAACCGTTCCATGGATGCTGCATGGTTGCGACTTTGGTGGCGGTTTGGGCTGCGATCGGCGCCGGACTGCGTAATCGATCCGCGGAACGAAGAGTCGCGCCCCCGCGCAAGCCTTACGCGCTCAGCTTCTTGCGCCCCTGTGCGCGCCGCAGGGCCAGAACCCTGCGGCCGCCCTTGGTCGCCATGCGGGTACGAAAGCCGTGGCGGCGCTTGCGCACCAATTTGCTCGGCTGATAGGTCCGTTTCACCGGGAAATCTCCGCTTTAGCGTCTTGATGGGGCACGATCTTTTCGGAAAACCGGCTGCCACTTTTCCGGATCACGCTCCGACCGCTCGAAAGCGGCGCGATTGGCGCGGCTTATACGCAAGCCCTCCCGGCTCGTCAACGTGACTTCCGCGCGGTTTGCCGGCGATTTTTCAGCATTTTCGGGCCTTATCGCCACGTCTCGGCCGGCCGCATTGCCATGCGCCGCGTACTGGAGAATAGCTGTGACAGATCTTAGACTCCTCGTCTCGAACCTGCGGCGGGCCGAAACGGCACAATGGCAGTGGAACAGCGGCAACAGATCAGACCGGACATCTGCGTCATCGGCGCCGGCGCGGGCGGCCTTGCGGCGGCCGCCGCGGCGGCAGCCTTCGGCGTCAATGTGGTGCTGATCGAAAAAGCCAAGATGGGCGGCGAGACCCTCAATAGCGGCGCGCTGCCGTCGAAGGCGCTGCTGGCGGCGGCCGAGCGCGTCCAAATCTCGCGGCAAGGTACGTCCCGCAACGGCGCGCGCTTCGGCCTCAAAAGCACGCGCTCCGGCGCCGATTTCGCCGCGGCGCGCGCCCACGTGCATGATGTCATCGCCGAGGTCGCGCTGCAGGATTTCACGCGAACGTTTCAACGGTCTCGGCGTGCGTGTGCTCGAAGGCGAAGGCCGCTTCACCGACGCCCAAACCGTCGCGGTCAACGGTTACGACGTCAAAGCGCGGCGCTTCGTCATCGCCACCGGCTCCTCGCCGGCGCTGCCGGAGATCCCCGGATTAGCCGACACGCCGCACCTGACCAACGAGACGGTGTTCGATCTCGCCGACTGCCCGCGCCATCTCATTGTCATCGGCGCGAATTCCATCGGCCTCGAACTGGCGCAGGCGTTTCGCCGGCTCGGCGCCGAAGTCACGGTGCTCGACGCCGCGGCGCCACTTGCCGACACCGATCCGGAATGCGCAAGCGCCGTGCTCGACGCGCTCGCCCGCGAGGGCATCGCGCTGCGCACCGGCGTGGAGCTTAAGCAGGTGCGCCGCGTGCTGGCGCGCGTCCAGGTCGATATCGGCGGCGACGCCGGTGAAGAGACCGTCGAAGGCAGCCATCTTCTGATCGCGGCCGGACGCCGTCCCAATGTGGAAAATCTCGATCTCGACGCCGCCGGCATCCGCTATGAGTTAAACGGCATCGTCGTCGACGCCGGGCTGCGCACCACCAACAAGTACGTTTATGCCATCGGCGACGTGACGGGCGCGCCCAATCTCAGCCATCTCGCCAACCATCACGCCGGGCTCGTGGTCCGCAATGCGCTGTTCCGTACGCCGGTCGATGCGGATCGCCACGCGGTTCCGTTCGTCACCTATACCGATCCCGAATTGGCCCAAGTCGGCCTGATCGAGGACGAAGCGCGCGCGCAGGCCGGCGTCATTCGCGTTTTGCGCTCGCCCTATCGCGAGAACGACCGCGCGCGGGCGACCGGGGCGACCAACGGCCACATCAAGATCGTCACCGATCGCAAGGGAGATATTCTCGGCGCGACCATCGTCGGGGCGGCCGCCGCCGAAAACATCGCCGCCTGGGCACTCGCCATAAACCAGAAACTGAATATTGACGCCTTTGCCGGTGTTATCGTGCCGTATCCAACCTATGCCGAGGTGGGCAAACGCGCCGCGATGACCTATTTTACCAGAGGTTTGACGAGCCCCGTGGTGCGTCGCATCATAGGGTGGCTGCGTCGTTTTGGCTGATCCGCGTTAGCCCCTGCAGCAGGCTCGACCATGACCGATGAAACAGCAGCGCGGCCGGAACCGGTCCGGACGCCGCGCTTCGGCCTTTCTGGAAAGCTCCTCGTTCTCACGACCCTGTTCGTGATGATCGCGGAAGTGCTGATCTATGTGCCGTCGGTCGCCAATTTCCGCGTCGTCTGGCTGAAGGACCGCCTGGCCACCGCCTATACCGCGGCGCTCGTGCTCGACGCCGCGCCAAACGGTGAGGTGTCGGACGCGCTCGCCAAGAAGATTCTCGACAGCATCGGCGCCCGCGCCGTCGCCATGAAGATGGGCAACAGCCGCCGCATGCTGGCGGTCGACGACATGCCGCCGACGGTCGCCGCCACCTACGACATGCGCACGGTCTATGTGTTCGACGCCATCGTCGATGCGTTCACCACGATGCTCAACAGCAAGAAAGACGTGATGCGCGTGGTCGGTCCGGCGCCGATGGGCGGCGAATATATCGATCTGGTCATGGACGAGCAGCCGCTGCGCAAGGCGATGCTGCGCTATTCGGCCGATATTCTATTTCTGTCGCTCGTCATCTCCGGTATCACCGCGACGCTGGTTTATCTGGCGCTGCATTACATGTTCGTGCGGCCGATGCGGCGCGTCACCGCGAACATGATCGCGTTCAGCGCCGATCCGGAAAATACCGATCGCGTCATCGCGCCGTCGGGGCGTAACGACGAGATCGGCACCGCCGAACGCGAACTCGCCGCCATGCAGACCGAGCTCGCCTCGATGCTGCATCAGAAAAGCCGGCTTGCCAGTCTCGGGCTCGCGGTGTCCAAGATCAATCACGACCTGCGCAACCTGCTCGCTTCGGCGCAGCTGTTCTCCGACCGGCTCGCTAAAATCCCCGACCCCGGCGTGCAGCGTTTCGCGCCGAAGCTGATGCATGCGCTCGAACGCGCCATCGCCTTCTGCCAGTCGACGCTGTCTTACGGCCGCGTGCAGGAGCCGCCGCCGGACCGCCGGCAAATTCTTCTCGAACCTCTCGTCGAGGAGGTCCACGAAACGCTCGGTCTCGGTCCCGACGCGCCGATCCGCTGGATCAGCGCGGTCGAGCGCGGGCTCGTGGTGGAGGCCGACTACGATCAGCTGTTCCGCATTTTGCTCAATCTGTCGCGCAACGCCGTCGGCGCCATGGAGAGCCGCGAAACGCGCGATCCCGGCCGCGACCAGATCCGCATCACCGGCCGCCGCGAGGGCGCCGTGGTGGTGATCGAGGTGTCCGACACCGGCCCAGGATTTTCCGAGAAAGCGCGCGAGCATTTGTTCGAGGCGTTCCAGGGTTCGACCCGCACCGGCGGCACCGGCCTTGGCCTTGCGATCGCCGCCGAACTGGTGCGCGCCCATGGCGGCGACATCCGCCTGGTCGAGGGCACCATCGGCGCCACGCTGCGGCTGACCATTCCCGACCGCGCCGTCGAGCTTGCCGCCCACCGCGGCGCCCGCGCGCAAGGTTAATCGCCCGGCCCAGCGCGCCCCCCAAACGGGTCGGTGAGGGAAGGGACAAATCTTGCCATAAAGCGTCGAAGCCTATAGCTACGACGCGCCGCGCCCGTAGCTCAGCTGGATAGAGCACCAGACTACGAATTTGGGGGTCAGGAGTTCGAATCTCTTCGGGCGCGCCATTCTTTCTTGAATACGCCGTTTCCGTCTGGCCCAGCGTTTTTTCGAACGTTCGCCTAAAATGATGTCGACAGAGCAAACAATGGATCGGCCGGGGAAAAAGTTTGGCGGATAAACTCAGCGTCCGAATTGATGGAGCCAAATGCATTGACATTCTAGTGAACGAATTGCAGCGCCATGCTCGAGCAAGATTGCGGGCGCTTGGCACCACCTACCTGTCATGATAGCCTTTTATAGCTCGCACGATTGAGCCAACGAATAAGTCCAAACCGGTTCGATCGCCTATCGAGCCAGACGAAACGAGCCAGACCCGGGGATGTCGAGAAAGGATACGCCATGGCGCAGAAATCGAGTGCTTCCGTGAGCCCTGAACAGGACGAAGCCATAGCGACGACCTCGACCGAACCGCGGGGTGAAGTAGCGTCCAAACTGGTCGATCGTTTCGCGATCTGGTCCGGGGTTGCCGGGCTTATCCCGCTACCGGTAGTCGACGTGCTGGCGGTCGGCGCCCTGCAGGTCCAGATGCTGCGGCGGGTGTCGCAAATCTACGACGTGGAGTTTTCCGAGAACCGGGGCAAAGCGCTGATCGCGGCGCTGGCCGGAACCATGATCCCGGTGACCAGCGGCATGGGTGCAGCGAGCGCCATGAAAGCCGTGCCGGTCGTCAACATACTCGCGGCCGGCTTCGTCATGCCGGTACTCTCCGCCGGCGCCACCTTCGCCATCGGCAAGGCGTTCATTCAGCACTTCGAATCCGGCGGCACGCTACTCGACTTCAATCCCCCGGACTATCGCGAATTCGTCAAGGCCCAGAAGGAAATGTGGGAATCGCGACGATCCAAGGGCAGCGATACCACCGGGGCAGCGACGACAAGCTCCTAAGTCGCACGGGCCTCTGCCAACGATGAAGAGTTGTTCGACTTAAAACGTGACGATCATCGAGCGACGCGTCGGAGGCCGGATCGGAATCCCATGGCTGCAGCCATTCTCGCCTACATCACCGTGTGCCTGCTTACGGGATTCGCCGGCACCCACCGTCGCATGGGGTTTTGGGGGACGTTCTTCCTTGCGCTTCTCATTACTCCGTTGGTGCTGTTGCCGGTGCTGTTCATCACCGGCCCATCGCGGCGAGTTGAGTGGCGTCGCCGCAACGTAGAGTAACTCTCGGCAAGCGCATCCGTCTCGAAGCCGTCGGCGGCGCGTGTTGAATATAGACGGACGACTGCGCGCTAATGTCCTTTATCCAGCTCGTTCGCCGCGAAATGCACGGCTCGCTGCCGAAGCTGGTCTTCATGTCCGGCGTCGGCGGCGTCAGCAACGCTTGCATCCTCGCCTCAATCAATGCCGGCGTGCAGGACGCCGGCAACGGCCAAAAACCCGGGCTGTGGGGCGCCTCGCTTTTCCTGGTCGCGCTTTTTCTTTTCATGAAGTCGCAGCAATTTGTGACCATCACCGCCACCGCCGAGATCGAGGCGATCATCCACAAACTCCGCGTTCGGCTGATGGACATGATCAGGCATTCGGAGCTTCTGGAACTGGAACGGATCGGCCGCTCGCGCATCGTAGCCTCGGTCACCAGCGATACCGCGGTGCTCACCCAGGCGAGCAACATGCTCTGCTTCACCGTGCAGGGCGCGGTGCTGATCTTTTTCGTCGGACTTTACGTCGCCTATCTGTCGCTCGTCGCCTTCGCGCTGACCTTCGTCATCGTCACCGGCGCGGGCTTCATTTTCCACCACAAGAATAAGCGCCTCAGCGCGCAGAAAGGCGAGTTGGCGGCGTGGGAGCGCCGGCTGTTCGACCGGCTGATCGACTTCCTCGACGGCTTCAAGGAGGTAAGGCTCAACGCCGCGCGCAGCAACGATCTATTCGACGATGCGCTGGAAGTCTCGAAGACAGCGGCCAACATCAAAATCCGCACCCAGGCCGAAACCTTCAAGATGATCGTGACGTCGCAGATCTCGATGTATGTCCTGCTCGGCGCCGTCGTGTTCGTTGCACCGAACTTGAGCGATACGCTCGGCGGCTCGTCGATCGCCAAGACCACGACCGCGCTGCTGTTCGTCGTCGGCGCCTGTTTCGGCCTGGTGCAGTCGATCCCGATCCTGCTCAACGCCAACGCTGCGGCCGACCGGATCGCCCGCCTGGAGGCCGCGCTGGCGGCCACCCTCATCCCGGGCAAGCCGCTCGTGCTCGTCGCGCCGAAGCGTTTCGAGCGTATCGACATGCATAACATGGTGTTCCGCTACGTCGACAAATTCTCCGACACCGCATTCAGGATCGGTCCCATCGACTTCAGCTTGCGCTCCGGCGAACTGATTTTCATCACCGGCGGCAACGGATCGGGCAAGTCGACGTTTTTGCGGGTGCTGTCCGGGCTCTATCCGCCGGATTCCGGCGACTTCACGCTCGACGGCAGGCCGGTCAACAACGCTTCGCGCGACGAGTATCGCGGACTGATGTCGGCGATCTTCTTCGATTATCATCTGTTCCAGCGGCTATATGGGGTCGCCGACGCCGATCCCGCCGAGATCGACCGGCTGCTGGCGAAGTTCCGCTTGACCGGCAAGACTTCGCTCGTCAACGGCGAGTTTCGCACGCTCGATCTGTCGGGCGGCCAGCGCCGGCGCTTAGCCCTCATCGTCAGCATGCTCGAGAAACGCCCGATCATGATTCTCGACGAGTGGACGGCCGAGCAGGACCCGGAATTTCGCCGCAAGTTCTATGACGAACTGCTGCCCGAACTGATGCAAGCGGGCGCGACCTGCGTGGTCATCACCCACGACGACCGCTATCTCGATGAGCTGCACCTGCCCGCGCGCAGGATCCGGATGGACGAGGGCCGTATTGTCGAAGAGCATACAATGGGCTGATGATAGGGTCAGCTGGAGAGAACGGGATGGCGAGTTATCCAGAGTTGCTTGATGACCTGCCACCGCGGCGGCGGCGGGGAGGGTGGCGTCTTATCACGCGCCATCTGCCCGGCCTTTCCGTCCTCCTGATGATGACGCTGCTCGTCGTCGTCGTGCTGTGGCCCTATGTGGTGATCACCGTTCCGAGCGGCAGAGTTGGCGTTCTGTGGAAGCGCTTCAACGGCATCGATATCTACTGCTGGTGCTGGGTCGGTCGCGGCACCGTGCTCGATCCACGCGAATTGAGGGACGAAGGCCTTCATGTCGTCTGGCCTTGGGACAAGCTGTACCTCTACGATTTGCGGCTGCAATCCAGCACCCAGACCTACAACGCCATTTCCAAGGACGGCGTTAGCGTGGGCGCGCAGATCAGCGTGCGCTATCAATTGCTGCATAATTCAGTCGCCGTGCTGCACAAATTCATCGGGCCGGATTATCTGAATTCGGTCATCGCGCCCGAGATCGGCAGCCAGGCGCGGCAGGTCATCTCGCAATACACGGCCGAGCAGGTCTACACTTCGCGCGACACCATCCAAAAGCAAATCCGCGAAGACGCGCAAAAGAGCCTTGCCGCCAACCTCAACACGCTGGTGCAGCCGGAGGCGATGGAGCAGCCGGACCCCAAGCACTACAACGGCTTCCTGCAGGACGCGATCCAGATCCTCGATACGCTCGTGCTCTCGATCGAATTGCCGCCGGATATCGTGGCGGCGATCAATCGCCAGACCGAGCAGTACTACATGATCCAGGAATACAAATTCCGGGTGCAGCGTGAAGCCGAGGAATCGAAGCGCAAGCAGATCGAGGCCGACGGCATCGCCGCGTTTCAGAAGACGGTGAGCCAGGGGATTTCGGATTTGTATCTGCGTTGGCGCGGCATCGAGGCGACGCTGCAATTGGCACAGTCGCCGAACGCCAAGGTGGTTATCATCGGCTCGGGCAAGGACGGGCTGCCGATCATTCTCGGCAACGATACGCCGGCCGCGCCGGCCGCGCCGGTCGCAATGCCGCAGGCCGGCCCGAGCGGAACGGCTCCGACGTCCGGCGGATCCCCGGCGGTGCCTGGAACAACGCCGCCGCCCGGCGGTTCGAGCGGAACCAAACCGCCCGCCGGCGCGTCCGGTGAGGCGACGCCGCCGGCATCCGCGAAGACCGCGGCCGCTGCGACATCGCCGACGCCCGCGAACCGCGAAGGGCAGGAGGCGTCGAAAGTCCACTCAGTTTGCCCGACGTCCAAGCCATCCTTTCGCGAATCTCAGGCGTCTTGTTGCCGCCCGGCACGAATTCGGAAACGGCGGCAAAGCCGAAACCGTGATGAGGACTGCCATATGAGGGCCACCACGTGAGCGACGGGACGAATGCGGATCGTTTGAATTGGTCTCGGCGGCGCTGGTCTGTGCTGGGCGACACCCGATTCGTCGTCATCGCCGTGTGCATTTTCACCATCCTGTGCATCCTGGTTGGCGGCCACCTCTACGGCCAGTTTTTAGCCAATCGCGATTTAGGCGGCCGCGATAACGCCCTTGCGGCACTCCGCACGCAAAGCCAAAAGCTCAAAATTCAA